>UEIJ01000045.1 GCA_900470195.1 Hyphomicrobiales bacterium | reverse complement strand
TTGGCAAGCCGCTACAGCTAGTCCTGCTCGCCGCCATCGGCGACTTCTTTCGCCAAATCTTCCCTCACAAGCGAATGCCGGCTAAGCAGCCCGTCATCCTCAAGCCGCTCGAGATCGGGCAGATCGCGCAGTGTCTCGAGGCCGAACGCCGAGAGAAAATGCCTGGTCGTCACATAGGTGTAGGGCGCGCCGTGTGTCGGGCTGCGCGGGCCGGAGCTGAGAAACCCGGCATCGCGAAGGCCGGCAATCATGTCGCGGCTTATCTCCTTGCCGAACATGTTGGACAACTCGCCGCGGGTCACCGGCTGCAAGTATGCGATCGCCGCCAGCACCACAGCCTCGTTTTCCGACAGCGACGCGGCGACGCTACGCGTTGGCGCCTGCGAGGCACGGATCGCAGACGCGTAAGCCGAACGGCTTCGATGCTGCCAGCCCCCGGCGACCGCAACGATGTCATAGGGACGTGACCGCAGATCCTCGCGCAAATCATCGATGATGAGATCGATGCTGCAGCCGCAACCGACCACGCGCGCCAAAATCTCACGGCTGACCGGCTCGGCGGCGGCAAAGATCACTGCTTCTACCCGCAGCATCCATTCGCGCCAGCGCAGCTCCGGCGGCAGATCTTCGAGCTCGCGATCAAGCAACACTTCGTCCTGCGGCCGTGACTTCCGTCGTGTTGCGCTTGATCCAGCCATCGTCACAACCCAAAAATCCGGAACGAAGTTCGGCCGGACAGTTCACGCACCGCGCCAAAACTTTCCAGCCGCTCGAACAATCGCGTCGCCGCCCAGCGGGAGAGATGGCTGCCGGGCACGGAGGCGGGCATGGCATCCTCGTTGAGCAGCTTTTCGATGACGACGCCGGCGCCTTTGGTTCGCAACTTCGGCGCGATCGCCAACAATGTCTCGGCACGCCGGCCAATGTCATTGGCCTGCCGCAAGGCCTCGACCGTGGCGGACACGAGCGCCAGGCACACCGCCCGCGGGAAAGCGGGCTCCCCGGGCCGCACCCGCCCGCGGCCACCTATGGTCTTGAACGCTGCGCCAAACCGCTCGCCCATCGTGAGCGGCACGCCATACGCCCAGGCGAGTTTTTCCGCGAGCAGGCGGTCGGCCAGCCACCAGGCCAAAATTTCGGCATCTGGCCGGGCGGCGCAGATGTTGGTGACAAGGTCGGCGACGACGAAGGGCACAGCACGACCGGACTGAAGCGCGCCGTCAAATAAATCGGCAATTTCGCTCAGGCCCTCGCGACGCATCCCCATCAGCGCCGCTACCTCCTCCAGAACTTTGCTGCTGATCGGCCGCTTCTTTGCCGCCAGTTTCTGGAATGCCAAATACATAGCTCCGGCCGGCCCGGGATCGTTGCCAGGCGCGGTGAGCAGCACCACATCGCGCAAGCCCGCCTCGCCTTCGTTGCGGCCAATCAGCTGCACGGCCGAATGCGAGGCCCTAAGCGCCAGGCGCTGGCGCCAGCAGCCCGCCCACGGCAGGTCGGCGCGAACCAAATCGTCGAGCGATTTCAGAGCAATGCCAGCGGCAAAGGCGGCGTCCCCTTCGCTTGAATCGCGCGCGCGCCCGTTCGCCCAAGCCGGTAGGGGAGACACGGTCGCTGGGAGAACCGGGGCGGCGAAAGGTGGGGGAAGGCGCGAATCCATGCCGTCAAGCATAGCCGAGGCGCGCAGTTTCTACCACCTATTTCACAATCAACCGCACAGCCTGTCCGCATATAATTATGTCCGATAATCTTGCATTATCGGACATAATGCTCATTATAGAGAAATGGCCCAAATCATCGAGCAGAACAGCGAAATTCACGTCGAGGAGACCTCAGCGCCGTCTCTCAGCACAGCCTCCGGCGGTGATGTTTCCGCGCCGGAGGTGTCGGGCGACAGCCCCCTCCCCTCTCTCGCCGTTCAGGACCAGACGCCCGCCCATCTCGCAAGCCTTGCTGATCGCGCCCGGGGTTATGTCGAAGCCGCCAGCTCCGCCAATACCCGCAAGGCTTACGCTTCGGACTGGAAGCATTTTGCCGCTTGGTGTCGGCGGTCCAATCTGGCTCCGCTCCCGCCACACCCGCAAACCGTCGGGCTCTACATCACCGCCTGCGCTTCCGGCACAGCTGAACGGGGCGCCAAGGCCAACTCCGTCTCAACCATCGAACGACGACTCTCCTCGCTATCCTGGAATTATGCCCAGCGCGCGCTCTCGCTTGATCGTAAAGACAGGCACATCGCCACCGTTATGGCCGGGATCCGCAACAGCCATGCCAGGCCGCCGGTGCAGAAGGAGGCGGTCATGGCCGAAGATATCATCGCCATGGTCGAGACGCTCGACCGCGGTTCGCTGCGCGGCCTGCGCGATCGTGCCATGTTGCTCATCGGTTTTGCCGGCGGCCTCCGTCGTTCCGAAATTGTCGGCCTCGATCTAAAGGCAGACCAGACTGAGGACGGCCGAGGCTGGATTGAGATCCTCGACAAGGGCATGCTTGTCACCCTGCGCGGCAAGACTGGGTGGCGAGAGGTCGAGGTGGGTCGTGGCTCGTCTGATGCGACGTGTCCAGTCGCCGCGATCGAGACCTGGATCAAGTTCGCCAAGCTGGCCCATGGCCCCCTCTTTCGCCGCGTCACGGGGCAAGGGAAGGCTGTTGGCTCGGAGCGTCTGAACGACAAAGAGGTGGCGCGGCTTGTGAAGCGGGCCGCAATGGCCGCAGGCGTTCGCGGCGATCTCAGCGAGATCGAGCGCGCCTTCAAGTTCTCCGGTCATTCCCTTCGCGCTGGCCTTGCCTCCTCGGCCGAGGTCGACGAACGCTACGTCCAAAAACAGCTTGGCCATGCTTCCGCGGAGATGACCCGCAGATATCAGAGACGACGTGATCGGTTCCGCGTGAATTTGACCAAGGCTTCAGGGCTTTAGCTGGCCCCCTCCCCTCCTCCGCGTGAAATTGTAAGGGGAGATTTTGATGTCGGAATGAACCGCTTAGCGTTTCAATTGAAATCGGGAGCTAAAAACCACAACGGATATGCCCCGCTTACCCCCCCGCTTACTCTTCGGAGGCAATTGGTCGAGATCGTAACGCATTGAATTTATGGTAAATTAAGTGCTAATTATAAGCTAAATAGCCTTTATGTTTCGGCACTCATGATGCTTGTAGTGAGGGCTAATCACCTCTGATAAGTACAGCTTATCGGAGGTTATTTGTACGAGGCACTTGTACGCGCTGTAAAACAATGGTATCAATGGCGTACGACCAATTTCGGAGGTCCCGATGCCCCAGACAAGCTACAAGATCAGCGAAGCCCGCAAGAATTTCGCCGAAGTCCTCGATCGCGCCAACCAGGGCGAAGAGATCGTCATCATGCGTGGCAACGAAGTTTACGCCCGCATCGGTCCAGCAGCGGACGGTGGCAAGCGCCCTTTTGGCCTGTTGCGCCATCGTGGCCTGCCCGACAACCTGTTCGATACAGTTGATGCAGAGCAGGCGGCGATCGATGCCGGAGACTGGAATGATGATACCGGCGTCTGGCAAGGCAAATCCAACAATAGCGAAAACACGCAATGAAAATCCTGCTCGACAGCCACGCCGTCTACTGGTGGACAATCGGTAGTGATCGCCTGTCCACGAAGGCACGATCGCTGATCGAGGACAAGGCAAATGCTATCCTCGTCAGTGCGGTCACGTTCTATGAGCTGGACAACAAGATGCGCCTGAACAAGCTTGATCTCAAGCCCCAGGAACTGCGGGCAGCCGTCACGGAAAGCGGCCTGCAAACACTAGCCATCACCGATCTGCATGCCGAACTTGCAGCAAATTTTGATTGGGAACATCGCGATCCGTGGGACCGGATTCTTGCCGCTCAGGCGCGGCTTGAGCACTGCACTTTCATCTCGACGGATCTGGCGTTCGACGCGATTCTGCATGAGCGCGTCTGGTAAGGGCAGTGGTGGTGAAGGTATTCGTGGACATTGCCGAGGCAGCGGAGCGATTTGACGAACTGATTGACTTCGTTTTGCGCGATGACGAGGTTGTCATCTGTCGAGCTGACGATCCTATTGCCGCGATCGTGCCAATTTCGCAGAACGGCCAGGGCACATGGGATGAAGTCTGGGCGCTGGCGCTTAAGGGAAGGCCTGCAAACACGCACCAGACTTCGAACCACGATGAACTATATGACGAGAACGGACTGCCGAAATGAGCAGCTCGTCGTCAGGTTCGATTGAAAAACGCACCGAGACTTTAGATACGATAGCGGCTGTTCTGCCGCTGAACCGCCGCGACAGGCTCGCCGGGCTATTGACCGATCAGGATATCGAGACGCTGCGCCACCTGGTCAATGAAGGCATGGGCGAAAACACGCTGCGCGCGCTGACCTCGGATCTGGCCTATCTTGAAGCCTGGTCGCTGGCTGCAACCGGCAATCCCCTCCCCTTCCCGGCGCCGGAAGCCCTGCTCCTGAAATTCATCGCCCATCATTTATGGCGGCCGCAGCAACGCGAGATCGAACCTGATCACGGCATGCCGGCCGACGTGGAAGAGGAATTGCGCCAACAAGGTTTTCTGCGCGTGTCGGGACCGCATGCGCCGGCCACTGTCCGTCGTCGGCTTGCCAACTGGTCGACGCTGACCCGCTGGCGCGGTCTGGAAGGATCGTTTTCATCGCCGTCCGTCAAATCGGCCATCCGGCTTGCGGTGCGCGCCCTGAACCGGCCGCGCAGCCGCAAGAGTGCCAATGCCATTACCGGCGATATTCTGGGCAAGCTGCTGGCAACCTGTTCCGGCGAGGATCTAACCGCGCTCCGCGACCGGGCCATCCTGATGCTGGCCTTTGGATCAGGTGGACGCCGGCGCAGCGAAGTGGCCGGCTTGCGCATGGAACAGCTGGTCAAACAAGCCCCTGTCACTGACGAGGACGGCTCTCCCCTCCCCTCTCTCGGCATCCATCTCGGTCGCACCAAAACAAGTGGGGCCGATCACGATGAAACCGTCTATCTGACTGGCCGGCCTGTTGAAGCCCTGACCCGCTGGCTGGAAGCGGCAAAAATCGACAAGGGCAGCGTGTTTCGAAAAGTCGATCGCTGGGGCAATGTTTCGGCACGGGCGCTGGAACCGAGCGCCATCAACCGGATCGTCAAGCAGCGGGCGCAAATGGCAGGTCTCGATGCAAAAGAATTTTCAGCCCACGGCCTGCGCTCCGGCTATCTCACCGAAGCTGCCAAACGCGGCATTCCACTCCCCGAAGCGATGGAGCAATCGCGCCATCGCTCCGTGCAGCAGGCGTCCGATTATTACAACGACGCCAAACGGCGTAGCGGGCGCGCATCGCGGCTGTTATGATACTATTCACGGAGGGACCTCCAACTCTTCGATCGCACTAAGCATGAACTGGACCGCGTTTACTTATAAACTGCCACATGCAGCTTGTTAACAGCGGTCATTCATCGTGATGACCGCTCGAGAACGTGCCCGATCAGCTACGTTGGCTTGAAAACAATAGCGTGGGGTTTAGTTCTTCGGTGCCGATATATGGATTGGCATGGATCGCAAGAATCCACAGGCTGATCGAAGCCGTTACCGAATAAAGTAACAAGGCATGCCTCCCAGCCCGCACCCGATCCGCGTGGGTCGAGGCAATAGTTGCGATAGTCAGGAATGTCAGCGCCAGTACAAGATACCATTTATACTGGTCGATGGACGTGTTAGCGATAGCGATGCGATCATTGCGAGCATTCTGAAGCTCGTTAAAATCATGAATGAGCTGAGATACGATCGGAGCGGGCGTGCCATCACTGGCCACTGTTTGGACAACGGAACGAATGGCAAGAAGCGACCTCTCCACCTTCGGCGAAGGTTCGATATTATCGTCGGTTCCCCATTCATCGGAAACCACCAGGGCCCGATAGGTTTCTACTGCACTCTTAAGCCTCGCATTGTTCAGCACCGTGGGATGAGCAGTGCCCAGCATTCGAAAAATTGCAGATCGTTCGTTGCTGGTCGCGAGATCGGCTCGGGAATTGAGCGTCCATGCGTCTGCAGCGACGAAGCCAAGAGATAAAGCCCATGCGGTGGAAATGGTCCCGATAAAAGCACCAATGGGCACCGAAGTAGGGTCTTTCGACGCACGCGCAGCTCGCAATCCCAAAAGGAGCCACCCACAAGCATATAAAAGCGCCCCGAAAAAGCAAAATGCCAAGAATGATACGTAAATCGACATCCCCAGTAATGTTGCCATGAACGCCCCCCCAAAAAATACGTTGGCGCAACTCATTATATAGAGGGCGTAAATAAACCGTGTTCTCTAGAAGGGAATGGGATATAGGTCCTCTGGTTTATCGCGGCGTTTATTCGAAGTTACACAGAGTGTGACGACCGATCTGAATGAAATAGATCAATGTTTTAAAATCTCTTTTCAGCACAAGTCTTCTCCGAAAACCGTTTTAGCCTTTTCGGGGAGGCCTCTATGTAGAATTTTTGCAATTTCGGCTTCACTAATTGATTACGAAGAGCGGTGTATTGGACAATGGGGTATCATCGATTCTATTCTTTTGGGTTGGGGCAAAGAATTGAGACTGGAAGCAGAAGTCGACAGCGTTGAAACACAACGCTCAAGTGAAAAAAGTTCGCTCCTTTCCCTTGCCATCATAATTGCGACAGCGTCGATTTTCGGGCTCACTTACAGCCTGACGGCTCCGCTGGTGGCGCATATGCTTATCAAAAGCGGGCTGACGGAAACGCTTGTCGGTGCCAATGCCGCCATGCATGCGCTCGGCGTCCTGTGCATAGCCCCCTTCCTTTCGGGACTGGCTATCCGCTACAAGCCCAAATATCTCATCATGGCCGCGCTACTTTCATCAGCGTTGCTTCTGATCCTGTTTCCAATGGTGCCTAGTTTCTGGTTCTGGTTTCCGTTGCGTTTCCTGCTGGGAATTTCTGCCGAAATTCTGTTCGTATTGACGGAAACCTGGGCCAGCGAGCTGAGCGACAATAAAAATCGCGGACGCATCATGGCGACCTATACGGCGTCGCTCTCGCTGGGTTTTGCCGGCGGCCCGCTGATCCTGTCGTTTACGGGGTTTGAAGGGTTGGTGCCATTTGCAATCGGGGCGGTCGTCGCCCTCCTCGCCTTTGTCATCATGAGTCTGCCGGGACTTCGACAGATTGAAATGGCCCAGCAAAAACACTCAAATTTCTTGCGTATGATGCGACTGTCGCCCATTGCCATGGGAACAACGGCAATCAATTCGGCAGTTGAAACAGCCGGACTGTCTTTCCTTGCCATTTATGCCATGCGGCTCGGCTGGAACGAAACCGAAGGTGCACAACTGATCACGGTTCTCATGGTCGGTGCCATTGCGCTGCAGCTTCCCATTGGCTGGCTATCAGACAAGATGAACCGGGTTACATTGATGATCGCCCTAACGGCGGTTTCCGCAATAACGGCATTTCTCTGGCCCCTGCTTCTATCGGTGAGCTGGCTGGCCTACCCGGCATTGTTCATCTGGGGCGGAATTTTCGTTGGCATTTATACTACAATGCTCGCGATAATCGGCTCGCAGTTCCGTGGGGCGGACCTTATCAGCGTCTATGCGGCGATGGGGCTGTTCTGGGGCGGTGGCGCCTTGGTGGGACCGATGCTGGCAGGCGGTTTTCTGGACGTGATGCAGCACGGCCTACCGACCTTTGTGGGAATGGTCTGCGTCGTTTTCATGGTGTTCGCCCTGATCGTAAAGCGCACGCTTAAACCCAGTGGAGACCCCCAGGCATGATACGCATCGTTCTTATTCTCCTTGGTCGCGAAATTATCCAGCGGCACTGGAAAATACTGCTCATTACCGGCGGCGTCTGGCTTCTCCTCGGCACATTCATCGCTATAGATGCGCTGGACGGAAAGACGATCATTCCGTCGCGCTTTTTTGGCTATTTCCTGCTGCCGGAGGCGGCTGTCGGCCTCCTGGCTGCCGCGTTCAGTCAGGGAACGGCGAGACGAATGCGTGTCGTGCAGGGTATCGCATTGTTCTCGGTCGCCTTACTGATTATCAGCGCCACCCCCGCCAGCCACTTCACGCTTGCGATGGTGCTGGGGTTCTGCTTCCTTGTGGATGGCAGTGTGCGCATTGGCAGTGCATGGGTTGTCCGCTATCCCCGCTGGCGGCTGGGGCTGATGGGCGGCATTGCGGAAGTTTGCATCGCCATTGCAACGCTTCAGCCATGGCCAACATGGTACGCCGGAACAGTTGCCTTCAATGTCGGCGCCGTCATGATTTTGACCAGCCTTGGCATATTGAACATTGCGACACGGGTGCGACGGCTGGAAGAAGGCGCATCGATCAGCAGTATCTTCAACAGAAATCCTTTATGGAACAAGCCGGATTCCAGCTCCCTCGCCCATTCTGCCAATCGCAGCGAGCTGATCGTCCATGTCTGGACTCCCACAGGTCAGGTCATGACCCCGCTTCATCAAAGGGCCATCAATCGATATATCGCAGCCGTCGATACAAACGGCGTCATTTCCACAGGCCATGCGGCTCTGGAAATGGCCCCACACGTCTATATCAGCCATTATCCTGCAGTCGAGATCGACCGATCGCCGGACGAATTCACCCGGACATTACGCGCCACCGCAGACAACAATGTGCCCGGACGTTTCCTGCCAAGCTATCAGGAAGAATCCGCCGAATGGTGCCAATCGACGGTGCAGGTGGTGATCAAGAATATCGACGCATCGCGATTGAATGCATTCTGGCAACATTACAGCGCAGACAACACCTATAATCTCACAAACCGCAATTGCTCAAGTGCAGTCGCTGATGCTCTGGATGCAGCGCTGGAAGGTGTTTATCGTGACCACAACTGGCCAATAATGACAGCGTTGCGCGCGATCATTTATCCTGAGCTATGGGCAGCGGGACTGATGCGCAAACGCGCAGAATCCATGGCGTGGACGCCCGGTCTGGTGCTGGATTATGCGCGCGCATTATCGGCCCTGGTCGATCCGCCGAAATCATTCTTGACGTTTCCCAAACTTCGTCTGCTAAAAAAATATGCAAACACGAAGCGGGATATAAGCTAGCACATGTCTCGCTTATATCCGACCTGGCTAAGTACCGGCGGGCAGCCGGATGACGGTAGAAAACTGGTCGCGCTCCATCGAACGCACCGGCACCATCAAGGCGCGCTGCTGGATTTCGCTGAACGGCAGGTCGCTGTTCATGAGCATCCCATTGTCATAAAGAAACTCCGGCAAATAGCCGGAGAACAAAATCCTGTAATCAAATGGAAAACCTGGCTCCAGCAGGCGAACAAGGTCGAAAACGACCGTCGTGCAATTGGACGTAAGTGTATTGTAGAAGGTCGGGTTTCTGGCAAGATCGTTGGCCTTTTCGATATATTTGAGCAACATCGCCTGCATAAGCTCTTGATCAACATCGACCGGATATCGATAGACGCGCTCGTCGCGGGCATTGGTTCTCAAATAAACAATGTCCCGTTCTTCCGCCGCTATCATCGCCAATTCGAAACTTCTGAAAAAGCCACCCAGCGAAGAAAATTCCTGACCTTTTTTCTTGCGGATTTCGGCTGAGAACACCAGATGGCGACCATCTGCAAAGCCGAATGAAATCAATGTATGTGCGATCGCCGGATGCGTCCAGTAAGACAAGATGACATCCACCGAATTGAGTTCGCTCAACCTGTACGTCCCGGATTTCCACCTCGGCACAAATATCCGGCTGTCATTCCATGTGAAGTCACGAATGTTGTGAAATGTCACCTCGTCGCCCTGAACATCCGCTGTCACCGTGTGCTGGACATCTGCCGCCCAATCCCGCGTGAGCGAGGGCTTCATCGAAAACCAGGAGACCAGAAAGAGGGAACCGAGGCAGATGAATGCGACGTTACTGAAGCTTATCAACTGGCTGCTCGAACGCGGTGAAAACAGGACCGAGATATAAGCTGCAAGAACAAGCGCGATGAGGGCCATGACACAGATTTTGATCGTCTGCCCCACCTGCAAATGAAACCAGAGCGCCATTGCCGCCCATAACACAATCATCGAGCATAGCGATGCCCAGGCAAACATAAAAAGCAGTTTGATCATGGTATATTCTGTGGCCTCGGATCGGCAGTCATAAATGGTAATATTGCGAGAACCGGGTTGGTGCTGGCGCTACAATGGCCCCGACGCCAGTGTTTCAGACGATGATAGATTTTGTTGGAGCATATTCGGGCTAACCGGTTTCTTGACGCCTGCATCGGACTGGACTTCGCGAATGGCGTTCTGGAGGACGGCGTTTCTTTTAAACGCCACGCGACCAGCGGCAATCACCTGATCCACCTGTTCTGTCGGAAGCACGAAGCGGGTTGGCACTTCATTGAAACTTGCAGCCATGCCAGCGGGAAGATCTTGTATCGACAGGCGTTGTACATGAAACCGGACATCGCGGCAGTTCCATCCTTTCAACGAGCCGCGATAGCGCGCTACTGTGGCTGCAGACAGGCCGCACCGATATGCAATGAGTTCGTCGCGCCATTGCGTTGTCGCCAGCTTCAGCGCATCGAACCCTTCCCTGACCGACGAGGAAATGGCAGTATCCGTAACCGCACCGAGGATTTCAGAAATCCCTGGCCCTTGCAGCTCCTTTACCCATGGATATTCCATCTCACGGCCAGCATCCACGACAATGTAAAGAAAAGTCTTCAGCTTCACGGCATCGGCAAGCGACAATGGCCCATAGGGCGTTTGCGCCGAGGCTCTGGCCATCGCAAATGGCGTAAGCCCCAGATTATCGGTCAGCGCGCCATCGAGCAATTTTATGAAATTCACATTGTTCGACCGATAAGTGTGCAGTGCGCGCCCATAGGCCTTCAACCTATACGACGCCTCGGGATCGGCCATGACCCGGCTTAGCCAATCGGGCTGGCGATAGGTGCAGGCACCATGGTTGGATGCAACCGAAATGGGCTTGAAAACGACCGGAACCGCCGCGGACGCCGCGACCGCGTCAGCAATCCGCACATCCTTCAGATTGCTGCACAGTGCTGCAAAGGTTTCTACGCTGAAGTGAAATGGAACCCGGTTGTAGATATCCGATGCAGAGATCCAGATCGATGGCGCATTGGACCAGTCAAACTTTGAATAGGTCGCACCATGGAAAATATTGTCGTCGAGCCAACGGGCAAGCGAGGATCTGTCATTTGCGCCGCCATTCAGGACGCCAATGGCGACTGCTGGCGACAATGCATTGGTGCGCACGCGTTCTTCAGCGTTCCTGACCAGAAACGTTTCACGAAAATCCCGATAATCATCGCGCCCTTTCATGCCGAAATAGGCTGCAAGAACCGCGCCTCCAGACACGCCAGATATGATCCTGATATTATCGACCAGGCTTCGCTCATAGGGATATTCGTCCGCTATCGTATCGTCGAGCGCCCGCATGACTCCATAACCAAAAGCTGCCGCCCGCGTGCCGCCGCCAGAAAACGCCAGGCCAATTATCATTGCGCCATCATCCCCATGATCGGGCACGAAATGATTGTCGAATGCGAGTAATTGAGGCGCTGAACGATTGATTGGCCCGACATCGGATGCCATGCAGCCCGAAACAAGAAAACTGACAACAAGCCCGAATATCGAGAACAGAAACTGTCGATTCTGCATTATGCCCCCAACGCCAATCGAACGACAATTAACACTGCCATTGAAGCAAAAGCAAATGGCAGATCAAGGAACGTATCTCCCGCCACGATCTAAGGATTTAATGTATCGTCGAGTTCACATTTTCTCCAATCGGTCGCACCTATTTTAGGAAAACAGTTCTTTTGGAGCCCTTCTCACAGCACTGTTGTCCGCAAGGGACGCCAAGTGTTCTTACCTTTCATTTTTTCGCCAAGGACGAGCTATCATACTACGGATTGCTCGGTATCTACCGAGGCTCTCGGCTTATCTCTTTTCGCCGCCTACCGCGATCATTCCAGCTTATCCATCCCTCTCCCTGTTTATAGATTTGGACCTTTTAACTTAGGTAGGCCGCTGGCGCGCAACGGTTGTTTTGATGAGGATTTCCTCGTTTACCCATTAAAATCGCTTCTGATGGCGGTTAAATCGCATAGTAAAACTCGCTTGCAACTGACCATTTTCTCATGCATTCCTTATTTGAACAAAGCCGCTTCAAGCGCGGGAGAAACAGCCGTGTCAAAACGTCTGGCCACCAGTGCGTTGCCCCGTCCCGCTCGCCTCATCGGTTACGCACGCGTCTCGACCGACGATCAGGTCCATGATGCACAGATGGACGAGTTGCAGGCCGCTGGCTGTGATCGCATCTTTCAGGAGCAGGGTTCCGGGGCTTCACGCGCCCGCCCCGTCCTGACGCGGCTGCTTTCGGAACTCATCGCCGGCGACGTGCTCGTCGTGGTGCGTCTTGACCGCCTTGCCCGCTCGGTCAGTCATCTTCTGCAGGTTATCGAAGATCTCGAACAGCGCGGCATCCACTTTCGATCGATCCGTGACCCCATCGACACGTCGACGCCGCAGGGCATGTTTTCTTTGCAGGTGCTGGGCGCTGTTGCACAGCTCGAACGCGCGCTGATTGCTGAACGGACCAAAGCGGGAATCAAGGCTGCAAAATCACGCGGCAAGCTGCCCGGGAATCCCGGCTTGAGAGAACGCCGACCGGAGGCAATTCGGGCAGTGTCGCAAGCGCGTGACAGGCGCTATCTTGATGAGCTGATCACTTCGGCGCAGACTTGGCTGCCTCTGGTGCAACAAATGCGTCCGATCCACAGCTGGGAGAATATCGTACAGGTGCTCAATCGACGCGGTCATGACTGGACTGTCGAGCGGTTGCGCCGCGCCGTGCATCGTCTGGTTCGCGAAAAAATCGCCGACAAGAAGCTTCTCGCCCGATCCCCTCGCCGCATCCCGTCTGATCATCTGATGAAGCTGGTCGCCGCAATTGCGATTGCCGATCCCGGCTTGTCGCTTCGCGATATCGCGGCCCAGCTCGATCAGATGGGAGAGCGGCCGGCGCGCGGTGGGAGGAAATGGCAGCCTTCCTCCGTTCGTCACCTTTTAGATGAAGCCCACCGTTTCGGTCTCATTCGTCGCTAAGCGCCTGACGGACCATTCGGCCGAGAGGCCGTCCTTCAATCAATGTGATAGACAATCCTCCGCCATTGGAACTTTCGATAATGCAGCACAATATGCGTTACAAGTGCCGCCCAATGTCCATACGCCCGTGCAAAATACGCACAACAAGCAGCGTGTTCTCGTGCTCCCGGAAATAGATCACATGGGATCCGACGGCATATTTGAGATAACCTGGTCGGATGTCCGTCAACCGACCACGCTTGCTCCCGTCCGTTAACCCTTCAAAAGCATCCATGACGTCATTGATGTAGCTATTTGCTTGCTCTAATGACCATTCGCGTAAGGTGTAAACCCAGATATCTTCGAGATCGGCCTCGGCAAGCGGTGTAAGCTGATACCCATCAAAGCGCATGCTTCGTCTTCATTCTTTGCAGGAAGCCCTCACGATCCAAGGGCTTCGACTGACCAGACTCTTCGCCCGCAATCAGCGCCTCCTGCAAGGACCTAACGCGCGTTTCATGTTCTTCTAAAAGGCGCAATCCTGCACGCACAACATCACTGGCAGAGCCATAGCGCCCTCCCCTCACCTGTGAATCGACGAAATTGGCGAAGTGATCACCGAGCGTAACTGATGTGTTTCGTGACATATATTCACTCCTTTACGCGATTGTACCAATAATTGGTACCAACGCAAGAGCGATTGCCCAGTTCGTATACGGCGCCAAACAAAACGGGTTCAACGCCAAGCTCAGTGAGCTTCTAGCTTCCGCTGAGCGACACTGAGGTATTGCAATTGGCAGTTATGAGGCCCAAAGCGAACGCTCGACCGACGACACCTAGTTGCTGTAGGGTCTAAAAGAAACACTCGGTGGAGGCAATGAATGCCCTATGGAGTCAGCTTGAAAAGCTGCAACGCTACCGCAGTTGAAATCCTGAAGCTTTGGAATGAGGCGAGCGTATTTGAACCGAAAGGCTCGATGCTGGAATTAGGGTATCCGCCCCATCTGACACTTGCGGTGTTCGAGCAATGGCCAGGCGACGTTAGCGCAATCATGGCAGAGGTCTTTTCAGCACAGGGAAAACTTTTAATTACCTTCGACACAGTACAATATTTTGACAATGAGACTATGATTCTCTGGGCAGAACCGCGTTCGAACCACGCTCTATCTGACCTACACAGCAGATTACACGGCCACTTCGATCCCCTGAGCTGTCACGAACATTACCGCGTTGGTCGCTGGGTTCCTCACTGCTCCTTGGCAACTAAGGTACCGCAGTCGGCCAGAGCGGCAGCTATCGGCTGGGCAGAAACCAGAAGACTCGCGTTCGCCGTCGAATTCGACTCGGCAGATTTCATCCAATTCCCGCCGGTCGTGATACATGAAGAACTGCGATTACGCTGAATGACCGGTTTGGGCGCAAAAGCGGTCTATTCTTCAGTTCGTTACCGCACCAACGATAGGAACGATTATTATGGCCACTTTCATTCTGATCGCCGGAGGCTGGCAGGGCGGCTGGGTCTACCAGAAAGTAGCAGATATCCTCGCAGGGCACGGGCACATGGTTGTGCCAATCACACTTTCGGGGCTCGGTGATACGCCTGCCCCATCGGCCAATCTTGAAACTCATGTAAGCGAGGTCGTTGATGTCGTGAAGTCGCATAGTGACGATTTGATCCTTGTCGGGCAATCCTACGGAGGAATGATCGTAAGCGGCGTAGCCGACGCCGTTCCGTCGCGCATCCGCTCACTGGTCTATGTTGACGCTTATGTCCCAGAAACCGGCGACTCGGTCTGGTCGCTGACCACACCGCGTTTTCGAGACATGTTCATCGCAGGTGCAAAAGGTGACGGGCTGAATTGTGCCCCGCCTTCCAATCTGGACCCACGATGCCGCCCACAGCCAATCGCGACATTTCTCCAGTCAATCACTTTAACCGGACGCTGGCGTGAAATACCTCGTAAGGTCTTCGTTGGCGCACATGGATGGGATGGAAGTCCATTCCTCGACCTTTACCAACGCTTGAGCGAGGAAACGGATTGGTCAACCTTTTCTCTCGATTGTGGCCACAACGTAGCTCGACTGGAACTAGAGGCATTGGCCCAGATAATGCTGACCCAAGCCCGACCAACCAGAGAAGCCTTCCCGTAGATGCATAATTATTGCTGCCGTCACTAGCGCCTACGTTCCACAACCGGCGTAAATGGGCGGCTTCTCACAGACTACCCAATTTCAAACAAGGACTTCAACGTCAACTCACCATTCATTTTAACACGACAACCGATCAGTCGCCTGATGTTCCTGACTATTTGCCTTCGGCCTGAGCCGGATTATCTCGGTAGCGTTTCTGGAAGCCTTGCGGGCATTGATAACAGTTGGCCTTTCCCAAGGATTCAGTCATCGCTCCCTGCTTCAGGCTTCTGACTATTACATTAATGCCAGATGACGCAGCGGAGCAAAGGCCAATACGAACGATGAACTGTTATAGTGGGGAAGGTGCCGTCCCCGGCACTAGAATGCCCTTTATTCTACGTAGAGGGTAAGCGCGTACTCCGCCGTTTCCCCACGCCGGGCGGCGTTGCGCATCAAGTAGACCTGGATGACGTAGTTTCCGCTCGACGGGATTGTGACGCTCGTGCCGTTGCCATTGATCGAACTGTTGTAGAGGGCCTCGTTTGCGCCTGGTGCGGTGATGTTAAAATAGAGGCTCGAATTTCTGGAATCGAGCTGGACACTCATTTTCTGACCTGCCGTAACGCCCAGTTTGTATTCAACTGTATCGTAACCCTTCAGCTTCGAATTGATGGTCGAACTGGATGTCCCGGCAGCGAACTTGACCGTTTCGTGCCTGACATTGTCCGCCAGGCAAGCTGTCGCCAGTATCACAACAAGGCTCATCAAGATGGTGCGCAACATCGTCATCAATTGTCCTTTAGCAGCTTTCTTAACCGGACCCTGTTTTGTGGCACAATTCGTCCGATGGTTTTTCCTCCGAGTCAACAGCACACCCCGCTGCCAGCGAGTTGTAAACCCAGGGAAGATATCGCATAAACATACCACCCAATCGGACGATATGCGGGGATTGATCTGCGCCGGCTATGCACTCTTGCCATCGCCTTTCTTCTGGAGCCAATCAGCATAGCTGTTCCAATGGCTAAATTGAATTGCGGTGTTTGTTTACCCGCAGGCACCAACGCGGGGATACTGCTCAAGAGGACGATTGGGCGTGTAAGGGCAAACCTGAACGGAAAGATGAGCGGATTGGTGGGAACTCCAGGAGCGCTATCATGGATTTGATTAACCTGCTACGCTCGGTCGAAGCCCTCCTCTACGAGATCGTGTCCTGGCTTGTATTCTATCCGCTAACCCTTTGGCGTTGCATCGTCAGTCCGGTCGAGATGGCTCTCTACGCTGAAAAGGAGCTGACCGATCCGCCTGACCAGCAGTTCGAGGATGCTCTTTCGCCCCCTCTCTTTCTGTTCCTGACGCTTCTTCTCGCTCACGGGCTTCAGGCGACATTCGGCACCAGCCAAGCAGAGCTTCCGGGCGTGCTCGCGGATATACGAAGCGGACTTCTGTTTCAGGCGGTCATCTTCAGCCTGTTTCCGCTGCTGTTTGCCATCCAGCGCGTGAAACAAACCGGCCAAGACATCACGCGCTCGTCGCTTCGTCCTGCATTTTATGGGCAGTGCTATATGGTTGTTCCATTCGCGCTGTCGGTAGAAATAGCGCTCGTGGTATTTCAGACCTCACGGATAACCGGTGCTGTCGTTCTCCTGGCAGCCACCATCTGGTATCTCGCATGCTTGACACGGTGGTCCACCAACGATGGCTTTTCCAGCACACCGAAGGCGTTCGCAAGGGCACTCGGCACCCTCGTCTTTGGGGCGCTAGGCTTTATGACGATAGTCGTTGTGGTCGCACTGGCGATCGTCCAACGTTGAGAAAAGTACAGCTCGCCTAAAGCGCCGTTCGATCGCACAAGAAGTCGTTTTCCTTGTGAAGCACTTGGCCCGTCCACCGAATTGAATGACCTCGATCTACGTCACCAACTGGACGCCTAACTCATTCCCACAGTGCAAGCGCGGGGATCGTCCGTGCTTTCACAGAACTTCTTCGCTGCGAAGCACCACGGGCCGAACTCCATTTGCTTCACGAGACTGGCGACGCTGCGGTCCATATCCATTTACGCGACTGGGTCGCAAAATGTTGCCAAGCTTATCATGGTCATCTCTTTGCGCGATATTCCCAATGGATCGCTATTGCGGGAATCAAGAAAAGGACGACGTTCAGAATCTTCCAGAACCCGATGATATTGGCCATGTACATGTGTGTTTGATCGACGCTAAAGCCAAAAAAGACGGACATCATACTTGTTGTAATGCCGCTGAGCGACATCAACCACGCAAAGATGATAAACATCAGATTGATCAGGAAAGCTTTTAGCAGAACGTTTCTAATTCTAAGCGGCGTTTCCATCGAAATACTCCCTTGTTAGTAATGCGCCTTGTCTACTTTGCTCAGCACAAACCTTCTCATTGCAACCCAGCCGACGCGCTTTTCCGCGGTCTTTTCCGACAATTCCACAAACGCGACAATCACCCTTGTCAGTTATCGTGCTGATCACAATCTCGGATTATGAGGTTGAGCACGCCCCTGAGAGCCACTTTCGCCTGTTGTTAAAGCTTATGGATCATCACCATCATCGTAGTCCTACCGATGTGATCGCTTATCCTGTTCACTCTAGGAGAGCTTGACGTTGATCTCGGGCGGAGGCATCTCACAAGACAGTCTCGGCAAATGAGTGCCACTCGCGACCCCGTCTCGGCGACGATTAGCCGTTCTTGACTATTCGTCAGGTTATAGACCTGAGCCGGCTTCCACGAACTCTTGTTCTCAGCTGAGAACACATCTTGTTTCGCCACTTCGCGAGACAGCGTACAACCCTACCTGATCGCGGGTAATTGCCTTCTCTGCCTGGACCGCGTTAACCTATCATTAACTTTAAAGTTGTTGACGACTCACAACGATACGGTCATTCTGACGCTCAATCCGATTATTTTCTTTGTTGAGCGATTTTAATGATCCACAGCGCCAATGCCACTAATGTCAAGCAATCCGTAGAAAAGTCGTTAACTCGACTTATTGAAGCGGACGCTGACACACTGAGCGCCCAGCTTCAACACCTTCGCGCACGCGCATTCCCGCCGACAGCACAGAAAGAGTTACGTAAATTTGCTCCCGGCGAGGCAGCAAAGCTGATTGGAATCAGTGACGTTTATCTTCGCACCCTCGTAAACGACGGTATTATTGGAGACGCGGAAAAGAACGCCGCTGGTAGGCGTCTCTATTCCTTGGAGCAGATCCATGCTATCCGGCATCACCTGAGTAATAATAAAAAGAGCTATGACCAACGTCGTAGGGAAGACGATCGACTTCAGGTGATAGCCGTTACTAATTTCAAAGGTGGCTCAGGCAAAACCACTACCGCTGCACATTTAGCGCAGTACTTTGCACTTCGCGGTTATCGTGTTCTAGCCGCAGATCTAGATCCTCAAGCGTCATTGTCTGCTTTATTTGGAATACAGCCGGAATTTGATCTCGAGCCTAATGAGACGCTTTACGGTGCAATCAGGTATGATGAAGCTCAACGGTCACTCAAAAGCATCATAAAAGCTACATATTTCAGCGGACTCGATATCATACCTGGTAATCTCGAATTGCAGGAATTTGAACACGAAACTCCTCGCGCCTTAACATCAGCGTCGCGATCAACTGACAAATTGTTTTTCACACGAGTAGCATCCGCGCTGAAAAGTGTGGAAGACGACTATGACATAGTGGTTCTCGATTGCCCCCCTTCGCTTGGTTACCTGACCCTGTCGGCACTCTGTGCCGCAACTTCGGTGCTTGTAACAATTCACCCCCAAATGCTCGATGTAGCATCAATGAGTCAATTCTTGCACATGACCGCTGGCCTTTTTGATGTTGTTGAAAGAGCAGGAGGCAATGCGAACTATGACTGGTTTCGCTATGTGCTTACTCGTTACGAACCAAACGACAGCTCCCAGTCGCAGATCGCGGGCCTTCTTAAAGGACTATTCGGAGATCGGGTATTAACTAATTCGATGGTCAAGTCCGCCGCGATATCAGACGCGGGAATTACGAAACAAACCCTTTACGAGGTCGGCCGCGAAAACTTTCATCGGCAGACGTATGATCGTGCGATCGAAGCTCTCGACGCCGTCAATCATGAACTCGAAGAACTAGTGAGAGATGCGTGGAGTAGAAAATGAACAAGCGCCGTGATGCTTTACGAGATTTTCTAACACCGATTACGACTAACCATGAGTTCTCAGCTGAGAACACACCTAGACGGCCGCAGGTGTCTTCAGGCGCATTGCAAAGCATGAATGATGCCATCACCGGCCTTTCGAATGAAGCTGACGAGCTCCGCAAGGCGCTATCCGATGGCCAAGCTATTGTAGAGCTCGATGCAAATCTCATTGATGCATCCTTTGTCAAAGATCGCCTAGATGAGCATACAGGCGCGGATTTTGACGCCTTATTGAATAGCATTCAGGAGAACGGTCAGGCAGTACCCGTGCTTGTAAGACCAAATCCTGATCAATCCGGCCGTTATCAACTTGCTTACGGACATCGGCGCGTTGCGGCCCTTAAACAGCTTGGCGTAAAGGTCAAATCGTTCATTCGAGACCTGTCCGACGACGAGTTGATTATAGCGCAAGGTAACGAAAACCTTGAACGCAAAGATCTCTCTTTTATTGAGAAGGCATTATTTGCTCGGCGCCTGGAAGATCGTGGAACGACGAGAGCGGTGATCATGGCAACGTTCGGTACCTCATCGAGAGGCGTTTTGTCCGAAATGATTGCGTTGGCACGAAAGTTACCTGAAGAGCTCATACAGGCTATCGGCGCAGCGCCAGGTATTGGACGCCCGAAATGGGATTCGATGGCTACACTGCTAGCCAATAAGCCTAACGCGTTTGAAACCGTTATTCGGAACGAAACTCTGCAGACTCTAAATAGTACCGAACGCTTTGAAGCGATCTTCGCGTCGCTTAAGAAAGCGAACAAAGTATCAACAAGCACAGCGGGTCATGCCTGGCGATCTGATGACTCACAATTAAGAGCAGTTACCAAATCCAAACCTAAAGGATATGCTGTCGAGTTCTCAGAGCCTGAAGGAAAAGCGTTTGGAGCGTGGATATCGGATAATATGAAGCGCTTATATGAAGAATATAAGAACAGTAAACAGCCCAATTAGGAGACTTAGCAAAAGAAAAAGGCCCCCAAACGTTACCGTCGTGGAAGCCTCTCTCAAAGTTCTAGCAGACTGAGAATCGCATTTCCCCGAATCGGTGTCAAGAGTCATAAGCGTATTTTTGGCGGTTGGATTTCTTTTGCCTTTTGAAAGGTGAGAGGGAATGCAAATTTTTAAAACTGACACGTCCGCATTTCTTGGGCGAATGAAGGTGTTTGCCCAAAATTTTGATCGGCAGGAAAAGCCTGAGCAGGGGAGGGGCATTAACAGATGGGCGCTTTACAAACAACTCTGCGTAGCTAAGGCAGAATTCGGTCTGAACGATCGTTGCCTTGCTGTGCTGAGTTCGCTGTTGTCATTTCTGCCTGACGATGAATTACTTGAGAAAAGCGGCATCGTCGTTTTCCCATCCAATAGACAGCTTTCGCTACGCGCCCATGGCATGCCGGAGTCCACACTGCGCCGACATCTGGCATCTCTGATTGAAGCTGGGATCATTGCGCGCAAAGATAGTCCGACGCGCAAACGCTATGCTCATAAAGATAGGGAAGGCGGCGTCGAGCTTGCTTTCGGCTTTTCATTTGCGCCCTTGCTCGATCGCGCATCTGAAATTGCTGCAATCGCGGATAAAATTCTCGCCGATCAGAAAACACTGAAGCGTCTTCGCGACGAAGTGTCGGTCATGCGCCGAGATATGGCGGCAGCTTTTGCGGATAGCGCCAAAGAAACAGGTGAGCTCAGTGAGCGTCTCGAAGCATTGTTCATTCGTTTCCGTGCCATTGTCGACACTATCCCTCGCCGCGCATCTCTTGATGAACTGTCCGCTATCAAGGCCGATCTTGAAGCCATTGGTGGCGAAATAGCTATCGCTTTGAAAACAATAGAGATTGTTCCAGAAATGAGCGGCAGCGTCGCTCAATCTAAGCGGCAGCATAATGAATCCCTGCCAGAATCCCTTTTTGAATCTCAAAATGGCGAAAAGATTGATTTGAAGGTGCTTTCGTCGGAAGCATCCGTTCCTGTCGACAGCGAAAGTGAAAACTCTGATCGAACTCGAACTTCAATTTCTCTCGATCAAGTGCTTCGAACCTGTCCAGATATCCGTGAGTATGGTGCTAAAGGGATTAACACATGGCGTGAGCTTTTCGATGCTTCGCGGATTGTCTCTAGCTTTCTCGGCATCAGTCAGTCAGCCTATCAGGAAGCTATACATTTCATGGGCGCAGAAACCGCTTCAACCGCTATTGCGTGGATCCTGCAGAAACTGGCGTCGATCAACTCGCCTGGTGGATATCTGCGATCTCTGACACAGAAGGCGAGGGGAGGGACCTTTTCAATCAGTCAGCTTCTGTTTTCAGGGATGAAGGCGAATGGCGGACAAGACTCTGCGTAATCCAGTCCAAGCGAGATTCGACCGGCTGCGGACCTTTGTCTGGCGTGAGAACTCGTCGCTGTTGATTTGCGTCACATGTTGAACCAGCGGGGCGCGGACGATAAGCTGTACTTATCAGAGGTTATATGCCGATATGGTTAATGTCACGGTAACGAAAGCAATAGCTATTTTGGGTTTCGTATTGGTATATTTGTGTAATCCATTGAATAGGTAAGTTCGAAGAAAGGTCGTGCTATGCCACTAGAAATCCAATCGGGGCCGCTGAAAAGGCTATGCCGAACCGGAACGGTGCTACGTTTGCGTATCGGTTCGGAGTCTCATGCAGGCCTGTCTAATGGGTGGCGTCGCCTTAACGGAAATGTGCGGAGTTGGATGATACGCACGGTGCATGACCGAAGAGCACCAGCTTCGCTATCGCCGCCATCGTTTTCCAGCCGAAATCATCGCGCATGCAGTCTGGCTCTACTATCGGTTTCCGCTCAGTTTTCGCGACGTTGAAGACCTACTTGCCGAGCGCGGCATTGAGGTCTCGTTTCAGACCGTCTCGGAATGGGTTGCAAAGTTCGGTCTTAAATTTTCTTATCAACTGCGCCACCGCTCGCGAGGCCAATTTGCCGACAAATGGCAGCTTGATGAGATGGTAGTGACGATCAAGGGAAAGAAACATTGGCTGTGGCGCGCCGTTGACGCCAACGGCTACGTGCTCGATGCCTTGTTGCAGAGCCGGAGAAACAAACGTGCAGCCCTGCGGCTAATGCGCAAGCTGCTGAAAGTCCAAGGGATAGCCCCGCGCGTCATGATCACTGACAAACTGCGTTCCTACTCTGCCGCAAAGGCCGAACTAATGCCCGGTGTCGAGCATCGTTCGCACAAGGGGTTGAATAATCGGGCAGAGAATTCGCACCTTCCCGTGCGAAGGCGAGAGCGGCGTATGATGCGTTTCAAGTCAGCGCAACAATGCCAGCGTTTCGTTTCAACCCACGGCCAGATCGCAAACATCTCATTGCCGCCGCCCACCGTCAACTCCGCTCCCAAGCCGCCGAGATATGGCGCGATATCGCTTTGTCCGGCACCGTCTGAAAATTCCGCCTAAACGCACTCAATATTTCGAAGATCCGTTAAGGCGACGCCACCGGGCGTTCTCCTCCACGACCTGCTTCAACCCCCGAACCTGATCGGACTCAAGGCCGGCATATTGCTTCTTCCATCGATAATAGGTCATCTCGGATATGCCGAGCTGACGGATCAGATCTGCGACAGGCAATTCAAGCTCTACCTGCTTCAACGCCGCGACGATCTGCTCCGTCGAATACCGTCTCTTCTTCATGGCAAATTCTCCTTCTCAAATCGGGAAAATCCGCCGTAAAAATAACATTAAATCCGGACCATTTTAACGGGGGCACGTCACATCGTTGGGTTTTGCATTTCAGCCCCAAGCTGCTTGACCGCTTCAATCGGAGAAAACGCGAGGTCACGCGGAAATGGAACCTCGACGAGACTTATGTAAAGGTCAAAGGCGCGTGGTTTTATCTGTATCGCGCCATCGACGACTATGGCGATACGGTCGAGTTCTACTTCACCGCAAACCGCGATCTCCAGGCTGCGAAGCGCTTTCTGCGCAAGGCCTTGGCTCGCCATGGCAAGCCGGAGCGGATCACCATTGACGGCAGCCAGACCAACCGCATGGCCATCATGCAGTGCGATGCGGAGAACCGGTTGCGGCGGGCCGGAGGACCCATCGCTATCCGATCCAGAAAATACATGAACAATGCCATCGAGCAGGATCACCGCCGTGTCAAGCGCCGGATCCGCTCGATGCTCGGCTTCAAGTCCGAAGCAGCAGCCCGGACCACGCTTGCCGGTATCGAACTGGTTCACATGATGCGCAAGCAGCAGGGCGTCTTTGCAACTGCGAAAGCGCCCTCGCTCAAACGGCAATTCGCCGAACTCGTAGCATAACTGCGTCCAGCGATAAGCCGGTCTCCGTCCCAACCGAATTTTTGCAATAGAACCTGGCGGCGAAAGTGAAGCTGGTGTTCTTCAGTCATGCATCGTGCCTATCATCCACTCCCACACATTTCCGTTAAGGCGACGCTACCGCTTCAGCTAAGAACGATATTGTGCCGCAAGTGCTTTCAAGGCTTTCGTGAACAGGCTGACGTCGATACCAACGCCAACAAAGTTAGCACCGGCCGTCTTGCAGTTCTGGATGAGCGAAGTGTCGGCCGAAAGCACGCCCGCAATGCGTCCGGCGGCTCGTATACGGCGCAATGCATCCAGCACTGCCTCGCGTACTGGTGGTGCTGAAACATTGCCCAGATAACCCATGTCGGCAGCCAGGTCCGATGGACCGATGAAAATACCGTCAACACCTTCGAGAGCCAGAATGTCGTCGAGAGTGTCGAGGCCGTGCACGCTTTCTACCTGCAGAAGGACGAGTACTTCATCATTTGCCGTGCCAAGATAGTCCGTGATCTCGCCGAACTTTGATGCACGCGCCAGCGCAGATCCAACTCCGCGGACACCTTTGGGTGGATAATGTGCGGCGCGGATGCAGCGCTCCGCCTGTTCAGCAGTTTCGATCATGGGGATAAGCAGATTCTGAGCGCCAATATCGAGTGCCTGTTTGATGCGTGTTGGATCATCATCTGGCAGACGCACAACCGCGGCGCTTTCCTTACCGTCAAGTATAGCAAGCTGTGCCATGATTGACCGAATATCGTTCGGCGCATGTTCACCGTCGATTAGCAGCCAATCAAAACCGGCAGTGGCTGCCATTTCTGTTGCGTATGGATCAGCAAACCCAAGCCAAATGCCATGCAGACATTCTCCTGCCTTGAGACGATGTTTGAAATGATTGGAAGGTGCGGGCATCTGGAAACCTCAGAATTTCAAAGAAACACTGCCAAAGGAGCCAAAGTCGGCTTCAAAGACACTGCCAAAAGGAGCCTCTATCGGACGGATGAATGAGCCGGAGAGAAGTATTTGTCCCGCTTCTATTCCCTGCTCATATTGAGCCAGCCGATGAACCAACCACAATATGCCGGTCACTGGATCATTCAGCACGCCGGCTCCGAGCCCGGTTTCTTCTACAATACCGTCGCGCTTCACAATTGCTCCGATCCAGCGCAGATCGAAAGCGTCGATAGTATGCCGTTCCTTGCCCAATACAATACCTGCATTCGCGGCATTGTCGCTGATCGTGTCAGTGATAGTACGCGTCTTTCCTGACGTTGGGTCCGCGCGAAAAATGCGGGTGTCGAGAATTTCGAGGCTGGGGGCTACGAATTCTGTCGCCGCCAGCACGTCGTTGTGCGTGACATGCCGGCCCTTGAGAGGCGCATTCATAATGAAGGCAATCTCAGCTTCGATGCGCGGTTGAATAAAACGCCTGGCCGGGATTTGTGCGCCGTCATCGAAAAGCATATCATCGAGAAGTACGCCAGAATCCGGGGTCGTGATGTTGAGCGCCTGCTGCATGGCGCGCGAGGTCAGACCTATCTTCCAACCGATCACTTTTTGCCCGGCCGAACGTTTACGATCGATGAGGGCTGCCTGGATCGTATAAGCGCCTTCAAGGTCGAGGTGCGGATAACGCTGAGACAGCAGGCCGATCTGGTGGCCACTGGTCTCTGCTTCAAGGAGGGCGTCTACAGCTTCCTGAATTTCTTGCGGGTTCATTCGTCTGCCACTCCGTTACGCAGCAGGCCGATGCCTTCCGCTTCGATTTCAACGATATCTCCGGGACGCAGCCAGACTGGTGGATCGAATCTTGCCCCCGCTCCGGTAGGGGTGCCTGTCACGATGATGTCGCCTGGCGACAGCTCGGTAAAAGTCGAGATGTAAGCGATCTGACGGGCAATGGGAAACAGCATCCGGCTGGTACGGTCCTGCTGGCGCACTTCGCCATTGACGCGCGTCACGAGGCTGATGTCGAGTATTTGCGCCGCATCGGTGAAGGGGACAAGCCATGGCCCCATACTGCCTGACGACTGCCAGTTTTTGCCTTGCGTCACGTTGAACTTGGCGTGACGCGTCCAGTCGCGAATGGTGCCCTCGTTGCATAAAGTAAGACCGGCTATGTGGCTGAGCGCTTCATTCTGTGGAATGCGACGGCCTGCCTTGCCGATGACGATCGCGATCTCGCCCTCATAGTCGAGCTGTTCGCTTTCTGCAGGGCGAATCAAAGCTGAATTGTGGCCGGTGAAGCTACTGGCAAAGCGGGGAAACAGCGACATATTCGCAGGCGCGTCCTGCCCGTCCTTATATTCGGCATTGCGGTCGGGGAAGTTTACGCCGACGCAGATGATCTTGCTGGGATCCGGAACCGGGATTTGTAATGTATAAGTGCCATCGGCGTGGCTGGGAAGACGGGATTGTGCGGCCTCGAGAACCTGTTGAATAGCATCGGCAGCTATTACGTTGCGCAGGGTCGCCCACTGCGGAAACTCTTCGGACAGCGCGAGCACTCCGGCATCGACAGTTGCCCCCCAATAGTTTCGGCCATCTGCCGTGAATGTGACGAGGTTCAATTTTCACTCCTGAAATTTGCCTGAAGCGCGGTGCCATGCTGTCCGACGGAATTTCGATGCAGCTCTGTTCCAGCTTCAAAGCCAATAAATTTAACTTGATATATAACATGTTATATGCTTTGTGAATAGCCATCGCTTGCAGAGTTTTGGCGGGGCGGGGCTCATCTTGGTGTTGACATTGCCAACTACCGCAAGGCTCATGCCGGAATTCAACATTGGGAGGATGGAAATGCTCAAATCAATTCAAAAGCTTGCCTTTGGTGTAGTGACTGTTTTTGCTGTTGCAGGCAGTGCAAATGCACAGAAGGGAGATACTGTCGGCGCCATCAAAGCGCGAGGACAACTCAACTGCGGTGTTTCCACTGGAGTTCAAACCGGCATGAGTACGCTTGATGCCAACGGCAAATGGGCCGGTTTCGAGGTGGATTTTTGCCGCGGCGTAGCAGCAGCCATTCTTGGTGATCCCGACAAGGTCAAATATGTTCCCCTCGAGATCAAAACGGCGTTCACTACATTGCAATCAGGAGGCATTGATCTTCTGGCGCGCACTGCCACGGAAACTTTCCTTCGCAATGTCGAGATGAACCTCACCTGGGCCGGCACCTATCTGTATGATTCCCAGGGCTTCCTTGCACGCAAGTCGCTCGGTGTGAACAGTGCTCTGGAGCTCGACGGTGCTTCGATCTGCGTTTCAGCGGGGTCCAACTACGAGCAGAACCTGTCTGACTATTTCCGCAATAACAAGCTTTCCTTCACGCCGGTCGCTGCCAATTCGCGTGATCAGAACGAGAAGAACCTGATTGAAGGACGTTGCGACGTCTATGCCAATGTGCTCAGCGCGCTTGCTGCGGCGCGCACCAAGATGCCGAATCCTGATGAATGGGTCGTATTGCCGGAAATGATCTCCATGGAACCCATCGGACCGGTTGTACGTCAGGACGACTATCGCTTCCGTGATGTAGTGGTGTGGGTGCTCAATGCGCAGATCGCTGCTGAGGAATATGGTGTCACTTCAAAAAACACCGTTGAAATGCGTGACGCGTCGCCTGCACCGGAAGTGCAGCGTCTGCTCGGCAAAACCGGCGATCTCGGTGCTAAACTTGGCCTCGACAATGACTGGGCGCTGAACACTATTCAGGCTGTCGGCAACTATGGTGAGATGTTTTCCCGTCATCTGGGCGATGAAAGCCCAGTCAAGCTGGAGCGTCGCTTGAACGGACTTTGGAGGGACGGCGGGTTGATGCACACTCCACTGATCCGCTGATGTTTCTATAATTTCTGTCGCGGGCGGCGGCGGTCGCCCGTAGACGGCTCTTCCGCTTTGCGAGAGGGCGCCTTTGAGTTCTTTTAAAGGGATTTAAATATGTCCGGACAGTCGACATCCCTAGCGACTGGCTATAGCGGCGTTTTCACAAGCGTTGCCTCGCGGCGTTGGCTGGTGCAGTTCCTGATTGTCGCTGCGTTGGTGGCCGTTGGTTACGTGGCGTTCAGTAATCTAAATAGCAATCTGGCTCAGCGTGGCTTGTCATTGGGTTTCGACTTCCTCCGTCAGGAGGCGGGTTTCGAGATTTCCTTCTCGCTGATCCCATTTTCGGCCAGCGACAACTACATGCGGGTTTTCCTCGTTGGGCTGACCAATACACTGCTGGTCACGATACTGACCATCATATTATCAACCATTCTTGGTTTCGTGGTCGGTGTCGCGCGTCTGTCCTCGACCTGGGCACTATCAAAGACGGCTGTTCTCTATGTGGAAATCGTCCGCAATCTGCCACAGCTTCTGCATATCATGCTGTGGTACAATGTTGCGCTGCGTAACATGCCCGTACCTAAGAATGCCGCCGGTCTGCTCGATGTGGTCTATTTGACCAATCGAGGTATCTACATCCCCGCAATTCACTCCGACCGACCGTTGTTATGGGTCGTCAGCGTACTTTTTGCGATTGCATCGTCCATCGCCCTCTATGTATCAATTACGCGCCGCTCTGACGCCATAGGCCGGCCGCTAAATGCATGGCTGCCGTCCCTGGCTGCGCTGGTGCTTCTGCCAGTTGCTGTCGCATTCGTTTCAGGGAGCACTCTTTCCATCGATATGCCGCAACTGAAGGGTTTCAATTTCATTGGCGGATGGGTTTTCGTGCCGGAACTAAGCGCACTGGTTTTCGCGATGGCCATATATAATGCGGCGTTTATTGCCGAATTGGTGCGAGCTTCTATCGAGGCTGTTAATCGCGGCCAGAGAGAGGCAACGGCAGCTATCGGCTTCAACTGGGCGCAAACATTGCGTTACGTCATCATCCCGCAAGCTCTTCGGGTCCTTATACCGCCACTCGGAAACCAGTACCTCAACATTCTGAAGGGCTCGTCGCTTGCCGTGGCGATCGGATTCCCCGATCTGGTCAGCGTGTTCACGGGCATCACCATGAACCAGACTGGCCGCGCGATTGAGATCGTGATGATGACTATGGGAACCTATTTGTTGATCGGCCTGGTGATCACGGTTCTCCTGAATGTCTTCAACTATATGACCCGGATTGTGGAACGATGAGCGCTGTGCAATCACCTATCATCGCCAAGGAACTATCCTCCACTGGCAGGATTCTTGATTTTGCAAGAACGAAATTGTGGCCTACCCCACAGGCGCTGATCATTAACCTCGTGGTTATGGTCGTGTTGGTAGCTATTGTGGTCAACATTGTGCCCTGGGCCTTGTTCAATGCCACATGGACAGGCACCAGCCGTGCCGACTGCGCAACAGGGGGGGCCTGCTGGGCCTTCGTGCATGAACGCTGGCCGCAATTCATTTACGGCTTCTATCCTGAAGAAGAGCGCTATCGTGTGAACATTGTTTTCGCGACACTCGCCGCTGGTATCGCCGCTCTTCTTGTTCCAGCCATACCAGGCAAGCGCTGGATCGGCTCGTTCATGATACTGGTCTACCCGTTCTTCTGCCTCGGGTTACTGCTTGGTGGTTTCGCCGGCCTCCCTCTCGTGCCTACGGACCGCTGGGGTGGGCTGCTTCTCACTCTCGTATTGGCTGTTTCGGGCATCACATTGTCATTACCGGTGGGGGCCGCGCTGGCACTTGGCAGGCGAAGCGAAATGCCTATCGTGCGCTGGCTGTGCATTGGCTTCATCGAATTCTGCCGGGGCGTGCCCTTCGTCACGGTTCTGTTCATGGCTATCGTGATGCTGCCCTTCTTCCTGCCAACCGGCATGAAGCCAAACGCGCTGGCACTCGCCGTCGCAGGCATCATCTTCTATGAGGCCGCTTATATGGGCGAAGTTATTCGCGGGGGACTGCAAGCTATTCCGAAGGGACAATATGAGGCGGCCAAGGCCATCGGCCTCGGGTTCTGGCGCATGATGATCTACATCATCCTGCCGCAGGCGGTAGGCAAGGTCATCCCAGGCATTATGAACACCACCATTTCGCTCTTGAAGAATACCACGTTGGTTATGGTCGTCGGGCTGTTTGACCTGCTCAACATCGTCAACGCCGGTGCTTCGGACCCAAAGTGGTCCGGCTCGCAGACCGAAGGGTATTTCGTTGTTGGGTTGGTGTTCTGGCTCATGAGCTTTTCGCTGTCGCTATACAGCCGCAGCATCGAAACCAAATTGAAGAAGGCGGATCAACGATGACCGGCAAAGCTTCGCAGCAAACTCCTTTGCTCAACCTGCACGACGTCAGCAAATGGTATGGAAATTTTCAGGTGTTGAACGGGATCAATCTGGAAGTTACCGCTGGCGAGAAGATTGTCATCTGTGGACCTTCCGGCTCAGGAAAATCGACAATTATCCGTTGCGTCAACGGTCTGGAAGGTTACCAACACGGTGAAATCCGCGTGGGCAACGATCTGGTCCGGCAGGACAGCGCTGGGATCGAAAAGATCCGTCAACGTGTCGGCATGGTGTTTCAGTCTTTCAATCTGTTTCCGCACATGACCGTTCTTGAGAACCTGACGTTGGGGCCGATCAAGCTGCGCCACAAACGCAAGGTGGATGCCGAGGCCGCAGCGCTTGATCTCCTGAAGCGCGTTCATATCGTCGAGCATGCACATAAATATCCAAACCAGCTATCGGGCGGGCAGCAACAACGCGTGGCTATTGCACGCGCCGTTGCGATGGAGCCTGAGATCATGCTCTTCGACGAGCCGACCTCGGCACTCGATCCAGAGATGGTGAAGGAAGTGCTCGATGTCATGACTGAACTCGCCCATACCGGCATGACCATGGTTTGCGTGACCCATGAAATGGGCTTCGCCCGTGCTGTTGCGGACAGAGTAGTCTTCGTGTGTGAGGGGCGGATTACCGAAGTGGCCCCACCTGACGCCTTCTTCACCGCGCCGCAGACCGAGAGAGCCCGGCAATTCCTCCAACAGATCATTCACTGAATGCCGTCCACGGCCAATCCAAAGAGTGTCCGATATGACAACCCTTCCACTAACCGAATTCTCCTATCGCCTGAGACTTCCGGGTCCCACAGCCATCCCCGAAGCGGTGCGGATGGCGGGTTCGCGTCCGATCATCAATCATCGCGGTGCAGAAATGCGTGTCATCCTGGGCGAGGTTCAGGCGATGCTGCGTCCGCTTTTCGGAACGACGCAGCCGGTGATCCTGCAATCCAGTTCCGGCACTGGTGCGATGGAGACAGCCCTCGTCAATATTCTGGCACCCGGCGAGAAGGTTCTTGCTTGTGTCAATGGTCAGTTTAGCGAACGTTTTGCCAAGATCGCGAGCGCCCTTGGTGCCGAGGTCGATGTACTCGACATTGAATGGGGCAAAGCACCAGATCCGGAAGAAGTGCGTCAACGTCTGACTGGTGGCAATTATCGCGCCGTTCTCGTCGTGCATAATGAAAGTGCGACTGGTGCATTGGCGGACCTGCGTGCTCTTGGCGAAGTTACCGCCAAGTTGTCTACACTTCTCGTGGTTGACAGCGTCAGCGGTGTCGGCGGCGTGGAAATGCGTCAGGATGAGTGGGGTGTTGACGTCGTGGCTACCGGCTCGCAGAAAGCGCTGATGTGCCCCCCCGGACTTGGGCTGATCAGTCTGAGCGCAAAAGCGCGCGCTATCGTTGACAGAGATGATCGCTGCCCGCGTTTCTACTGGGATCTGCGAAAGGCGCTGGCGGTTGTCGAGCAAAACGAGACTGCCTTTACCGCTGCGGTTTCGCTCGTGCAGAGCTTGCATGCTGCATTAAGCTTGATTCATGAAGAAGGTATTGAGCGAGTTTATGCGCGTCACCTTCGCCTGTCACAAGCCATGCGTGCCGGTTTCGTCGCACTGGGTTTGGAAGCCTTTGGGGACCCTTCATGCTACTCGCCTACTGTCGTGGTGGGCGGATTGCCGGAAACCATCAAGGGTGGCGACGTCGTCAAACACATGCTGGAAACTTATAACACGGCCATCGCCGGCGCCCGCAACAAGCTCCAGGGTCGGGTCATCCGTATCGGTACCATGGGAGCCTTTTCCATCGGCGATGTGGTGACGGATCTGCTTTATCTTGGCCGATCATTACAGGCGCTTGGTCACGTCTGTGACCCGGACGCTGCGGTCGCTGCTGCTCATTCCGCTAATTGCTGAATATGAGAGGACATCCCGAACATGCCCCACATCTGGGTTGAATACTCCGCTAACATCGAAAAAGAAATCAATGTTCCGCAGTTGCTTGAAACCGTGCAGGACGCGCTGATTGATGATGGTAGCATTTTTCCATTCGCGGGAGCGCGTACACGCGGTGTTCGCGTCGACAACTATCTGGTTGTCGACGGTCATCCCGACAATGCTTTTGTGCATGTATTGCTGCGTGTTGCGTCAGGAAGAAGCGAAGCAGACCGAAAAGCTGCAGGCGAAAGAGTCTTCGCGAAAGTGAAGGACAATCTCGCGGCTCTCATGGCGAGCAGACCGCTAGGTCTTTCGGTGCAAATGGAAGAAAGCGACGGGACGGTCAATCTTAAGACCAGCAACTATCGCGACTACCTCAGGATGCGCGCAGCGAGCTGAATGCAGGCAGCGTGGCCACTCAGGTGCCAGGAGATACAAAAACGCAGGCTTTCAGCCTGCGTTTTTCATTTGGAATGTGCAGCGGAGATAACTGTTTGGAGCAAAGCTGCGTTTACTCCATGAGACCGGTTTCAGTCTCCTCCATATCCGGGAGAATGTTGAAACTGTTCATCGTGGTCTCCAGCTCTGCCAGCATGGTTTGAAGTTGCTGTAACCGTTCGTGTCCATATGCTTCCGCGATCCGTTCATAAATTTGAACCGACTGCGGCGTATGCTGCCGGATCAGTTCTTGTCCCTTGTCGGTAAGTGACAATACGCTTCGTCGCTGGTCTTCTTTATCAGTGCGGCGCTTGATGTGCCCGGATGTTTCCAGTGTACGCAGGATTCGTGACAGGCTCGGGCCGAGCAGGAAGGTCAGACGGACGAGATCGTTGACGTCGGCTTCACCGGACGAGCTGATTGCCCTGATAACGCGCCATTGTTGTTCAGTAACGTGATGTTCGCGGAGTGAATTCCGAAAATGGCGCATCACCGCTTCCCGGGCACGCAAGAGATGCATTGGAAGCGACATGGAGAATTCACGTAAATCACGTTCAGGAGCGTGACGTTTGTCCCCGTGCGCCTCTTCTGCCGATCCAGAGTCGTTTTGCTTCTCTTTCATCGATTGGCGCTCATGCTTCTCAACCTCTTTTTTGTCTGAAGCCAAAAACTATCGAACGGTGCGCTCGATCCTGAGAAAGGCTTACATCACAATAATATCGACACATCTCCAATTTATCAATTCTATTCAATAAGTTGAGAAGCATTGTTGTGTATGAGGAGTGCTCTCTTCATGTTCGTTCTCGCTAATAACAGTTTCAGCGATTGCGCTTTGGACTTGTCCAGTCAAATCAGCCGCTGGAAATCCGATAATCGCCTGCAAGTGTGTTGATGCAGCAAGACAAAATCATAACCACGCCGCCCGGCGGGTCACAACGGCATCGCTTTGCCGCTATGGCGCATTGGTGGACGATCGGGCGATGGTCTCATTCAAGAAACATGCCGAAAACGAACTGGCAAAGTTATGTGATCGCCATCGCGAACCCAATGCTTATGCCGAGGTTTATCAATGGTGCTTCTTTAACGCCTCAACCGGTGCGGTAATCTGGGTCTGAACAGTTTTCCAAGCAGCCCCTGTGGGAAAATGATAACAACTACGACAAAGATCACGCCGATTGCCAGCAGCCAGTACTGCCCGATTTTGTCGGACAGCAGATACTCGATATATTTCACCAGAACTGCGCCCAGCATGGCAGCCAGAAGAACCGCTTTTCCACCAACCGCTGCCCAGATCAGGATTTCCGTAGACAAGGCAAATCCAATAACTGCGGGCGAGACAAACGAAAACTGGATTGCAAACAGCGCACCGGCAACTGCTGCTACACCGCCCGAAATGGAAAATGCCATCGTTTTCCAAAGGCCTACATTATAGCCCAGATTGGCCATACGCGTTTCGTTGGAGCTTATGCCGCGAATGACGGTGCCTGTTCTGGATTGCTGAATAAAAAACAATGCGATGTAACACATGAACGTCAGAGACAGGACCACGATGTAGCCTGTCATGGGATCGGCGGTGTCGAAGCTTTGGGTTCCCATGGTCCAGCTTAGCGATGGCACATCGAGCAGTCCATTGAAGCCTCCAAGATAGTCCCAGTTTGTCGCGATGCGCTCGGCAATGATCGCCATGACGATGGTAACGATGCCAAAATAGGCGTTCTGGATAGCCCGACCGAAAAATAGCGCCGCGCCCAGAAGACCAGCCAGTAGCGCACCGGCCAGAAACGACAGGACAAGAATAGACCAGCCCAGTTCTGGCAGTCCGGGCAGCATGCCTTTTGTGCCAAGTCCGGCGATATAGGCTCCGGTGCCAAAGAAGACGGATTGCCCGAAACACAGCAGACCGGCTTGCCCCCATATGAAAGCGAGACTCATAGCGGCGATGCCATAGACCAGCGTCTGGCCGAACATTGCCAGTTCCCAGTCGCCCAGAATGAGCGGAACGATTGCGAAAGCGATCCAGACAAGAATGCTCGCTATCAACCAGGTCGATTTCATTTGCGAACCCCTCCCGAAAGACCTGCCGGGCAGGTGCGGATAACAACAATCGCTAGCGTGAACACGATCATATAGGCCAGAACAGGTGACAGGATCGCTGAAAGGGTAGTGTTGGAAGCGCCAATGACCGCGCTGCCCCACAATGCGCCGAACGGGCTGCCGACGCCGCCAACGAGAATCGAGAGAAATGCCGGTATGACGAAGCCCATGCCCATTTGCGGATCGACGCTCATCAGCGGGGCCATTACTGCCCCTGCGAAACCAGCCAGACCGGCCCCGAAACTGAATGTGTAACGATCAAGTCTGCGTGTATTGACACCCAGACATTGCGCCATTGACCGGTTTGCCATCGCGGCCCGCGCTGCTAGTCCGATTTTTGTGCGGTAGAGACACAGGAATGCGAACACGGCGACAGCTATCGCCATGGCCATCACGAAAAGGCGATAAGAGGAATATTCGAGTCCGAAAAAATGAACTGCGCCTGTAAACGGCGCGTCGATGATCTGTGATGCCGGACCGAAAATGATGATGATTGCCTGCTTGATAGCAAGAGACATCCCCCAGGTCGCCAGAATGGTATCGACCGGGCGGTGATAGATGAAGCGCAATATGCACATGTCGCAAATCAGGCCCACGAGCGAGACGGCAATAAATGCGAGCGGCAGTGCGACCCAGAACGACAAGCCGAAATTTTGCGCCACCAGTACGGAATAAGCACCGAGCAGGAAAAACTCCCCATGCGCCAGATTGATCACCTGCATCAGACCGAAGACGATGACAAGGCCGATGCTGACAAGAAGGAGAACAGAGGTGTAATTCAGGGAATCCAGCAATAAGATGAAAAAGAATTGCATCTAAAGCCCCATGTATTTCTCAAGTAGAGCCGGATTGGCTATTATTTCGGAGGTTTGTACCTGGGCGACGATGGTGCCGTTCTCCAGAAAAGCGACCGACTGCGAAAGCGCTTTTACCAGATCGGTGTTTTGTTCGACGACGATGACGGTGAGCCCTTGCTCACGGCAGATGTTTGACAGGGTCTCGGCGATTTCCTGCACGATTGACGGCTGGATGCCTTCGGATGGTTCATCAAGCAGCAGCAAGTCCGGCTCACCAATCAGGGCGCGGCCGATAGCCAATTGTTGTTGCTGCCCTCCGGACATGGTGCCCGCTTTCTGATTGCGTCTTTCAGCGAGAATTGGAAACCAGTCGAATATTTTCTCGAAACCAGGCCGGGTGATCCATGGCTTGCCAACGAAACCCATGAGAAGGTTTTCTTCGACGGTGAAATCGAGAAAAATCTCTCGTCCCTGGGGAACATAGGCGACACCCAAATTGCTTATGGCATTCGGGGTTAGATCGGAGATTTGCGTGTCGCGGAAATGAATGGTTCCGCGGTTCGGGCTGATAAGCCCCATGATTGTTTTCATCAGCAGGGTTTTGCCCATGCCGTTGCGTCCCATAACGGCCAGCCGGTCGCCAGTCGATACGAACAGTTCAATCCCTTTGAGAACTGAAGCGCCGCGAATATAACCGGATTCCAATGCTCTGATTTCCAACATCAGACATATGCCCCCAAATAGGCTGAACGCACTTCGGGGTCGTTCCTGACCTCGTCATACGTACCTTCGGTCAGAACTTTGCCCCGCATCATGACGACGATGGGGCAGAGAAGCTCGCGCACGAACGTCATGTCATGTTCGATAACCAGTACCGAAGCTCCTGTGGTCTGATTGATCGTACGGATGAGTTCAATCGTTGCGGCGGTTTCGCGGACGGTCATGCCTGCCGTCGGCTCATCCAGCAGAAGCAGGTCGGACTGCTTGGCTGCCAATAGGCAAAGCTCCAGCCTTTGCTTGATGCCATGCGGCAGTTCGGCGGCTATTTTATCCGCGTAATCCCACAGGCCCGCCGTTTCCAAAATTGGACGATATGCCCGTGATTGGCTTCGGCCGAACACGGAAGGCAGTAACTTTCCCCGTGTTCTCTGTGCCAGACTTGCAATTTCAATGTGTTCGAGCACCGTCAGGTCCGGCATGATGCCGGGAACCTGAAATTTCCGACCGATCCCCATTCTGCCGATCTCATGCGGCGACAGGCGGGTAATCTCGCGCTCGTGAAGAAATACACGTCCTGATGTCGGCTTCAGCGTACCGGTAATCACATTGAAAAGCGTGCTTTTACCGCATCCGTTGGGACCGATGATGCATTTGACTTCACCGGCACCCAGCGAAAGATTCACGCCTTGCAGGGCGTGAACCGATCCGAACGATTTCACGACATTGTCGATTTTCAGATATTGAGCACTCACTGTTCTGGTCCGTCACACAGCACACTGACTCGGCGCGACGGTTTTGCCGATGTATTTCACCTGTTCCAGCTGGCTGTTCTTCACTTCGGCAATCAGCATGTTGAGATCGACATGCTTGTCGGATGCGCGCAGGGTGACTTCGCCATTTCCGAACATCATGGTTTGCCCCGTCAAAGCCTGCATGATGGCGCTCTTGTCGTCGCTGTCGGCCTTTTTGACGGCTTCAAGATAAAAGCGTGTCAGACCGTAATGGCTTTCGGCGTAGTAGCTGACTGTCGCGTTTTCCCCGAACATCGCCTTTTGGCGAGCGACGAAATCCTTTGCTTCGGGGCGATCCAGAGTCTGCATAAAGGGCAGGGGCGCGATGATGCCCTCGGATTCTGCGCTCGTGAAACCAGATAGATAGTTTTCATTGAAACCGAGAAACGACAGTCTGATCTTGTCGCGCAAGCCGGCGGCATGCATCTGTTTCACGAAAGTCACGCCGTCGGCACCCGGTAGCGTCAGGATGACGGTATCCGCGCCCGAATCCGCAATCTTGCGCAGGGTAGGCGCGAAGTCCTTGACGCCGAATGGTGTATATTCTTCCCCGGCGATAGCGCCGCCGAGTTCGGCGACCTTGGCCTTGATGGCATCGTTCATCTTGCGCGGCCACGTATAGTCCGCGCCAAAGAGATAAAACTTGCCCGATTGCGTGGAGGAGAGATAGGGCACGACCGTATCGACAAAATGTGCCGGTACTGCGCTGTAACAGGCGATCCAGTCGCTGCAGACGCCGCCTTCATAATCGGTGGCGTAAAGGAGCGGCGTTTTTGCTTTCTCGACCGTGGACTTGATGGCGTCGCGATTGGCGCTGGTGACGGGGCCGATGATGGCGTTGACCTTGTCGCGACGGATAAGCTGCGTGGCGCGCTCAACGGCAGTGCGCGGATCCGTCTTGTCGTCGGCCTGCACAAGCTCGATCTGTCGACCCAGAACGCCTCCGGCGGCGTTGACCTCGTCAATCGCCATCTTTGCGCCCTGCAAGCCTTGCTGGCCGAACAACTCCAGTCCGCCTGAAAACGGCAAGAGCAATCCTACCTTGAAAGGATCGCCGGATGTCCGCGCAATCGCCGGCATAGAAAGTGCGGCGGCGGTAGCGATGCCGCCGAGAAACATGCGGCGCGTAAGATTGAGTTTGCGAGTATTCGCGACTTCGACTGACATCGAGCCCCCTCCATTTTGATATCGCTGACGGGTCGCCAGTTCCCTGTTTTTTTTCAATTTTTGGCGACCTGCCGATCATTCTTCACAACCTGCAAACGATGTCAATTATTTTGTTTTATTACATATGATTTTATATTTTATGTGATGAGTGAAGGCAGAAATAAAGCGATAGGAGATTATGGCTTTCTTCCAAGCATAAAATTATATCATTGTTTTTATTGATTAAATTAATAATAATCTTGATTATTCAATATGGATTCCGTAAATCGTTCATCGAACATAAAGTTATTGCTACTCATACAAATAACTGCAATCATCACGGATATGAAACTTCGGAGGGAACATGTTTCCGGTAAAATTGCGTAAAACGTTGATCCAGATCGAAGAGGTCTATCATGAGGGTGGCCCCGTCCGCTCCAAGCCGGTTCTTCGCGGATCAATTCTCGCCGTCATCGAAAACCCGTTCGCGGGTCGTTATGTCGAGGATATTGTTGGCTTCATGGATGATCTGAAGCCGTTGGGTGTGCAAATGGCCACCCAGCTTTTGAACGCTCTTGGAGGCGACGCCTCCAGGATTGAAGGATATGGCAAAGGTGCTGTTGTTGGCGGCGCAGGCGAACTGGAGCACGGTGCGCTGTGGCACAATCCCGGCGGCTATGCGATGCGCGAGCTTTTAGGTAGCCCGAAGGCCATTGTTCCGTCGGCGAAGAAAGTAGGCGCACCGGGCGTGCGGATAGACATTCCTATCACCCATGTAAACGCATCCTATGTGCGCTCGCATTTCGATGCGATCGAGGTCGGCATTCCGGACGCGCCGCGCGCCAATGAGCTGTTGCTGGTCCTGTCCATGACGACCGGTTCTCGCGTGCACGCGCGGTCCGGCGGTCTGGCTGCGGATGAGATCAAGGGGGACGACGGATTGCGATGAAAACACGGATCAGAAAGATTGTAACCTTCGTAGAGGAAACCCGTATCGAAGGTGGACGGGAACTGGCGGAGCCGACGCGCCGGGCGGCGGCGGTGGCCGTGATCGCTAATCCCTACACAGATGAATATGTCGAAGACCTCGCACTGCTCAGCGAGATGGGGGAGGAGCTTGGTGAGCTTTTGACAACCCGGGCTGTCGAGGCCTTGGCCATTCCGGGTGACCGCGTGGAAAGCTTCGGCAAGGCGGCAGTCGTTGGGGCTGACGGTGAGCTGGAACATGCGGCGGCGATACTGCATCCCAGGCTCGGTGCCCCTGTGCGCCGGATATTGGGACGCGGGCCTGCCCTCATTCCCTCATCCAAGAAACGAGCAGGCATGGGCGCGCCAATCGACATTCCGCTTGGCCATAAAGACGCTGCGAAAGTCCGGAGCCATTTCGATGGGATGGAGGTTCGCGTGGCGGATGCGCCGCGGGACAACGAAATTGTGGTTGCTGTTTCTGTCACCGATTCAGGCCGCCCGCACCCGCGTGTCGGCGGACTGACAAAGGACCAGATCAAAGGCGAGAACGGCGTGGATTGATCTCGCCGGAACTGATCCGGCGAGAAAATGCGTGTAGAAAAAAGCGGCCAGATTGGCCGCTTTTTTTATTCCTGAACGATCTGCGGAGCCCTGTCCGACGGCGGCGTATTGCGTGAGCGCCCCACGCGAATTTCTCCATCGATCATCACCATGCCAATGCCCGGCAAATTGCCCAGTTCGATGCTTTCAATGAAGCCGTCGCCCGCACCGCCCGTCGCCTGATCCATGAAGACAAGATCGGCGCTGCGGCCCACTTCAATCATGCCGCGATCATCGAGATTGCGGAATTTGCATATATTGCCGGTCGCAAAGCAAAAGGCCGTTTCCACGGACACGTCGCCCAGTGAAACCAGATGGGTGATGGTGCGCAGGATGCCCAGTGGTTGGACGCCGGAACCGGCTGGGCCATCCGTTCCCAGCACCACACGATCCAGTTCGCCGCGCTGTTTGGCGATATCCAGCACATAAAGGCCCGCCTTGAGATTGCCGTTGTGAACGATTTCGATGGCGCGGGTGCTTTTCTCGCAAATCTGTTCGAGTTCGTTGAAGGGAAGTGCGGTGGGGCCACCATTGATATGTGCAATGATATCGGCATCGACTTCAATGACGACATCGGCGCCGATCCGTCCCGAGCCGGGGATCGAATTGCCGCCCGTATGGGTCATGGATGTCATGCCATATTTGCGGGCCCATGCGATCATTCTCTTGCCCGTCGGGCCGTCTTTCACTCTGCCAAGCCCGACTTCGCCGATCAGCCGGACGCCTGCTTCGGCCAGTTCCTTGAAATCCTGTTCCGTCATGCCCGGTTCGAGCACCGGCGCGCCTGCAAGCACTTTCATGCCTGTCGGTCGGAAGTTTGAAAAAGCACGCTGCGAGGCAATGCCCAGTGCCTTGACCCCGATCACATCGTTGGAGCGACCGGGATAATGCGCTTCGCCGGCGGAAATAATGGTGGTGACGCCGCCGTGAACTGTCGAATCCATCCAGCCGATCTGATTTTGGCGCGGTGTCCAGTCACCGGCAACGGGATGCACGTGATTATCGATCAGGCCGGGACTGACGGCAGAGCCGTTTGCGTCAATGATCCTGTCACCGGAGCTCGTGGAAATCTCACCCTTTTTTCCCAGTTTCGTTATGATACCGTTCTCCACGACAATGGTATCGATGTCCAAAATGGGATTTCGAATGTCTCCGCTCAGTGTAAGTCCGATATTTCTGATAACGGTGCGTTTCGGATCGGTCATGTTTCTCCCCTGTTTTTCTTCTTGAATGTGCGCTCCAAAGTGGCGCGTACGAAAACGTTTCCCGCAAAGGTAGGAACCATTTTCATTTAGAAGCGTTTAAAAACAAATAGTTAGCGTGGTGTTGACGGCTTCTGGAACTGAAGCCGAAATTAGGCTTCGGGGTCGGCGCTGATCTTGATCAGCATATCCATGAAAGAAATCTTTTCTTCATCGCTGAGAGGCGCCAGCAGGCGTTCTCCCACCTCGCTGCTGTCCTTGAGACGATCGATCGTGAAGCTCAGCCCTTCATTCGTCAGGGTGAGGACGCTCAAACGCTGGTCCGATTTCGATCGGCTACGGTGAATCAAGCCGTCATTGATCAGTTTACGCACCACGACACTGATGGTCGAAGGGTCCATGGATGTCATGCGGCCAAGATGGTTCTGGGAAACCGCGCCATATTTCAAAATGGTTGCCAGCGCCGCAAATTGCGGTGGAGACAGGTTATCCATCCCCATGATGCTCTGAAATATGAGTGTCGCTTTCTGGTGCACCTTGCGCACTGCGAAAGCCGGATGCGTATCCAAATCGTATCCGCTGCGCGCATAAGCGATTGCCGCTTCATCCCGGTCCAGAATCTGGTCGCCGTCATGGGATGCAACAGTCTTTCGTACGCGTTTTCGCGGTGCGGGGCTCACTTTTGTATGTTCTTCAGCCAAACTGCACCTCAGGCGTTGATGATGTTTTCAATGGGCGCGTCACTGTTCAGCGCCGCAACTATATCATCCGAATTGCACACAACGCCAAAATGTGTGGCGATATCGTACAACGAACTGGCCTGCTCGCGCGGGCCGGTTGCAGCGCAGCAATCCTGGGGGACCAGAATCTCATATCCTTCGAAAAAAGCATCGGCGACGGTTGAACGAACGCAGATATTGGTGACGACGCCGAACACGATAACTTGTTCGACCATCATATCCTTGAGCGTCAGATGCAGGTCCGTCTGGTAGAATGACGAATAGCGCCTCTTGGTAATGTGGATATCGTCTTCGCGGGCATTGAGATCGGAAATGATCTCGGTTCCCCACGAGCCTTCCTCGCCATGTGGACTCCGCTTGAGAAATTCACGCTCGCGGCGCATTCCCTTCCTGTGAACGTCATGAACCCAGAAGACAGGCATTCCGTTTTTGCGCGCCTTCTCGATCACCGCCAGCTGCGGCGGGACCAGTGTTTCATAGCCTGGCAGAACCATTTTGCCGCCCGGTTTGCAGAACTCATTGATCATATCCACGACGATAATGGCGGCTTTCTCCGCTCGCAGATTGAATGCAGCTTCAGCCTTATGTGCGGAAAATACATCGACAGACATGGTTCACCCCTAAATCTTGTTATCTTTGGCGGACAAGCCGCGCGGAAATATTTCACGAATTGCGTTGCTTCAATAGGTCCCGCCGTCGGGGCCATTGGCGTAACTCTGGAGGGTCTGCCCGCCATCAATTAGCCAGGCCGCACCATTGATGTGGCGGGCGCTGTCCGAAGCGAGAAACACGACGACCTCGCCGACATCTTCCGGCTGGCCAATGCGCAGCGACGGAATTTTTGAGGCGAAGCGAGCAACCGCTGATGTGCTGCCCACGTTTCCATCCTCAAGGCCGGGAACTCCGAGACTCGTTTCGATCACGCCCGGACAGACTGCATTGATCCTCACGCCGTATGGAGCAAGATCGAGTGCAGCCGTCTTGGTCAGGCCGACAACGGCATGTTTGGTTGCCACATAACCGACGCCGCCGGACAGGACATCCCAGTTGGACATGGATGAGCCCATGTTCACGATGGCGCCCGCCCTGCGTTCTGTCATATGCATCGCAGCATATTTCAATACCAGAAACTGGCTGCGCAAATTTACATTTACGATATGATCCCAGTCGGCGCTGCTCCACTCGTGAATCGGGCGAACCGCACCTGCAATGCCGGCATTGTTGAAAACGGTGTCGAGCGATCCGTACGTACTAATACAATAATCGATGACCTTGCGTACATGGATTTCGTTAGTGACGTCACCGCTGATGACAGACACTTCACCGAAGGCGGACAAGTGTGCTTTCATCTTGTCGAGCTTCACAGAATCAATGTCGGCCAACACCAGTTTGGCGCCCCGTTCGAGGAAGAGTTTCGCAGTGGCGCTGCCAATAGCACCAGCACCTCCTGTTACAAGAACGGTTTTCCCCAAAAAATCTTTCATTACAAAGACTTCCTCCGAGTTTACTTGAACTGGCCGTATTCACGCCAGCTATGGCGGGGCCGGAAACCGATCAGGGCTTCGGCTTCCCGATTGGAAATAAGACTGGCGAAGCCTACCAGCGGTTCCTTCAGTGCAACGCCTGGATAGAACCTTTCGATCAGTTCGACCGACATGTGTTTGGAATAGGTGTCTGAGGCTGAAATAAAAAAACGATTATGTCCCCGTAGCTTAGCCTGGGAAGACAGGATAAAGGCCCGGGCTGCGTCCCGTGCGTCCACATAAGCCCAGAGATCCAGCTTTGCGTCGTCCGTGTCGCGGCGGGGCAAGACATCGCGTGCGAAAATATGGGTGTCCTGGATCCACGGCATGCGGATACTGATCGCATCGCCGCCGGTGCGGGCCACCCAATAATCAACGATATTCTCGCCCAGGAGTTTTGTCAGTGCGTAAACATCCATCGCTTTTGTCGGATGTTGCGAATCAACCGGAAAATAATCCGGCGCCAGCGGCTTGTTGGCGAAAGGTAGGCCGATGGTGCTGAAGGAGGATGCATAAATCAAACTATTGATTTTATTGCGTTCCATGGCTTCAACGACGTTAAACATCAGCGACATGTTCGTGTTGTAGACGTCCTGGACATCGTAGCCCACGGGACGGGGGAGCGATGCGATATGAACCACATGGTCCACATTTCTGACCAGTTCCAGCGCCGCATCGAGACGGGTCAGGTCCGCAACAGTCACGTCCAATCCATCGCGTTGCGCAATATCGACGCCTGTGACCTTGTAGCCGGCATCCTTGAAGGCGCGCGTTACATAAGAGCCCAGCAGCCCTGCGGCACCGGTTACAAGAACGGATTGCGCCGTCTCGATTTTATTTTTCTGTTCTGTCATTCGTTGCCTCGAATATGCCCTTGACAGACGATCAGTCTTTTCGCAATTTATTCGTACACAAACAATAATTGTCGTCAAGTGCAAACGACGACGGTCTGGGAGGACATCGAAATGAAGTTGGGATTGAAGACCCTTGCTGTATCCGCATTTATCGGTTTGGGCATGTTGTCTGCACCGGTCGCGGCGCAAGACCTGAAGGTCGCGGCCATTTCGGGCTATTTTTCGCAGGGCTTCGGCATTTCGATCATCAAGGGTCTGGAGCGTGCCAAGGGCGATTTCGGCGTCGATCTCAAGATCGTGGACACGGGCAATCGGGCGCTTGATTATGAAGAGCAGTTCAACAATCTCGCGAAGGACGGGCAGTACGACCTGATCTTCGTCATGGGTTGGGAGTTGGTCGATGCCTTGCAGAAGTCTAACAAGGCTTACCCGAACCAGAAGTTCATCTTCATCGATGGCGTGCTCGACAGCCCGACAATGACTTATATCGATTTCGTGGAGGAAGAGGGCTCCTTCCTGGTCGGCGCGCTGGCTGGCCTGATGACGTCCCAGCAGGTCGAGGGGTTCGACAGTTCCTCGCAGGTCGGTTTCGTCGGCGGGCGTGACATTCCGGTTATACGCAACTTCCTGACAGGTATGGAGCAGGGCGTCGCGCAGGTCGCAAGTGATGTTTCCGTCAGCAGCGTTTTTGCCGGTACGTTCGACGATCCGGCCAAGGGCAGCGAACTGGCGATGGCGCTTTACGGCCAGGATGTCGATCTTCTTTACCAGGCGGCGGGTCCGACAGGCGAGGGCGTGTTGCAGGCAGCCAGAGCGGCAGGCAAATATGCGATCGGCGTGGATGTCGATCAGTGCCCGACCGCTCCCGGTGCCATGCTGGCATCCATGCTCAAGCGCGCGGATATTGCGGTTTATGACCTGATCAAGGGTGAGGTCGACGGAAATCCGGTCAAGCCCGGCGCATATGCTTACGGTGTGAAATCCGGTGGTGTCGAGCTGAAGATATGCGACGACATGAAGGACAGGGTGCCAGCTGATATTACAGCCAAGCTGGAAGAGGTTCGCAAAGGCATTGCTGACGGCACCATCGCCGTGAAGATGAACCAGTAACTGAAAAACACGACGCAAGCCTGCCGGATTTGGCGGCGGGCTTGCGCTCATCGAGCATGCAGGGCGTCATCCCGCGACGTGGCGATAGTGCACGTGTCGTTTTGGCGAAACACCGATTTTCGGAACCGCGATCCATGACTTATGCAATCGAACTACAAGGCATCACCAAGCGGTTCGGCGCGCTGACAGCAAACGACCGAATCGACCTCAAGGTCAGGAAGGGCGAGATTCACGCGCTGGTTGGCGAGAATGGCGCAGGAAAATCGACGTTGATGAACATCTTGTTCGGCATTCACCAGCCGGATGAGGGTGTTATTCGCATAAATGGCCAGGAAGCCGTCATGTCTTCCCCCAAGGTCGCGATCGAGCGCGGGTTGGGAATGGTTCATCAGCATTTCAAGCTGGTCCCCTCGCTCACCGTTGCCGAGAATATCTTTCTGGGAATGGAAATAACGCATAACGGCCTGATCGATCATAAAGCCCAGATCGACAGGGTGCAGGAAATTTCCGAGACTTTCAAGCTTAAGGTCGATCCCACAAAGCACGTCAGCGAGCTTTCGGTTGGGGCTGAACAACGCGTTGAAATTCTGAAAGCGTTGGCACGGGGCGCCGAAATCGTCATTCTCGATGAGCCGACAGCCGTTCTGACGCCGCAGGAAAGTCGCGAACTCTTCAAGATATTGCGGAATTTCGTGCAGCAGGGAATGACCGTCGTCTTCATTTCGCACCACCTTTCCGAAGTCATGCAGCATTCCGAAACGATCACTGTTCTGCGGGACGGCAAGGCGGTCGGCAGCAAGGCAACCAGGGACATGACGGAGGACGAACTCGTCCGGATGATGGTGGGGCGTGAGGTGAACTTCTCCCGGCGCCCCCGCAATCCGACGCGCGGTCAGGAAGTGCTCAGGCTCTCCGGCGTCTATGCCCGTGACGGACGCGGAACGCCGGTTCTTCAGGATGTCAGTTTCGGTGTGAATGCGGGAGAAATCGTCGGCATTGTCGGTGTTGACGGCAATGGCCAGACCGAACTTGCCGAAGTGATCGCCGGATTGCGCAAGCCGTCTCACGGCAGCATTCTTCTTCAAGGCAAGGAAATTGCGGGCGAAACGCCAATGGCCGTCCGCGAAACGGGATTGGCGCACGTGCCCGGTGACCGCCTCACCTACGGGGTGAACGCCGCTGACACGATCACCCCCAATCTCGTGATGGGGCGCCAGCATCGTAAGCCATGGGCGACAAACGGCTTTGTAAATTGGCGTTATGCAACCGAACAGGCGGTGGAGATGATCCGCAAGTTCGACATTCGCGCCATGGGGCCGAAAACCACCGTCAAAACCCTCTCGGGCGGCAACATGCAGAAGGTGGTTCTCGCCCGCGAATTTTCTCAGAATTGTCCTTTCCTGATCGTCGATCAGCCCACCCGGGGCGTCGATATCGGCGCGATGGAAGGCATTCACGAGGAGATCATGAAGCAACGCGAACGCGGAGCTGCGATCCTGCTGATCTCCGTGCAGCTCGATGAAATTCTCAAACTCGCAGACCGCGTACTGGTCATGTTTTCAGGAATGATCGCCGGTGAAGTCGATCCAGAAACGGCGACCGAAGATGAAATCGGTTACCTGATGGCGGGCTCCAAAGCCGGCGGCGCAAAAATGGTATCCCAATGACTGCGCAAGACAATCTAACGGCGGGGACGCAACCGACGCCAAAAAAGCCGCTGCCGGACTGGATCGAAAATCTGTTGGGCCAGCTGCTTGCCATTTTCATTTCTCTGGCGGGCGGTGCGATCATCATTCTGCTCGTCGGTGAAAATCCGCTGCATGTTTTCGCAACCCTCGTGCGGGGGGCGTTCAGCAGCACCGAGCGGCTGGCGGGAACGCTGCTTCAGGCAACGCCGATCATCGTTTGCGGTGTGGCGGCGTGTGTTGCCTTGCGCGGCGGCCTTTTCAATATCGGTGTTGAAGGGCAGCTTTATCTTGGCGGCTTCGCGGCCGCATGGGTCGGTTTTGCCTTCACCATGCCGCCGGTCCTCCATATGATGGTGGCCATGTTCGCGGCCATCGTGGCGGGGGGCTTGTGGATATTGATCCCGGCGTTCTTCCGCGCGCGCTACGGCACGAACGAAGTGGTTTCGACAATCCTCAGCAACTATATTGCCATCCTGCTGACGTCGTTTCTCACTATTTCCGTGTTCAAGCGTCCGGGCGGCTGGTCGGAAACCGACCCTGTTGCACCGACAGCTTATCTGCCGCAGATTTTCGAGTTTTCGCGGCTGAACATCGGTCTGTTCATCGGCGTTATTCTGGCAGTCGCTTTCCAGCTTTTCCTCAAATACACAAGTGCTGGCTATTCCATGACGGCGATGGGCGCAAACCCCAAATTCGCCGCCTATGGAGGTGTGAACATCAAGCGCAATGTGTTCGTGATCCTGCTGGTTTCGGGAGCCGTCGGCGGACTAGCAGGGGGGATTGAGACGTTGGGTGTCCATCACCGGTTCATGGAGGGTTTTGCCCCCGGCTTCGGGTTCGATGGCGTGATCGCAGCGCTTCTGGCCAACGGCAATCCCATAGGCGTCATCGGAACTGCGCTTTTCTTTGGTGCACTGCGGTCCGGCTCACTCCTGATGGAGGTTGAAACCAGCGCCTCGCGTGAAATCATCACGGTCATTCAGGCGTTTATCATTCTATGCGTATCGGCGCAGATCCTGTTCCGCCGCCGCAATAATTTCAGTGGAGAGCGCCGGTGGAAGTTCTAGACAAGATATTCACCGTCACATTGCTGGCGGCGACGCTGCGCACCACGGCACCCATTCTTCTTGTGTCCCTGGGCGGTGCCTTCACCACGAAAGCCGGTATCTTCAATATCGGTCTGGAAGGTCAGATGCTTCTGGGCGCATTCTTTGCCGTGCTCGGATCGATCTGGACAGGATCAGCCCTCGGCGGCCTGGTGATCGGCGTATTGGCGTCCGTAATTGTCGCCCTGATCTTTTCATTGCTTGTCGTGACGATGCGCGCCAACGAAGTGGTTGTGGGCCTCGCGCTCAACATCATGGCGGGCGGACTGACGATTTCCCTGACAAAGGCCATTTTCGGCACGCGCGGATCGATTGTCAGCCCGGATATTGTGGGCCTGTCGGCAATCCATCTTCCGTATGCGAAGTATCTCGGCCAGTTCGGCAAAGCGATTTCCGGCTACACGCCGCTTGTCTATCTCGCCTTCATCATGGTTTTCGTGGTGTGGCTGGTGCTTTATCGAACCAAGCTCGGGCTCTATATCCGGGTGACCGGGGAAAAGCCGGAGGCAGCCCAGTCCATCGGCATTCCGACAGCGAGAATGCAGCATTTCGCATCCCTGATCTGCGGTGTTCTCGCGGGACTGGCTGGCGCGCATCTTTCGCTGGGCTACATTACGATGTTTGCGGAAAACATGTCTGCAGGGCGCGGTTTCATGGCCGTGGCGGTGCTCATCTTCTCCAATGGCGATCCGGTCAAGGTTCTGCTGGGCTGCCTGCTGTTCGGGTTTTCCGATGCGCTCTCCCTGCGCCTGCAAACCTTCGGTCTTCCATCATATCTCGTCCTGATGGTCCCATATGCGGTCACTCTCGGCGCGCTGTTCGTGTTGACCTACCGCCAACGTCCGAAATTCTTCAAGGAAACACTGGAAAGCATGGCGCTCCTGAAGCGCCCTCAATAAGGGTAAGATCAAGGTATGGAACGTATAATACTGGATGTCGATTCAGCAGGCGACGATATTCTCGCAATATTGTTCGCACTGGGTTGCAACGGCATTAAGCTTGAGGGCATCACGTCTGTTACAGGCGCTGCGGGGGATATCGAGCAGGTTACCAACGTGGTTTTGAACACGCTGTCGCTTGCCGGTCGTGAAGACGTTCCTGTCGCAAAGGGGGCTTATCGTCCGCTGGTCGGCAATTCCCGCGAGGATATGCTTGCCCCGGTACACTTCGAGAAACAGCTTCAGGCCCGTTTCGGAGAACAGCTGAAGGGATTCAATCCGCCCGCGCCTGCTCCAAGCCATCAGCCGATCGCCAAGCACGCCATTGATTTCATGATCGATCTGGTGCGGGCCAACCCGCATGAGATTTCGATTGTGGCCACTGGTCCGCAAACCAATGTGGCGATGGCACTCCAGATGGCGCCGGATATCGCGAAACTGGTCAAGCAGATCGTGGTTCTCGGTGGGTGTTTCGCCACCCCTGGTAATATAACGCCGGTTTCCGAATACAATATCTGGGCTGACCCGGAAGCTGCTCGTGTGGTGCTGCGATCGGGCGCTCCGATCATTCTGGTTCCGCTGGACGTCTGTGAAGACAACCGTGTCGCGGCCTCGATGCTGACGCGCGATGATCTGAACGATTTCGCATCACTCTATCCGGAAAACCGCATCACATCCTATGTGTGCGAGAACTTCCCCATCTATATCGACATCTGGCGCGAATTTTTCGAGCTTGTCGGCTTTCCGCTGGATGATGCCATCGCGGTTTCGGCTGTGCTGCATCCGGAATTCTTTGAAATGACCAAGCCTGTCTTTGTCGACGTCGCGCTTAGCGAGCGGCTTGTGCGCGGGCAGACAGTGGCTTTCACCGGTCGCCAGATTCTACCGTTCTCCGGCCCCGAAACAACGCGTGTCTGTCGCAATCTGAACGGACGCCAGTTCCTGAGCCTGTTCAAGAAATCCATCGCACAGCTTGGCTGAAGCGTGAAAAGAGTAGCATAGATGAAACAAATTCCTGTCATCATGGATTGCGATCCTGGGCATGACGACGCCATTGCGCTCGTCATGGCGCACAAGTCCGACGCAATCAATCTCCTTGGCGTCACGACCGTTTGCGGCAATGCAACGCTTGAACGCACGACGATCAACGCTCTGCGTATTCTGGAGTTCATCGGCGCGGGGGATGTGCCTGTTGCGCAAGGCTGCGGGACGCCTTTGAACAGGCCGCTCGTTCTGGGCACAGCCGACGGTCCGAGCGGTCTTGAAGGCACGCCGGATCTTCCCGAGCCGACGATGAAACTGGTCGATATGCATGCCGTCGACTTCATCGCAAAAATTTTGCGCGAACATCCGGAGCCGGTCACGCTGGCGCCGACCGGCCCGCTGACCAATATCGCCATGCTCCTTCTCAAATATCCTGAGCTGAAGCCCAAGATCGCGCGTATAGTGTCCATGGGCGGTGCTTTTTTCCGTCGCACCGAGTATATCACGCCGACGGAATTCAATATCTTCTGCGATCCGGAAGCTGCGCGCATCGTGATGGACAGCGGCATCGATGTGACCATGGTTGGTCTGGATGTCACCATGCATGTTCTCGTGGAAGAGGAACAATTCGAAGAACTGCGCAAGATCGACACTCCGCTCGGCAAGGCGGTTCTCAACTGGCTGAAGTTCTACGAAAAATTGCATCGCGGCCAGATGGGTGTCGGTGGGGCGCTGCATGATCCGCTGGTTTTGGCAACGATCATAGACCCGTCGCTTATCGAAAAGCGCCGGGCACATGTCGCCGTTGATCTTACGGGAACCTATACATTCGGCGCCACAGTGGCCGACTATTGGCAGGAACGAAGGCTACCCGATAATGTTTGGGTAGCGACGCGTGTGAATTCCGAAGGGTTCTTCGATCAGTTATACTCCCTTCTTCGATAGTAGCGCCTTGGTTCAAGTTGCACTGTTGATCTCTAGCAACTGTGTCTAAGTTGAGCTTTGATGTCACCATGCGGCGCCGTTTTTGAGGATCTGCTGCAAAAATTTCGGTGCGATAAAGCGTAGCTAATCGCTCGAGGCAACTCTGCCGCAAGCGCTGTGAATTGTTGTTTGAGTGAAAGCGGTGCGGTTGATCCGAAATTACCTTGCAGCTTTCGCATCATGTAAACGAGCTCGATGCCGGCGAGCGAGATGCTAGCAGCGACTTCGGACTTGAAACCGAGCATGGATCGTATCCGTCGTTTGACAAGGCGATGATCCTGTTCGATGGAGTTGTTCATGGACTTGATCGTGATGGGCCTTTCTCCCTGTCGCAACCGGCTCTCGACATCGCACTGGATGATGGTCGTCCAATTGGTCTGGCTACCGTCAATTGTGATCTTCTCTGGCCTGCCATGTCGGGTCAGCGCCTTGCGGATAAAGCGTTTAGCAGCTTTCAGGTCGTGGTTTCTATTGAACAGCAACAGCAACAGCAACTCGAAGGTACTGCGGTTGCTGACAATGGCACGAAACAGATACATCCCACCCGCCCTTGACCTGCACATAGGTCTCATCCAGATTCCATTTGCATTTGACCGGACGCTTCTTCCGATTGAAGCCGTCAATCGGGGACGGGGGCGTCGTCCGGAGCAAAATCGTGCAATCATCAACAGCACACTTTGGGGACTTCGTTGCGGTACGCCGTGGCGGGATGTTCCACCCCAAATACGGCAACTGGAGTACGATCTATTGACGCTTTCGGCGCTGAAGCGAAGCCGGGGTCTGGGAGGTCGTTTCAGTCACCCTTGCTGAGATCATGGCTGACAGTGGCCACCACAGCATCGATATTACCACGGTTCGCGCGCATATTTCGGCAGCGGGCGGAAAAGGAGGATTAATCGACGTGCTCTTGGCCGCTCGCGGGAGGGGGCACCAGTAAACTTCACTGTCTGGCTGATGCCAGAGGAAGACCGCTTGCCTTCCACCTAACGGTTGGCGAGACGGCAGATTGCAAGGCTTATGACACATTGATCAGCTTTCCCGAGCAAGCGCCACAGGCGCTTCTTGCTGATAAGGGCCACGATGCGGATGCCATTCGTAATGATCTTGCCAGCCGCAATATTGAACCCGTCATTCCCGGCAGAGCAAACCGCCGCGTGAAGATTGAATATGATCGCACTCTGTATAAACAGCGCAACTTAATCGAACGGATGCTCGGCCGACTGAGAATCAACCGCGCCATTGCCACCCGATACGACCAACTCGCCGAGAGTTTCATCAGCATGGTTCATATTGCCACCGCAAGATACTGGCTCAAAGTCGTCCACGCTGCCTAGCAGCATGGGGCTGAAATGCAGAACCCAGCGGTGCACTGTGGAGTGGTCCCTCGCGATGCCGCGCTCGGCCATTATTTGCGCAGGCTCAGATTGTAAGTCAGGTACCCTCAATCACACATAAGGATGATAGACTTATCGAAATGGCGGCCTTTGAACATCGAATAATCCAGCTTTTTGAAAGCTGGGATGACCATAATCAGCGACGTTCATCCCATGTAATATAAATACCAAAAAAGGGACGGTCAGGCTCGTGCTTTGCGGTTGGTCCGTGCTCGTGTGTAGATCCAGTCAATGGCAAGCATCACCAGCAATGATGCGCCCACCAACGGGAATATGATCCCCGGTTACAAGGATAAGCAGAAATCCCCAGAACACACGCCTGCCAGATGGCATCTACGGTACCCCCAGAGAATCTTCGGGTGGTCGCTTCTTCATTGACTTTACCGCTCCATACACTGGACCATGGCATTCCGGTGACGGCACGGAAAACGATGAAAAAACCGACGAATATCCCGGTTACTGCGTGCCTATCCCGCCAGAATATGCGCTTTGAAGGTGTGCCGCGCACGCTTACCACACCGCCAGCATGTTTTCGGGGCCACCTGAGATAAATGCCTGTAGAGATCCGATGAGATAATTTTTAGGTTGGGCAGTTGGAACGCGCCTCAAATGGAGAGCAACATGGATGTTGGTGACTGGTAATCAAGTCGGTGAACTGACCTGACGAAAGCTTCATGCTCGTGCTGTAGTATCTGTAACGTTGTGGGATAGCGCCAAATCAAGCACAGAAACGCTGACATGCGTTTTATCCCAGTCAATCAGTGCGCTTCGGGCAAGTTGGTGCCGTTGCCGGTAAGCGGTTCGGGGTGTCTAATGTCTGCCGTCTTCATATAATGAGTTTTCCAAGCCGTTCAGGTAGTCTTCACGTCGGCAGATTAACGAGCAGCTATACAGACCTGGAGTATCATGTCCGTGGTTTGCGGATAGCTCTGACTAGGCGAAACACGGCAAAAGCAGCGGACGCGAGATACAAAAATCCGCCGATGAATATGATGCCGTATACGCCGGCGAACAATTCGCGGTCTTCTCTGAACCTGTCGGGTGTCCCGGTTACGGGATAGACAAAAGCCGCGATGATTTCGCCTATCCCATATCCGACGAAGAGGCAGACCGGCATCAGCAGCAGAAGGCTGATGAGGAAAACGAAGATCGGTTTCAGCATTGTCCTTTACCTCCCAACATCGATCAACTTGTCGAGCGAAAAGCGTTCGGAACTTGCGTCGCAGCAGTGCCAATCCATCTGCGCGTTCGGTTCATCGCGGTACCCGAAGCACCAGTCCCTTTCATTCAGCGCTACGCCATAAATCCTCATTGATGCGCAGGCGACGACGATCCGGACATCATGACTTATGCTGTGCAGGCAGATGTCACCAGCCTGGTTGAAGAGCTTTTTGAGCTCATCGTCAGTCTCGGTGGCTTGTGCAAACAGCCCGTCAGCAGCCACGGCGAGACCTGCCATCTGCGATCCGATGAAGAACAGGAAAAGGATAAGTAGTATCCGGTTCATCGTATTGTCCTTCCATCATGGCGATCGGAAGGCAATGGTTGCAGTCCGTCGTCGATGCCTCGACCGGTTGGCTTGAAGCATTGGGCCAGCCGCGCAGCCACCGCCTTATAGGTTTTTACCTCGTTGGCAGGATAGATCAGGCGAAAGACACGAACTATGTCGACGCCGTCCGCCGCATTTCGTTCTAGCAGGAGCTTGGCGTAGAAAACATTGCCTTTCCAGCGAGCGGAGACGACGGCCCAGTCCATTGTAGCGCGGCGATAGATGACGGTGGCGCCAGCGTCGGCAAGGCCGCCAATGAGGGCATCCATGTCCTGCTCGAGGACATTGTAGCTGCCCCAGACCGCCAGTTCTGCGCCCGACTTGCCGGTGAACTTGCGGCCGTCGCCATTATCGGCCTCGGGCTGAGCAGTCAGAAGATCTGCCGGGTAGCAGATGGAATAACCGAAGCGCACATTTTCATAGACATCCCATTGATGGTCCGATGCCACAGCTGGCATGCACAGGAATGAAATGGTTAAGGCTCCGGCAAAGGATCGTTTCAAAATACTCATCCTTCTCTCCATTCGATAACCGCCTTCGGGAGCTGGAGTTCCGTTCAAATGAAATGCATCATGATCGCAGTGCTTAGCCCGACAAGGACGCCACCGCTAACCCTCGGAATCCAGTCAGCGAAACCGGAGGAGGAAATGCGTGGCGATGCGAAGGAGGCGATTGCCACAGATGCAAGATCGCCGAGCGAAAAAGCGCCGTTCACGATGATACCAAGCAGCAGAAACTGAAGCCAACTGGGCATCGCTCCTTGCGGATCAACGAATTGGGGCAGGAACGTCAGAAAAAACAACGCAGTCTTCGGGTTGAGGATCTCGACTACGATGCTGTCGCGTAGAACGCGTCTGTGCCGCGAGGGGATTTCGGTTGCGTCGTTTGCGGCGGAGGCAAACATCATCCTTCCACCCAGCCACAACATGTAGAAGGCTCCCGCCAGCCGCAGGAATGAATAGAGTACGGGGGCATGGTGCAGGAGTGCAGCCAGCCCCGCAGAGGCGGCCGCGATATGAACGTAGCAACCCAGATGAATACCGAGGGCTGCCATCAAGCCAGCTCTTTGCCCGTAAGCCAGGGTTTGCGCTGACATATATAAAATGGCCGGACCCGGCATGAAAGCAAACACCAGTGTGGCAATGACGAACGGTATCCAGGTTTCCAGCAACATGCTGCCGACCTCCTATCTCCCGCCGAGAAAGAATGAACCAAACTTTATTCATCATGAGAAACGATTTATCATCATGCTATTCATGACGATCTGAGGTGAAACAGTGTTCGATATTGTACTGTTGCGGACCTTCGAGGCAGTCGCCAGCCTATCAAGTTTTACAAAGGCAGGGCAGCAACTCAACTTGACGCAATCCGCCGTAAGCGCCCATATCCGGCGGCTGGAGGAACAGGCAGGAAACGTTCTTCTCGAACGCAATACCCGCACGGTGGCACTGACCCCACAAGGACAGGCGCTGCTTGGTTACGCAAAGGCGATCCTGCGCCTGAGCGAGGAAGCACGGACACTAATGAAAGGCAGCGCCAACGCAGTTCATTTGCGGATCGGTGCATCCGATGATTTGACGAGCACCTGGCTGCCATCTGTATTGAAGAGGTTTCAGGATTTCCGTTCGGAACGAACGTTGGAAATCCAGATTTCGAATACGACCACCTTGCTGGAAACTATGGATAAGGGCGAGCTGGACCTGATTATCGGTTGTCGATGCCGGGGCGATCCATCCGGTACCCATCTGTGGAGTGAGCCGCTTAGATGGGTAATCGGAAAGACTCCGCTCGAAGCTGGAGCAACCGTCCCGCTCGCAGTTTTTCCTGAACCGTGTCCCTATCGGGACGCTGCTCTTGTCGCGCTGGCTGCAAAAAACTGTAAATGGACGATAGTCAGTGTCAGCCCCAGCCTCGGCAGTTTGACGGCTATGGCCGCGGCTGGCCTGGCGGTCACGCCGCTGAATTCCAGTTCCATCCCGGCAAAATTACAAACGGCAGGCGTCGATCAATCATTGCCGCCCCTGCCAAAAGTTGAGTTCGTTGCACATATTAGACCCGGTCTATCCGAAGAAAATACGCTACTCACGCGCTCAATCATTGACTGGATCACCGTTAACAGGCCGAAGTCGACTTCATAGCTGGCGCACAAATCCGGTCTAAGCTGGGCTTTTGCGTTCAATTTCATCTACGCGGGCAGTCCGGGCAGGCTTGTGTCCCGACCTGAACGCGGAAGGAAATGCCTGAAACAGCAAGAGGTTCATTAAGCCGACGTTGATGGGCCACCGCCTAAAATCCGGCAATAAGAGTTGTTTCTGGGACAGGCCGCAAGCGATCATATTTAGTGAGGGTGAGCTTTGAGCAGGAAAGGAGAACCAAACGATGAATCTGGAAGAATTGGCCAGAAGGATATTTCTAAGTCAGCCCTTAAGTCAGTATCTGGGCGCGGAACTGGTTGCTGTCGGTGATGGCAGTGCAAATATCTCTCTGATTATCCGCGAGCATCATACCCAGCAACATGGCTTTGTTCATGGTGGCGTGATCAGCTATCTGGCAGATAATGCGCTGACATTTGCAGGCGGGCTCGCTCTAGGCGGTGACGCGCTTACCTCTGAATTCAAGATCAACTTTGTTCGACCTGCCAAGGGCCGTATATTGCTTGCAAATGCCTGGACATTAAGCAAAGGGAAGCGGCAAGCTGTGTGCCAATGCAAGATTGTTTGCGATGAGATACTGGTGGCGGTCGCTCAGGGAACGATTGTTGCAGCTTAAGCGTCCTTCAGGGCTATTTTGCGTGTAGGCTCATAAGTCAAGAAATCGCCCACAACAATGCGAAATGTGGCTATTTGAAGATAGTCTATTATATCGAATGCGCTCGGTTTCATCTATGTCGGGCTATTGTTTCAACAAGAGCCGGTGCAATGAGCATTGATAATTAAAAGGCGATCTGGACTGGCAATTTGGAAGTGGAGCTGCATGAACCCGTTGAATAGGCCGCACGGTTAATAGCTCCTAGTCAGCGTGTAGCAATGGCCAGTGGCCCTAGGGTCAGGACTCATTCCT
>UEIJ01000044.1 GCA_900470195.1 Hyphomicrobiales bacterium | reverse complement strand
AATCGCTCATCTGGTCTAAGCAAGAGCCCGCTGAGCAGCGTGTTGAGGCGAAGTCCGCCCAGCAGAAAGGATTGTCAGCTCGCTCAAGGTCAGCCACGATAGGCTCACCCGTGCAACGCCCTCGCTCAGTCGGGCAGCTACACCTTTCGGCCGAGCTTCACCCCTCGACGTCGTTAAGCGGGAACAAAAGCTTAAGCTCTCAGTAAGGCCGCTCGTACAACGAGACTTGCGACAAGGCCAAGCCCGTCCTCTCGCATGGCGAGCGTGAGTCCCACTCCTTGCCTTTCGGCTGCCGCCTTTGCGATCGCCAACCCCAGGCCACTTCCCTCGCTGTCTTGAGGGCTCGCCCTGAAGAACCGCTCAAAGACTCGTGGCATCTCTTCTTCATCAATGCCTGGGCCGGTATCGCGGACGTCTACGCGCGCCTCTTGCCCGCAGACGGCCACCGCGACGTCGACGGTTCCGCCCAATGGTGTGTACCGTACAGCGTTTTCCATCAGATTGCCGAGGATGATCTCGAAATCGCTAAGCGAACCGACCACAGTCGCCTTGTCCTGGCGCGTGATGCCCAAGTCAATCTGGCGGCTCTCCGCGAGTGGGGTCAGACGCGCAACGATGTCAAATGCAAGTTGGACGAGGTCGATCGACTGCGTAGCGGGCGCAGGCTCTTGGGCGTCGTAGCGCGCCAGGCGCAAGAGCTTGTTCACAAGGCTGGTGGCCCTGCCGATTCCAGCTTCGAGCTCAGTCAAACGCTGCGAAAACCGACCGTCCCGGTCATGGTGCCGAAGGTTGTCGATTTGAATTTGCAGCGCCGAAAGCGGTGTGCGCAATTCATGGGCTGCATCTGAGATAAACCGCCGCTGACGCTCCAGCAGTGCGCGAAGCCGCGCGAGCATCAGGTTGATTGAGCTCACAAAGGGAACGACTTCGGCGGGCACGTCGTCGATCGGAACGGGGTCGTCCGCCCCGGCGTCTCGGGAAGCGACCGTGACGGCCAGGCGATTGAGCCGCGCCATAATCCGATCGATGATCCAGCTCAGTGTCAGCAATGACAGTGGAATCAGAACGATGATCGGAAGCGCCGCCTGGAGCGCCGCATTGGTCGCCAGTTCCTGTCGGACCCTCGTATCCTGGGAAATCTGAACAGTTCGGTCCGGCACTGCCAGTGTGTAGACGCGCCAATTGTCATTGCCGGTCGAAATGTCGGCAAACCCGGTCGCTGATTGGCGGGGAATATCAACGGCTGGGTGCGAAAGTCGCAACGGCTTGCCGGCCACATTCCAGACCTGGATGACGAAGTCGTCCTCGGGGTCATGCGGCACATCGCCAACCCGTCCGGCTGGCACGGAAGGCGCGTCCCCGACATAAAGCGCGATCTGCCGCAGCTGATTGTCGAGGAAGTCGGATGCTTCGTTCCTGACGAGGAAGAATGATGTTATGGCCGCGCAGACGCCGATGGCCGCCATTAACCCGGCAAGCCATATGAAAGCCGTACGTCGGATCGAAATCGCGCCTTTCACTTGGGGACCATCCAGCCGGCCCCCCGGATGTTACGTATGATGTCCTTGTCGAACTTGCGTCGGACATAGTGGATGAGGACGTCGATTGCGTTGCTTTCCACCTCTTCGCCCCAGCCATAGAGTTTTTCCTCAAGCTGGCTGCGGGATAGGATTGTGCCGGGGCGCTCCAGCAACGCCTGGAGCAGCGCGAATTCTCGCGCCGGCAACATTTCGCTGCACCCGCGATATTTTACCTCATGACTTGATAGATCGAGCTCGATCTCGCTCGTGACAAGGACCGAAACCGCTTGGCCGCCGTGCCGGCGCAGAACCGCGCGCATGCGCGCGAGCAGTTCTTTGACCTCGAACGGCTTCGCCAAATAGTCGTCGGCCCCGAGGTCGAGCCCCACGACGCGATCGTCGAGCTTGTCACGGGCGGTGATCACCAGGATCGGCCTCTTGTCGCCGGCCGTCCGAAGCGAGCGCAGGATTTCCAGGCCCGAACGGCCGGGCAAGCCTAGGTCGAGCAACACCAAACCGTGACCGCCAAGGGCGACGGCCTCGTCCCCGAGCTGCCCGTCACGTACCCAGTCTACCGACATGCCGGCATCGTCCAGGGCTTGCACGAGGGCCCGACCGAGCATGACATCATCTTCGATCACAAGAACACGCATGCTTCAAAGTATCTGAAACGCGGCCACCTGCATAGATTTTGGTGCGGGCCAGCTGCACTCCATTGGGTAATCTAAGACCCTCCTAATTCTGCTGGCGTCACATGCCCTCTCCCGTCCCGCAGAGGAGCATTAATCATGCCTGTCCGCTATCGAATATCCGCCGCATTGGCCGTGCTGTTGTCGATGTCACCCGGAGCGTTTCCTCCCGCTCTGGCACAGGAAAAGCTCGTTGCGCCTGAGACGAACCCGCCGGGTGACATTCCTGATAATCAGGTCTTCATCACCTACACCTCCCCCGACGGATTTGATCTGAAGGTGCCAGAGGGATGGTCACGGACTTCGATCGACCATGGCGTTCGGTTCTTCGATAAATATGATGAGCTGGATGCCACCGTTGGCACTGCGAGCGCTGCTCCAACGGCTTCCTCAGCCAAGGCCAACGAAATCCCGGACCTCAAGGCAGCCGGACATGCAGTCAAAATCACTGCGGTCAAGAATGTAAAGCTCGCAGCCGGGCCGGCCGTCCGCATCAGCTATCTGTCGAACTCCGCGCCAAATCCGGTTACGAACAAGCAGATCCGCCTCGAACACGAGCGCTTCATACTGTTCAAGGATGGCAGGACGCTCACCCTTGATCTTGCCGCTCCGGCCGGCGCGGACAACGTCGACCAATGGCAGCTGATCTCCAATTCGTTGCATTGGAGGTGAGTTTATGCCCGCACTCGAGGCGACCGAACTTTACCGCTTCTTTCATGCCGGCGACGACGAAGTCGTCGCCTTACGTGGCGTTGCTCTCACCCTCAATGCGAAGGAATTCACCGCATTGAGGGGCCCCTCCGGCAGCGGGAAATCGACGCTGCTTGCCTGCCTTGCCGGGATTGATGAGCCGGACGGTGGCGTGGTGTCGGTTCTGGGAGAGCGCATGACCCGACGCCCCGAGCCGGTGCGGGCTCGGCTTAGGGCCCGCCATTTCGGAATGCTCATGCAGTCCGGAAATCTTTTCGATCACCTGACGGTACGAGACAACATCCGTCTGCAGATGGAGATCTCCGGCCAGGGCCGATCGGATGAGATCGATCTCCTTCTCGACAACCTGGGCCTTGATGGCCTGGCAAGTGTCTTGCCCGCTCACCTTTCAGGCGGCGAGGCGGCGCGTGCCGGCCTGGCCGTGGCGCTCGCGGCAAAACCATCGATCCTGCTCTGCGATGAGCCGACCGCCGAGGTCGATGCAGCGACGGAGCAACTCGTCATCGACCGTCTCATCGAAACTTGCCGCGGCGGTGCCGCCCTCCTGATCGTCACGCACAGCCCCGCACTCGCAGCACGGGCCGATCGCATTATCGACATCCGTGATGGAGGCATCGTGCATGGCTAAAACCTTGCTTTTAGCCGCCGACCTTTGGCGCAGCTTCCAGCGCGAGCGAGGCGTCGTGGTGGCCGTTCAAGGCTGCTCTTTCAGGATTAGCGCCGGCGAAACCATCGCCATCATGGGACCTTCGGGGTGCGGAAAGACGACGCTTCTGAATCTGATCGCGGGATTGGACATGCCAAGCTCGGGGCGGCTGGAACGGCCCGGGTCTGGTTCGCCCGACACGTTGCGCCCCGAGCGGATCGGCGTCGTCTTCCAATCGGCGAATTTGATTCCTGCACTCACCGCGCTCGAAAACGTCGAGCTGCCGATCCTTCTCGGTAACGGTTCCGAAGCCAACGCTCGTGCTCTGACAGCGCTTGCCACCTTCGGGGTCGATTCCCTGGCTCAGAAGCTTCCCGAGCAGCTTTCCGGCGGCCAGGCTGAACGGATCGCCGTAGCTCGAGCCATAGTGACGGATCCGGAATTGATTGTTGCCGATGAGCCGACGGGCCAACTCGATCAAGCCGGCGCTGCGGTGCTGGTAGACCGGCTCCTCGCCTGGGGGCGGCAGACCGGAAGCGCCATCGTCATCGCCACGCATGATGAGCGTGTGGCGGCAAAGATGAACCAAGTCTGGCGGATGCGTCACGGCAGAATCGAGAGCATGATTGAGAGGTTCGCATGTACGGGCGCTGGTTGATCGGACTTATCCGAACCCGTCCCGGCCGCCTGGGCGGCACCATCGGCGGTGTGGCGCTGACAGTCGCCTTTATTGCGTGCCTGGGTGCGTTCTTGCAATCCAGCGCGGCTGAGATGACGGCGCGGTCGATCGCCCAGGTGCCCGTCGATTGGCAGGTCCAGTCGCTGCCGGGGGCAGATCATGGTGCGGTCGAGGCTGCGATCCGCTCCGCTGCGCCGGTGACCGGCCTGCAACCAATCAACTATGCCGATGTTCCTGGCTTTGAGGCGAACATTGGAGGCACGGTGCAGACCACGGGTGGCGGCACGGTGCTTGGCATTGGACCGGACTATTTCGACCAGTTCCCGGGGCAAGTTCGACGGCTGGTCGGGTCGGTCGATGGCGTCCTGATAGCACAGCAGACTGCCGCCAACCTGCATGTCACGGTTGGGGATCAGGTTGTCATCCACCGCTTCCAGGCGCCCGACTTCAAAGTGACGATTGCCGGCATCGTCGATTTGCCCAACGCTGACGCGATGTTTCAGGCGATCGGCGTCGCCCCCGGCGTTGCACCACAAGCCCCGCCCGACAACGTCCTGTTGTTGCCGATGTCCCAGTGGCAGCAAGTATTCGCACAGCAGGGCGCAAGCCGGCCCGATACCGTCAAGACTGAGTTCCACGTCAAGCTCGATCACCGCGGTCTATCCGCCGATCCGGTCGCTGCGAGCATCTGGGCGACTGAGCAAGGTCACAATTTCGAGGCACGCGTTGCTGGAACCGCGCTGCTTGCCAACAATCTGGCGGCTCGACTGGGAGCGGTGCGCGAGGATGCCCTCTACGCCCGACTGGTTTTTCTATTCCTCGGCGCCCCAGGAACGATCCTGGCCATTCTGCTGACGCTTGCCGTTGCAGGAGCTGGGCGGGACAAACGCCGTCGCGAGCAGGCGTTGCTGCGTTTGCGGGGAGCAACAGTCGATGCCGTCCTTCGTCTGGCCGCGGCTGAAGCGATCGTCGCGGGGGTCGGCGGTGCGATCCTTGGTATTCTCCTCGGTGCTCTCGCCGCGCATTTCGTTCTCGGGGCGGCACTCTTGCGCAGCACGGCGGTTCCTTTGCTCAGTACTGTGGCTGGGCTCGCGCTGTCGCTCGTCGCGATCCTGCTTCCCGCTTGGCGAGACGCTCGCAGCTCTACCATTGCGGCGGGCCGGCGACCGATCGGCGAGCATTGGACACCCTTGTGGGCTCGCGGTTATCTGGACCTTGTGCTGCTTGCGCTCGCTGCGGCGTTCTACTGGCGTTCGGCAGCGAGCGGATATCAGGTCGTTCTCGCGCCGGAGGGTGTGACGGCCGCGGCCGTCGACTACACCGCCTTCCTTGCGCCTATGATGCTATGGACCGGTCTGGCACTGTTGGCCATGCGGCTCGTCGGGGCCGGGCTGCGGCAAGGCCGACCGCTGATTGCCAAGGGCTTGCGACCTGTCGCCGGGCGTCTGGCGGATGTTGTGGCGGCAACATTTGGGCGCCAAGGCCGCCGATTGACTGCTGGCATCGGCCTGGCTGCGCTTGCTTTCGCCTTTGCATCGTCTACCGCGATTTTCAACGCAACCTATGAGGCTCAGGCGCGGGTCGACGCTGAACTCACCAACGGCGCCGACGTCACCGTCACGGGCACATCCGCCGCACCTGCGTCTCAGGCGCTCGACACCCTTTCCAGGCTACCGGGCGTCGCGGCGGCCCAGCCGATGCAACACCGATACGCGTATGTCGGAACCGACCTTCAGGATCTCTACGGCATCGATCCGGCACGCATCGGGACAGCCACGGCCATGTCCGACGCTTATTTTGCCAATGGCGATGCGAGGGCGACACTCGCCGACCTCGCGCAAACGCACGATGGTGTGCTGGTCTCTCAGGAAACCGTGAACGACTATCAGCTCCGCCGCGGCGACAGCATCAACCTTCGCCTGCAAAACGCGGCCGATCACCAATATCATGTCGTGCCCTTTCACATCGTGGGTGTGGTGCGCGAATTCCCGACCGCCCCCAAGGATTCGTTCTTGGTCGCCAACGCGGCTTACATCGCCCGGCAAACCGGTTCCGCGGCAAACGAGATTGTTCTCATTCGATCGAACGGTGATCCCGCCCGCGTCGCTTTGTCCGCCCGAAATGCGACTGCGGGCCTCCCCGGGCTCAAGGTCAGCCAGATCGGCGATACCGTAGCCCTGATAGGGTCGAGCCTCACCGCAATTGATCTCGCCGGTCTAACGCGGCTGGAACTCGTTTTCGCGCTTGTCATGCTTGCTGCGTCGGGCGGACTGGTCCTTGGCCTTGGCTTTGCCGACCGCGAGCGCTCCTTCGCGGTTCTCGTGGCTCTGGGAGCCCGACCACGACAGCTCGGCGCCTTCGTCTGGAGCGAAGCGGCACTGGTTACCGGCAGCGGCATGGTCCTGGGTCTCGGGGCAGGCACGCTGATTGCCTATGTGCTCGTCAAGCTGCTGACCGGAGTGTTCGACCCGCCACCTGAGGTGCTTTCGGTGCCGTGGCTCTACCTCGTTGCTCTCATCGTCACGGCGGCGGGCGCCGCTCTGGTAGCCGCGACAGGTGAAGCAATGCGCAGCCGGAAACACGTCACGGAGAAGCTCAGAGGCGAGTGAGAACCTGTTTTCTCGCAATCCAGGCCGCCATTGCGGGAAAGGATAGAGATCGGCGGCCGAGACCTTGAAAGGATAAAGCAAATGAAACCGCAAATGATCATGGCCGCGATGCTGGTGCTGGCGCCGATCAGCGCCGCATTCGCTGCCCAGACATCCGGCACGATCACCGCAATCAGCAAGAATGCCGATACGATCACGCTGTCGGACGGCAAGACTTACGCCCTACCCGAAGGGATCGAAGACACCAAACTCCGTGTCGGCGAAAAGGTCCAGCTAACCTATGCGGACAAGGGCGGTAAGGCGGTTGTCTCCCATCTGGTTCCGCAGAAATGAAAATTGCAGCGGCCGGCGTCATTGCCGGCCGCTGCTTTCGCACGCGATTGGCAGCCGTCGACCATGTCCGGCGCCAGGCCGACACCCGTTCTAATTCTCAGCTAATTGAACCTGCGTAGTCACAGTGGGCCGACCGAGCGCGCCAAGTAGAGCGGTGGGCGTATCGAGCTATCGCTGCAGGAGTGCCATTCAACCTTCGAGGAGCGATGCGGAAGCCAAGCATACCTTGCAGTGCCACAATTCAGGGAAATTAACTGATGAAACAGATTTTTCTTGCCATCGCACTCATTACCGCTCCGGTAGCGGCTTTCACCGGCTTTGAGCTCTACGCCAGTACTGCACCAGCCAAAACAGCGAGCCTCGGCGATCTGTCGTCGTTCAAGGCCATCATTGCTGACGTCCAGACCCTCGCTTCCAAGGGCGATCTCCCCGGCGCTGCCAAGCGCATCACCGATTATGAAACGGCATGGGACCAGGCCGAGACCGCGATCCGTCCACTGAACCAGAACGATTGGAACAACATCGACGCGGCCTCTGACGCTGCATTGAAGGCCCTTCGTCAATCGAGCCCGTCGGCGGACAAGGTCAACAAAACACTCGCCGCCCTGATGGCGGTTCTCAACAATCCGGCACAGCCTGCTCAGTAGGCGGGCGACAAACACCGTCACTCTGCAAACCGCCGCCCGAAACTTCGACGCCCTTTCAAGGATACCCACAATGTCTGCACCGGCCACCAAAGCTGCTGTTTACAATCGCGTTCCCCGCGTCACAACCGACTTCTGGCTCATAAAACTGATGGCCGTCACCATGGGGGAAACGGCGGCCGATTATCTCAACGTACAGATGGGCCTCGGCTTGACCTCGACGTCACTGATCATGTCCGCAGTTCTGGCGCTCGCCCTGTTCTGGCAGTTTGCGCAGAAGAAATATGTTCCCGCCGCCTACTGGCTGTCCGTGGTGCTGATCAGCATCGTTGGCACGTTGATCACCGACAATCTGGTCGACAATTTCCATGTTCCGCTGCTGGATACGACGATTGCGTTCTCGGTCGCCCTGGCGCTGACGTCCCTGCTCTGGTTCAGAGCCGAAGGGACGCTTTCGATCCACTCCATCTACACCGGGCGGCGTGAGGCCTTCTACTGGCTGGCCATCCTGTTCACCTTCGCGCTTGGGACGGCCGCCGGCGATCTGGTGGCCGAAAAATTCGCGCTGGGCTATCTGGCGACCGGCGTCCTGTTCGGGATGATCATCCTCTCGCTCAGCATCGGCTATTTTTTCCTCGGCCTCGACGCGATCCTCGGCTTCTGGCTGGTCTATATCCTGACCCGGCCTCTCGGCGCCTCCTTCGGCGACCTGATGTCCCAGCCCGCGCAGTATGGCGGTTTCGGCCTCGGCACGATCATCACCAGCGCGATCTTCCTCGCCGCAATTGTTGCAATCGTCATCTTCATGAGCGTTCGGCACGAGGGCGAGGAACTCGCTGACGTTGATGAGGATAAAAAGATGGCAGCCCCCGGCGAAGGCGAGAAGCTTGCTATTGCCGAGGAAGGACTTTGAGGAGCCGCCCGGCCTTGAGTGATCGTCTGCCAGCTTCAACACCAATATCGCCGAGGACAGTCCGAATGCAGGCGGCAGCACAAGCACTTTCCCGAACTCTAGAAAAATGGGTATTGGCCGGCGCAGCCTTATCAGCTCTTCTGGCAACGGTAGTCCAGCTCCATGCGCTGGAGGAGCTGGTTGATCGTCCTGTTGCGTTGTTCTTTGCAAGTCAGCGTGACGCGACACTGGTGCATATTGCGCGATTTTTGACAGACTTCGGCAAAGCCTACTGGTTCATCGTCCCGGCTGCCGCTCTGTTCATACTGTTCCGGTTCATGTGGAAGAATCCACTTTATGCTTCCAGGTCACTTTTCGTTTTAACGAGCGTGGCATCGACCGGCATTATCGTCGATATTCTCAAAGTCGTATTTGGTCGCGCTCGGCCAGAATTGTTGTTCAATCAGGATATTTTTCAGTTCTTTTTTTTCAGATTCGGGCACGAATATAATTCATTCCCGTCGGGACACACCGCCTGTGCGATGGCAGCGGGCGTCGCTTTGGCCCTGATCTTTCCGCGTTACCGCAGCCTGGCGCTTGCTGGCGCAGCCATTCTGGCATGCACGCGCTTCATCACGACTGCGCACTACATCAGTGACGTGATGGCGTCCTCAATGATCGCCGTCGTTGTCGTTCCGATTATCCAGATTGTTTTTGCGCGATTTGGCTTTCCCTTGAGCGAGCGCGAGGCGTCGATGGACCCGCCCCGCCATCGCCTGGCTGCAAAAATGATCGGCACACCTTTGAAGGCTCGCAGCATCGATGGCGCCGTCATGCGGGCGAGCGCACCAACAATCGTCGGGGTGGTGATTGCCGCGACGATTATGGCGGTGTGCGGTTTGGCTCCCAATCTGGCACTGATCGAATGGCAAGAAGGTTCCTTGCCCGATTATCAGCCTGTACTTGAATGGTGGCTATGGTTGTCCTTGTACGTCTGTCTCGGCTTCGGAGCACTGACCTGGGCATGCCAGCGAAAGCTTAGGCCAATCTGAGGACACGCTTTCCTTGACCTCTGAGTTCCCGTGTAGACCATGGTCATGGGGAAAGGGATGTGCGGTCGATGGTGGGTTCTTGGCTTAGCTTGGGGCCGCCACTCCCTTAAGCGCCTCGGCGTTAAAATCCTGTTCGCAGCAGCAGAACCCCTCCGTCCCAATTCTTGTTCGCTTCAGCGTCGGGGCGTACCGCAATACGCCCTGATCCAAGCATTTGTGCCAGAATGTCGCGCGGCGTGTTGGCATCGGCCTGGGTTGAGACAGCAGAGGATAGCGACAGCGGCCGCTCGATCTGTTCCTGCACGACCGAACCTATCCAGACCGGTGCGAGTTTTTCTCCCATGAGGTTGAGATCTGCATCCCAAAGCCGGAGCACGAACCGAGTGTTGTTCGGTGCAGCTCCGTTTTGCAGGACGAGCGTCAAGCTCGGCAGCCTTCCGCTGGCGAGATGAGGGGTAACCGGCAATTCGACAGGAGTTGTCTTCGCGGAGAGCCAACCCAGTATCCTGGATGACGCCCATGGCGCGGGCAGACGCCATCCCTTGCTCAGCAAATCCTGTCGAATTGCAGAAAGGTCTCCCGCCCACTGGATCGTGAAGGGCTCTTCGATCTCGCCGGTCAGATCGATCCGCCTGGGCGGCAGCCGTTGCCAACCTGACGTCCACCAGTCGTTGGCCATCATCGTGGGGGTCGCTCGGTTTACGGCATAGCGTTCGACATCGAGAGAGTGATGTCGATAGACGTTCAACCCCCCGGCTAGCGCGAGTGCCGCGCCGGCGATCACCATCAATGACGTCGCGCCGACTGATTTTGCCGGCTTTCGCATGTAGAAGAATCCGAGCACTGCCAGCCAGGCCGTACCGAAGGCAAGCCCCCCGACCGCGTCCGAGAACCAGTGAGCGCCCAGATAGACGCGCGAGAACGCTATCAGCAGTGCAAAGGATAGAGCGGTCAAAGCGACCGGAAGGCGCCACATCGGACGAAGTTCACGTCCGATCAGGAAAGCGAGAAAGCCGTAGACGGCGAGATTGACTGTGCTATGGCCGCTGGGAAAGGAAAATGCGCTCCAGCCCGTGTAGAACAACTCGGTCGGCCGGGCGCGATGGAGCGTGACTTTTATGACCGTGTTGAGCACGGATGCACCGCCAACTGCCGCCAGCCAGTAGGCTGCTGGACGCCATGCCCGTCTCCAGGCAAGCCATAGAAACACTGCGATCGTTACCGTCATCACGACCACCGTATCGCCAAGCTCGGTGGTTATCAGCATTACGGAATCGCCCGGAACGGTTCGCAGATCCTGGAGTGCCTGGTAGATCGCGTTATCGGCGCGTACGAGAGGGTCGCCACTGACGACATCTTCGAGAATGCCGAAGAACAGCCAGGCAGAGCCGATCAACAGCAAAGCCAGAAACGCAAGCCCTCGGGCGTCGGGACGCGACGGATCGAGAAGATCGAGCGCGAAGCGACCCCAACGGGAGTGGTTCATGGCCGTGCATTGCCGAAGCCAACCCGACAGAGCCGATGCAAGCGCCGGACCGTGGCGCAGGGCGAACCGGGCGAGACGGAGTAGCACCCAGATGAAGACAACGATGAGAACAACCAGAATAGCGAGGGATTTGGCGGCCGCGCCGCTGAAAGCAGCGCCGACGAACACAGCGGGCAGAACATGCGACGGCGCCCACACCAGCGCGGACAGGATGTTGGCAACGTAGAACCGCCGCACCGAGAGCCCTAACATGCCGGCGATCAGGGGGACGAAGGCTCGCACGCCCGGTGTGAAGCGGGCGATAAAGACGCTTTTGTCGCCGTGCTTTGCGAAAAATGCCTCGCTGCGCGTGATGAGGTCCGGGTGTCGGTTGAGCGGCCATCGTTCAAGGATCTCGCGGTGATAGCGATGGCCGATCCAGAACGAGAGGCCGTCGCCGATGATTGCCCCGGCGGAGGCCGCGCCGAGCAGCGGCCAGAGTTTTACAATGCCGCTGGGTACCAGTGCGCTGATTGCCAGGATTGCGGCAGTGCCTGGAATAAAAACTCCGATGACGGGTATGGATTCCGACAGCGCCAACAGAAGCACCGTCGCATAAGCCAAATGCGGATGCGCCGCGATGAACGCGGTGACGGCGGAGAAGAAAGACGCCACCATCCCGCGCTCCTCTAAAGAACGGAGGTGACGAACCGATCGAGGCGTGTCCCCTCCCGGTAGAGCGCGCGGACCAATATGGCGGCGACGATACCTGTCGCGGCTCCTCCGAGAACGTCGCTCACATAGTGCGTCCCGATATAGACGCGGGAGACTGCCACCAGAACCGCCGCCGCGAAGAGCCACCGTCCCATGCGCCGCATCCCGTGCAGCAAAAACGCCGCCGCGATGGCGAAAGTCGCGGTCGCGTGGTCGGAGGGAAATGACGGATCGGCGCTGGGACTGATCAGCAGATGGGAGATGCCACTGTCATAGGGTCGCATGCGATGAACAAACAGCAGGATAAGCTGATTGATAGCAAGGCCGAGCAGGAAAGAGAGCCCCGTCGCGACGAGAACGTGTCTGTTGTGCGGCCTATCCGATCCTCGCCACCATTGCGCGGCGACCGCCAGCACGAGCAGCGGCACACCGACGGCGGACACCCAGATCATCAGGAAATCGACCGAGGCGCTAGCTCCGGCAAGGCTGTTGACGGCGCGGGTCGCGGCGGCATCGAGATCGTAGAGTTGCAATGCCATATCCTCATAATGTCCTGCCAACGGAATAATCTGATGCAATCGCCTCAATATATATGCATCAGTATTGGCAAAGTCCCGGAATACTGAAGATATTCGATAAATTCGAAGAACGGATAGGCTACGAAAAAGACGAGCCCGTCTGTAAATGTTCGATATATCCGCTCCGGTTTGACAACGAGTTCCTTCTCATCGTGAAACAACGAGAAATCCGGGAAAAACTTTGGAACTTGTGCGAAGTAAGTATCATATACCTCTCCGAAACTAGTCCGTAAAAAATTCTCCTCTGTTCGGATAACAATCATAAAGGCCAGGTAGCATATGACACCGAACCCAACCGCAATGATTATACTTCCCGTTTGCGCTCCAATTCCAAGGGCGCCGATAGCACTGAAAACGTAGAGTGGATTGCGTGATACCGAGTATGGACCACTTTGTACAATCTCGGCGCCTTTGCGCCCACCGATATAAAGAGTACACCACATTCGCCCAATAATAGCCGCGACGATCAGACTCAGGCCAACGGCCTCCAGATACTCATGAAATCGCCCCGTGGAGGATGAGCGAACAAAAAGCAAAGCGATGATCAAAAGAATCATAACAACGCCGATTGCTATGCGGCGTTTCTGTTGAAATTTCCCGAGTTCGGAGATTGTCTTCATTTTGTTTCCGATGTTGTGATTCGGTATCCGCATAGGGAATTCCGCATTTTTACTTTATTTGGCTGAATCATCGGATTCAATTCAATATTTTGACTTTAGTCGTCCTCGAAAGCATAGAGACCCCAGTACGGTCAGCGTCGCGAAGCCCGCGCCCGCCAGAAATGTCCCCTGGGGTCCGGCAGCATCCCACAAGATTCCCGCGATGATGCTGGCGGCGAGTAGGGCCAAACCGCAGATCAGGTTGAACATGCCGAACGCGGTACCGCGCAGTTCCGACGGCGCGGTCTCGGCGACAAGCGTCGAAAGCAGGCCCTGGGTGAAGCCCATGTGAAGGCCCCAGAGTACGACGCCAATTGCGACCGCGACAATGCTGGACGCAAACGCCAGCACGACATCTGCCAGAACGAGCAGAACCAGTCCGACGATCAGGATCATCACCTTGTCCATGCGATCAGACAGGATGCCAATCGGATAGGCCGAGAGCGAATAGGTGAGGCTCATGACGACCATCACAACCGGAATCAGCGCGAGCGGCAGGCCTATCGATTGCGCGCGGAGGACGAGAAACGCTTCGCTGAATCGAGCCAGCGTGAAGACCGCGGCAATCACCACGACCCACCAGTAAACAGCATCCAAACGGCGCAGTTCCTCACGTCGCAAGGGCATCCGAACCTTGCGCAATGCCTTCGGGCGCTCCGGCTCCCTGACGGCGACGATGATGAGCACCAAGGACAGACACGCCGGAATGACAGCGATCCAGAAAACCGTTTGGAAGTGATCCGCGGTGAGCCACATCAGACCGATAGCGAGGAGCGGCCCGACAAAAGCTCCGATCGTATCGAGCGACTGGCGCAGGCCGAAGCTCGCGCCGCGCAGCTCCGGCGGCGCGATATCGGCGACGAGCGCGTCACGCGGTGCGCCGCGAATGCCCTTTCCGACCCGATCGATAAAGCGGGCAGCGATCAGCCAGTCGAGCGAAGAAGCCAGAGGAAAGATCGGTTTGGTAAAGGCGGCAAGGCCATAACCGAGAACTGCAAGGAACTTACGTTTGCCAAGCCAATCGCTAAGCGCCCCGGAAAACACCTTGGTGATCGAGGCGGTCGCTTCGGCAATCCCCTCGATGATGCCGACAGCCAGCGCCGACGTGCCGAGCACCGCCACCATATAGACGGGTAGCAGCGCATGAATCATTTCCGAGGATGTGTCCATCGGCAGGGAGACGAAGCCTAGCGCCCAGATGCCTGCCGGAATACCGCGACGGGTTTCGGCAGAAGACGTTTTCTCGACGGTGATTGTGGGCTTCCCGGCCTGGTCGCTCATTTCAGCGGTTCTCGTCGTGGGCGTCGAAGACGCGCTGGGCATAGCTGTCGAGCAGGGCCTCGCAGGCGCGCAGCCGCTCTGAGGCCTCTTCGGCCAATGTCGCGCCGTAAAAGTCGAGCTTGCTAATCTTCTCGAGCCATCCCTGAAGCTTCTTGAGGTCTGTGTCCTCTTCCTCCAGTTCGGCATAGGTGAACTTGTTGATCGCGATCTCCTTGGCGATCTCGGCCTCGAAATCGGCGCAGCGGCCAAGGAACTCACGATACTGCTCGTCGCGATCGGCCTTGAAGCGGTTGATCACCTTGTCTTTCTGGGCGCGGTCGAGGGCGACTGTTTCCAGGATCACGGCTTCACCGCCCATCTCCGCCACGTCGTTCTCCAGCATCTTGAGCCGTCGCACATGATCGTCGGTCTTCGGCAGGAGGCACACGCCGTTCTGCAGATAGACCGCGCCCATGCCCTTGAGCCGGCGCCATAACGCGATGCGCTTGGCGGCCGGTTCGGGTGGGACTTTGTAGGTCAGAAGAAGCCAGGATGGAGCGGTCATGATTCATCATTAATGAAACGACCGTAACATTACAAGAGAAGCGTCATCGACCGAACCATCGGATCGGCCCGCCTCCGTTCTCCGGTTCTTGCTATTATGATATAGGGGGGTATATTATCTTGGACTGAGACTGGAGGTTCGCATGTCGCACACGACCCGTGAGAAACAGAAGCTGCTCAACCGCGTGCGCCGCATTCGCGGCCAGATGGAGGCGGTCGAACGCGCGCTCGAAGAGGAAAAGGGCTGCGCCGCGGTGTTGCAGCTCATCGCGGGCGTGCGCGGTGCCGTGAACGGCCTGATGGCGGAGGTGGTGGAGGACCACATCCAGCATCATGTGGCCGATGCCGATCTCGACCAGAAACAACGCAATGAGGGCGCCGCCGAACTGATCGATGTCGTGCGCGCCTACCTCAAATAGAACCGGAGTTGGCGCCATGGCCGTTCACGACACCACCCACCCCCGCAGGCTCGCCGATGAGCCTCATGGGCATGCGGCTGAGCCGCATCCTCATGCGCATCACCATCATGATCATGAGCACGACGATCATGAGCACGGTCACGATCACGACCATCCGTTCGAATGGCCGGAAGCAGTGCGGATCGCGCTTGTCGCGGTCGCGGCGGCGGCCGTCTGGTTCCAAATCTGGGAGCCATTCCAGGCTGTCAGCGTCATCGGCGTCGCCGGCCTTCTGATCGGCGGCTGGCCGATCCTGAAGGAGGCATTCGAGAATATCGTCGAGCGGCGCATGACGATGGAGCTGTCGATGACGATCGCCATCGCCGCTGCTGCGGCGATCGGCGAGTTCTTCACCGCACTCGTCATCACGCTCTTCGTCCTCGTCGCCGAGGTGCTAGAGGGGCTGACGGTTGGCCGCGGCCGCAAGGCCATTCGCGACCTGCTCGAATTCCTGCCGCGCGAAGTCTCCGTGCGCCGGGCTGGAGCGATCCGGTCGGTCTCGGCGGAGGAACTCTCGGTGGGCGACGCGATCCTGGTTGCGCCGGGCGGGCGCATACCGGTCGACGGCGCGGTGCTGTCGGGTCACTCCTTCGTCGATGAATCGCGCATCACCGGTGAATCGATGCCCGTCGAGAAGGTCGCGGGCACGCATGTCTTCGCCGGCTCCATCAACCAGTCCGGTGCGCTCGAAGTCTCAGCCGAACGGATTGGCCGCGACACCAGCTACGGCAAGATCATCGAGGCAGTCGAGCGGGCGGAAAAGTCGCGCGCTCCGGTGCAGCGGCTCGCCGACCGCCTGGCCGGCTACCTCGTCTATTTTGCGCTCGGCGCCGCTGTGCTGACCTTCCTTCTAACACGCGACATCTATTCCACGATCTCGGTCATTATCGTCGCCGGCGCCTGCGGCATCGCTGCCGGTACGCCGCTTGCGATCCTCGGCGGCATCGGTCGCTCGGCCAGGCTCGGCGCGATCGTCAAGGGCGGTGTGCATCTAGAGACATTGGGCCAGGTCGACACCGTCGTGCTCGACAAGACCGGCACGCTGACCTTCGGACGCCCGGAAGTACAGCAGGTGGTGCCCGTCGCCGGCAGAACGGAAGAGGAGCTGCTTGATGCGGCGGCAACGGCCGAGCTGCGCTCCGAGCATCCGCTCGGCAAGGCCATTCTTGCCTACGTCCGCCAGCAGGGCCGCGAGATCGCCGAGCCGGGAAGCTTCGGCTACACGCCGGGGCGCGGCATCACCGCCAAGGTTGATGATGCCGTGATCCTCGTCGGCAACCGTGCCTGGATGGCGGATAATGGCATCGGGAACGTCGGCGAGGCGAATACACCCAGCCATGCCAGCGGCGGCGCGGGAACGGAGATCCTCGTTGCCCGTGACGGCATTCTCCTCGGCAGCATCGTCGTTGCGGATACAGTCCGGCCGGAAGCGAGGAATGCTATCGCATCCCTGCAGCGCATGGGCATTCGGACCATTCTGCTGACGGGTGACGCCGAGCGCGTGGCGAGCGCAGTCGGCGGAGCTCTCGGCATCAGGGAGATCGAAGCGGAATTGCTGCCGGAGGACAAGCTGAAACGCATCGATGCCCTCGTGGCGCAGAAGCGTGTCGTCGCCATGGTCGGCGACGGCGTCAACGACGCCCCGGCGCTGGCTCAGGCCAATGTCGGTGTCGCCATGGGGTCCGGCACGGACGTGGCGCAGGAGAGCGCCGACGTGGTGCTGCTCGGAAACGACCTTGAACGCTTCGTCGAAACGCTTGCCGTCGCGCGACGGACGCGCGGAATCATCTGGCAGAACTTCGCCGGCACGATCGGCGTCGACACGCTCGGCATCGTCCTCGCTGCCTTCGGCTTCCTCAACCCGTTGCTCGCCGCTGCGATCCATGTCGTCTCGGAGCTGGTCTTCATCCTCAACTCGGCGCGACTCCTGCCGGCCCGCGCCAATGAGGGCGCAGATAATGCGAAGGTGGCCTCCGAAACTATGATGGCGGCGGAGGGACGGTGATGTTGAATGAGAGCAATACCGTTGGCCTCGCCTCCGGTGACGCGAAACTGATGGAGGCGACATGCGGCCGGCCCTTTTAGAACCGCTGCTTGATCGAACCTATCGCCGCCTCTTTGCGGCGCAGGCTCTGTCCCTTGTCGGAACGGGCCTGACGACGGTTGCGCTCGCGCTGCTTGCTTATGATCTGGCCGGCAAGGATGCCGGCGCGGTGCTTGGCACGGCGCTGGCGCTCAAGATGGTCGCCTATGTCGGCATTGCACCCCTGGTCGGCGCGATCGCCCACCGGCTGCCGCGCCGGAGCTTTCTTGTCGCTCTCGACCTCGTGCGCGCCGGCATTGTTTTGTTCCTGCCCTTCGTGACCGCGATCTGGCAGATCTACGTGCTGATCTTCGTACTCCAGTCGTGTTCGGCCGCCTTCACGCCGACCTTCCAGGCGACGATCCCCGATGTGTTGACTGACGAGAAGCGCTACACCGAGGCGCTTTCGCTCTCGCGGCTTGCCTATGACCTGGAGGCGCTGCTTTCTCCGACGCTCGCTGCCGCGCTGCTCACGATCACCAGCCATAGCACGCTGTTTGTCGGCGACGCCGTGACCTTCTTCGTCTCGGCCGGCCTGGTGCTGTCGACGGTGTTGCCGGCGGCAAAGCCGGTCGAGCGCACCGGCGGCATCTGGTCGAAGACGACCTACGGGATGCGGCTCTATCTGGCGACGCCGCGCCTGCGCGGGTTGCTGGCGCTCAATCTTGCCGTGGCCGCAGCGGGCTCGATGGTGATCGTCAACACCGTCGTCTATGTCCGCAGCATTCTCGGCGGCGACAACAGCGCGGTCGCCTGGCTGATGGCCGCTTCCGGCGGCGGATCGATGCTCGCGGCACTCCTCCTGCCGCGTGTCCTGACATGGGTCCCGGAGCGCACGGCAATGATCGGCGGCGCTGGCCTGCTGGCGCTCGGTCTCGCAGCGGCGGCGACGTTGCCAGGCTTTGCCGTCGCAGCCGGCCTATGGCTGCTCCTCGGCATCGGCTCCTCATTGGTACAGACGCCAGGTGGGCGCCTCCTGCGCCGCTCCTCGCAGAGCGAAGACCGCCCGGCGCTGTTTGCCGCGCAATTTGCGTTATCACATGCTTGTTGGCTCCTAACCTATCCGGCCGCGGGCTGGCTTGGCGCGACGTTCGGCCTCGCAACGGCGTTCGCGGCCATGGTTGCAGCGGTCCTGATTGCCTCGACCCTCGCGTTGATGCTTTGGCCGAGCGTCGATCCGGCGGAGATCGCCCATTCACACGAACCGCATCAGCACGACCACCTGCATGTTCATGACGAGCATCATCAGCACAAGCATGAGGGCTGGGAGGGGCCAGAGCCACATCGTCATCCGCATCGCCACGCACCAACCCGACATATCCACGCCTTCGTGATAGACGACCATCATCCAGCCTGGCCGAGGCATTGACTGTATGACACGCGCGACGAAGACACGTCGCTGTTGGGCTGGCGATGAGCTTTGTGCTGCAGTTATCCAGCAGCGATTTCTATACCAAACTCAAGCAACGCCCAGGACACGCTTACCATAATCCCTGAGCTCACCCTCCGGGCCGACATACCGGTATAGAGTGACGCGCTCGATCCCGAGTTCCTTGCACAGATCGGAAACGGAAGTGTCGCGCTGCGCCATGGCGGCTTGGGCGAGACGCATCTGTGCTTTGGTCAGGGCGAATTTCCGGCCCCCTTTGCGGCCGCGTGCCCGTGCGGCGGCGAGGCCGGCAATAGTGCGCTCTCGGATCAGATCCCGCTCGAATTCGGCTAGCGTGGCGAAAATGCCGAACACCATACGCCCGGATGCGGTGGCTGTGTCGATCTGAGCGCCTTTCCCAGTCAGCACCCGTAGACCGATATTGCGATCCGACAGATCCTTCACAGTGTTGATCAGGTGAGCAAGCGACCGACCGAGGCGGTCGAGCTTCCAGACCACCAGCACATCGCCGTCGCGCAAGGATTTCAGGCAGGCGGCCAGTCCGGGCCGATCGTCGCGGCTGCCGGAAGCGCGATCCTCATAGATATTGTCCTGGTCGACGCCGGCGGCGCGCAAGTCGTCGTGCTGCAGGTCCAGGGACTGCGAGCCATCGGCTTTTGAGACACGTGCGTATCCGATCAGCATGTATCTTAAACGTTGGTTTGAGGCGGCGCGGTGGTCACGAATGGTTTGTTCGCTGGAAATGTATCTCAACCAGCTTCATAAACAAAGCGTCTTGAACGCTACCCCATTTTGAAAAAGGAACATGGATGCCGCGTCGTGTCACTCTAACCGATCGGCAGAAGGACGCGTTATTGCGCCTGCCGACCTCGCAGGCGGATTTGCTGAAGCATTATACACTGAGCGATGAAGATCTCGGGCATATCAGGCAGCGTCGGCGCACTCACAATAGGTTCGGCTTCGCCCTGCAATTGTGCGTCCTGCGCTATCCCGGTCGGGTGCTCGCTCCTGGCGAGTTGATACCGGCGGAGGTGGTCGAGTTCATCGGAGCGCAGCTTGGCCTACTTGCCGACGATCTCGTCGACTATGCCTCCCGTGAGGAGACGCGGCACGAGCATCTTGCCGAGCTGCGGTCGCTCTACGGATTCCGTGCCTTCTCCGGACGTGGAGCACACGAGCTGAAGGACTGGCTGTTCCGGGAAGCCGAGCTGGCGGTGTCAAACGAGGACATTGCCCGTCGCTTCGTGGCCGAGTGCCGTCGCACCCGCACGGTTCTTCCCGCGACATCCACGATCGAGCGACTTTGCGCCACGGCTCTGGTCGATGCGGAGCGGCAAATCGAGACGAGGATCGCCGATCGCTTATCGGTGCTGATCCGGGGACAGTTACTGGCATTGCTCGAGGAGACGGCTGACGATCGGGTCACCCGCTTCGTGTGGCTGCGTCAGTTCGAGCCTGGCTCGAACTCGTCGTCGGCCAACCGGCTACTCGACCGGTTGGAATACCTGCAACGTGTCGATCTTCCCGAGGATCTGCTGGCCGGTGTTCCTGCCCATCGGGTGACACGTCTGCGCAGGCAGGGCGAGCGATATTACGCCGACGGCATGCGTGATCTCCCGGAGGACAGACGGCTGGCGATTCTGGCCGTTTGCGCATCGGAATGGCAGGCGATGCTCGCCGACGCCGTTGTCGAAACCCATGACCGGATCGTCGGCAGGCTCTACCGTGCTTCAGAGCGCATTTGCCAGGCAAAGATCGCCGACGAAGCAAGCGCAGTGCGCGACACCTTGAAATCCTTTGCCGAAATCGGCGGCGCCCTAGTCGATGCACAGGATGATGGCCAGCCACTGGACGCCGTCATCGCGAGCGGATTAGGGTGGGACGGTTTCAAGACCCTTGTTGCAATGGCAACCCGGCTAACCGCTACCATGGCGGACGACCCTCTCAATCATGTGCTCGACGGTTATCACCGTTTCCGCCGTTACGCTCCGCGCATGTTGCGCCTGCTCGATCTGCGGGCTGCGCCTGTCGCGCTCCCGCTTCTCGAAGCGGTGATGACTTTGCGCACCGGTTTGAACGATGCCGCGCTGACCGGCTTCCTGCGTCCGAGCTCGAAATGGCATCGCCATCTTCGGGCTCAGGCGGCTGGTGACGCCCGCCTCTGGGAAATCGCGGTTCTGTTCCATCTTCGCGACGCGTTCCGCTCCGGAGATATCTGGCTGGCCAGGTCACGGCGCTATGGCGATCTGAAACATGCACTCGTTCCGGCGCAGGCTGTCGCGGAAGGCGGTCGCCTCGCCGTGCCATTGCGGCCGGAGGAATGGCTGGCGGATCGTCAAGCTCGCCTTGCCGTCCGGCTACGCGAGCTGAGCCGTGCGGCACGCGCGGGCACGATTCCCGGCGGATCGATCGAAAACGGTGTTCTGCATATCGACAAGCTCGAAGCTGCCGCGCCGGCCGGCGCCGAAGATCTGGTTCTCGATCTCTACAAACAGATCCCACCCACGCGGATCACCGACCTCCTACTGGAGGTGGATGCGGCGACCGGCTTCTGCGAGGCCTTCACCCATCTGCGCACGGGAGCGCCCTGCGCCGACCGGATCGGCCTGATGAACGTCATTCTCGCGGAAGGGATCAACCTCGGTCTTCGCAAGATGGCCGACGCGACGAACACCCATACCTTCTGGGAGTTGATCCGCATTGGACGGTGGCATGTCGAGGGCGAAGCTTACGACCGGGCGCTGGCGATGGTCGTCGAGGCGCAGGCGGAATTACCCATGGCCCAGATATGGGGCATGGGCACCTCGGCTTCGAGTGACGGCCAGTTCTTCACCGCCACAGAGCAAGGTGAGGCCATGAACCTGGTCAACGCGAAATACGGCACTACCCCGGGCCTGAAAGCCTATAGCCACGTCTCGGACCAATACGCGCCGTTCGCGACCCAGGTGATTCCTGCAACGGCGAGCGAAGCCCCTTACATTCTCGACGGCCTGCTCATGAACGATGCCGGCCGCCATATCCGCGAGCAGTTCGCCGACACGGGCGGCTTCACCGATCACGTCTTTGCTGCGTGCGCTATTCTCGGCTACCGGTTCGCTCCGCGCATCCGCGACCTGCCATCCAAACGGCTCTATGCGTTCGATCCGTCGGCCGCCCCAGCCCACTTGCGGGCCATGATCGGCGGAAAAATCAATCAGGCCATGATCGAGCGCAACTGGCCCGATATCCTGCGCATCGCCGCCACCATCGCGGCCGGGAGCATCGCGCCCAGCCAGATTCTGCGCAAGCTCGCCTCCTATCCGCGGCAGAACGAACTGGCCACAGCTTTGCGCGAGGTCGGTCGCGTCGAGCGGACCCTGTTCATGATCGACTGGATTCTGGATGCCGAACTGCAACGCCGCGCCCAGATCGGGCTCAACAAGGGCGAGGCACATCACGCGCTGAAGCGGGCCATCAGCTTCCACCGGCGCGGCGAAATCCGCGACCGTTCCGCCGAAGGCCAGCACTACCGGATCGCCGGCATGAACCTGCTCGCCGCGATCATTATCTTCTGGAACACCATGAAGCTCGGCCAAGTCGTTGCCAACCAGAAATGCGAGGGAAAACTGCTATCGCCTGATCTGCTGGCTCATGTCTCGCCGCTCGGATGGGAACATATCAATCTCACCGGAAAATATCGTTGGCCAAAAACCTTAGACCAGATGAGCGATT
>UEIJ01000056.1 GCA_900470195.1 Hyphomicrobiales bacterium | reverse complement strand
TATAACAGCAATATACAGATGCGACAGATGGGCAAGATAGAGATGCGACATTTTTAGGTCGCGTGCTCTGTTCAGATCGAACGAGGAAAGGAAGACTGGCTCTCTATTGATGTGTATCAGTTTAGAGAGTTGCCATGTCTTGTTTGATTACTATGTCGCAGAGAGAACTCAATCGATTGGAAGTCATTCAGAAGATACGGGATCGCCGCCTGACCGTTATACAGGCCACCGCATTGCTCGATCTCAGCCGCAGCCAGATTCATCGTCTTTTACAGGCTTACGATAAACTTGGGAGTGCTGGACTGGTTTCGGGAAGACGCGGTCGCCCGAGCAATCATCGTTACAGCGAAGATTTCCGCAATGGTGTTCTGGATTTGGTGCGGGGTTATTATCGGGATTTCGGTCCGACACTGGCCTGTGAGAAGCTTGCCGAACGACACCAGCTTTCGGTCAGCAAGGAGACGCTGCGGCAATGGATGACGGTGGCTGGGTTGTGGACGTCGCGTCGTGAACGCAAGCGACAACTGCATCAGCCGCGCGGCCGGCGGGATTGTTTCGGTGAACTGGTGCAGATCGACGGGTCGCATCACTGGTGGTTTGAGGAGCGGGGTCCCAAATGCGCCCTCCTCGTTTATATTGACGATGCCACCGGCAAGCTTCTGCATCTGCGTTTTGCCGGATCAGAGAATACATTCGATTATTTTCATGCGACGAAGGCCTACTTGCAGGAATGGGGCAAGCCGCTGGCCTTTTACAGCGACAAGCATGGTGTGTTTCGCTCCACACATGGTTCAGAGAAAGATCGAACAAGCGGCCTGACACAGTTTGGTCGGGCACTTTATGAGCTCAACATCGATATTATCTGTGCCAATACTCCGCAGGCCAAAGGCCGTGTCGAGCGGGCCAACAGGACTTTGCAGGATCGCCTGGTGAAGGAATTGCGACTGCGCGGCATTGATACAATCGAAGCAGCAAATGCTTATGCGCCGGAATATATTGCAGACTTCAATGCCCGGTTTGGCAAGGAGCCGCGCAATCCGAAGGATATGCATCGACCGCTGGCCGGGCATGAGAACATCGACAGCGCGATGTGCCGGAAGGAAGTACGGACACTTTCGCAAACACTGACGCTGCGTTACGACAAGGTGCTGTTCATCCTGGAGCCGACGGAGCTTGCAAAGCGGCTGGCCCGACAGAAGGTGATTGTCTGCGATTATCCGGATGGCCGTCTGGAGATCATGCATGGAACGGACACCCTGCCCTATACAACCTTCGACAAGCTTCGTTCTGTTCACCGGTCGCCTGTTGTCGAGAACAAGCGATTGGATGACATGCTATCGATTGTGGCCGAGATGCAGGCAGGTCGGGAATTGCAACGCAGTAAGAGTGGACCACGCAGAACGGGGCAGACGAACCACATGTTTGGTGTTCGCGACGGCAGCACAGCCAACGGTTATCAGAAGCGTGAGCGCAAATCGCGCACCGCTTACATGAACGATCCTGAAGTTACTGCACGTCGGGAAAAAGCATTAGCCCGGTTGGCTGCAGCCGAGTGAAATGCCCATCTTTAATGACATTTGGCACTCTCAAAGCTAAAGCCGAAGAGGTGGATATTCACCCGCCCCCATTCCTCGCTTGCAACCCTGACCAGCCTCTCGGAATGGGGGCTGAACGTCAGCACCTGTCGCATTTCTATCTTGCTAAAAACGTCGCATCCCTAACTTGCTAAAACA
>UEIJ01000042.1 GCA_900470195.1 Hyphomicrobiales bacterium | reverse complement strand
AATCCGGCCAACTTCCTCGCGGCTGTCAAACTGATCGCTCTCCGCACCTGGTGCATGAGTTTATGAGTCTACGTCGTAGGACCGCGTGCGCATGCCTCGTTATCGCCCCAATGCCGCGCTGGAGCGCGAGCTTCCCTTTGCTCCCGAACCGATTGGCACGTTTCGCAACGTGCTGGAGGTCGGCAATATGCTCTATATTTCCGGTCAGGGACCGCTGGACCGTGAAGGCGTTCTCCATAAAGGCGAGGTTGGCCGAGACGTGAGCACCGAAACGGCGAACCAACACGCCCGCCTTGTCGGCCTGAACCTACTCGCGGTGCTGACGGCGCATCTGGGTGACCTGCGACGCGTGAAGCGAGTCGTAAAACTGCTCGGTTTCGTCAACGCGGTCGACGATTTCGAAGAACATCCACGCGTCATCAACGGCTGTTCCGATTTTCTGGTCGAGGTCTTCGGCGACGACGGGGTGCACGCCCGTTCATCTATCGGCGTCGCCTCGCTACCCAACAACATCACGGTCGAAATAGAGGCGATCTTTGAAATCTTTTCTGAAGAACACAATGAAAGTCACGGCAATGGATAAGACTAATCCTCCACGTCCCAACCAGACGATCCGCGAACGCTTCGGTCTGCGCCCAATCATCAATGTCTCCGGCACGATGACAGCGCTTGGCGCGTCCATCATCGTTCCTGAAGCCATCCGCGCCATGGCCGAGATCGCGCCACAATTCGTTGAGATGGACGACCTTCACCGCACCGCGAGCAACGTCGTCGCGCGACTGACCGGTGGCGAAGCGGGCTTCGTCACTGCGTCCTGCGCTAGCGGCATATCGCTGGCGCTGGCAGGCGCGATCACCGGAACCGATCTCCTCGCCATCGAACGTCTGCCCGACGTCGCTCCCGGCGCTAAGGATGAGATCATCGTCCAGCTCGGTCATCTGGTGAATTTCGGCGGCAATATCGACCAATCGATCCGGCTTGCCGGAGGCAAAGTCATACAAGCTGGCACCGTCAGTGTCACGCATGATTACCATGTCGCGAACGCGATTACCGACAAGACGGCGGCGGCACTCTATGTCGTCTCCCACCATACCGTCCAATACGGCATGCTGTCGCTGGAGCAATTCGCCGAAATTTGCCACCTCAAAGGCGTGCCTGTGATCGTGGATGCAGCCTCCGAATACGACCTTCAACGGTTCCTCAAAGCGGGAGCCGATATTGTCATCTATAGCGGCCACAAGTTTCTGGGCGGACCGACCACCGGCGTCGTTGCGGGCCGCAAGGATCTCGTGCGCGCGGCCTTTTTGCAGAATCGCGGCATAGGCCGCGGCATGAAGGTGGGCAAGGAAGCATCGCCGGGGTGATCGCAGCGCTGGAAGCCTGGGAAAGCCGCGATCACGCGGGCATCCGCCAACGGGAAACGGCAGCGCTTGAGCTCTGGCGCGCGACGCTTGAGGGCCATAAGGGCATCAAAGCCGACATTGTGCCAGACCCGACCGACAATCCGCTCGACCGACTGGAAATTCGCGTCACGCCCGAATCCGGGTTCTCGGCGGCAGGTTTCGCAAAAGCGCTATCGCTCGCCGAACCGCCGATCATCGTCCGCAATCACGAAGTCGAGCGCGACCATTTCTATCTCGACCCCTGCAACCTGCATGAAGGTGAGGCCGAAATCGTCGCAGAAGCACTGAAGAAGACGCTGGCGGATGCGCGACCCGAATATGCGCTTATGCGGCCGGGAAAGAGCAGTTCGTCGGCGTTGGCTTGGCCTGACTGACAGACAACCAAAGCAATTCCTGCATAGTGGAGACCTTTGATGAGCCCTATCAGAGAGAGTATCTCCGGTTGTTCAGGCAAACAGCGTTTGCCGACAGGCTGGCCAGCGCTCGTAGACAAAGAGTATCCACAGTTTGACTGCAGCGATTGCGACGAAACCGAGGTAGGATTCCATTCTCTTTTGTTGTGGGATGGCCACCTGCCTCCGGTTTTTGAGCTTATTGCAAGGCGCTCAAAAGCGAGTCGATTTCTTTAAAGATCGCCAATCGGGAAAAGCTACCGCTAAATCGATTGAGCAATGGAAGACGACTTCGTGACATATGGCAAAATTCACCTTTTGCCATATGTGAGACTGGGACAGATCAGCAAGCTTATCTGACCGCGAATATAGATTCCTTTTTTTGAAGTTCGATCTTCAGTAAGACTCATCAAGAAGACAATTAACCCAGAACTCGGAAACACTTGCGCTGTTTGGGAGCCCAACAATATGCACTATGGAAGTTGCGATATCTTCCGGGCGGGTTAGTTCATCGGACTTCACTGCAAGGGCATTACCCATGTCGGTCGCCACCAGTCCCGGACAAATTGCAGTCGAACGTACCCCGTGTTCAAAACCTGCATGGCGTATCGCATGGGACAAGCCAAGTGCGGCAAATTTAGAAACCGAGTATGCACCGGAAGCAGCCGACTTCACGCGCTTGCCCGACAGGGAAGAAATGATGATAACTCTTCCCTTTCCTGTTTTAACCAATTCACTCCAGCAAGCTTTAACGAGCCGTCGCGGCGCACTGACATTCACGTCTATCAGAGCAGAGAAATCCTCATCGCTCGCCTCAACGACGGATGTTCGTATCATAATTCCGGCATTTGCTACGACCGCATCTATCCGTCCAAAGCGCTCAACTACGGCCTTGGCCCATAAATCTGCAATTTCCGGATCACCGGCATCATAGGTGTGAATGTGCGTTGCGGTCTCATTAGCCCAGTGGGGCATCTCAGGATTTCTCATACCAAGTGACACATTCCAGCCAGCCGTCAGAAATGCCTTTGCCGTTGCTGCGCCGATGCCGCGATTGGCTCCGGAAATCAAAACCGTTCGTTTCTTTTCCATGTCGTACTTTCCTTGATCTCAAGCATGAGGGGGAAGAACCGCGCCTTCCTTGCGGGCGGCACGCGTGTCGCTAAACCGGAAATAGCGCAACTGCATCTGGGGCGCGAAGGACATATAAAACGGTGCCCGATGCAGCGGCTCAAGCTTCAATGACAACTCGCGATCCGGCTTACCCAGGGCCCATTCGGACAGAATGCCGCCAAGCATTGAGCCCGTCGGCACGCCGCGTCCTGACAGCCCGGTGCAGGCGACGATGCCCGGCGCAAGATCGTAAAGGCGCGGAACCGTTCGCTGCTGCATATCGAGCTCACCGAACCAGAAATATTCCCAGCGAATTGGCTCTTTGATTTGCGGATGCAGAAACTTGAGGCGGTCGGTCATGACCTGACGGGTATAGACAGGATCGACACCGCGCTTCCCCATCGGAAACATCGAAGCAACAATGCGCCCTTCTCGGTTGTATTTGTAAACATAAATATCGCCGCGCCCATCGTGCATGGTCGTGTTGTTCGGCAGAACCTGTCTGCGTGTTTCGGGCTCAAGTGCCTGCGTGGCTGCCACAAAGACCTTCATGATCCGAAAACTGCGGTCTAGGTTTTTCCACCCGCCCACAGTATAGGCACCGGTTGCGAAAATGACCTTATCGGCCATCACAGACCCACCACCAGTTTTGACCTCCCACTTGCCATTCTTCCGACTGACATCCCCAACAGCGGAACTAGTATAAATGCGACCGCCCTCCTGTAGCACCGCTCTCGCCAACCCCCTAGCATAAGATAGCGGATTCATGTGCCCCCCCTCTGCGTGGTACCAACCACCATAAAATCTCGGGCTGCCCGTCATAGCCTCGATCTCATCCTTGCCCAGCACTCGGCACTGGGCGCCGACTTCAGAATAGATTTGATTTTTATTTTCTATTCCCGCCATTGCACCGGGCCGCAACGCCCCCATGACGTAGCCATTCTGAACCCACTCACAATCGATGTTATAGCGCGATATCATATGTTTAACCCGATCGTTGGCACGGGTTTGCCGCTCTATCAAACGCTCAGCCCAAGGTTCACCGAGCATCTTACGAAGCTTGGGAAGACTGTAGTAACTGAAGGTCGGTGTGCAGTGACCTGCATTCCGCCCCGATCCACCAAAGCCAGCCTCTTGCGCCTCAAGTAAAACAACACTCATACCTTCGCGCGCTAGCTCCAGCGCTGTTGTTAAACCTGTGAAACCGGCACCGACAATACAAACATCGGCTTGAATCTGCTCTTGCAAGCGTTGCGTTGTTGGAGCGCTTTCTGCGGTAGCGAACCAAAGTGTGGTATCAAATCGCGAGAATTTACCCATTGCGTTTCCCATCCGGCATGCACCGGCCTTTCAAGAACCTGCTTCGGCAGATCCGTTGAATATTGGTTATTTCCAGCGACCCCTCGTCGCGTTTTTTTGCCTTACATTCCGCCGCAAGACCCGAGATAGCGCGACCCGCGACGGCACTTCCAACTTATGTGCTCGCTCCACTCTTAAAAAAATAGTTGTGTTTGTCCATTATAATAGTTGCATTTATCCACTAAATGTAATTAGCTGGCGGAAACTGAATGGAACACCTATAGAAAACTAATAGAATTGGGGAATTGAGTGGCAAAAAATGCTATCTCAAAAGGAGATATCGCACCTCCAACCGAAATAGACCACGTTGATATCGATGTTTTGGAGAATACTCTGAGCTTCTATATTCGCGTTATAGACTCTTCTGTTTCACGTGATCTTGATGAACGCCTTGAAAAACTCGAGGTTGCGAAAGGAAAAGGGAAAATAACGGCCCTTTTTCTTATAGACAGTCATCCCGGCATTCGCCCCTCTGTCGTGGCCGAACTTGCGATGAAAGATCGTTCCGCTATGGGGCGCATTCTTGATCATTTCGAAAAGCAGGGTTTGATCGAGCGAAGAACATCGCAAGAAGACAGCCGTGCTCAAGAACTTTACGCGACTGAAAAAGGCGCCGCGCTTGCGCAAAAAGTGCGCACCATCGTTACACAGCAGTCGGAAGACTTCTTCAAGATCATTCCCGAAAACGAGCAGAAGATCTTAATGGACATCCTTAAGCGCGCCTACATCCGGCTGCGCGAGAACTGGAAATGACAGCGCTTTAACGCACTCGAACGACGAACCACGTTCGATTTGACAGCCCACACAAGAGAGTTTTCAGATGCCGGGACCATTTGTTGTTCCATTCCATGGGGATACTGAACTTCCGTCGGAAGTCGATGTTGTTGTTATCGGCGGTGGAATTATAGGCGCCTCCACCGCGCTCGAACTTGTCGACAGCGGACTGCGTGTCGCACTTTGCGAAAAGGGTGGTATCGGTCACGAACAGTCGAGCCGCAATTGGGGCTGGGTGCGCATATCGCGCCGTGATCCGCGGGAAGTGCCACTGATGGCAGAGGCGATCCGCATCTGGCAAACGCTCGATAAACGTATCCAACGCGACACCGGTTACAAGCGCGCCGGTATCATTTTTACCTGTGCAACCGATCAGGATTACGCCCAGCATGAACGCTGGAATGAGAATCTGCAGGGCTATCAACTTGAATCGCGCATGATCTCACGCCAGGAATTCGACAGGATGTTCCCCGGCTCGAAGCTTTCCATCAGAGGTGCGCTCTATACGGCAGCCGATGGTCGAGCTGAACCGCAAAGGGCCGCGCCCGCGATAGCGGAAGCTGCACGTGATCGCGGTGCCCACGTCATGACCGAATGCGCCGTGCGAGGCATTGACACCGCCGGTGGCAAAATCTGCGGCGTTGTTACTGAACGCGGCTACATCAAGTGTCAGGCCGTTGTTCTTGCCGGCGGCGCTTGGTCCAATCTTTTCCTTGGCAACAAAGGCATCAGCCTGCCGCAGCTCAAAGTCATGAATTCGGTCCTGCGCACCAAGCCGATCGAAGGTGGACCCGAGCAAGCCATCTGGTCCAGCCACTTTGCGTTACGCAAACGCCAGGACGGTGGCTACACCATTGCTTCGGGCCATGAAAACGTCGTTCCCATCGTGCCAAAATCCTTTCGATACGCTTTGGATTTTCTCCCGGCACTCAAGAAGGAATGGCGCTCGCTCAATCTTCGCCTCGGTTACCGGTTCCTCGACGAGGCGCGGCTCCCCAATAAATGGGCTTTGGATGAGCCAAGTCCGTTCGAATACAATCGCGTGCTCGATCCAAAACCCAATCAGCGCCTTTCAGACAATGCGCTGTCCCACGTCAAAAAGGCATTCCCGGCATTCGAAAAGGCTGAGATCGCCCAACGCTGGGCCGGATATATGGACGTCACGCCCGACGCTGTACCTGTCATTTCTCCGCTGGAACAGATTCCGGGTTTCTTCATCGCAACCGGATTTTCGGGTCACGGCTTTGGGATTGGACCCGCGGCAGGAAAACTGATGGCCGACATGGTGCTCGGTCGTCCTCATCTGGTCGATGCCAAAGACTTCCGCTTCAACCGGTTCTCGGACGGTTCGAAGATCGAACTCATCAGCGGATTTTGAGTGTGAATGCCGACCGTGGGGCAGGGGCGGTCAAGTGAAAACCATGCCGAAACCGCCAAAAATAAAGGCAGAACGGCGAAACAAGGGGAAATTAAATGTCAGAAAACAATAACAGTTTTACCCGGCCGACCCGGCGCCAAGCACTGATGATGCTGGGTGCAGCGGGACTGGCGACAGTTGCGACCCCCGGTCTCTTTGGTAGCAAAGCGCTGGCGCAAGAAGCCCGAAAAGGGCAGGTAGTCGTCGGGTTTTCTCAAGAGCCAACGGTCTTCAATCCACATCTTCTTCATGTGGAAGTAGATGAAGGTGTGCATTTTGCAGTCTTTGACGCTCTCTTCGACGTAGACGCCGAGGGCAAATTTTATCCGCTTCTGGCGAAGGAAGTTCCGACCGTTGAAAACGGCGGCATTTCAGCTGATGGCCTGAACTGGAAAGTCACGCTTCGTGATGACGTCAAATGGCACGATGGCAAGCCTTTTACTGCAGAAGATGTGAAGTTCACCCTTGAACTTTTGACGGATAAGGATTTCCGTAGCTGGCGCCGTACCGGACACGAACTGATCCGTGATCTTACCGTTGTATCGCCAACCGAAATTACCTGGCGCATGGAAAAGCCTCTCGCGCCCTATGCAGCAATTCTGGCATCGACCTTCATCGTTCCCAAGCATGCGTTTGACGGGGTCGCGGACAAGAACACCGCTCCATTTAACAACGCGCCCATCGGCACGGGCGCATTCAAATGGAAAAACCGCGTTGCTGGCGACAATATCGAACTGGAGGCCAATGCCGACTATTTTGGTGATGGTCCATATTTGGAACGTGTCATCATCAAGTACATTCCCGACCTGACCGTTCTGTATACTCAGTTCAAGACCGGTGATATCGACGTTGCAGGACTACAGTGGATCACACCCGATCATTATGCAGAAGCAAAAGATCTGCCGGGTAAAAATGTTGAAATATTCGGAACAGCTGTCATCGAGTCGCTGACCCTCAACATGGATCGGCCATTCTTTAAAGATGCCGCCGTTCGCGAGGCCATGTATTTCGCCCTCGACAAGGCATCCATCATCGATGCGCTTTATTATGGTTTGCCGGAGGTCACCGAGTCCTACATGCCTAAGGAATCCTATTACTACAATGGCGATCTCCCGGCGCATGAATACAATATAGACAAAGCCAAGGAATTGCTCGACCAGGCCGGTTGGAAGCCGGGTGCGGACGGTATCCGCGAAAAAGACGGAGTACGCTTGGCATTCAGCAATTCGACCACATCCGGCAATCATCTCCGTGAGCAGGCTCAGCAGTTCATTCAGCAATCGTTCCGGGAAATCGGCATTGATATGAGCATCAGCAATCTGCCCCCAGCTGTCATGTGGGGCGAGTACTGGATGATGTCGAAATTCGATTCCGTGCTGGTGGGACTAACACCACTAACCGGGCCAGATCCGGACTGCTCCGACTTTTTCCGATCCACAGCCTCGCCAGCAAAAGGCGGTACGGGTCAGAACACCTGGGTCTATTCCAACAGCGAAGTTGACGCCTTACTCGATAAGGGCGGGCAACTGTTTGTCCCAAAAGAGCGCCGTGCGGTCTATCTCAAGATCCAGGAACTGATCCGCAAGGACCTACCGATGCTGCCGATGTTCCAATATGCAACCGTTCGCGGACGTAAAGCTGGCATGGAAGGTTTCCAGGGCAACATCAATAATCGCATTGACACCTGGAACATCCGCAGCTGGCGCTGGGCCTGATCCTTCTCACCGCGCCTTCATTGCTTCGGAGCATGAACACACCGTTTGTTCATGCTCCGGCAAGAATAACACCAAGCGACCCGGCCCGCCCCCCGACCTATTAGTCGACGTGCCGGATAATTCGCCCGCTTCCGGCGGAGGTATCTATGTTTTTTTACACTCTACGACGACTCTGGCAGAGCTTGATACTGCTCGTCATCGTTTCTGTCATCGGCTTTATGGTGCTTAATCTCGCACCCGGTGGTCCCCTGTCACAATATACACTGACACCCGGCATGACCAAGGAAGCTCTGGACAGAATTGCAGAACAGATGGGACTAAACCGCCCTCTTCCCGTTCAGTACCTAGACTGGCTGTGGAGACTTTTGCAGGGTGATTGGGGCAGTTCTTATCGCGATGGCCGACCCGTGCTTCAGATCATAACCGAACACCTTTGGGCAACCTTGCTGCTGATGGGTGGGTCGACTCTTCTCTCTATTCTGATTGGAACATGGCTGGGCGTTCACACGGCACTCAAACGCGGCTCGGTCTTCGACTACATCGCAACCATTGCGGCGATGATTGCCCTGTCGATTCCGACTTTCTGGTTCGGTCTTGTGGCGATTTATATTTTTTCGCTGAAACTGCAATGGTTGCCGGCCGGCAACATGTTCACTATCGGTGACGGATCGTTTCTTGACTACGTCAAGCATCTGATCTTGCCCAGTTTGGTATTGGCACTCGTCAATGTGGCGATTTGGAGCCGCTATATGCGCAGCGCCACGCTAGATGTCATCCACCAGGACTTCATTCGTACCGCGAAAGCCAAGGGCCTGACGTCCCGACGCATCCTGATCAAACATGTACTCGGCAATGCCATGGTTCCCATGATCACCCTTGCTGGTGTTCAGTTGCCGACCATTCTGGGTGGCGCACTGGTTACCGAAACCGTGTTCACATGGCCGGGCATGGGACGTCTTTTCCTTGATAGCCTTGGATACAACGACTATCCGGTCGTGATGGGCTTGCTGATGTTTTCAGCCGTTCTCGTTCTGATCGGCAACTTCGTCGCTGATCTGCTCGTTGCCTTTGTCGACCCGCGCGTCAGACTGGATTGAGGGGACGAAGATGAACACATCAGTACAAGCCATTCCCAATCTCGATCATCCTCGCTGGTGGAAAAGCCGCGTGGTTCGCCGCTTTATGAAGAACAGATTGGCTCTCGTGGGCCTTGGCATGATCTTACTGCTCACGCTTGCCTGTATCATCGGGCCTTATCTGTTACCGTTCGACGAACTCTACATTGACTTGAGAGCGCGCTTCGCCCCGCCCGGTACAGGTGCACATATTTTCGGAACAGACCCTCTCGGGCGCGATATAGCCGCACGACTATTTCAGGCGGGACGAATATCGTTACTGGTCGGCTTTTCGGCAATGGTACTCTCAACCTGTATCGGAGCCGTGGTCGGCGTCGTTTCGGGCTATTATGGACGGTTTTTGGGAACGGCATTAATGCGCGTCGTCGATGCCTTCCTGTCCTTCCCTTCCATATTTCTACTACTGGCTCTCGCTGCGTTCATCAAACCGAGCCCACTGACGATCACCGTCATCATTGCAGTAACCAGCTGGATGGAAGTTGCACGTATCGTTGAAGCAGAAACGCGCTCCCTGCGTGATCGCGACTTCATCCTCGCGGCCAAAATGCTGGGGCTGCGTGGACGCTGGATCATGTTTCGGGAAATTCTGCCCAATATCGTCGGGCCGATCATCGTAGCCGCAACACTTACCATTGCGCGGGCCATCCTTCTGGAAGCCTATATTAGCTTTCTTGGTTATGGCATTCAGCCGCCCCTTCCAAGCTGGGGCAACATGCTCAATGGCGCACAGCAATACCTTACCTCGGCGCCATGGCTCGCAATCGTGCCGGGTGTAGCCATCACTGTCGCCGTTGCCGGTTTCAACTTTGTCGGCGACGGACTGCGAGACGCATTGGATGCGCGTTCGGACCAGGGCTGAGACACTTTACACCACCAATCAACCAAAGGACTGGATTCATGAGCCTTACAATCTACCACACCGCCGATGACATCGATTTCAAACCGAGCCGCCCTGCGGAAGGTCGCGATAGCGGTTCCGATGCGCGTATGATTTGGGCAGACGACATCGAAAACGGCACCAAGGTTGCCGTGTGGAAGGCGGAGCCCGGTCTTTACGCCTATCCGGCGCGTGATCTTGATGAAACTTTCGTTATCATCGAAGGCGAAGCCATGTGCAGCCTTGATGGTTCTAAACCGGTCAAGGTCTCAAAAGGCTCAATCGTGCGTATCCCCAAAGGTGTGGCCATAACGCTCGACGTACTCACCCCTCTGCGCAAGGTGGCAACCGTCGTTCCCAAGCCCTGACCTGTGAGTTTTGAGTCCCGGCTGACATGCAAATATCTGCCGGGTCTCAAAGCAGTGTCGCTTAATAAAACGGTCAGGCAAAAGGCTAATCATCTGGAGGAGTTCAATCATGGCATCCAAACGATCTGTTTCCGCAAATTTTTCCTCGCAGCCCATCGATTATCAAAACTATGTCGATGGTGCCTTTACTGGCATCGCCGACAATTACATCGATGTGTTCAATCCCGCGACAGGCGACCTGCTGGGGCGCGTTCCGGATGCATCGGAAGCGGATGTCGATCACGCTGTCAAAGCGGCCCGAAAGGCGCTGACGGCCTGGGAGAAGCGTCCCGCTGTCGAGCGCGCCCAGTACTTGCGTCAGATTTCGGCGAAGATACGGCAACATCGCATCGAGCTTGCAGATGTCATCATCAAGGAACAAGGCAAAACGGCCGGCCTCGCCCGGGTCGAAGTTGACTTTACCGCCGACTATATCGACTATATGGCAGAATGGGCACGCCGCCTCGAAGGCGAAATCCTGACCAGTGATCGCCCGAACGAGACATTGCTTTTGCTGCGCAAGCCAATCGGCGTGGTTGCGGGAATCTTACCCTGGAACTTCCCGTTCTTCCTCATCGCGCGCAAGCTCGCTCCCGCACTCATTACCGGAAATACGATTGTCATCAAGCCCAGCGAAGAAACGCCCATCAACGCCTTCATCTTTGCGCAGCTCGTGGCCGAAACCGATCTGCCCGCGGGTGTGTTCAACTTGATTGGCGGTCGCGGCGCATCCTCTGGCGAAGCGCTCGTCAATCACCCGGAGGTGGATCTAATCACCTTTACCGGCAGCGTTGCGACCGGTTCGCACATCATGCAGGCCGCAGGAAAAAATCTGACACGCGTTAATCTCGAACTGGGGGGCAAAGCACCGGCGATTGTTCTGGCCGATGCCAATCTCGATCTTGCCGCCAGAGCCATCTACGACTCACGTGTCATCAATACCGGACAGGTCTGCAACTGTGCCGAGCGGGTCTATGTGGAGCGTCCGGTTCACGACTTGCTGGTGGAAAAGCTCAAAGCTCTCTTTGAAGCAACCCGATATGGCGACCCATCACAAGAAACCGACCTAGAGATGGGGCCACTGATCAATCAGGCCAGTCTCGACAAGGTTTCCCGAGCCGTCGAAACAGCGGTAGCCGATGGCGCAAAAATTGTCACTGGCGGCAAGATTGCAGACCGCCCGTCGGGCTTCCATTTCGAACCGACACTGATCGTCAACGCACAGTCCCACATGGACATCATGCGAAAAGAGACGTTTGGCCCCGTGCTGCCAATCCAGATCGTCGACAGTCTCGATGAAGCAATCGCGCTTGCCAATGACTCCGACTATGGCCTGACTTCGTCCATCTACACATCCAATCTCAATGCCGCGATGCAGGCCAGCCGTGAACTCAAATTCGGTGAAACTTATATAAATCGCGAAAACTTTGAAGCGATGCAGGGCTTCCACGCGGGGCGCCGCAAATCCGGCATTGGTGGCGCCGACGGCAAGCATGGGCTGTATGAATTCACCGAAACCCATGTAGTCTATATTCAGGGCTAACAGCATTCAAGAAGCGAGGGCCGCAGACTTGCGGCTCTCTCCAGGATGCAAAGCATCCCAACAAAATGAGGCTTCCAAGCCCTTCGCACTACAATTGATTTTCGGGAACAACCATGATGCAGAGCACAGTTTCAGCTACGGACAACAGCAAGTCGGTCAATGCTATTTTATCAGTGCGTAACTTGAGCATTGGGTTGCCCAGGGGCATGGACAGACAATTCGCAGTCCGCAATGTTTCCTTCGAGCTCCGGGCTGGTGAAATCCTATGCATCATTGGTGAATCCGGTTCTGGTAAGTCAGTCACCGCAAATACGATCATGGGGCTGTTACCATCCACCATGCAAATCTCAGGAGGCGAAATCGACTTCAAGGGCTCGGACCTCCTCAAGATGCCTGAGCGCCAGCGCAGGCTGTTGCGTGGAAAATCCGTATCGATCATATTTCAGGATCCTTTGTCGTCCCTCAACCCATTGATGACTATTCGCGACCAGATCGAGGAGGTTCTCGTCGCTCATGACTATGGTGACGCTGAGAAACGCAAGGCCAAAATTGTGGAACTTCTGACCGAAGTTGGACTGCCCGAACCGGAAGTCATTCAACATCAATATCCATTCCGACTGTCAGGAGGACAGCGTCAGCGTGTCATGATCGCAATGGCTTTGGCGCTCGACCCCGATGTCCTGATCGCTGACGAACCCACGACAGCACTCGATGTTACGACGCAAGCGCAGATTTTGGACCTCATACGCAAGATTCAAAAACGTAAAGGCATGAGTGTCATGTTTATCACGCACGATTTCGGCGTGGTTTCTGAAATCGCCGACAGCGTGATCGTGATGGAAAAGGGCAATCTGGTTGAACAAGGTTCTGCCACGGACGTGCTCGTGAACCCGCAGCACCCTTACACCCAGCGTCTCATCGCAGCCGTTCCTCATATGCGCGAAGACGATAGAACAGCCGCCGAACAATCAGATATTATACTTGAAGCATCCAAACTGACGAAGACCTATCACGTTGGTTCAGGCATGTTTGGCCGAAAGCGTGTCGTCCCGGCACTTCAGGAAGTAAGTTTCACTTTAAAGCGGGGACAAACTCTGGGTGTCGTTGGCGAAAGCGGCTCAGGAAAAAGCTCTCTCGGACGGGTTCTCATGAAACTGACGGACGTCGATTCCGGAAACATTTTCTTCGAGGAGAAAGATATTGCTCCACTATCGGAAGCGGAGTTTCGTCCGCTTCGCCCCCGCACCCAAATGGTATTTCAAGACCCCTTCGCTTCCCTCAATCCGCGTCATACGATCGGTATGTCCCTGACGGTGGGTCCGATCGCCCATGGGCAAGAACCCAAAGAGGTTCGCAAGCGTGCACTGGAAACACTCGAACTGGTCGGTCTTGATCGCGGCGCCATGGAACGATTTCCGCACGAGTTTTCAGGCGGGCAGAGACAACGCGTCGGCATTGCACGCGCCCTTATGCTAGACCCCGAAATTCTGATTGCCGACGAAGCGGTTTCTGCCCTCGACGTCTCGATACAGGCCCAGATTCTTGAATTATTGCAAAAAGTGCAGAAGGACCGTGACCTTGCGATTATCTTCATCACGCACGACTTGCGGGTTGCCAGCCAAATTTGCGATGATGTTTTAGTCATGCATCGCGGTACAGTCGTGGAATCTGGTCCGCCCAGCCGAATTTTCGGCAATCCGGCCAATGCCTACACTCGCAGTCTGGTTGCTGCGATTCCGGGACTCCCTTGATCTGGAGTTGACCTAACCTTCCTGTCAAAACCAGCATAGTTCGCGATTACGTCAACTCAGTGAAAGCTCATTCTGCTCGGCAAAAGCGATAGCGGAGAAGAAGGCCACTGAGCACTGTCGTAGCGCGTAGCGACACGCCGCCAGTCCTTGAGACGCCCGAACACGATTTCGATCCGGTTGCGCCGTTGGCAGTGGCGCTTTTCGTACTTGACGGCCCACTCCGGGATTTCCGACACCGAATGCAGGGCGTGATCAAGGGGGCCTCCATCTAGAGCGTTTCATCTTTTG
>UEIJ01000029.1 GCA_900470195.1 Hyphomicrobiales bacterium | reverse complement strand
TTCGATATCGGTGCGGTCATTGGATGCTGGCCTCCATCCAGCCAGCATCAATGAATCAGAACAAAACTGATTTGGGAACCGCTGTCGATTCAGAAAAAAACGGAAACGCTCTAACGAAAAACCCCGCTTTGGCGGGGTTTTTTATTGCGCGCTTCATGCTGCGCTCTGCCTTCCACCACGCCCTCATCCTGAGGAGGCCCGCAGGGCCGTCTCGAAGGATCGAGGAGCGGGGGGCGGGGCGAAGAATGACGGTGGGAGACCAGCGTTGCGTTTCCAGTTCCATCTGGATCTCGCCCTTCGAGGCTGCGCTTCGCTCCGCACCTCAGGGTGAGGGGGTGGCTATTCAGGCATATTTGGCCAGGTATCCGACAATCGATATCCCCCGGGAAACGGATCGCTCGGATCGAGCATAAGCTGAGAGGTTCCCGTCACCCATGCGCGACCCGAAATGATCGGGCTGATCGCGGGCTTGCCGCCGAGGTCGAGAACCTTGTCGAGCCGACAATGAAATTCGGTGCCAAGCACGGACTTGCCGATATAGCGTTCGCCCGCCTTCATCTGGCCCTTGGCGTGCAGCACGGCCATGCGCGCCGAACAGCCGGTGCCGGTAGGCGAGCGATCCAGCTTGGCGGGACGAATGGCAACCGTATTCACGCCGGTCAGCACATCGCCTTCGCGTGTCACGGGCTCGGTGATCTGGCAAAACGAAATGTGGTTCCAGTCTTTCTCCGGATGGCGGAAACCAAGCTGCTCATTTGCGGCCTTGGTGATCTTCACGCCAATCTCCGCCAGTTCGCGCGCCTGACCCGGCTCGATCTTCATGTCGATCTCAGCCGCATCGACAATCACAAAACTGTCGCCGCCATAGGCGGTATCGACCGTAATGGTCCCAAGCCCTTCCACTTCCAACGATGCATCCAGCCGGTCCGCGAAAGACGGCACATTGCGCACGCTGATACGCTCGGCCTTGCCGTTGCGGCACTCGGCTTCCACTTCGATAAGCCCGCCCGGGGCTTCCAGCACCATGCGCGTCACCGGTTCCTGCATCGGGATGATGCCGCTATCCAGCAAGACGGTGGAGACGCAGATCGAATTCGAGCCGGACATGGGCGGCGTATCGGCTGGCTCCATGATGATGAAGCCCATCTGCGCGCGCGGGTCTTTGGGCGGCACCAGCAGATTGACATGGCGGAACACGCCGCCACGCGGTTCGTTCAGCACGAAATTGCGCAAGGTCTCGTCGCTGGCGATGAAGCGCGACTGTTCCCACACCGTTTCACCCGGAGGCGGCGCGACGCCGCCGACTATGACGTCCCCGACTTCGCCTTCCGCATGACAGCCGACAATATGAATGATCTTGGTGCTGCGCATGACGCCTCCTGCAATTAGAGCGCATCCCGAAAGGTGTGAAACGGTTCTCGGAATAGATGCGCGTCGAAACAAAGCGATAGAGGGCCGATCTGATCCAGTCAGATCAAAATGCGCTCTAACGCACTCATTCCTATCGGTTAGGGTGTCATCGTCAATCCTTTATCGGACGGCGATTTGCGCTTTCGCGCCAGAAGGAGAATTTCATTTCTCCTCGTGTCGGGAGATGAAAAATCCCTTTCGCCGTGTGTTGCTTCTTTCAACAAGTCTGGTATCCATTGTGCTCGAATTTTGTGCAAATCGATGCGCAGCCCGCTTGGCTCCGGATCAATTCCTGGAACATACACAACGTTCCCGATAGGAATTGAGCAACCCGAAAAGTTGGGGCGTTTTCGTTCTCGGAACGATGAATGCTCTTAGCCGGCATGGGACGGTCGATGATCGTATCCTACGTCTCTTCTCAGATTGACATGGTCTCTGACGTTCCGGGACGTGGCCTCAACCACATGGAGCATCTGACGGGCCGGCGGGCCGGGATGTTTGGGAGCGAGTTATGGACAGGACAATCGATGCGGGCTTTCTTGAGCCCCACGAAACCGGCGCGCAGCGCTGGGGCAGGGAGATGTCGGCGGCGCTGAAACTCGGTTGGCCGCTGATCTTCACCAATCTCTCGCAGGCGGCATTGACGGCAACCGATGTTATTTTCATCGGTCGTCTCGGAGCCGATACGCTTGCCTCCGCTTTGCTCGCGACGAGCTTCTATCATACGCTGATGATCTTCTCGATGGGGCTTGTCTCGGCCGTCATGCCGATGATCGCCATCGCGCTCGGCAAGAACCGCCATTCGGTGCGTGATGTGCGCCGCACCGTACGTCAGGGATTCTGGACAGCAATCATGATCTCGATTCCGGTCTGGATCGTGCTTTGGCATTGCGAGGAAATTTTCCTTTTCCTCGGTCAACGGCCTGATATTGCCGCCCGCTCGACCGATTTCATGCACACGCTGCAATGGGCGCTTTTGCCATATCTTTTCTACATCATCCTGCGATCCTTCTTCGCGGCGATGGAAAAGCCGATGTGGACCTTGCTGGTGGCAGCTCTTGCCATCGGTTTCAACGCGCTTGCCGGATGGACGCTCATTTTCGGCCATTTCGGCTTTCCGCGCATGGAACTGCACGGCGCTGGTATCGCCACGACCCTGTCGAGCACAATGATGTTCCTAGGCCTTGCGGTGATCACATTGCGGCATCGCCGTTTTCGCCGCTATCGTCTGTTTGGGCGCTTCTGGCGTCCGGACTGGCCGCGTCTGCGCGAACTATGGCGCATCGGTTTTCCGATGGCTCTAACCTTCGTCTTCGAAACCTCCATCTTCTACGCCGCCGTGGTGATGATGGGGCGGATTGGCCCGACCGCCATGGCCGCCCACGCCGTTGCGATCCAGATTGCTTCGCTCAGCTTCATGGTACCGCTCGGTTTCGGCCAGGTGGCGACCGTGCGCGTGGGGCGTGCCTACGGAGCGGGAAATGCCAGGGCAATCGGCTATGCGGGCTGGAGCGCCTATGCGCTGGGCGTTGGCTTCATGGCGGTGATGGGGCTTTTGATGGTTCTCATCCCACGCCTGTTCATTGGCGTTTTCCTGGACCTGCATGATCCGCAGAACCTGCCTGTGATGGAACTGGCGGTTAGCTTCCTTGCACTGGCAGCTTTGTTCCAGACGGTCGACGGTGCCCAGGCTGTCGCTGCGGGTATGTTGCGTGGTTTGCGCGACACGCGTATCCCCATGTATCTTGCCCTGCTCGGTTACTGGGGCGTTGGCCTGCCACTGGGTGCCTTGCTTGCGTTCAAATTTGGAATGGGCGGTCAGGGTATCTGGCTTGGCCTCGCGGCTGGGCTTGGTATCGTTGCGGTGCTGATGACCCTGCGCTGGCGCAAGCATCTGGCGCATATTTCGGCCCTGCATCCGGCCTGAATAGAGCGCATCCCGAAAAGTGTGAAACAGTTCTCGGAAAAGATGCGCGATGAAACAAAGAGTTAGAGCGCCGATCCGATTGAATCAGATCGGAACGCGCTCTGAACAAAGCCATGCGATCATGTGATCGCATGACTTTCAGTGCCTGCGTCAAAAGTCACCACGCCGGCCTGGAAATGGCATAGTCGTCCGTCTTGTATCAAAGTATGGCGAAGTGGACGCGGCGGATTGGGCTGCTGAATGCGCGGGACGGTCCCCGTAGCGCTTCAGAGAGGTATTCCTATCAAAAAAATGAACGAAGTCAGCGATATCAACACGAACCAAAAAAGAGGGCCAAGCCAATTAATGGATTGACCGAGGGGTAAGCTATCCAAGTCGTGTTCACAATGCGCTATAGGCTGCTTAGCACTGCACGTCATTCGTTCTACATATTGAACAGCATAATCTGAAATTATATTAAATAATCGCGTTTCAATTCCAGTATAATAACCAATTATACGATGGTAATGGTGAAATCGATAATTGTAAGTAAGTGGACTAATGTCAATGTAAGAAATATCATCTATAAGGATGCGATGGCTTGATTGCCTATCTATAAATAATTCTATGTTTATATCGAGTTTATGTCGAAGACTACTCTCCAATTCAACCAAGCGCATCATAAGGCTGGTGTCAGTCCACTCTGACTGTATTGACACTATCGGACGAGACCCGGCTTGCCCTTTCGGTATATCGTCGTGCATCAAAGTTCCTTACGGCAGTTTTCGACCGCCCATGTCTGACGTATTGTTGGAAAGCCTTTGAATCTTAATCGTTGTGCCTTCAACTCGTCGAGGAACGTGTTGAAAATGCTGACGTCGAGAGAGAGCTTGGCGATACGATTGGCGAGCTCATGGGGAACGCCATATTCGTCAAGTATTACCTCAGGCTCTGAAAGCTCCAGCTCATCACCTAAAAGCATAAGGAGCAGCATCGACAGGCGATTCAGGTTGTTGCTATTCTCCCTCAATGGCAACACACCGTAGAAGTCCAGGCCTTCGCGTTGAAGCAAATTTGACGCGAATAGAACAGAGCCTGCCACTGCAGCGATGAAACTGTCCTGAATTTCCGAGACCCGTTCGAATTCGTATGGCTCCGTGCAGAGCGTTATAATCTTTTTTCCCTGTCCACCTATCATAGAGGGGGCGATCATCTGCACAATACGACCGAAGCGGATAACGGTATCAAAGTAGAGTGTTAACGTATCCGAATTGCCGGTTCTTTGGGCTTCCGGCATTTCGAGGCAATTGACTACAAAGTCAAAAGGACCAGCAATGTTGATAATATTACGTAGTCCCCCTATGCCCTTTAATCCACTCCGCAACAGGCTGGCTTTTGGGGTGAGAGTATCGCCGTCTCTTGATGGAAAATGATAGCGAACGACACGATAACCGGCCCCTTGGAATAAGCGGGTCAAGGAATCGAGTGTTTTATTTGTACTATCGCCTATAAGTAGTATTGATCTAGGGATGCGGGCCATAAATATTCTTTCAAAAATATACATAAATACTCGCACGCTAAATGTATCTATGTTTGTATATAGATAAATTAAACGCAAATGCAGACATGTCTTGGATTGTGGAAGGTCGTTAGACTTTATTGAATTTAAGTCAATCCATATTCCAATGTATAATTATTGTAAGAAGTAAATTGATAATATTTATATCAAGCTCAGTTAATATTAATAATTATTATAAAGGCGATCGATATGGCGTAGGGAAGGTAGGGTGGCTAGGAAAACTCAGGTAATAAAGGCCGTCATTCGCACCTGTTCCGGAAATCGCCGTGCCGGTTAGCAAAGGGCACAGCGTTCCGACTCTCGAGAAACACCATTCCGCCGCGGATTAGCGTTCTTCGACTCAGGCACGCAGATTAGGTGTCGATCACTTCGTCAGCGCGGAAATGCGGTCGAGAGCGGCGCCGAAACCCTTCAGGGAAATCTTGAAGGCGACGGGCTGGCTCGGGCTCAATGCCGTCGTGGTGATGTTGATATTGGTGCCCGCCTTGAGGGCTGCAACCTGCTTCGCATCGAAGCTTACCGGTGCCAGGCATCCCTGCGGAAGGCAGGTCGAAAAAGCAAGATTGGGGCCGGCAGCCTCATCGATCTTGAGCGAAGCGCCTTTGGCGAGATCGAGACCGAATGGCATCAGCAATACGCCGTCGACCTTTCCTGCCACATTGCGAAGCTCTGCCGTCAGCACGCGCTGGCCGGTCTGGGAGCTGCTTTGTTCCTGGCGGATTGCGCAGATGGTCGTTTCCTTCTGGGTCTGGCACGAAACAGTCCAGTCCTGATAGGTTTCCTGCAACGTGCTCGCCCCTCCGGGAAGCGGCGCGGCGAGCGCCGGTACGCTGAAAATGGAGGCAAAGGTGAAGGCGAGGCCGATTGCGCGGTGAGTCTTCATAAATAAGTTCTCTCTAAAACTATTGCATTTATTCTATATGTAATACGTTTTCTTAGAGAAATTTATTTTTGAAATCAATATCATTATTTTATCGAGTTCATTAAGAATATTCTATAAATATAAAATATTATGAAACGAGTAATTCTGACCGGAATGCCCTCGGTCGCCCGCCTTAACCCGCTGGCTCCGATATTGGTGTCATGCCTCCTTATCGGAAGCATCTTCTTGTCGCCTCCCGTTTCATTCCGGTCAGACCATGCTCTATTTCTTCAATATGACGTTATTCTCGCCCTTCTTGACCTGGTCAATGACGAGCAGTTTTAAAGGCTCTGAACCTGTATTGGTGCCCTTGTGCCATTGATTGATGGATTCAACACCAAAGTCGCCGGCCTTGAGCGTCGTGGTTTTCCCCGTCACTTCGTTGAATACTTCCAACGTGCCGGAAAATACATAAGCATATCTGGGATAAGGATGCTTGTGGATCGGCAGACTTGCTCCCGGTGCGATTTCGTACTGAGAAACCACGACTTCAACGTCTCCTTGCGGCAGGGAAATCTTGGTGCCGCTAAAAGTGCGGTCGGTCTTCAAAATGGGGGTCACGGTGGCGGCTTTGCCGGAATTAGGTTCTTTTGCTTGCAACGGAAAAGAGAGCAATGTCACTGCCGATGCCAGGCAAGCAATCTTGGTGAAACTATTCATCGAGAAAGCCCGGTTTTTGGAATTATCATTCGTCATTCTTAAATGTCCTGCAAATTATGAATATAAAAAGCGCACCAGAAGGCGCTATTACTTAAGTATATGGAATCTTGCGGTGTGAATACTCCCAACAATTCGGGTCCCGGTTTGTATTATGCATGGCTGCCTGCTTCCGTCCGAAAACCGTTTCGCACTTCTTGGCATGCGCGTTAAAGTCACCGCCATAGTTGGAGGCTGGAGGTTGGGACTTGACGCTACGCTATCAGATCGTCGCACTGGCAATTGTGCCGCTTATCGTGGCCATTCTGACGGTCACGGCCTTCATTACCTGGCAGTCTGCCAATCTCGTGCAGAGCAGCATCGCCACCTTCGAGAAGAACATGCTCAAGGCGAAGGAAACGGAGTTGCTCAATCTGACAAATCTCGCTCTTTCCTCCATTCAGAAAATCTATGAGGAGGCCGCGCCTGACGATACGGCCGCGATGGAAAAGGTGAGGGAGATACTGACGTCTCTGGACTATGGCCGTGACGGCTATTTCTTCGTCTACGATTATGATGGCAACAATGTCGTTCATCCGCGCCAGACCTTTCGGCCGGGCCGCAACTGGCTCGATCTCGTCGATCCCGACGGTGACCGCGTTATCGCCAACCTCATAGACAAGGCCAAGGAAGGTGGAGGGCTGCATCAGTATAAATGGGAGAAACCGTCAAGCGGCGAAATGGCTGACAAGCTTTCCTTCGCGGTCGGTCTCGATAAATGGAAATGGATGCTCGGTACGGGTGTCTATCTCGATGATGTCTACGCACAGACCGCTGCCGCCAACGCCGATTTCCGCGCAAACATCCGCACGACCTTCCTCATTGTCAGTCTGATCGCCGTGCCGGCCGTGATGCTCGTCTTCGCAACCTGTATGCTGCTCAATCTGCGTGAGCGGCGCATGGCCGATAACAAGCTCAAGGAACTGGCGCAGCGCATCATCGATACGCAGGAGGAGGAACGGGCGCGTCTGGCGCGGGAACTTCACGACGGCATTTCCCAAAACCTTGTCGGCGTCCGCTATGCCATCGACCTTGCGAGCCGTCAGGTGAGAATGGGCAGTGGAGGCGCGCCGCTTGCCATCGAGAAAGCGTCCGATGCGCTCAATGGTGCGATCAAGGAAGTGCGGCGGCTTTCGCACGATTTGCGTCCGCGCATTCTCGATGACCTTGGTCTGACGGTCGCGCTCAAGGCGCTGTGCGAGCATTTTTCGGAACGGACCGGCATTGAAACGCGGCTGGAAGCAAGCGGATTGAGCGAGACGCTGAAGCCGGAAGCGAGCACCGCGCTTTATCGCGTCGTGCAGGAAGCGCTCACCAATGTCGAGCGTCATTCCGGTGCGAGCCATGTGAACATCCGTCTATGGGGCGCCAATGGCAAGGTTACGATGACGGTTGCCGATGACGGCAACGGTTTCACCGCACGTGATTTGAAGGACCCGCTTTCCGGGCTTGGCCTGCGAAATATGCAGGAACGGATGGCACATTTCGGCGGGGTGCTCTTGGTTGAAACCAGCGCAGATGGTACGCAACTCACCGCGCGCCTGCCAAAGTCGGCAACAGAAAGAAAGCGGGAACCGGAAGTCGCATGACGAAAGAATGCAAGATTCGCGTATTGCTCGTGGACAATCATCCGCTGGTGCTGGATGGTCTGCGGGCTGTACTCGAAACCTATGACGATATTGATGTCGCGGGGGCTGCTTCCAATGCGCGGGCCGCCCTCGAACTGGCGCTTGCCGTCAATCCGGATGTGGTCCTGATGGATATCAATATGCCGCTTCTCAACGGCATAGACGCCATCGAGCTGTTCAAGAAGCAGTTTCCTGGCATTCGTATCCTCATGCTGTCCATGCATGACAGCCGGGAATATATCTCGACATCGATCATGCGCGGCGCTTCCGGCTATGTTTTGAAGGATGTGTCCACGGCAGAAATCGTTGCAGCAATTCATGCGGTTGCGTCAGGCGGGACGTATTTCTCTTCCGGCGTTTCGGAAGCACTGCTCGACAGTGGCGAGAGGAAGTCGGAAGGTTTGTCCGTTCGCGAAAACGATGTGCTGGTGCTGGTGGCCGAGGGCGGCAGCAACCGCGAGATTGCTTCCACGCTCGGCATTTCGGAAGCGACCGTTGAAACCCACCGCAAGAACATCAAGAAGAAACTTGGAATTGCCAGCACTGCCGGGCTTACGCGTTACGCCATAGAAAACCGGTTGCGCCTGTCTTCGCAGTAACCCGCATCAGGCCACGGCTCTTGATTTTTCTTACCCACTAATGGGTAGCTCTTTGTTCCTTAGAACTTTCGTCCGCTTGCGACGCGGATTCGCCAGTCTTATCATTCGCTCCAAAACCGCTTGAGGAGGCGGAACACAAGGGGAGGAGCGATGTCAGTCTTGCTGGCGTTGTCGCGCGCTATCGACGCGGCCAATAATTTCATCGGAAAATCCGTATCGTGGCTGATATTGGTAGCCGTGCTCATCAGCGCCATCAACGCGATTTCGCGCAAGCTGTTCAATGTCAGCTCGAATGCATGGCTGGAAGCGCAATGGTATCTGTTCTCGGCGGTCTTTCTGATCGCAGCCGGATATACGCTGCTGCACAGCGAACATGTGAAGGTCGACCTTCTCTACAGCCGCTATTCGCGAAGGACCCAGCTCCTCGTCGAAATATTCGGCACGATCTTTTTCCTCCTGCCTTTCTGCCTCATCACCATCTATCTCTCCTGGCCCATCGTGGAAGCCAAGATTGCCAGCGGTGAAACCTCCAACAATACCGGCGGGCTGGTTCTCTGGCCGGTCTGGGGGCTGATACCCATCGGCTTCGGACTGCTCGCCTTGCAGGGCATTTCCGAACTCATCAAGCGCATCGCCATTCTTCAAGGCCGCATACCGGACATGGTCGCGATTGAAGATGCTGAAGCCAAGGCGCTCTGAGGGGGAACGGATATGGTTGCTTTTATCGCGGAAAATCTCGCGCCGCTGATGTTCCTCTCGCTGATCGTCGTGCTTTTGCTCGGCTATCCGGTGGCTTTTGCGCTCGCCTTTGTCGGCTTTGCCTTCGGTTTCGTCGGCATCGAAATGGGGCTTTTGCCCGTCAATCTGTTTGGGGCCATTCCCGACCGCATCTTCGGCCAGATGTCGAACGAAACCCTGCTCGCCATTCCTTTCTTCACCTTCATGGGGTTGATATTGGAGCGAAGCGGCATGGCCGAAGATCTGCTCGATACGATCGGACAGCTTTTCGGACCAGTGCGCGGCGGCCTCGCCTTTGCCGTTATCATCGTCGGCGCGCTTCTCGCGGCTACGACAGGTGTTGTGGCCGCATCCGTCATTTCGATGGGACTGATCTCGCTCCCGATCATGCTGCGCTATGGCTATGACCGTAAAGTGGCGAGCGGCACGATTGCCGCCTCCGGCACGCTGGCACAGATCATTCCGCCAAGCCTCGTTCTGATCGTGCTTGCCGATCAGCTGGGCCGTTCGGTGGGCGATATGTATAAGGGCGCACTGGTGCCCGGACTGCTGCTCGTGGGCTTTTACTGCGCCTTCATCATCGGCATGGCGATCCTGCGGCCCGACTCGGTGCCCGCGCTGCCGCCGCAGGCACGCACCTTGAGAGGCTGGAAACTGCTGCAGCGTGTGGTGATCTCGCTCGTGCCGCCGCTTGTGCTGATCTTCCTCGTGCTGGGAACGATCTTTCTCGGCGTTGCAACGCCGACGGAAGGCGGGGCCATGGGCGCGGTCGGTGCCCTGCTTCTTGCCATCATCAATCACCGCCTCAACATGACGATGCTGACTTCAGCGCTTTATGCCACGGCGAAACTGTCGTCCTTCGTCATCTTTATTCTGCTCGGCGCCCGTGTGTTCTCGCTTACCTTCTATGGCGTCAACGGACACGTCTGGGTCGAGCATCTGATGACCTCCATTCCCGGCGGCGAGGTCGGGTTCCTGATCGTCGCCAATATTCTGGTGTTCTTTCTGGCCTTCTTTCTCGATTATTTCGAGCTGGCCTTCATCATTATCCCGCTTCTGGCGCCGGTGGCCGACAGTCTTGGTATCGATCTCGTCTGGTTCGGCGTCATGCTGGCCGTCAACATGCAGACATCGTTCATGCATCCGCCGTTCGGCTTCTCGCTCTTCTATCTGCGGTCGGTGGCGCCGTCCCGGCCTTACAAGGACAAGGTGACGGGCGCGACCATCCAGCCGGTGACGTCGAGCCAGATTTACTTGGGGTCGATCCCGTTCCTGTTAATCCAGCTGGTCATGGTTGGCATCATCATCACCTTCCCCGGCATCGTTACCCATTACAAGAGCGGGCATCCGCAGGCTGATCCCGCGTCTATCCAGATCAATGTGCCGATGCCTGATGCGGGCGGCGGCAACCCGTTCGGCGCTGCACCGGCACCTTTTGGAGCGCCGTCGCCGTCGAGCGACCCCTTGCCTGCACCGTCCTTCGGTTCACCGCAGCCAAGCTTCGGACAGGACAAGGACCAACAGCAAAAACCTGCGCAATAGGGGGAGACGAGCATTGCGCAGGCCCTGATAAAACCGGAACAATCTTAGGAGGAGACACATGAAACAGGATTTGAGCCGTCGCACATTTCTGACCAAGGGGGCCGCAATCGGCGCCGCCGCCGCTACAAGCGGAGCGGCGCTCGCAACGCCCGCAATCGCGCAGGAATTGCCCACACTGCGCTGGCGTCTGACTTCGGGCTTTCCGAACAACCTGGATACCATCTATGGCGGCGCGGTCTTCATGGCCGATGCCGTGTCGAAGATGACCGAGGGCAAGTTCCAGATTCAGGTCTTTCAGGCCGGTGAAATCGTGCCGGGCCCGCAGGCCATCGACGCGGTTCAGGCCAATACCGTCGAAATGGCGCATACTTGCGGCTATTATTTCACCGGGAAGAACCCGGCCTTCGCCATCGGCACGGCCATTCCTTTCGGCATGAACACTCGCCTGCAGAATGCATGGCTCTATCATGGCGGCGGCAATGAGCTTTATAACGCGTTCCTGGCCGATTACGGCATTGTCGGCATTGTCGGCGGCAACACCGCTGCCCAGATGGGTGGCTGGTATCGCAAGGAAATCAAGAGCCTTGAGGACCTCAAGGGCTTGAAGATGCGCATCGCCGGGGTTGCCGGTGAAGTCATGTCGCGTCTTGGCGTCGTTCCGCAGCAGCTTCCAGGCGGCGACATCTATCCGTCGCTGGAGCGCGGCACGATCGATGCCGCTGAATGGGTCGGTCCTTACGACGACGAAAAGCTCGGCTTCTATCAGATCGCACCCTATTACTATTATCCGGCCTTCTGGGAAGGCGGTGCCTCGGTGCACTTCTTCATCAACAAGCAGCAGTATGAAGGTCTGCCCGAAGCGTACAAGGTTGCGCTCAATACGGCCGCAGAAGCCGCGACCCAGAATATGATCTCGCTTTACGATGTGAAGAACACCGCTGCGATTCGCTCTCTGGTATCCAAGGGCGTGAAGCTTCAGCCGTTGCCGCGTGACGTTCTCGATGCTGCCTACAAGGTCACGTTCGAACTTTACGCGGAATACAACGAGAAGAATCCGGCCTGGGCGAAGATCTATCCGTCGTGGAAGAAATTCCGTGACGAGGGCTTCGAATGGTTCCGCGTCGCGGAATACACCTATGACAGCTACGTCTATGCGCAGCAGGCGGCGGGCAAGTAGCCACCGGTAGGGATAGGGCGCCGGTCCGGTTCAACCCGATTGAAACGCGCTCGGGATGCGAAACGCTTGTAAACGGGGCCTTCGGGCCCCGTTTTCGTTTCTTATGCGTAAAATAGCATAAATAAACTACATAAAAGTTGCTAACTTGAATGAACTAGAAAGTTTACTTTAGGTATATATTTTAAATTGTTTATTGTTACTAAGTAAAGAAGTTTATAATTAGTGCTATAATTGACACATATGCTTTGATAATTCTGTATTGTTTTAAAGTTGGAATTGATGTGTTTGCTTAATTCATTCTATCAGGTCTCGTCTGAAAAATTCTGGAGACAGTGAAATGAAAATCAAGAGCTTGTTGTTTGGCTCGACTGCAGCGCTGGCTGCAACCACCGGGGCATATGCTGCGGATGCTATTGTAGCGCCCGAGCCTGAGTCCGTTGAATATGTTCGCGTTTGCGATGCCTATGGTGCGGGATATTTCTATATTCCGGGTACCGAAACCTGCCTGCGCATTTCCGGCTATGTTCGTTACGACGCCGCTGGCGGCAACAACGTCTACGGTCGCGGTTTTGTCGATGGTAACGGCAAGGTCGATACCCGCCGCGATACCTGGGATAACAAGGCCCGCTTCACGCTGGACCTGTCCACTGCTTCGGAAACCGAACTGGGGACTCTGAAGACCTTTGCCGAAACCCGCTACGATTGGGGCAATGGTGTTGAGGGTGCGTCCGGTTCGCTGCGTTACGCTTATATCCAGCTTGGCGGCCTGCGTGTCGGTCTCGATGAATCGGCCTTCGTCACCTTTCCGGGTTATCTCGGCAACGTCATCAACGATGACGTGATCCTTGCCGGTGGCTATCGCACGGGCCTGATCAGCTATACCTTCATGTCTGGCAACGGCTTCTCCGCCATCCTGTCGCTCGAACAGGGCAACAATGAGAATACGGACAGCAAGTACGGCTATGATGGTGTCATCAAGGACTATGCGCCGCATGTTGTCGGCGGCCTGAAGTATCAAGGCGGCTGGGGCAAGATCGCAGGCGTCGCCGCCTATGATGCACGCAACGAAGAGTGGGCCGGCAAGGTTCGCGCCGACGTGAACATCACGGATCGTTTCTCGGTCTGGGCGATGGGCGGCTACAAGTCCAACAAGGATGAATATATCACGCAGACCGATGGCAACGGCAACGTGCTTGGTTCCGTTCGTGCAATCAGCAGCTTCTACGGCACCTGGGGCGGCGATTGGGCGGTCTGGGGCGGCGCGGCATTCAAGGTTACCGATAAGGCCACCTTCAATGCGCAGGCAGCTTATGATGGCAGCAAGACTTTCGCAGCCACTGCCAACGTAGCCTATGAAATGGTTCCGGGCTTCACGGTTACGCCTGAAGTTTCCTACACCAAGTGGCAGGACGACAAGTCTTACCTCAAGGGCAAGGACGCCGTTCAGGGCATGGTCCGCTTCCAGCGTACGTTCTAAAGCGTCGCCAGCAAAATTGTGAAGGGAGGCCGGTTTCCGGCCTCCCATTCCACCCCAGAGCATATCTAACCGTTCACCCCGGTGTAACGGGCGCCAGTTCATTTAAGTATTATTATTGCAATATTTTATGAAATTCAACGAATATTGTTCAGGCATCAGATGCATATGATTGATCGGTCCATAGGTATAACAAAATTGTAATTTGAATTTCTGTATTCTTGTCCTATGTTTAAGGAACCATTCGATAACGTAGAAGGACTGCGTTGTTCTCAAATCTGATCTCCAGTCGGAAGAATGGTACGGCGAGCTTCGGCTCGCCGTTTCTGTTTCCGGCGCATTGTCCCGCGAGAAATGGAAAAGGCCGGACTGATCCGGCCTTTTCGTTGTGTGGGTGCATTGAAGACCCGAACAGGTCGACAGGCATGTCCTATCGTGAAAGCTTCATATGCCGGTTGACGTCCTTGTAGAGCAGGTAGCGGAACTTGCCGGGACCGCCTGCGTAACAAGCCTGCGGGCAGAAGGCGCGCAGCCACATGAAATCGCCGGCTTCCACTTCCACCCAGTCCTGGTTGAGCCGATAGACGGCCTTGCCTTCCAGCACGTAAAGCCCGTGTTCCATCACGTGAGTTTCGGCAAATGGAATGACGCCCCCGGGTTCGAGCGTGACGATGGTTACATGCATGTCGTGACGCAGATCGTTCGGGTCGACGAAGCGCGTCGTCGCCCAGGCGCCATTGGTGTCCGGCATGGGGTTGGGGGCGATGTCCTTCTCGTTGAGAAACAGCGGTTCGGGAACTTCGAGCCCGTCGACATATTCATAAGCCTTGCGAACCCAGTGGAAGCGAGCCGTCGCCGCGCCGTTGTTGCGCAGCCGCCAGCCGCTCTTCGGTGGCAGATAGGCGTAGCCCCCTTCGGTCAGCGTGTGGGTCTTGCCCGCCACGGTCACTGCGATCTCTCCTTCGACCACGAACAATACGCCTTGCGCACTTTCGTCCAGTTCGGCCCTATCGCTGCCGCCGCCCGGTTGCACCTCCATGATGTATTGCGAGAAGGTCTCGGCAAAGCCGGAGAGAGGCCGTGCGATCACCCAGAGCCGCGTCTTGTCCCAGAAGGGCAGGAAGCTCGTCACGATGTCGCTGAATGTGCCCTTTGGTATCACCGCATAGGCTTCGGTGAACATGGCGCGATCGGTGAGAAGCTGGGTCTGCGGCGGCAGCCCGCCGGTCGGTGCATAATAGGTGCGATTGTTCTTGTCGTTGCCCATGTGGGAAATTCCTTATGTGAGAAGCTGCATTCACAACGAGTTAAAAAGACCCGCCATGAAATCGTAAAATGAAGTGTCGGGAAGCGAACTTCCCGGGCTGGGCAGGGATCAGTAGAGCGCTTCCGGCAGAATATCCTTGAGGCGCAAGAGGGCGATGCGCTCCACCTGCGCGCAGGCCGTTTCAAATTCCGTATCGCGATCATTGGAAACGCGGCGCTGGAAAGCCGCCAGGATTTCCTTCTTATTGCGCCCCCGTACGGCGATAATGAAGGGAAAGCCGAATTTCGCGGTATAGGCGTCGTTCAGTTCGGTGAATGCTTTCTTCTCCGCGTCGGTCAGCGCGTCAAGGCCGGCGCCGGCCTGTTCGGCGGTGGATTCCGCGGTCAGGCGCTTTGCCTGCGCCAGCTTGCCTGCAAGGTCGGGGTGCGCTTTCAGCACGGCCAGCCGTTCTTCAGGCGTGGCGGCGCGGAACACCTTGGTCATGGCTGCGGCGAGACCCGAAGCAGTATCTTCCTCAACGGTAAAGCCCGCATCGTAGGCGCGTTCCGCGATCCAGGGCGAATGCTCGAAAATGCTGCCATAGCGTGCGACGAACGCATATTTTTCCGCGCTGGAAGGCATGACATCAGCCACGGCCGGCTTGTAGTTTTCATGCCAGTGGCGGGCAATATCGGCGCGCTTGGCGACCCATACCTTGTCGTGGCTCTGCACGTAATCGAGAAAGCGCTCCAGCGCGGCCATGCGGCCGGGACGGCCGACAAGGCGGCAATGCAGCCCGACGGACATCATCTTTGGCGCGCCTTCGGCGCCTTCGCGATAGAGCACGTCGAACGTGTCCTTCAGATAGGTGAAGAACTGGTCCCCGGAATTGAAACCCTGCGGCGTGGCGAAGCGCATGTCATTTGCATCGAGCGTGTAGGGCACGATCAGATGCGGCCCCTTTGGTCCCTGCACCCAATAGGGCAGTTCATCGGCATATGAATCGGCGGAATAGAGGAAGCCGCCTTCTTCCATCACCAGCTTCAGCGTGTTGTCGGACGGCTTGCCCTGATAGATGCCGAGCGGGCGCGAACCGGTAAGTTCCGTATGAAGGCGGACGGCCTCGCGGATATGTTCGCGCTCGATCTCCTCGGGAACGTCCTTATACTCCCACCAACGCAATCCGTGGCTGGCGATCTCCCAATCCGCTTCCTTCATGGCGGCGACGGCTTCAGGATTGCGCGCCATGGCAAGCGTCACGCCATAAACGGTAACAGGCATGTCGCGGCGGGTGAAGGCGCGCCACAGGCGCCAGAAACCGGAGCGTGCGCCATATTCGTAGATGGATTCCATATTGAGGTTGCGCTGGCCCTGCCAGGCTTGAGCACCGACAATCTCGGAAAGGAGGCATTCGGAGGCCGGATCGCCGTCGAGAATGCAGCATTCACCGCCTTCCTCGTAGTTGACGACGAACTGCACGGCGATGTTCGCCCCTCCCGGCCAGCGTGGATCTGGCGTGTTGCGTCCATAGCCGACAAGATTGCGCGGATATTTCATTGCGGGTCTTCCCTCATTGTCGTTCGTTTTATCCATGATAATAAAGATTTATCGCTATTATTCCCCTCCAAAAATTTGAAAGACATCCAACGATAACCATCTTTCGCAATGAGAAGGATCGCGAAATACTGAATGCTGGGAACATGGTGTGGTTGCGGCCCCAAAGCAGGTAGCAATGCCGGGCCGAAAATAACCACCGGAAATCAAAAGCTTGTAGGGGCTCCAGTCTGTGTGTCGGGAGAATCGAAGAGCTGCAGGAGTGCAAATGGGTCAGGAAAAGAGCGGTGATGGCCGGTTGACGACGCATGTCCTCGATACGGTAAGCGGCAAGCCCGCTGCAAATCTGCGCATTGAATTGCGTCGCATTCAGAATCAGCAGGCCGAGCCGATCCGGGAAATCCGCACCAATGACGATGGCCGTTGCAGTGAGCCGCTGCTGTCGGGCGGGAACTTGCGGGCGGGATCTTACGAGCTTCTGTTTCATGTCGGCGAATATTTCGGCAAGACCGAAGATACCGTACCGTTCCTTGATGTCGTTCCTTTGCGCTTTGGCATTTCAGACGAAAAAGCGCATTATCATGTACCGCTTCTCGTTTCGCCCTTTTCCTATTCCACCTATCGCGGGAGCTAAGCGCCATGAACCAGTCTGTGCACCAGTCCGTGCGACACACGATCCGCTTTCTTCTGAACGGTGAAAAGATCGAACTCGACCGTGTTTCCCCGACCGAAACGCTGCTGGATTATCTGCGCCTGTCCGCCAAGCTGCGTGGCACCAAGGAAGGCTGCGGCGAGGGCGATTGCGGCGCATGCACGGTGCTGGTCGGCAAGATTTCCGGTGGCAAGCTCGTTTATGAAAGCGTCAATGCCTGCATTCGCTTCATGGGGTCGCTGGATGGCTGCCATGTCGTGACGATCGAACATCTGCGCGGCAGCGATGGCGGCCTGCATCCGGTACAAAAGGCGATGATCGAATTCCATGGCTCGCAATGCGGCTTCTGCACGCCGGGCTTTGTCATGTCGCTCTATGCGCTATGGATGCGCGAACCGAAGCCCGCCGATGCCGAGATTGAAAAGGCCTTGCAGGGCAATCTTTGCCGCTGCACGGGCTATGAGGCGATCATGCGCGCTGCACGGGCTATTTCCGATTATGGCAACGTGACGCAAGACCCGCTCGCAGCCGAGCGTGCCCTGGTCCTGAAGCAACTGTCGACGATGCGCGACGGCATGCGGGTGGAAATGGGCGAAGGCAAGGACCGGTTGATCGTGCCTGCCGATCTCGACGACTTTGCCACCGTTCTGGCGGCGGAACCGAAGGCGACCATCGTTGCCGGTTCTACCGATGTGGGGCTCTGGGTCACCAAGATGATGCGCGATATTTCCCCGGTTGTCTTCATCGGGCATCTGGAGGAGTTGCGCTCCATCCGCGAGGAAAACGGCGTCATCACCATCGGCGCTGGCGTGACCTACACCGAGGCGTTCGGCTTTCTTGCGAAGCGCATCCCGCAGCTTGGACAACTCATCAATCGCATTGGCGGCGAGCAGGTGCGCAATATGGGCACTATTGGCGGCAATATCGCCAATGGGTCGCCGATTGGCGACACCCCGCCGCCGCTGATCGCGCTTGATGCAAAGCTGACCCTGCGCAAAGGGGCGGAGCGCCGCACCATCCCGCTGGAAGAGTTCTTCATCGCCTATGGCAAGCAGGATCGCCAGCCCGGCGAGTTTGTCGAGGCCGTGCATGTGCCTGTTCCGGCAGTGGGCAGCCATTTTGCCATTTACAAAGTGTCGAAGCGCTTTGAGGAAGACATTACGGCGACGCTGGGCAGCTTCCATCTGACGCTCGACGCGGCAGGCAATGTGGAGACGGTTCGCATCGCCTATGGCGGCATGGCCGCAACGCCGAAGCGCGCCGGCGCGGTGGAAGCCGCACTCATAGGCAAACCATGGACCGAGGCGACGATTGAAGCGGCATTGGAAGCCTATTCGCAAGATTATACGCCTTTGAGCGATATGCGGGCGACAGCGGATTACCGGCTGCTCGCGGCGCGCAATCTGTTGCGGCGTTTCTTCGCCGAGACGGAAGGCAGTTACACGCCGTTGCGCGCGGCGGAAATCGCTGCGGCGTGAGGAGGCAATCATGAACAAGCATCCTGCAAGCGCACTGAAAGCCGCCCGCATTGTGGGCGGTGTCGCGACCGATCAGAAGCACGATTCCGCGCATAAGCATGTGACGGGAACGGCTGTTTATATCGACGATATTCCGGAGCCCGAAGGTACATTGCATATCGGCGTCGGCTATTCTTCCGTCGCGCATGGTTCGTTCAAGTCGATCGATTTGTCGGCGGTTCGCACTGCTCCAGGTGTGGTCGACGTGCTGACCTACAAGGACGTGCCCGGCGAAAACGATGTTTCGCCGTCGGGCATGCATGACGATCCGATTTTCGCTGTCGACAAGGTCGAGTTTCACGGCCAGCCGATCTTTGCGGTTATCGCCAAAACCCGCGATCAGGCGCGCCGTGCTGCCCGTCTGGCGAAAATCGAATATGAGGAAGCAGCGGGCGTTTATTCCATCGATGCGCTGGACGGTCTGAAGGACCGGCTTGTCACCACGCCATTGACGCTGAAGCGCGGCGATGCACGTGCGGCCATCGAAGCCGCGCCGCATCGCATCAAGAACCGCATGTATCTCGGCGGACAGGATCATTTCTACCTTGAGGGCCAGGTTTCGCTGGCTGTCCCGGGCGAGGATGAGGACGTCACCGTTTATTGCTCCACGCAGGGGCCGAGCGAAACCCAGCATCTGGTAGCACACGCTCTGGGCGTTCCGAGCCATTCCGTGACCGTGGAAGTGCGCCGCATGGGCGGCGGCTTCGGCGGCAAGGAAACGCAGGCCAACCAGTGGGCGGCGATTGCGGCGATTGCCGCCAAGAAGCACAAGCGCGCCATGAAGATCAGGCTCGACCGCGACGAGGACATGACCTCGACCGGCAAGCGGCACGGCTTCGTCATCGATTATGAAGTCGGCTTCGACGATGAAGGCAATATTCTGGGCGTCGATTATCTCTTTGCGCTCAATGCCGGATTCTCCGCTGACCTTTCCGGGGCTGTGGGCGACCGCGCCTTGTTCCACTGTGACAATGCTTATTTCTTCCCGGCCGTTCATGCGCAGTCGGCGCCGCTTTATACCAACACGGTGTCGAACACCGCATTTCGCGGCTTTGGCGGCCCGCAGGGCATGGTCGGTGCGGAACGCGTGATCGATGAAGTGGCTTTCGCCGTCGGCAAAGACCCGCTCGAAATCCGCAAGCGCAACTTCTATGACGAGATGGGCAAGGACGGCACACGCAACGTCACGCCCTATCACCAGAAGGTCGAAGATTGCATCATCCAGCGCATCGTTGCGGAACTGGAGGAAAGTTCCGATTACGCAAAGCGCCGCGAAGCGATCCGCGAATTCAATGCGAAAAGCCGCTATGTGAAACGCGGCATCGCGCTGACGCCGGTGAAATTCGGCATCTCCTTCACCAAGACGGAGTCCAATCAGGCTGGCGCTCTGGTGCATGTCTATAATGACGGCTCGGTGCACATGAACCATGGCGGCACGGAAATGGGGCAAGGGCTCCATATGAAGGTGGCGCAGGTCGTGGCCGAGGAGTTCCAGATTGACATCGACCGGGTGAAGATCACAGCGACAACCACCGCCAAGGTTCCGAACACAGCGCCGACGGCGGCTTCTTCCGGTGCCGATCTCAACGGCATGGCAGCGCAGGACGCCGCCCGCCAGATCAAGAAGCGCCTCATCCATTTTGCGGCACAGCAATATCAGGTGCCGGAGGATCAGATCGTGTTCCTTCCCAACCGGGTGCGCGTCGGCAATCAGGAAATCAGCTTCAACGATCTGGTGAAGCAGGCCTATATCGGCCGCGTGCAGCTTTCGGCGGCAGGTCACTACAAGACCCCGAAAATCCATTGGGACCGCGCCAAGGGGCGGGGCCACGCATTCTACTACTATGCTTACGGAGCGGCCTGTTCCGAAGTTTCCGTCGACACTCTGACTGGCGAATATGTGGTGGAGCGCACCGATATTCTGCATGATACCGGGCGTTCCCTGAACCGCGCCATCGATATCGGTCAGGTTGAAGGTGGCTTCGTGCAGGGCATGGGCTGGCTGACGACCGAGGAACTTGTGTGGGACGACAAGGGGCGGCTTCGCACCCATGCGCCTTCCACCTACAAGATTCCGCTGGCTTCCGACCGGCCCAAGATATTCAATGTCGCGCTGACCGACTGGTCCGAGGCCTATGAGCCGACGATCCATCGTTCCAAGGCTGTCGGCGAACCGCCGCTGCCGCTCGGCCTGTCGGTCTTGCATGCTCTGGCCGATGCGGTCGCCAGCGTTGCCGATCATAAGGTCTGCCCGCGTCTCGATGCACCTGCGACGCCGGAACGCGTGCTGATGGCCATCGAGCGGCTTCGCAAGCAAAAGGGCTAGAAAGATGCCGGGCGCACGTGACGATATCCGGGCTTTTCTCAACCGGCGTCCCGATAGTGTGCTGGTTGAAGTCACCGATGTGAAAGGTTCCGCGCCCCGCAATGCAGGGGCATGGATGCTGGTGGCCCGTGACATGATCTTCCGGACCATCGGTGGCGGTCAGCTCGAATATATGGCGATCGACCATGCCCGAAAAATCTTGGCTGGTGGCAAGGACTCGCCCATGGACGTTCCACTCGGCCCCGAAATCGGTCAATGCTGCGGCGGACGGGTGGGCCTGAGCTTCAGGCGGGTGAACCGCGGGCTGAACGACGAGCTTGTCAGCAAGGTTGATGCGGAAATAGCCACGCGTCCGCATGTTTACATTTTCGGTGCTGGCCATGTTGGCGATGCATTGGCAAGTGCCCTCTCGCTCACGCCTGTCCGGGTCGTTCTGGTCGATACGCGGGAAGCGGAGCTTATGCAATTCCAGGAAAAGTGGGGACCGGTTTTCCGTCCGGGATTGCATGGGAAAGATATGGCCTGCGATGTGCCGGGGGTCGAAACCTGTCTCTCGGCGATGCCGGAACAGGTGGTGCGTTCCGCGCCGCCGGGCAGCGCCTTCATAATCCTCACCCACGACCATGCGCTGGATTTCCTGATCGCCGCCGAAGCATTGCAGCGGCGCGATGCCGTCTATGTCGGCATGATCGGTTCCAAGACCAAGAAGGCCACTTTCAAAAATTGGTTGAAACGCGAGGTCGCACGCGAAGATTTATTTGAAAATCTCGTCTGTCCGGTCGGCGGTGCGGTCGTGAAGGATAAAAGGCCGGAAGTTATCGCGGCGCTGGCCGCAGCCGAAGTTCTGACCGCTGTTCTGACATCCGCCCGTATATCGCAGCCCGCCTGATCCGGCGGGTTTTCTTTTTGTCCGATGGTGTTGAAAAGCACGGAGCGGTTTGAACCGCTCTATGCCAAAGCCTCACGGATCAGCCGCTGGCACCGCTCTGTCATGAAATCGATGATGAGGCGCACTTTCGGGTCCTGAAAACGCTTGTGCGGGTAGATCGCTGCAAGCTGGATCGGCGCCGGCGGCGTGCTTTCGAGGATGGGGACCAGCCGCCCGTCGCGGATATATTCCTTCACTTCAAACAGCGGTTTGTTGATGATGCCGCGCCCGCCGAGCGCCCATTGCGTCAATACGTCGCCGTCATCCGAGTCATATGGCCCGGTGACTTCAAACTTGCGCAAGCCTTCCGCCGTTTGCAGCGACCAGTAATATTCCTTCGAGCCCGGAAAACGGAGCAGAAGACAGTCATGCTTGTCGCCCAGTAACTCGTCGGGGGACTGCGGAACGCCGTGTTTCTCAAGATATGCGGGCGCCGCGCAGATCACGCGTTCGCAATTCATGATGCCGCGCATGCGCAGGTTGGAATTTTCCAGAACACCGAGCTTGAAAGCCACATCGACGCCTTCGCTCATGATGTCCACTTCATGATCGGAGAGGCGAAGCCGCACTTCGATGTCGGGATATTTGTCGTGAAACTCCGGGATTCCCGATGCGATCAGCCGTCTGCCGAAGCCAAGTGGCGCGGTGATGCGAATCGATCCCTTCGGATTTTTCGCCAGTTCCGCCACGGCCGCTTCCGCCTCATCCACGGCTTCGAGTATTTTCAATGCACCATCATAGAATACGCGGCCATGTTCGGTCGGCGTGAGCTTGCGCGTCGTCCGGTTGAAGAGCCTCACTCCCAGGTGCTTCTCCAACTCCTTGATTCGATTGCTTGCAACTGCCGGCGATGCGCGCTGATCGCGGCCCGCCGCGGATAGATTTCCCAATTCGACAACGCGCACAAAAACGCGCAGATTATCAAGATATGACATACGTTCCCCAAGCCTCGTGATCAGTTATGGTTCGGGCGAGGCGTGCGTCGAATTTTGCTTCTGAACAGGAGGGTAGACCGCCGTGGAGTGTATCTCCACAAGGGCTATCCGACGTATTCAGAGGGAAAATTCGCCACGTCCCCAAAGGGATACGGCGCAAATCGCCTATTTCAGCGGCGCGAAATCTCGATGGAGATTTACTCCATTTTCGGTTTCGCTCCTGTAACCAGACGATTTGCCCTCATACCTCGCTCCGAAGCATAACTGATCACGAGGCCTCAATGATTGTCTAGATTTTTTTGAAAGTGCTGGTCGTGATGTGACGTTCCCTGAACCTGATTCCTTTGGCACATAATGCAACAACGAACAATGGGCTAAGCATTGGCCCAAGAAACGGGCTAAGAAATGGGAGTCCCTGATGTATGATTTCGCCGTAGCCTGGGACTGGCTGGGCTTCGCAGCGCGGTGGCTGCACGTGATTACCGCGATTGCGTGGATCGGCTCGTCCTTTTACTTCATTGCGCTCGATCTGGGCTTGCGCCAGCGCCCCGGCCTGCCGGAAGGTGCGCACGGCGAGGAATGGCAGGTCCATGGCGGCGGTTTCTATCATATCCAGAAATATCTGGTTGCGCCGGCGCAAATGCCGGAACATCTGACATGGTTCAAATGGGAATCCTATGCCACATGGCTGTCGGGTTTCACGCTGCTCTGCATCGTCTACTATGCCGGTGCCGACCTTTACCTGATCGATCCGAATGTCCTTGATGTCTCGCGCCCTGTCGCTATTGGCATTTCGATCGCTTCGCTGGCCTTCGGCTGGATCGCCTACAACACGATCTGCAAGCTCATGCTCGGCAAGAGCGACACGCTTTTGATGGTGCTTCTTTACGTTATCCTTGTGCTGGTGGCCTGGGGATATACGCATCTGTTCACCGGACGCGCAGCCTTCCTGCATCTGGGCGCTTTCACCGCGACGATCATGTCGGCCAACGTGTTCATGATCATCATCCCCAACCAGAAGATCGTGGTGGCGGATCTGATCGCAGGCCGCAAGCCGGACCCGAAATACGGCAAGATCGCCAAGCAGCGTTCCACGCATAACAACTATCTGACGCTGCCTGTTCTGTTCCTGATGCTGTCGAACCACTATCCGCTGGCGTTCGGGACCGAGTTCAACTGGATCATCGCCTCGCTGGTGTTCCTGATGGGCGTCACCATCCGTCACTGGTTCAACACGCAGCATGCCCGCAAGGGCAGCCCGACCTGGACCTGGCTGGTAACGGTCATCCTGTTCATCGTCATCATCTGGCTCTCGACGGTGCCGAAGGTTCTGACCGGAGAACCGGAGGAACAGAAAATCTCCGCATTGCAGCAATCGTTCATCTCGGACCCGCACTTTGGGAAAGTGCGGGATACCGTTCTGGGGCGCTGCGCCATGTGCCACGCGAAGGAGCCGGGCTGGGAAGGCATCATCGCGCCGCCGAAGGGCGTGGTACTCGATACCGACCGGGATATCGCAGCCCATGCGCGTGAAATCTATTTGCAGGCCGGGCGCTCCCATGCCATGCCGCCCGCCAATGTGACCGGCGTGAGCGCTGAAGAGCGCCAGCTTCTGGCCTCCTGGTACCAGTCCGCCACGCAAGGCCAGAAATAAGGACCAAGACCAAAATGACCAAGCTTCTGATCCGCGGCCGCGTGCTGACCTTTCATGACGAGCCGCAAAGCCTCGATGACAACGCCGCTTACCGTTATATCGAAGACGGCGCCGTTCTGGTCGAAGATGGCCGTATCCTGCGCCTTGGAGATTACGCCGAGGTAAGTCGCGAGGCAGGCAGCGACGTCAATGTCGCCGACCATCGCCCGCATCTGATCCTTCCCGGTTTCATCGATACGCATATCCATTATCCGCAGACGCAGGTGGTTGCATCCTACGCGGCCAATCTGCTTGAGTGGCTCAACACCTATACATTCGTCGCTGAGCAGAAATTTGCCGACGAGCAGCATGCCGAATTTATCGCGGAGCGCTTTCTTGACGAGCTGATCCGCCACGGCACGACGACGGCGGTCGCCTATTGCTCCGTGCATCCGCAGAGCGTCGACGCCTATTTCCGCGCCTCGCAGCATCGCAACATGCGCATGCTCGGCGGCAAGGTGATGATGGACCGCAACGCGCCGCCTGCACTCTGCGACACGGCACAGTCGGGTTATGACGACACAAAGGCGCTGATCGCGCGCTGGCAGGGCAAGGGCCGTCTCGATTACGTCATCACGCCGCGCTTTGCGATCACCTCCACTCCGGAACAGCTTGAAGCCAGCCAGGCGCTTGTTCGTGAACATCCGGGCAGCTACATCCAGACGCATTTGTCTGAAAACCACGACGAAATCATCTTCACCAAGTCGCTCTACCCGGATGCGCCGGATTATCTCGGCATTTACGAGCATTACGGCCTTCTGGGCGACAAGACCTTGCTTGGCCATTCGATCCATCTCGAAGAACGCGAAGTGCGCGTCATGGCGGAGACCGGCTCGATTGCCGTCTTCTGCCCGACCTCCAACCTGTTCCTCGGCTCGGGCCTTTTCGACCGTGACAGGTTGAAAGCATCGGGCGTGCGCATGGCGGTGGCGACCGATGTCGGCGGCGGCACCAGTTTCTCCATGCTGCGCACCATGGATGAGGGCTACAAGGTCCTGCAACTGCGCGAACAGCGCCTCAATCCGTTCCAGTCCTTCTACATGATGACGCTCGGCAATGCCCGCGCGCTCTCCATGGAAGACAGGATCGGCACGCTGGATGAAGGCACGGAAGCCGATATCGTCATACTGGATTCATCCGCCACGTCACCGATGCGGCTGCGTATGGCAGCAGGCGCGACGCTGGAGCAGGAATTGTTCCTGTTGCAGACATTGGGCGATGATCGCGCCGTCATCGAAACCTATGTGGCCGGGAAGCCGCTCAAGGCTGAACTATAAAGCTTCATCGCTGCGCCGCTCCCTCATCCTGAGGTGCGGAGCGAAGCGAAGCCTCGAAGGACGAGGGCACGCGCAGCGCGGTTTCCCCCAGCCCTTTGAGACGCTCCCTTCGACAAGCTCGGGGAAGCTCCTCAGGATGAGGGAAAGAGGGGCGCAGAGCGTTGATTAGCCCAAATTCACTGTGCGTTAAAACTCTTCCGGGCGCTTGCCGCCGATAGCTCTGGTGAGTTCGTCGGCGGTGGAGCGGATCAGCGGCCCGAATTCCTCAAGCTTCTTTTTCGGCAGGCGCACGGCAGGGCCTGAAACGGAAATGCCGGCAATCGCTTCACCATATTCATTGAAAATCGGCGCCGCGATGCAGCACATGCCAAGCGTGTGCTCTTCATCGTCGATCGACCAGCCGCGCATGCGTGTCGCCTGAATGTCTTTCAACAGTGCAGGCAGGCTGTCGAGCGTGCGCTGCGTGAAATGTTCCAGCGTGCGCCCCGATAGCGCATGCGCGATTTCCTTGTCCGACCAGGTGGACAGGATCGCCTTTCCGATGCCGGACGCATGGATAGGCCCACGTCGTCCGGGGCGGAAGAAGGCGCGCATCGGCGCGTGGCTTTCGATCTGCGAGATGAAGACGACATCGCCGCCATCCTCGACGCCGATATTGGCGGTCTCGCCACTCGTTTCCATCAATGTCTTGAGATAGGGCCGCGCCAGAATGCCGAGCTTGCGGAACCGGCGAAAGGCATTGCCGATTTCGAAAGCCTTGACGCCGATCACCCAATCGCCTGTTTCCAGATCGTGGGAAACCATGCCGTGATTGGCGAGCGAGGACAGCAACCGGTGCACGGTTGAAGGCGCCATACCGCTCTCATCGGCGAGATCGGTCAGCGTGGAGCCGTCATTTTCGGCAATCAGGGCCAGCAGCTTCAGGCTCCGGTCGAGAACCTGCACAGACGAGGGCGCCGCGTTTTCCGCCGCCTTGCGGCCCCGCTTTACCTTTGCCTGTTCCATTACCGTCTCCGAATTCCGCCTTAGAGCGCATCCCGAAAAGTGTGAAACGGTTTTCGGACAAGATGCGCGTCAAAACAAACAGTTAGAGCGTGATCTGGTTCAATCGGATCGAACCACGCTCTAAACGCACGAATATCACTATCGCATCTGTCGCTGCTCGGAAAGATACGGGCGGATTATCTCCATTTCGTTGAAAATCCTTATTTCCATATAATGGTATGCATTTCCATTTTATAGTAATAAAGTTTGTAAATGGAGATAGATTCCATAGGAGGGAGCCGTCATGGCCAGAATGCGTGCAGTCGATGCAGCCGTGCTTGTGCTGGAAAGAGAAGGGATCAATTGTGCTTTCGGTGTGCCGGGCGCAGCGATCAATCCATTTTATTCGGCGATGAAAGCGCGCGGCTCGATCCGCCACATACTGGCGCGTCATGTCGAAGGCGCTTCGCATATGGCCGAAGGCTATACCCGTGCCAAGCATGGCAATATCGGCCTGTGCATCGGTACGTCCGGCCCGGCGGGGACGGACATGATCACGGGTCTCTATTCGGCTTCCGCCGATTCCATTCCGATCCTCTGCATCACGGGTCAGGCGCCACGTGCGCGCCTCGACAAGGAAGACTTTCAGGCAGTCGATATCGCCAAGATCGCAGCTCCTGTCACCAAGTGGGCGGTCACGGTCATGGAACCGGCGTTGGTGCCTTATGTCTTCCAGAAGGCGTTCCACATCATGAAGTCGGGTCGTCCCGGTCCGGTTCTGATCGATCTGCCGATTGATGTGCAGCTTGCCGAAATCGAATTCGACATCGACACCTACCAGCCGATGGAAGCCTACAAGCCTGCTGCGACGCGGGCGCAGGCCGAAAAGGCACTCGCCATGCTGAACGAGGCGGAACGCCCGCTGATCGTTGCTGGCGGCGGCATCATCAATGCCGATGCGTCCGATCTTCTGGTCGAATTTGCCGAGATCACCGGCATTCCGGTCATCCCGACCCTCATGGGCTGGGGCGTTATCCCTGACGACCATCGCCTCATGGCGGGCATGTGCGGTCTCCAGACTTCGCACCGCTATGGCAATGCCAATCTGCTGGCTTCCGATGTCGTCATCGGCATCGGCAACCGCTGGGCGAACCGTCATACGGGTAATGTCGACACCTACCGGAAGGACCGCAAGTTTATCCATATCGACATCGAGCCGACGCAGATCGGTCGCGTCTTCGCGCCGGACTTCGGCATTGTTTCGGATGCAGGCAAGGCGCTGAAGCTGCTGCTGGATGTCGCGACCGAATGGAAGTCGGCAGGCAAGCTGCGCGACTGGTCGGGATGGGCGAGAGAATGCGGCGAGCGCAAGCGCACCATGCTGCGCAAGACGCATTTCGACCAGACGCCGCTGAAGCCCCAGCGTGTGTATGAAGAGATGAACAAGGCGTTCGGTCGCGATACCTGCTATGTCACCACCATCGGCCTCAGCCAGATTGCCGGCGCGCAGTTCCTGCATGTCTATCGCCCGCGCAACTGGATCAATTGCGGTCAGGCCGGCCCGCTCGGCTGGACCTTGCCAGCCGCTCTCGGTGTCCGCGCCGCCGATCCCGATCGCCCGATCGTAGCACTGTCCGGCGACTATGATTTCCAGTTCCTGATCGAGGAACTGGCGGTCGGCGCACAGCACAAGCTGCCCTACATCCATGTGGTCGTGAACAATTCCTATCTCGGCCTCATCCGCCAGGCGCAGCGCGGCTTCAATATGGATTTCGAGGTAAGCCTCGCCTTCGACAACATCAATGCCGATGGCGATGCGGAAAAGGGCTATGGCGTCGATCATGTTGCGGTGGCCGAAGGGCTTGGCTGCAAGGCCATCCGGGTTCGCAGCCCCAATCAGTTTGCCGAAAGTTTTGAACAGGCAAAAGCGCTCATGGCCGAGCATCAGGTGCCGGTTGTTCTGGAATTCATCCTCGAACGCGTTACCAATATTTCCATGGGGGTCGACATCGATCAGGTTGTCGAATTCGAGGAACTGGCCGAACGCGGCGAAGATGCGCCGACTGCGATTGCGGCACTTTTGGATTAACGTGACGCCGATTTACTACTTCGTTTCTCCCTCATCCTGAGGAGCTCCCCCGAGCTTGTCGAGGGGGCGTCTCGAAGGGCGAAGGAAAAGAACAACGTTGAAGGTGATTCTGGGAAAACTGCGAAACGGCTTTTTCCAGAATTGCGCAAATAGAGAATTACAAGGAGGCGGAAATGCCGAGATTTGCAGCCAATCTCACCATGCTTTTCAATGAAGTGCCTTTCATGGACCGCTTCGCGCTGGCCGCAAAGGCCGGGTTCACCGGGGTGGAATATCTCTTCCCCTATGAGTTCAACCGGCACGAGCTGAAGGCGGCGCTTGCAAAACACAATCTGGCGCAAGTCCTGCACAATCTGCCTGCGGGCAACTGGGCCGGCGGCGAGCGCGGCATTGCGGTTCTGCCGGACCGTGTGGACGATTTCCGCCGCGGCGTGGCAGACGCCATCGACTATGCCACGACGCTCAACTGTTCGCAGGTCAACTGCCTTTCCGGCATTGCCCCGCAGGGTGTTGATCCGGACGTCCTGCGCGCCACTTTCGTCAGCAATCTGCGTCTGGCCGCAAGGGAGCTGGGCAAGCACGGCATCCGCCTGCTGATTGAACCCATCAACCACTATGACATTCCGGGCTTCTATCTCAACACGGTGGAGCAGGCGGTTTCGATCATCGACGAAGTGGGCAGCAACAACCTGTTCATCCAGTATGACCTTTACCACCAGCAGCGCACACGCGGCGAACTGGTCGCCACTTACGAACGCTACAAGCCGCTGATTGCCCATATCCAGCTTGCCGACAATCCGGGCCGCAATGAGCCGGGCACCGGTGAGATCAACTATCCCAACGTGTTCGAAGCGCTGAAAAACGCCGGATACAAGGGCTGGATCGGTTGCGAGTACAAGCCGAAGACCACCACCGAAGAGGGCCTGGGCTGGTTCAAGAACCATGAAGCCGAACGGCTGACTGCATAATTTTGATTAGGGAGTAAACGACATGGCCAAGATAGGCTTCATCGGACTGGGGATCATGGGTACGCCAATGGCGCGCCATTTGCAGGATGCCGGACATCAGATCGTCACCTCGCGGTTCAATCCTCCCCCACGTCAGGAGCTGATTGATAACGGTCTGCAAATTGTGGATACGCCGAAAGCCGTTGCCGAAGAATGCGACACCGTTATTCTCATGCTTCCCGATACCCCGCAGGTGGCCGAAGTCATCTTCGGCGAGGGCGGTGCAATTGGCGGCCTTGGCCAGGGCAAGCTGCTCATCGACATGAGCTCGATTTCGCCCATCGAGACAAAGGAATTTGCAAAGAAGGTCCGTGCAACGGGTGCTGAATATATCGATGCGCCGGTTTCTGGCGGCGAGGTCGGCGCGAAGAACGCCAGCCTCTCCATCATGGCGGGCGGTTCGCAGGAATCCTTCGACCGTGCTCTGCCGCTTCTGAAGCTCATGGGCAAGAACATCACACTCGTCGGCGATTGCGGCGATGGCCAGACGACCAAGGTCGCAAACCAGATTATCGTCGCGCTCAATATCGAGGCAGTCGCCGAAGCGCTGGTCTTCGCTTCCAAGGCGGGCGCGGACCCGGCTAAGGTGCGTGAAGCCCTGATGGGTGGCTTTGCATCGTCGCGCATTCTCGAAGTGCATGGCGAACGCATGATCAAGCGCACCTTCGATCCGGGCTTCCGCATTTCGCTGCACCAGAAGGATTTGAACCTTGCGCTGCAAGGCGCAAAGGCGCTCGGTGTTTCGCTGCCGAACACGGCCACGGCACAGGAGCTGTTCAATTCCTGCGCGGCGCATGGCGATGATGGTCTCGACCATTCGGGTCTCGTGCGCGCTCTGGAGAGGATGGCGAACCACGACGTAGCTTAACGCTGGAGGCGAACTCTCTGGAGGGAGAGAGGGTGGAGCTGGCTGTCTGGAGGAGATGGCCGGCTCCGTTGATTTTATTCATGTGACGCGGAATAGTCTTGCCAAGCTGCAAATCACATCGGGACTCTCATGACAGCCATCACCGATCCGAAGACGTTTCTGACCAGCCTTTTCGATGCCGCGGTTGCGGCTGCCGATCCTGAACTGGTGATCCGCGCCAATCTTCCGGCAAAACCGAAAGGACGCACGATTGTCGTCGGCGCGGGCAAGGGCTCGGCGCAGATGGCGGCAGCTTTCGAGCGGGCGTGGGACGCTCCGTTGGAGGGCGTGGTGGTGACACGTTATGGCTATGGCGCGCCTTGCGAACGCATCGAGATCATCGAGGCGGCGCATCCGGTTCCCGATGAGGCGGGGCTTGCCGCCTCGAGGCGGCTGTTCGATGCCGTGTCCGGCCTCACGGAAGATGACCTCGTGGTCGCGCTCATTTCCGGTGGCGGGTCCGCCCTGTTGCCGTCGCCGCCAGACGGGTTGACCCTTGAGGACGAAATCGCCGTCAACAAGGCATTGCTCGCGTCCGGCGCTCCGATTTCGGCCATGAATGCGGTGCGCAAGCATCTGTCCACCATCAAGGGCGGCAGGCTTGCCGCCGCAGCGCATCCCGCAAAAGTGTTCTCGCTCGTTGTCTCGGATATTCCGGGCGACAACCCGGCTTTCGTGGCTTCCGGCCCGACCGTCCCGGATGAGACAAGCCGTGATGAGGCTTTGAAAATCATCGAACGCTACCGGCTGGAACTGCCACAGGCAGCACTTGATCACATCAGGAGTGAAGCCGCCCACGCACCGAAGCCGGGCGACAAGGTATTTGCCGGCAATGAGGTGCGCGTCATCGCGTCCGCTGCCGTCTCGCTGGAAGCGGCGGTCAAGGAAGCCCGGCGTCATGGTGTGGAAGCGGTGATCCTGTCCGATTCAATGGAAGGCGAGGCGCGGGAAGTGGCGCATGTCCATGCGGCGATTGCCCGCGAAGTGGCCGACCGCGACCGCCCGTTCAAGAAACCCGTGGTCATTCTGTCCGGCGGCGAAACGACCGTCACCATTCGTGGGAAAGGTGGCAAGGGGGGGCGTAACAGCGAGTTCCTGCTGTCTTTCGCACTTGATATCGATGGCTATGACAATATCCATGCGCTTGCCGCCGACACGGACGGCATCGATGGCTCGGAAGACAATGCCGGAGCCTTTGCCGATGGTTCCACCGTGTCGCGCCTGCAGAAAGCGGGCGAGGATGGCGCGGCGCGTCTCGCCAACAACGACGCATGGACGGCATTCGACGCCATCGGCGATCTGTTCGTACCGGGACCAACCGGCACGAACGTCAATGATCTGCGCGCTATTTTGATAACGGACTAGTTTCGTCGTCGAGAAGGATACGATTCGCGGCTCCGTCGAGGTCCTCATACTGGCCGTTTTTCAACGACCAGAGAAAGGCGACAAGGCCGAGCAGACCCAGAAACAGCGCAATGGGAATGAGAAAGAGAAGCCCGCTCATTTGTGCGCTTCCTTGATGACCGCAACAGGCGCGATTGCTTTCTGCGTCTGTTGCTTTTGTTTTCCGGTCCGCAACCGCAATGCGTTGCTGACCACCACGATGGATGACAGCGACATCGACAGTGCAGCCACCAGCGGGGTGACATAGCCGAAAATCGCAATCGGCACGGCGATGATATTATAGCCGATGGAAAGCGCGAAATTCTGTCTGATCAAGCGGCCCGCTTCCTTCGATACGGCAAAGGCAAGCGGCACGGCGGAGAGGCTTGTCCGCAGAAAGACGAAATCGGCTGCATTGCGGCCAATGTCGGCGGCGGTCGCCGGTGCCATGGAAACGTGGGCGGCAACAAGAGCCGGGGCATCGTTCAATCCGTCTCCCACCATCAGCACCTTTTGGCCATGGCGACTTAACGCCTGCACCAGTTCCGATTTGTCGGCGGGCAGCACTTCGGCTTGAAAATTGTCGACGCCAAGATAACCTGCAAGCCGCTCGACGGCGGGCAGCCGGTCACCGGAAATGATGCCAAGCTTCAAGCCGTTTCGCTTCAGTGTGGCGATGGCGCCCGCAGCGTCTTCACGCGGCTGATCCTCAAAACGGAAGGTCTGGAGCAGCTTGCCGTCGATGGAAAGGCAGGTTTCAGGACCATCGGCATGAGGCAGGGCGGCGCTGTCGTCCGCCCAGTCCCGCTTGCCAAGCCGATAGATGGAACCGTTAAGCTCAGCTTCGATGCCTGCGCCCGGCACTTCCTCAATGCGGGTAAATGCGGTCATCGGCTTTGCGCCCGAGAACAGCGCCAGCGCCCGCGACAGCGGATGACGCGAATAAAGCGACAGTTCGGCGGCGATCTCCAGATTGTGGGGGTCGATGGCCTCGACATCGATCAATCTCGGCTGACCGAGTGTCAGCGTGCCGGTCTTGTCGAAAATCGCGGTGTCCACCTCGGCCATCCGCTCCATGGCGGAACCGTCCTTGATCATGATGCCGTTTTCAAACAGGCGGCGCGCCGCAACCACCTGCACAATCGGCACTGCAAGGGCGAGCGCGCAAGGACAGGTGATGATGAGGGTGCAGATGGCGATATAGATCGAGCGATACCAGTCACCGCCGGTATAGAACATCCAGCCGACGAAGGCGAGAAAGGCGATGGTGTGGACCATTGGCACGTAGAGTTCGGAAGCGCGGTCGGCAAGACGGCGATAATAGGCCCGCCCGCCTTCCGCCACATCCATCAGCCGCACCATTTCGGCGAGGAAGGAATCCTTGGCTTCGGCCGTTGCGCGAATGACGAGCGGCGTGGAAAGATTGAGCGTGCCTGCGCGAATATCCGAACCGGGGCCGACAGGCACGGCATCGCTTTCGCCCGATGCAATGGCGCAATCGAGTTCTGAGCGACCTTCTTCCACCTTGGCATCAACGGGGACACGCTCGCCTGCCGCGAGGATGATGCGCATGCCGGGGCGGATTTCGTTGACTGGCAGGTAATTGCGTTCGTCATTCTCGCCGATCACCACCGCGCCGCGTGAACCCAATTGCGCCAGACCGCGCACAGCCGAGCGTGCACGGGCGCGCATCATGTAATCGAGCGTGCGGCCGATCAACAGGAAGAACAGCAATGTCACCGAGGCATCGAAATAGGCATGCTGGCCATGATGCAGGGTTTCATAAACGCTCATGCCGAAGGCTAGCGTGATGGCAAGCGCAATCGGCACGTCCATGTTGACGCGACGCGCGCGCAATGCATTCCATGCTGAAACATAGAAAATCCGGCCTGAATAGATCAAAGTCGGCAGGGCGATAAGGCCGGAAATCCAGTGAAACATGTCGCGGGTTGCGGCATCCGCGCCCGACCAGACCGCGACCGACAACAGCATCACATTGCTGGAAGCAAACGCCGCGACGCCAAGCGCGATCAGAAGCCGCGTGAAGGTCGGGTCTTTTTCCTGCGCCATGTCGAAAATATGCGCCTCGTATCCGAGCCTGCGCAGCGGATCGACGACATCGGGCGGTGTCTCGCCATCCTTCCAGCGCACGGTCACGCGGCGCGCCGTCAGGTTGACGCGGATATAGGCAACGCCTGTGATCTTGCCGAGCGTCTCCTCGATATTCTTGATGCAGAGGCCGCAGTGAACGCCGGGAACCGACAGGTCGAGCTGGCGCAGGCCGTCTCCAAGCGCGCGGCTTGCGACCTGCATTTCATCTGCAGAGACGGCCTGAACAACGGTCATCACTCGCGCATTCTCGACGCAGCAGCTCATAGCATTCTCCCGTCCTTGACGAGAACGCGGATGATATGACGATAAGGGTCTTCAAGACCCGCATCGGCATTCACCTCCATGATCCAGGCCCCTTCGCCAAGTTCCAGCGGTCCGGTCAGTATGCCGGGTTCGCGGACGCTGAGCGTGACCTTGGTGTCGTGCTCGTCGCCCACGGGGCGCTTGAACTCCACCGTGCCGCCGGTCATGGCGACGGCCTTGCCGTCCCGGTCGGCCAGTTGCCAGGTGAAGACGCCGTTTTCATAAGAAGGCTTCGACTGCCAGTTCAGCGCGGCCTGCTCCTTGCCGGTCTCAGCCTTGTCGTTGAATTCCTGGCTGGCGACATAGGTGTTCTGCACCACCAGCCCGCTCCAGCTATGGATGGCGTTATAGGCCATGGTCAGGTTGACGGCGATGATGACGCCGAAAAAGGCGACCATGATGCCCAGCATATGCCAGCCGGTAAACGTGCCTGCGGTTTTCGACTTGATCGACATTATCTGCCCTCCGGTGCCATGAAAGTTGCCTTGTAGCGTGCATGTTCCGCGCCGTCCGCGTCGCGCACTTCGATCTCATAGTCCTTGCGGTGATCGGTAATCGCGTCGTGCGGCATGGTGACGAAGACGCGCAATGTCTTCAGACGGTCCGGTTCCACCGGCACATCGTAATTGCCGTCCGCATCCGCCGTTTCGTCCTGAACCGTCAGCGTTGCCCCCGGCAGTCCCTCGATGGAAAGGCGGAAAGTGCGCGGCGTCGGGATCATGTTCAGAAGCTTGACCGTATAGCCATTGCGGATCGAGCCGTCCGACAGAAGCACATATTGCGGATTGCGGTCGTGCAGCACGTTGATGCCGATGCGCTGGCGCGTCGAAAGCGAGATGACGAGCGTCAGGCCGATCAGCGCCCATACGGCGAAGTAGAACATGCTGCGCGGACGCAGCACCTTCTTCCACGACAGGTTCTGCACCTTGTCAGAAAAGCTGTTCGGCGCGTTGTAGACCCGGGCGGGATCGATAGACGCCGTGCCGTTATTGGTCGCAAGCGCCATGTTGGCATTGTAATCGGCAAGCGTCGCATAGGAGATGAGGCCGCGCGGCTTGTCGATCTTGTCCATCACGGAATTGCAGGCGTCGATGCACAGCGCGCAGGTGATGCATTCGAGCTGCTGGCCGTCGCGAATGTCGATACCCATCGGGCAGGCGGCTACGCAGGCATTGCAATCCACGCAATCGCCCACCGTTTCGCCTGCGGCAATCGCCTTCTTGGAATGGCGCGAACGCGGTTCGCCGCGCCAGTCATTATAGGTGACGGTGAGCGAATTTTCATCCAGCATCGCGGCCTGAATACGCGGCCACGGGCACATATAGGTGCAGACCTGCTCGCGCATCAGCCCGCCGAAAACATAGGTGGTGGCGGTGAGGATCGCGACGGTGAAATAGGCGACGGGTGCTGCCTGTCCGGTCACAAAATCCATGAGCAGCTGCGACGCGTCGGCGAAATAGAAAATCCATGCGCCGCCGGTCAGAGCGCCGATCAGAAGCCAGATGGAATGTTTAGTCACCCGCTTCCAGACCTTGTCGAAGGTCCATGGACCCTTGTCGAGCTTCATGCGCGCATTGCGGTCGCCTTCTATGGCGCGCTCGACGACGAGATAAAGATCGACCCATACGGTTTGCGGGCAGGTATAGCCGCACCAGGCGCGGCCCGCGACAGAGGTCACGAGAAACAGGCCGAGGCCCGCCATGATGAGCAGGCCCGCGACGTAATAGAATTCCTGCGGCCAGATTTCGATGAAGAAGAAATAGAAGCGGCGATTGGCAAGATCGATCAGCACCGCCTGATCGGGCGCATAGGGACCGCGATCCCAGCGCAGCCAGGGCGTCAGATAGTAAATGCCCAGCGTAATGAGCATGACAATCCACTTGAAGCGCCGGAACTCGCCCTGCACGCGCTTCGGAAAAATCTTCACCCGCGCCGCATAGAGGGATTGGCGGGTCTTGGGGGAATTGACTGCCTGAACGTCAATGCGTTCGACATCGTCTGACATTTTTTGCTCCTTTGGAGCAGGGCAATAGGGCAGTAAGGCAGTAGGGCAGTATGTGATGGCCGCGATCAATACAGTCCCTAATTCCTTATTTTCCCTACTGCCTTACTGCCCTATTGCCTTACTGCCCTGTAGTCAGGCCGCGCGGCCTGACTACTCGCCGCCGCCCAACGAATGGACGAAGATGGCAAGCTGCTTGACGGTGGCATCGCCAAGGCGCGTTTCCCATGCGGGCATGACGCCATGCTTGGGATGCGAGACCTGGCGCACGATGGCGTCTTCGCCGGAACCGTAAAACCAGATGGCGTCTGTCAGGTTCGGGGCACCGAACTCGCGCAAGCCCTTGGCATCGGCGCCGTGGCAGACCGCGCAGTTCTCGGCGAAAACCTTCTGTCCTTCCGGCACCATGGCGGGGTTGTGCGGCGTGCCGGAGAGGCTCACCACATAGGCGGCGACATCGCGGATCTGCTGCGGTTCCAGCACGTCGACAAAGGCCGGCATTTCGGAAATGCGGGTGTCGGCATCGTCCTTCGAGCGCACGCCATGACGGATGGTCGTCAGGATGTCGTCGATCGAACCGCCCCACAGCCAGTCGTCATCATTGAGGTTGGGATAGCCGGGCGCACCTTGCGCGCCAGAGCCGTGGCACTGCACGCAATTGACGCGGAAGGCAGCGGCGCCACCGGCAATCGCATACTGGCGCAGGTTTTCATCCGCCAGAATCTCGTGCACGTCCTTGGCCTTGATCTGGTCGATAATGCCCTGCCGCTCGCTGTCGATGCGTGCGGTTTCTTCCCAGAATGCGCCGCGGCTCGACCAGCCGAGCATGCCGCCGGTGGAACTGGAAATCAGCGGCCAGGCCGGATAGGCGATCACATAGGCGAGCGCCCAGAAGATCGTTGCGTAGAATGTCCACAGCCACCAGCGGGGCATTGGATTGTCGAGTTCCTTGATGCCGTCCCATTCGTGGCCGGTGGTCGCTACGCCGGTTACTTCGTCGATTTGCTTGTCAGTCATTTGCGTCATCCTTGAAAGGAATGTCCTTCGCGTGGTCGGCTATCTGCTTGCTGCCTGGCCGGAAGGCGTAGAAGACGACGAAGAGAAAAAAGAGCGCCATGCCGAGCAGACCCCAGCTATCGGCGAAAGTGCGCATGGTGTTGTAATCCATCGCTGAATCTCCGCTTTATCTCGCTTTGGGGGACTGGTCGTAGGTCGAGAAATCGACCAGCGTGCCGAGCATCTGGAGATAGGCGATGAGTGCGTCCATCTCCGAGATCATCTGCGGGTTGCCGTCGAAATCGCCGACCTTGGCCTTGGGATAGCGTGCCTCGACGCCGGTCGTGTCGGCATCCGGCGTGGCCTGCGCCTTCAGATCTTCAAGCGCGTTGTCGATCATTTCCTGGCTGTAGGGTACGCCAACCGCCACATTGGCCTTCAGATTGGCCGCAATGTTGGAAGCCTCCAGCGGACGGTCCTTCAGGAAGGCATAGCTTGGCATGACCGATTCCGGCACCACGTCACGCGGACGGATCAGGTGCTGCACGTGCCATTCGTTTGAATAGCGGCCACCGACACGCGCCAGGTCAGGTCCCGTGCGCTTCGATCCCCACTGGAAGGAATGGTCGTACATGGATTCCGCGGCGAGGCTGTAATGGCCGTAGCGCTCCACCTCGTCGCGGAACGGGCGGATCATCTGGCTGTGGCAGAGATAGCAGCCCTCACGCACATAGACGTCGCGGCCCGCGAGCTCCAGCGGCGAATAGGGGCGCATGCCTTCCACCTTCTCGATGGTGTTTTCGAGATAGAAGAGCGGTGCGATTTCAACGATGCCGCCGACCGTGACCACGGCGAGCGATGCGATCAGCAGCAGCGTTGCATTTTTCTCCAGCTTGGAGTGGTTCTTTAGTATCGACATAAATCACACGCTCCTTATTCGGCAGGCTGCATGGTGGCGCCGGTTGCAGGCTGCGCACCGCCCATCGGGGCTTCGTTGCGCAGATTGCCGCGAATGGTCTGATAGACGTTCCAGGCCATCACGAAGCCACCGGCGAGGTAGAGCACGCCGCCAAGCGTACGGATGACGTAGTAGGGGAACATGGCGAGCACGGTTTCCGCGAAGGAATAGACGAGGAAGCCCTGATCGTCGTATTCGCGCCACATCAGGCCCTGCTGGATACCGGCAACCCACATGGCAGCCGCGTAGAGAACGATGCCGAGCGTCGCCAGCCAGAAGTGCCAGTTGACCATGCGGATCGAATAGAGCCGCTGGCGGTTCCACAGCTTCGGTGCGAGATAATAGACGGCGGCAAACGAGATCATGCCGTTCCAGCCGAGCGCGCCCGCATGAACGTGACCAATGGTCCAGTCCGTATAGTGCGACAGCGAGTTGACGGCCTTGATCGACAGCATCGGGCCTTCAAAGGTCGCCATGCCGTAGAAGGCGATGGCTGCAACCATCAGGCGGATGATCGGATCGGTGCGGACCTTGTCCCATGCGCCCGAAAGCGTCATCAGGCCGTTGATCATGCCGCCCCAGGATGGCATCCACAGCATGATGGAGAAGACCATGCCGAGCGTCTGCGCCCAGTCGGGAACGGCGGTGTAGTGCAGATGGTGCGGACCGGCCCAGATATAGAGGAAGATGATCGACCAGAAGTGCACGATCGACAGGCGGTAGGAATAGATCGGACGCTCTGCCTGCTTCGGCACGAAATAATACATCATGGCCAGGAACGGCACGGTCAGGAAGAAGGCGACGGCGTTGTGGCCATACCACCACTGCGTCACCGCATCCTGCACGCCCGCGAAGGCGGAATAGCTCTTCACGCCGAGGAACGAGACCGGGATCGCCAGATTGTTGACGATGTGCAGCATGGCGATGGTGATGATGAAGGAAAGGTAGAACCAGTTCGCCACATAGATATGCGGCTCCTTGCGCTTCAGGATCGTGCCGAGGAAGACGACCAGATAGGCGACCCAGACGATGGTGAGCCAGATGTCGACATACCATTCCGGTTCCGCATATTCACGGCTCTGGGTGATGCCGAGCAGATAGCCGGTCGCGGCCATCACGATGAAGAGCTGGTAGCCCCAGAACACGAACCATGCGAGGTCGCCGCCGATGAGGCGGGCGCGGCAGGTGCGCTGCACGACATAGAAGGACGAGCAGATCAGCGCATTGCCGCCGAATGCGAAAATCACCGCCGAGGTATGCAGCGGGCGCAGGCGGCCGAAGTTCAGATAGGGTTCCAGATTGAGATCGGGAAAGGCAAGCTGCGCGGCGATGATGACGCCGACCAGAAATCCGGCCACGCCCCAGAAAACCGTCGCGATGACGCCGTAACGGATCGGGCCGTCCATATAGGTGGACTGGTCGACCTTTTTCGGCGTCAGGCCGTAATCGGCGTTCCGCATCAGAAGAATGGTGAAGATGGCCAGTGTAGCGAACAGAATCCACATATGGGTTCTGAACAGCTCATCATGGGAAAATCCGGCCAGCAGCACAGCAAAAAGTGCCCCCAGACCGGAAAGGACTGTTCCAGCGGCGTAGTTCATGAAATCCCCTCGCAGCGCATGACAAGAGCCGTCTCGGGTGAGACAGCAATAGCGATAAGTTCGCTATCTGCGCTCGGCGTCCGGGTGTCATTGATCTAAATCAAAGACATTGCTGAAGCCCCGGAAAGACAGGGGAGAAAGCCTGATCAGGTTTCGTCGTGAAGCGGTTCCAGCTGGATCATGATATCGACCTTCCTGATCGTGTAACCGGCAGGCGGGGAGGGAAGCGGGCCGACGCTTATCGATTCCGACGGGATATCGATGATGCGATCTTCGGCTGCGATATAGAAATGCGTGTGGTCGCCCGTATCGGTGTCGAAATAGGTCCGTTCGCCATTGAGGGATATCTTGCGGATCAGGCCCGCTTCAGCAAACTGGTTCAGCGTGTTGTAGACAGTTGCCACCGAAAGCATTTCTCCCGCCAGCCGTGCCTGTTCATAAAGCACGTCCGGCGTGACATGCCGATGTTTGTCCAGAAACAGCAATTGACCGAGCGCCATGCGCTGGCGCGTGGGGCGAAAGCCAGCCCGCTTGAGGATTGATCTGACCTTAGAGGCAAGTTGCTTCCGGGAGCCTCTGCCGTTTCGTGCGGGTTGCGGTTTGAACAGCATGTCTAGCCTCAATGATCTGTCTGGCGGAATGAAAATGTGCCGGAGGCAGCGAAAGCCGCCGTACTTTTAAGCGGACGAAGTGCCTTTCGCGGCGAAGATCCGAAAATGCAAACCCGCCGGATCGCCGGGAAAAGCAATCCGTTCCCATAATTGCAAATGATTTGCAATTGCATAATATAGCTGAAATCCGGTTCGTCAACGGAAATGACGGTTGGCCGGTGTTATATCATCCGATGATGGTGCCGGGCACGATGATCGATGCGGTCAAGCCTCCGTGCGGGCGGTTTTGCAGCTGCAATTCGCCGTCCATCCGCTCCACTGCCATTTTCACGATGGCAAGCCCAAGGCCGCTGCCGGTTTCGTTGCGGTGGGTGCCGCGGAAGAAACGTTCGGTCACGTGCGGCATTTCGCTTTCGGGAATGCCGGGGCCGTCATCTTCGACGATCAGCTTGAGCTGGTCCGCTGCGGCTTCGAGGCGGCAGCGCACGGTTCCGCCTTTCGGGGAGTGGTTGACGGCGTTTTCGATCAGATTGCGTGCGGCAAGCGTGAAGAGATGCGGGGAGGGCATTTGCACCAGCGGCATGTTGCCCGGCAGTTCGATGGAAACGCCGCGCTGTGCCGCAAGCATCCGCATGTCGGTGGAAACCGCTACCAGAAGCTGGCACGCCGGTTCGCAGGCAGGCGTCGTCATTTCGTCGCTGGTTTCGAGCGCGGCGAGATCGAGAAGCTGGTTGGTAAGGCGGCTGGTGCGGTCGACGCCGGCCGCGATCTGGCGCACCGCATTGGCGCGCATGTTTTCGTCCTTTGCGCTTTCGGCAATCTGCGCCTGCGTTTTCAGCCCGGCAAGCGGCGTCTTCAGCTCATGCGCGGCAAAGATCGCGAAATTGCGTTCACGCTCGCGGGCTTCCTCGACACGGTGGAAAAGCCCGTTCAGCGCGGTGACGGCAGGCGCAATTTCGCTTGGCAAATTCTGTTCAGGCAGCGGGTGCAAATCTTCCGCCCGCCGCTTGGAAAGCACCGATGCAAGGCGGCTCAGCGGATCGAGGCCGCGCCGCACGCACAGCCAGATCATCAGCGCCAGGACCGGCAGCATCAGCAAGGCCGGCAGCACAAGCCCGGTCACGACATTCTGCACCAGCCTGTCGCGCACGCTCAAGCTGTCGCCCACCATGACACGCAGGCCGAGCTGCGTATTTTCCACCGCGAAGACGCGCCAGCGGTCGCCCGCCACCTCCGTATCGGAAAAGCCGTTGGCAACCGTGGTCAACCGCACGCCGGGCGCGCTTTCCGACCGGCCCACAAGCTTGCCGTCGAGCGCCCATATCTGGCAGAAAAGCTGCCGGTCGTAGATCGGAAAATCGGGAAGCGGTTTCAGGGAAAGCTGCCCGCCATCGCCGTCCGGCCCCACCTCGACGCGATGCTCGGTCAGAAGCGAATTGACCATGCGCGCGGCTTCCATCAGGCGTGCATCCAACACCTTTTCAAGCTGCGACTGGGTGCTGATGTGAATCCACACCACGGCGAACAGCCAGACAAGGCAGGTAACGCCGATGAGGATGCCGGTGAGACGGCTGCGAATGGAATTCATGCCCTTGCTCCCGCCAGCCGATAGCCAACCCCGCGCACTGTTTCGATATAACCCGAACCGAGCTTCGCCCGCAGATGGTGGATATGCACTTCCACCGCGTTGCTTTCCACTTCCTCCTGCCAGCCATAAAGCGCTTCCTCCAGCGAGGATTTGGAGAAGGTGGCGGTCGGACGCTCCATCAAGGCGCGCAGAATGGAGAATTCGCGCCGGGTCAGACGGACGGGCTCGCCATGAAACCGCACCGACATCTCCGCCGGATCGAGTTCCACGCCGCGCCATTCAAGCAGGGCATTGGCGCGTCCGGCACCCCGGCGGGCGATGGCGCGTACGCGGGCCGCAAGCTCGTGCAGATCGAAGGGCTTGCCGACATAATCGTCTGCGCCCGCATCAAGACCCGCGATGCGCTCGGGCACCTGATCGCGCGCAGTCAGCAGAAGAACCGGCGTCTCGTCGCGACCGCGCCGCATGGTTTTCAGAATGTCGAGGCCCGAGCCATCGGGCAGCATCAGGTCGAGCACGACCGCGTTGTAATTCTGCGCGGCAAGGGCGGCTTCCGCATCGCCGCAATTCGACACGGCGTCCACGGTGAAACCGGCAAGCCCAAGCCCTACGGTCAGTCCGTCGAGAAGGATCGTGTCGTCTTCCACCACAAGTATGCGCATGAATTCCTGTTTCTGCCTTGATTGATGTTTAAGCCCGCCTGGCTTTTCACCGCGCCAGCTTAAGGCTGCCTTAAGGTGGCGGGCACATTCGCTTTTTGCAACATGATCCAATTTATCCGAATCGAATTTATGCGGAAAACCGTGACACGTCTTTTTGCGAGCCTTACAATCCTCATCCTCGCCCTGCTTCTGGCGGCCGGTCCCGCTGCGGCCTCCAGCCCGCTGCCGGTCGATCAGGCTTTCCGCCTGAGCGTTTTGAAGGATACGGATGGCCAGCTGGTGCTCAACTGGCAGATCGCCGACGGTTACTATCTTTATCGCGACCATATCGAGGCGAAGGACGGGCAGGGAAACGCGCTTGCCGTCGATACGCAGCCCGGCCAGCCAAAGGACGATCCGAATTTCGGGCGGCTTGAAGTTTATTACACCCACGCCACGGCAAGCGTGAAGGCGGGTACAGAGCCGCTTGAGCTCACCTATCAGGGCTGTCAGGAAGACGGCATCTGCTATCGTCCGGAAACCAGGACGGTCGATCCGGTCACGCTCGCCATATCGAGCGAGAAGGGCCAGAAAGCCAAGCTGCTGACGCAGACATCGGCATTCGCACCGGCTGCGGTGCCAGTCGCTCCGCAAGGTGCGGCATTTGCCCTCGCGCCTGAAAAAGGCATGGTCGAGGGGCTGCTCGATCAGGGCGGCACCGGGCTGGTGATCGCGGCATTTCTGGCTTTCGGCGTGTTGCTTGCCTTCACGCCCTGCGTCTTTCCCATCTACCCTATCCTTGCCGGAACGCTGGCGCGGGAAGGGGAGAAGCTGACGGCAAAGCGCGGCTTCGTGCTTTCGTCTGTCTATGTTGTCAGCCTGGCGCTCGGCTTCGCAGTGGTGGGCGCGATAGCAGGCTGGTCGGGCCAGAACCTGCAAATGGTGCTGCAATCGAAATGGACAGCCCTTGCGCTCGCCGGAATATTCACACTTCTGGCGCTCTCCATGTTCGGCCTGTTCCAGATCCAGCTGCCAAATTCATGGGTCAGCGCAATTTCTTCGCGGACTGGTCCCCATGGCCAGCAGCGCACAGGTTCCAAACGTTCTGCCGCCATTCTCGGTTTCTCATCCGTGCTGATCGTCGGCCCCTGCGTGACGGCGCCGCTCGCAGGCGCGCTGCTCTATATCGCGCAAACGGCCAATGTCGCGCTCGGCGCTTCCGCGCTCTTTGCGCTCGGCATCGGCAAGGGATTGCCGCTCGTTGCTTTCGCCACGCTTGGCGCAGGCACGCTTCCACGCGCAGGCGCTTGGATGGAAACGGTGAAGCAGGTTTTCGGCTTCGGTTTTCTGGCGACCGCAATTTTCATGGCGGCTCCCCTCCTGCCTCCCGGCGTCGACATGGTGCTGTGGGCGCTCCTGCTTTTCGGGGCTGCAAGTTTTGCATTCCTCAAAATTCCGGGGCGCAGCGTTGTGGCGCGCACCATCGGCACGGCGGCTTTCGTTTACGGCGTCATTTTGATGCTCGGCGTGGCTTCAGGCGGAAAAGACCCGTTGCAACCGCTGGCCGCATTCGGTAACCGTGGCGGCAACCAGAATCTGGCCGCGCTGCAATTTGCGCCGGTCGAGACTGTTTCTTCCCTTCAGGAGAAACTTGGCAGGGCGCGCGGCGACAAGCCGACGCTTGTCTATTTCACGGCGGACTGGTGCGTAAGCTGCTCCACCGTGGAGCGTCGGGTTTTGCCCGATGCTGGCGTGAAGAAGGCGCTGGAAGGCTATCAGCTTGTCAAGGCGGATATTTCCGAGCTTACAGCAGGGAACGCCGATCTTATGGCAAAGCTTGGCGTGGCCGGTCCGCCGACGATGATCTTCTTCAATCGCATCAGCAAGGAAGCGGAGGGGACCAGATTGGTGGGCGATGTCACAGCCGCCTCTATCGAACGTTCGGTCAGCCTTGTGAGTGCGGGCCGGAAACAATGAGCAAATGTATTGAAATTGGCCCGGGGGCAAAGAAATTGACTATACTGAATGAGAAGCCGGACACATGGAAATCGCTGTTCCGGGTGGCCGCGATTGCATGTCTGCCTTTTGTTGCTGCAGCCTGCACGACCGCGTCCGCGGACCGGCCGATTGCCGTCACCATGCCGCAGCCGGTGGTCTTCACGCCCGAACCTGTTGCAGCAGGGCCGGTGAGCCAGCCAGCGCCGGAAGTGCAAACGGCCAGAAGCGAATATGAGACCATGTATGGCGCGGTGAACGACCGCGGCAATCTCATTCCCGCACTTGATGTCAACAAGATCGCGGAGCGCAATCTGCGCCGCGAAGTCGACTATGCCACGAACGAGCCGGTTGGCACCATCGTGGTCGATCCCTATGCGCGCTATCTCTATCTCGTGCAGCCGGGCGGCAAGGCGATCCGCTATTCGGTAGGCGTCGGTCGCGCCGGTCTCACCTTCTCGGGCGATGCGAAGGTTGCCTACAAGTCGCAATGGCCGCGCTGGACGCCGACCGCCAACATGATCAAGCGCAATCCCGAGCATTACGCAAAATACGCAAACGGCCTGGAAGGCGGCATCCGCAATCCGCTCGGCGCCCGCGCTCTCTATCTCTATCGCGATGGCAAGGACACGCTCTACCGCATCCATGGCACCAACGAGCCATGGTCGGTCGGCAAGGCTGCGTCGTCCGGCTGCATCCGCCTCTATAATCAGGACATCCTTGATCTCTACAAGCGCGCCAATTCCGGTGCGCGTGTCGTCGTGTTGGATAAATCCCAATCGGGCAAAGGAGCAAGCTCATGATGAACCGCCGTCAGATACTGGCCGCAACGGCGGCAGGCGCCGCAACGATTGCGATTTCGGGCGGCGAGAGCCTAGCGCAACGCGTGCCGACGGTTGCGGAAGTCCTTTACGACAAGGAAATTCCGGTTCTGGGCAACCCGAACGGCAATGTGACCATCGTGGAATATTTCGACTATCAATGCCCCTACTGCAAGAAGGGGCATGGCGAGTTGATGCGCGTGGTCAAGAATGACGGCAATGTTCGCCTCGTCATGAAGGACTGGATCATCTTCGGCGACACCTCAGCCTATGCCGCGCGCCTCGTTCTGGCGGCGGAAAAATCCGGGAACTATGTGAAGGCAATGGAAGCGTTGATGGCGACGCCCGGTCGCCTCACACCGGAACAGGTGGATGCGGCATTGAAAAAGGGCGGCCTCGATCCGGCAAAGCTCGATGCGGCCTATAAGGCCGATTCCAAGCGCATCAATGCCATTCTCGAGCGCAATATGGATCAGGGTGAAGCCTTCAATTTCGGCGGCACGCCTTCCTTCGTCATCGGCACCAAGCTCTACGGCGGTGTCATGAAGGAGCCGGAGTTGATCGAGGCGATCAAGGAAGCGCGGAAGCAATAGGTTTCATCCCTTGCCAAGCCCCCGTCAGCGACGATTGTTATCCTTGGCGGGGGCATGTTTATGGAATTTGGCGAGTTCATCGTTTTTGTCGACGAAAGCGGCGATCACGGACTGACATCAATCGATGTTAATTATCCGATTTTTTCGCTCGCATTCTGTATCTTCAAAAAATCTGATTACATCAACGTCGCTGTTCCAGCGATGCAGGAGTTCAAGTTCAGATGGTTTGGTCACGACAACGTCGTAATGCATGAATCGGATATCGTTAAGAAACGAGGTCCATTCTCATTTTTACAATACGATAAGCTACGAGACAGATTTTTGGATGATTTGAGTCTGATCATGGACGCGATGCCCATGACTGTGATTGCCTCTGTCATCAGAAAAGAACTACTCAAGAAGAGATACCATCGTCCAGATAACCCTTATGAGCTTGGACTTCTCTTCTGCATGGAAAAGACACACGAATTCATTAAAATGCAAACTGCTCACGAGCGGCGATGCCATATAGTGTGCGAATCTCGTAGTCCTCGCGAGAAAGCTGGACGCGGGAAAGAAGATGCTGCCTTGGAACTGGAATTCAGACGAATCGTTGCCGGCGAACACTATCTTCAGGCTCGAACTGGGCACGAACCGATGCCGTGCTTCGAGATTGTGTTTGTATCCAAACTTGCAAACTCGACCGGCCTCCAAATAGCTGATCTGATAGCACGTCCGATAGGTCAGCGAATCTTAAGAGGCAATCAGGCCAATAGAGCGTTTGACATTATCAGCAGTAAGCTCTGGAGGGGGCCTTTGAATGCTGGAATGTTCCATGGATTGAAAGTTTTCCCATAAAAGCGAAAGGCCCCGGTGAAACCGAGGCCACAACGCCGACCAGGAACAAACCCCAATCCATTTAGATACAATATAGCATCGTTTGGTTGTTTATTCCATATCGAGAACGTTAAAACGGATAATGCTGCGGGCCTTCGATAGTGATCCAGCGCAGGTCGGTGAACTCGTTGATGACGGCCTTTCCACCGAAGCGGCCATAACCGGAAGACTTCACGCCCCCGAATGGCATTTGCGCTTCGTCCGCCACCGTCGGGCCATTGATATGGCAGATGCCGGTTTCAAGCTTTTTCGAAAGCGCCAGGGCGCGTTTCACATCCTGACTGAAGATCGCCGATGAGAGACCATATTCGGTGTCGTTTGCCACGCGGATCGCCTCGTCGGCATCCTTGACGCGGATGATGGGTTTCACTGGCCCGAAGGATTCCTGCGCATAGATGTTCATATCCGGCGTCACGTGATCGATGATCGTCGCCTCGACGATGGAACCATCGCGCTTGCCGCCTGCCAGAACCTTGCCGCCTTTCGACACGGCATCCTTGATGAGCGCGTCCATGCGCTCGGCGGATTTGAGGTCGACCAGTGATCCGAGCACGACATTACCGCGCGGGTCGCCGGCGGGAAGGGATATTGCCTTGGCAGCAAGCTTTTCCGCAAAGGCATCCGCCACCTTCTCATGCACGATGAAGCGTTCCGTGGACATGCAGATCTGGCCCTGATTCATGAATGCGCCAAAGGCAGCGGCATCGACAGCTTGATCGAGATCGGCATCCTCCAGCACGATGAACGGTGCCTTGCCGCCGAGTTCCAGCAGCACCGGCTTCAGATGTTCCGCGGCCTGTTTCGCGATGATCTTGCCGACATGGGTGGAGCCGGTGAAATTGATGCGGCGGATGGACGGATGGGCGACAAGGGCCGCGACGATTTCCGGCGCGTCTTCCGGCGCATTGGAAATGACATTGACCACGCCTGCCGGAAAGCCCGCATCGTTGAGCGTCTTGACGATCAGGTGATGAACGCCGGGACAGGATTCGGACGAACGCAGGATAACCGTGTTGCCGCAGGCAAGCGCGGCTGCAATAGCGCGCACGCCCAGAATGATGGGCGCATTCCACGGCGCCATGCCAAGCACCACGCCGGCCGGCTGGCGCACGGCCATGGAAACGATGCCCGGCTTGTCGGACGGGATGATCTCACCGGTGATCTGGGTGGTGAGCGCTGCGGCCTCGCGCAGCACACCGGCCCCAAGATGCACATTGAAGCCCGACCATGGGGCGGTCGCGCCAGTTTCCTCCAGCATCAGGCGGGTGAATTCATCGGCGCGGCTTTCCATGAGGTCGGCGGCCTTGTTCAGAAGCGAACGACGCTCGTTCGGCCCGGTTTCCGACCAGCTTTCAAAGGCTTTCGCGGCAGATTTTGCAACCGCATCGACATCGGCAAGGCTGGCCGCAGGCGCTGTGGTGGCGACTTTTCCGGTGACCGGGTCCTTGCGGTCGAATGTCTTGCCGGACGTGGATACCGCTTCCTTGCCGTCGATGATGAAGCCGATTGTCGTCATGATCTTCTCCCTGTTTACCTTTCATATCATGGTATAAAAGCTGGAAACTTGCATGTTCCTTATTTGTGAACAGACTGTGCAACGGCGCTGTCTCGAATTTGAAAGCAAGCAGCGGAGTGTAGCCTCGACGCGGTGGCATTAGCCTTCCTTCATGCTCATATTGAAGGAATACGGACATGAACCTTATGACCATGAAGACCCACGATCCCGATGAAAATCGCTGGCAGAAGGTGCTCGACCGCGACAAGGCGTCGGATGGGGCATTTGTCTATGCTGTCCGCACCACCGGCGTCTATTGCCGCCCGTCATGCCCGTCGCGGCGCGGAAAGCGCGAAAACGTGCAGTTTTTCGACCATTGCGAGGATGCCGAACGCGCCGGGTTCCGGCCCTGCATGCGCTGCAAGCCGCATCTTTCCGAAACGCTGGCGACGCAGAACAGCACCCGCTATGCCGAGATGGTGGCGAGCGCCTGCCGCTTCATCGAAACGGCGGAAGAAGTGCCTTCGCTCGAAGAAATAGCAGCTTCCGTGAAGGCAAGCCCTGCGCATTTTCACCGCATATTCAAGGAGTTCACGGGGCTGACCCCGAAAGCCTATGCCGATGCGCATCGCGCGAAAAAGATGCGGGCGGCGCTCGATGCGTCGGAGATCCGCGTAACCGACGCCATCTATGATGCCGGTTACAATTCCAGCAGCCGCTTCTATGAGGCTTCGGACGGGATTTTGGGAATGACTCCAAAGGCTTACAAGCAGGGCGGCAAGAATGCGGATATCCGTTTCGCCATTGGCCAGTCGACGCTGGGCGCCGTGCTGGTCGCGGCAAGCGACAAGGGCGTCTGCGCCATTTTGATGGGCGACGACCCGGAAGAACTGATCCGCGATCTCGAAAAGCGTTTTCCGCAGGCAAATCTCATCGGCGCAGACCGTGATTTCGAGGATATGGTCGCCGAGGTGGTCGGTTTCGTTGAAGCGCCGCGCATCGGGCTCGACCTGCCGCTCGATTTGCAGGGAACTGCCTTCCAGCAGCGCGTCTGGCAGGCCTTGCGAGAAATTCCTGTCGGTAAAACAGTGAGTTATACAGAAATTGCCGAGCGCATAGGCGCGCCGAAATCGGTGCGCGCGGTGGCGCAGGCCTGCGCGGCCAACAAGATCGCCGTCGCGGTCCCGTGCCATCGGGTGGTGCGCAACGATGGCGGTCTCTCCGGCTATCGCTGGGGCGTGGAGCGCAAGCGCGATCTCCTGAAGCGGGAGAGCCAGGCATGAACACAAACGAACCCATGCAGGCGGAAAACATCCCCGCCTATGACTGGCAAAAAATCGGTGCCGAACTGGACGAGTTCGGTGCCGCAATCCTCAAGAACATAATTTCGCCACAGGATTGCCGCGAGCTTGCCGCAGGTTATTACAATTTCGCCGCATTTCGGACGGTGATTTCGATGCGAAAACACGGTTTTGGACGCGGAGAATACAAATATTACGCAAATCCCATTCCTGCCTTAATTTGGAATCTGCGCCAGAAGCTCTATCCGCAGCTTGCTCCCATCGCCAATCGGTGGAGTGAACGGCTGGGATCGGACATCCGTTTTCCGCCGACCCATGACGCGTTTCTGGAACGCTGCCACGCGGCAGGGCAGACGCGTCCGACACCGCTCATCCTGCAATATGTCGAAGGCGACTATAATTGCCTGCATCAGGATATTTACGGCGATATCGCCTTTCCGTTGCAGGTGGCGATTCTGCTGTCCGAGCCGGAGCGGGATTTTACGGGTGGGGAATTTGTCCTGACCGAACAGCGTCCGCGGATGCAGAGCAGGGCGGAAGTTGTACCGCTCCGGCAGGGCGACGGCGTGGTTTTCGCGGTCAATGACCGTCCGATGCTAGGAACGCGCGGCGATTATCGCGTCAGGATGCGGCACGGCGTCAGCCGGATCCGGTCCGGCCAGCGGCATACGCTGGGCATAATCTTTCACGATTCCAGATAGAGGTTGAAACCGGCGTTTCGATCGCCTTTGATCGCAACAAAATGATCGAAGGAGTCGGATATGAGCGTGACCATCTACGGTATCAAGAACTGCGACACCATGAAGAAGGCGCGCACCTGGCTTGAAGACCATGGCATCGACTACGCGTTTCATGATTACAAGAAGGAAGGGCTGGACGGCGAAACGCTCGACCGTTTCCTGAAGGATATTCCGTGGGAGCAGCTGCTCAACCGGGCCGGAACGACGTTTCGCAAACTGCCCGAGGAAGAGCGCCAGAACGTCGACGCCGGCAAGGCGCGGGCGCTCATGCTGGCACAGCCTTCCATGGTCAAGCGCCCGGTTCTCGATCACGATGGAAAGCTGACGGTCGGTTTCAAGCCGGACCAGTACGAAAACTTCTTCAAGCCTTGAGGCGGGAAAACGCTGCCATAAATAGCTGCCGGTAACAGAGCACGTTTCGATCTGATTGAAACAGTCCGGTGCTCTATTATTTGTTTTTAAGCACATCCTGTCCGAAAACCGCTTCACACTTTTCGGGATGTGCTGGATGGAGAGATCGATGCGGCAGCGCGCGAACAAGGTTGTCCAGCAATGGTCCGCGAGCTGGCGCGATTCCCTGATCGCGTCCTTCGCGGGCGGGGTCGCCTGGCTGATCTGCCAGTTGCTTCTGAACCAGCCGAAACCCGTTTTCGCCATGGTCACGGCTGTGATCTGCCTGGCGCCGAACCTTCCCAACCACGGCAAGCAGGCAATCGGCGTGATGGTCGGCGTCACCACCGGCGTGCTGGTCGGGGAACTTTCGCTGCTCTTGCCGGAAACCGTTCCGGTCTTCCACACGAGCATCGTGACTTTCATTGCCATGGTGCTGGCGACCTCGTTCGGCATGGCGCCGGCAATCGCCATCCAGTCGGGCGTTTCGGCGATTCTGGTTCTCGCCATGGGGCCGCAGGTTGCGGGCGTGACGCGGCTGGTGGATGTGCTGGTCGGCGCGGGCGTGGGCCTGCTGTTCAGCCAGATATTGATGACGCCGAGCCCGCTGCTTCTGATCGACAAGGCCGCGCGCGGCCTGCTCGACCGGCTGGCAAAGGGCCTGAAACAATCGGCCGTGGCGCTGGAAAAGCAGGACCCGGTGCGGGCGCAAAGCGCGATCAACCAGTTCACATCGGCCCATCGGGCGGTTATCGCATTGGGCGACGGCATCGCACTGGCCCGCAGCAATGCGCGCTGGTCGCTGCGCGGACGGCTGGTGGCGCGCGAGGTTACGGAAATGGCCGGGCGTTATGATCGGCGCGGCATCCGTCTTTATGCATCGGCGCTGCTGTTCGGTGAAGCGCTGGGCAATGCGCTGCGCAAGAAGGAAGCGCCGCCGCCGCCGTGGCTGACGGAAGCCTTGCAGGTGGTTGTCGCCAATTGCGAGCTGGAGGAAGGGCAGGAGCCACGCCGGATTCCGCCCATGCCGAAGGATATTCCGTTCGGCTGGCGCGATTGCGCGCACCGGCTGTCGTCGGTTCAGGACACGCTTCTGCACTTCCTGCATTCGGATATTCCCGACAGCGTTCCCGTACCAACACAGCGGCAAAAGCAGGATGAAGCCGCGGCCTGAAGAGCTTCAGAGAAGCGCCCGCACATGATGCGCCAGTTCGTCCGCCGCCTGCCCTGCGAGCAGGGGATGGCTTTGCCAGTCGTCAACAGCCGCGCCGCGATAGGCCGCCTGCGCGAGCGCAAGGACTGCGGCGGTTTCGGGTGAGACAAGCGGCAGCGCCCATTCGGCGGCGGCGTCCTTCGGCGCGAATTTTCCGGTTTCGAGCGTGTACCACATGCGCGCAAGCGTCAGCAGGACATTGCGCTCGTCGCCTGCAAAGTTGCCGAGCAATGCGGGCAGCGCATCGGCAATTGCCCGCCGCACGTCTTCATTCGGCACGGTTGGCAGAAGATGCTCGCGCATGGGACCGACGAGGCTTATGGCTTCCTGAGCGGCTTGCGCGAGCACCAATGTATATTCGGGATCGGCATTCGGCTGCGGCACGGTTCCCGCCTCGAATTCGTCGCGCAGCCATTCCCCATAGATGAAGGCGCAACGGGCGGGATAGTGGAGAGCGGCGAGGTCCTGCTGCAAAAAGATCATCACTTCCAGACACCGGGGTGTTCCGGGCTTGACCGGATACCGACCCGATATCTGCATCAGCCGATCGACGAGACCCGCGCCGGTTTCAGGCGTCAGTGGCTGATAGCTGACTGCCAGCAGATCGACATCGCTGTTGGGACGAAGGCCGCCATTCACGGCGGAGCCATGCAGATACACGGCCTGCAAGGAAGGTCCCAGACATTCCTGCAGGACGATCAGGGCCTTTGCCGCTTCTTCGGGAATTGCTGCATGTTTTCTGTCCATCGTTCGTTGATACTGACCCCGGCGGACATATACAACGGCAGCCGACGACAGAAGGCCGTCGCTTTTTCAGGCAGCAGCAACTTCTTGCCGTTCCAAGGCGCATCCCGAAAAGTGCAAAGCGGTTTTCGGACAAGATGCGCTTTAAGATAATAACTTGAGCACCGATCCGATTCACTCAGATCGGTGCTCAAGAATACGGTCGATCAATCCCCATTCGAGCCCCTGTTCGGCGGTCATGAAGTTATCGCGGTCAAGCGCGCGTTCCACCTCTTCATAGGTGCGGCCGCAATGTTCGGCATAAAGCCGCGTCATCAGCCGCTTGGTTCGCTGCGCTTCCTCGGCATGGATGAAAATGTCCGATGCCTGCCCTTGAAAGCCGCCGGAGGGCTGGTGCACAAGCAGGTTCGCATTGGGAAGGGCGGCGCGATGGCCGGGCTCGCCCGCCATCAGCAGGAAGGAACCCATTGAGCGGGCCGTGCCCATGCAAAGCGTGTGCACCGGCGCGCGGACATAGCGCATCGTGTCATAAATCGCGAGGCCGCTGGTCACGACACCGCCGGGCGAGTTGATATAGAGATTGATCGGCTGTTTGGAATTTTCCGCTTCCAGAAACAGCAGTTGCGCGCAGATCAGCGCAGATACGGTGTCGTTCACTTCGCCGTTGAGAAAGATGATCCGCTCGCGCAGCAGGCGCGAATAGATATCGAACGACCTTTCGCCACGGCTCGACTGTTCGACAACCATAGGGACGAGTTGCATCGTTTCGCGCATCGGCGAACTCCTCTCTTCCAAAATCAGGATATAGGTGCTTCAGGCTGCGCGCATCACCGGCGCCCGGTTGCTGTTGGCGGCGGCCGCTGCAACGCGCTTCAGGCGCGTGTCGTTGAGCCTGTGGATGACGCGCAGGCTGGTGCCGCCGGAAATGCCGGGCACCATGCGGAACGTGACCATGCTTTCCAGAAAGGGCGGTTCGCTTTCCCGCATCCGGTAGCTGATCTCCTCGCCGGGCTTGCAGGAAGCGGGTTCCGGATCGGCCAATGCCTCGGACGGAAGCCAGTTTTCGCGAAACTCCGGAATGCTGATCGCGCGCCAGACCTTCTGGGGTGCGGCATCCAGCTCATATTCCAGCTCTATTGCTTCTTCGCGGTGTTCTTCCTGCCGGTCGATCATTGGTCCATATCCTTCAGCAAGGTTTTGAGAGCGTCGATACGTTCCGGCCAGTAAGCGCGGTATTTGGCAAGCCAGTTGGCAATGAGTGTCAGCCCGTTCGGATCGACTTCATAATTGACGAAGCGCCCCTCACGTTCCTCGCGCACCAGTCCCGCGCCGCGCAACACCGCCAGATGCTGCGACATGGCGGGCTGGCTGATCTCCATGCCCTCGCGCAACGCACTGGCATTCAGGCTGCCCGAGGCCAGCTTCTCGAAAATCGTGCGGCGGGTCGGGTCGGCAAGCGCCCGGAATATATCGTTGAATGTTTCATTCTCGTTCATGCGAACACATAAGCATGCACTTATGCGATTCGCAAGAGAAAGTTATGCGGGTATCGAGGACAATGCGTGTCAGCCGAGCTTGTTCGCTGGCACCCAGCCCGCAAGCCCATCCGGCGCGCTGCACCAGGCCCACCCATGTGTTTCTTCGATGACGAGGAGGATGGCGCCTTTATCGCAGGTCAGTTCCATCGCCGAATAGTCGCGAAGGGCGATAACCCCGCCATCCTTGACGATCACACTGCCATCAGGAATCCATCCTGCGCGACCATCCGGACCGACGGCCCATAGCCACCGGTAGCCATCCCAGATTTCAGCTTTCCCGGTCAAGGATAGAGCCTGCCCTTGTGTAAAGGCGATGGGGTCCTCGTAGGATGCGATGTGATCTTCCAGCAGGCGTCTTAGAGCCTGTTTATCAGGCATCGGTTTCTCTTCCAGCATTGTCAATCCGGCGAATGAAACTGCATGGTGAAGACCTTTCCGCCTATACCCTTTGCCAGTGAGGGACCGAGCTTCAGCGGCGTGCATTTTTCCACCGCCGCAATTGCGGCATTCACAAAGGCCTTTCGGGCCTCATCATCGCCCTGAATGTTGATCGCGCTGGCCCGGGGCGGACCCATCAGGCTTCCGTCGCGCTTGAAGCTGAAGCTCAGCGTGACGGCTGAATTCTTGCTGCCCGCAGGCGCGGACCAGCAGGCGTTCAACGCGCTGCCGACGTCGTCCATCGTTTTGAGTTCCTGCGCCTTGACTGCCCCGGCGGTCGCGATCGTCACGGCGGCCAGCAGACATGCGGATAGTTTGCGCCCCTTCATCCTGATCCTCCATCAAGAAAGTGTAGTAACTCTATTGTAGGTCTGCTTCGGCGGACTTCAAATCCAACTCTGTTGTTATGGTTAGAAGATCGGGAACGGTTTCACCTCAATCCGGGTGATCGATCCGATCAGAAAAATTCAATTGTCGTCGTGCGATTGAGGTTTATTTTCCCGCCAATGACCGAGACCTCCCTGCAAATGACCAATCCCCTGTCCTCGCAACATCGCACTGCCGTTCGCTATGCTTTCGGCGGGTTTCTTGCCATGGCTGCCGCCATGGGCATCGGGCGTTTCATCTATACGCCGATCCTGCCGGGAATGATGGCCGACATCGGCCTCAATGCCGCCGATGCCGGCTTCATCGCGTCGGCAAACTATATCGGCTATCTGCTGGGGGCAGTCGTTGCCGGTTACGGCTGGTCTGCGGGCATCGAACGCGCCAGCGTGATCGCTGGCCTGATAATCAGCGGATTGCTCTGCGCTGCGATGGCGCTCGTCGAGGGTGTATGGTTGTTTTCCGCCATCCGCTTTGCGGCAGGTTTCATCAGTGCGGTGACGATGATCCTGTGCACGGCGATCGTGCTCAGCCATGTCACGGCGGCGGAAAGGGCGGGGCTTGGAGCCCTGCATTTCGGCGGCGTCGGCAGCGGCATTGCGCTTTCTGCCGTTCTGGTGGCGCTGATCCGCTTTGCCGGGCTCGACTGGCGGGCCGACTGGATCGGCGCTGCCGTCCTGACCATCGTGATGGCTGTTCTGGTTGCCGCATTCGTCAGGGAAGGGCCGGTCGGCGGAAACAGCGGCACGCGCGAGCCGCCGCTCCCCACGGGCTTTGCCTTCAACGCGCTGGCGCTGGCCTATGGCATTTTCGGCTTCGGCTATGTGATCACCGCGACATTCCTGATTGCGATCGTGCGCGCGACTGATGGCGGCCCGCTGATGGAAGCGGCGGTGTGGGTGGTGACCGGTCTGGCGGCCGCCCCGTCGATCTGGCTGTGGGCGCCGGCTGCCAGAAAGTTCGGCCTCTTCAATGCATTTGCCCTGACGGCTGTTCTCGAAGCGGTCGGCGTTGCCGCAAGCGTTGTTCTGGCGCCGCCGCTTGGGCCTCTTGTGGGCGGCGCGCTTCTCGGCATGACCTTCATGGCGCTGACGGCGTTCGGGTTGCAGATTGCACGCACGCTTGCACCGGCTTCACCGAAACGCGCTCTGGCGCGGATGACCGTCTGCTTCAGCATCGGCCAGATCGTCGGCCCGCTGGTGGCAGGCTTCATGGCGCAGCGTTCCGGTTCGTTCACTGCGGCAAGCCTCGCCGCAGCGCTCTCGCTGGTGGTCGTTGCGGTGCTCGGCATCATGGCGGGACGCGCTGCCAAAGCAACGGGCTGAAAACCTTACAGGAATTTAACTGGAAAAGACGCAAGGACCGGCTTCTTATGAAGACAGTTCCTCACGAGTTGGATGTCATTCGGTGTTTGTGTCGTTCTTTCCCCGCCCGAAACTGTTCTTCTGGTCCGCCCTGGTCTGGAGCCTGCTGGCGATAATCGGCTGGTATGAGGGAGGGGAAAGGCTGGGCGCGACATTCGGCCTGCCGCCGCTGGCGCACGATGCCGCGCCGATCATCGGTGCAAGCATCTTCTGGTCGGCGCCGTTTCTCTGGTTCTACATCTATTTCGCGGTGATGACATTCGCCTTCTATCTGTTCTGGGCGTGGTTCTCTCCGCACCCGTGGCAGCGCTGGTCGATACTCGGATCGGCGCTGATCCTGTTCACTACCTATTTCGGTGTGCAGGCCAGTGTGGCGGTCAATGCCTGGTATGGGCCGTTCTACGACATGATACAGAAGGCGCTTTCGACGCCCGGCGCTGTAACGGCCAGTGATTTCTATTGGGGCACGGTCGATTTTCTGGGTATCGCCTTCGTCGCAGTCACGGTCAGTGTTCTGAGCCTTTTCTTCGTCAGCCACTATATCTTCCGCTGGCGCACGGCGATGAACGATTATTACATGGCATATTGGCCGCAACTGCGTCATATCGAAGGAGCGGCCCAGCGTGTGCAGGAAGACACGATGCGCTTTTCCACCACGCTGGAGCAGCTGGGCGTCAATCTGGTAAAAGCTGTCATGACGCTGATCGCCTTTCTGCCGGTCCTGTTCAGCTTTTCCGAGAAAATCAATGAGTTGCCGATTATCGGCGTAATCCCGCATGCGCTTGTGTGGGCGGCTCTTTTCTGGGCCGCTTTCGGCACCGGTTTGCTGGCGCTGGTCGGCATCAAGCTGCCGGGGCTGGAGTTCAACAATCAGCGGGTGGAAGCGGCTTACCGCAAGGAACTGGTCTATGGCGAGGACCATGACGATCGCGCCGGGCCGGTCACAATGACTGAATTGTTCGGCAACGTCAGGCGCAATTATTTCCGGCTCTATTTCCACTATGTCTATTTCAACGTCGCCCGAATTATATATCTGCAGGCGGACAATGTTTTCCCGACCGTGATCCTCATACCGTCCATCGTGGCAGGCAAGCTCACGCTCGGCCTGATGAACCAGATCACAAATGTCTTCTCGCAGGTGCAGGGATCGTTCCAGTATCTCGTCAACTCATGGACGACGATCATCGAACTGCTGTCGATCTACAAGCGCCTGAAGGCTTTCGAGGCGACTATCCGCGACGAGCCGCTGCCTTCGCTGGATCGCGAAAATCTGGAAACAGCGCCTTCGGCATAGGGGAAGTCAGGACCTGTTCTCACCGGCATGGATAGCGTCCTTGTCGAGACTATCCAGATAATCGCTGTAGGTTGTGCATTTGACGTCCGGCTTGGTGCAGACTTCCGTCACCAGCCGTTCCATGGCGCGCCAATAGGCCCCGTCATTCATCAGCACGAAATGGAAGCCAAGCTGTAGCGGAATGCGTTCGCCCGCATATTGCTTGTCGAACGCCGCCCGGAAAGCCTTGTAGGCCCGCTCCTCGAAGGCCGCCGATTGCTGGGGCGCTTCCTTGCCCTTCGAGTGGCGGACATAGAGATTATAGTCCATCGCCACGATCGGGCGCTGCGACGGGCCTTCCGGTACAAGCGGCAGTCCGAATGAGGCGAATTGACTGGCAAGGATCGGCTCTTCCGGACCGCGCGTGACCGAGGATGCCTGATAGCGAAAGCCGTTCGCCTTCAGCGCATCCTGTACCGGCTTTGATGCGGCGAGATAGGGCGCGCGGAACCCGCTTATGCCCGTCATTGCAAGATCGCGCCAGCCTTCCGGCTCTCCATCGATGCCGTTATTCTGGTAGGCGTCGGCGGTAATGCGGCGAAACTCCTTGATCTCCTTGTCCCAGTCGGCGGTCGACCAGTCGGTGCCGTCAAAATGGCCGCAGCCATGGCTGGCAATCTCGTTACCTCCCAGATGCGCCTGCCAGACATTGCCGAGGCGGGCGACCACCTCGTCGCGGCTCAATGCAAAGCCGACATTGGACGAACCGGCCCGCTTGCGGGGCGGCTGGTAATCGCGCCGGTCCTGCCTGGTCATCAGGAAGACGCAGGAAAGGAAATAGGTGAAATGGGCGTTGTTCTTCTTCGCCAGTTCGCGCGAGCGGGTCCACAGCGCATTGTCATGCGCGCCATCGAAGGAAATCAGCACATATTGCGGCTTTGCGGACACCGGTTCTGCCTGCGCGGTGCAGGTGGAGAGAGCCAAAGCGGACAGAAGAACAGGGCGGGGGGACAGAAAGCGCATGAATCACGAAACGAAGCGGGGGAGGAACAGTTCCAGAGATTTCGTGGCTAGTTCTTGAATAAGGCTATTCTCGGACCGAAATGCGCTTTGTGACACTTGTTTCCGCTTATTTCGCAGACGGGTCTTACATATGGCGCGAATTCCGACTAAAAGCGCCAGAACGTACAAATACGAACATCAATTTGGCTTTAGTGGCAGGTCCATGGCAGACGACAGTTTCATTCGCGAGGTAAACGAGGAAATCCGTTCGGAACGGGCAAAGCAGGTCTGGCGGAATTTCGGCCCGCTGGTGATCGGTGCCGCCGTGGCCATCGTTCTGGGAACGGCTGGCTGGGTCGGCTATCAGCACTGGACCGACAGCAAGGCTTCCGCTTCCGGTGACAAGTTCCTTGCCGCACTGGATCTCGCCTCGGAAGGCAAGAACGACGAAGCGCTCGCCGCGCTCGACGATCTGGAAAAGACCGGCTACGGCTCCTATCCGGTGCTGGCGCGTCTTCGCGCTGCATCGGTCATCGCGGACAAGGGCGACGCCGCCGGTGCCGTCAAGGCTTTCGATGATATCGCTGCCGATAACGCCGTGCCCGCGCCGCTGCGCGATGTCGCACGCCTGCGCGCCGGTTATCTGCTGGTCGACAGCGGTTCCTATGACGATGTGGCAAAGCGCGTTGAAACGCTTTCCGCAGACGGCAATCCGATGCGCTCCAGCGCGCGGGAAGCCCTGGGTCTGGCTGCATGGAAGGGTGAACGTTTCGATGATGCGGTCAAGCTGTTCCAGCAGATTGCCAATGACAGTCTGGCCCCGGCCAATATCCGCCAGCGTTCCAATACGATGCTCGATCTGATGCGCAGCGCAGGCGTCAAGGTGCCTGACGCGCAAAGCACATAATAGAACGAGCGCATCCCGAAAAGTGCGAAGCGGTTTTCGGATAAGATGCGCGTCAAGATAAATGAATAGGGCGGTTCCACGTTTCGATAGAAATCGGAACCGCTCTGGTTTCTGGAGTCATCTTCTCCCATGGGTTTCACAGTCGCCATCGTCGGGCGTCCCAATGTCGGCAAGTCCACGCTGTTCAATCGCCTCGTCGGCCGCAAGCTGGCGCTGGTCGATGACCTGCCGGGCGTCACGCGCGACCGGCGCATCCACGATGCCAAGCTCTACGATCTGAAGTTTCAGGTGATCGATACGGCCGGTCTCGAAGAGGCTGCCAATGACAGCCTGGAAGCGCGTATGCGCGCCCAGACCGAAGCAGCCATCGAGGAAGCCGACGTTATTCTGTTCGTCATCGACGCCAAGGCCGGCATCACGCCGACCGACAGCACCTTTGCCGAAGTCGTGCGCCGCTCGGGCAAGCCGGTCGTGCTTGTTGCCAACAAGGCGGAAGCGCGCGGCGCGCAATCCGGCATGTACGACGCCTTCCAGCTTGGCCTTGGCGAACCGTGCCCGATCTCTGCCGAACACGGCCAGGGCATGCCCGACCTGCGCGACGCGATTGTCGAACTCCTGGGCGAAGAACGCGTCTTTGCCGACGAGAAGGAAGAGGAAGCCGCGGACGAGGTTTTCACGCCGAAGGCTGTCGGCGAACTGATCGGCGACGACATCGAGGACCCGGATGAAGAAGAAATCCCGGCCTATGATGCGACCAAGCCAATGCGCATTGCCATCGTCGGACGGCCCAATGCGGGCAAGTCCACGCTGATCAACACGATGCTGGGCGAAGACCGCCTGCTGACCGGGCCGGAAGCCGGCATCACGCGCGACTCGATCTCGGTGGATTGGGAATGGCGCGGCCGCAAGATCAAGCTGTTCGATACGGCTGGCCTGCGCCGCAAGTCGCGTGTGCAGGAAAAGCTCGAAAAGCTGTCAGTTGCCGACGGCCTGCGCGCCATCCGTTTCGCGGAAGTCGTCATCATCGTGCTCGATGCGACGATCCCGTTTGAAAAGCAGGACCTGCAAATCGCCGATCTCATCATCCGCGAAGGCCGGGCACCGATCATCGCATTCAACAAATGGGATCTGATCGAGGACCGCCAGATGGTTCTGGCCGATCTTTACGAAAAGACGGCCCGTCTGCTGCCGCAGGTGCGCGGGCTTCGCGCCGTGCCGATTTCAGGCGAGCGCGGGCAGGGCATCGACAAGCTCATGGAGAATGTCGTCAAGACCCACGAAATCTGGAACCGCCGCGTTTCGACCGGGCGTCTCAACCGCTGGCTGGCTGGCGTCATCGCGCATCAGCCGCCGCCAGCAGTTTCGGGACGCCGCCTCAAGGTCAAATACATGACGCAGGTGAAGACCCGTCCGCCGGGCTTTGTCGTGTCCTGCTCGCGCCCCGATGCGATGCCGCAATCCTATGTGCGCTACCTCATCAACGGCCTGCGCGAAACCTTCGACATGCCGGGCGTGCCGATCCGGCTTTCGTTGCGCACCTCGGACAATCCGTTCGCAGGCCGCGCGAAGAAAAAGAAATAAACACCATAGAGAGAAAAAGCCCGGATCGCTCCGGGCTTTTTTGAAGGGATGAGACGGCATCACGCCTTCGGCAGCACAAATTCAACACGCCGGTTTTGCGCCCGACCATCGGGATTGTCCTTGCCCTTGATCTCGTTGGGCGCGACAGGTTCGCTTTCTCCACGTCCTTCCGGCTTCATCCGCGCAGATGGGACGCCATTGCCGGCGAGAAATTTGATAACCGCATCGGCGCGGTTTTTCGACAGTTTGTCGTTGTAGCTGTCGGACCCCTTGGAATCCGTATGACCCACAACACGAACGGCGGAATCCGGCATGCTTTCCAATATTCTGGCAATATCGGTCAGCGTTGCCTTGGCTTTGCCAGTCAGTTTGACGCTATCGAAATCGAACAGAATATCGCTCGTCACGGAAAGGACGATGCTGTCATCGGTTTCGCGCATGGTTATACTGCCGCTCTTCTCGATAATCTCCTGTGCCGCACCGGACAGGCCACGCGCCTTGCCATCGGTGCTGCCCGATGCTGAAACAAGATCGCGGATCTCCGGCACGAGATCACGGATATAGGCACTGTTATCGGTGCCCGTGTCTTGCGCGGATGCGATGGATGGCAGGCAAAGCGCGGCGAGGCCGAAAACGATGCTGCCCAGGGTAAGACTGGTCATGGCTCGCCCCTATTCGGCGGGAACAGCGAACGGTCCGAGCGGCTCGACCCCCTTGATATAGAGCGTCACCTTCTGGCCCTTCGGTGGAGCAGGAAAGACGCCGTGCCAGATACCGACGACATGACCCGTGCCGAACAGGGAAACAGACGCCGGAGCGAGCGGCTTGCCTTCGGAGTCTTTCAGCAGAAGATATTTCTTGTCGCCTGCGAGAAGATAATAATCATTCTCGTAGTCCTCGTCCGACAGAGAGAGGTAAAGCGGCGTCGAAACGCTTCCGCCTTCCTTGGCATTGATGAAGCGGACCTTGACGGTCAGCTTGTCGCCATCTGCCACGACACCACTCACTTCCGCGGTGGCCTGACCGCTGCTGTGGTAGCCGGTTGCTAAGGGCTGACTGGCCGTCTCCTGAGCATTTGCGACGTGGGGAAGCGCACTGGCCGACAAGAGAACAGTGGCAAGAACCGTACGTGAGAGAAACGCCATGAGTATCGCTTTCATTTGTTGGATAACCTTGAGCATAGCGAAGCCAGATGGAAAATATCTGGCGTCACGTGAAGGCGGTGAAAACAAATAAGCGGAGCAGTTCAGGGGATGTGAATGAAAGACGAACCACTCCAGTTGCGGCGCAGAAACCTATCAGGCAGAAGAAGGAGGTCATGTAAACTTTAGAAACACGCATTAACATTTGCGCGACCGGAAATTCTTCTCATCTGGACAGGACAATCGAGATCGTGATCGCAGCAAATGTTTAAAATGGCACTTTCGGGTTGAGCTTGGCTCTGGCGACTGCTAATTCGCCCGCTCTCCGGTTTCCTCCAAAAAAGGTGCAGTAATGACGAAGGCTGATGAGAGCCGTTTCGACGGCGTGACGTTGGGCATCGATTTTGGCACGACCAACACGGTTCTTTCCGTTGCCGCACAGGATGGTACGACGGCGGTTCTGAGCGTACCAAAGGATGGGGTCGACATTACCGGCTACCGTTCGGTTCTGTGTTTCTGGCAGGATCGCGAAACGGGCGAGCGCACCGTCGAAAGCGGGCCATGGGCGATGGATGTTTTCGTCAACGCGCCGCACTCCACGCGCATGCTGCAATCCTTCAAGACGTTCGCGGCATCGAAATCCTTCACCGACACGCCGGTTTTCGGCAAGCGCTTCAAGTTCGAGGACATTCTGACCACTTTTCTGGAAACGGTCGCAGCAAGGCTGGGCGACCGTCTGCCTCCAAAGGGCAACCGAGTGGTCATCGGCAGGCCTGTGATCTTTGCGGGCGCCTCGCCGGACGAGGCGCTGGCCATGCAGCGCTATGAAAAGGCGTTCAGGGCGTTCGGCTTCACCGACATTCATTATGTCTACGAGCCTGTAGCCGCAGCTTACTTTTATGCGCAGGAACTGAAAGCCGCATCCACCGTTCTGGTGGCCGATTTCGGCGGGGGTACGAGCGACTTTTCCATCGTGCGGTTTGAAGTGGACAGGCAAGGCTTGAGCTTCACGCCGCTCAGCCAGACGGGTGTCGGCATTGCAGGCGATACTTTCGATTATCGCATCATCGACAATGCCGTGTCGCCGCTTTTGGGAAAGGGTACTGAATATCAGTCCTTCGGCAAAAGGCTGACTGTGCCGAACCATTACTATGCGAACTTTGCGCGCTGGAACACGCTGTTCCTGATGAACTCTCCGGCGACTATCCGCGATCTGGATGAACTGGCGCGGCAAGCGGTCGACCCGAAGCCGCTCGAACATTTCATCAACCTGATCGAGAACGATTACGGCTATGAAATCTATCGCGCCGTTTCGGACCTCAAGGTGCGCCTTTCCTCGCAGCGCATGTCGGAACTGCACTTCAAGGCCGACGATTTTGAAATCCGCTCCGACATCACGCGCAACGATTTTGAAAACTGGATCGCCGACGATGTGCGACAGATTGAGCAATCGGTGCAGCAGGCGGTGGAGAAAGCGGAACTGGAAACTTCATCCATCGACCGCGTTTTCCTGACCGGCGGCACGTCTTTCGTGCCGGTCATCCGCACCGTGTTTGAAAGCCGCTTCCCCGATGCCGTGGTGACGAGCTCCAACCAGTTCGATTCCATCGCCAACGGCCTCGCATTGATCGGCCAGAGCGCGGATATCGAACGCTGGTCAGTAGAATTGTAAGCATTGCCTGAGTAGGTTTCCGTTCAAAGAACTGGAGATCATCATGTCAGACAACAGCGTCGAAGCCTTCTCTGAACGCCTGCGGCAAAGCACCGAACCATTCTGGTCGCAGGCCGTAGGCCATCGCCTTGTTGGCGAAATCTATGCAGGCACAGTCGCAACCGAGGTCATGACGCGCTATCTGGTGCAGGACCATCGCTTTATCGACAGTTTTCTGTCGCTTCTGGGCGGCACGCTCGTCAATTGCGACAGGATGGAAGCCAAGCTGACATTGGGCCGTTTCGTCGGCATGATCAGCAGCGACGAGAATTCCTATTTCGAACGGGCTTTCGCAAAACTCGAAGTCACTGACGCCGAGCGTTTTGACACACCCGATGCGTCTCCTACCGCCGCATTCAAGCAACTGATGCTGGAGGCTGCGCGATCCGGTTCCTATGCGGCGTGTCTGTCGGTCTTGACGGTGGCTGAATGGCTTTATCTCGACTGGGCTGAAAAAGCGCCAAAGCCTCTGCCCGACGATTTCATTTTTTCTGAATGGATCGTGCTGCACGACAATCCATACTTCGTGGAGTTCGTGGGCTTCCTGCGTTCGGAGCTCGACCGGGTCGGACCCTTGGCGGCAGAACAGTGCCGACAGTTCTTCCGGCGGGCGGTCGAGCTGGAAAATGCGTTCTTCGATTCCGCTTATGAAGGACGGAACTGATTAGAGCGGATTAGTCGCTGGCGGCGGGGAAGGGGCAGTTGCTGTCGCCTTCCTCGCATTTGAGGTATTTCTTCAGATCGTTGACACGTTCCGTCGTCAGGTCGGACAGGCAGATCGAATAGGCCATGCCGGAAATGCTGCCGCCGCCATATGTCTGCATGCCGCATTCGGCATCGCGAAAGGCGATCCATGTCCGTTGCGACTGGACCAGCTTTTTCTTCAAGTCCGCATCGTCGGCACGGCGCTGGAGGGTCTTGAAGATCTTGTTCAGCTCGGCATCCGATTTCTTGTAGGCTTTGCCATAACATTCATTGAGCGCGGCCTGCGAGCTGGCGTTCTGGCAGTCATCGGCCTGCGCCGTGGAAATGACCCCAAGAGAACCGAAAAGCAAGCCGATAATTCCGACCTTCAACCCCCGCATGAATTCCCTCCCGAAGTTTTGAAGAACAATATCATTATCGCAAATAGAACGGCTGTCATTAAAGAAAAGAGGGGGCCTAATCTTCAAAGCGGCTCGATCCGTCGCGGTCGCGTTCATAGCCGCGTATGTCCCGGAAAGGCGGCAGCCAGGTTTCGCGGCGGATGGTCCAGAGCTCATAGGTCGGCCTGAACTGATCCGGTGCATCGAGGGAACCGAGATTGACTTCGATTTCATCGCCGCTGCGCCCGAAAACCGGCGATCCGCAACGCGGACAAAAATGGCGTCCCGCATAGTCGCGGGTTTCTCCTTCGACCGTAACCGCTGCTTCGGGAAATATCGCGGACGCGTGAAATAGCGCGCCATGGTGCTTGCGACAGTCGAGGCAATGGCAGATGCCGACCCGGTATGGTCGTCCCGCCGCTTCAAAGCGTACATTGCCGCACAGGCAGCCGCCCGTGACCTTATCCATGATGCACCTCCTCACTACAGCAATCCGGCTTCCGCAAAGCTGAAACTGCTTAAACCCCGCATTAACCATATTCGTTCATGGTTAACGCGCTGCTGATAATGACTGTATTAGCCAGAGCTGCAAGCGTGTCCTCAACCCATCGGACAAGGTTAATACTCCGTTATCACCGCATCAGTTTAGTCAGTGTGAGTGGAGTGTGCGGTGCGTCTTGTATCTTTACGAGCGCTGTTTGGTCGAAGGAAGGCCGTTGCCGAGCCGGTGTGGCATTACCCTGTCACGGGCTATTGCCCGGAGGAGGGGCGCTATTACGCCGTCCGTGCAAAGCCCCGCCAGACAGTTCATAAGCCGCACCGTCTGGTGCCGCTGGTTCTGGCGGCCATAACCTATCTCTTCAATTCCAATGCGATTGCCTTACAGGACATGGCGAGCCTCGTGCCGTCGGCAGACATGGGAACGCATCGCTGGACAGCCTTTGTCGCCAAGGCGCCGGTCGGCTCCGTTCATCAGGCCGAAATGCCGTTCGTCGATGCAACGACCGTGACCGGCAGCATCGCCACCAACGGCATCGAAGTGCCGGGGATAGGCCGCGTTGCGCTCTCCGGCGGACGCAAGACGGCAAAGCTCGGCCCGGACGATCCCAACCCGGACGAAAACCGCATCCACCGCGCCGACAAGACGGGCCGTCTTGTTTCGGTGAAGCCGAAGGCGCCAGCCAAGGCCTTCACCGCCGGCAGCATGTTTGAAAAGATCAGCATGATCACGCGCCCGCCGGAAAAGACGGACGCGAAAATGGCCTTCTCCAGCAAGCTGGAGGGCAAGGAAGTCGCCATCACCATGGCGTTCCATGCGGTCCAGCCGCCGAAGCCGCGCGCCGAGATGCCAACCCAGCTTGCCAAGCTCATTACCAATGACCAGCCGGATGTGCTGGCCCTTGGTTATGCGCCTGCGTCGCCGGACTATGGCAAGACATCGCCTTTCGAAAGCATCTTGAAGCCACAGCCGGATGAAGGCCGCTTCGTGCCGCCGATCAGCGAGCAGGATCACGAATGGGCCGCAACACCGCTGCCGCCCGCCGCTTTCAGCAAGAGCGAACAGAAGTGCCTCGCCGAAGCCGTCTATTATGAAGCGCGCGGCGAAACGGTAAAGGGGCAGGTCGCCGTCGCCCAGGTCGTCCTCAACCGCGTGCGCAATCCCGCCTATCCGGGAACGATCTGCGGCGTGGTCTACCAGAACCGCGACTGGCTCAATGCCTGCCAGTTTTCCTTTGCCTGCGACGGCCAGAAGCACCGCGTGACCGAGATGCCGCAATGGCGCATGGCGCAGCAGGTGGCAAAGACGGTCTCCGCCGGTCAGATATGGCTGCCGGAAGTCGGCTCTGCCACCCATTACCACGCGACCTATGTCCGCCCGTTCTGGGCGCCGACCATGAAGAAGGTCACCAAGATCGGTCTCCATGTCTTCTACCGGACCTATGGCGGCGGATGGAGTTGAGCATCCTCTCCGCGCCAAGGACGGATCGGCGCGTTTCAAGTCACGTTTTTGTTAGCGGACTAAACGGTCGAACAGGCGCATAAGACCGGCCTTCGTCCTGCACCGAATACGGCGCGGCTGTCTAAAATCGATTCCGTTTTTTTAGCCAATAATGTGGCCAATCTGGTCCTTTGGTCGGAAAATGAGTCGCACCAGCGGCTAACAATTTGAAATTGCTCGATAAAAAACCTTTTGGAGCAATGCCTGCAGCGCCTTGACTAGCGAGCGGCGTGTCAATATGTTGCGCGCAACTTGGAAATGGGATTGAAATCCTCGTATTTCTTGAAAAAGGGAGCTGCCAATGGCGCGCGGGACTGAACCCGGAAAGCCATCCGGTGCGATCAAGAATGCGAAGAATGAACCCGGTTCCGGGGAGCTGGATCAGCGCTTGAACCGCCTAGAGGCCGAGCTGGCCAAAAAGGGTATGTTCAAGCAACCGGCTTCCGAGGAGGAGCGATCGGCGACGGCAAGCTCGGTCGCGCAGGCCATGAAGATTTCCAGCGAGTTCATCGCGGGGGTTGTGGTCGGTGCGCTGATTGGCTGGTTCATCGATCGCGTCGCTGGTACGTCGCCCTGGGGATTGATCGTATTTCTCCTTCTGGGCTTCGGTGCGGGCGTCCTCAACGTGCTTCGTTCCGCTGGATATGTTGCCGAACAGGGCAGCATCAAGTCTAGCGCGGAAAAGAACGACAAGAAATAGGGCTTGGCGGGCTTCACGGTAAAGTTCGTTCAAGTGTAAGTGAACAAGTGGGCCTTGTGCCCGAGACTGAAACGCCTTGGGCAAGCAAACTTGTCTTAAGGCAGGCCAAATTGCCTTCGGGCAGGGAAGACAGACGAGGTTAAGGTGGCGAACGATCCGATCCATCAGTTCCAGGTTTCCCGGTGGATTCCCATCGACGTAGGCGGTGTGGACCTTTCGTTCACGAATGTTTCGGCCTTCATGGTCGCAACCGTCGTGGTCGCTTCGGGCTTCCTTTATCTGACGTCCTCGGGTCGCGGCCTGATCCCGACCCGTCTTCAGTCGGTGTCGGAAATGGCCTACGAATTCGTGGCCACCAGCCTGCGGGATTCGGCAGGGTCGAAGGGCATGAAGTTCTTCCCCTTCGTCTTCTCGCTGTTCATGTTCGTGCTGGTCGCAAACTTCCTCGGCCTCTTCCCGTATTTCTATACGGTTACGAGCCAGATCATCGTGACCTTCGCGCTTGCCGTTCTGGTTATCGGCACGGTCATCATCTACGGTTTCTTCAAGCACGGTTTCGGCTTCCTCAAGCTGTTCGTGCCGAGCGGCGTTCCCGGCATCATCGTGCCGCTGGTTGTCGCCATTGAAATCATCTCGTTCCTGTCGCGTCCGATCAGCCTCTCGGTTCGTCTCTTTGCGAACATGCTTGCCGGTCACATCACGCTCAAGGTTTTTGCGGGCTTCGTCGTCTCGCTGGCAGCCCTCGGCCCGATCGGCATCGGCGGCGCTGTCCTGCCACTGATCATGACGGTCGCGATCACCGCACTCGAATTCCTCGTAGCCTTCCTGCAGGCCTACGTGTTTACCGTTCTCACCTGCATGTACATCAACGACGCTGTACATCCGGGACATTGAGTTCAAGCCGGCGGGCGACCGCCAGAACTGAAATCCGCGCTTATATTCAATCCAGAAGGAGCTTAACATGGAAGCGGAAGCAGCAAAGTACATCGGCGCCGGTCTCGCCTGTTTCGGTATGGCCGGTACGGCTCTCGGCCTCGGCAATATCTTCGGCAACTACCTCTCCGGCGCTCTGCGCAACCCGTCCGCTGCTGACAGCCAGTTCGGCCGTCTGGTGTTCGGTTTCGCCGTTACGGAAGCTCTGGGCATCTTCTCGCTGCTCATCGCGCTTCTGCTCCTCTTCGCCGTCTAATCAACGGTCGCAAGAAACGGGCTGGCCGCGAAGCAGCTTTTGGAACATGGCCTTTAAGGCCGTGTTCCGTCGGAAGATGCAGACGCGGCTGGCCTTTGCATATGTCGTCTGAGTAAGGCATGGTCTCTCTCCATCGGGAACGGATCGTGCTGGATTAAAGGGGAAATCTGGATGTTCGTGTCCACGGCGTTTGCCCAAACCGCCACCGAATCGCAACCGGCACCTGCTGCTGGCGAGCACGGCGCAGCCGATGCTGTGCACACCGAAACCGGGGTCGCTCACGATGCCGGACACGGCAGCGGCGTATTCCCGCCGTTTGATTCCACCCATTACGCTTCGCAGCTCCTGTGGCTGGCGATCACCTTCGGGCTTTTCTATCTGTTCATGTCGCGCGTGGTTCTGCCGCGCATCGGCGGCGTGATCGAAACCCGTCGCGACCGCATCGCTCAGGATCTCGAGCAGGCCGCCCGCCTCAAGCAGGATGCCGACAACGCTATTGCTGCCTATGAGCAGGAACTGGCCCAGGCCCGCACCAAGGCTGCTTCGATTGCAGAAGCCGCCCGCGAAAAGGGCAAGGGCGAAGCCGACGCAGAGCGCGCTTCCGCTGAAGCAGCGCTTGAAGGCAAGCTCAAGGAAGCCGAAGAACGTATCGCCGCGATCAAGGCCAAGGCCATGAGCGACGTCGGCAACATTGCCGAGGAAACCACGGCAGAGATCGTCGAACAGCTTCTGGGCACCAAGGCCGACAAGGCTTCGGTAACAGCAGCCGTCAAGGCTTCGAACGCCTGAGGAGAGGACAATGGACGCTACATTCTGGGCACTGGTTGGCCTCATTATCTTCTTGGCAATCCTGGCATATCTGAAGGTTCCGGGCATGGTCGGTCGGTCGCTCGACGAGCGCGCTGATCGTATCAAGAACGAGCTGGAAGAAGCCCGCACGCTTCGCGAAGAAGCCCAGCAGCTGCTGGCCGAATATCATCGCAAGCGCAAGGAAGCCGAAAAGGAAGCGAGCGACATCGTTGCTTCCGCCGAGCGTGAAGCCAAGGCGCTTCTCGAAGATGCCAAGCGCGCGACGGAAGAGTATGTTGTACGCCGCAACAAGCTTGCCGAGCAGAAGATCGCAACGGCTGAAGTCGATGCCATCAACGCGGTCCGTGCTTCGGCAGTCGACCTCGCAGTCGCCGCAGCCGGCAAGGTCGTTGCCGAAAAGGTCGATGCGAAGGTGGCAGGCAACCTGTTCAAGGATGCCCTGTCTCAGGTCAAGACGAACCTGAACTGATCCTGGAGCATTTCCAGCAAAAGTGTGAAACGGTTTTGCGTTCGGAAATGCTGCAAAAACAAAGTTTTCAGAAAAACGCCGCCTGGAATGGGCGGCGTTTTTGTTTTTGGCTTCGCAGCAACTGATTTCAGTGCCGCGCTGCGTGGAAGCTGGTTTCTATTCTGCCAGCGCTCGCAACAGTGGCCGATATGCCTCTAGAGCGTAGACTCATAAGCTGATGCACCAGATGCGGACAGCGATCAGTTTGACAGCCGCGAGGAAATTGTCCGGGTTCTTGTCGTAACGCGTGGCGATGCCACGATAGTGTTTGATGCGATTAAAGAACCGCTCGACCAGGTTTCTCTGGCGATATACCCATGGCGAGAACGCGAAGACGTCCTTACGGTTGGATTTGGGAGGAATATTGGCCCAGATTTTCCGTTCTGCTGTTGCCTTCCGGATCGCATCGCTATCATAGGCCTTGTCCGCAAGCAGCGTGCCGCCTGCTTTGATACGTTCAATGAGGCCCTCGGCCTGAGAGCAGTCAGCAACCTGACCACCCGTCAGGCAAAGATTGATCGGACGGCCTTCTGCATCAACAATCGCGTGGATTTTGCTTGTGAGGCCGCCTCGGGAACGTCCCATGCCACCATCGTCGGCATCCCCTTTTTTCCTGTGGCTCCGTGCTGGTGAACACGAACACAGGTGCTGTCGATCATCACGATGTCGCCATCATAGGCCTCAGAGACAGCCTCAAGCAGCCGATCCCAGACGCCGGCACGACGCCAGCGAACGAAACGGTTGTAGCAGGTCGTTGCAATACCATAGCGTTCAGGGATTTCTGACCATGATGACCCGGTGCGGAAGCGCCACAGGATTCCGTTGAGAACCATGCGATCATCAACCCGTGGAACGCCACGAGGTTTGCTCGGCAACAGCGGTGCAATAATCGACCATTCCCGTTCTGTGAGTTCATAGCGGCGACGTGACATCAAAGACCTCCAAATCCGAGGCCTTTGAATCACTAATCCATTCAAATAGCTAGCCTATTTATGAGTGCACAGCCTAAGGCAAGATCATCCAAAGCATGGGCTTGCTGTAGCGTGAACCATCGCAGTTCCGTGTGTTCCCGGTCGCGGATGGCAGGCTGTCCGTCCCAAGCGGTGACGGTATAGAGATGAAATGACGCTGCCGGTTTTGCGCTCTCTATCGTCGTGAGAAACGAAAACGAGCGAAGCGTCAGCCCAAGTTCCTCCCGGATTTCTCGCTTGAGCGCGCTTTCAAAGCTCTCGCCTGCCTCGACATGCCCGCCCGGAAAACTCCACCGGTTCGGGTAGGTCCGGCGATCCGGGCTGCGGCGGCCCAGAAGAATTCCCTGAGAGACGAGGAGAACCGCGTTGACGATGTCTGGCATGATGGACTCCAATGGTCTGAAGTGCAGTCAGTCTTCGCTTTCGGTCAGATGGGCAAGCGGCAGTTCCCCTTGCGATTTGACTGTCTGGATAGCGAAGTTGCTGCGAATGTCGATCACACCGGGAAGGCGCAGCAGCGTGCCGGATAAGAACCGTTCATAGGCGGCAAGGTCGGCCACCACCACCTGCAGCAAAAAATCGGATTCCCCGGATACGAGATGACAGGAAAACACCTCCGGCAGATTTTGCACGGAAGTGCGGAACGCGGTTGCCGTTTCCTCGTGATGGCGCTCCACCCTTATGCCGACGAAGACGGTCAGCCCCAGCCCGACCGCATTGCGATCCAGGGCCGCGTGATAGCCCTGAATGACACCCGCCTTTTCGAGCATCTTGACGCGCCGCAGGCAGGGAGAGGGCGAAAGGCCGATCTTCTCCGCGAGCTGGACATTGGAAAGCCGGGCGTCTTCCTGAAGTGCCGACAGAATTTTGCGGTCGATAGCGTCTAACTTGAGTTTTGGCATGATCCGATAATCTAAGTAAAATTATTAGCCGATTATATCACAAATGCAGGGCCACGCGCCATAAATCGCAAGGACATGCGCCGTCGTCACCGGATAATCTTGGACCTGTAACTGCTTCGCGACCGGCACCGTTTTGAGGAAGGTTCGCGCCGCGGTCAGCTTGGCAAGAATTTTACGGGCGATAGCGATGAGCGAGATGTGGTTATACGCGGGCGCACTGGCCGCAGCATTTCTTATTCCGGGGCCGGACATGCTTCTGCTGCTGCAGACCGGCGCGGCGCAGGGCCGGGCGCATGCGCTGGCAGCTGCCGCTGGCCTCGCCATCGCGCGCACGTGCCATGTGGCTCTCGCCGCAATTGGTCTGGCAGCGCTTCTGCATGCCTTTCCTGTCGCGTTTCATTGCGTGCGGATCGTAAGTGCTGGTTATCTGGTCTGGCTTGCGATTGGGATCGTGCGCCACCCTTTGCCGACAGTCGATGCAGTTGGCGGCGTGCGTGAACGGCGATCCTATCTGGCTTCGGCCCGCAAGGGTCTCCTCACCAATCTGCTCAACCCGAAAGCGCTGCTTTTCTGCTCCGTCCTGCTGCCGCAATTCGTCCATCCCGGAAATGGCAGCATCGCGCTGCAATTCGCGGTTCTGGGCGGCATCCTGACGACGGTCGGCTTGTTGTTCGATACGCTCTATGCCTTTACAGGCTCGTCGCTCGGAACCCTGTTCAAGCGTTATCCGGCCATACAGTCCGTCCAGCGCTGGGGTTTTGCAGCGCTGCTGTTCGGCTTTGCTGCCAAGCTGGCGACGGTTTAAACGCCGAAGCGATCTTTGATGGGGGCGAAGGTGTAGCGGTGGATGCCGGGCACGGGCCCCGCCGTCTCTATGGCAGCGCGGTGCCTTTCCGTCGCATAGCCCGCATGAATTTCCAACCCGTAGGGTGGATGCGCCGCACCGGCCCGGATCATCATGCGGTCTCGCGTCACCTTGGCGACGATGGAAGCCGCAGCGATCGAAATGGAGCGCTGATCCCCTTTGACCAGAGCTGAACCCGGGCAAAGCAACCCCGGCGGAACATCGCGGCCATCGATCAGCGCGTGACATGGACGCAGGGTCAGCCCGATGGATGCGCGCCGCATGGCTTCAAGCGCCGCCTTCCTGATATCGCTTCCGTCGATGCTGCGGGCGCTGAGGCTTGCAACCGAAACGGTGATGGCTTTTGCGAGAATGATCTCGTAGAGCACCTCGCGTTTCGCAGCCGTGAGGCGTTTGGAATCGTCGAGCCCGTCCGGGAGATTGTCGGCATCCAGAACGACGGCGGCGGCAACCACCGGACCGGCCAATGGCCCGCGTCCCGCCTCGTCTATGCCGACGATATGCTTCAATCCACGCGAAAGCAGCCTTTTCTCCTGAGAGAAATCAGGCGCGAGCGGGATCTCGAAAAGGAGCGGAGAATCAGAAGCCGAGCGTTTCATTTGGCGGCAATGCTCGCATTGCTTCCGATTCTCCGCAAGGGCCCTGCTCGAGGATGGTGGCGTGAAAGCAGGCAGCCCCTCCGTCTGTAGGACAATCAGACGGAAATTGAACAGACAACTGACAGGTCATGCAGTTTGAAAAGCGGCGCGGGCCAAAGGTAAGCTTCACCTTGGTCCTCTCTAGAACAACGAAAGCTGCTTGCCTCCCTTTTCGACCGGTTCGAACAGATCGGTGCGCAACTGAAGACGGCGTGCATTGAAGCCGAGCTTGCGCGCGGTGATTTCAAAACGGCGGCCGATCTGCCATGCATAGGGGCCGGTGCCACGCATGCGCTTGCCCCATTCGGCGTCATAATCCTTCCCGTCGCGCATGGAACGCACCAGCGACATGACATGCCGATAGCGATCCGGATAATTGCGCAGCAGCCAGTCCTTGAACAAGGGCGCGACTTCCAGCGGCAGGCGCAGCAGGACATAACCCGCCTCGCGCGCGCCTTGCGCATAGGCGGCATCCAGAATGCGTTCGATCTCATGATCGTTGATGCCGGGGATGACCGGCCCCATCATGACCGAGGCGGGAATGCCCGCATCGGCCAGTTTGCGGATGGCCTGCAGCCGCAGCGTCGGCGTGGAGGCGCGCGGTTCCATCGTGCGGGACAGATGGGCATCGAGCGTCGTGACCGACAGGGCGACCTTGGCCAGCCCCTTCTCGGCCATGCGGCTCAAAATATCGATGTCACGCACGACCAAAGCCGATTTCGTCACGATGCCGACCGGATGATTGGCCGCTTCCAGCACTTCAAGAATTTCGCGCATGATGCGCCACTTCTTTTCGACCGGCTGATAGGGATCGGTATTGGTGCCGATGGCGATGGTCTTCGGCTGATAGCTGGGCTTGGCCAGCTCACGTTCCAGAAGGCGCGGGGCATCCGGCTTGGCAAAGAGCCGGGATTCGAAATCGAGACCGGCAGAGAGCCCCATGTAGCTATGCGTGGGCCGGGCAAAGCAATAGATGCAGCCATGCTCGCAACCGCGATAGGGATTGATCGAACGGTCGAAGCTGATGTCGGGGGAATCATTGCGGGTGATGATCGTCCGCGGCTTCTCGATCTGCACATCGGTCTTGAACGGCGGCAGTTCTTCCAGCGTGGTCCAGCCATCGTCGAAATCCTGGCGCGTCGTCGGCTCGAAGCGCCCGGTCGGATTGATACCCGCTCCGCGTCCACGCCGCCGGGCGTGATCGATGCGCAATCCGGCCTCGCCAATCACCGCATTGGCGTGATCCGCCCGCCCGCTACCGAAGGCAGCCCTGTCGGCCTGCTTGATGATGTCTGCCTGGTGGATCACTTCCATCGTCGTCTCCCTGCATGGAAACATCTGGCCACTCACAGCCACGGCGAAACCTGACCGGGGAACAGTGCCTTTCAAAAGCGGGAACTGTTCTGTGGCGCGTGCCGTGCTGCCATGCGACTCTGTTCTGATGAATCTATTCCTATCGCAAGTTATAGAACAAATCAAGAACATATCCGCGCCGGCTTTCCGCTCACGTGTTATTGATATATGAAGCGCCCATGTTGTCCGTCGTGCTCGAAACCCTGAATTCAGAAAAAGCGCTGGCCCACACGCTTTCGGCTTTGGTGCCAGCGGTGGTGGAGGGTTTGCTGCGACGCGTGTCGGTCATCGACAGGGGCTCGTCGGATGAGACCGCTCTGGTGACGTTGGGTGCGGGCTGCGCGTTCCATGCCGAAAAGGATATCAAGACAGCGCTCGATGAAATCCGCACGCCGTGGGTGCTGCTGTTGAGACCGGGCGCTATCCCGCAAGAGGGTTGGGAGGAAGCTCTGCGCCGACACATGGAACATGGCGGCGCTACCGCGCGCTTTTCATTGCCCGAAGATAGCGGGCTCGGAGCAGTCCGCAACCTCTTCGGTCACAAGGCGACGCTTGATGCCGGGCTTCTGGTTCAGCTCGATGTGGTGAAGCCGCTGCTGCTCGACGGCGTGTCGTTCGATGAGCTTCCGCAGCGTTTGAAGCCTGTCCGGCTCAAGCACGCCATCCTGCCGCCCGCCGAAGGCTGAACAAACAAAAAGGCGAAGCCGAAGCTTCGCCTTTTTTCAACAGACATGCTGTCTGGATTAGTTCTCGTAGCTGGACGGCGAAGCGTCGCCGAAGCGATGAGCCGAACCGTTCTGATAGACCGGAGCCTTGTTGATCGAGGCAGGAGCCGTGTAGTCGAGCTTCTGGCTCTGCGTTGCAACGGGCGTGCGGTCATTTGCATAGAGATCGGCAGGTTCGCCGACATGCGGGTTTTCAGCGAAAGCAGCACCGGCGCTAAGGGCAACGGCAACGGCGGCAAGAGCAAACTTCTTCATTTTCATAATCCTTATCGAGCATTTTGCGGTCAAATGGACACATTCGGCTTCGCACAAATGCAGTGAAACAAACCGCCCCTTCGGATGGCATAGAAGCCTTTCCGGGGCTCCCGGGTGGCAACCATGCCATCCATCGGGGAGATAACTGGGCGAAGCTGGATGATTGGGAGGAATTTCCAGCTCCGGAATTCACCGGGCGTCATCGGCTGGGAGGCCACTGACGACGCCCTGCGTCAAGTCTTCGGAAAAGACTTAGTTCTGGTAGCTCGAAGGCGATGCGTCACCGAAGCGATGAGCCGAACCGTCCTGGAAAGAGGACTGGCCGATCGAGGCGGGAGCGGTGTAGTCGACCTTCTGGGAAGCGACCGGGGTGCGGTCGTTTGCGTAAAGATCGGCAGGTTCGCCAACGCGCGGGTTTTCAGCAAAGGCAGCTCCGGCGCTAAGAGCGAGGGCAGCGGCAGCAAGAACAATCTTTTTCATTTTCCTATCTCCTTGGAAACTGGAGCGGCGTTTTGTTCGTCGTTCCGATGCACCTGAAATGGGTGACAGTGAGCAAAAGTTCCAGTCACGAAAATGTTTTCTTGATCACACATTCGTGCAGCCAATTTTACAAGACGTAAATAATAATTTTAGAATAATATAATAAATTCAGTGTGTTGAACTGTATCTCAGTCTTCACAAAACTGTTGTAGAAGGGTTTTTGTTCAAAAAGCGCGAACAGTCTGTCCCAATATATTGTCCAATGAGAGTGAACAATAGCGCGGTTTTGCGGAGTTTCGGTGGGGAAGCCGTTCAGAAATTATTTTCAGGAAGGGACACTTTGGGTCGCGATTACGAACCAATCAGGTCTTTCGGCTGAGAAGCGTGTCGCTGCCCGTTCGGTGGCCGCCATATCTTCGTAGATCGCATAGCACGTCGCGCCGGAACCGGACATCTGTGCGTAGAGCGATCCGCTTGCGCGAAGCAGGCCGAGCTTGTCGCCGATCCGTGGTGCAAGTTTCAGCGCCGGGGGCAGGAGGTCGTTGCGGGTTGTCCGCAGATAGGCGCAAAGAGAGGCGATATCTGCATGGGACGCAAGTTGCAGTGCCGGATGGTCGCGCTTTTCAAGTGCGCGAAAGACATCGGGCGTTGCCACAGCGGTTCCATCATTGACGAGCAGCATCGGCAAGGCGGGCAATCCGCTGACCGGCGTCAGCTCTTCACCTATTCCGCGTGCGGCAAGCGGGGTGCCCTTCGCTGCGCCATGGAGGCACATGGGCAGATCGGCGCCAAGACCGAGGCCAATCGCGGCGAGCCGCTCGAAACCCAGGTCGAGCCCCCACAACGCATCAAGCGCGAGCAAGGTTGCAGCGGCATCGCTCGATCCGCCGCCTATGCCGGAAGCAATCGGAAGGTTCTTTTCCAGATGAATTGCGACAGGCGGCAAAGACCGCTGCGTTTCCTCGCGCAGCGCTTCGCGCGCCTTGAGAACCAGATTGCCGCCGTCGAGCGGGATGCCGGTTGCGAAGGGGCCGCCAACCGTAAAGCTGTCCACTTCGGCAGGTTCGATACGGATGATGTCGCCATAGCGCGCAAAGACCACCAGCATGTCGAGCAGATGATAGCCATCGTCGCGACGCCCCGTCACATGCAGCGCGAGATTGATCTTGGCGGGAGCCAGACGCGTAACCGCACGCGCAGCCCCGGCATTCACAGGCGTTTTGGCTTTCAGGGAAACAGTCATTTCTGATTACGGACCGGGACATGGGAAAACATGGCGATCACGCCGCTTCATCGGCGGTTGCTCGTGAAGGAAGGTCAATCCTTCTTGACGTAATATTCGCCGGTTTTAGGATCCTGCACCAACGTGCCGTGAGCCCGGTTCTGCGTTTCCTTTTCCGCCTGACGCACACGCTGGGACACGCGCGAGGCCTCGCGCTTGAACGAGCGGTAGCCGTACCAGGCGGCGGCGATGATCAGCAGCAGAAAGATGAGCTGGGGCATGGCCTCAAGTCCTTAGGGTTGCGCATCGGATCGCCGGATCGCGAAGGCCGAAACGCCGGATGTTCCCGGATATTCATGGAAGGGCGGGAACCGGCCCGCCCCGCTTTCTGACACCATATCATGGTGAAACGAAGGAATTCAAAGCATTGGTTGGAAAATCGGCGGTGTTTTTCGCCCGCGCTTTATTTTTCGCGTTATTTTTCAAAGGCCATAACGCGCCCAAAGCGCCTTTTCCTCTGCGACCGAAAGCAGGCCGTCGCCGAGATGGGCGGCAACGGCAGCCGGTTCAAGATTTCCCAACACCCCGTTAAGGGCCATGTCAACGCCGGGCATCTTGCGCCCCAGAAGGCTGCGCTTCTGTTCAACCAGCTTGAGCTTGACCTTGTCGCCATAGGTCTTGCGCAGGAAGCTGCGCATATCGCCAAGCCCGTCAATCAGGCCAAGCTGGTGAGCCCGGATGCCGGTCCAGAACAGCCCCGTGAACAGGTCGTCGTCCTCCGCAAGCTTGGCGCCGCGACGCTCCTTGACCATGTCGATGAAGGTTTCGTGGATTTCGAGCTGCAAGGATTTCAGCCGTTCGATATCGGCTTTCTTCTCCGGCTGGAAGGGATCGAGCGTCACCTTGTTGGAGCCTGCCGTATAGACGCGGCGCTCCACGCCGATCTTCTTCAAAAGTTCAGGGAAACCGAATGAGGCCGATACGACGCCGATAGAGCCGACGATTGATGACGGATCGGCGATGATCTCATCGCCGGCCAGCGCGATCATATAGCCGCCCGAGGCGGCGACATCCTCGACGAAGATGAAAACCTTTTTCTGGTGTTCTGCCGCGAGATCACGGATACGCCGGTAGATCAGGCGGGATTGCACCGGCGAGCCGCCGGGGGAATTGAGCGAAATTGCGACGGCGGGCGCTTCCTTGTCGGCGAACGCCTTTTCAAGAACCGCTGCCGTCGAAGCCAATGAAAGCATCGGACGAAAGGCAGATCCTCCAGACATGATGGCGCCATGCAGTCGCACGACTGGTATCTCGATGGAAACCGGACGGAAGCGGCGCGGAACAAGGCGCGTCAATAAACCGGGCAAGGTAAACTCCTACGAAAAACTCTCAGCGGCAAATGTAGGAAGAAATATCGGAAACACAAAGAAAACCGCCCGGAAATTTGTTTCCGGGCGGCGGTATTTGTTCGTCAGGCGTTTTTCGGCTTTGTGACCAGCCGCAGCAGGATATAGCCGCAAATCGCCGACAGGCCCGAACCGGCCAGCACGCCGATCTTGGTTTCCGCCTGCATGAGTTCGGACGGGAAGGAAAGGAGGCCGATGAAGATGCTCATCGTAAATCCGATGCCGCAGAGGACCGCCACGCCGTAAAGCTGTATCCATGTGGCGCCGAGCGGCTTCTGCGCAAGGCCCGTCTTGATGGCGAGCCAGGCCGCGCCGAAAACGCCGAGCTGCTTGCCCACGAAGAGGCCGAGCATGATGCCAAGCGTGAGGGTGTCCCGCATCACCGAGGCGTCGAGACCGGCAAATGATATGCCCGCATTGGCGAAACCGAAAATCGGCACGATGATGAAAGCGACGGGCCTGGCCAGCGCATGTTCGAGCACATGCAGCGGGGAGGTCATGTCGTCAGGCCTGCCGGGCGCGGGCTTTAGCGGAATCATCAGCGCAGTCACGACGCCGGCAACGGTTGCATGAACGCCGGAATTGAGCACGAAGAACCAGAGCACTGCGCCGCCGATCAGGTAGGGCAGGAGCTTCATCACGCCCATCCGGTTCATGATGAGCAGTACGATAGCGGCGGCGAAAGCGCCGCCGAGATAGGGCATGGAGATTTCGGCGGTGTAGAAAATGGCGATGATCACGACGGCCGCGAGATCGTCAAGAATTGCAAGTGTCGCCAGAAACACCTTGAGGCTCGAGGGAACCCGCGACCCCAGCAGCGACAGCACGCCGAGCGCAAAGGCAATGTCTGTTGCGGATGGCACAGCCCAGCCGCGCACCTTGGCGGGATCGTGCCAATTGAACGCGGTGAAGATGATGGCGGGCAGGATGACGCCGCCAGCCGCGGCAATGCCGGGCAACATGCGGTTTGGCCAGCTGGCCAGTTGTCCGTCGAGAAATTCGCGTTTGATTTCCAGTCCCACGAGCAGGAAAAACACTGCCATCAAGGCGTCATTGATCCAGTGAGAAAGGCTGAGCGGCCCGACATAGAGATGCAGCGCCTCGAAATAGGCGTGCGAAAACGGAGAGTTCGCCACGATCAGCGCGAGCGCTGCCGCCGCCATGAGACTTATGCCGCCAGCGGATTCGCTATCCAGGAAACGCCGCATGATCGATACGGGACGGCTTTTGTTTGGGCTATGGTTCATTGGTTCCCGTTGCCTGTTCTTGTCGTTTTGTTGTTTGCGCTTTTTCGGAAAAGGGCGGCGGGGAGCCGCAGAACGAAAATTGCGGTTTAGGAATATTGGCTCGAATATAGGGTTTCAATCAAAATCACCTGCCTGGATTGAAATAGGCAAGTTCTGGGTCGTTGGAACTTATGAAATGCTGCCGTGTTATCCGGTCCGGGAGGAGACCACGATGGTGCTCACAACTATTGTCGCCCAACTTAGTTGTTCCGAACTCGAACGCAGTACGGACTGGTTTGCCACGATCTTCGACCGCAATCCGGATGCGCGGCCAATGCAGGGGCTGGCTGAATGGCATCACGGCCCCTCCGCAGGCTTTCAGCTTTACCAGAATCCGGCTGACGCCGGGCACGGCACGCTGACGCTCATCGTCCGTGATGTGCGGGCCGAACACGCGCGTCTTTCATTCGACGGGATTCGCCCCGGCAATATCGAGACCGCCGACTATATGATGATTCTGAGATTGCGCGACCCGGACCGCAATCTGGTCGTGCTGGCACAGCCGCGAAGCTAGATTCTAAAAGAGGGCGTCGAGCCCGTTATTGATGCCGTCGGCGCGCGGCGTGAAACCATGTCCCTCGCTGCCATGGAGAACAAGCGCGGGCATCAGCCAGAGACCGGCGCGGCTTCCGCGTATTCCTGTCACGACGATGCGGATCGCTGCCGCATCCGGGCGAGGTTGGATGGGAACGATCTTCAGCCCGCCGAACCGTCCTGAAAGTGCTTCGAGAATGGCAGAAATGGAGCCGGGCCGGGCGATGATGGCAACGCCGCCGCCGGGCTTCACAATTGCTGCCGCAGTGCGCACCCATTGTTCGAACATGCCTTCCGGCATGACATGCGCTTCCGCTTTCAAGGGATCGGGCGTGCTGCGATCCCGCGCTTCGTTGAAGGGCGGGTTCATGATGGCGAAATCGAAGCTGTTGTCGGCAAGTCCGGCGGCGATGCGCGCCTTGCCTTTGAGGGACACGTCGGCTTCGATCACGCTGATGCGGTCCGCCAGACCGGCATTCAGCGGATGCGCGACGCTCTTGCGGGCAAACCCGGCCATGAAGGCCGAACGTTCGACAAGAGTGACGGTGGCGTCAGCGCAACGGGAGGCGACGGCAAGTCCTGCGGCACCGGCACCGCTGCCGAGATCGGCAACGCGCCCGGCAAATCCGTTCGGAACGGCACTTGCCAGAATCATCGCATCCACACCCGAGCGATGACCTTTCAATGCGGGCTGAACGAGGTGAAATGCCCCACGATGGAACACATCGAGGGTTTCTCCGGCCTCATTTTCGTTTTCCAGATTCATTGATCGCGCAGTTCGTGTTCAATCTTGGCATCGATCAGGATTTGCCGCGCTTCTTCAAGCTGGTCTTCGCTGACGAGCAGGCGGCGCGGCAAGACGCCAAGAGACCCTTCGATGATGCTCATATTCGTGTCGGCAATGAAATAAGCGATCCCGGCCTCTTTCATCAAGGCTTCGGCAAAGGACAGCAGAACGGAATCATTCGTGCGGATAAGTTCGATCATGTGAACACTTTGTAGCGAATGCACCGCATTGACAACAGCTTCCTTCAATGGTGAACAGGCGTCGGAAAAGTAACGCCCGGGAGCGCATAGACGGTGCTTTGGAGGCGCTTTGGAGGCAGTTGCGACTTGAGCAATCCGGTCCGTTTCAATAATGTGGCCGGGCAGCTAGGAGAAATGGCATTGGGTTTGGTTCTGAATCTGGACGGTAAAAAGAAACAGGAAGGATCGGTTCAGCCGCTTGTCGATCTGACAAAAGCCGATATGGCGCGGGTGAACGAGATGATCCTTTCCCGGGCCGGGTCCGATGTCGAAATGATACCGGAAGTTGCCAATCATCTGATTTCCTCCGGCGGCAAGCGCCTGCGTCCCATGATGACGCTCGCAGCCGCTCGCATGTTCGGCTACGAGGGCGACGGCCATGTGCGCCTCGCGACCGCGGTGGAATTCATGCACACCGCGACGCTTCTGCATGATGACGTGGTCGATGAAAGCGATCTGCGCCGCGGCAAAAGCACAGCGCGCATGATCTGGGGCAATCAGGCGAGCGTCCTCGTCGGCGATTTCCTTCTTGGGCAGGCCTTCAAGATGATGGTCGATGTCGGTTCGCTCGATGCGCTGGACGTCCTGGCCACCTCCGCTTCGGTGATCGCGGAAGGCGAAGTGATGCAGCTTGCCGCTGCCAAGAATATGGAAACCACCGAAGACGAATATCTGGCGGTCATCAAGGCCAAGACCGCGGCGCTGTTCTCGGCTGCCGGCGAAGTCGGCCCGATCATCGCGGGTGCGCGGCCGGCGGATCGCGCAGCCCTGCGCGACTACGGCCTCAATCTCGGCCTTGCCTTCCAGCTTGTTGATGACGCGCTCGATTATGGCGGCTCGGCAGTCGATCTCGGCAAGAATACCGGCGACGATTTCCGCGAAGGCAAGATCACCCTTCCGGTGATTCTGAGCTATCGCCGGGGCTCCGACGATGAGCGTGCTTTCTGGAAGCACGCGATCGAAGAAGGCGCCAGCGACGATGCTTCGCTGCAAAAGGCCATCGGCCTGATGACGAAGCACGGCGCGATTTCCGACACGGTGCAGCGCGCGCGGCATTTCGGCGAAATTGCCCGCGATGCTCTGGCGCCTTTGAAAGCCACGCCGCAAAAGGACGCGCTGATCGAAGTCATCGATTTTTGCATCAGCCGCGTGAACTGACCGGCAGCAGCTGTAAAACTCCGGCCAGCGCTTTTTGGGGGCCAGGAATACTCGGGAAAAGCACCTTATCACGGATGCTTTTCTTGCCCCGCCATCCCAAAAAGGCCATGCTTGGGGTGCCTTTTCCGGTAAAGAGACAGCGTGCCCGGCACTTCGGAGCTCTTGTGGTTTGCTTTCCGGTATCTGTCACAGGGATTTGAGAAGAGGATAGGGCTTTATGCGGCAAGGATCGAAATACCGCCCGCTTTACGGTTTGCTGCTCTCGCTTCTGGCGGGAATAGCGATTCCGGCAAGCGGTGCTTTGGCCAAGGCGACTACCGATCCTGTATCGCCTCCTGTCCGGGCAGGCTCATTCGCCGGGGCATATCTGGCGGCGCGCACAGCCGAATCCGACAACAATCTCGCCGCTGCCGTGGATTTCTACCGTCAGGCCATGGCCTTCGATCCGGGCAACGCGCAGATCAAGCAGGACCTGCTGCTGGTTCTGCTGACCGAGGGCCGTTTCAATGACGCGCTGCCTCTGGCGGAAGAACTGAAGAATATACCGGACATCGAGCGTTTTTCCCGCGTGGCGCTGGCCATCGATGCCATCAACCGCAAGCAATATCGCAAGGTCGGCCCGCTTCTGATGCTGTCGCTGCAATCCGATATGGATCGCCTTGCGACAGGCTTCATGAGCGCTTGGGTCAAGGTCGGGCAGGGCAACCCGAAACAGGCGCTCGCCGACATCCAAAAGATGCAGGGCCCGGAATGGTACGGCTTGTTCCGCACCTATAATTCCGCACTGATAGCCGATCTTGCCGGCCAGAAGCAGGAGGCGCGTGATTTCTATCAGCAGGCCCTCGATGACCGGCCGGGCGGAAGTGCCGCGCCCGATACGTATGAGCGCATTGTGATGGCCTATGCCTCCTTCAAGCTTCGCCAGGGCGACAAGGAAGGCGCGATCAAGATTTTGAAAGATGCCGAGGAGCTTCTCAACGGCCGCATGACGATCACCGAAATGCGCGAAAAGATTGAGGCGGGCGAGAAATACGGTCGCCTGATCAAGACCGCGCAGGAAGGTGCCGCCGAGGCGCTCTATACGCTTGGAACCGCGATCAACCGCAGCGGCGCGGAAGCCTTTGCAAAGCTTTATCTGCAGATGTCGCTGCCACTGCGCCCGGACAATGACGCGACGCTTTATCAGCTCGGTGATATTTCCGCGAAATTGCGCCAGCCGGAAAAGGCCATCGAATATTATGGTCGCGTGCCGGAGAAGTCGCCCTATCGCCGTGATGCCGAAATGCAGCGCGCGCTCAATCTGGCGGAAAACGACCAGTCGGCGGAAGCCATCAAGCAGCTCAAAATCCTGCTGGATCGCGACAAGGCCGATATGCGCACCTATCTGGCGCTCGGTGGCGTCTATGCGCAGGACAAGAATTTCGCCGATGCGGCGACGATTTATGATGCTGCCGTCGAACAGATAAAGACGCCGGAGCGCAAGGACTGGCCGGTCTTTTATCAGCGCGGCATTGCCTATGAGCGCCTGAAGGAATGGGACAAGGCGGAACCCAATTTCCGCAAGGCGCTGGAGCTTTATCCCGACCAGCCGCAGGTGCTGAACTATCTTGGTTATTCCTGGGTCGACCGCGGCGAGAATCTCGATGAAGCGCTGGGCATGATCAAGAAGGCGGTCGAGCTGCGCCCGCAGGACGGTTATATCGTCGACTCGCTTGGCTGGGCCTATTACATGCTGGGCCGCTATCCGGAAGCGGTGGTCGAGCTGGAAAAGGCGGTGAAGCTTCGTCCGGAAGATCCGACGATCAACGATCATATGGGCGATGCCTATTGGCGCGTCGGGCGCCTTCTGGAAGCAACGTTCCAGTGGAACCATGCCATTGCCGGCAAGCCCGAGCCGGAAGATCTGGCCAAGATCGAGGAAAAGCTGAAGAAAGGGCTCCCGGATATTCCGGGACAGTCTTCCGCCAATGCGGTAAAGCCTGCTGAGAACAAGCCTGCTGAGCAGAAGCCGGAAGCCCCCGCGCCATCGAATGCGCCTGCTGCACCTTCCGACACGGCTCCTGAAAAGCCGACAACGGACTGATGGTTTCAGGCTGCCGGTTTCAGGGTGGTGTGACACCGAAACCGGCAGCCTGTGCTTGACCCTGCCGTGCTGACAAATTAGACCGGGCCATCATTTCAATTACGAGGCCCGACCCCGTGTCCAGTACGTTGCCAGCACATATGCATCCCACCCGTTCCTTTCAGGGTTTGATCCTGACGCTCCATAACTATTGGGCGGAGCACGGTTGCGCCATCCTGCAACCCTACGACATGGAAGTTGGTGCAGGTACGTTCCACCCGGCAACGACGCTGCGTTCGCTCGGGCCGAAGCCGTGGAAAGCTGCCTATGTGCAGCCGTCGCGCCGTCCCAAGGATGGCCGCTATGGCGAAAACCCGAACCGTCTCCAGCACTATTATCAGTATCAGGTCATCATCAAGCCATCGCCGCCGAACCTTCAGGATCTCTATCTCGGTTCGCTGCGCGCCATCGGTCTCGATCCGACGCTGCACGACGTGCGCTTCGTGGAAGATGACTGGGAAAGCCCGACGCTCGGGGCATGGGGCCTCGGTTGGGAATGCTGGTGCGACGGCATGGAAGTATCGCAGTTTACCTATTTCCAGCAGGTCTGCGGCATTGAATGCTCGCCGGTTTCTGGTGAACTCACCTACGGTCTCGAACGCCTCGCCATGTATGTGCAGGGCGTGGACAATGTCTACGACCTCAACTTCAACGGCCTCGAAGGCGACGAGAAGGTCACCTATGGCGAGGTGTTCCTGCAAGCCGAGCAGGAATATTCCCGCTACAACTTTGAAATGGCCAATACCGAAGCTTTGCATCAGCATTTCATTGATGCCGAGCGCGAATGCGAGGCCATTCTGAAAGCTGGTGCACCTGCTCCTGACGCCAATCATAAAATGCATAAGAGCGTTTTCCCGGCCTATGACCAGTGCATCAAGGCATCCCACGTCTTCAATCTGATGGATGCGCGCGGCGTGATCTCGGTCACCGAGCGCCAGAGCTATATTCTGCGCGTGCGCAATCTTGCGCGTCAGTGCGGCGAGGCATTCCTTCTGACGGATGCCGGTGGTTTCAATTTCAAGCGTGAGGGCGAGTAATGCCTGACCTACTTCTTGAGCTTTTTTCGGAAGAGATTCCCGCCCGCATGCAGCGCAAGGCTGCCGGCGATCTGAAAAAGATGATCACCGATGGTCTGGTCGAGGCCGGTCTTACTTATGAAGCCGCGACCGCCTATTGGACCCCGCGCCGTCTGGCGCTCGACATTCGCGGGCTTACGGTGCGTTCCAAGGACGTGCATGAGGACGTCAAGGGCCCTTCGGTTACAGCACCGGAACAGGCAATTCAGGGCTTTCTGCGCAAGGCGGGGCTGACGGATGTATCGCAGGCGCATGTGCATTCCGATCCGAAGAAGGGTGATTTCTACGTCGCCCATCTGACGAAGCCGGGCCGCGCCGCGGAAGAAATCATCGCTGAACTGGTACCGCAGACAATCCGCAATTTCCCATGGCCGAAATCCATGCGCTGGGGCGCTGCTTCGGCAAAGCCCGGTTCGCTTCGGTGGGTGCGTCCGTTGCAGTCGATCCTCTGCACCTTCGGTCCTGAAACCGAGGAAACCGTGGTTATCGATTTCGACGTAGACGGCATCAAGTCCGGCAATGTCACCTATGGCCACCGTTTCCTGAGCAACGGTCAGGCAATCAAGGTGCGCCGTTTCGACGATTATGTCGAAAAGCTCGAAAAGGCTTTCGTGGTGCTCGACGCAGAGCGCCGCAAGGAAATCATTTCCCAGGACGCGCACAATCTTGCCTTCGCGTCCGGTCTTGAGCTGGTTGAGGACGAGGGGCTTCTGGAAGAAGTCTCCGGCCTGGTCGAATGGCCGGTCGTGCTGATGGGTGAGTTTGAGGAAGAATTCCTGGCCATTCCGCCGGAAGTCATCCGCCTCACCATCCGCGCCAACCAGAAGTGTTTTGTCACCCGCAAGCAGGGCGAAACGGAAGCACTTTCCAACAAGTTCATTCTGGTGTCGAATATCGCTGCCCGCGATGGCGGCGCGGAAATCGCCTATGGCAATGGCAAGGTGGTGCGCGCACGCCTGTCGGATGCGCTCTATTTCTGGCACACCGACCAGCATGATCTGCCTGATCTCGATAAGCTGGCGGCATCGGCGGCAAAATTCGGTCTCGACCTGAAGAAGCCGCTTGATCAGCGCATGGCGCGTCTGGACGCGCTCAATGTCACCTTCCACGCCAAACTCGGCACGCAGGGGCAGCGCGTTGAACGCATTCGCGAACTGGCTGCGCAGATTGCGCCGCTGGTCGGTGCCGATCCGAAGCTTGCCACCCGTGCAGCCGTGCTCGCGAAGGCTGATCTCCAGACAGAAGTTGTCGGCGAGTTCCCTGAACTTCAGGGTGCGATGGGCCGCAAATATGCGTTGCTTCAGGGCGAAGACGAGGCCGTCGCCGCAGCTCTGGAAGAACATTACAAGCCGCAAGGCCCGTCCGATGTGGTGCCGAAGAACCCGGTTTCGGTTGCCGTCGCGCTCGCCGACAAGCTCGACACGCTGGTCGGCTTCTGGGCGATCGACGAAAAGCCGACCGGCTCGAAGGACCCTTACGCGCTGCGTCGTGCCGCGCTCGGCGTGATCCGTCTCCTGCTGTCGCAGGAATGGAAGTTCGCGCTGCTGCCGCTCTTCCGTTCGGCCTTTGCCGCGCTGAAAGAAGGTCAGGTCCAGCGCAAGCTGCGGGAGTTCGAAGCCAAACTTGCTGCGGAAAATTCCGGTGATGTCGATGGCGAGCAGGATATCGACAACGCGCTGCGCAACTACGAGACTGAAGTTCGTGCCGAAGCCGACCGCAGTGCGGAGCCGGTGCTGGCCGATCTTTTGTCCTTCCTCCATGACCGTTTCAAGGTGCATCTGAAGGAAGAGGGCGCACGTTACGACGCCATCGATGCCGTGCTGACGCCGGAAGCCGACAATCTTCTGCTGGTCGCCCGCCGTCTGGAAGCGCTGATCGTCTTCATCAACGAGGAAGACGGCAAGAACCTGCTGGCAGGCACCAAGCGCGCCGCCAACATTCTCGCCGCCGAGGAAAAGAAGGGCACGAAGGTCGCCGATAAGGTCGATGCTTCCCTTCTTCGCGAGGCGGAAGAAAAGGCATTGTTTGAAGCTGTTACTCTGGCGTCAACCGAGGCAGAAGCTGCCATCGCCCGCGAGGATTTCAACGGCGCGATGCTGGCGCTTGCCAAGCTGCGCGGCCCTGTCGATACGTTCTTTGAAAAGGTGCTGGTCAATGACGAGGACGAGAATGTCCGCGCCAATCGCTTGGCATTGCTCGACCTGATCCGCACGGCCACCGGCAAGGTGGCGGATTTCTCGAAAATCGCAGGCTGATAATCAGCCACGCGGGGCTTCGTTTTCCCTCATCCTCAGGAGCCTCCCCGAGCTTGTCGAGGGGAGGCGTCTCGAAGGGCTGAGGGAAAACGCACAGCGCTTTTCGCGCCTTTCTATTTTGGCTTCTCAATCCTTCGAGACGGCCCTGCGGGCCTCCTCAGGATGAGGGGTAAGCGGTTGGCGCCATTTTTGTTTATTTCAAGCTGGGCCTGAGTTCGAGGGAACCGAGGTCGGTTTCGCCGGATGCCACCGCCCAGGTATCGCCAACCACCCGCACTGGCTTGGCGGGATCGAAATCCTTCGCTGGCGTGACGGCGGGTTCAAGCAGGTCGTCAGGGACGGGCTGGCCCTGCATGCGCGCCATATAGGCCCGGGCGCGCTTGCGGCGGGCTTCGATTGCCTTTTGTGCGTCGAGTTCCGCGGCCTGCTTCTCCGCGCAAGGGCCGCAGACCGGCAGGCCGTTGGCGCCGATCTTGTCATAGCCGATATAATCGATGGAGCCGACCTGATAGGTTGATGGCGCGGCTTCACTTCCGCTTGCGAAAGCAATGGCGGGCAGTCCGATGGCCGTCAGCGAAATAGCGATAAATCGCGATAACATTATTCACCTCACGCATGATTAAAATCACCATGACCTGAAAAACCTAACAAAACGCAATTTTTCACGCGCAATCATGATCGTTTCGCCGCGATTGTGGGCGGATAGAAGCCGAGCTTGCTTGCACAGGGGCCGGAGCTTGTGTAGGCAGAACGGGCTTAACTTGGGACGCCCGCGAGGCGGAAAACCAGTGTCCGATATAGTCAAATTCGATGATGAGGCGGTCCTGCGCGCAGTGGAAGTGCTGCGGCGCGGCGGCCTTGTCGCCATTCCGACCGAAACCGTCTATGGCCTTGCTGCCGACGCTTCCAACGGTGAAGGCGTGGCGGGCATCTTCGCGGCCAAGGGACGTCCGCAATTCAATCCGCTGATTGCCCATGTAAGCGGCATCGCCATGGCCGAGCGTTATGCCACTTTTGACGCCCTGTCGCGCAGGCTCGCGGAAACATTCTGGCCCGGCCCGCTGACCATCGTTCTGCCGTTGAAGGACAAGCAGGATACCGATCGTCCCATCCATCCTCTCGTGACCGCAGGGCTGCAAACGCTTGCCATCCGCATGCCGCTTGGCCGCGTGCAGGAAATCATCAAAAGGCTCGATAGCCCGGTGGCGGCGCCAAGCGCTAACACGTCCGGGCGCATCAGCCCGACGAGTGCTTCTGCCGTTGCGGGTGATCTCGGCGAGAAGCTTGACCTGATCCTCGATGCCGGTCCGTGCGGCGTCGGCGTCGAATCCACCATCGTCAAGGTTGACGGCGATAGAGTGCATCTTCTGCGCCCCGGCGGGCTGGCTGCGGAAGAAATCGAGGCCGTCATTGGCGAAAAGCTGGTGCGCGCCGACCACACTTCCGCAATTCAAGCGCCGGGCATGATGGCTTCGCATTATGCGCCTGATGCGAGGATGCGGCTCAATGTCGGCTCGGTGCAACCGGGTGAGGCGCTGCTTGCCTTTGGCCCCCGCCGCGTCACCGGTGCAGAAGGCGCGGCAACGATCATGAACCTGAGCGCCGATGGCAATTTGCGTGAAGCAGCAGCCAATCTGTTCGATTTCATGCGCAGGCTCGATGCAACGGGTGCCGCTACCATCGCCGTCGAACCCATCCCTTTTGACGGTCTCGGCGAGGCCATCAACGACCGTTTGAAACGCGCGGCGGCCCCGCGCCAATCCTCCCTTTGAATTCAAGAGACAGACTATGCTGGACACCGCTCTGATCGAACGCTTCTCCGCCATCGTGGGTGAAAAGAACGCGCTGACCGCGCCGGAAGACCTCGCCGCTTATCTCGTCGAGCAGCGCGATCTGTATCACGGGCGCACGCCGCTGGTACTTCGCCCCGGTTCGACGGAAGAAGTCGCGGCCATCATGAAGCTTGCCAGCGAAACGAAAACGCCGGTGGTGCCGCAGGGCGGCAATACCGGCCTCGTCGGCGGACAGCAGCCGGACGAAAGCGGCACGGCCATCATTTTGTCGCTGGGCCGGATGAACCGCATCCGCAATCTCGATACGGTCGGCAATCTGATAACGCTCGAAGCGGGCGTGATCCTGAAGAACCTTCAGGACGCCGTTGAAAAAGCCGGACGCCTGTTTCCGCTGTCGCTGGGTGCCGAAGGCTCTTGCCAGATTGGCGGCAATCTTGGCTCCAATGCGGGCGGCACGGCAGTGCTCGCCTATGGCAATATGCGCGAGCTTTGCCTCGGTCTCGAAGTCGTGCTGCCAACCGGCGAGATTCTGAACGATCTTCGCTACGTGAAGAAGGACAATACCGGCTACGACCTGAAAGACCTCTTCGTCGGCTCGGAAGGCACGCTCGGCGTCATTACGGCGGCGGTTCTGAAAATCTTCCCGCAGCCGAAGGGGAAGGGCGTGGCCTATGCGGGCTTGCGCAGCCCGGAAGACGTTCTGCGCCTGTTCCAGCTTGCGACCGAACATGCTGGCCCATCGCTGACCGGTTTCGAACTGATGCCGCGCGTTGGCGTGGAGTTTACCGTGCGTCATGTCGACGGCGTACGCGACCCGCTGGAAAGCCCGCATGACTGGTATGTGCTGATCGATATCTCCTCGTCCCGCTCGGAAGAGGATGCGCGCACGACGCTGGAAACGATCCTCACCGAAGCTTTTGAGAACGACATCATTCAGGATGCTGCCATTGCCGAAAGCGTGGCGCAGGCGCAGTCCTTCTGGAAGATGCGCGAGGAAATGTCCTGGGCGCAGAAGCCGGAGGGCGGCTCGATCAAGCACGATGTTTCCGTGCCGGTCGCTTCCATCCCCGCTTTCATCCACGAAGCCAATGCCGCCACGCTGGAAATGATCCCCGGCGCACGCATCGTCTGCTTCGGCCATATCGGCGACGGCAACCTGCATTATAATGTTTCGCAGCCTGTCGGCGCCGACAAGGAAGCTTTCCTTGCGCGCTGGCACGAATTGAACCACCGCATCCACACGATTGTTGCGAGCTATACGGGTTCGATCTCGGCTGAACACGGCATTGGTCAGCTCAAGCGCGAGGAACTCGCCTTCTTCAAACAGGACGTTGCGCTCGACCTGATGCGCCGCATCAAGTCGGCCTTCGATCCGGCGGGCATCATGAACCCCGGCAAGGTCCTGTAAGGAAAAAGCCCTTCCTGCTGGAAGGGCTTTTCTTTATGACCGTTCGAAATCGAAATCGTCATCCAGCGGCAAGGTCGGCGGACGCCGGGAATGGGCAGTTCTTCGGTAAAATGTCCCATCTGCGAAAAGTGGCCAAGATCGCGTGTCAGCCGTTTCAAATCTTCGCGCAATTGCAGGGGCCGCGCGTGGGCTGCGCAGCTTCAGACAGGTGATTTCAGATTTGATATAGTCTCGCGCAGCTGGAGAAACGATAACCTTCACGCAACCGCGCCCTTGATGATTGTATCAACTTCCTCAATGACGGCATCAAGATCAGAGCCTTGGCCATTTTCGATGGCGCGGCGGGCCTTGGTGATATCCCTGATCTCTTTGCCTTCCGATGCGAGATAGGCTTTCATTGCCCGGACGATCACCCAGCTTCTGCTTCGCTCCGAGATGCTCGCGATTTCTTCGATCTCCGCCAATACATCGCGCGGAATGCGCATAGTGATCGGATCAGACAGAGATTGATTTTTCATAGTTTTTCCCTTTGTTTGTAATACGGAGTAGTCCGAGATGGGCGTTTCGTCAATTGCTGGAGGGAATTGGCGGCAATGAGGAGGGGCGAATTTTGGTAAACGCTTCTTCAGAAGAATTTCCGAATTCTTACACCTGGTTGCATTCTGCTAACCAAAGGAAAAGGCAGGAAAAAGTTAACCCAACTCATTAAGCTCGCCGGTAAGGATCAGCGCCTATTCTCCATCTCAACAAAGAGCAAAAGCTCAACGAGGGAAGTCGGGATAACCGGCTCCTGAGACAAAAGAGACAGAGAGACAGAGGCGTTGAATATGATGAGCAAGGGACTGAAGCCCGATTGGGCAGGCCGGGAATTGCGGCTCGATCCGTTTCACTTTCCGCAGGTGGTGAGCTATGCGACCCGCGACGGAAGCACCGATGTCACCTTCACCATCAACGAGCGTGGCGCAGTGATCCGGCAGGTTCTGCCTTCAAGCGGTCTGCCTATGTCCATCGCTCTTCCGGCCAATGCATTTTTGGGTGTTGCAGCCCGTGCGGTGGAGGATGAGTTCGGCGAAATCACAGTGACGCTGGAGTTGATGCATGAAGATCCGCAGCTTTCCGTTCCCCTGCTCGTCGCACATGATCTGACCGACGTTGCAGCCGACTGGCGCGCATGGGCTGCTAGCTTCAATCTGCCGATGATGCTGGTTGAGGAAGATGGCGTTGCCCGCCCGCTTTACGAAAGCACCGGCGCTATGCGCACCAGCCAGCCGCAGGCTCGCCGTCAGGGACAGGAGCCGCGCCGCCGCCGTCCACGTTTTCTCGCCCGCCGCAAGACCGGCACGCTTGGCGTCCGTCTCGTGATCTCCGGCAAGGAAATCATTGCCCGGAACTGAAATAGAGCATTTCCAGCAAAAGTGCGAAGCGGTTTTGCGTAGGATAATGCGGCAAGCTAATAACTTTGGCTGACCTCCCAAAAAGCCCCCCGAACGTTCACAGCGTTCGGGTTTATTTTTTGCGGCTGAGGAATGCCATCACCGCTTCACGGGCCTCATCCGACGTAAGCCGTTCGGAAAAATGTTTGGCCTCGCGCGCAATGCGCTCGGAAACCGTTTCAGCAGGCATGCGCATCAGCGCACGGGCAATCTGCATGGCCTGCGGCGGCTTGGCGGCGATTTCTTCCGCCGCCTTCATCATTTCCATTTCCAGCGCATCGTCGGCAACGATCTGGTAAACGATACCGGCTTCCTGTGCGGCTTCCGCTGTAAATCCGTGGCCAAGCGCCAGGAGCGCAAATGCCTTTTGATGCCCCATCAGCGATGGCGCCAGCAGGCTGGAAGCGGCTTCGGGCACAAGGCCGAGATCGACAAATGGCGTGCGGAACAAGGCGCGCGACGTAGCAAATGTCAGGTCGCAATGCAGGTGGATGGTTGTGCCGATGCCGATGGCAAGCCCGTCGATGCCCGAAACGATGGGTTTCCGGGCACTGGAAAGAGCGCCCAGAAAATCCAGAACCTCGTTGCCGAGACCGCCGCCGGAAGCCGCGACCATGAAATCCTGCATGTCGTTGCCCGATGAAAATGCCCCCGGGACTCCAAGGAATACGTGCACGCGCACCGCGTCGTCGGCATCGCCATCCTTGAGCGCCTTCGTCATGGAGGCATACATGGCCCGGGTGATGGCGTTCTTCTTGTCGGCTCGGTTGAGGCGGATGATCTGGATCGCGCCTTTGCGCTCGATCAGGATATGTTCGCTCATGCTTATGCCTCCAGCGCAGATTTGGCGGCGGCAAGGCTGGCAGCGCCGGTGATGACTGTGTCCTTCAGGGACAATACTTCGGCAAGCATGTTTTCCGCGAAGAAGCGGCTCAGCACGGCGCGCCCATTATCGTCACCGGCAAGTGCAGCGCGCGCGAGATAGGCACCGCCTGCAACGAGCGACAAAAGCCGCTGGTAGGGCGTGGCCCCGGCAAGGGCCGCCTCAAGCTGTCCTTCCGCAACTGCCTTTTGCAGCCATTCGGTGGCCTCGCGGGCTTGTGCGATGGCCGCGGAAAGCCGCGCACCGGTCTCGCCCAGTTCCGGACGATTGGATGCACTGGCCTTATCCGCATCTGCCTGCAATTCGGCAAGGAAGCCCTTGACGTGCTCGCCGTTGCCGAGAGGCAGCTTGCGCGCCACGAGATCAATGGCCTGAATGCCGTTGGTGCCTTCATAAATCGGGGTGATGCGGGCATCGCGCAGCAATTGTGCAGCACCGGTTTCTTCGATGAAACCCATGCCGCCGTGAATCTGGACGCCCAGCGAAGCGACATCCACGCCCGCATCGGTCGCAAAGCTCTTGGCGAGCGGCGTCAGCAAACCGGCGCGATCCGACCAGAACTCCCTGTCCGCACCTTCGCTCACATGGCTCATGTCGATGGCATGGGCGCAGGAATAAGTGATCGAACGGGCAATCTGGGTCAGCGCCTTCATGGTCAGCAACATGCGCTGAACATCGGGATGCTCAATGATCGGGCTCATGCCGTCTTTCGGGTCGGCACCGATGGCGCGGCCCTGCTTGCGCTCCTTGGCATAGCTGAGCGCCTGCTGATAGGCCGCTTCCGCCACGCCAACACCCTGAATGCCGACCAGAAGGCGGGCATTGTTCATCATGGTGAACATGCAGGCCAGACCACGGTTTTCCTCGCCGATCAGATAGCCGACCGCACCCTGTTCCTCGCCCTTAACAAAGCCGTCCCCATAAATCATGGTGCAGGTTGGCGAGGCGTGAATGCCCATCTTGTGCTCAAGACCGGAACAGAACAGATCGTTGCGGCGTCCGAGCGAACCGTCTTCGTTGACGAGGAATTTCGGCACGAGGAAAAGCGAAATGCCCTTGGTGCCGGGAGGGGCATCGGGCAGGCGCGCCAACACCAGATGCACGATATTGTCGGTCAGGTCATGCTCGCCATAGGTGATGAAAATCTTCTGGCCGAAAATGCGGTAGGTGCCATCGTCGCCACGTTCCGCACGGGTGCGGAGCGCGCCGAGATCGGAGCCTGCCTGCGGTTCGGTGAGGTTCATCGTGCCCATCCACTCGCCGCTGATGAGCTTTTCGAGATAGACGTCCTTCAACTCTTTCGAGGCGTGCTTTTCAAGCGCCTCGACCGCGCCCATGGTCAGTGTCGGGGCGATGGCGAATGCCAGCGTGCCGGAATTCCACATTTCGCTGACAGCCACCGACATCAAGGTCGGCAGGCCCTGACCGCCATATTCCGGTGTGCCGGTAAGCGAGTTCCAGCCGCCTTCGATCCAGTTGCGGTAAAGCTCCTTCCAGCCCGGCGCAGTCGTGACGACGCCGTCCTTGACGGTCGCGCCATGCTTGTCGCCGGTTATGCGCAGAGGCTCGACGCGCTCAGAGGCAAACTTGCCCGCTTCTTCCAGAATGGCGGCGGCAAGATCAGCGGAAAAATCAGGGAAGCGGTTGTCGCCAAGAGCTTTCTCCAGCCCTGCGACTTTCATCAGCGTATGGGAAATTTCAGAAACCGGCGCGCGATACATCTTTCCTCCAATATAGTTTGTCGGCCTCTCCTCAGAAGCCTCCTGCATCGGCGCTGTTCGCATTCCGGCAGGCGCCAAACGGCTATCCGACATAAGAGCTATCGGCTTATTACGTAAACGTCAATGTTTTCGATACACGTCATCGTGATGGAATGGCGGACGGCCATCCACACGCGACGGTCCATCGTCGCGAGGACAAAAGCGCGTAGAAAGGGAAGAATTATTGTGCCGTAAGCAGTCCCGTCGGTGACGTCAGGACTGCTTCTCGCGCTCCACCGCACGCCAGCCGATATCGGAGCGGTAGAAACCTTCCGGCCAGTCGATGCGCTTCACCGCTTCATAGGCCTTGGCTTGCGCTTCTGCGACCGTATCGGCAATGGCGGTGACATTGAGCACGCGCCCGCCATTGGCAACGATGTTGCCATCCTTCTCTGCCGTTCCGGCGTGGAAGACCTTGACGCCATCGATACCTTCGAGCTTGCCGAGATCGCGGATGACGCTGCCCTTCTTCACATTGGACGGATAGCCTTCCGCAGCCATCACCACCGTCAGCGCTGGCTGATCCTTCCAGTCGAGTGAAACTTCATCCAGCTTGCCGTCCACGGCAGCATTGATGAGCGCGAGAAGGTCGCTGTTGAGGCGCATCATCAGCACCTGGCATTCCGGATCACCGAAACGGGTGTTGTACTCGATCAGCTTCGGGCCGTCCTTGCCGATCATCAGGCCGAGGAACAGGATGCCGGAGAACCGCGCGCCGATTTCCGCCATGCCGCGCATGGTCGGTTCGATCAGTTCACGCATCGTGCGTTCAACGATTTCCGGGGTCATGACCGGGGCAGGGGCATAGGCACCCATGCCGCCTGTGTTCGGGCCGGTGTCGCCGTCGCCGACGCGCTTGTGATCCTGCGCCGAGCCAAGCGGCAATGCCGTCTTGCCGTCGCAGATGCAGAAGAAGCTTGCTTCTTCGCCGTCCAGAAATTCCTCGACCACCACCTCGGCACCGGCGGAGCCGAATGCGCCCTCGAAGCAGGCGTCCACCGCGTCAAGCGCTTCATCGAGTGTCATTGCTACAACCACGCCCTTGCCTGCGGCAAGCCCGTCGGCCTTCACGACGATGGGCGCACCCTTTAGGCGGATATAGGCCTTGGCCTTGGGCGCATTGTTGAAGCGACCGTAAGCGCCCGTCGGAATGTCGAAGCGCGCGCAGAGATCCTTGGTGAAGCCCTTCGAGCCTTCAAGCTGTGCCGCAGCCTTGGAGGGGCCGAACACACGGATACCCTCGGCGCGCATTTCGTCGGAAAGGCCCGCCACAAGCGGCGCTTCCGGCCCGACCACCACGAGATCGATCTGCTTGTCCTTGGCAAAGGCAATCAGCGCCTTGTGGTCATCGGCGCTGATGTCGACCAGCTCCGCGACTGTCGCAATGCCAGGATTGCCGGGCGCGCAATAGAGCTTTTCGAGCAAAGGAGAGGCGGCAAGTTTCCATGCCAAGGCGTGCTCGCGACCACCGGAACCGATCAACAGAACTTTCATGCCTTGCTCCCTGCGCTTGAGGTAAGTAAACACTTAACTAACCCGGCTCTCTATTGCCCATCGCACACGCGGGCAAGGGCAGGCTCGCGATTTTTCCAGAAAAAGCGGGTAGAGTCGTTCAGTTTCGAGAAAGCAGACGACCATGCAGCATCCGCAAACCAACCCACAGGTCAATTCTGGCATCCAGTCCCGCGATGCGCGCGGGCGGGTGAAGGACGCTCCTTCCGGCCATTGGGTTTATCGTGTCCTGCCGCATTGGCTGTGGCCCTATGCGCAGCTTGCCCGCTGGGATCGTCCCATCGGGTGGCAGCTCCTGCTCTGGCCATGCTGGTGGTCGGCAGCGCTCGTGGCGGGCGCGGGCGCCAAGCCCGGCGACGGTGCCTGGGCCGTAATGCCGTCTTTCTGGCATCTGTTTCTGTTTCTGGTCGGCGCCATCGCCATGCGCGGTTCCGGCTGCACTTATAACGATCTTGTCGATCAGGACATTGACGACAAGGTGGATCGCACGCGCTCGCGCCCACTGCCATCCGGGCAGGTAACACGCGGGCAGGCCAAACTGTTTCTGGTTTTGCAGGCACTGGTCGGCCTCGTAGTCGTTCTGCAGTTCAACTGGTTTTCCATCGGTCTTGGCATTTTCTCGCTGCTGATCGTTGCCGCTTATCCTTTCATGAAGCGCATTACCGACTGGCCGCAATTCGTGCTTGGCCTTGCCTTCTCATGGGGCGCACTCATGGGCTGGGCTGCGGTCGAAGGCTCGCTGAGCCTTGCACCGGTGCTTCTCTATATCGGCGCGATCCTGTGGACGATCGGTTATGACACGATCTACGCGCATCAGGACAAGGAAGATGATGCGCTGGTGGGCGTGCGTTCCACGGCGCGTCTGTTCGGCAAGCATACCAAGACGGCGCTGATGGTGCTTTATGGTGGTGCGATCGGCTTCTTCGCGGCGGCTTTCGCCGTGGCGCAAGTGCCGATGCCAGCACTGGCCGGATTGCTTGCAGCAGGCGTGCATCTCTATCGCCAGATCATCGTGCTCGATATCGACAACCCGGACCAGTGTCTGAAACTGTTCAAGTCGAACAATATTGTCGGCTGGCTGATTTTCCTCGGGCTTGTTCTCGGAAGCCTCTGGGTGGCGGTCAAGCCACTGGTATAAACAAGAAGGCCACCGTTTCCGGTGGCCTTCTTGTTATCAGGTTACGGATAAAGCCTGTCCTTGTTCCAGTCGCCCTCCGCTGTCGGGCGCGTAAACAGAACGCGGTCATGCAGGCGGAAGGGCCGGTCATGCCAGAACTCGATCGAGACCGGGCGGATACGGAAGCCCGACCAGTAGGGCGGGCGCGGAATATCGCCGATGGCATATTTCGCCGTATATTCCGCAACCGCCTTTTCCAATGCGAAACGGCTTTCGAGCGGGCGTGACTGCTTGGATGCCCATGCACCGATGCGGCTGCCGCGCGGACGCGAAGCGTAATAGGCATCGGCTTCGGCGTCGCTGACTTTCTCTACCGCGCCACGCACGCGCACCTGACGGCGCAGCGTCTTCCAATGGAAGCACATGGCGGCTTTTTCGGCTGACAGGATCTCTTTGCCCTTGGTGCTTTCATAATTGGTGTAGAAGACGAAACCCTGTTCGTCAAAATCCTTCAGCAGCACCATGCGCACATTGGGCAGGCCATCCGGGTCAACCGTCGCCAGCGCCACCGCATTGGGATCGTTCGGTTCGCTCGCTTTGGCATCGGTCAGCCAGTCGGCAAAGAGCTTGAACGGCTGGGAGGATTCGGTGAAGTCGTCACTTGCGTTTGTCATTTTGGATTTTCAACAGCCTGTCGGAAATTCGCGGATCATCCTGCAAGGGAATCCCCGCCAGAGACACCCAATGGTGCGGGTCGGGAGGGAGCTTCTTCGATAACCGTCATTTTGTCCATGGCCTTGCCCGGATGTGTCGTCGCAGGTACCGACTTCACTTTACTTGGCGGGCAACTTCTAGTAGGGCCGCCCGTTCAAGGTAGGGGCTATGCCAAAACTCGATTTCCTGACGCTTTATATCGTAATTTTCTTAAATTCGCTGACGGTCTGCATCATCTGGTCCGCTATCGCCTTCTCTTATCGCAAATTCAAGCCAGCCAGGATCTGGCTGCTTTCGACGACGCTCCTGCTGGTTGGAGGCTTCGTTCTTTCGTTGCAGGGCAATGACGGCGCGTTCTGGCCTGCTGTCATCGGCAACACCATCATCATCTATGGCTTCTGCCTTGCCTTTGTCGGTGCACGATATTTCTACGGCCAGAAAGGCGGCTGGCGGATCGCGGCGGGAATATCGCTCGCAAGTTTTGTCGTCATGGCCGCGTTTCATGCGAGCTGGCAGGGGCGGAATATCGCCTATGCGGTGGGCCAGTCGGTGCCGATGGCGATGACAGTTTTCTATCTGGTGCGGCAAAAGAACCTCGGTCTTGGCGGCCAGATCGCGATCACGGCCTTTTTGCTCGGCATCATTGGACATGCCATCGAGACGTCGCTCAATATCGCCGCATGGGCGGGAGAATTCGACCAGTCGCTCTATTTTTCCATCGAAAGCTATGCGCTGGTCTGCGTGATATATAGCGGTGTGATCTGGAATTTCGGCTTCATCGTGATGGCGATGAATCGCCTGCACGGCGATATGGCCAGGGTCGCTGAGACAGACGAACTGACCGGGCTCCCGAACCGCCGCCATTTCATGAAAAGGCTGACGAGGGCGGAGCTCGCATTCAGCGAAGACGGTGTGGCTTATAGCGTCCTGCTGATCGATATCGACAATTTCAAGCAATGGAACGACACATACGGCCATGCGCTGGGCGATCAGGCGCTTGTACATTTTGCCGATGTTGGGGTCGACATCCTTGATCGGCGTGGTGTGCTGGCGCGGCTGGGTGGCGACGAATTCTCAATTCTGCTCCCCAAGATGCATGAAGGGGAAGCAATGGAAATCGCGCGCGAAATCGTCGACGCGATCAACGGTGCACCGCTTGTTTTTCATGGACAGAAGCTCGCCATGACGGTCAGCATCGGCATTGCCAGCGAGGAGCGCGGCAAGGAAACGGATGACCTCGACGTCTTTGCGCGGGCAGATCTGGCACTTTATAAAGTGAAACAGGCAGGCCGGAACGGTTATGCAACCAGCGCGGCTAAAGTAAACATCCGACACGCTTCTTTCGCTGAAATAAGGCGGGTTGGGGAGTGAGGCGGCCTCTGGCCGACAGGATAGTGGGGAACATCCTTTGACGGCTGAACAAAGTATCGAGTTGGGCGTTGTGCTCCGATTCCGATTTGTTTACCTTTCCGGCACACCGCTTGTTAACCCAAGCTCACCCATAATCCCTGCATCTTTAGCGTGTAGAATAAGGGAATAGCGTTGTCCGTCGAGACGCTTCGCCACGAAACCAATCTCTGGAGCCTGTGCCGGGGCGCAAATGTGCTGCGCAAGGCTGCGATTGGCATATGCCTCTTCTCGCTTGCCGGTTGCGCGATGGGTGGCGTGAGCATTGAAAAGGCTGTGCCTGATTCTTCCACGATTACCGGCTCCGTGAAGCAGCCGCAGCCGGTCGAGACCGATACTGGCAGGCTTTCCGATCAGTCTGCCATAAAGAACGTCGTTTCCGCGCTCAACTTCACCCAATGGGGTAAGAAGCCCGTTCCGTGGGCCAATCCCGATACGGGCAGCCAGGGCACCATCACGACGATTGCCGAGAACAACAGGAACAATCAGCTTTGCCGCCAGTTCGAAACCTCGCGCGAAGCTTTTGACGGTGTTTCCATCTACCGTGGCGAAACCTGCATGGAGCGCGGCGGTCAATGGACGGTGACTTCTTTCGCGCCGATCTGAAAAGAAAAGCCTGACCTGACTGGAACTTTGCCGGTCAGATGCGCATATTGTGGGCAACGAATCTTGTTTATCTCACAGTATTTCCTGAAAGAGGAACTATATGCGCGATCCCTATAGCGTGCTGGGCGTCGCCAAAACGGCGAAGCCCGAAGAAATAAAATCGGCTTTCCGCAAACTGGCCAAAAAGCACCATCCTGATCAGAACAAGGATGATCCGAAGGCGCAGGAGCGCTTTGCAGAACTGAACCAGGCTTACGAAATTCTGGGCGACAAGGACAAGCGCGGGCAATTCGACCGTGGCGAGATCGATGCCGAGGGCAAGCCCGCTTTCCAGGGCTTCACAGGCGGACAGGGTTTCGGCGGCCCCCATGGCGACCCGTTCGCCGGTTTCCGGCAGGGCGGGGGTGGCAACAGCCACTTTGAATTTCGTTCCGGTCCCGGCGGCTTTCAGCAGGGCGGCGGCTTCGGTGGCGCGGAAGACATTCTGAACGATCTTTTTGGCGGCGCTTTCGGTGGCGGTGCCCGCGCGGGCGGAACGCGTCAGCGCGGCCCGGCGAAGGGAGCCGATCTTTCCGCATCTATCGATATCACGCTGGAACAGGCTGCCGGCGCTGAAAAGGTTGAAGCGATCTTCCCGAACGGCAAGCATCTCAAGATCAAGCTGCCCAAATATGTCGAAGACGGTCAGACCATTCGCCTGAAAGGGCAGGGCGAGACCTTGATGGGCGGAACGGCCGGCGATGCGCTGGTCACGATCCACTTCAAGGCGCATCCGCGGTTTCGCCTGGAAGGCCGCGACGTCCATGTGGACCTGCCGGTCGAACTTGCCGACGCCGTTCTCGGCGGCAAGCAGGAGGTCGAAACGCTGGACGGGCGGATTGCCGTGAAAATACCGGCATGGTCGAGCTCTGATCGTGTGCTGCGCCTGAAAGAAAAGGGCCTTCCGCTCAAAGCTGCCGGACGGGGCGATCTTTACGTACATGTGCGGATCATGCTGCCGGAAGGTGGCGACAGGGAGCTGGAAGAATTCCTGCAAAAACGCAAACAAGCCTGAGCACGTCTTCAATCGTTTAAAGCCGGGTGTTGTCTCTTTGCGGCAGTAAAGTGACAATGCCCGGCTTTTTCACTGCAATTGCTTGAAGGAGAGCCGAGGCTGTGCGATAGGGCAACAAGTTAATTGTTTTCAATGAGGACCCCTAATGACCGCACAGTCAGGTTTGTTGCAGGGCAAGCGTGGATTGATTCTGGGCGTCGCCAACAACCGCTCCATCGCATGGGGTATTGCGAAGGCCGCTCGTGATGCAGGCGCAGAGCTCGCATTCACCTATCAGGGCGATGCATTGAAGAAGCGTGTCGAGCCTCTGGCTGAAGAGCTTGGCGCATTCATTGCCGGACATTGCGATGTGGCGGATGCTGCCAGCATCGATGCCGTTTTCGAGAAGCTTGAAAAGAAGTGGGGCAAGCTCGACTTCGTCGTGCACGCCATCGGCTTTTCCGACAAGGATGAGCTGACGGGCCGTTATGTCGATACGTCGGAAGCCAATTTCACCAACACGATGCTGATCTCGGTCTATTCGCTGACGGCGATTTCCCGCCGGGCGGAAAAGCTGATGAGTGACGGCGGCTCGATCCTGACGCTGACCTATTACGGTGCCGAAAAGGTCATGCCGAACTACAACGTCATGGGCGTCGCCAAGGCTGCTCTTGAAGCAAGCGTGAAATATCTGGCCGTCGATCTCGGTCCGCAGAACATTCGCGTCAATGCGATTTCTGCCGGCCCGATCAAGACGCTCGCCGCTTCGGGCATCGGTGACTTCCGCTATATCCTCAAGTGGAATGAATATAACGCGCCGCTGCGCCGTACTGTCACCATTGAGGAAGTGGGCGATGTGGGCCTCTATTTCCTTTCTGACCTGTCCCGTTCGGTGACGGGTGAAGTCCATCACGCGGATAGCGGCTATCATGTCATCGGCATGAAAGCGGTAGACGCGCCGGATATTTCGGTCGTGAAAGACTGAAGCAGCGAATACGAAATCCCGAAAAGTTGACCGCTTCTCGGGATTTTTCTTTTTCTTTCCCGGTGCGGGAAAGCTATCCAGACATTGACTGACGGCATATTGGGGTGGAGCTGTGGCTCGGGAAATCATCTACTTTTCACGTCACGGCGAGACGGACTGGAATGTTTCGCAGCGCATTCAGGGACAGCTTGATATCGACATCAACGATAATGGGCGCAGCCAGGCCGACCGCAATGGAGACATGCTGAAATCGCTGATCGGCGACGGCGCGGGCTTCGATTTCGTGGCAAGCCCTCTGCGCCGCACCCGCGAAACGATGGAGCGCATCCGCCTGCGCATGGGGCTCGACCCTTATGATTACCGCACCGATCCGCAACTGATGGAAGTCAATTTCGGTGATTGGCAGGGCTTCATGATGGAAGACATTGCCAAGGAACGCGAGGACCTTCTGGAAGCGCGCGCCCGCGACAAGTGGAATTTTGTGCCGCCGGGCGCGACCGCTGAAAGCTATATGGGCCTGTCGCGCCGTATCGGGCGCTGGGTGGAGGCCGTGGAATGGCCGACCGTCTGCGTCACGCATGGCGGCTGCATTCGCACGCTGTTTTACCTTTACGGCGACATGGACGGTCACGCCGCCGCAAATCTCTCCATACCGCAGGACAAGATTCTGAAGTTCGAAAACGGCAAGCTCGAGTGGGTTTGAGACGAGGGCGGTCGAAGACTGAAGCGATCAAATATTGAAAGCCGCATTTCGGGGGGATGATGCTGGATTCTAAAGGCTTTACGTTCAAATTTCAGCAGGTCGATGTCTTCGCTTCCCGGCCGTTGGGCGGTAATCCGCTGGCAGTTGTTGTCGATGCAGATAGCTTGGACGACGCCAGAATGGCTGCGTTTGCGAATTGGACGAATCTTAGCGAGACCACTTTTCTGCTAAAGCCGACAAAAATCGGGGCAGACTATCGCGTCCGGATTTTTACCCCGTCGCGTGAATTACCTTTTGCGGGACACCCGACTTTGGGCAGCTGTCATGTCTGGCTCGCCTCGAATGGGAGAACCAATGGCGGGGAAGTCGTGCAGGAATGCGAGGCTGGTTTGATCCGCATACGCAGGGACGGCGACATGCTTTCCTTTGCTGCACCCGAGCTGATCAGAAGTGAGACCCTTGAACCGCAATTGCTGCAACGCATCGCAGGAGCCTTGCATATCAGCATGGACACTATTGTTGATGCACGCTGGGTCGACAATGGTCCAGGCTGGCTGGCTGTCCTTTTACAAAAAAGGGAGGATGTTCTGGCCCTTCGTCCAGATTTCGCTGCGATCTCTGGCCTCCGGGTTGGCGTCGTCGCGCCTTGGAACCAAGCCGACGACGGCGACGCTGCCGATTTTGAAGTCCGGGCTTTTACCGCCGCTGGCTTTGAGGACCCGGTTACGGGAAGTCTAAACGCGGGCATAGCCCAATGGTTGATTGGCAGTGGAATAGCGCGAGCATCTTATGTTGCCAGCCAGGGCACTGCTCTTGGGCGAGCAGGGCGCATTCACGTTCGGCGCGAGGCCGATGGGATATGGATCGGTGGGAATGTCGTTACCTGTGTGGATGGACAGGTAACTCTTTAATCGATCATTCGGCGTGCGCGATTTTCGTGCAAGAGATCACTGCCGTTTACGGCGCTTCCTGAATATCGGTGATGAAGCGCGTGCTGTCGACCACATCATAAATGATGAGTACCTTCATGCCCTTGTTGATCGCGCTGTAGTCGAACTCGCCAGGCAGCTTGTATGTCTCGCCGTCATCCAGCGTTATGGTTTCGCTGTCCTTGTTGATACCGGTGATCTTGCCTTCGGCATCGTCCGCCATCGCTACCGTGGAGAAAAGCGAAGCAACGATGAGGATTAATCCGACCAGATAATGCATGACGTCCGTTCCTTTGGTTGTGCCTCGGATTGGGTTGTCGCCTGACCGATTCGACACGATTGTCGCTATTTGGTGTTTTGGCGCCCCGCGCCGTCGATCCCACAATGTAGCGTGTGGAATGTGTCAAAAAAAATGCCGGATATCGATCTCCAGAAGGAAATTTTGCGTCGCTGGGGAGCTTGATTTGACCGGCGTCAAAAAGCTCAATAAAACCGGCGCGTAAAGTAGCTGCTCTCTCCTTGGCCTGCTCCGGACAAGGACAATTTATTCAGGCGTCGCGCATGTCTCACAATAGTTTCGGCCATCTGTTCCGCGTAACCACCTGGGGCGAAAGCCACGGTCTGGCGCTCGGTTGCGTTGTTGACGGCTGTCCGCCCGGTATCACTTTCACGGAAGCTGAAATTCAGGCCTATCTCGACAAGCGCAAACCCGGCCAGTCCAAATATACGACGCAGCGCCGCGAACCTGACCAGGTGCGGGTGCTTTCCGGTGTTCTTCTGGGCGACGACGGCGTGACGATGACGACGACCGGCACACCGATTTCAATGATGATCGAGAACACCGATCAGCGCTCGAAGGATTATGGCGAGATCGCCCGCCAGTACCGTCCGGGGCATGCCGATTACACCTATGACGTCAAATACGGCATTCGTGACTACCGTGGCGGCGGACGTTCATCGGCGCGCGAAACGGCAGCGCGTGTGGCGGCGGGCGCCATCGCCCGCAAGATTGTGCCGGGGCTCGAAGTCAAGGGCGCACTGGTCGCCATGGGCGTGCACGGCATCGACCACCGCCGCTGGAACTGGGCGGAAGTGGATAATAATCCTTTCTTCTCTCCGGATGCCGGTTCCGTCGAATTGTTTGCGGATTATCTCGATGGCATTCGCAAGAGCGGATCGTCGGTCGGCGCGGTGATCGAGATTGTTGCTGAAGGCGTGCCTGCTGGCATCGGAGCGCCGATCTACGGCAAGCTCGATCAGGATATCGCCAGCCTGCTGATGTCCATCAACGCCGTGAAGGGTGTGGAAATTGGCAACGGATTCGAGGCCGCCCGTCTTACCGGCGAAGAAAATGCAGACGAAATGCGCATGGGCAATGACGGCAAGCCGCTGTTCCTGTCCAATCATGCAGGCGGCATTCTGGGCGGTATCGCGACCGGCGCGCCGGTTGTGGCGCGTTTCGCGGTCAAGCCCACCTCATCGATCCTGACCCCGCGCCGCTCTGTCGACAAGGATGGCAAGGAAGTGGATGTGATGACAAAGGGCCGTCACGATCCGTGCGTGGGCATTCGCGCCGTGCCGATCGGCGAGGCGATGGTGGCTTGCGCCATTGCCGATCATTATCTGCGTCACCGCGGCCAGACTGGCCGCGTCTAAACAACTTGGGGCCAGACTGGCCGCGTCTGAACAATTTTGGCCAGACTGGCCATATCTGGCCGACGATTGGGCCCGTCGGTTGTCTGACATATAGAGGTCGAAATGAGCTATAATCAGAAACAAGTCGTCGATGCGCTTCGTGCTTTTGAACGTGGCGAAATCGTTGTGGTCATGGATGATGACGGGCGCGAAAACGAAGGCGACCTGATTGTCGCCGCCGTGCATTGTACGCCCGAGAAAATGGCTTTCATCGTCCGCCATACATCCGGCATCGTCTGCACGCCGATGACCCGCGAGGAAGCCAAGCGCCTCAATCTTGCGCCAATGGTTGCCGAAAACGAATCGGCCCACACCACTGCCTTCACCGTGACCGTCGATTACCGCCATGGCACGACGACCGGTATTTCCGCGGAAGATCGCACGCTGACTGTTCGCAATCTGGCAAACCCGAACGCTGGCGCTTCGGATTTTGTGCGTCCCGGCCATATTTTCCCGCTGGTTGCCCGCGAAGGCGGTGTCCTCATGCGGTCCGGCCATACGGAAGCCGCCGTCGACCTCTGCAAGCTTGCAAATCTCCCGCCCATCGGCGTGATCTGCGAACTGGTCAATGATGACGGTTCCGTCATGCGCGGCCCTGACGTAAAGGCTTTCGCCGAAAAACACGCGCTGCACCGGGTCACCGTTGCCGACCTCATAGCCTATCGCCAGCGTAAGGAAACACTGGTCAAACGCGTTGGCGATGCACCGGTCAAGACCTGCGCAGGTGCAGCTCATGCTTATACCTATGAACTGCCATGGGAACCCATGCAGCATGTGGCTGTCGTGTTTGGCGATATTCGTGACGGCGAGGAAGTGCCGGTCCGCCTGCACCGCGAAGATGTGCTGAACGATGTGTTCGGGAAGGGTGGCAGCAATCTCGATGCCATCATGGAAAAGATGGGCAAGGAAGGCCGCGGCGTACTGGTATATCTGCGCGAAGGTTCTGTCGGCGTGCGTTCCGATCACCACGATACCCGCGCCCGCGATGCGATTCCGAATGACCATGAAAGCCATGCCGAAGCGGTTGCCCGCGAGGAAGAGTGGCGTCAGATCGGCCTTGGTGCGCAGATATTGAAGGATCTCGGCATCACGTCGATTGTGCTTCTGGCGTCGCGTGAGCGTCATTATGTCGGCCTTGAAGGTTTCGGCATCCACATCGCGCGAACCGAAATCATCTGACCTCTCAGACAGATCAGGCGCATGGCCGTCATGGTCATGTGCCTGTGAGATGCTATAGTGAAACTATGACGACACGGCTTTACTGGCATCCGATCTATCTCGACCACCTGACCCCGCCCGGCCATCCCGAGCGCCCGGATCGTATCCGGGCACTGATGAGTGAGCTGGAAGGACCGGATTTCTACCGGCTCGACCGCGTGGAGGCACCGCGCGGCGATGAGGCGGCAGTGCTGCTTGCGCATCCGGAAGAGCATTTGGAAGCCATTCGCGCCGGAATACCGGAGCCGGCTTCGGACGAGGAAGCACCTGCGCCCGTGGTGAGGCTCGATGGCGACACCTATGTCAGTCCCAAAAGTCTTGATGCAGCGCTGACTGCCATCGGCGCAGCGACGGCTGCGGTCGATGATGTATTTTCCGGCGCAGCGAATAATGTGTTCGTCGCAGCCCGCCCGCCCGGACATCATGCCGAACGTTCCACCGCGATGGGCTTTTGCCTTTTCAACAATATTGCGATTGCCGCCCGTCATGCGCAGCGCCGGCACGGGGCCGAGCGCGTCGCCATCGTCGATTGGGATGTCCACCACGGCAACGGGACACAGGATATTTTCAAGGACGATCCGAGCGTCCTGTTCTGTTCGACGCATCAGTTTCCGCTATATCCCGGCACGGGGGCAAAGGATGAAACCGGCGTCGGCAATATCTTCAACGCGCCACTGTCTCCCGATACAGGAAGCCGTGAATTCCGCGAGGCATTTAATAGTCGTGTATTGCCTGCCTTGGACAATTTCCGGCCAGATTTGATCCTTATTTCGGCGGGCTTCGATGCCCATTTTCGTGATCCGCTGGCCGAGCTCAACCTCGACGAAGCGGATTTCGATTGGGCGACAGGCAAACTCATGGAGCGGGCAGAAAGGTTCTGCGATCACCGGCTAGTGAGTGTGCTTGAGGGTGGATATGATCTAGAGGGCTTGTCGCAGTCCGCGTCTGCGCATATTACGCGGCTGTTGAAAGGATGAATCATGGTAACCGAACCGTCCAACGCCGACATTGCGGTAATGAGCTTCGAGGATGCGCTGAAGCAGCTTGAGAAGATCGTCGACGATCTGGAGCGGGGCGACGTGCCGCTGGAAGAGTCCATCCGCATCTACGAACGCGGCGAAGCCCTGAAGAAGCATTGCGACACGCTTCTGAAATCTGCCGAGGACAAAGTGGAGAAAATCCGCATTGGCCGCGATGGGCAGCCGGTGGGCACCGAGCCTCTCGACCCCGAATAAATCGACTTGAATTAACTTGAATTAAACTGACCGGGTCAATCCGGTCAGAATAGCGTTTTGAGCTGGGCGACATAAGGCGCCAGAACGCCGCTCAGCAGATAGGGGCCAAGTCCCCAGGCGAGCGTCCATGCTACCGCGCCGACAATGTTCGCTGCCAGAAAATGTAGCGGGTCCATTTTCATCGAACCTGCGACGATGCCGTTCAACTGTCGCAGAAGCACGACGAAGCGGGCGGTCGCCACCACATAAATTCCCTTGCTTTCGAAAAGTTTCTCGAACTGCTCCAACCGTTCCGGCGTGAGCTTTACAAGGTGTCCGTATCTCAGAATTAGCTGGCGGCCGCCAAAGCGCCCAATCAGGTAGCCCGTACAATCACCAAGCACCGCGCCTGTGAATACTGCGAGAAGCACGGTCTCGATGTTCAGCGTTCCATGCAGGGCGAGCAGCGAGCTTGCTATGAGCGCGCTCTCACCGGGCATAGGGGCGCCGAAAGATTCAAAATATACGATCACGAAAAGCGCAAACGCTCCATAGGCGGTAATATAGGGTTCCAGAAAGCTCATTGATTGGAAGCACTTTCGGCAAGCGAAACTAAAAAGGCTCCGGACGAGCCGGAGCCTGAATTGCATGATATGATATCAGCCGATGGAGCGCTTTCCCGAGATGGCGTGGTAGACCCACAACACCACGATGGCGCCGATGATGGAAACGATCAGGCTATATATGTTGAGGCCGGTGACGCCCTGTGCGCCGAAGAAAGTGAAGATGACGCCGCCGATGATGGCGCCGACAATGCCGAGAGCAATATCCAGGAAAAGGCCCTGGCCACTTTTATTGACGATCTTGCTGCCGATGAAGCCGGCAATCAAGCCTAGTATTATCCAGCTTATAACAGACATCTAATATCTCCCGATGCGCAAATACACTTTTGTATCGCACACTTGGGAAATTTTCACACTGCTACAAAATTTGCAAGGTATAATGCTTGTCAAAATGGGAAACCCATTTACCTTTATCTTACCGAATGCACAATTGGCATCGGATAACAGGGAGTATCGTGTGATGGGAAGTTATGACGACAACTCGGGCAATTCGCCTATCCCCGGCGGAAGCCTGGCGAAGCCGGTTCTGATTGCGCTCGGCGCCCTGCTGATCGGCAAGATGCTGAAGGGCCATAGCGACGATACGGCGGACGCTCCAGCCCAGCCCGTGCCCGTGCCGGATCAATCGCAGGCAGGCGGTGGCTTGCTGGGCGGTATCCTTGGCGGGCTTGGTGGTCTGCTCGGCGGTGCGGCTGCCGGAAATGCTTCTGCGGCTCCCTCGGCTCCGGGACCCCTCGGCGGCGGGCTTGGCGGTCTCCTGGATCAACTGAAACAGGCGGGCCTTGGCGACAAGGTGGATTCCTGGGTCGGTCAGGGTTCCAACCATCCAATCGAGCCGGGGCAGCTCGGCGACGCAATCGGTCAGAAAACGTTGAGCGAAATCGCGGAGCATGCCGGGATCGACCAGCAAGAGCTTCTGAACCAGCTTTCGCAGGTTCTGCCCGGCCTTGTCGACAAGCTGACGACAAACGGACAGGTTCCGGACGCCAGCTCGCTTTCAAAACTGTTACAGGGCCGCTGATTACTAAGGCGTGGCACGTTAGCGTCTCTGCGCTTTGGTATAAATCGTGATCGAACCGCACCGCTTGGCGGTGCGGTTTTGTTTTGAAGGCCCATGCGATAAATAAGAACGGCGCCTATATAAAAGCGCATCCCGAAAAGCGGGAACGACCGATGCAGGGAAATCAATCACTGGACTGATTCTGATCCTGCTTCGATCAGGTAAGATGCGCGTCAAGACAAACATCCGGAGTAGCGTTTCATGAGTTTCTTCCCGTGTCCTGATCCGGTCCTTGGCGACAAGACTTCGGTAGACAGCATCGAAACGCTGGTCATTCCGCGTACAAGTGACATTGGTGGACTGGAAGTGCGACGGGCCTTGCCGACAGTGCGTCGCCGTCTGGTGGGACCCTTCATTTTCTTTGATCGCATGGGACCGGCTGTTCTGCGTGATGGCGATGCGCTGGACGTGCGTCCGCATCCACATATAGGCCTTTCTACGGTGACCTACCTGTTCGACGGGCATATTCGGCACAGGGACAGTCTTGGTACCGAAATGGTCATCCGTCCCGGCGATGTGAACCTGATGACCGCGGGCCGGGGCATTGTGCACTCGGAACGTTCGCCCGAAGAAGAACGCAATGGACCGTTATCCATCTCTGGTATTCAAACTTGGCTCGCTCTGCCCGACGCACTGGAAGAAATAAGCCCGGAGTTTTTTCACACCAATGCACCCGAGCTGCCGGTGATGGAGGACAAAGATTTCTCCGGGCGGCTGATCATGGGGTCCATGCTTGGCTTGAAGTCACCGGTAATCCAGCACGCCGATACGCTCTATGCGGATATTCGGATAGAGCCGAATGGGCGTTTCCCGATCCCGCCCGTCGCCGAAGAGCGCGCGATTTATACGTTGCAGGGCAATGTCGGTATTGGCGGCGAAGTTTTTCCGCCGGATCGCTTGCTGGCATTTCGCCCCGGCGACGATATTGTCGTGCAGGCCGGGCCGGAAGGCGCGCATATCATGCTTTTTGGCGGTGCAACGCTCGGTTCCAAGCGCTATGTATGGTGGAACTTCGTATCTTCTTCCCGGGAGAGGATAGAGCAGGCCAAGGAAGAATGGCGCAGCGGGCGTTTCGATATTGTACCCGGTGATGAGCAGGATTTCATACCTTTGCCCGAATGACGTGAATTGAGTTGGGTTTTGGGACACGATGTCTCCCTGCTTGATCCCGTCGCGTAGCTGCTATACCGACAACAAAACCGAACCAGAAACAGGTTGTTTTAATGTCCCGACCCCTGACCCCATTGCTTGACAAGGCGCCGACCCCGGAAGCCCTGCGCGCATTGCCGGAATCCGATCTGCCGCAGCTCGCGCAGGAATTGCGCGAAGAGCTGATCGACGCCGTGTCCACCACGGGCGGGCATCTCGGCGCGGGGCTGGGCGTGGTGGAGCTTACGGTAGCACTGCACCATGTCTTCGACACGCCGCACGATCGCATCATCTGGGATGTGGGACATCAGGCCTATCCGCACAAGATACTGACCGGGCGTCGCGACCGCATCCGCACGCTTCGTCAGGAAGGCGGGCTTTCCGGTTTCACCAAGCGCGCCGAAAGCGAATATGATCCGTTCGGCGCCGCCCATTCCTCGACCTCGATTTCGGCTGGTTTGGGCATGGCTGTAGCGTCGGAACTTTCCGGCGAAAAGCGCAATGTTATCGCGGTTATCGGCGATGGCTCCATGTCGGCGGGCATGGCCTATGAGGCGATGAACAATGCCGGTGCGCTTGATGCGCGTCTCATTGTCATTTTGAATGACAACGATATGTCGATTGCGCCGCCAACCGGCGCGATGAGCGCTTATCTGGCGCGCCTCGTTTCGGGCAAAACCTACCGCAGCGTGCGCGAGGCAGCGAAGCAGGTTGCCAGGAAACTGCCGAAATTTTTGCAGGATAAGGCCCGCAAGTCGGAAGAATATGCGCGCGCCTTCTTTACCGGCGGCACGCTTTTCGAGGAACTGGGCTTCTATTATGTCGGCCCTATCGATGGCCATAATCTCGACCATCTGCTGCCGATCCTGAAAAACGTACGCGACACGCCGGAAGGGCCTGTGCTGATCCATGTGGTGACGCAGAAGGGCAAGGGCTATGCGCCGGCGGAAGCTGCCGCCGACAAATACCACGGCGTCAACAAGTTCGACGTCATTACAGGCAAGCAGTCGAAGCCGCCTGCAAATGCGCCGAGCTATACCAAGATTTTCGGCACGAGCTTGATTGAGGAAGCCCGTCACGACGACAAGATTGTGGCGATCACTGCTGCCATGCCGTCCGGCACCGGGCTTGATCTTTTCGGCGAAGTGTTCCCGCAGCGCACGTTTGATGTCGGCATCGCTGAACAGCATGCGGTGACTTTCGCTGCCGGACTTGCCAGCGAAGGTTTCAAACCATTCTGCGCCATCTATTCGACCTTTTTGCAGCGTGGCTACGATCAGGTCGTGCATGATGTGTCGATCCAGAATCTGCCGGTGCGCTTTCCCATCGACCGCGCGGGGCTGGTCGGTGCCGACGGCCCCACCCATGCGGGTTCTTTCGATACGGGCTTTCTCGCAGCTCTTCCCGGTTTCGTGGTGATGGCCGCTTCCGACGAGGCCGAACTGCGCCATATGGTGCGGACCGCTGCCGAATATGACGAAGGCCCGATTTCCTTCCGCTATCCGCGTGGCGATGGCGTCGGCGTCGACCTGCCGGAGCGTGGTTCGGTGCTTGAAATTGGCAAGGGACGCATCGTGCGTGAAGGTACGAAGGTGGCGCTGCTGTCTTTCGGAACACGCTTGCAGGAATGCCTTGCCGCCGCCGATGAACTAGGCGCTGCCGGTCTTTCCACGACGGTGGCCGATGCGCGCTTTGCCAAGCCGCTCGATCATGATCTGATCCGTCGTCTGGCACGCGAGCATGAAGTGCTGGTGATGGTGGAAGAGGGGGCTGTCGGCGGTTTTGCTTCCCATGTGCTGCAATTCCTCGCCGCGGACGGACTTCTGGATCGTGGCCTCAAGGTGCGTGCCCTGACCTTGCCGGACACCTACCAGGATCACGGCAAGCCGGATGCCATGTATGCCGAGGCCGGTCTTGACCGTGCAGGCATCGTGCAGGCGGTGTTTGCTGCCCTTGGCCGCGAGGCTATCGCAGCGCCATTTCGCGCCTGACCGATGAGCGGAGAGGCGTGCGACAAGAACCTGCGGCTCGACCAGCTGCTGGTGGAGCTGGGGCTTTTTGCAACACGTTCGCGGGCGCGTGATGCGATCCAGCGCGGCACGGTCAAGGTGGACGGCAAGCCCGCCACCAAGCCGGGACAGACGGTTTTGCGCACGGCAAATATCGCCGTTGATGATCCGGCGAGCGCCTATGTTTCCCGTGCTGCCCTGAAGCTGATCGCCGCACTCGATCATTTCGATCTTGATATGGCAGGGCGAACTGCGCTTGACATTGGTGCCTCGACAGGCGGCTTCACGCAGGTCCTACTGGAGCGCGGAGCGAACCACGTCGTCGCCATCGATGTTGGCCATGACCAGTTGCATGAGATATTGCGTGCCGACCCTCGCGTTACCAACAAGGAGGGGATCAACGCCCGTGCGCTGGAATTTTCCCATCTGGACGGACGCGAAATCGATTGCGTGGTCTCGGATGTGAGCTTCATCTCGCTGAAACTCGCCTTGCCTGCGGCATTGGCCTTTGCACAGAAAGATGCTATCTGCGCGCTTCTCGTAAAGCCGCAATTTGAAGCGGGCCGCGAGGCTATCGGCAAGGGCGGCATTCTGCGTGACCCGAAAGAAGGCGAACGCATAGCAGAAGAACTGAGATTATGGCTGGAGACGCAAGCCGGGTGGCGCGCGCTCGGCCTTTGCCCGTCACCCATTGAGGGCGGCGATGGCAATCGTGAATATCTCCTGGCAGGAAAGAAAGACCAATGACGACGCCAAACACGGGGCAAATTACTATCCGCTCGATTGGCGCGGGCGGCGATGGCGTTGCCAATGTTCCTGATGGCCAGATTTATGTGCCTTTCACGCTGCCGGGCGAAGTGGCTAACGTCGCGCGCGACAAAAACCGCGCGACGGTTATGGCGCTTCTCGAAACATCGCCGGAGCGACAGGAGCCGGCCTGCCAGCATTTCGAGGATTGCGGCGGCTGTGCGTTGCAGCATTGGCAGGCAGAACCCTATCGCCTCTGGAAGCGCGAACTGGTTGTCTCCGCGCTGAAGGGCCGAGGGATCGACACGGAGGTTGCGCCTCTGGTGGCTTGCCAGCCGCGCACACGTCGTCGCGCTGTTTTTGCGGCGCGCAAGACGGAGAAGGGCGTGCTGCTCGGCTTCAACCGTCACTTGAGTCACGAAATTATCGACATCGTCGAATGTGCGGTAACGGTCCCGGAAATCATTGCACGGCTTGATGATCTGCGTGAGGTCGGTGCCTTGATTGCACCCGGTTCCAAGCCGTTCAAGCTGGCGGTAACGCTGACAGCATCCGGCCTTGATCTCGCGGCGAGCGGCTGCGGCAAACTGAGCGACGATCAACGGCGCGCGCTGACCGCGCTTGTCATGAAAAAGGGCTTTGCGCGCCTTTCGCATGAAGGTGAAATCATCGTCGAACCGAAAAAGCCGCTCATCCATTTCGGCAAGGTGCCGGTTCCGGTGCCGCCCGGCTGCTTTTTGCAGGCAACAGAGGATGCCGAAGAGGCGATGGTGCAGCTCGTGCTGGATCATGTCGGCAAGGCCAAGCGCGTCGCGGACCTGTTTTGCGGTGTCGGCACATTTGCACTGAGGATTGCTGAAAAGAGCGCAGTTCATGCCGTAGAAAACGACGCGCTGGCACTTGCGGCTCTCGATCGCGGTATCCGCCACGTGCAGGGCTTGAAGCCCGTCTCGGTCGAACGCCGCGACTTGTTCCGCCGTCCTTTGATGCCGAAGGAACTGCTGCCCTATAACGCTGTGGTTTTCGATCCACCGCGTGCAGGTGCGGAAGAACAGGCGCTTGAGCTGGCAAAATCCAAGGTGGAGAAGGTGGTCGCGGTTTCGTGCAATCCGGTGACGCTCGCCCGTGACCTCGCGATTCTGGTGAAGGGCGGCTATCGCGTCATGCGTGTCACACCGATTGACCAGTTCCTCTGGTCGCCACATGTCGAAGCCGTGGCGACGCTGGTGAAGAGGTAAGGCAGTAGGGCAGTAAGGGAATAAGGCAGTATGTTTAGGTTGTAGATGGCCGCGACGGCTGTAACTTTCTACTGCCCTACTGCCCTAAACTCACATCTTTTCGATGATCTTCTGGTCGCCTTCAGATGCCTTGCCATTGGCGGCGATGATGGCGGGAACGATGTCTTTCGCCTTGTCTATGACCAAGGGCTTCACCTGATGCGCGGTGTGCAGGAAGCCTTCCGCCGTCATATGCTCGAGAAGCGAGAGCATAGGCTGCCAGAAATTGTTGATGTTTGCGAACACCATCGGCTTGCGATGCTTGCCGAGCTGCGCCCAGGTCATCATTTCCACGATTTCCTCAACCGTGCCGATGCCGCCGGGAAGCGTCACGAAAGCATCGGACTTCTGGAACATGAGGTGCTTGCGCTCATGCATGTCGCCGACGACGATGAGTTCGGTCAGCTGTTCGGCCTTTTCGAGGCTTGCTTCCTTGTCGAGCAGGAAGGTCGGGATGATGCCGGTAACCTCGCCGCCAGCTTCCATGACGCCTTGAGCAACCGCGCCCATGATGCCGCGCGTGCCACCGCCATAAACAAGGCGCAGGCCGTGTTCGGCAATGGATCGGCCAAGCGTAACGCCCGCTTCGCGATAGATGGGATTCAGGCCCGTAGATGAGCCGCAATAAACACAGATGGATCGAATCTCAGACATGATTTCTTGTGCGCTTTTGACCTTTCAGCGTCAAGCGCCTGCGATTTCATTTTGCGGAGAAGATTGCTGACAGTGAGCCAGGTCACTGTTGGACATTTGCGGCGATTGTTATATCTCAATCGGTATGTACTCTGGATTGAGAAGTGGATTGGATATGAAGAACTGGGTTGTGTTTCTCGGGCTCACCTTTGCCGCATCATCCGCATCGGCTGGCGAGATCAATATCAAACTGCCGGACGACACTGAAGTGACGACCAACTCCGTTCTTTACAAATGTGGCGAGAAAAATGTCTCGGTAACCTACTACAATGCCGGTGATATTTCGCTTGCCGAACTGGAGCTGGAAGACGAAACCATCGTCGCCTCCAACGTTATCTCCGGCTCTGGAGCGAAATATGCCGGCGGCGTCTATATCTGGTGGACCAAGGGCGAAACGGCCGATCTTTATAACCTTATGGACGATCCGGACCAGTCGAAGCCGACAAACTGTGTAGAACAATAACCCTGCTAATAAAAAGCCTCGTACCTTTTGCTGTTTCGGTGCAGATTTCTTGTGGGGGGAAGCCAAAAGCTATAAACCCGTCATTATAGTCTCTGGCGTGGGTTTCGAAACGAAATGCAAAAGAACAGTTTAGGATTGCTCGGTACCGGCTTCGTCGCGATTGTCGTCGGGCTTGGCCTTTATTGGAATGCGACACGATCCCGCGTTGAGACACCGCAATCCGATGTCGCCGCGCCAGCGTCGAGCAATGCGCCAGCCGAACCACAAGCAGCACCATCCGAGACGAAAGCACCAGAGGAACAGACATCCGCGGCGGCGAAGCCAGCAGGCGACGTTGCGACAAGCGATACCAAGCCTCAGGCTGCGCCAACCGAAGAGCCTGCCGTGCAGGCAAATGCCGCTCCTGCAGAACAGCAGAACAAGACGCCGGTTTTCGATCTCCTTCGTGTCGAGCCTGACGGTTCGGTCGTGATCGCAGGCAAGGCGCTGCCCAATGCCGATGTCGAGGTCGTGGCAGGCGCTACTGTTGTGGGCAAAGCCAAGGTAGGAGCCAGCGGCGATTTCGCCATTGTTCTGGATGAGCCTCTGAAGGCGGGAGATCATCAACTCGTCCTGCGTTCGACCGGCGCAGACAACAATGTCGCCACCTCCACGCAGACCGCCATTGTCTCTGTGCCCGAAACCAGGTCGGGCCAAGTGCTGGCGCTGGTTGAGGAGCCGGGGCAGGCGAGCCGCCTGATTACGAAGCCGGAAACTACGCCGAAGCCGCAGGACAATACGGAAGCCGCACCCGAAGCTGCCGCCAAGACCGACAAGCCGGCAGCCAAGCCCGCGCAGGCTCTGCCGATTGCAATCGAGGCGGTGGAAATCGAAGGTCAGTCGGTTTTCGTGGCAGGTAAAGCCGATGGCGGCAACCGCGTTATCGTCCATGCCAACGATACTTTGCTTGGCGCAAGCCTCATTTCGCCCGATGGCCGTTTCCTCGTACAGAGCAAACAGCCGCTCGGCGTCGGGGACTATATCATTCGCGCCGATTTGCTCGATAACGCCAACCGCGTTCTGGCGACGGCACGTGTTCCGTTCCGCCGCGAAGCTGGGGAGAATATCTCCGCAGTTGCTTCCGATACGGAAGGTCAGACGGCTGCGCCTTCGGAAGTGCATGGTGAAGGTGCGGCTCCGCTGCAGAAAGTGGAAGGCTCCGTCATCATCCGGCGGGGGGACAATCTCTGGACGATATCCAAGCGCACCTATGGCAAAGGGACGCGCTATACGACCATCTATCTCGCCAATCGCGATCAGATCCGCAATCCGGACCTGATCTGGCCCGGTCAGGTGTTCAATATGCCGAAGGAGCCTTTGGGCGACGACGAGGTGAAGCGCCAGTTGGAAGATCACGCCAACTGACGAGCATTTTCGGCGAGCGACACTCACGATAGTGTGTTTCCATGTTGCCATGCTTTTGGAGAAAGAACGTCTCGAAAACTTGAACTCCGGAGCATAATCGTATATCGTCGATATACGATGAATATGATTCTGGACAAAAACTCACCTGAAGCTGTTCCTGATCTCGGGCAACTCGGGATTGACGATGAAGCGGCAGCGCGCCTTTGCGCTGCGCTGGGCCATCCTGTCCGTATCCGCATTATCCGGCAGTTGATGATGGAGGATGCCTGCTGCTGCAAGGATATTGTCGGCAAGCTCGACCTTGCTCAATCGACGGTCTCACAACATCTGAAGGTTCTCGTGCAGGCCGGTCTTATCGATTATCAGCCTGAGCGCCAATCGTCGCGTTACAGCGTCAACTGGCAGCAACTGAACGCTGTCCGCACGCATTTTGCTTCCTTCCAGGGCGGATGCTGCGGCTAGATTTCGATTCTGGAACATTTCCGGCAAAAGAGCGGAGCGGTTTTGCGCAGGGTGGCGCGATGAAACAAATGCTGGGGCGCATCCGGCAAGCTTCGGAAAAGATGCGCATGAATAGAACATACAAAGCGGTGACTGAGTTTAACTCGTACGAAATCGCTTGAGCCCACCGACCTGAAAGAACGCACCATGAGTTCCCCCAAAACGGTTTCCGCCGATTCCGGCGAGACGTTCAAGACACTGCGAAATCTCTGGCCCTATATGTGGCCGTCCGATCGGCCAGACCTGCGAATGCGTGTGGTCTGGGCCACGTTCTATCTGGTGATTTCCAAGATCGTACTCATCCTTGTCCCCTATTTCTTCAAATGGGTGACGAACGCACTCAACGGGCAACTTAAGGCACCGGACTATATTCCGCTCTTTCTGGTCGGCGCGGTCATGCTGGTGCTGGCCTATAACGCTGCCAAGATCGTGCAGGCCGGTCTCAATCAGCTTCGCGATGCACTTTTTGCCAGCGTCGGCCAATATGCGGTTCGTCAGCTTGCTTATCGGACTTTCGTCCATATGCATCAGCTTTCGCTGCGCTTTCATCTGGAACGGCGCACGGGCGGGCTTTCCCGCGTCATCGAACGCGGCACCAAAGGCATCGAAACGATCGTTCGTTTCACGATCCTGAACACGCTGCCGACGATCCTGGAATTCGCGCTGACTGCGGTGATCTTTGCTGTCGCCTACGGATTTTCTTATTTGGCGGTGGTCGCCGCGACGGTGTGGCTCTACACGTGGTTCACGATCAAGGCGAGCGACTGGCGCATCAGCATTCGCCGCGAGATGAACGATTCCGATACCGACGCCAATACCAAGGCTATCGACTCGCTTCTGAATTTTGAGACGGTCAAATATTTCGGCAATGAGGCGATGGAGGCGAAGCGCTTCGATGCTTCCATGGCTCGCTATGAGAAGGCTGCGACACAAACCTGGACCTCGCTTGGCTGGCTGAACTTCGGTCAGGCCGTGATTTTCGGTGTCGGCATGGCAATCGTCATGGTCATGTCAGCACTGGAAGTGCAGGCCGGCACGCAGTCCATCGGTGATTTCGTCTTCATCAACGCCATGCTGATGCAGCTTTCGATCCCGCTCAACTTCATCGGCTTCATCTATCGCGAAATCCGGCAGGGGCTGACCGATATCGAACAGATGTTCGACCTTCTGGATGTGAAGCAGGAAGTAAGCGACAAGCCAGGCGCTCATGCACTGAAGGTCGACAAGGGTGCGATCCGCTTCGAGGATGTGCATTTCGCTTATGATGCCAACCGTCCGATCCTCAAGGGGATCAGCTTCGAGGTACCGGCGGGCAAGACCGTGGCGATCGTCGGGCCTTCGGGCGCGGGCAAGTCCACTATTTCGCGTCTTTTGTTCCGTTTCTACGACATACAGTCCGGTTCCGTGACGATTGACGGGCAGGATGTGCGCGATGTCACGCAGGAAAGCCTGCGCAAGGTCATCGGCATGGTTCCGCAGGACACGGTGCTGTTCAACGATACGATTGCCTATAATATTCGCTACGGTCGCACCGATGCGACCGAGGAAGAGGTGCAGAAGGCTGCCGAGCTGGCGCAGATTGCCGGCTTCATCCAGCATCTGCCGGAGGGCTACCAGTCCATGGTTGGCGAACGCGGTCTGAAGCTTTCGGGCGGCGAGAAGCAGCGCGTGGCCATTGCCCGCACCATTCTCAAGGCTCCGCCGATCCTCATTCTTGATGAGGCGACCTCGGCGCTCGATACGGCCACCGAGCAGGAAATCCAATCGGCGCTCGATGTCGTCAGCCGGGGTCGCACGACGCTTGTCATCGCGCATCGTCTGTCGACCGTTATCGGTGCAGACGAAATCATTGTCCTGAAGGATGGTCTGATTGCCGAAAGAGGCACGCACCGCATGCTGCTCAAGCACAAGGGGCTTTATGCATCCATGTGGGCCCGCCAGCGCGAGGCTGACGAGGCCGAAGAGCGTCTGCGTCAGGTGCGCGAAAGCGACGAACTTGGGATCGTCACGCGCGGCGTTCCGGCGGCGGAATAGCCGGTTTATCGGCGGCTGGTTATATTAGGGTACGATCACGTGCCCTAACAGCCGTGAATAATTTGCGAAATGGATTTTGATTCTGAACAGGATGAGGTAAATAACGGCCAAACTCAAAGGAAGAGCGATGAGCCTTACTGACACCATCCGCAATACTTTCGTGCCGATCCATCGGGAAGGCTATCCGTTTATCGCGGGCTTTTTCGTGGTTTCGCTCATTCTGGGCTGGCTGTGGGACCCGCTGTTCTGGATCGGCTTGGTACTGACCATCTGGTGCATCTATTTCTATCGCGATCCGGAGCGTGTGACACCGATGGACGACGATCTGGTCATCAGTCCCGCTGATGGCAAGGTTTCCTTCGTCGGTCCGGCTGTACCTCCAGCCGAGCTGGATCTTGGTGCAGAGCCGCGCATGCGTGTATCGGTCTTCATGAATGTCTTCTCGGTCCACATCAACCGCTCCCCTGTGCGGGGCAAGATCGAAAAGGTGGTGCATCGTCCGGGCAAATTCCTGAATGCCGAACTGGACAAGGCCAGCACGGAAAATGAACGCAACGGCGTCCTGATCGAAAGCCCGCACGGGAAGATCGGCGTCGTTCAGATCGCCGGTCTGGTAGCTCGCCGCATCGTCTGCTGGTCCAACGAGGATGACGATCTGTCCGTGGGTGAGCGGTTCGGCCTGATCCGTTTCGGATCGCGTGTTGACGTCTATCTGCCCGCAGATGCCACCGTTCGTGTGGCGGTTGGCCAGACAGCAATCGCCGGTGAAACCGTGCTGGCCGATTATGGCAGCGGGCGCGGCGAACCAGTGGTGCGGATCGGCTGAGCCGATGGAAACGCCTTTTCCGCCTTTTGAGCCTAACGGCCGCGTGGATTCATCGCGCGGCCCGAAGCTGTCACAGATACCCCTGCGTATCGTCGTTCCTAACGTCATAACGGTTCTCGCCATCTGTGCCGGCCTCACCGGTATCCGCTTGGCTTTTGAAAACCGTTTCGAGCTCGCCGTTGTGATGGTGCTTGTCGCTGCCTTTCTGGACGGCATTGATGGGCGTGTCGCACGCATGATGAAGGGATCGTCGAAGTTCGGCGCCCAGATGGATTCGCTCGCCGATATCGTCAATTTCGGCGTTGCGCCTGCCTTGGTGCTCTATGCCTTCATGCTGGATCAGGCACGTTCCTTCGGCTGGATCGCGGCACTGCTCTATGCCATTGCCTGCTGCCTGCGTCTGGCACGTTTCAATGTCATGCTGGAAGACCCGAACCGCCCGGCATGGCAAAGCAATTATTTCATCGGCGTGCCTGCACCCGCCGGTGCGATGCTCGTCCTGCTGCCGGTCTATCTTGGTTTTCTCGGCCTGACCCCGACGCGGGCGCTCGCTTTCGGTGTGGCGGTCTATACTGTGGCGATAGCGTTTCTGCTGGTAAGCCGCCTGCCGGTCTATAACGGCAAATCGGCAGGCAGCCTTGTCCGGCGCGATATTGTCATGCCGTTGATCCTGTTCGTGGTGGTTTACGTCGCGTTCCTGATGAGCTTCACCTGGCAGACATTGAGCCTCACAGCGCTCGCTTATCTCGCATTTCTTCCGTTCAGCCTCGCCGCCTGGAACCGGCGCGAAGCCGCCGATCGAAAGGCGGAAAAAGAAACCAACAGCGAAGAAACTGCGCCGTCAGACGAAAACTGAAGGCAACGCCTGTCTGATGAAACGGACGCGCTCCTCGACCGAAGATTTCGGCAGGAGCGCGATTTCATATCCGAGCCGCCTGTAGGTTTTGTCCATCGCTTCGAATGTGCGCACGGCTTCATTGAAGTTCTGCTTGCGCTCGGCATCCTGCCCGAAGATTTCCGCCCATGGCGGCGCCAGGAAGACCATTCTGTTATATCCGATCTGCCGCGCAGCTTCTTCCATATGCCGCCGGACGGGCAGGCCGCATAGCGTCAGATAGCCGATCACATCGGGAACGCCGCGGTCGAAGAAAACAGTGCCTGGCTGGTGTTGTGCCATGGCGTGCGAGCGCATTTCCCAGCAAAGCATCAGCTCCGCAAAAAGCGCGCGGTCCTTCCATGGCAGGGCGTTGCCGCCAATAGCGACCTGATCCTGAATAATGGCGCGTCCGGCTTCAACGGTACGGGTAAAGCCGTTCTTTTCAAGCGCGTCGATCAGTGTGCTTTTGCCTGATCCTGGCCCGCCGCTGATGACGATGAAACGTTGGCGATCTTTGATCATAAGTCCTCCAATAGCAAAGGGAACGCGCACCAAACTGGCAGCACGTGATGAAGGGTCTGAGAGGGGAGAAATGTCCGCTGAAAAAAGAGCCGTCGGACGGCAAGGGGCGGAAGATAGTTCAATAAATAGAACCGGCCTTGCTTACAGGCAAGGCCGGAAGAAAAAAATCAGCTCGGCAGATGATAGTCGAGGAAGCGGTCTTGTCGGACGTCGAAGAGCTTGCCGCTAACTTCAAGTTTCGGATCTGCAAGTTTGACGATCTTTTCCGCGACCGACTGCGGCTTCGGCAACGTTTCCGGATCTTCACCCGGCATGGCCTGCGCGCGCATTGCCGTGCGGGTTGCTCCCGGGTTGACCGAGTTGATCTTCAGCTTCATCTGCTTCGTTTCTTCCGCCCAGCTGCGAGCCATGACCTCGACGGCAGCTTTCGAGGCAGCATAAGGCCCCCAGAAAGCCCGGCACGTATGCGCCACACCGGAAGAGAGCAGAATCGCACGTCCGGCGTCGGAAGCGCGCAGAAGGGGATCGGTGGAACGGATGAGGCGCCAGACGCTGGTGACGTTGACGTTCATGACTTTTTCGAAGGTCTTGGCTTCGACATGGCCGATGGGCGATATCGTGCCGAGAACGCCCGCATTGGCGACCATGATGTCGAGTTTGCCCCAGCGCTCATGAATGGAGCCGCCCAGGCGATCGATCGCTTCCATGTCGGTAATGTCGAGAGGGACCAGCGTGGCGCTGCCACCGAGTTTGCGGATATCGTCGTCCAGCTCTTCCAGTCCGCCGACCGTGCGTGCGACAGCGATGACATGCGCGCCGCGTTTTGCCAGTTCAAGCGAAAGAAAATAGCCAATACCACGCGATGCGCCTGTTACCAGTGCGATGCGGCCCGTAAGGTCGATGCTCATCTAGTCCCCATATGTCATTCAAACACAAGAAACAGGCGGCCTTTTGGGGCCGCCTGCGTTAAGGATTTGGGCGATCAGCCGTTGCTGGCGAGCAGCGACAGCGTATGCACGTTGCTCTCGCCTTCCTGATCGAGAAGACGAGTCGGATACTCGCCCGTGAAGTAGTGATCGGTGAAAGCCGGTGCTTTCGGATCACGTGGTTTTCCGCCGACAGCCTTGTACAGCCCGTCGATGGACAGGAACGCCAGTGAATCCGCGCCGATATAGCGGCACATGGATTCGAGGTCTTCATGCTGGTTTGCCAGCAGCTTATCGGCATGGGGGGTGTCGATGCCATAAAAATCCGGGTGATAAATCATTGGACTTGCCACACGAATATGCACTTCCTTTGCGCCTGCATCGCGGATCATTTGCACGATCTTGACGGAAGTGGTGCCGCGCACGATGGAATCGTCAACCAGCACCACGCGCTTGCCTTCGATCATGGCGCGATTGGCTGAATGCTTCAGCTTGACCCCAAGCGCGCGAATTTGCTGCGTGGGCTCGATGAAGGTGCGACCGACATAGTGATTACGGATGATGCCATATTCAAACGGAATGCCGCTGGCCTGCGCGAAGCCGAGAGCGGCAGGCGTGCCGCCATCGGGTACGGGCACGATAACATCGGCTTCGATACCGGCTTCCTTGGCAAGCTCCACGCCCATATTCTTGCGCGCGACATAGACGCTGCGACCGCCGACGACGGAGTCGGGACGGGCGAAATAGACATATTCAAACAGGCAGAGCCGTTCCGGCTGCGGATTTTCAGCCTTGATGGATTCGGTGGTGATGGAGCCGTCTTTCTGGATCTCGCAGATAACAACTTCGCCGTTTTCAACATCGCGAATATATTTCGCGCCGATAATGTCGAGGGCGCAAGTTTCCGAGCAGAAGATTGGCTTGCCGTCCAGCTCGCCCATGACGAGCGGACGGATGCCGATAGGATCGCGCGCAGCGATCAGTTTCGTGCGGGTCAGCGCCAGCATGGCATAGCCGCCTTCGACCTGCCGGATGGCATCGACGAAACGGTCGGAAGAGGACGAGTGGCGCGAGCGGGCAATCATATGCAGCACGACTTCCGTGTCGGATGTCGCCTGAAAGATCGCGCCCGAAGCAATGAGTTGCTTGCGCAGCGTGATGCCGTTGGTGAAGTTGCCGTTGTGGGCAATGGCGATGCCGCCGACTTCCAGTTCCGCGAACAAAGGCTGCACGTTTCGCAGGATCGTCTCGCCGGTGGTGGAGTAGCGCACATGGCCGATGGCGCGGTCGCCCGGCAGACGGTTCAGCGTCGCCGCATCGGTGAAATGGTCACCGACGAGGCCCATATGGCGTTCGGAATGGAAACGGCGATTATGGTAGGAAACAATGCCGGCGGCCTCCTGCCCGCGATGCTGAAGGGCATGCAGGCCCAATGCTGTCAGTGCGGCGGCGTCTTCATGGCCAAGTATGCCAAATACGCCGCACTCTTCATGCAGGGTGTCTTCATCCAGCATAAAGGAGGCATTTTCAGAAGAATGGCTGGTCATTGCCGCAAGGCCTTTCGATTGCAGAGGCAACTAAAGCGCCTCTCTATCACAAGATGGCTTTTTGTTAAAAGCGAAGAGTTCACCGCTGCGTCGATATAGTCCCGTGAACACCAGTATCGCACGATGCCCACGAATAATCTCGCAAATTCCAGCCAGAAATATGATCGCGGAACCGGAACCTCAATGTCTGGCCGTCAATTTGGCTATTTTTCGCGGGTCCGTCTTCGCTTCCAGAATTGGAAAAGCCGCCAGCAAGGCTGACGGCTTCCCGATGTTCGAAACGGCTTACTGCTGCGCAGGCGTATCGTCCGGAACCGGCGCTTCTTCCTGCTCACCCGAAGCGGGAGCAGTCTGTTGAGATTTGAATCGATCTACCACCGCGCCCGGATCATTGGGCATGAGGGAAGCAAGTTTCTCCGCAATTCCCATGATTTCTACACCAAAGGAATCGAGCATTGGCTTCGACTTCGCGTTTGTTATCCAAGTAGGCTGGTTGCTTGGCACGAGCCAGTTCACAATCAACATGGACACGACCACGATAAGAACGCCGCGCGCGGCCCCGAAGAGGAAGCCGAGCGTTCGGTCGAGCGCACCGATACGGCTATCGATGATGAAGTCGGCGATCTTCATGGTAATTAGCGAAACGACAATCAATACGACAAGGAATACAGCAGCCATCGCTGCTATCATCGCAATGGTCTCATTGCTGATGTAGGGCTTCAAAAAAGGCAGTACCGGCTTATAAAAAAGTACCGCTGCAGCGGCAGCTGCAGCCCATGATACCAGCGACAGCACTTCGCGGGAGAACCCGCGAACCATCGCCAGAACGGCTGAAACCAGCGTTATCCCGAGTAGAATTCCATCAAGCATGGTTATCGGCATTCTGGCCTGTCCTCAGTTATTTTGCGCAATCATTTCAGTGCGCAGGGCAGTCAAAGATGCTGGAGCTTATCACCGGAAGGTTGACAGATTCTTCCAGTGAGCAATTTCCAGATTTATTGCTTCTTTCCGGAGCCCGAAGCCGCGATGCGTGCCACCAGATCGGGCAGAGCCGAAGTTTCCATCAAACGGAAGCTGCGATCTTTCCAGAGTTCGCCACTGCCGCCGGGCACTTCTGCCTGCCGGAAGCCGAGTTTCTCCGCTTCCTTGAGCCTCTGTACCGCATGCGTTACCGCACGAACAGCACCGGAAAGGCTGATTTCGCCGAAATAAACACAATCTGGCGGAAGGGCAATACCGGCCATGGATGAAACCAGTGCGGCAGCCACAGCTATATCGGCAGCAGGCTCGCTGATGCGATAACCGCCTGCAACATTCAGATAGACATCGTGCTGGCCGAAACGAACGCCGCAATGCGATTCGAGAACGGCGAGGATCATCGCAAGCCGTCCGCCGTCCCAGCCGACCACCGCACGACGCGGCGTGCCGAGCGAGGAGGGCGCGACGAGCGCCTGTATTTCTACCAGAACAGGGCGCGTGCCTTCCATGCCGGCGAAGACGGCGGCGCCGGGAGCCTTGGCATTGCGCTCACCAAGGAAAAGCTCGGACGGATTTGAAACCTCGCGCAGGCCGCCGTCGGACATTTCGAAGACGCCGATCTCGTCAGTCGGACCGAAACGGTTCTTCACGGTACGCAGGATGCGATAATGGTGTCCGCCTTCGCCCTCGAAATAGAGAACGCCGTCAACCATGTGTTCGACCACGCGGGGGCCAGCAATCTGACCTTCCTTGGTGACATGGCCGACAAGCACCACAGCGGCGCCGGTCTGCTTGGCATAGCGGATCAACGCCTGCGCGGAAGATCGAACCTGTGTCACGGTTCCCGGTGCCGAATCCGCCATATCGGTCCACAGCGTCTGGATCGAATCGATGATGACAAGATCGGGCCGTTTGGCGTCTGAAATAGTGGCGATAATGTCTTCGACATTGGTTTCGGCGGCAAGCTCCACCGCTGACGACGCCACACCCAGGCGCTGCGCGCGCAGCCGGATCTGTGCGACGGCTTCTTCGCCCGAAACATAGACGATGCGATGGCCGCGATTGGAAAGGGCTGCCGCTGCCTGTGTCAAAAGCGTGGATTTGCCGATACCCGGATCGCCGCCGATGAGAAGCGCGGAACCGCGCACGAAACCGCCGCCAGTCACGCGGTCAAGCTCGCTGATGCCGGAAATGATACGAGGCGCATCCTCTATGTCGCCGGAGAGCGAGGTGAGGGCGACGGCGCGCCCCTTGCGCTTGGACAGCATGGCACCGGGGCCGGAGCCGATGCCGCTATTGGTGCCTTCCTCGACAAGCGTGTTCCACTCGCCGCAGGAGTCGCACTTGCCCGCCCAGCGCGAATGAATCGTGCCGCAATTCTGACAGACGAACTGAACGCGCGCCTTGGCCATCAGACGCGCCCTTTAAGATCGGAAAAACTATTCATACTGTTCCGGGAGATAGGAACCTTCGGCCAGATCTGCAAATCGCGTGAACTCAGACTGGAAGGCGAGCTTGACGGTCCCGGTAGGCCCGTGACGCTGTTTGGCGATGATGACATCGGCAGTGCCGCGGACTTTTTCAAAATGCTGTTTCCATTCCTCGTATTTCGGATCGAACTCATCACGTGGCTCGAGATTCTTCACGTAATATTCCTCGCGGAACACGAAGAGCACGACGTCGGCATCCTGCTCGATGGAGCCCGATTCGCGAAGGTCGGAGAGCTGCGGGCGCTTGTCGTCGCGGCTTTCCACCTGACGGGAGAGCTGTGAAAGCGCAATGATGGGAACGTTGAGTTCCTTGCCGAGCGCCTTGAGGCCGGTGGTGATTTCGGTGATTTCCTGCACGCGGTTCTGTGCAGAGGCTTTCGATGAGCCGGTCATCAGCTGTACGTAGTCGATGACGAGAACGTCGAGGCCGCGCTGGCGCTTGAGGCGACGGGCACGAGCGGCGAGCTGCGCAATGGAGATACCACCGGTCTGGTCGATATAGAGCGGGATTTTCTGCATAACCTGCGAGCAGGCGACGAGCTTCTCAAAGTCGGTCTCGGTGATGTCACCGCGGCGAATTTTTGACGAGGAAACTTCCGTCTGCTCGGAAATGATACGGGTTGCGAGCTGTTCCGCCGACATTTCGAGCGAGAAGAACCCGACGACGCCGCCATTGACCGCCTTCATCGATCCATCGGCCTGCTGTTCGCCTTCATAGGCGTTGGCGATGTTGAAGGCGATATTGGTGGCAAGCGAGGTCTTGCCCATACCGGGACGGCCGGCAAGGATGATCAAGTCGGAAGGCTGCAAGCCACCCATCTTGGCATCCAGCGAATGGATGCCGGTCGAAATGCCGGAAAGATGGCCATCGCGCATGAAAGCCGCATTGGCCATGTCCACGGCGGTGGTGACGGCATCCTTGAATGGCAGGAAGCCGCCATCGTAACGGCCGGTTTCAGCCAGCTCGAACAGGCGGCGTTCGGCATCCTCAATCTGTTCCTGCGGCGCCATGTCGACAGGCGCGTCATAGGCAACATTCACCATGTCTTCGCCGATGCCGATCAAAGCGCGACGTGTCGCAAGATCGTAGATGGCACGGCCGTAATCTTCGGCGTTGATGATGGTGACGGCTTCGGTAGCGAGGCGTGTCACATACTGGAAGATGGTGAGATCGCCCACCTTGCCTTCGGTGGGCAGGAAGGTCTTCATCGTCACCGGATTGGCCATCTTGCCGACGCGGATGAGGTCGGTGGTGATCTCGTAGATGCGGCGATGCAGCGGCTCGAAGAAATGGGTAGGCTTGAGGAAGTCCGATACCCGGTAAAACGCATCGTTATTGATCAGAATGGCGCCGAGTAGCGCCTGTTCCGCCTCAATATTGTGGGGTGCTTCGCGATAGAGCGCGTCTTTCTGCTCTCGCGCGTCGTCGAGTTTGCGTACCGCCGCTTCCGCCATGATTCCAATTCCTGTCCCTGATGCAACCAGCTAGCCCTCAAGCGATGCCAAACGCAACGAGGCTTCGGATGATTCCTGCTGGAAGAGAAAAGCTATACCATGATTCACACTGATCCACAGTTCAGGCGTCGCCTTTTTGCACTTCCTGTTGACGGAGATTGTGGTGAGCGATCGGCGATACTAATCTTCTCCCGACCCGATAATCTATGACCTGTGCGGGCACTATCGCAAAGCCCGGCTTACATTCACGAGGAATATTCATGCGACACCGCACCATTGCAGCCTGGCTTCTGACAGCGCTGGCGCTCTTTTCTTCACCAGCCGTTTCGCTGGCCGCGTCGGAACCGATCGAGGTCAAAGTGTTCATCGCCGCCATGTTCGAGATCGGGCAGAATAGCGGCGATCGTGCCGGTGAGTTTCAACAGTGGTATGAGCATTATTGGAAGGATGCCAAACCCATTGAGGTGAAGGGCGCCTTGAAGCCCGTCTATTGCAACGAAAATGGCGTCTGCGGCTCCGTTCTCGGTATGGGGAAGGTGAACTCCTCAGCCAGTATGCAGGCTATTTTGCTCGACCCCGCTTTCGACTTTTCCAAAGCCTACTACATCCTCTCGGGTGTCGCCGGAACACCGCCTTCTCGCGGCACGATCGGCGACGTGAGCTGGGCCACGTGGCTCGTCGATTACGATCTGGGCCATCGTTGGGCGCCGGAGGAAGGCAAGCCCGGTGAGCCGGTATTCATGCCGCGGAAGGGCTATGAGGAATATCGCGTTTTCAAGCTCAATCCTGAACTGGTCGCCGCAGCGGTTCGTCTGGGCTCCGCTGTGGAACTTCGCGATTCGCCGGAGGCCCAGGCTTATCGCAAGCGCTATCCGGACGCGGCCGCACAAGCCAAGCCAGCCTTGAAGACGGGCACGCATATGACCGGAGATACATTCTTCCACGGTCCGGGACTGTCGAAAGAGGCTCAGTATATTGCCAAGCTCTACGGGGCCGACGACTATCTCGCCACCGAGATGGAAGCTGCGGCGCTTGCGCTCGTTATCAAGCGTCAGCATGGCACAGACCGTGTCCTCAGCCTGCGCGGCTCCGTGAACTTCGATCAGGGAAATCCCAATGAAACCACGCTGCAGCATCTGGATCCGGCGCCAGGGGAAACGGCTGGCGGGTTCGCTGAAACGGTCGAGAACATTTATCTTGTCGGTGCTCCGGTCGTGAGCGACATCGTTACCCATTGGGACAAGTGGAAGGATGGCGTCCCCAAGTCGCAATAAGATCAGAATAAGCGGGCTGCTCCATCGGAGCAGCCCGCTTATTCAAGGCAAACGGCTTTATCTCAAGCGTTCATGCTTTTCTTGACTGCCCGCACCTCGCTATTGGCCCCTTTTGGTGCACTGTCGAGACGTTTGAGACGCTTTTCCTCGGCCTCGATATAGTTGCGGGTAAGCGGAACGGATTCCTGCTTGTGGGCGATCTGGATGTGGAACACCATCATGTTCTGCCAGCGGAACGCGCTTTCCGATGCGGCCAGATAAAATTCCCACATGCGGCAGAAGCGTTCGTCATAAAGCGCCTTGGCCTTGTCGCGGTTGGCCATAAATGCTTGGCGCCACGCTTTCAGCGTTTCCGCATAATGCAGCCGCAGGATTTCTATGTCGGTGACATAAAGTCCGGCCTTTTCGATATGCGGCAGCACTTCCGACAGGGCCGGGATGTAGCCGCCCGGGAAGATATACTTGCGGATGAACGGATTGGTTGCGCCCGGCCCGTCGGACCGGCCGATGGCATGGAGCAGGAAAACGCCGTCCGGCTTCATCAGTCGCGCCACATGCTGGAAATATTCCGCAAAATGGCCGACGCCGACATGCTCGAACATGCCGACCGAAACCAGCCGGTCGAACTTGTCGTCGATATTGCGGTAATCCGTCAGCTCGAACTTGGCGCGATCCGAAAGCCCCTCGTCGGCGGCGCGCTGGTTGGCGATAGCGTGCTGCTCTTCGGATAAGGTTACGCCGGTGACATTGGCCTTGAGGTGGCGGGCAAGATAAAGCCCCATGCCCCCCCAGCCGCAGCCGATATCGAGCACCTTGTCACCTTCCTTCACCAGCATCTTGGCGGCGATGTGGCGTTTCTTGGCAAGCTGTGCCTCGGCAAGTGTGGCGTTCGGCGGATCGAAATAGGCGCAGGAATACTGCTTGTCGGGATCGAGAAACAGGTCGTAAAGCTCGCCAGAGAGATCATAATGACTTTTGATATTGCTCGATGACCGCGAAATCGTGTTCATCTGCTGGAAGCGGCGGAACAAAATGCGCAGCTTTGCCAGCGCCTTCATCCACGGTTCTGTCGCAGCTGTCGGTCCGGTGTTTTCGAATACGATCTGAAGCAGCGTGTAGATATCCCCGTCCAGAAAATCGATCTCGCCGTCCATGAAACATTCGGCGAGTTTCAATTCGGGGTCGAGCGCTACGGCGCGCTCGGCGTGTTTTGTCTTGAAGTGTATATGAACCGGCACTCCGGTCTTGTCGCCATACCGCGAACGCGCACCACTAGAATCGGTGACGGTCAGGTCTCCGGTTTTAATCATATGCGAAAGAACAGTACGCATCATTCCATACATCGGCCCCATCTCCTCTCCAGGATCGAAGCGAGTGCACGTCCATGCGTTTGCATGGCAGGCGGCGGTGCATGACATCAGAGCCGCTCTGTCATCAGATTTCAGGCAATATCCCACTCGGTCAATCGGCCTTGGGAGCGCCCGAGCAACGCAGACGTTTCCGTCGGCACCCTCTGCAATCCAATACTAATGAACAGAATAGGGAGTTTTATCGATCTGAAAAGAGAAAATGCCCGGCGGAGGCCGCCGGGCACGATCATATAAAGTTTACCACGATGGGAATGAGCGCCGGTTGGCCGGGCATTCCCACGGATAATAGGTGGCTAATTAAGCCTGATCTTCAGCTTTGTCTTCGTCGTCGAAAACTTCTTCCGACAGAGGCTGTTCTTCGATGCCGTAGATGGCTTCGATCGAGGTCAGGTCTTCACCCTTTGCCTGGCGTTCGGCTTCTTCGGTCGAACGGGCGATGTTGACGGTGACCTGAACCTGAACTTCCGGATGCAGCGAAATCGAGACTTCGTGCAGGCCGATCGTCTTGATCGGGTGGTTCAGTTCAACCTGGTTGCGGTGCAGGGTGAAGCCGTTGGCGGAAATGATTTCGGCGATGTCACGGGTCGAAACGGAACCGTAGAGCTGGCCGGTTTCACCAGCCGAACGCACGACGATGAAGCTTTCGCCATTGAGCTTTTCAGCAACGGCGCTGGCTTCGTTCTTGCGTTCCAGGTTCTGGGCTTCGAGCTGGGCGCGCTGGCCTTCGAACTTCTTCTTGTTGGCTTCGTTGGCACGAAGAGCCTTGCCCTGCGGGAGCAGGAAGTTACGGGCATAGCCGTCCTTGACCTTGACGGTTTCGCCCATCTGGCCGAGGCGGCCAATGCGTTCCAGAAGAATGACTTCCATTGGAGTTTCCTTTCAAGTTTCTGATTTGGTTATTGACTGTCGGTGCCCGGCATTTTCGAAACCGGCGCGCCGCGCGAAGTGTCGAAAAGTCCAAGAACCATGAAGATGAAAAGCAGGAATGCGAAGAGTATGATCGCAAAGTAGGCGAGCCAGAGCGCCACCGGGCGCCAAACCTTGCCGCGTGTGCGGAAATGCATGATGGCAAGGCCTGACATCATGAAGCCTGCGCTGAGAGCGCCAGCCACGACGGTTGCGATCAATCCGGCGCCGCCGGGAAGAAAGGCAACCGCAAGAGCGACCGCGAAGACAAGCAGGGCCGGGCGTGGCATACGCAGCGTCGCGGGCCAGTCGTCGCGCGGACGGCGCAGGCGACCCGACATCGAGATCAGGCGCTGTGCCAGATAAAGATTGCCTACCAGTATAGCGAGGCAGGTTGCCGGCTGGATTGCGGGCAAGGCGACCATCAGCAGCGAGGTCACATTGTCGCGAATGTCGTCGCTGGCTGTGAACTGGGGGTCGGCTTCTGCAACTCGCTCGATAAGCGTAGTTGCGAGTTCACGCGCCATGTCCGGGCCGAAACCGAGAATTGCGCCAATGACGATGAAGCTGAGCGTCACCATCAGGGCCAGTCGGAAGACGATGTCCGACAGCGGGTACCAGACCAGTATATCCTTCGGTCCGCCGAGTTCTTCGGCTGGCCGCGCGAGGCCGGAAAGATAAGCGCCTGTCGCTGCAGGAACGAAGCTCGTCAACGCCATCAGGAGGGCTGCAAGCGGGACGGCGACAACGCCGACGGCAACCGTGGCTGTGGCAGCGGCAATGATGCCGGCGCTTGAACCCCAGCCAAGGGCGACAACGAAGATTGGAAGCGGTGTCAGGAAATAGAGAACCATGGCCATAGCGGCCATCGCGCCATCCTGGACGATGACGCCGGACGACATCAAGGCCGAGGCAAGCCCCGCCAATATGCCGATACCTATAATGGTTCCATTGAATTTCATCAGTTTCGCTGTCCTGCTCCGGTCTTGCCGGTTCGTGCAGTTAGAGGACTCTGCCCCAACTTGGGTTTTTGGTACGTCCGCTACGCCCATCGCAACGGAGAATACGGGAGGTAGCGAACCACCTCCCGAATTTTAGTTCTTACTTCACAACGTAAGGCAGCAGGCCGAGGAAACGGGCGCGCTTGATCGCCTTGGCGAGTTCACGCTGCTTCTTCTGGCTGACAGCCGTAATACGGGAAGGAACGATCTTGCCGCGTTCGGAAATGTAACGCTGCAGAAGCTTGATGTCCTTGTAGTCGATCTTCGGCGCGTTTGCGCCGGAGAACGGGCACGTCTTGCGACGGCGATGGAAAGGACGGCGGGTCGGGATCTGATTGATATCAACCATGATTATGCTCCTTCACCAGCTTCGTTGTCGCGCGGACGGCGCGGACCGCGATCACCACGGTCGCCGCGATCACCACGATCGAAACCGCCTTCACGGCGGCGCGGACGATCATCACCATCGCGTTCGCGACGGTCGTCACGGCGGGTGAGCATGGCCGACTGGCCTTCTTCGTGTTCTTCAACGCGAACGGTGAGGAAACGAAGAACGTCTTCGTTGATGCGCATCTGGCGTTCCATTTCGGCAACGGCTGCAGCCGGAGCGTCAATGTTTACGAGCGTGTAATACGCCTTGCGATTCTTCTTGATACGGTAGGTGAGGGGACGCAGACCCCAGCTTTCGACCTTACCGACCTTGCCGCCATTAGCTTCGAGGACACCCTTGTACTGTTCGACGAGAGCGTCGACCTGCTGCTGGGAAATGTCCTGGCGGGCAAGAAGCACATGTTCATAAAGAGCCATTGGCTTTGCCTTTCTTCGTTATATCACGCCGACACCAGCGGCTAAGCCCCTGCGACTTCTCTTTTGCCGGAAACCGGTGAAGAAAGGACGCGTATTTGAGACGGTCGAGAGCGGAGACACGGGAGGCAGAAGCGCTTATGACTTCCAACGTATTTCTAACTGAATAACTAGTTAACGACACGGCCCTCCGTTCAGCCCCCAGCTGGTGCCAAACAATGAACGGGCGGCTATTACGTGTTTTTCCCCTTGTTTGCAAGCGCGATATCCCCGAAAAACCGACAAATGCTTGACTTTTCGCCCAAGGCTAAGGCACATCGCGCCAAATTGTGCATTTCATTGCAGGTATGGCGGTGAAAATGGATACCGGTTTCACCATTATCATATGCATAGAACCAGAACGAGGCATCAATGGCGGTAGCATTTACCTTTCCCGGACAGGGCAGCCAGGCGGTAGGCATGGGCAAGGCCCTGGCCGAACAGTTCGCGGAAGCCCGCGCCGTCTTTGACGAAGTGGACGCAGCGCTCGGCGAAAAGCTGTCCGCCACCATGTTCGAAGGCCCGGAAGACGTTCTGACGCTCACTGCCAATGCGCAGCCTGCGCTGATGGCCGTGTCGATGGCCGTCCTGCGCGTCATGGAGGCGCGCGGCTTCTCGTTGAAGGACAAGGTTTCCTACGTTGCCGGACATTCGCTGGGCGAATATTCGGCCCTTTGTGCTGCCGGCACGTTCTCGCTTGCCGATACGGCACGACTCCTGCGCATTCGCGGCAACGCTATGCAGAAAGCCGTTCCGGTGGGTGAAGGGGCGATGGCTGCAATCATCGGCCTTGAGCATGGCGATGTGGAAGCGGTCTGCGCGGAAGCAAGGGCTTCCGGTGCGGTCCAGGTCGCCAATGACAATGGCGGCGGTCAGCTGGTGATTTCCGGCTCGAAGGCGGCGGTTGAGCTGGCGGCGAAGCTTGCTTCGGAAAAGGGCGCCAAGCGCGCGATCATGCTGCCGGTTTCCGCTCCCTTCCATTCGACCTTGATGGCTCCTGCCGCCGATGCAATGCGCGAAGCGCTTGCCTCTGTCGAAAAGCACAGCCCGGTGGTGCCGCTCATCGCCAATGTGCGCGCAGCGCCCGTGACGGACGCTAATGAAATCACCGATCTGCTGGTCGAGCAGGTGACGGGTCAGGTGCGCTGGCGCGAAACCGTGGAATGGTTTGCGGCCAATGGCGTGACTTCGCTTTATGAAGTAGGTTCGGGCAAGGTTCTGACCGGTCTGGCGCGGCGCATCTCCAAGGATGTGTCGGGCGCATCCGTCGGTTCGGCCGAAGAAATCGAAGCTGCGCTTGCAGCGCTGGCATAAAAGCTCATTAGCTAAAAGGATCCGATATGTTTGATCTGACTGGCCGCAAGGCTCTCGTAACCGGTGCGACCGGCGGTCTGGGTGAAGCGATTGCCCGCGCACTTCATGCACAGGGCGCCAATGTCGGCCTGCACGGCACGCGCGAAGAAAAGCTGAAGGAACTGGCTGCCGAACTCGGCGACCGTACTTTCATCTTCCCGGCCAACCTGTCGGACCGTGAAGCCGTCAAGGCGCTCGGCCAGAAGGCGGAAGAGGAAATGGGCGGCGTCGATATTCTGGTCAACAATGCCGGCATCACCCGCGACGGCCTGTTTGTGCGCATGAGCGACGAAGACTGGGATGCCGTTCTCAACGTCAATCTCACCTCGGTTTTCAACCTCACGCGTGAGTTGACCCATCCGATGATGCGCCGCCGCAATGGCCGTATCATCAATATCACCTCCATCGTGGGCGTGACCGGCAATCCGGGGCAGGCGAATTACTGCGCTTCCAAGGCGGGGCTGATCGGCTTTTCCAAGTCGCTGGCGCAGGAAATCGCCAGCCGCAATGTGACCGTGAACTGCATCGCTCCGGGCTTCATCGAATCGGCCATGACCGACAAGCTGAACGAAAAGCAGAAGGATGCGATCATGAGCAATATCCCCATGAAGCGCATGGGCGTTGGCGGTGATATTGCTGCGGCGGTGGTCTATCTGGCAAGCGATGAGGCAGCTTATGTGACCGGCCAGACCCTGCACATTAATGGCGGCATGGCCATGATCTAACCCTCCTTCTCCCCTCAATTATGGTATAAAATGCCTTAATACGGGGGGTGGAGAAGGAAAAGGCGCTTTGCCTTGCTCAAGAAGCGTGGTAATGCGCCCATCGAGAATTGCGGCATTCTGAGCAGAAGCGCTGCGATCCTGTTCCGAAAGGAATATCCACAGGATGACTGTCCGGGCGGCATCGCTCGAAACTTGGCAGACATCTTATAACTTGATTACAATCCTGCATGCCGCTAACCAAGGCAGAGCAACAAACACACAGGTCGAGGTTCCGACATGAGCGATACCGCAGAGCGCGTCAAGAAAATCGTTGTTGAACATCTGGGCGTAGATGCCGACAAGGTCACGGAAGGCGCAAGCTTCATCGATGACCTCGGCGCAGACAGCCTCGACACGGTCGAGCTGGTCATGGCTTTCGAAGAAGAATTCGGCGTTGAAATTCCTGACGACGCTGCCGAAACGATCCTCACGGTCGGCGACGCTGTGAAGTTCATCGACAAGGCTTCCGCCTAATTTGAACTTGAGCATTGGGCTGGGGTTCTCGCGAATCCCGGCCCTGCTTGTCTTTGGTCGTGCCTTTCGTCTTCACGATCGGGACGCACATGAATGAAGGCCCTTCAACGGCCTGCATCTGCCGGAACGCTGATCGGACAATCCGTTCAATGTGGCAGGCTCCGGTTTTAACAATTGGAGCATCATCCCTTCCAGTCAGGCCCGGACATATGTTCTGCCGGTTAAAGCCTGCGGGGCGCGGTGCTCGGGACATAACAGAGTTTTAAGGGGTGGATATGAGGCGTGTCGTCATCACCGGTCTTGGTCTGGTGTCGCCGCTTGCCAGCGGTGTCGAAGAGACCTGGAAGCGTCTTATTGCCGGTGAAAGCGGTGCTCGCCGCATCACGGAATTTGAAGTTGACGATCTGGCCTGCCAGATTGCCTGCCGCGTTCCCGTCGGTGACGGCACCAATGGCACATTCAACGCCGACCTCCATATGGAGCCCAAGGAACAGCGCAAGGTTGATCCTTTCATCGTTTACGCCGTCGGCGCTGCCGATCAGGCGCTGGACGATGCCGACTGGCATCCCGAAAGCGACGAAGATCAAATTCGCACCGGCGTTCTGATCGGTTCGGGCATCGGCGGTATCGAGGGCATTGTCGAGGCAGGCTATACGCTACGCGACAAGGGCCCACGCCGCATCTCTCCCTTCTTCATTCCGGGTCGCCTGATCAATCTGGCTTCCGGACATGTGTCGATCAAGCACAAGTTGCGCGGTCCGAACCATGCGGTCGTCACCGCCTGCTCGACCGGCGCACACGCCATTGGCGATGCTGCCCGCCTGATCGCTTTCGGCGACGCGGATGTGATGGTCGCGGGTGGTACGGAATCCCCGGTCAGCCGCATTTCGCTTGCAGGTTTTGCCGCCTGCAAGGCGCTCTCCACGAAGCGCAATGATGACCCGACCGCAGCATCCCGTCCATATGATGAAGACCGCGACGGCTTTGTCATGGGCGAAGGCGCGGGCGTCGTGGTTCTTGAGGAACTCGAACACGCATTGGCGCGTGGCGCGAAGATCTATGCCGAAGTCATCGGTTATGGTCTTTCCGGCGATGCCTATCACATCACCGCTCCAAGTGAGAACGGCGAGGGCGCCCAGCGCTGCATGGAAATGGCCATCAAGCGCGCCGGCATCACGCCGGAACAGATCGACTACATCAATGCGCATGGCACATCGACCATGGCTGACACCATCGAACTGGGCGCTGTCGAGCGCGTGGTCGGCGATGCCGCATCGAAGGTTTCCATGTCCTCGACCAAGTCGTCCATCGGTCACCTGCTGGGTGCCGCCGGTGCCGCCGAAGCCATTTTCTCGACGCTTGCCATCCGCGATAACATCGCGCCTGCGACGCTCAATCTCGACAATCCTGCGGTCTCCACGAAGATCGATCTGGTTCCGCACAAGGCCCGTGAACGCAAGATCGATGTGGCCCTGTCGAACTCCTTTGGGTTCGGCGGAACCAACGCTTCGCTGATCCTGCGCCGATATTCCTGATCGGTATCGCTGAAATAAAATCTCGGATTTAAAAAACGCGGGGATTTCTCCGCGTTTTTGCCAAAATATAACCGGATGCGATGTTTAAAATCGTGAACAGCGGTTAGTGTAGTCGCAACTCCGAAGAGTTTTATCCGCTCTGACGAAAATAAGTGCATAAGCCGTTCTGGGCGGGCATTCGACGCGGATGTCGGGAGCTGCGCCAAAAATAGATAGACGGAGCTTTTCGTATGGTTAGCTTAACTATGCAAAGCTCTGGACCGAGGTGATTGAGTGAATTCAGAGGCACCATCCGGAACACCCCTTGCAGACGAGCAGCCCACGGACGCGACGCAGGAAACGACCGCGACGTCAAAGCCGTTCGTGCCGAAATCTGCGTCTGAAGCTCTGCGCCCCGAGCCGGGAACGCCGCCGCCGCGCAAGCGTTCACGCCATGCGCGCAGCCAGATCGTGGTTTTCATGAACTTCATGCTGTCGCTTGTGGTGCTGGTTCTGCTCGGCGCTTCCGCCTTGTTCTATTTCGGCAAGATGCAGTTCGATGCTCCGGGCCCGCTCACGGCCGAAACGACATTTCTCGTCAAGCGCGGCGCAGGTATCGCCGAGGTCTCTAACAGCCTGGAAAACCGCGAGATCGTCAGCGATGCGCGCATCTTCCGCTATGGTATGCGCACGCTTGGACATGAAAACGATTTGAAGGCAGGCGAATACGCCATCCCTGCCGGCGCGACGATGCGCGATGTGATGAATATTCTCATCAGCGGCAAGTCCATCATGTATCCGCTGACCATTCCCGAAGGTCTGACGGTGAAGCAGATTTTCGACCGTATTTCGGTTGATCCGATTCTTGTCGGTGATATGCCGAAGGATATGCCCCCGGAAGGCTCGCTCTTCACCGATACGCTGAATTTCACGCGTGGAACGACGCGTGCGGAAATCATCGATCGCATGGTTGCCTCGCAGAAGAAGCTCGTGGACGAAGCCTGGGCAAAGCGTAATCCCGATCTGCCGGTCAAGGACAAGAACGAATTCGTGACGCTGGCTTCCATCGTGGAAAAGGAAACCGGTATCGCCTCCGAGCGCCCGCATGTGGCGTCGGTCTTCGTCAACCGCTTGAAGAAGGGCATGCGCATTCAGTCCGATCCAACCATTATCTATGGACTGTTCGGTGGGGCTGGCAAACCTTCTGATCGCCCGATCTTCAAGTCGGACATCGAAAAGCCAACACCCTACAACACTTATGTGATCAACGGTCTGCCACCGACGCCGATTGCCAATCCGGGCAAGGCGGCACTTGAAGCTGTCGCCAACCCTCTGGATACGGAGGACCTTTACTTTGTTGCCGATGGTACTGGTGGCCATGTGTTTTCAAAGACGCTGCAGGAGCACAATGCCAATGTTCGCAAGTGGCGTTCCGTGGAACAGCAGAAGAATATCGAGCAACAGAATAATAGCGGCGATGCGAACCAAACCAAGGGGCAGAGCGCAGGCCAATAACGCTTCGCTATGACTTTTGATGAGCTGGAGACTATGTAACCGAAGCCAGTGTTTGTCGCCGGCTTCGGTTCGGTTTTTAGAGTAAGTCCGCGCTTCTGCGGATAAGAATTGAGGGGATGGAACGCATGGCGCTCCAAAGCATGACCGGATTTGCACGCCATGCCGTGCAACACGCCGTTGATGGCGGAGAAGTACGCATTGTCTGGGAAGTGCGTTCTGTCAACGGCAAGGGGCTCGATCTTCGACTGCGATTGCCGCAAGGTCTAGAAGCGACCGAACATCCGGTGCGGTCGATGCTGGCGCGCCATTTTTCGCGCGGGAATTTTCAGGCGAGCCTCAGCGTGGAACGCAATGAAGCGCAGGCCGGTTTCAGCATCAATCAGGCCATGCTCGCCGAAGTGCTGAAACTCGGCGCGGATTTGCAGGCCAGGCACGGTCTCGCGCCTGCGAGTGTTGACGGCATTCTTTCGCTGCGCGGCATTATCGATCAGGCGCAGGTGGCTGACAACGAAGATGAACGCGGCGGGCTGGAAGCTGCCATCGTCTCAAGCTTTGAGGAGGCGCTCAAGGCCATTGCCGGTGCCCGAAAGCAGGAAGGCAAGGCTCTTTTCACCATTCTGGCCGCGCATGTCGATACCATCGAACGCCTGACCGAGAGTGCCCGCCGCGACCCGTCGCGCAGTACCGATGCGATCAAGGCCCGTCTCGCCGGGCAGGTGGCTCTGCTGTTGAATGCCGCACGTGAACTCGATGAAGCGCGGCTCTATCAGGAAGCGGCTTTTCTGGCGACCAAGGCCGATATTCAGGAAGAGCTTGACCGGCTGGAGACCCATGTGGCATCCGCCCGCAAGCTACTGGCGGATGGTGGGCCCGTGGGACGCAAGCTCGATTTTCTTTCACAGGAATTTAATCGTGAAGCCAATACATTGTGTTCCAAATCGAATGCGGCGTCGATCACAGCCATCGGTCTGGAACTGAAGGCGGTCGTGGATCAGTTTCGCGAGCAAGTACAAAATCTGGAGTAAAAGGTATCATGGCCATCTCTTCGGTTGAAAATGGCGTCGCGCGCAGAGGCTTGATGGTGGTGATCTCGTCGCCATCCGGGGCCGGAAAGTCAACGATTGCCCGGCTGTTGCTGGAAGACAAGAAGATGAATCTCTCGCTTTCGATCAGCGTGACGACGCGTCAGCGCCGCCCGAGCGAGATTGAAGGGGTCCATTATCATTTCAAGACGATCCGGGAATTCGAGCGTCTGCGTGACAATGACGAACTGATCGAATGGGCCGAAGTTCACGGCAATTTCTACGGTACGCTCCGTGAAACCGCTGAGATTGCGCTGGCCGACGGCCAGGACATGCTCTTCGACATCGACTGGCAGGGCGCAGACCAGCTGCAGGCCAAGATGCCCGCCGATGTGGTCTCGATCTTCATCCTGCCGCCGACGATGCGCGAATTGCAGCAGCGCTTGAACCGCCGCGCGGAAGACACGGCGGATGTCATCGAGACGCGTTTGCAGAATGCCCGCTTTGAGATCCAGAAATGGGTGAAATACGATTACATCGTCATCAATGAGGACCTTGACCGCTCCTTTGCCGCGATCAAGTCGATCATCGAGGCCGAGCGTCTACGCCGCGACCGCCGCCCGGGCCTCTTCGATTTCGTGACCGGTTTGCTGGAAGAAGAGCCGGGCGTGTAAGACGCGATCCGGCTTTTACGAAAATCTGATGGTTATTCTGTCCGTTTCGCTTGCAAGCCGTTTGAACGCTTCGAGAAACGGTTGGCCGCCGCGTGTTTTCAACTTGGCGAGCGCATCGACATTCTGGAAAACGAGTTCGCATTCTCCGGGCCAGCCGGGACCTTGCCATTGCACTGCGTCCCAGAACGAGTCGAGTGTATAGCCGAAGGCTTCAGGATCTTCCGCAGGAACAGCGGAAAGATAACGCCGCCAAAGCTCGTCAGTGCTCTCTATTCCTGTGCAATCAATTTTGTAGACCGGCAGCATATCAGCCTAGCAGGATCAGCAGGCCGTCCACCATGCCAAGGGCGAGAATGAGCGCACCCATGGTGATGGCCGTCAGGACCAGCATACGCCTTTGCCGGTCACGCTTTTGCGTTTGCTTGCCCGTCCAGTCGTAGGGCGATTGGGGCATTTTTCTCTCCAGGTCGGCGCTGCATTGAAAGTTGCCAAGCAGCCATGTCCGTAACCTGCACTTTACCGCCTTTATCTGCAAGTAAGATGGAGCTGATAAATGCACATCCGCCGAGGTGTCCGTGACGGCAGGGCTATACAGCCGTGCCGCCCACCGTTACCTGATTCATACGCAGATGCGGCTGGCCGACGCCGACGGGAACCCACTGGCCGCCCTTGCCGCAATTGCCGCTGCCGGTATCGAGCTTCATGTCATTGCCGATCATCGCGATGCGCTGCATGGCATCCGGTCCGTTGCCGATCAGCATCGCGCCCTTGATCGGCGCGGCGATCTTGCCGTCTTCGATCATATAGGCCTCCGTACAGCCGAACACGAACTTCCCGGATGTAATGTCCACCTGGCCGCCCCCGAAGGAAACAGCGTAGATGCCTTTTTTCATGGACGCGATGATCTCTTCCGGCGTCTTGTCGCCCGAAAGCATGTAGGTGTTGGTCATGCGTGGCATGGGTGCATGGGCATAGGATTCGCGCCGTCCATTCCCTGTCGCCTCCATGCCCATCAGGCGCGCATTCTGGCGGTCCTGCATATAATTGACCAGCTTGCCGTCGTCGATCAGCACTGTGCGATTGGTCGGCGTGCCTTCGTCATCGATGGTCAGCGAGCCGCGACGCTCGGCGATCGTGCCGTCATCCACCACCGTCACGCCCTTGGATGCCACCTGCTGGCCGAGAAGCCCGGCAAAGGCAGAGGTTTTCTTGCGGTTGAAGTCGCCTTCAAGCCCGTGCCCGACCGCTTCATGCAGCATGACGCCCGGCCAGCCATTGGCCAGAACAATGTCGAACGTGCCTGCCGGCGCAGGGATGGCTTCCAGATTGACCAGGGCTTGCCGCAAAGCCTCATCGGCCGCGTGCTGCCAGCTTTCAACAGTAATAAACTCACCAAAACCCTTTCGCCCGCCCAACGTATGCGAGCCGGATTCCTGCCGGTCGCCGCTGCCTGCCACGGCCGAAACGGTGAGCCGCACCATGGGGCGAATATCGCGGACGAAATGCCCGTCGGCGCGCAGGATTTCGACCTGCTGCCAGGAACCGGCGAGCGAAACGGAAACCTGACGGACTTTCGGGTCCTTGGCGCGCAGATAACCATCGATCTGCTGCAAAAGCTGAACTTTTGCATCGAAGGTCGGGGAGCCGATCGGGTTTTCGTCCGTGTAAAGATGACGATTGGTGCCCGCAGGCGCGGCAGCATATGTACCGCCGTAGCCCTTGATAGTTGCGGAAACTGCATCGGAGGCGCGCTTCAGCGCGGCCATCGACAGATCGCCTGCATGGGCGTAACCGATGGCTTCCCCTGCGACTGATCGCAACCCGAATCCCTGATCCTGATTGAAAGAGCCGGTCTTGAGACGACCATTATCGAAAACGAGCGCTTCAGCTTCGCGGTATTCCACGAAGAGTTCGCCATCGTCGCTGCCCTTGAGGCTGGCAGCGACAAGGCGTTCGATACTGTCGCGGCTGGCGTCGAAACTGTCGATCAGGCTTTTCATAAAAATAAATCCCGCAGCATTGTTTGCTGCAGGATGTAAGCCTTAAAGCGGTTAAGAACAACCACGTGTCAGCGGTGAGCTGGGAGATTCAGGCTATAGTGAGCCGAAAATGGTGGTTTTCGAGAACCGGAGCGCAGCGTACCTAAATGTACGTAAGCAACGGCAGCACAGAAAAACGCCATTTGCGGGCCACTAAGCGTGCATCACGGCAGGGCGTCGAAGCCTTCACCAAACCCCTTCAGGTCAACGGGGATGCCGACGCCCTCTTCCGGTGTCTGGAAGACGATGAAGGTGGCAGCCTTTCCGGAACGCAATGTCTTCAGAAGATCGTCCTCGAGGATCACTTCGGCGTAGCAGCCATCTTCGAAGCAGCGGACGAAATAGGCGCGGCCAATATCCTTGCCGTCGACATTGAGGCCAAGGCCGTTGGGAAGCAGGACACCAAGCGGCGCCAGAACACGAAGAATGCGGGCCTTGTTGTCTGCCGTCTTGAGAACGACAACCGAAAGGCCGAGTTCAGGGCGCTTTGCGGCAACCACGTTCTGGATCAGCGCGCACTGCTCCGTCTTTGCGCCAGCAGGCGTGTCACAGAGGACGGACCAAGCGCCGTGCTGCGACTTGAGCTTGCCGCTCTGCTGCGGGCTGGCCGGAGCCGCCTGCGACTGCGCAGCCGGCGCCTCTTGTGGGGTTGGTAGCTGCGCCGGTGCCTGCTGCGCAAGCGAAGGAAGCGTAGCAATGGCAAGCGCCATGCAGGCGCCCGTTGCTAGTGTTGCGAGGCGTTGGCTGATCGTGCGGCGGGCAAGCATGCGAAAAGTCATGAAATCTCCAGATCGAATCACCGGGACGTTAACGCGCTGCATTGGCCATGAAAAGCGCCGCGACCGGCGTTTCTTTATCCTGGCCATCATAGCAACGGTGATACCGTCTGTTGCATCGATTGTCACGCGGCACGTTAAAAGAAACGTCTTGTCAAATCATGGCTTCATTAAGGGTTTCGTACGGTTTTCCAAAGTTTTCGTGGTGGAGGCGAACAACTCCACCATGCCGAATAATCCGGGACGTTCGCACTTCTTAGCGCGGCTGCGCGCAAAAATGCCGCACAGGAACATATTCGCCTTCCTTGCGGTGTGCGCTAAGGTGTGGTTTGAACGCCGACGGGGGATGCGGCCGTCTTTAACGTCCGGCGTCCAGCTCGAAAGGGCGAAAAGGGAGAGAGTTCTGGTGGATAAGATTGTTGCCACAACGAAGGGCGCCTTCGGCGGCGCTCTTGCAGTGCTGTGGACGACTGGTGCCGCTTTTGCGGATCAGCCCCGTCCCTGGGAATGGAGATTTCAGGACGCAGCGACTGGAATTGCCGAACAGATTCATTGGTTTGAGCGTTATACGCTCTGGTTCATTATTCCAATTACCCTGCTGGTTCTGTTTTTGCTGGTCTGGGTTGTGCTTCGCTTTCGCGCAAGCGCAAATCCTGAGCCGTCCAAAACCAGCCACAACACCGCTATTGAAGTGATCTGGACCATCGGGCCTGTGATCATTCTTCTGTTCCTTGCGGTTCCGTCCTTCCAGCTGCTGACGGCGCAATATTCGCCGGAAGATCCAACGCTGACGGTCAAGGCAACGGGTTACCAGTGGTATTGGGGCTACGAGTATCAGGTCGATAATCCGGTGAGCTTTGATTCCCTTCTTCTGAAGGATGGTGATCGCGCCGCTGCCGGCAAGGAAGACAAGGCCCGCTATCCGCGTCTTCTCGCGGTCGATAATGAAGTCGTGGTTCCGGTCGGCGAAACGGTACGCCTTCTCGTTACCGCTGCCGACGTCATCCATTCGTGGACGATCCCGGCTTTCGGCGTGAAGATGGACGCGGTTCCGGGCCGTATCAACGAAGCTTGGTTCAAAGCGGACAAGGAAGGCCTTTACTACGGTCAGTGCTCGGAGCTCTGCGGCAAGGATCACGGCTTCATGCCGATCGCCGTGCGCGTTGTCTCCAAGGAGCAGTATCAGACCTGGATCGCCGCTGCGGGATCGGATCTGAACGGCGCGAACAAGGCGCTTCAGGCCGCTATTGAAGGTGGCGCAAACGATAAGGTGGCTGCGGCGGGTCTTTAAGATCCCGAACGCCAAGACTGTTGAAAAACGGGAGCGAATTCCATGGCTGGCACAGCAGCTCACGAGCATGGTGCCCACGACGACCACAAGCCGCACGGCTGGGTTCGTTGGGTATACTCGACCAATCATAAAGACATCGGTACCCTGTACCTGATTTTTGCAATCATCGCCGGCATCATCGGCGGCGCGCTCTCCATCGCGATGCGCGCCGAACTCCAGGAGCCGGGCATCCAGATTTTCCATGGTCTGGCGCAGATGGTTTACGGCGTTGAAGGTGATGCAGCCCTCGACGCTGGCAAGCACATGTTCAACGTGTTCACCTCGGCGCACGCCCTGGTCATGATCTTCTTCATGGTCATGCCTGCGCTGATCGGCGGTTTCGCCAACTGGATGGTGCCGCTGATGATCGGCGCGCCGGACATGGCTTTCCCGCGCATGAACAATATTTCGTTCTGGCTGCTGCCGCCTGCGCTGCTCTTGCTCCTGATCTCGCTCTTCATGCCGGGTCCGGCAGGCGGTTGGGGTCCTGGCGGCGGCTGGACGCTCTATCCGCCTCTGTCGACTTCCGGCCAGCCCGGACCGGCTGTGGACTTCGCCATTTTGGCAATCCACATCTCCGGTGCATCCTCGATCCTTGGCGCGATCAATTTCATCACCACGATCCTCAACATGCGCGCTCCGGGCATGACGCTGCACAAGATGCCGCTCTTTGCATGGGCTGTGCTGGTGACGGCGTTCCTGCTTCTGCTTTCGCTGCCGGTTCTGGCGGGTGGCATCACCATGCTGCTGACCGACCGCAACTTCGGAACGACCTTCTTCACGCCTGATGGCGGCGGTGATCCGATCCTCTACCAGCACCTGTTCTGGTTCTTTGGTCATCCGGAAGTATACATTCTGATCCTGCCGGGCTTCGGCATCGTCAGCCACATCGTATCGACCTTCTCGCGCAAGCCGATCTTCGGTTACCTCGGCATGGCCTATGCCATGGTCGCCATCGGTGTCGTCGGCTTCGTTGTGTGGGCGCACCACATGTATACGGTCGGCCTTTCGCTCGACACGCAGCGTTACTTCGTGTTCGCTACGATGGTCATCGCGGTCCCGACAGGTATCAAGATCTTCTCCTGGATCGCGACGATGTGGGGTGGCTCGATCACCTTCCGCGCGCCGATGCTGTGGGCGATCGGCTTCATCTTCCTGTTCACGGTCGGTGGTGTGACGGGCGTTCAGCTCGCCAATGCCGGTCTCGACCGCGCGCTGCATGATACCTACTACGTCGTGGCTCACTTCCATTACGTGCTGTCGCTGGGTGCGGTGTTTGCGATCTTCGCGGGCTGGTACTACTGGTTCCCGAAGATGAGCGGCTACATGTACAACGAGTTCACCGCGAAGCTGCATTTCTGGGTCACCTTCGTTGGTGTGAATCTGGTCTTCTTCCCGCAGCACTTCCTTGGTCTTGCTGGCATGCCGCGTCGTTATATCGACTATCCGGATGCCTATGCAGGCTGGAACATGGTCTCATCCTACGGCTCTTATATTTCGGGCTTTGCGGTCCTGATCTTCCTCTACAATGTCTTCGAGGCGTTCGCGAAGAAGCGGGAAGCAGGTGCGAATCCGTGGGGCGAGGGTGCAACCACGCTGGAATGGCAGCTGTCTTCGCCGCCTCCGTTCCACCAGTGGGAGCAATTGCCGCGCATCAAGTAATCGTGCGATGGGCGGGGTCGGGAAAAGACTTCGCCCTTCTTTACAAAATGTGCTATGGGCGGGCGGCATTCTGTTCCGCCCGTCGCCGGTAGCTGAAAAAGTCGGCCGTCAAGCAAGGCATTCCGGCGGGAACAGATCGGTTTCCGGGAGGACATTGTTGTGATGGTGCGGATCTGCGCTGTAGGGGCGCGGGTTTCGGACCGGTGAACTCGAGGTTTTTGAAGTTAAAATGTCTCTGGTGGAAAAAAACGCAGGTACCGATGACGCACTCGCTCTCTCTGAAGCGACAGCGCGCGATTACCTTGTTCTTTTGAAACCCCGCGTGATGTCCCTCGTGGTCTTCACCGGGCTGGTCGGTCTTGTGGTCGCGCCGGGACATATGAATCCTGTCCTTGCGGCCATCAGCATCCTGTGCATCGCGGTCGGTGCCGGTGCGTCCGGTGCGCTGAACATGTGGTACGACGCCGATATCGATGCGGTGATGAAGCGTACCCGCAACCGGCCTATTCCGGCGGGCGTTATTGCACCCAATCAGGTGCTGGCATTTGGCCTCACGCTGTCCGCATTCTCCGTCATTACGCTCGGCCTCATGGTCAACTGGCTGGCAGCTGCATTGCTGGCGTTCACGATCTTCTTCTATGCTGTCATCTACACGATGTGGTTGAAACGCTCGACGCCGCAGAACATCGTAATTGGCGGTGCCGCCGGCGCATTTCCTCCAATGATCGGCTGGGCCGCCGCGACGGGCGAAATCACTTTGGACAGTGCCGTTCTGTTCATGATTATCTTCCTGTGGACGCCGCCGCATTTCTGGGCGCTTTCACTGTTCTCAGCCAACGATTATGAAGCGGCACGCATTCCAATGATGCCGAACGTCAGGGGTGAACTTTCGACCCGCCGTCAGGCGCTGTTCTATTCGGTCATCATGGCTCCCGTCGGCGTTCTTCCCTGGGTGCTTGGCTTCGCCGGTCCTGTCTACGGTGCGGTTTCCACGCTGCTGGGCCTGGCTTTCGTTTATTACGCATGGCGCTTGTGGGCTGCGGGATCGCAGACCGCAATGCTGGCGGCCGCCCGCAAGCTGTTTCGCTTCTCGCTGCTTTACCTGTCGGGACTGTTTGCGGTGCTGCTTGTTGAAACACTGGCCATGAAGGCGCTGGCCGCCTTTGGAGTGCTCTAATGGATAAAGCCGTACAGAAGCCTGTGAACAGCGAATTGGAACTGGTCGTTCCCACGGAACAGCAAAAAAAAGCCCAGCGCAATCGCTCATGGGGGCTGGCCATCGCGTTGGCGCTGTTCGTGCTCCTTGTTTATGTGGGCACGATTGCGAAACTGGGTGCCAATATTCTGGTACGGCCCATCTGAAGCTGTTCCGGGGAGGGAATTGGAGGAGAAAATGGCTGATCTGCATCAGAAGGATCAAAAGTTGAGAAAGCAACAGCGTTCGAACGCGACGATTGCTTTTGCTTGTCTGTCTTTCTTTGTCTGTATGATCGGTGCAGCCTACGCCTCCGTGCCGCTATACCGCATTTTCTGTCAGGTGACAGGCTATGGCGGAACGACACAGCGCGTCGAACAATACTCCGATACTATTCTCGATAAGACCATCAAGGTGCGTTTCGACGCGAATACGGCCAACGGGTTGCCATGGGATTTCAAGCCCGTGCAGCGCGAGGTCACGGTTCGCATCGGCGAAACGACGATGATCAAGTATGAAGCACGCAACCTGTTCGATGAGCCAACCTATGGCCGCGCAAGCTTCAACGTCGCGCCGGGCCGGGCAGGTGCATATTTCAATAAGGTTGAATGCTTCTGCTTTACCGACACGACCCTGAAGCCGGGCGAGGATATGGAAATGCCGGTGGTGTTCTTTGTCGATCCCGAGATCGTCAATGATCCCGATCTGAAAGACGTGAAGACGATCACGCTGTCCTATACATTTTTTCCGATCGAGAAGCCGAAGCCGGTGGCGAATGCCAAGGCCGAGACGCCAACCAACGGAAGCTGAAGCCTAGCGCATGTCTCCCGAAAGTGGATGCCGGTTTCGGGATAAAGACATGCATGAATACGATGCTCTGGCGGCACACAATGCCGCAAAGACAAAAGGATGAAGCGGTTTTATTCTGATACGAGATACCGCTTGTGGCAGACAGACTTGCATGACACCTCTTTAGGGGTTTAAGCATGAAGGTACGAGAGAGGAGCCCCTAAGGGGATTTACGGGGAGAGACATGGCCGACGTTCATCAGAAAAATCACGACTATCATATCATCGCGCCCAGCCCTTGGCCGTTCCTGAGCTCCGTGGGTGCATTCGTGCTTGCCGTCGGCGGTATTGCCTGGATGCGTTACATCAATGCCGGCGAGCTGCCATTCTTTGGCCTCAACGTGGTGACGCCATGGATTTTCTTCATCGGGCTCGCGATCGTGCTTTACTGCATGTATGGCTGGTGGTCCGATACGATCAAGGAAGGGCATGAGGGGCACCATACCCGTGTCGTGTCGCTGCATCTGCGTTACGGCATGATCATGTTCATCGCTTCGGAAGTCATGTTCTTCGTCGCCTGGTTCTGGGCATTCTTCGATGCGAGCCTCTTCCCGAACGAAGTACATCAGGTTGCCCGCGCCACCTTCACCGGCGGCGTCTGGCCTCCGAAGGGCATCGAAGTTCTCGATCCGCTCCATCTGCCGCTGTATAACACCGTGATCCTGCTTCTGTCGGGCACGACCTTGACCTGGGCGCATCATGCGCTGCTGCACAACGATCGCAAGGGCATGATTACCGGTCTGGCGATTACTGTTGCTCTCGGTGTCTTGTTCTCCTTCGTGCAGGCATATGAGTACATTCACGCACCGTTTGCGTTCAAGGACTCGATCTACGGCGCGACGTTCTTCATGGCGACTGGTTTCCACGGTTTCCACGTTATCATCGGCACGATCTTCCTTCTGGTCTGCCTTTTCCGCGCTATCGGGGGTGACTTCACGCCGAAGCAGCATTTCGGTTTTGAGGCTGCTGCCTGGTACTGGCACTTCGTTGACGTAGTCTGGCTGTTCCTGTTCTTTGCCATCTACGTATGGGGTGGCTGGGGCGCGCCGATGCACGGCGGTTAATCCGTAGGATTCATCTGTTTTGGAGGCGGCCCTGGCAACATGGCCGCCTTTTGTTTATCGAATGAAGCAGGGGGAAATCGGATGCCGGACCAGAATGCTTATCCTATGGTCGATCCCATAAAGAGCGGTATCGCGGGCCGCTGCCCGCGTTGCGGCGAGGGGAAGCTTTTCGACGGTTTCCTGAAAGTGGCTCCGCGCTGCTCGAGTTGTGGGCTGGATTATTCTTTTGCCGATTCCGGCGACGGCCCGGCGGCCTTCGTGATTCTCATCATCGGCTTCATCGTCGTCGGTCTTGCACTATGGATGGAAGTCAACTTTGGACCGCCGCTCTGGGTGCATTTCGTTCTGTGGGTGCCGCTTGCGATCATTCTCAGCCTTGTCGCCATGCGATGGGCGAAGGGTATCCTTATCAACATGCAATACCGCAACAAGGCAGCTCCGGGCCGCATAGACAGCCGACAGGATGACGGCAAATGACGACAGTACAACAGTCACGCCGCTTTCCCTGGGGTGTAGTGATTGCATCCGCCATAGCGCTCGTCATTCTGCTGGCGCTCGGCACATGGCAGGTAGAGCGTTTGCAGTGGAAGGAAGCACTGATTGCATCGACCGAGCAGCGCATTCATGAGCCGCCATTGCCGTTGTCGGAGATGGAAAAGGTCTACAAGCAGGAAGGTTCTGTCGAATATCGTCCGGTAACGGTCTCCGGCACTTTCATGCATCAGGGCGAACGGCATTTTCTGGCAACATATGAGGGGGCTGCGGGCTATAATGTCTATACGCCGCTGATGCTGGAAGACGGGCGTTTCGTTCTCGTCAATCGCGGCTTCGTTCCCTATGAGAAGAAAGACCCGTCGACGCGTGCCGAGGGACAGGTTGACGGTCCGGTAAATGTGACCGGGCTGGCGCGCGATCCCTTGTCGGCGAAGCCCGGCTTCTTTCTTCCCGACAATGATCCGTCCAAGAATATTTTCTACTGGAAAGATTGGGGAGCCATGGCGGAAAGCGCAGACCTGCCAAATCTGGACGAGGTCGTGCCTTTCTTTATCGACGCCGACAGCAAGCCCAATCCGGGTGGACTGCCGATCGGCGGTGTGACGATCATCGATTTTCCCAACAACCATCTGCAATATGCCGCGACATGGTACGGTCTTGCCCTGGCCCTGATAGGGGTTGTCGGGACGTGGCTGTGGCGTTATCGAAAGTCCAGCAGGGGTTGACATTGGCCTCGTTGCAGCCCAACTCCGAGACTAGATGTTAAGCCACGCCGAACCTAGCGAGCATACTTCATGACCGATCAGCGACCACCACTGGAAATCCGCCTTTGCGGCCCACGCGGCTTTTGCGCCGGTGTGGATCGGGCAATCCAGATCGTCGTGCTGGCGCTGAAGAAATATGGCGCTCCGGTCTATGTGCGCCATGAAATCGTACATAACCGCTATGTGGTCGAGGGCTTGCAGTCTCGCGGCGCAATCTTTGTCGAGGAGTTGGACGAGATTCCCGCAGAACACCGCGACCAGCCTGTTGTATTTTCCGCTCATGGCGTGCCGAAATCGGTGCCCGCCGATGCCGAGGCCAAGAACCTTTTTTATCTCGACGCTACCTGTCCTCTGGTTTCCAAGGTGCACAAACAGGCCATGCGTCATCAGCGCCTTGGCCGCCATGTCATTTTGATCGGACATTCCGGCCACCCGGAAGTGATCGGCACCATGGGGCAATTGCCGGACGGTGCGGTAACACTCATTGAAACGGTCGAGGATGCGCGGAACTGTCATTTCGATGACGAGGACAATCTCGGTTTCGTGACGCAGACGACGCTTTCGGTGGATGATACGGCAGGCATTATTGAGGAATTGCAGGCGCGCTTTCCGAACCTTTCGGCTCCCGCGGCGGAATCGATCTGTTATGCCACGACCAACCGGCAGGATGCGGTGCGGTCTGCAGCTCCGGGTTGTGATCTGTTTCTGATCGTCGGCGCGCCGAACTCTTCCAATTCCAAGCGTCTGGTTGAAGTTGCGGAGAAGGCTGGGGCGCATATGTCGATGCTTGTCCAGCGCGCGGCCGACATCGAATGGGACCGGATCGGCAATGTGTCGGTCGTGGGACTGTCGGCGGGGGCTTCTGCACCTGAAATCATCGTCGATGAAATTATCGATGCCTTCAAGGCCCGCTACGATGTGAAGATCGAATTGGCTGAAACCACGGTCGAAACGGAGAACTTTCTCGTCAATCGCGAAATTCGCGATGTAGAGCTGACGGTGCAGGATATGGCATTCGTCAACGGGGAACATCGGGTGGCCGGCATTCCGAAATTGATGCCCAAGGACATATAAGGAAAATAAGCGGCATGGCCGTCTATACGGATATCAATGAAATCGAACTCGGCGCCTTCCTGCAGCAGTACGATATTGGCACACTGACATCTTACAAAGGCATTGCGGAAGGGGTGGAGAACTCCAACTATCTTCTGCACACCTCTTCAGGTTCGTTCATCCTGACGCTTTATGAAAAGCGCACCAATCGGGAAGACCTGCCGTTCTTTCTCGGCTTGATGCAGCATCTGGCAAGCCGCGGCCTTGAATGTCCGCAGCCGGTGGTCCGTCGCGACGGCTCGACCATCGGCGAACTCGCCGGACGGCCTGCTGCGATCGTTACTTTCCTTGAAGGCATGTGGATGCGCCGCCCAACGGTCGAGCATTGCGAAGCGGTTGGCGAAGGACTGGCTCATATGCATCTGGCGGGTGCTGATTTTTCACTGCGCCGCCGCAATGGCCTGACGCTTTCGGATTGGCGTCCTTTGTGGAGCCTCTCGTGTGAACGCGCGGATACGGTGGAGCCCGGCCTTGTTCGCGAGGCGGAAGCTGATCTGGATTTTCTGGAGAAGAACTGGCCAGCCGATCTGCCGCAGGGCGTGATCCATGCCGATCTTTTCCCGGATAATGTCTTTTTCCTGGGCGACAGGCTTTCTGGATTTATCGACTTCTATTTCGCCTGCACCGATATTCTGGCTTATGACGTCGCCGTCTGTCTGAACGCATGGTGCTTTGAGAAGGATTTTTCCTATAATCGCACCAAGGGCGCGGCACTTCTGCGTGGCTACAATGCCGTTCGGCCACTTTCTGTGCCGGAAGCTAATGCGCTGCCGGTCCTGGCACGCGGCGCGGCTATTCGTTTCATGCTCACCCGGCTTTACGATTGGCTGAACGTTCCTGAAGGCAGCTTCGTGGTCAAGAAGGACCCGATGGAATACGTGCGTAAGATGCGCTTCCACCGGCAGATCGAGACCGCCGCTGAATATGGCCTTGAACAACAGGGAGCCGCGGCGTGAAGCGGATTGAGGCTTTTACGGACGGTGCGTGCTCCGGCAATCCTGGCCCCGGCGGCTGGGGTGCAATCCTGCGCTGGAATGGCAATGTCAAGGAACTGAAGGGCGGCGAAGCCGACACGACCAACAACCGCATGGAACTGATGGCGGCCATCTCGGCGCTTTCGGCACTGAAGGAACCGTGTGAAGTCGATCTCTATACGGACTCCGTCTATGTGCGCGACGGCATTTCCGGCTGGATCGAGGGCTGGAAGCGCAATGGCTGGAAAACCGCAGCCAAGAAGCCGGTCAAGAATGCCGAACTGTGGCAGGCGCTTGATGAAGCGCGCAAGCCGCACAAGGTCAACTGGCATTGGATCAAGGGGCACGCCGGGCATCCGGAAAACGAACGCGCTGACGAACTTGCCAGGGCAGGCATGGAACCATTCAAATATGCCGGACATAAATCGCTGAAAGTGCAGTAAATTTACGCAGGGCCGTCTAGAGCGCATCCAGAAAAGTGCGAAGCGGTTTTGGGAACAAGATGCGCGGAAAAACAAATGGATAGAGCGGTTCCGGCGACTCCGTTTTAAGCGGAGCCGCTCCAGCGCCCCGCGCCTCGATCCGATCACCGCTCCCGTGCTTTTCTCTCCGCTTCGTCGAGTGCCCGGTCCAACTGCGGATCAACTCCATTGGCATAGGGCAGAGAACGCTCGACTACCACGTCGGGCATGACGCCTTGCCCTTCCAAAACATGCCCGTCGACGCGGAGTGCCTCAACAGCGACATAGAGACCGCCCCCGTCTGGAAGCGGAAAGAGCGATCCGCCAGCTACCGCCCCGGCCGTCCGGCTTCCCACCAGCAATGCCAATTTATCCCGTTTGGCGACGTAGGCCATGATCTCTGCTGCACTTCGCGTATGCTCGTCAACGACGATGATAAGCGGCGTGCGAGCCCGCATGACCGGTTGGTCAGTCCACCGCTGGTTCTTTTGTCCTTTGAAGCTGACGGCTACACGCGGTCCATAATAGGTTTCGAGAATATCGAGGCCGCCTCCGCCGACGCGTCCCCGCGCATCGAAAACAACTGCGCTGACGTCCCCGAACTCACCATTCAAAGCCGATCTCAAGACATCTGCCGGCCCACCGGTCGCATTACGTGTCAGCATGGCCCAGCCACGCAAATAGCCGATCTTGACACCATTGCGTTCAATAACTCGCAAGCTTTTTCCGGTGGCAGTGTTCAAAATGCGCAGGGCATCGCCACTGACCAGTTCCACCATGCGGCTTTCGACGGGCCCACTGGGCGTCCGGCGGTACCGCACAATCGCTGTGTTTGCCTCATCTACAGTCTTGTTATCCGGCCAGCGGGCCGCAAATATAGCGTCACTTGGCCCTAAAAGCTCGTCGCCTTCCTTGAGCCCTGCATTCTCTGCCGGGCTGCCGTTAAGGATATTGTCGATGAATATGCGGCCGTCTATCTCCTTTGCGAAAATGCCTGCTCCGCGCAGGAGCGGTGGTCCACCGTGCTGTGCAGTGACCTTCTTGAAGCGATCGAGATTGCCGTACACCGAATAGAGGATAGCGAAATTGGATTCGTTCTGTGCGTAGTAAGCGGTGTGGGATGTTTTCAGCGCCGCGGGAAGGCTCGCTGCGATGGCCCGAAATTCTTTCTCATCTTTGGCATTTCGCGCTTTAACGTTGGCTTCCTGGCACACCTTGTCCCAATCGAGCCCGGCCATTTCCGGATCAAAATATTCCGTCCGCAGGATCGAGCATATAGAATCGATGGTCTCACGCTGTACCGAGCCGCCGTTGAAAGTATCCGCGGCAAATATAGTTGACGTATTTATAAGGATCGTTATTGCGGTTAATGCATGACGAAATGCAATCATCATGATTATTCCTATTTAAATACATGTGTGAATAAAATAACTTAAAGTAATATTTATAGACTGTAGCTCATTAAGTATTTGCATCGGCCCGAAATTTATTAAGGTTTTCGAGCCGATGCTCCAGATCAAAGCTGTTCGAGAATGGCCGATGCAGCTGATGTTACAGCTTGGCCAGCCTGTTCTTCGATGTTGAGGGTCTTGACGACACCGTCTTCCACAATTGCTGAATAACGCTTGGATCGAATGCCGAGCCCGCCAGCAGTGGCGTCGAGCTCAAGACCTGCTGCCTTAGTGAAAGTCGCAGAACCGTCGGCCAGATAAAGGATTTTGCCTTCGCCGCCCGTGCTCTGCGCCCATGCGCCCATGACGAAGGCGTCGTTCACGGCAACAACAGCGATCTGATCGACGCCCTTGGCGAGGATCGCGTCGCGGTTATCGAGATAGCCAGGCAGATGGTTGAGGCTGCAGGTCGGCGTGAAGGCACCGGGAACGGCAAAGAGAACGACTTTCTTGCCCTTGAAGACCTCATCGGTCGTCATTTCCTTGACGCCATCTGCGGTCTTTACCTTGAAAGTCGCTGTGGGCAGCTTGTCGCCAACTTTGATCGTCATTTAATCTCTCCTCGGGGCAGGGGCGTTTGTTCCGCTGCCTATTGTCAGATTCTAAGCTTCTCCGCGAAAGGGCGGGCGCATAATTAAACCGATAACAGATCGCCGGACAATTTCAAAACCGGAGCAAAGAGCTAATCCAGCGTCACCTGACCCGAAACGGCTCTTCCATTCTGCACAATGGTGTAGTCGATGGCGGCATTGTCTGCCTTCCCATGCACCTTTGCTGCGAAGCGGCCTTTTTCCAATGCAACGGGCTCGGAAAGCCTGATCTTATCGCTGGCAACAAACAGTTCGGCAGGCGCGGTGGGGTCGGGAACGGTGAGATGAAAGATGGCTTTGTCGCCTTCACGCTTTGCATCGCTTATGCCGAACACGGCTGTTGCCGGTTTAGGCAGCCGGTCGAATGCGGTCTCAATTATCGTGCGGGCAGCTATCGCTTGGGGCGATGCCTGTTCTCCGTTTTCATCAAGAGGAAAGTCGAAGGTAGCCTGCACCGGAATGCAGATTTTCTCGCAAACACCGAGAAAAACATGACCTTTCAACCGCGTGTCGGCGGGGCCCAAGTGAAACATGATCGGCAGCGAAACGGGCTGTTTATATCCGATACCGCCTTCATCCTCGCCACCGAACCGGACCGGTGCAGGGAAATCGATCTGCGCTTTTGTGTCGCCGTCAATGTTGATCTGGGGCGGAACGCCCGCATCGCCGGGATTACGCCAGTAGGTTTTCCAGCCAGGCTGCAACTCAATCTGCAGGGCGCCGCGCCGCTCTTCGCCGGTCGCGTTGCCGGTGCCTTTATCTTCGATGATGACACGCACGCGCCCGCCGGGCGTCTCGGTCCAGTCGGACGTGGAAGCCGGTGCCGGAAGCGCCAGCGAGCTCAGCAGAAGCGGTGCGAGGGCGAGAGTGCGGATGTTCATGGACCAAAGATGGAATGAAACCATGGTCGCTTCAAGTCCAATATTGCCGAGTCCGTTGGACCGGTTGGCTGGTTGCGTCGCGGTGGCTCGTCCCTGTGGCCCCCGACTCCCAATCCAGGGTACGAAATAAATGGCCATTGTTATTTTACGCAGTCTTGCTACCTTCATGTTCATGACAATTTTCAAGACGCCGAACAAGGAGCAGGGTTTTCTGAACGGGCAATTCCTGCTTGCCATGCCTGGAATGAGCGACGAGCGTTTTGCCCGATCGGTGGTCTATATCTGTGCCCATTCCGACGAGGGCGCGATGGGTTTCATCATCAACCAGCTTCAGCCGGTCGAATTTCCTGACCTTCTGCGACAGATCGGGGTCATAGAAGAGGATGAACTGATTATTCTGCCTGACCGCGCGCAGCATATGATGGTGCGCAATGGCGGTCCGGTGGACCGTACGCGGGGTTTCGTGCTGCACTCCGACGATTACATGGTCGATTCCACCATGCCTGTTTCGGAGGATGTCTGCCTCACGGCAACAGTCGATATTCTGCGCGCCATTTACGGAGGCGGGGGGCCATCACGAGCACTGATGGCGCTTGGTTATTCCGGCTGGGCGCCGGGCCAGATCGAGGTGGAACTTGCTGAAAATGGCTGGCTAACCTGCGATGCGCCGGTCGATATGCTCTTCGACAGCGATATCGAAGGCAAGTATTCGCGTCTCATGCTCCATATGGGCATCGATATGGCGCGGCTGGTTTCCGACGCGGGACATGCGTGATTTAGGGGAGTAGGGGAATATGTTTGATTGCGAATGAAGGCGACAATCATACCCTTACTGCCTTACTGCCTTACTGCCTTAATCAAGCCGCTGCCGCGTCCAGCTGTTCGCGGATCATGCGGGTCGCCTCATCCCGGCTCGTGGGCTGGCCGAACATGAAGCTCTGCACATATTCACAACCCATCTGGCGAAGTTGAAGCGCGTCGCTTTCGCTTTCCACACCTTCGGTCACGACAGCGAGGCCGAGATCATGCGCCATGCTCACAATCGAGCGTAGCAGCGTGGCTTTCTGCGGCTGGTCCCCTTTTACGAAGGACCGGTCGATCTTGATGATATCGAACGGGAAGCGCGTCAGATAGGCGAGCGAGGAATAGCCGGTTCCGAAATCGTCAAGCGACAAGCCGATGCCCATCGCCTTCAGGCGGGCAAGGACATGCGTGGACTGTTCCGGATTTTCCATGAGGACGGATTCGGTCAGTTCGAGCTTGAGGCTGCCCGGATTGAGGTGAATGCGGGAAAGCACCGAGCGAACATCATTGATGAGATCCTGACGGATGAGTTGCGTTGATGACAGATTGACCGAAACGAAAAGGTCGAGTTTCGGGAACAGCTCCTGCCACGCGAACAGATCTTCCGCAGCCCGTTGCATCGCAAACAGGCCAAGCTGGATGATAAGGCCGGAATTCTCGGCAATCGGAATGAACTCGGATGGTGAAATGGCGCCGCGCCGCGGATGTTCCCAGCGCATAAGGGCTTCAAAACCGGCAATGGTACCTTCATCAAGCTTGACGATAGGCTGGTAGACAAGGCTGATTTCGTCGCGTTCAAGCGCACGCCGCAGATCGGATTCCAGCTGCAACTTGTCGCTGCCGATGGCTCTGAATGCCGGACGGAATGGTTCGATCCGATCACCGCCAAAACGCTTTGCCTGATACATGGCAAGTTCGGCATCCTTCACGAAGTCCTCGGCCGTTGTGGCCGTTTTAGTCCATGTAATCAGGCCCACGGATGACGTCAGAACGATTTCGCGCTTTGCATAGGCAATCGGAGCCCGCACGGCCTGACGCAGAGCCTCGGCGAAGGAAGCGATGCGCCCCGGGTCACTTTCAGACGCAAGCAGCAGGCCGAACTGGTCGGACGAGAGGCGCGAGAGCGTATCCTGCGGCTTCATGAGGCGCGCCAGACGACGCGAGATCGTCAGGAGAATCGTGTCGCCTGCCGACATGCCAAGGCTGTCGTTGACCTGCTTGAAACGGTCAATGTCGATGATGAACACCGTCGGGTGCAGGTTGCTTTCGCCGCGGGCCATGTTCATGACATTGCTGAGACGGTCGAGGAACAACTCACGGTTTGGAAGGCCGGTCAGATTGTCGTGCACGGCATCGTGCAGCAGGCGCTCTTCTGCCTTTTTCTGCTCCGTCACATTGACGAGCGTACCAACACAGCGCACCACTTCGCCATCGGAACCGATGACCGGGCGCGCGCGCAGCGCGTACCAGTGATAGTGGCCGTCATTGGCACGCAGCCGAAAGATCTGGCCGATCCGCCCGCGCCGGTTTTCCAGAATGGCATCAAGTGTGGAACGGAAGCGGTCGCGGTCATCGGCATGCATGACAGGGAGCCAGTTGCGCACGGGGCCTTGCAGGCTGCTGGCCGTATTGCCAAGATAATTGGCAATGTCGGGCGTAGTCACCACACGATCACGCGGCACGTCCCAATCCCATACGATGTCCCCCGCACCGATGACGGCGAGAGCCTGCCGTTCCATATCGGACAGAAGCCCCTGTTGCAGCGCGCCGCCAGCAAAGGCATGCTGCATGACGGTAAAGCCGATCAGAAGAACGATAAGGACAAGACCGCCACCAAGAGCGGGCTGAACGATATCATTATCGAGTCTGCCGGAAACCGTCATCCAGGCACCCAGCAACCATATGAGGGTAAGAAGCCAGGCCGGTATCAGCATGACCGCACGATCATATCCTTTGACCGCGAGATAGCCGATGATAGCGACGCCGGACAGAACGGTAAGCGCCAGCGAGATGCGCGCAATACCGGAAGCCACTGGCGGATCGAAAACGGCAACCCCCGCCAGAGCCAGCAGGCCCAATACCCAGGTTACGGCGCCATAGCTGAAATGATCGTGCCAACGGTTGAGATTGAGATAGGTAAACAGGAAAATCACAAGCGAGGCAGCAAGCGCCACCTCGGTCCCCGCGCGCCAGATTTGCTCATTGCCGGGCGTTATCTCCATCAGCTTGTTCCAGAAGCCGAAGTCGACGCAGATATAGGCCAGAACCGCCCACGCAAGAGCGGCGGTGGCTGGAAATAGTGAAGTGCCCTTGACGACGAAAAGGATGGTCAGAAACAGCGCCAGCAGGCCGGAAATACCAAGCAGGATACCGCGATAGAGCGTGTAGGAGTTAACCGCATCCTTGTAGGCTTCCGGCTCCCACAGATAGAGCTGGGGCAGGTTGTGCGAGGACAGTTCGGCTACGAAGGTCACGACGCTGCCCGGATTGAGCGTGATGCGGAAAACATCCGCATCGGCACTTGGCTGGCGGTCGAGCGTGAAGCCCTCGCTGGGCGTGATCGATGCAATGCGCGGGGAACCAAGATCGGGCCAGATCACGCCCGAACCGACGAGACGGAAATGCGGGGCCACAATCAGGCGGTCGATCTGTTCGTCGGTGGGGTTGGCAATCGAGAAAGCGGCCCAGTCACCGGATGCCTTGCTGTTCTGATCGGCCTGCACTTCGATGCGGCGAACAATGCCATCGGGACCGGGGGCGGTCGATACCTGCACGCTTTCGCCCTTGTTGCGCAGAAGTTCGACAGCGCGAGACAGGTCTAGGGCAGTATCTTCCTTGGAAATCTTGATCGGTTCAATGGCAGATGCCTGGACGACCGAGACGGTCAGAAAAACCATGAGCGCAAGAAACCGCGCACCAGCAACAAACCACTTATCCGCAAAACCCGTCACGAGCGTCCAACCTTGCCATTGATCATGCGGCTATCCGTCATACGTTTGTCGCTTTCTAAAAGGGCAAAAAGCAGGTGATCCTGCCAGAAGCCGTTTATCTTGAGATAGGAACGCAACAGTCCTTCTCTCTCAAATCCGGCTTTTTCGAGAAGCCGTATCGAGCGCACATTATGAGGGATACAGGCTGCTTCAATCCGGTGCAACCGCAGTCGGTCGAATGCGAAGGGGATAACCAGCGATAGGGCTTCGGTCATATAGCCTTTGCCCGCATAGGGGGCGCCACTCCAGTAGCCGATCATGCCGTTCTGTCCGACGCCACGCCGGATATTGCCGAGCGTAATGCCACCGACCAGCTTGTTGTCGGAGTTGCGGAACACAAAAAACGGATAACCGGTTCCGGCTCCGATTTCCTCCTGAAAGCGCTTCATCCGATGGCGAAAGGCACTCTTGGTAAGGTCGTCATCGGGCCAGGTCGGCTCCCACGGCGTAAGAAAGGCACGGCTTTGCTCGCGCAAATTGGCCCAGCTTGCAAAATCGCTCATCATCGGCTCGCGCAGATAAATGCGCTGCCCACGCAGTATGTTCGGATTGCTTCTACGGAATGGCAGGCCGATCATGACAGGACAAGGCAATACGGCAGTAAGGCAGTAGGGCAGTAGGGAAGAGCGGACGCATTCGCCGAGCTAAACATACTACCCTACTCCCCTAATGCCCTATTGCCTTAATTAAACAGCGATCTTCCTCGCATGAGCGCTCGTCGAAAGAGCATCCGACAGCCGATCAAAGCTCATCAGTCGCCCGACCGGGCCGACACCGGCAATGGTGGGCTTGCTGTCGAGGAACAGACGTCCGGCCAGATCGGTCAGCCGTTGAGGTGTAATCAATGAGAGACGGTCCATCAGTTCGCTGTTTTCGACGGGACGACCGTAGAGAAGGAACTGGCGTGCGATCTGTCCGGCACGGCTTGCAGCACTTTCCTGTGACATAAGAAGGCTTGCACGATACTGCGCGCGGGCGCGGTCCACTTCTTCCAGGCTGATGGAGTCGGCAGCCTTGTGCAGTTCGTCGATCAGAACCGGGACGAGTTCGACCAGTTCGTCGCGGCCCGTTGCGGCGTGAATGCCGAACAGGCCCGTATCCGAAAAGCCCCAATGAAAAGCGTAGACGGAATAGCAGAGCCCGCGCTTTTCGCGTACTTCCTGGAAAAGACGTGAGGACATGCCGCCGCCAAGAACCATGGAAAGAAGCTGCGAAGCATAGAAATCGCGCACATGGTAGGCGCGTCCCTCGAAGCCTATCAGGACCTGAGCATCCATCAGTTCGCGATTTTCACGGAAATCGCCGCCCACATAATGGGCGAGGTCGAGCGTAGGCGCCGTATTGTGGGCGCGGAAACCGCCAAGACGTTTTTCGACTTCCTTCACGAAGGCATCGTGATCGACGCCGCCTGCAGCCGTCACCACCATACGGTCGGCGCTGTACTGCTCGTCCATATATTGACGCAGGTCGTCGGAGGTAAAAGACATGACCGTTTCGGGCTCGCCGAGAATGGCGCGTCCGATCGGCTGATGGCGATAGGCTGTTTCTGTAAAACGGTCGAAGACGATATCGTCGGGTGTGTCGTGCGCCGCGCCGATCTCCTGCATGATGACCTGTTTCTCGCGTTCCAGTTCAGCTTCATCGAACTTGGAAGCGGTCAGAATATCGGAAAGAATATCGATGGCCAGCGGCATGTCATTGCGCAGAACGCGCGCGTAATAGGAGGTGGTCTCGACGCTGGTGGCAGCGTTGATTTCGCCGCCGACATTTTCGATATCCGATGCAATTTGCCAGGCAGAGCGGTTTTCGGTTCCCTTGAACGCCATATGCTCAAGAAGATGAGCAATGCCGTGCCTGTCATTCGCTTCGTTTCGTGCGCCAGCCTTGACCCAGATTCCAAGCGCTACGCTTTCCACGTGGGACATCGTATCGGTGGCTATCGTCAACCCGTTGGAAAGACGCGTTACTTCAACACCCATAAGCAAACTGCTCCCTGCATTCCCGCTCTGGCTCTCGTCTCGGAGCCGGTTTTTTTAAGCTCTCGAATGGCGACGAACGTATTCTTCCACGATTTTCAGGTCGTTGTGAAGAACCGTGAAGCTTTCTTTTCGCTGCATCAAGTCCGAAAGCCATGCCGGAAGCTGTGGCTCGACACCGCTGGCAGCCTTTACGGCATCGGGGAATTTGGCTGGATGCGCCGTCGCAAGGACAACCATTGGCGCTGCACCGGACTGGTTTTCGCGAGCCACCTTGAGGCCGATTGCCGAGTGCGGATCAAGCAGATAGCCGTCTGCCTCAAGCACGGATTTGATGGTTTCCGCAGTTTCATCGACAGTTGAACGGCCCGCAGAGAATTCGCCGCGGATCACCGACAGCGGCTTTTCGGAAATCGAGAAACCGCCCGATTGTTTCAAGCCCGACATCAGGCCGCGCAATGCGGCTGCGTCGCGTCCATGCGCCTCAAACAGGAGGCGCTCAAAATTTGAGGAAATCTGGATGTCCATCGAGGGAGAGGTGGTCTGTGCGACGCCGCGCATTTCGTAAGCACCGGTTTCGAGGGTGCGCGAGAGGATGTCGTTATCGTTGGTGGCGATAACCAGCCGGTCGATGGGCAACCCCATGCGCTTGGCCACGTAGCCAGCGAAAATATCACCGAAGTTGCCGGTAGGAACTGTAAAGGATACGGCACGATCCGGCGCGCCGAGACTGAGGGCCGCCGTAAAATAATAGACGACCTGCGGCATGATGCGCGCCCAGTTGATCGAGTTCACACCCGATAGCGACAGTGCATCACGGAACTTGAGGTCGTTGAACATGCCTTTCACCAGGTTCTGGCAATCGTCGAAATTGCCTTCGATGGAAAGAGCATGGACGTTGGAAAAGCCGGACGAGGTCATCTGGCGCTGCTGCACCGGCGAAACGCGGCCGTTCGGAAACAGGATAAAGATATCGGTGTTGTCGCGGCCGCCGAAGGCCTCGATTGCCGCGCCGCCCGTATCGCCCGATGTTGCGCCGACGATGGTTGCACGCTCGCCGCGCTGCGCCAGAACATAATCCATCATGCGAGCAAGAAGCTGCATGGCGACGTCCTTGAAGGCGAGCGTCGGACCATGGAAAAGCTCAAGCACGAATTCATTTGCGCCTGTCTGGACCAGCGGGCAGACCGCATCGTGACGGAAAGTGCCGTAGGCTTCATGCACCATGCGGCGGAAATCCGAATGCGGAATTTCGCCATCGACAAACGGAGTGAGCACCGCCAGCGCAATATCCACATAGGATTTTCCGCGCAGTTCGCGGATCTGTTCCAGCGAAAACTGGGGGTAATCCTGCGGCAGATAGAGACCGCCATCCCGGGCAAGGCCGGCGAGCAATGCATCGCTGAACCCCAGGACTGGCGCTTCCCCACGCGTGCTTACATATTTCATTTCTTGGGCCTTCATTTCAGATCGACGCGGTTTTGAGCCGCGTAATGCAATAGAGCCTCCCTAAAAAAGCCGCAAGGTTTTAAAGCATGTTGGCATGGATGGGGGTTGCTCTCGGGAGCAAAAAACGGGAAAACGTCATCGCGCTACACGCATGCGTGATGTAGAAGACAGGTTGATCAGTGCAGGGAAGCCCGGTTTATGCAAATAGCACCACAGAATCGTTCATCGTTGTTTCCAGTCTTTGCAACGGTTTTGCTCGCAGCCCTTGCAGGCTGCACAACCAGTGGCACTGACAAGGCCGCCGACGGAGCTTCAGGCTCATCGCTGACCGCGCCCGCTGCTTCCGGCGATCAGCGTGTCAAGGAATCGGAGCTGCGCGCCTTCTGTCCCTCGGTCACGCTCCGCGACGGCACCGCCTTCTTCAATACATATGAAAAAGGTGGCGATAAGGACCCGGCACGTGTGATCTATCAGGCGGCGCTGACAGACGCCACCCGCGCCTGCCAGTATGGCGCCGGGACAATGACGATTGATGTCGCCGCAGCCGGCAAGGTTGTTCCCGGACCAAAATACAAGAACGGAACCATCACCATGCCGATCCGTGTGGCCGTCCGTCAGGGCGATCAGGTGATTTATTCCAAGCTGCACAAGCAAGCGGTGACGATAGCGAATGCAGGTAGCGCGACGCAGTTCGTGTTCAACGACAAGGCGATTACGGTACCGCTGACGGATCAGAAGAATATCCAGATTTTCGTGGGTTTTGACGAGGGGCCCTACAATACCAAGTAAAGCCCTGTCGGCAGACGGTTTCTGATGGAAGACTTGTCTGAAGCGGCGCGTCGGAATATATTCCGGCGCGCTATTTGATTGGTATCTGTAATTTTTATATATTAATGTAAATTGCGCGGGTTTTTATTTTAGGCCACGCTTAATTGTAGATAGTTTCATGATGGGTTTTGTTTTTAATATATCATTAATGACAGTTTCACATGTATTCATGCAAATGTTTGTCTCGTGTTATGGTTTTCTGGCATCCGGGTTTGTCGCGCCGTAATCGGACAGAAGTGATAACTCCTCAACGACGCCGCGATTTATTTAGGGCGAGGATCATATGCGATTTGATCGCAGTAAATTAGTAAAGCCTATTCCGCTTATTTTGCTTATTTTGCTGTTTCTGGGTGCAGCTTTCGGCCAGTGGATAGGAAACAGATTTCGGATGATGGATGAGGAGCGGCATATGAACATCTATATGTCCGCATTGCTTCTTCATACAAATCGTCTGGCTGTTTCGGCCCGCGAAACAATAGAAGCAGCCAACCGCTCACCTTATGAAATGTGTTCGTCGCAAGATATGGCCTATCTGCGCAAACTGGTTTTTTCTGCGTATCATGTCAAGGATATAGGTCGGCTCCGTGATGATCGCCTGATGTGCTCGACGCTTCTCAGCGATGTTCATGAGCACTCAAAGCGTTCGCCTGCCGACGTTCATTTGAGCGACGGCACTTATGTATATGGCGAAAGACCGCTGATTACGCCAGGAAGCCGAGGTTTCGTGATAGGCAGGGGCACGGCGAACGTTGTTTTGAGTTCGGCTGCATTCGATCTGCTGCACACGCCTCAATACAGCTTTGCCGTCTATATGCGGGATGCCCAACGCAAGCACTTCGCGCGCCTGTACGCCTATCGGTCAGACGATTTCCCGGTTCCGGATTTCAATAATCACCGGGGTGAATACGAGGTGTTCAGCGATGTCGTCAAGGAATACCGTTGCGACGACGAAGTGGGTATTTGCATCGCTCTCAGGGCGCAACTGGATAGTTCCAGCACTTCCGCCCGGTGGAAATCATTTATTGCGACAAGTCTCGGATTGTTCGCGGGAGCGACCCTCGGCCTGGGTTGGTTCGCCTACCACAATCGCGAACGGCCTTTGGCTTCCATGCTTCGTCAGGCGCTGAACGCCAGAGAGCTTGAAGTGGTCTATCAGCCGGTGGTCAATGTGGAGGATGCCAAACTGACCGGTTTTGAGGCACTCCTGCGCTGGCAGCTGCATACTGGTGACATGATACCGCCCGACGTATTTATCGCCGAGGCGGAGGAGAAAGGCATGGCAGGCCGGGTAACGGCCTATGTCGCGGATCGGGTTATCGACGACATGGGGGACTTATTGCGCCGCAACCGGAATATCCAGATTAATGTCAACGTTACTGCAAGCGACGTTCAGGCGCCCGCTTTTCAGCAAGACATTCGAAGGAAATTGACCAGCGCCCGCATCAGCCCCGGACAGATTGGTTTTGAACTGACCGAGCGTACCGCGGTGGATTTCGCCAAGGCGTCGGAGGGCATAAGGCAGCTTCGTGAGCAGGGGCACAAGGTCTACATTGACGATTTTGGAACGGGCTATTCCAGCCTTTCCTATCTTGGTGAACTGCAGATTGATGCCATCAAGATCGACAAAGCGTTCACGCGTACGGTGTGCGCCGACGGAGATACGGTGTCGATTGTTCCGCAAATCATATCGATGGCACGGCAGCATAATCTTGGCATCGTGGTCGAAGGCATAGAGACCGAAGCCCAGGCTGATTATTTTCGCAGGATGTCGACTCCGATGACTGCGCAGGGCTGGTTCTATGGCAAGCCTCTGAACCCACGCGATGCTATAGCGCTGGTAACGACCGGCTCGCCCGCCACCGGCCGGAAACGCAGCAAAGCTTTATATAGAACGGTCTGATTCTGCCGATGCTGTGGATAATTCGGATCGATAAAATTCGACTTAAATGCAACTGCCTACGTGAAATGAATGGCAACAGGTTTGCGCTAGTGTGTTCTCATGAAACAGAAATATGAACGCATTCTTGAACCGACGGACACCTGGGCAATCTTCGATACGTCCACGGGCGAACCCGTCATCATGGGAACCCGTTTGCTGATCGGCCTGTCTCAGGGCGAGGCTGAAGAGCTTCTGGCAATTCTCAACGCTCCACCCCGGGGGCGCAACAAGCAATCCGCCGCCTGACAGAAGCCAGGCGTCGGATTATTTCATTCAGGCATCGGTCCAGATGGACAGGGCTTCGATGACGCTCGGCAAATCCTTGTGGCGATGGATGACGGTTTCTGCACCGGCGTCGGTGAGCTTGTCCGCATGTCCCGGATAGGTGTGAGCGCCGCCCGTAAAGCCGATCACACGCATGCCGGCAGCGCGTGCGCCCTGAATGCCATGCGCAGAATCTTCAATCACGATGACGTCTTTCGGATCAACGCCGAATTGCTTGGCCGCATACAGAAACACATCTGGCGCGGGCTTGGTCTTTTGGGTGCCTACTTCCTTCGCGGAAAAGATGTTGGGTGCAAACAACTCGTAAAGACCAACACGCTGCAACATGCTTTCCAGCCGATGACTGGTCGAATTGGAGCAGATGCACTTCGGCAGCTTCAGAGCCGATACCACCTCCACGATATCTTCAACCGCCTGAACTTCGTTTTTCAGTTTCTCGTCCAGAATCTTTTCGGACTTATCGAGAAGTGACGCTGAAAGCGGGATACCCGCTTCGCGCTCTACAGTCAGAAGAATATCCTGCCACGTCAGACCGGCAAAACGTTCGGCCATCTCATCGGCGGCAATCTGATAGCCAGCTTCGGTCAGAAGAGTGGATTCGACTTCGGCTGCGATGATTTCAGAATCTACCAAAACGCCATCGCAATCGAAAATGATGAGGGATGGTGCCGCCATGATCATAGCCTTCTTTATTGGGAGGAGTGGGCGCCGACAGCAGCCGGAACACCGGCGTTGAGCTACACCTTTATGGAAGAGCCGTCAAATCGCGGTATGTCCGGCTCAGACCTCGCCGGACACTTCGCGGCGGCGCCGGTCCAGTTCTTCACTGTAGCGGCGCAGGGTGTGTGCTTCACTCAGAAGGCCGAGCACTTTGCGCTCCTGGGCGTTGTTCACGACGGCCAGAGCTTCGCTTTCCGCCCTGTCGAAACGGACAACGGCTTCCTTGGCGTTCATCTGAGGCAGCAGAAACTGATCCTGATATTTGAGAAGTTCGCTGATGCTGTGCTCATCGTTGGATGTGTCGAAGCTGTCGGCATATACTTCAGGCACCGGGATCATACCGACATAACGCCCGTCAGCATCCACAGCAATCACCCGCTGGGTCGATCCGAGTGGGAAATCGTGGCGGAATGTTTCGATGTCGGTGTCGATTGGCACGGTTCGCACATCGTGGCGCATCATCCTGGCGACGGTCAAATCGCGTATCCACCCGATATCATGGGCGGACCGGATGGCTTCGCCGCGCAAGTGGAAACGCCACGTTGCGAAGGAGTAACCGAAGGTCTTCCGCACCATCAGCGAGGACGATACAACAGCGCCGAGCACCAACATGGAAATGGGAAAGTCGCCGGTAAGTTCCAGCGCAAGGAAGGTCATGGTCATCGGACCACCAACCACTGCGACCGCAAGCGAGCTCATGCCGATGACGGCGTAGACTTCCGGCGCGAGTGCCAGACCGGCTGGCAGCATCGCGCCGGCCGTGGCTGCAAACAGCTTGCCCGTCAGCGCGCCGAGAAACAGTGACGCGAAGAACAGGCCACCGCGAAAGCCCGACCCGATGGAGACGGCAGAAGCGAGTGATTTGGCGAAGATCAGAACTAGAAGAGCAGGAATGGTGATGTTCGCATTCAGGTCGAGGTGGAGCGCTCCATGACCCGAGGCCAGAACCTGCGGTGAAAAGAATGCAATCATTCCAACGACGGCGCCGCCAATTGCCGGTGCCATTACATTGGGCACCACGCTACGCCGGGCGACTTTTTCCACAAAGGTCACACCGCGCATGATGAGGATGGCAATGCCCGCCGAGAAGAAACCGAGCACGAGCGCAGGAACGTAATCCCGCGGCGTGATATCATCGATCTGGCCAATATCGATGATGAAGGGCGCGCCGCCGATTGCCTGTGTCACCAGAGCGCCGATGATCGCCGCCACAACGACGGGCGTCAGCGTGGCAATCGAATAGACGCCGATGATGAGTTCGAATGCGTAAAATGCCCCCGTCAGGGGCGCATTGAAGGCACTGGCGATGGCGGCCGCCGCACCGCAGCCGACCAAGGTTCGCAGATCCGCGCGGCGAAGCTTGAGCGCCCGGCCTATGCGGGAGGCGAAGCCGCTCGCAAGCTGCGTATAAGCTGCTTCCAGCCCGACCGATGCACCGAAACCGTTGGAAATCAGATTTTGACCCACCAGAATAAAGCTGTCCGTGAGCGACAGGCGTCCACCGTGGAGTGCATTCGCTTCGATGGGGTCAACGATGGGACGCTTGCGCCAACGCGCTAGAACCCATATCACTATCCCCATCAAAATGCCGCCCGCGAGCGGGGCAATATAGGCACTCGATTGCAACGATGCAGCCGAGCTGAGTTTCTCACCGGGCTCAAGAGCGAAGATCGCCTGGTGCATCCATTGCGAAATGCTGCCTATGGCGGCAACCATCAGCCCTGAAATGATGCCGATCACGGAACCGGCAATCACGAGACCTATTTCGCTGCCGCGAACCAGTGCACGCATGCGAAAGGGTACAAATAAAACCCGCAAATACCGGTTATGTCGCAGTTCAGCGATATTCATCATACAAACACCGGACAAGCGGGCGGCACGCATGCCCGCCGCGCAAATTCAGAAATTGACTGCCGATTATAGGCAAAAAGGAATAACCAAGCCTTATCAAGGGCAAGCGGTCGGAAACCAGCATTGCACAGCGATCACGGCGTTAAGATGACAGACGGCAAAATGTTGAAGGACGCCAGGGCATGAAAAGCCCGGAACTGCGGACTTTCCCTCTCGTTTAAGAAAAGATTTACGATTTCAATCACTTGGCGTTAACTGCATATTTACCCTGCCCGGTAACCATAAGGACAAGTTTTTTGCGTCCACAGGTAATCGAGTATCCCATGTCTCTAGTACGTCTTGCCCATGAGTTGCCTATCGAGGCGCCGCGTACCGCCTGGCTTGACTCTATCATCAAAGGTGATTGCGTCGCGGCTCTGGAACGCCTGCCGGATCATTCCGTGGATGTGATTTTTGCCGATCCTCCGTATAACCTCCAGCTTGGCGGCGATCTGCATCGTCCCGACCAGTCGATGGTGAACGCGGTTGACGATCATTGGGACCAGTTCGAAAGTTTCCAGGCTTATGATGCGTTCACACGCGCCTGGCTTATGGCGTGCCGTCGTGTCCTGAAGCCGAATGGCACCATCTGGGTTATCGGTTCCTACCACAATATTTTCCGCGTCGGCTCGCAGTTGCAGGACCTCGGTTTCTGGCTCCTGAACGACATCATCTGGCGCAAGACCAATCCCATGCCGAATTTCCGGGGCCGTCGCTTCCAGAACGCCCATGAAACGCTGATCTGGGCCTCGCGCGACCAGAAGGGCAAGGGCTATACTTTCAACTATGAAGCGATGAAGGCCGCAAATGATGATGTGCAGATGCGCTCGGACTGGCTGTTTCCGATCTGCACCGGCACAGAGCGCCTCAAGGACGAGAATGGTGACAAGGTTCATCCAACCCAAAAGCCGGAAGCACTGCTTGCCCGCATCATGATGGCATCCAGCAAGCCGGGCGATGTCATTCTTGATCCATTCTTCGGTTCCGGCACGACCGGCGCCGTTGCAAAGCGTCTGGGACGTCATTTCGTCGGCATCGAGCGCGAACAGAGCTATATCGATGCGGCGACGGCGCGCATCGATGCTGTCGAACCGCTCGGCAAGGCCGAACTTACTGTAATGACCGGCAAGCGGGCCGAACCGCGCGTGGCATTCACCAGCGTTATAGAAGCCGGTCTTCTTCGCCCTGGCACGGTACTTTCTGATGAACGTCGCCGTTTTGCTGCCATTGTTCGCGCCGATGGTACGCTGGCTGCCAACGGTGAAGCCGGTTCGATCCATCGTATCGGTGCAAAAGTCCAGGGCTTTGACGCCTGCAATGGATGGACTTTCTGGCACTATGAGGAAAACGGCACGCTGAAGCCAATCGACGCCTTGCGCAAGGTCATTCGTGACCAGATGGCAGCAGCAGGCGCTTAGAGCGCGGTTCGATCTGGCTGATCGGCGCTCTTATTCTTTATCGGACGGCCTCCAGCATAGTCTGATAGTGAGGCGCTCGAAGCATCGGCTTCGGGCGCCCTCGCTGTTTTTGGTCCGGAGCTAAGCTCAGAAAGTGAGATCCAGCGCTTTCAAATCAGCGCCCAGCTTGTTCGCACCCGTAAAATGCACGGCCTGCCAGCCAGCCTGCCTGGCACCTTCGACATTGTGCATCGTGTCATCGATGAAAAGCGTAGCCGCCGGATCGAGATCAAACGATGCGACGTGATGATCGTAGATCTCCCGGTCCGGTTTCAGCATGCGGATGTCGCCTGATACGGTGACGCCCCGGCTTTCGGCGAGAAACGGAAACCGGCCCTGCGCTTCGCGGAAAGTATCTGAAGCAAAATTCGTCAGCATGGTGACATCGTGGCCGTTCGCGATGAGACCGCGCAGAATTTCGACACTATCCTCATAGGCGTGCGGCACCATGCGGTTCCAGTTTTTCCGAAAAGCACGAATGTGATCGCTTTTCTCAGGATGTGCATTGATCAGCAGCGCTTCGGCCTCCTGCCAGGTCCGACCGCGATCCTGTTCAATATTCCATGCACCTGTACAGACATTCTCCAGAAACCAACGTCGTTCCGAGGGGTCGGGAATGATATCGAGATAGGCGAGTTCTGGATCGTAATGAATGAGAACCTTGCCGATGTCGAAGACGATGTGTCTGACGGAACTCCTCAACGGTTTTTCCTCTTCCCTTTGAAAGCTTCTGGTATGGCAGCGGTGATCGCCTTTTTCATGACTGTTGGCAATGCCTCGTCCGGAAGCTCGTTTGGGCGGGACCACCAGCCATCCGTAGACGCAGCCTTGCTGACATTTTCCGAACGATAGACGGAAAGCCGCAGTTCGAAATGCGTGAAAACATGCGTAATCGAACCGGAAGCTGTCCACTGTGCGGGGAACGGAGCCGCATCGATAGTCGTATCGCCATCAATGCGAGCGGTCCATGGGCTGCCCGGAACCTCTGTCATCCCGGCTAGCAGGCCTTCATCTTTCCGCTTGCGGAGGAAAACTGAACCATCCTCCGCGATGGCGATGAATGCTGCTCCAGTGCGAACTGGCTTGGCGGCTTTGGGCGCCTTTACCGGAAACTCCTCCGGGTCGCGCGATTTGAGTGCCATGCAGTCATCATTAAGCGGACAGATCGCACAAGCCGGACGCCACGGCGTGCATATGGTCGCTCCCAGATCCATCATGGCCTGCGCAAAGTCTCCGGGCCTGTCGATGGGAGTCAGCTGACCCATGAGTGCGCGGATCTCCGGTTTTGCTGCGGGCAGCGGCGTATCGATTGTATGAAGCCGTGAAATCACACGTTCCACATTGCCATCGACAACCGCGACCGCTTCGCCAAAGGCAATTGCAGCGATCGCCGCCGAAGTGTAGTCGCCGATACCCGGCAGTTCCTTCAACTTCTCGGCATTGTCCGGAAACTTCCCATCATGCTCACCAGCTATGGCGTCTGCGCATTTTTTCAGATTGCGAGCCCGCGAATAGTAGCCAAGCCCGGCCCACGCACGCAGGATATCGTCTTCACTCGCCTGCGCCATGGCTTGGACGGTAGGCCAGCGTTCCACAAACTTTGTGAAATAGGATTTGACCGCTTCGACCGTTGTCTGCTGCAGCATGATCTCGGACAGCCAGACGCGATAGGGATCGGGACTGACGCCATAGGCCTGTTCGGATGGGCTGACGCGCCACGGCAAGACGCGATGATGCCGGTCATACCAGCTTAGAAGCTTCGAGCTTCGATCGGAAATGGCGGAATTCGGCATGAGAATGGCATCGGCTAACAGTTGGGCAACATTCTGATTAGAGCATTTCCAGCAAAAGTGCGAAGCAGTTTTGCGTCGGATAATGCGTAAAGCAAAGAGATAGAACGGTTCCACGATTCCGTTTTAACTGGAGCCGCGGTAATGCCTTATTTTTACAATTGATAGAAACATTGCTGTGCATATTAAAGGCCAGCATTTAGAAGTTGCCCGTGAGTCTCCAGAACCTGCTCCCTTGGAAAGAGAATAAGTGGACCATTCCGTACCTGTCTATGTCATCAATCTTGCGCGATCCCGTGATCGTTGGGACAGGTTGAAGTCGAATGCGGATGCGCTTTCGGTCGAACTGCGCCGCGTGGAAGCCGTTGAGGGTAAGCTGCTGTCTCCGGAAGAACTTGCAGATTTTGACGAGGCGAGGTTCCGTCGTTGGCACGGCAAAATCGCAATGCCGGCCGAAATTGGATGTTATTTCAGTCATATCCGAGCATTGGAAACCGTAGCAGACGGTCCAGAGCCTTTCGCTGTAATTGTGGAGGACGACGTAGTGTTGCCTCCCGCTTTTATTGCCTCCGTAAACCAATTGACGCGTATTTTGGGTTGGGATGTGATCAAGTTGGTCAATCACCGCCTTTCGGCCTTTCGTCCATTCTTGCAGGTAAACGATGAAATTACTGTTGGTCGTAGTCTACATGGACCGATGGGAAGTGCGGCTGCATATCTGGTCACAAAGCAGGCGGCGAGAAGACTTAGCAAATCTATCCGTACAATGCGCTTGCCGTATGATGTTGAGCTCGAACGAGGATGGTCAGGAGGACACCAGATATTTACGACGAATGTTCCGTTGGTCTCTTTTTTTGCCACGGAGTCGACAATCGCCCAAGGGCGTTCGGCTTATGCCGAGAGGCGTTTGCCGATATACAAAAGGATTAGCACGCTTGTCTTTCGAGCAACTGACTATGTCCGACGAATCGCTTACGCTTTAAAAAAGAAGAGGCTGAAAGAGGCAGACGGTTGAGTTTTTTTAAGAAGTCTTTTCTCCTGCGGCGCCGGATAGATTCTGGGGTACTTGCCGTCGCATCGGCGGCCATGCCCATTCGCGTCGGCCTTGGACCACTGATACTTTTCGTATTTTCTTGCATCGGTATTTATCTCGCCTGCGGACGTCATGCGACTACACGCATGTTCGCTAAGAAATTCTATTTGTTCATAATTTTATATGCTGTCTGGTCGCTGGGCCTGATCTTGTTTCGGGGAGAGCCTTTCAACGATAACCGGCAGATCGGTTATACCCTGCTGATCGCGATTTTCGCTTTCGCCGGTTCGGGAATGGTGCTTGTCCGGGACCCTCTGCGAGCCTATGTCCTTGGTGCGCGCGTTGGAACACTGCTCGCCGTTATTGTCGCGCTCTATCTTTCTGTGACAGATGGTGGCCGTATAGGTGTCGGTGGCAATCAGGCCGTCTTTGCATTCGTGGCCGGGGTAGCGGCGATATCCGCTGCCATTCCTTTGCGTAACGCTTCGCGTTACTTGCCGAACGGTCCGCAGTGGTTGGTATTGGGGTTCGCGGCGGTTCTGACGTCGGAAACCCGGGCAGTCATCGTGGTGTTGCCGATTTTCGCAGCCGTGGAAATTCTCGTCTTCCTGAAGCGTTTCAGTATCAAGCAGCAGGGAGCCGCTTATGCGGTACTGTTTGCAGCAATAGCCGCTCTCGTCGTGGTGGGGCCGGTTGGCAGTATCATATCCAAACGTTTTTCTGGAATGATCGAATATTACGATACGGGGCACGCCGCTGATTGGGAGGATAAAGTTTCCGCCGATATTCGCGAGGTCATGTGGAGAAGTGCGTCTGATGTTATCGCGGCACATCCGTTGACGGGTGTTGGTTCCTATTCAAAGATGGACTATGTGAGGGCCGCAGCGGGAGACAAGGCCGGAATGCTTGATGGCTTCCGCCACGTTCATAACACGGTACTCGACGAGTTGCTGAACGACGGTATTGTCGGTCTCACCTTCATGGCCTGTGCCTTTATCTCCATCTTCGTCTATTTGTGGCGAACCGCCGATAGCTGGGCAATGCGGCGAGCCTTGATCTACTTCGCCCTCGTGTGCGGCAGCTATGGCATGTTGCATAATCCGTTGTTGCACGAAGTGACGATATCCTCGACCATGTTCTTCCTTGCTGCGCTGAACGCGGCTGCATCAAGGCGCATCATGGCGGCACGACGCGCCGGGCTTACCTCATATGTTTTGGGAAAGAAATCACCTGCATGAAAGCGATTGTAACGGGTGCCGCCGGGTTCATCGGTTTTCATACCGCGCAACGACTGCTGGACGAGGGCTGGCAGGTTGTAGGCATCGACAATGTAAACGATTATTATCCGGTCGCGTTGAAGGAAACCCGTCTTTCCAAGCTTCACATGCGTGACGGGTTCCGGTTCGCGAAGGCAGATATTTCCGACGCAGAGGCATTCAGTGCTGCGATTGGAACTGACCGTGATGCGGATGTCATCGTGCATCTCGCTGCACAGGCAGGTGTGCGTTATTCCATTGAGAACCCATCGGCCTATATTTCTGCCAATGTTCAGGGACAGGTCACGGTTTTCGAAACCGCGCTGAGACTGGAGAAGCGGCCGCCTGTAGTCTATGCCAGTTCGTCGTCGGTGTATGGTGCCAACGAAAAGGTGCCGTTTTCCGAAAGCGATCCCGTCGATCATCCTGTATCGATCTATGCCGCAACAAAGCGCTCTGGCGAATTGCTGGCTTACTCCTACCGTCACGTGCATAAGCTCCACTCCGCCGGTTTGCGCTTCTTCACGGTTTACGGTCCCTATGGACGTCCTGACATGGCGCCGTGGCTGTTCACCTCGGCGATCCTTAAGGGCGAGCCGATCCGCGTGTTCAACAATGGCGAGATGCAGCGGGATTTTACCTTCGTGGACGATATCGTCAGTGGGGTGGTCGGCGCGGTGCGGCGTATACTTGACAAACCGGAAGTTACGGCACCCGTCTATAATCTCGGCAACAACCGGCCCGTGATGCTCAACGATTTCATCGCCGCAATCGAAAAGGCGACCGGAAAGGAAGCGATCCGCAAGCTCGAACCTATGCCCGCCGCCGATGTGCCGCGCACCTATGCCGACATCACGCTCGCTGCCCGCGATCTTGGCTTTAGTCCGAAAACCACGCTCGATCAGGGTATTCCTTTGTTCGTGGAGTGGTTTCGCGGCTACAATGGAGCGCGATGAGCGAAAAAACGTCCAAGCGTGGCTTCAGGCCGCTCGCAGATATGGCTTCGGGTTTGGTCGATCCGATGCTGCAGAAACGCGCCGGTATCAATCTCGCTTTGCTTCAATCCTGGGAAGACATTGTCGGTCCCGCCATTGGCGCAACCTCGCGCCCGCTGCGCATTATCTGGCCGCGCCGTCTGCATGAGGACGATCCGTTTTCTCCGGCAACGCTGATCATCGCCTGTGAAGGATTTGCAGCGCTTCAGGTCCAGCACGAAACGGGAGAAATCATCAGTCGTATCAACGGGTTTCTAGGGTTCTCGGCGGTGGGGCGCATTCGCATCGAGCAGAAGCCCCCGGTCATCCCGGTCAAGCGACGGGTGAAGCGGCTGACGCCCCTCGGGCCAGCGGACGAGCGTCGCATCGACAAGGCGACGGACGCCATAGAAGACGATGCGCTTCGCGCGGCACTTGCCCGTCTTGGCAAGAACATTCTTGCGGAGAAGCGGACGACGGGCCGAAAAGATCGCAAAGATAGCTGAATTCGGCTAACTGCCATAAATTTGATGCAAGCTTTCAGCAGTTTGAGTTCGGTACCCCAATTGAATTGTCGCAAATATGAAGACAAAAAACGCAAGGTGCTGACTTTCATGTGAACGCTGCGGGTCTAGCGAAGTGCGATCTGCCGCTTTAGATTGTATGTCGAAGTCAACTATTGAAACAGGACTGGATGATTCGGATGCCTGCAGCGTTTAATCGCAGACACGTTATTTCTCTTGCTGGAGCGGCTGCTGCCGGTCTGGCTTTTGCCGGTGGCGCGAATGCGCAGCAGCGTAGTCCGGAAGGCACAGTCGATGCAGCCAAGATTGCCGAAGCTGGCAAGCTGAAGGATATGGTCTACGGCAAGGCGGACGCGCCGGTCACCATCGTTGAATATGCCTCGCTGACCTGCCCGCATTGCGCCGATTTCACGATCAACACCTTCCCGAAAATCAAGGAAAAATATATCGATACGGGCAAGGCGCGGCTCATCTTCCGTGAATTTCCGTTCGATCCGCGCGCAACTGCCGCTTTCATGCTGGCGCGCTGCGCACCGGAAGACCGGTACTTCCCGATGGTTGACGTTTTCTTCAAGCAGCAGCAGCAATGGGCGACTGCCGAAGACGGCGAAGCCGCTCTCCTGCAAATTGCAAAACTTGCCGGTTTTACACAGGAGTCCTTCAAGGCTTGCTTGACGAACCAGCAACTTCTCGATGATGTGAGAGCTACGATGGAGCGTGGATCGAAGGATTTCGGTGTGAATGCAACGCCGACTTTCTTCATTAACGGACAAAAATACGCTGGAGCGCTTTCGGTTGACGAAATGTCGGCAATCATCGACAAGCTTCTCTGATCCGTTTTTCAGATCGAAAAGCGGGCGCTTCTTTGCGCCCGCTTTTTGCGTTTCTGAGACCGTAGCGGGAGGCGTTCGCTGATGCGCTTTTCCAGGCTGCGTCTTGTCGGCTTCAAATCCTTCGTCGAGCCAATGGAGTTCGTTATCGAAGGCGGGCTGACTGGCGTCGTTGGCCCGAACGGTTGCGGCAAATCCAATCTGGTCGAAGCACTGCGCTGGGTGATGGGTGAAAACTCATACAAGAACATGCGCGCTTCCGGCATGGACGACGTGATTTTCTCCGGCTCCGCCACGCGACCCGCGCGCAATACGGCGGAGGTCACGCTCTTCCTCGACAATTCGGACCGCACCGCACCGCCCAGCTACAATGATGCTGACGAGTTGCAGGTTTCGCGCCGCATCGAACGCGAATCCGGATCGGTCTACCGCATCAACGGTAAGGAAGCGCGCGCCAAGGATGTGCAGCTTCTCTTCGCGGATCAGTCGACCGGTGCACGTTCGCCATCTATGGTCGGACAGGGGCGTATCGGTGAGCTTATTCAGGCAAAGCCGCAGGCGCGCCGTGCGCTTCTCGAAGAAGCCGCTGGCATTTCCGGCCTGCATACGCGCCGTCATGAAGCCGAACTGCGCCTTCGTGCCGCCGAAACCAATCTGGAACGTCTGGATGACGTGGTGGGCGAACTGGGCAGCCAGATCGAAAGCCTGAAGCGTCAGGCCCGTCAGGCAAACCGCTTCAAAGCGCTTTCCGCAGATATCCGCCGGGCGGAAGCCGCACTCCTCCATCTGCGCTGGGCGCAGGCAAAAATGCAGGAAGGCGAGGCGCAAAGCGCACTGGCGCAGGCAACCTCTGCTGTTGGAGACATGGCGCAGGCGCAGATGAACGCCGCCAAGGCGCAAGGAATCGGCGCGCACAAACTGCCCGAACTGCGCGAGGCCGAGGCGAAGGCCGCTGCTGCATTGCAGCGCCTTTCCATTGCACGGACCCAGCTGGACGAGGAAGGCGAGCGCCTCCGTGTCCGCCGGGCCGAGTTGATAAAGCGTCTTGAGCAGCTTTCCGCCGACATCGCGCGTGAAGAAGAAATGATGCGCGAGAACGCTGACATTCTGGCGCGGCTCGATGAGGAAGAGCAGGAGTTGATCGCTTCTGCCGAAGAGTCCGGCGAACGCGATCAGGAATTGCGTGCGCTGTTCGAGGAAGCGGAAGCTCGCTTGCAGGACAGCGAGAATGCATTGTCCCGCGTAACGGCTGAACGTGCCGAAGCTGCTGCGGAACGCGCGCAGATTGAGCGGGCATTGAAGGAAGCCCGCGACCGCCGCGACCGCTTGGCTGTCCAGATGGAAGCAATTGAGCGCGACATCGCTTCGGTTGCGGAGCAGATCGGCGGTTTGTTCGATCCGGCGGAAAAGCGCATCGTGGTCGACCATTGCGCGGAAGCACTGGCTTCGTCCGAGGAAATGGTTGCCAGCGCGGAAGAGCTTGTCGCGAATGCACGCGAGGCGGAGGCTGCCAACCGTCAGCCTTTGAGCGAAGCCCGCACTGAACTGAACCGTATCGAAACGGAAGCGCAGACGCTGGCCCGCATTCTGAATGCCGGTGAAATGGGACAGTTCCCGCCGGTGGTCGAAGAATTGCGCGTCGAGAAGGGCTATGAAGTCGCGCTCGGGGCCGCACTTGGCGAAGACCTCGATGCGGCCAGCGATGAGCGCGCGCCGGTCTATTGGGCTTATAATCCTGCCGCCAACGCCGATCCAGCTTTGCCGGAGGGTGCGACGCCGCTCGACCGGTTGGTGGAAGGGTCGCAGCAATTGCGCCGCAGGCTGGCACAGGTTGGCGTTGTTTCGGACAGCGACGGCAAGCGCCTCCAAGCCTTGCTGCAACCGGGTCAGCGGCTGGTGAGCAAGGCCGGCGCGCTATGGCGTTGGGACGGGTATACGGCGAGCGCCGATGCGCCGACGCCTGCGGCCCAGCGGCTGGCACAAAAAAACCGGCTGGCGGAACTCGAACAGGAAGCTGTTGCCGCCCGCAAGCGTGCCGAACAGGCAGAGCAGGACGTGCAGCGCAGCGAGGCTGGCGTTCGCGAGGCCATCGAGCGGGAGCGCGTCGCCCGCGACCAATGGCGCGCAAACCAGCGCAAGCTTGACGAAGCGCGCGAAGCCTTGGCTGCTGCCGAACGCGCCGCAGGCCAGCTTGCAACACGCCGCGCCGGTCTTGAAGACAGCAAGGCGCATCTCACTGAAAATCTCGAAGAAGCGCAGATGCGTGTCGCGGAAGCCGAAGATCGGCTCGGCGAAATGCCGGATATCGATGCGATTGGCGAACGGCTCGCCGCATTGAGCAGCGAGGTCATGGCGGATCGCGCGGCGCTAGCTGAGGCGCGCGCTGCCTATGAAGGGCTGCGGCGTGAAGCTGATGCCCGCAAGCGACGGCTGGAAATAATTGCGCTGGAGCGCCGCAACTGGAAATCGCGCGCCGAAAATGCCGACCGCCATATAGCGGCATTGAATGATCGTCGGGCAGAAACGGCGGATGAGGCCGAAGCGTTGGCCGAGGCACCTGACGAGATCGAAAACAGACGCCGTGCGCTGTTGAACGAGCTTTCTCAGGCAAATGCCCTTCGCAAGCAGGCGGCTGACATTCTGGCTGAAGCCGAAGCGGCGCAGGCGGAACTCGACAGAATCGCAACCCTTGCCATTCAGCAACTGGCGGCCAGCCGGGAACAGCGGGCACGTGCCGAAGAACGCCTTGCCGCAGCCGAAGAGCGGCGCAAGGATGCGGAAGCCCGCATCGCCGAAGCTTTGAACTGCCCGCCGCATGAGGCTATCCGCCAGGCCGGTTTGAAGCCGGACGAAGCCTTGCCTGATCCAGACCAGCTGGAACGACAATTGGACCGGCTGAAGATCGAACGCGAGCGCCTTGGTGCGGTTAATCTTCGTGCCGATGAAGAGCAGCAGGAATTGTCCGGACGTCTCGATACCATTGTCTCTGAGCGCGAGGACGTGATCGAGGCGATCAAGAAGCTGCGCCAGGCAATTCAGAGCCTCAACCGCGAGGGGCGCGAACGCCTTCTGGCTGCGTTCGATGTGGTGAATGTGCAGTTCCAGCGCCTGTTCACGCATCTCTTCGGCGGTGGCACGGCTGAACTGCAACTGATCGAAAGCGACGATCCGCTGGAAGCCGGTCTGGAAATTCTCGCCCGCCCTCCCGGCAAGAAGCCTCAAACCATGACACTGCTTTCGGGGGGCGAGCAGGCATTGACGGCCATGGCGCTTATTTTCGCGGTGTTCCTCACCAATCCGGCACCGATCTGTGTGCTGGACGAAGTGGACGCGCCGCTCGACGATCACAATGTCGAGCGCTATTGTAACCTGATGGATGAAATGGCGGCTTCGACCGAAACACGCTTCGTGGTCATCACGCACAACCCGATCACAATGGCGCGCATGAATCGCCTGTTCGGTGTCACCATGGGCGAGCAGGGCGTGAGCCAGCTCGTTTCGGTGGATTTGCAGACCGCAGAACGGCTGCGCGAAGCAAGCTAGATTTTCCCCAGCAAAACCTGTGAAGCAGTTTTCGCCGGAAAGAGCTCAAAAGGCCAATAGAAAGAGCAGTTGAGCGGGGTCAATTTGAAGTGAACCCGCTCGGCTATTTTCGATGCTGATTACGGCCGTTCCAGTCAAGATTGGAGCAGTGTTGAGGCCGGAAATCAGTCAGTGGATTGATTTCCTCGCGCAGACGCTTCGCACTTTTGCGGCAAATGGTCTAACGGGCCTTGTAGCTCACGCTCATTTTTGCATCTGACAGTGCGCGGGGGGCGAGCTTTTCGGGAGACAAGTCGCTCAGGCCGATTGGAAGAGGTGTTTCAAAGCTCAAATCAAGTGCGAAATAGCCAGTCGGATTAGGCATGTCCTGGATGAAGCGTAGTAATGCCTTTTTCGATTCTGCATCAATCTGGCCGTCGGGCATCGCCTGTACTGCGGCACTTGCCACAGTGATGTACTGAGCGATTGCCGTTTCCGGATCTGCATCATCGTTTGACCAAGCGCGGAAGACCACGTTGGCGAGAGAGGGCACAATCAGGCTCTCCCATATTCCCTGATTATCGAGACGCAGGTGCAAACGGGAAAGGGTCGCTGTCGGATTTGCTGCCAGTTCAGCGATGGATGATTCGGTGGGCAGGTTAAATTCGCCTGAAATGGCGACCTTGCCCAGCCTGACATTGCTCATCTCCGCATTCTGGATGTGCAGATAGCCGTCTTTCGGATCGAAACGGTAGGAAGCTGTAAAGTCAGACGGCGTTTGCTGAACAGAACTTATAAACTTGGTCAGTTTATCATCGATCTTGAGGGACAGCCGCACACCATCAATGGACAGCCGCGCCCATTGCGGTGGGCTTGAAGCCATATCCGGCGTGTCGGACATAAAGTCACGAAGCCGGTCGCCTTCAATCTCTACCCGGTCAAACGCCCAACTCATCAGATCGCCGGAGCTGAACAATGCGTTTGCGAGCACACAGCCATCATGGCTATCCCGAACGGCAAAGCCTTTGCCTTTCTCGACAATACTCATGCCTTTTAAGAATTCCGCACAGCGGCTGAGCGGCGCTTCTTCTTTCAAAGTGGGAGTGGTTTCAGCAAAGGCGGGGACTGCGATAAAGGACAATAGGATAGAGGGCAGAATGAAACGCATTTTACCAATTTCTGTCAGTGTGAATCGTATTGAACGCGCTTCATCATTGTCATGGAACCACCCCTGTCAACCTTGCTGACATCGCTCCTTGGCAAGGCTACTTGTCGCTCCAGACCGCAAGTTCGTTGCCCGCAGGGTCGGTGAAATGAAAGCGACGTCCACCCGGGAAGGCAAAAATGGGTTTCACAATCGTTCCACCCGCTTCCGTCACGGAAGCCAGCGTTTCTTCCAGCCTTGCGGCATAGAGCACGGGCAACGGCTTCGCGGTGGCCTCTCTGTCGGCATCAAAACCGCCGTCCAATCCTTCTGAAAAGGCCGAATATGTTGGGCCATAATCGACAAAAGACCAGCCGAAAGCGCGCGCGTAGAAGCTCTTGGTCGCATCGAGCGATCCGTTTCCAGCCGGCATTTCGAGATAGTCGAGCTTTCCCGTGATACGCATGACAGATTCCGTATGTTCACTATTTGTTCGATAGTGCCGTGAAGGCTCGCTTGTTGTCAAGTGTATAGGGAAAGGCCACCGGTTCAGAAACGCAAGCGGGCCATGGTCAGAACATCAACATACTGTCCGGCGCGAAATGTGTCCGAACGCAACAGACCTTCCCGTTCGAAACCGTATTTTTCGTAGAGCCTGATTGCCCGTTCATTGTCCGAGTACACCGTCAATGCAAGCCGTTTCAGATTGAGCCAGTTATCTGCAACGTCAATGATTTGCGCCATCAAGGCGGTTCCAATTCCTTGTCCATGAAAATCCTCATGCACACCGATGCCGATAGTCCCGCTGTGGCTTCTGCGCCCTGTTGCGCGACGAATATCAGCACTTCCAACAATCTTTTCATCAAGAAGCGCCAGAATCACGGTGTTGTCTGGACCAAGTGATGAAAGCCAATCGCGCGTTTCCCGAATGCTTCTATATGGCAGGCGAGATGTTCCATGAATGAACTTGGGCATACTCGTAAGCGCGTATATCTCTTCTGCATCGCTCAAGTCTGGAGCACGAAACTTCAATGAGGAATTCATCAGAGCATTTCCCGTCTATCCCGAATATTCCATTTATCGGTTCTTGATGCGCTCCAAGTCCATACCAAATGACTTTCTCCCAAACTGTTGGAATGAGGCTGGCGAACTTCACGCAGAGGTCTAATCGATTCTATTGTCGCGGCCTGTCGTTTTTGGTTGGCAGCAGCGTTACGGATCGCATAAGCAACGGGGAGCAGGTTCTGGGAGTGCTTGCAACCGTTGCAAGTCTTTCATGAGCCTATCCTGTATCAAGGGAGGCCATAATGGCGAAGTGGGTGTACACGTTCGGCGACGGCAAGGCTGAAGGTGCGGCAAGCGACCGTAATCTTCTCGGCGGCAAGGGAGCGAACCTGGCTGAAATGAGCAGCCTTGGTCTTCCTGTGCCTCCAGGCTTTACCATCACGACCGAAGTCTGCACCTATTATTACGATCATGAGCGTTCCTATCCGACCGAACTGAATGATCAGGTTCAGGCGGCTTTAAGCCATATCGCGAAAGTGACGGGGCGCAATTTCGGCGATGCCGAAAAGCCGCTTCTGGTGTCGGTGCGCTCCGGCGCTCGGGCTTCCATGCCGGGCATGATGGATACGGTGCTCAATCTCGGTCTCAACGATGAGACCGTGCAGGCCATTGCCCGCGAGGCGGGGGATGAGCGCTTTGCCTATGACAGCTATCGCCGCTTCATCCAGATGTACTCGGATGTCGTGCTGGGCGTCGACCACGGCTTTTTCGAGGAGATCCTCGAAGACAAGAAGGCCGATCTCGGCGCTGATGTCGATACGGCACTGACGGCAGAAGACTGGAAGGACGTCATCGGCTCCTACAAGGCCAAGGTCGAGGAAGAACTTGGCCAGCCTTTCCCGCAAGACCCGCGAGAACAGCTCTGGGGCGCCATCGGAGCCGTCTTCTCAAGCTGGATGAATGCGCGCGCCATCACCTATCGGCGGCTGCACAACATCCCGGCGGCCTGGGGCACGGCAGTCAATGTGCAGGCCATGGTGTTCGGCAATATGGGCGAAACCTCCGCGACAGGTGTTGCGTTCACACGCAATCCTTCGACCGGCGAGAAGAAGCTCTACGGCGAGTTCCTCGTCAATGCACAGGGTGAAGACGTCGTGGCCGGTATCCGCACGCCGCAGAACATCACCGAGGAAGCGCGAATTGCTGCCGGTTCCGACAAGCCATCGCTTGAAAAGGTGATGCCGGAAGCTTTTGCCGAATTCCTCAAGGTCGCCGACCGGCTGGAACAGCATTATCGCGACATGCAGGATCTCGAATTCACCATCGAGCGCGGCAAGCTCTGGATGCTCCAGACCCGTTCGGGCAAGCGCACAGCCAAGGCCGCGCTGAAAATGGCCGTGGAAATGGCCGGCGAAGGGCTGATCACTGAGGAAGAAGCCGTACTGCGCATCGATCCGGCAGCGCTCGACCAGCTTCTGCACCCGACCATCGATCCCCGCGCCGAGCGTCAGGTGATTGGTCAGGGATTGCCTGCCTCGCCGGGCGCTGCGACGGGAGAAATCGTCTTCTCATCGGAAGATGCCGAGCAGGCGAAGTCGGAAGGCCGAAAAGTAATCCTCGTCCGTATCGAAACCAGCCCGGAAGATATTCACGGCATGCATGCGGCGGAAGGCATTCTGACGACGCGCGGCGGCATGACCAGCCACGCGGCCGTTGTTGCTCGCGGCATGGGCAAGCCATGTGTTTCCGGAGCGGGATCGCTTCGCGTCGATTATCGCAACGGCGTCATGCTCGCGGCAGGCCAGAGCTTCAAGAAGGGCGATGTGGTTACCGTCGATGGCGGCACCGGGCAGGTTCTCAAAGGCGCGGTCGCCATGTTGCAGCCGGAGCTTTCCGGCGATTTCGGCAAGCTCATGGAATGGGCCGATCGTACTCGCCGGATGAAGGTTCGCGCCAACGCCGAAACCCCGGCCGATGCCCGCACGGCGCGTTCCTTCGGCGCGGAGGGTATCGGGCTGTGCCGTACCGAACACATGTTCTTTGACGGAAGCCGCATCGTCGCCATGCGCGAGATGATCCTTTCCGACAATGAAGAAGGCCGACGCGCGGCACTCGCCAAGCTTCTTCCGATGCAACGTTCTGATTTCGTCGAGCTTTTTGAAATCATGAAAGGTCTGCCGGTCACGATCCGCCTGCTCGACCCGCCATTGCATGAGTTCCTGCCGCATACCGACGAGGAAGTCGCAGAGGTTGCCCGGTCGATGGGTGTCGACGCGGCAAAGCTGCGCGAACGCGCAGACAGCTTGCATGAATTCAACCCGATGCTGGGGCATCGCGGCTGCCGTCTGGCCGTGTCTTACCCGGAAATCGCGGAAATGCAGGCACGGGCGATTTTTGAAGCTGCCGTCGAGGCCGGCAAGAAAACCGGTGAACCTGTGGTGCCGGAGGTGATGGTGCCGTTGGTCGGCCTCAAGGCTGAACTCGATTTCGTCAAGGCGCGTATCGATGCTGTGGCCGGGGAAGTCATGGGCGAGGCGGGCGTCAAGATCGACTATATGGTCGGCACGATGATCGAGCTGCCGCGTGCCGCCTTGCGTGCAGCCGAAATCGCTGAAACGGCCGAGTTCTTCTCGTTCGGCACCAACGATCTGACCCAGACGACATTCGGTATTTCGCGCGATGATGCTTCTTCCTTCCTGACCTCCTATCAGCAACGTGGCGTGATCGAACAGGACCCGTTCGTGTCGCTCGATCTGGAAGGTGTCGGCGAACTGGTGGAAATCGCCGCTGAACGTGGACGCAAGACACGCAACAACATCAAGCTTGGCATCTGCGGCGAGCATGGCGGCGATCCGGCCTCGATTGCCTTCTGCGAAAAGACAGGGCTCGACTACGTTTCCTGTTCGCCGTTTCGTGTGCCGATTGCCCGCCTCGCCGCTGCGCAGTCGGCGATACGCAAGGTTTGACAGCATGCCACATTTTGGCTTAGCTGCCGGAGTAATTTCCGGCAGTTAGGCCGTTTCCAGAAGATATATTCATGCTCCGTTGTATCGCTGCGGCAGGGGCCGCCATCCTCTTCACGACTGGCATTGCAAGCGCCTACGATGTCGCTCCGCAGGAGCGGTTGCCCGATACGATCAGAATCGTCGAGCCACAATTGCGCGTAGCGCGTGGAGGCCCTTCTTCGCCACAGGTGGCGTTGACGCTCGATGCTTGCATGGGCAAGACCGATCATCGTATCCTCGACATGCTGGTGCAGAACCATATTCCGGCGACGATCTTCGTGACAGGGCGATGGATCAAGCAGAACCCGGCTGCTATGGCGATTCTGAAGGCCAATCCAGACCTGTTCGATATCGAGAACCATGGCGCGATGCATATTCCGGCTATCACGAACGAGCCGAGAATGTACGGGATCAAGACGGCGGGATCGCTCGATAGTGTCCGTCTGGAAATAGATGGCGGCGCGGCGGCGATCTCAGGCTCGGGTGCGCCGAAGCCGCTTTGGTATCGCGACGCCACCGCCCGCTATTCGACGGATGCGGTCAAACTGGCAACGAGCATGGGCTACAAGATTGGCGGCTATTCGCTGAATGGCGATCAGGGTGCATCTCTGCTGGCACCCACAGTCGAGCGCCGCATCGCTGCCGCCCGCGACGGGGACGTCATCATCTCGCATATCAACCAGCCCACGCGGTCAGCGGGGGAGGGGGTGGTCAAAGGCGTGTTGGCCTTGAAAGCGAAAGGGATGAAATTTGTGCGTTTGAAGGATGTCGAGACGACAATGACGCTGAACCCGGTGGCACCGCACAACCTTCAGGCGGGCGTTCCAAAGCGTGCAGCGCCGAAATAAGGCGCTTTACCAGTTCAAGCGCTGTTGGCTTTTCCCTTTGGAGAAAGGCTTTTCATGACGGCAGCATAATTGCGGCCAAGGCTTTCGAAAACTGCATTTTCACCCGTCGGCGGCTCAACGGACAGCGTTGTGCCGTCATTGCGCAATGTGACGAAAATGACCTGATCTTCCGGTTGCCCGGCGATTGCAATCGCGCCGATGCGCTGTGCTTCGCTTGTGTCGAGGGCTGGCATGTTGAATAGAACTTCACCGCCCACCCGTTCGGCGGCTTTGGCAAGCGCAGAATCAAAACCCTCGATCAACACGTCAATGGCTCCGAGCGCGAACTCCAGTTCGACGGCTTCAAGCGTCATGATATCGTCTGGGGTTGTACCGTTCGATAACGGGTTGCCATTTTGAAGGGCGCGATCCATTCCGTCCTCTCCGACGATTGCAATATCTGCCCCCATACGCGCAATCATGCCTTCTGTTAGCAGTTGCTGCAATGCCTTTTTATTTGATTTACCTAGCTTTTTTTCACTTATTCTTAAAGCTGGTGATCTTTGCAGGCTAAGGGAACACCCCGAAAAGCGCGAAACGGTTCTCGGATATGGTGCATCTTGATCAAAAAAATGGAGCGTCAATCCGCCGTAATCAGACTGAATCCGCTCCGGGAGGGTGCTGCCCCTAAAGCGATTTGCCTTGTCTATCAAGCACGCTAAACGTGCATTGACTTTTGCCTTTATCGCCCGCTGACCATTGGTCCAGAGGATGGGCGCTTAATTTCGCTGTCGAGGTTTTGCCCAGTGAAAATCTCTCTGCTATTCATACTGCATGAAAACAGAAACGGTGCAGTGCCATTGATTCCGCATCAATTGGAAGCGCTCTGAACCTGGTTCGTTTGAGGCGGATTTCTCGCGTTTCTTTCCGGGAAGCCTGTCTGGGAGACTGCATGAGAAAACTTCGCTACCAGCGGCGTCAGTCGCGCTCTGCGGTCTGGGCACTTCGCCTCGGAGTTTTTGCGCTCGTGCTGCTTGCAACGGCATTTCTGCTGCACCGCTTCTGGACACTGGAAACGCCGGATCTGGTGCTGGTTGCCGGATTGAGCACCGCTCTCGCAGCCTTGGCCCTGCTCTGCGCAGCAAAAGGTTTTCGTAATCTCTGGGTCAATGGCGACAAGGGCGGCGCACGGTCCTTCTGGGGCGGCCTGTTCGCTTTTGCCGTGCTGCTGCCGGTCGGGCTGGTAACGGCGCTATGGTACACGTCCCCGCCGCTCTATGACCTCTCAACCGACTTTGAGACGCCACCGCAATTTCCGTCTGACATGCCGCGCCGCCTGCAATGGATGAATCCGCTGACGGTGGCGGTGAGCGGCGACGCACTGACCCAGTTGACGGCCTATCCTGATGTGGTCGGGCGTCGCTATGAAGCCGCGCCGGATCGGGTCGCGCAAGGTGTGGAAACGGTTTTCAAGACATTCGGTTGGCAAGTGATTGCGCGCAATGCTCCCTTGCCGGAAGAGAATGCGGCGCGGTTTGTTGCAACTGCGCACGGTTTCATTCTCGGTCTGAAAAGCGATATCGTCGTCCGTCTGTCCGACGAAGGCGAAACCACCTACGTGGATGTGCGGTCGCTGTCACGTTATGGCAAGCGCGACATGGGGCAGAATGCAGGCTTCATCACCGATTTTCTGGGTGCGCTGGAAGGCGAAGTTAACAAAGCTCCAGCCGACGTTGAATGATCAGCCGGAAATATAGATACTGTCGAGCGAGGGGTGGCCATCGGTCTTCACCTCTCCACGACCGACCAGATCTTCCAGATGTGCCAGAACGGACAGCGCTGCCGCCCCATGCAGCCGTGGATCGGTATCGCGATAGATGACCTTCACCATATCGCCGATCATCCGGTCCCCCTGCAGCACGCGCTCGAAGATGGCGCGTTCGCGCATCCTGCGATGCGCACGCAAGCCGCGAACGAAAGCGGCAGGTTTGGTGACCGCACCGCCATGTCCCGGCAGATAGACCTTGTCGTCGCGCGCCAGCAGTTTTTCCAGCGAGGCCATATAGTCGTTCATGGAGCCGTCGGGCGGCGCGACAATTGATGTCGCCCAGGCCATGACATGATCGGCGGAAAAGAGAATGCCTGTATTCTTCAGACCGAACGCCATGTGATTGGCGGCATGTCCGGGGGTATGAATTCCTTCCAAAGCCCAGCCGTCGCCTTCGATCGTGCTGCCGTCGGTCAGCACGATATCCGGAATGAAGGCCGTATCGGCGCTGGCTTCAAGCATGTTCACTTCACCCGCGTAGTAGGGGCGGGCAGGGCGATGCGGGCCCTCGGCGACGGTGCAGGCACCAAGGGTTTCCTTCAGCCGCTGCGCCAGCGGCGAGTGATCGCGATGGGTATGGCTGATGCAGATATGGCTGACCGGGCGGCCTGCAATGGCGGCGATCAGGGCGTTGTAATGCGCCTCGTCTTCAGGGCCGGGATCGATGATCGCCAGCGTATCGGTGCCGATAATATAGCTGTTGGTTCCATGAAAGGTGAAAGCGCTCGGATTATTGACGGTGAGGCGCAAAATGCCTTTACTCAGTTCTACCGGCTTCCCATACTGGGGCGTGAAACTGCTGTCGAAAACAAGCGCCATTGAAGCGGCTTCCATTCTTCTTTGGTTTGATTGATGAAACGGCATAGGCCTTATATAGTCGGGTTGCAAACGTGAACAGTCGCGCGCGCTGATAATCGCGTCAGAGGGTAGATTCTGGAGAACTGAGCAATCCGGTATCTGCCACCGCGTCAAAAGTGGAGTTGGATATGCCTCACAGAGCAAAGTCTCGTATTGCCACTGCCTCTCTCGCCGCAGAATATCTGCCGACCAGACAACTGGCCCGCGCCTTCTGGTTTGTCGGGCTTGCGCTGATCGGAACGGCTGTTCTTACCATTTCTGCCAAGATCAAGATTGATCTGGTCTACGTCAATGTGACGATGCAGACCTTCGCTGTCTTTGCGATTTCAGCGCTCTATGGTTCGCGGCTCGCTGTGGCCACAGTCGCCCTTTACCTGCTTGAAGGCGCACTTGGCATGCCTGTATTCACGGGAACACCGGAGAAGGGCATCGGCCTTGCCTATATGGTCGGCCCAACGGGCGGCTACCTTCTTTCCTATCTGGCAGCAGCCTGGATCGTCGGACGCGCCGCCGACAAGGGACTGGCGCGCAATCCCTTCGCTCTGGGCGGTGCAATGCTGCTTGCAGAAGCCGTCATTCTGTTGGTGGGTGCAGGCTGGATGGGTTATCTCTTCGGGTTTGAAAAGGCCATCGCCTTCGGCTTCGGCGCATTCATCGTTGGCGATCTTGTGAAGCTGGCACTCGCCGCGTGCGGCGTGCCTGCGATGATGTCGCTTCTGAAGCGCTGATATTTCCAGTTCTGCGCATGACGAAAGCCGGGCCTCTGCCCGGCTTTTTCTTGTTTCGGTTGAAACTGCTTCGCGATTGACAGAAGGCCCATTGCCAAGCTTTGTCGCTATAAGAAATCTGCTTTTACGGGGAGGATGATTTGCGCGTCGAAACTCTGGTGGTCGAACCGCTGACAAAAGAGACTTTTGCGCCATTTGGCGATGTCATCGAGACAGAGGGAGCGGAGCTCCGCCTGATCAACAACGGGTCCACCGAGCGATACCATGACCTCGCCCGTGTCGAAGCCGCTGGCAGCGAAGCCCGGGTCCTCGTCAATATTTTCCGGGGACAATCCTTCGAGGCACCCATCGACATCGTTATGATGGAACGCCATCCTTTCGGTTCGCAGGCATTCATTCCGTTGAGCGGCAGGCCCTTTCTCGTGGTGGTGGCCGAAGATGCGGGAGGAAAGCCTGACCGCCCACGGGTTTTTGTGGCGCGGGGAGATCAGGGCGTCAATTATCTGCGCAATGTCTGGCATCACCCGCTTCTGGCGCTGGAGCAGAAATCCGATTTTCTGGTTGTCGACAGGGCGGGCAAGGAGGACAATCTGGAAGAGTTTTTCTTCTCCGATGCCATTTATCGCATCGAAACGATCAAACCTGCCTGAGCATATTGAGGTAGACTTATGGGTAAACTTTCCACGCATGTTCTCGACACCGCCCATGGCAGCCCCGCCGCCGCGATGCGCATCGAGCTTTATCGCATTGGCGCAAGCGGTGCGCCTGAGCTCATCAAGCGCACGGTGACCAATCTCGATGGCCGCACGGATGCGCCTTTGCTCTCAGGCGAGGAAATGAAGACCGGGACCTACGAATTGCAGTTCCACGTTGCCGAATATTTCGAGGGGCGCGGTGCCGAACTGGCCAATCCGCCATTCCTCGATCTTATTCCGATTCGCTTCGCAATCGCCGATGCTGATGGCCACTATCATGTGCCGTTGCTTGTCAGCCCGTGGTCCTATTCAACCTATCGCGGAAGCTGAGCCGGACTTATCCCCTTTCCGGGCAGGCGAACTAGACTCCTCGCATTATCCATTGCGAGGAGTTCTTCATGGACCAAACCCCAAATCTGAAACTGCCCTATATCCTGCCCAGCCAGGCGCAGAAACACGTTACCCACAATGAGGCCTTGCGGTTGCTGGATGCCGTGGTGCATCTCAGCGTCAAATCGCGAACCCGAACAGACGCGCCGCAAACTCCTGCCAGCGGAGACCGCTATCTGGTGGCCGCGCCTGCTTTGGGAAGCTGGATCGGTAAAGAGGGAGCGATTGCCTCATTTATCGATGGCGGGTGGCTGTTCGTTGTGCCCGCTGTCGGCTGGCAGGTCTATGTCGAGGATGAAGCGCAACTGCTCGTTTTCGACGGCGCACTCTGGAAGGGCGTTTCATCGCTCCCCGACAATTTGTCGCTCTCCACGCTCGGCGTTCACGCGACTGCTGATGCGGTCAATCGCCTCGCGGTCTCGTCCGATGCCAGCCTGTTCAACAATGCCGGCGCAGGGCACCAGATAAAGGTGAACAAGCAGGCGGTAACGGATACGGCGAGCCTTCTCTACCAGACGAACTGGACCGGCTTTGCAGAAATGGGACTGACCGGCAGCAACGATTTCAGTGTGAAGGTGAGCAGCGATAGCGGGCAATGGCGGGAGGCGATCAGGATTGACCACGCTACCGGCAACGTTGCTGTCGGCTCCGTCTGGCCACAAACCCGCCTTCACGTTGATGGCCCCATCCGCCCCGCGTCCTATGCGGTTGCGGCGCTGCCCTCCGCGGGAAGCAACGGCGCCGGCGCAATGGTTTTCGTCACCGATGGTCCGTCCGGCGCGGAAATGCTTTGTTCCGATGGCATGAATTGGAGAAGCATTCGCAGCGGTGCCGTCATTGCCTGAGGATGGTTCCAGCCAGTGAAAACGGGTTTCGGGATGAAGTACCTGCGGAAATCGACAAGACAAGCGCGGCGGCTTTGCCGCGCGGTTGCCATGGCGCTGCTTTGAAGTCAAAAGATGTTTGTTAAGCGCCTGAAACGGCAATTGATATAGTCCTGCCGGAGGACTCATGATAACGGTGGCGAGAAATTAGAATGCTTCGCAGCTACGACGTGCGGCAAGCCGCGAAGGGATTGACTAAATTTTAGTCCCCAATAGTAGTATGAATAGCCTTATGGCGCTGGAATCGTTCCGGTATTTCTCTCCGTGGGAGAGCGGGATAACACGCGTATGAGTTTGAAATATCCATGGCAGAGACTGGCGCTTTTGCCCCGCGCCAGCAAACAGATCATCCTGATGCTGAGCGACTGTGCTCTGCTGTTGCTGAGTGCCTATATCGCGTTCGTCATACGTCTCGGCTTCGTTTTCGTACCGAACGAGGGACAAACGTTCCTGATTTTCATCGCGCCCGTTCTGGCAATCCCGGTTTTCGTTCGCTTCGGGCTTTACCGCGCCATCATCCGCTATCTGGCGGAACGTGCAATCTGGCCGATTTTTCAGGCGACGGCCATTGCCTCGCTGTTCTGGGTTGCTCTGGTGTTCCTGATGGAACTCTACGGCAGCGCCGGCCTGCCACGCTCGGTTCCGCTGCTCTATTGGCTTTTGAGTACGGTTTTCGTCTCAGCCAGCCGTTTCGGGGCGAAATGGCTTTTGCGAAGCGCCGAATCGGACAAGCGTTATACGAGTTCCGCATTGATCATTGGCGTGGGCGAACCCGCCCGCCAGCTCGCAACCGCGCTTCGCAGTCATAGCGACACATTGGTTGTCGGCTTTGTCGATCCTGACGGCCAGCTCAATGGCATGGATATCGTGGGACTGCGTGTCTACGGTGTGGAAGACATTCCCGCCTTGATCGAAAACTACGGCATCAAGCAAGTGGTCGTGTCGGAACCGGGGCTGGAACAGAAGCAGCGTCAGGATTTTGCGCGGCTTCTTGGACGTCTTCCGGTCAACACGCGCATTCTTCCGCCGATTGCCGATCTGACGGCGGGCAAATATCTGGTCAGCTCGCTACGCAATGTCGAAATCGACGACCTGCTCGGGCGCTCACCTGTGCCGCCGGATGCAGCCCTGTTGCGGGAAGTGGTCGAAGGCCGCCGCATTATGGTGACGGGGGCGGGCGGATCGATCGGCAGCCAGCTTTGTCGCACCATTGCGCAATGGAACCCGGCCGTCATCGTCCTTTTCGAATCAAGCGAGTTCGCGCTTTACAACATCGACAGGCAACTGAGACAGATTGCCGGTTGCGAGATCGTGCCGATCCTGGGCACGGTCAGCAGCCGCGATTGCGTCGAAAAGGCCATTCGCGATCATAGCGTCGATACGGTCTATCATTGTGCAGCCTACAAGCATGTTCCGCTTGTCGAGAAGAACCCGTTGATCGGCATCTTCAACAACGTTTTCGGCACGCTGGAAGTGGCTCAGGCCGCTCTTAACACTGATGTCGAGCGCATGGTGCTTATCTCATCTGACAAGGCCGTGCGGCCAACCAATGTGATGGGTGCAACCAAGCGCTGGGCCGAACTGGTCGTCTATTATTGCGGGATGCTCGCCGAGCAGTCTGGAAAGAAGAAGGCGTTCTATTCCGTGCGTTTCGGCAATGTGCTGGGATCGAACGGCTCAGTTGTCCCGCTTTTCCGCGAGCAGATTGCCAATGGCGGTCCGATTACCCTAACCCACGACGACATGACCCGCTATTTCATGTCGATCAAGGAGGCTGCCGAACTGATCGTGCAGTCTGGCGGCATCGCCGCCTCCGGCGATACGGTGCTGCTGGAGATGGGCGAACCGGTCAGGATTCGCGATCTGGCAGAGAATATGATCCTGCTGGCAGGGCTGACGGTCCGTAATGACGAGAACCCGCACGGCGACATCGCCATCGAGGTTACTGGAATCCGCGAGGGCGAGAAGATGTATGAAGAACTCTTCTACGATCCTTCGCTGGCACAACCGACGCGCCACCCCAAGATCATGCGCGCGCCAAAAGGCAACAAGGCCGCCGTTGATGTCCCGGCCAGCCTTGCCGCACTGCGCATTGCCATGGAAAGCGGTGATGTCGATGCGGTCCGGAAAGTCTTGTTCGACGTTATAGCTTCCTGAAGCGCCCGCGGAAATCCAGCAGCAGAACCAGCGTCGCGACGACTGCCACGAGCAGGAAAGCCACCCGCGTGATCATATTGTCGAGGGCGAGCAGCGCGATAGCACAGGCAAGCAGGATCAGATTCAGCAGTGCCACATGGCTGACGACCTTCAACACGCTCCAGCCCGAGCGCTTGGCCGTCTGATAAGCGTGCTTGGAATGGGCTTTCAGGATGTTCTCTCCCTGGCTCAGCCGCATTACGATGGTCGTCCCTGCATCGAGAATATAATAAAGCGGCAGGATCAGCGCGACGACGATATGTGTCTCTCGTGCGAGCAGGATCAGTGCTGTGCCGGTAATCAACCCAAGCGGCAGGCTTCCTGAATCTCCCAGAAAAATCGTTGCTGGCGGGCGGTTGAACAGTGCAAACCCCAGAATTCCCCCTGCCGCGATAATTGCGATGCCGCCGCTCTCCAGCCCGGCGAGACCAAGGGCGGCCAGAACGCCGATAGCGGCCAGCGGAATCCCAATGCCTGCTGCCGTCATCAGGTCGAGACCATCCATGAAATTGGTCACATTGATCGCGACCATGAGCGCGAGGACTATAAGCGCTGCCTCCGGCCAGTGAGGCAAAAGTTCGGGCAATAGCCGGAAATCCGGTCCCAGACCGTAAACAACCAGACTGGCAGTGATGAATTGCGACCCCAGCCGTATAATTTCCGAAAGCTCGTAGCGATCATCCAAACCGCCGACGATCCAGAGCAGGAGGGAAGCTGCCGAGAGGTAAAGCGCCAGATGCATATTGACTTCGAGGTCTGGCGCAAAGATCAGCATCGTGACGATGATTGCTGGAATGAGAGCCAGTCCGCCGATCTGTCGGGCCACTGTGGTATGGTTGGAACGCGAACTCATGCGGGCTGCGAGAAAGCGCTCGGGCAGGAGCCGGTCCAGCAGGTAGAGACCTATGCCGCACAGGGCAGCGCTGACGAGAAATGAGACCAACAGAAACAGCATGGCGAACACCGAGAACCCAGTTTTCTGTAGGAAGTAGCAGCTTTGGAGCCGGACGCAAATCGACGGTTTCGCTTTATGTGACGGCCAGCGGTCCCGGAGCATGTCTCCCTACAGTGGGAACCGGTTTCGGGATAAAGACATGCGTGAAAACTGGAGTTTGAAGCATGTCACTTGAATAGGATAAAGCGCGACATGCTTTGGTGTTGAAAACGTTCTTCACGGGGCTGTTGGCTTGCGCGGGATTTCGCGATTAGGCGATTGCGCTCCGGTTTCGAAGCGGCTATAAGGCCGCGCAACCGATGCTTCGGTTTGATTTGTTGGGGCGTAGCCAAGCGGTAAGGCAGCGGTTTTTGGTACCGCCATTCCCTGGTTCGAATCCAGGCGCCCCAGCCATAGGTGAATATATCGAACTAGAATCCGCAGGTGCTCCATTGCTTGCATTGTATGCAGTGATTACATTGCGGGTCAGACGCTTCCCCTTAATGTATTCGAATATATCGGGGGCGATTGCAGATCATAATTAGCTTGATGTATTTGTGTCGCTTTCGAAGAACTATTTCGAAAGAGGTAGCTTCTCTATTCGGCGAACTAAAATCAGGCGCTTCGATATTTGACAATCTCCGCATTTCAAAATCTTTCGCAGGTGGACTTGCTTCGCAAAAG
>UEIJ01000048.1 GCA_900470195.1 Hyphomicrobiales bacterium | reverse complement strand
CGAACGACAACACCGTTGCACATATATGCAGCCATGTTGTTGGGGCAATCGGTGGTGTCGAAGTAGCGCGCGTTGATGCGGGCAACAACCGTGTCGCCGTAGTAGATTTGGTCTGTCTCGTCATAGCCGAACGGTGTGTCTGCGCCGGGCTGATAGCGCAAGAGCGGCAACCAGATGCCGGTGGCCTGGTAGTAAGCCAGTTGCCTGGCCTGTGCCTCGGGCAAGAGCGGCATTTCGTCACCGACATGATAATAAAGTGCCTCGATTGCTATCGTTTCAGGATGAGCTTCATCCCAGGCCGCCATGTGCATCTGCACATTCGTTCCGCTCGCCATGGGGAGAGCCATCAAATATGCCTGCAGGCTTTGATTGAATGGATCAGGCAACTGTGCATTGAAGGAACACTGCACTCGAGGCGCGGTTGTCAGATACTTATCCTTCCATTGGCTGGCGCTCTTCACCCCGACTGCAGCGCACGAGGAATCATCATGGCCATCCGGATTGGGCGGTATCGCAGAACCGGTACGATTACAGCCATGGTCCGGAACAGCCGCGTCGGGAGGAGCAGCCTCCGGATACACGCACCGCATGGTATATGACTTGCCTGCTGCCACTGCCGTCGGCAGATCAGCCAGCACCATGCCGATGCCCATGCCCGTGCCAGTACCCGCTCCAGACACGTCCTTGCGCAGATATGTATATGCCACGGACTGCAAAGCCTGTTCGATCGAATTGAGCTTCCAGAACTGTTTGGTTCCATCGGTAATGTTATGCATCAGCACTCCCGAACAGTGCCAGGCAGGTTTGTTCACACCGCAACCATCCACCGTCAGCCCATAGCGGCGGTTGAGCAATGCGGCTTCGTCAGCACCAGTAAGACGTGGCGGGGCCGCTGGTTCCGCGAGCACGGGCGCGTGCTCTTCTTGTGGGAAGGGAGTGTCATCGGGCAGGCCATTGCGAGGCGCCGGGGCAGTGACTTGCGCCTCAACCGGCTGTGCCTGGACATTTGTCATTAGGCGGTTGATGTCTGCATGAACCATTGTCGGCACAAGCCCGGCACCAACGCAAACAGCCAGGATTTTCAAACTGGTCCGGCCATCCATCATCTGCGTATGCCGCAGCAGTGGCCCGTTTACGGATCGCCCGCAAAGCCAGCGGAGCAGCCTTATAGCGTGTTGCGCTATATCTGAGGAAAACATGTCAGTCATGTGTGCGCATCGTCCCAATGTTCTGAGACGCTCCAGTTCCTGAGAGGAACAAACCTTGCG
>UEIJ01000041.1 GCA_900470195.1 Hyphomicrobiales bacterium | reverse complement strand
TTATGAGTCGGTTACCTAGACAAAAGCGCCCGGCAATGTCCGGGCGCTTTTGTTTTCAGGCTTGCCAGAGCGCATCCGAAAAGTGCGAAGCGGTTTTCGGAACAAGATGCGCGGAAAAACAAATGGATAGAGCGGTTCCGGCGATTCCGTTTTAAGCGGAGCCGCTCTAGTGACGCGTTTAAAGGAAAAGCGGCAGCAGCGTCGTCCACATGAACTGGCGGATGAAGAAGATAATCAGCAGCAAGATGATCGGTGAAATATCGATGCCGCCAAGATTGGGCAGAAGATTGCGGATAGGCCGCAAAGCAGGTTCCGTTACCTTGTAGAGGAACTCACCGATTGAGGCCACAAACCGGTTGCCGGAATTGACGACATTGAACGCATAGAGCCACGAGAAGATGGCACTCGCAATAATGATATAGGTGTAGATATCAAGCGCCAGATCAATGGTGCGGAACAATGCGATCATGGAGGCCTCCTTGGCAATTGGCGGAGATGTAGCGGTTGCATCGGGCAAGAACAAGGGCTGAGCACCGAACGCTGGAATTTTTGAGGAGCGCAGCGCTCGCTTTCAGCGCTTAAATTGTCGAACGGTCATTGATATTGCGGTGAATGAGATCGTTGACGTGTTCCAGCCAGTGATCGCGGACACGCATATTGCGCAGATGCTGGAGCGTATTGGCGACATAATCCACATTGGCACCGGAATCGCCGCGAGCCGACGCGACGATTGCCGCGGCATTCTCCGCTGAAAGCGACCCTGCATACTGGATGTGGCGGCGGTCGGCGACATAGGTGACCGCATCAACACTGCGACCGTCGGCGAGGCGCAGGCGGAGGTGCTTTTCGTGATAGACCTGGTTCGACATTTCACGTTCGCGCAGGTAGGTCATCACTTCGTCGGTCATGTCGCCCGGCACACGAAAAGCCATGCCAAGGCAGGAGCCGCCGGCATCGAGCCCGAGGACCAGACCCGGATGATCGGGCGTTCCTCGATGAACGTGCGAATAGATGCATAGGCTGCGCCGGTAACCATAAAGGCGGGCGCGGACCGTTTCCACATGTGCAAAGCCCGGTCGCCACATCAGCGAGCCATAACCGAAAACCCAGAAATCGTTCATTCGTCTGTCATCGAGAGCTGTGGTCATAAGAGGGCCTATAATGATTTAGTAAATGTCGATTTCCACCGGTAATCGACGGATATCCCTCTATTTTTCTTTTCCATATCTTCACAAGGCACAATCCTGCCATAATATGGCCACCAGTCGAGAGGAGCACAACGTTACGGGATTTTGGCTATAGTCCGAATCCAGAGCGAACTCCCGAAATGACTGACTGATAAACAAGGCTTTTGAAATGGCGCATACTGGAATGAACGCACCGAAAGCCAAAAAGCGTCCCCTAACGCTCCTCGTCATTCTTGTTGTCCTGATCGCTGGCTATACGGCAGGCTGGTTTTATATTGCAAACAAGCTTGAAGCACGGGCCAAGGCCGACATGGCCAAGCTCGCGGCCCAGGGCGTCGGCGTGAAATGCGAAGACCTGCGCATGGGTGGTTATCCGCTGCGCGTCAATGTCGTCTGCGACAGCATTTCCTGGCAGCGTCCTTCCGAAGGCATGTCGTTCCGCGCCGGGCGCTTTACCTCCGGCTCTCCTGTCTATGCGCCGCGTTCCCTCTCGAACGATCTCATCGGACCCGCCTTCATCGAATTTCCGGGGCTGGAGCCGCTGGAGGTCAACTGGAGCAAATTTACCTCCAATACCCGTCTGGCGCGGCCGTTCCCGACCGAAATCGAACTGGCTGCGCGTGAAGTCGCGGTTGGTCTTCGCACGGAAACAACGACGACGGAGCCGCTCAGCACGCTCGAGCAGATGGATTTCCGCATGAGCGAAGCGGACGGCACTCTGAAGATCAATGGCCGTTTTGCCGGATTGAAGCTTGCCAAGGCCGCGATAGGCAATGCCACCAGCCCCGAAATCGACGGTGTGGCTGACATCAATGTGTCAGACGCCGCAACGCTGCTCGCCCGCAGCGACACGCCCTTTCATCAAAGGTTGCGGGGGCATTCCGGCACGGTCAATCAGGCTTTTCTGTCCATGCCCAATGGGGCCATGGTTTCTGTCGCTGGGCCGTTTTCCATCGATGCGGACGGGCTGATCAATGCCGATGTGAAGCTGACGCTGGTCAATCCGCAATCGCTGGCACAGGCCGGGCAGACGGTGTTTCCCGAGCAGGGGGGCAATATAGCCACCGTACTGTTTGCTCTTTCGGCCATGCCGAAAGACGAAAACGGCAATCCTGTGCTGGAGATCGCCGTTCGCAAGGGCAAGGTAAGTGCCGGCTTCATTCCGCTTGGACGGTTACCTGCTCTTTAGGGGAGTAGGGGGATAAGGCAGCAAGGGAGTAGGGCGGCATGTTCCGGCCTATTTGCGCGTCGCAGCCTGACGACCGAAGTCCGGCGCATCCACTTCCTGCCCTGCATCGATGATGCCACGGCGGACAGCGCGCGTGCGCGTGAAAAGATCGAACAGTGCTTCTCCGTCGCCCCAGCGTATCGAGCGCTGCAGCGAGGCGAGATCTTCCGAAAAACGCCCCAGCATTTCGAGGATTGCATCCTTGTTGTGCAGGCAGACGTCGCGCCACATCGTCGGATCAGAGGCGGCCAGGCGCGTGAAGTCGCGGAAACCGGAAGCGGAATATTTGATGACTTCCGATTTGGTCACCTGTTCCAGATCGCTGGCCGTACCGACGATGTTGTAGGCGATGATATGCGGCAGATGCGAGACTATGGCCAGCACCAGGTCGTGATGCTGAGGGTCCATGCGATCAAGCCGCGAGCCGCAGGCGATCCAGAAATCGCTCAGCCTTTCCAGCGCTGCTTCATCCGTGTCGGGCAGGGGAGTGAGAATGCACCAGCGATTGGTGAAGAGTTCCGCGAAGCCCGCATCCGGACCCGAATATTCCGTGCCAGCCAGCGGGTGTCCGGGAATGAAGTGCACGGTGTCGGGCAATTCCGGCTGCATCTGGGCAATCACGGATGCCTTGGTGGAGCCGACGTCGGTCACGATGGCACCGGGTTTGAGACTTGTCGCGATCTGGCGCGCGACGGTGCCTGACGAGCCGACCGGCACAGACACGATGACGAGATCGGCATCCTGGACGGCCTCGGCGCTATCCGTAGTATAGCTGTCGCCGAGCCCCAGCTCTTCGGCGCGTTTCAGCGTTTCGCTGCTGCGCGTGGCGATGGCGATGTGATCCGCGAGCTTTTCACGGCGAATGACGCGGGCAAGCGATGAACCGATAAGGCCGATGCCAATCAGGGCGATCTTGTTGAAATGGACCGTGGACATTGTTCTACTTCAAAAATTCGGTCAGGGCGGCGACAACGCCACGATTGGCTTCTTCCGGTCCAACGGTCATGCGCAAGGCATTGGGGAAACCGTAACCGCCCACACGACGCAGGATGTAGCCGCGTTTGGAAAGCCATTCATCTGCCTTGTCTGCCGAATGCACAGCATCTTCCGGGAAGTGGATCAGCAGGAAATTCGTGACCGAAGGGGTTACACGAAGCCCGAGCTTGGTGAATTCCTCGGTCAGCCAGCCAAGCCATTTTTCATTATAGGCGATCGACTTCTCGACATGGGCGCGGTCCCGGATTGCGGCAGCGCCTGCAGCAATGGCGACAGAGTTCATGTTGAATGGTCCGCGAATGCGATTGACGGCATCGATGACGTGAAGCGGCGCATACATCCAGCCGATACGCAGGCCCGGCAGCCCATGGATTTTCGAGAAGGTGCGCGTCATGACGACGTTCTCGTTGGAAGAAACGAGTTCAAGGCCGGCTTCGTAGTCGTTGCGGCGCACATATTCGGCATAGGCTGCATCGAGAACCAGAAGCACGTGCTTCGGCAGTCCGGCATGAAGGCGACGGACTTCCTCGAAAGGCAGATAGGTTCCGGTCGGATTGCCCGGATTGGCGATGAAGACGATTTTGGTGCGCGGCGACAGGCCAGCCAGAATCGCGTCCACATCGATATGCTCGTTCTTCTCCTTGACCGTGACCGGCGTTGCACCGGCGCCAAGTGTCTGGATCTTGTAGACGGCAAATCCGTGTTCGGTGATAATGGTTTCATCGCCCGGAGCAAGATAGGTCTGGCAGATCAGGCCGAGCAGTTCGTCGGAGCCGTTGCCGCACAGTATGTTCGCTACGTTGAGCGCCTGCGTTTCGGCAATTGCCTGGCGCAGCGCCAGCGCCTGTCCGTCGGGATAAAGCTCCAGTCTTTCGCCTGCGTGTCGATAGGCTTCGACGGCATGTGGGCTCGGACCGATCGGCGTTTCATTTGAAGAGAGCTTATAGACCTTGGCAACGCCTTCCACATGTTCCTTGCCGGGTACGTAGGCCGCGATGTCGAGCAGGCCTGCCTTGGGCTGAGGACGGGTAAGGTTCTGCGTATCGGTCATGATTTTGGCTCCGCCAAAAGGTCAATGTTAAAGGTATGATGGGGCATATCCCGCCATTGCGTCCAAGTCGAGAAAAACCTTGGCCGGTAATACTTGTCGGCCGCAGCAACTGTACGTTTTTGCGGGGCTTGATGCGGAAATGTCCTAGTGTGCGTTTGAATCCGAAATTCGTCGCAACACTGCTTTAAGGTCATACGAATTTCGGAATTACCACACTAGTTTTTACGATCTGTCGTGCTGGTTCGTGCCGGTACTTTCCGCAACCCGCCGACGGGTGTGCCCTGCGGGGCGAGAACCGGAACGAAAACGCGACGCGACGAGCGCTGGGAGACGGGGAGCCCCTGATAGAGCCGTTTCTGCGCTTCCACCACCAGAACGCCTGAAAAGACCGGCCACAGCCGCCGCCCCATTCCTTCAAGCGCGAGACAGGGCCGCATCATCCATCGTCGCGTGGCGGGCGGAAAATGCAGGGCGTCACTTACCGTGCTGACGGTGAAATTCGCCTCGCGCAGCAAGGTGGTCAGCTGGGTGCGGCTGTAGGGCCGTCCGCTGCCGAACGGCGTATGTTCGAAGCGGGCCCAGAGGCCACGCCGGTTCGGAACCACGATGACGAGCCGCCCGTTGGGCGCAAGGACACGCCACATCTCCTTCAGTGTTTCTGTCGGGTTTTCCGCATATTCCAGAGCATGCACCATGAGCACGCGATCGATCGAGGAATCCGGCAGCGGCAGTTCTTCATCGAAAACGAGCGCCGTCGCCGTTTTTTCCACCGAGGGCCAGGCGACAGCTCCCTGACCGGCAGGCATGAAGGCGAAAGTCCGCTCCGTATCGGCACTGAAACGGTCGAGATAGGGCAGGCTGTAGCCCATGCCGACAAGCCGCTCTCCCGGCACGCGATCCCACAGCCCGGCAAGCGCCATGCGGATAGCTCGCTCCGCGAGATGGCCGAGGGTGGTATCGTAAAATGACCGCAGTTCGATGATGTCTGGATGCATGGACGCCACGCTATATGAAATCTTGACGTTGGGAAATGGAGAAGCCTGAGCATCTTGAAGTGGTGGGGTGCAATTTCCTCAAACCATGCTATAGAGCGAGCCTTTCCGGCGCCCTTTATGCGCGCCCCGAGTCTGCGCGTAAGCGAACGATCAGGAGAAGCAGCAGATGCCCGAAGTCGGCGGCAAGACAATCGAAGTTCTTTTCAGTCCGGATGAGATTGCGGACCGCAATCTTGATCTCGCCAAGGCCATTGCTGAACGCAAATTCCACAATCTGCTGACGATCTCGATTCTGAAAGGTTCCTTCATTTTTGCAGCCGATCTTATCCGCGCAATGCATGATGCGGGCGTGGAACCGGATGTCGAATTCATTACCGTTTCAAGCTATGGCAAGGGCACGACAAGCACGGAAGTTCGTCTGCTGCGCGATATCGACAGTGACGTTCGTGACCGTGACGTGCTGCTGATCGATGATATTCTGGAATCCGGCAAGACATTGAAATTCGTTCGCGAACTCATGCTGGAACGCGGCGCGCGCAGCGTCAGCATTGCCGTTCTTCTCGACAAGAGCGTGCGGCGTAAGGTCGATCTCGATGCCGATTTCGTGGCGTTTGAATGCCCGGACTACTTCGTCGTCGGCTATGGAATGGACGTGGGGCACGCCTTCCGCCAGCTGCCTTATGTCGGCCGGGTGATGGAATAGAGCCTGCTTTCTAGGGCCGGGCCTGCCTTTCAATCGAATTTCAACAGGCGCTGCAGATATTCCTTTTCCATCTGCGGCGTCAGTGCATTGCCAAGCTTGCGGCGGATTTCATCGAGAATTTCACGCGCACGCTGAATATCGATTTCACCGGGAATCTTGACGTCATCGTTAAGGCTGTCCCCGGTACCCGGCTGGCGCCCAAGCGGATCGCGCCCCATGCTGCCGTTGGCTCCGCTTTGCCCCTGTCCGGTCTGGCCCATGGCCTGCTGCATCTTCTGCATCATGTCGCGCCCGCCGCGACGCAGCGCATCGAGCGCATTGCCCTGCTGGTCGCCTGCTTCTGCGCCTTCGCTGCGGCCCAGCGCATCCGTTGCATTGCCCATTGATTTTCCGGCGTCCGAAAAATCCTTGCCGGGTTCGATACCCATGCCCTTCAGGTCGTCCATCAGCTTTTGCAGATCGGACTGGAGGTTCTTCTGGTGCTGTTGCAGCTTGCGCATGGCTTCCGCCATATCGGGCGGAACATCGCCCTTTCCCCCCTGGCCTTGTCCGTTTTCAGCTTCACCGCCCCTGGAGCCGTCATCGCCGGGGTACATGTTGTCGCCGAATTCGCCTTCACCATCGCTGCCGCCGAACTGTCGCTGCATCTTCTGATCGAGATCGAAGGTTTCGTTCATGGTCTTTTGCTGGCGTTGCATCAGTTCGCCGAGCTTGTTCATCTGCTGCTGCATCTGGCCCTGCTGGCCTTGCCCCTGACCTTGCTGGCCCTGCTGCGCCTGTCCCATCTGCAGGTTATTCATCAGATTCTGCAATTGCGACAGCAGTTCTTGCGCTTGATCTCGCGAGCCCTGACGCGCCAGATTTTCGATCTGATCCATCATGCGCTGGAGGTCTTTTTCCGTCAGCATCCGTGCATTGGGATCCGGCGTCGCGCGTCGCGCATTCGGATTCTGCTGCTGGCGTTGCGCGAATTCGCGCAGGAAATCCTGCATTGCCTTGCGCAAGTCTGCCGATAGCTTTTCAATTTCCTCTTGAGAGGCGCCGTTCTGCAAAGCGTTCTTCAAGGCTTCCTGGGCTTGCCGCAGGCGTTTTTCGGCGGCGGACAGATTGCCATCCTCGATGCCGAGCGCAACCTGCCACATATAATCCGCCGCGTCGCGCAAGTCGTCATCGCTTCTGGCAAGCCGAAGACGTGTGCCAATCGTGACCAGACCCAGATAATGGGCGGCATTCTTGATGGTTTCTTCCGGACGCAGCGTAATTGCCGACAGCATGTCGAGCACATGCCCACGTTGCGTCGCATCGAGCGCCAGGATACGGCGCTGCTCCGCGACGGCGCGGGCAAGCGGATTGCTGAAAGGGCGCTCCGGCAAGGTGATGACCTTGGTTTCGCTACGGCCCGTTTGTCCGGCGGCATCGGTCACAACCAGCGTGAGTGCAACCTTTTCGCCTGCCCATGGGTGTTCGGTCAGGTCCTTCGACGTAGTTGCGTCCTTCGTACCGCGCCGCGGCAAAGCAAGCGGCAGTTCCGGCGCGTCGTAAAGGGGGGCGGCTTCCTCGTCCTCGTCATCGTTGAGCGGGACGATCTCACCTTCGGCCTTTACCGGCGCATAATCGTCATCGATCTGATAGGAGAGCTGCAATGTGCCATTCAGCGCATGTCCCGGCTCCTTGGTGAAACGGATTGTGGGCGGGGCGTCCGGCGTAACAGAAAACTTCCAGCGAGCATCGGTGCCGGAAAGCGCCAGGGTTTCGTCCTGTTGCAGATCATAGCGGAAATTGCGGCTGCCATCGACAAGGGCTTGTTGTGCAGGGGCCTTCTGATCTTCCTTGGCATTTACCGGCTGGACGTCGCGGCGCTCGCCTTTTGCATCGGTCGCGGTAAGGCGTTCAGAGCCGCCACCAATAACACGGACCGAAAGAATGCTGCCTTGCGGCACGTTGATTGCGGCCTCGTCGCCTTCATTAGTGGCGGTCAGGAAAACAGGAGCACGACCGGTGTAACGCGGCGGCGTCACCCATGCATCGATGCGCGCAACGGCGGTGCCATTGCCCGGATGGATATGAAAGGCATCTGCAATGCGGCCGCTGTTCGGGCTGAAACTGTAGGCGAAGGCGGTTACGAAAAGGAGGGCGACCAGCGCTCGAATGCCAAGGGGATCATGTTCGGGAACACGCGTATAAGGCAGGCCGGATTGCAGGTTTTTCAACCGGTCCGCCATGCGGCGCTGATGTTCCCGCCACAGGGCAAGGGCAAACGGATCATGTTCGCCGGTTGCCATATGGCCCGTCTGGACGGCAAGCGGTTCGTGCACGAGGCCGTTGATTGCCTCGATACGGTTTGTGACGTCACTTTCGGTTGGGGATCGAAACCGGAACGGCAGGTAGATCGATATGAGACCGGCGATCCCGAAGAGGGCCAGCACGCCGATATGCAGCCAACGCGGCATCATGCCGAACAGGCCGAACCAGCTCAGACTGAGAAACAGACCGACAAGAAGAAACAGCGGCAGGATGAGCGGCCACAGCCGCTCGAAGCCGATTGAAAGAAAGGCACGCAGACGCAAACGGCGGAGGCTGGCACCCTCGCCCGAAAACAGCCGCAGAAAAGCATCTCGCGCGCGGCGCAGCCTGTCTTTCCTGTCGTTGCTACGATCCGTCATCTGGGCTTTCTGGCGTGTATCGCATTTTCATCTTGCAACAGGATAACACGCATCATGGCAAAGGCGAGGCTTTGCCATGATAATTGTATTCGCGGGATTATAACCACTCCGGCACGGAATCGAGCGCGAGCAGTTCTTCATAAGTCCGGCGCGGGCGCACGACATGATAGCGGTCGCCATCGACCAGCACTTCGGGAATGAGCAGGCGGCTGTTGTAAGTGCTGGACAGCACTGCGCCATAAGCGCCAGTCGTGCAGACGGCAATCAGGTCACCCGGAGCAGGCTTGGCCACTTCCCGGTCGAGACCCAGATAATCTCCGGTTTCGCAGACCGGGCCGACAAAATCAGCGCGGATACGCGGTGCATCGTCTTTCGGCAGGGCAACCGGCTTGATGTCGTGGAACGCATCATAAAGTGTAGGACGAATCAAATCGTTCATCGCCGCATCGATGATGACGAAGTTCTTGGCGTCGCCTTCTTTCACGAAGATCACTTCCGTCACCAGTAGTCCTGCATTGCCGACAATCAGGCGGCCCGGTTCGAACACGGTTTTCAGACCCAGCGGCTTGATGTGCTTGGCGACTATTTCCGCGTAGGCGGCAGGTAGCGGCGGCGGCGTATTGTCGGTGCGGTAAGGAATGCCAAGCCCGCCGCCGACATCGACGTGGCGGATATTGTGGCCGTCGGCCTGCAATTCCTTGACCAGTTGCGCCATCAAGGCAAACGCATTGTCGAATGGTTCCAGGTCGATGATCTGGCTGCCGATATGCATATCGATGCCGACCACGTCGAGACCGGGCAGGCTTGCTGCACGGGCATAGGCTTCGCGCGCCTTGACGCGGGGAATGCCGAACTTGTTTTCGGATTTGCCCGTCGAGATTTTGGCATGCGTCTTCGCGTCCACATCGGGATTGATGCGCAGCGATACGGATGCGACCTTGCCTGCCTTGACGGCACGGGCGGAAAGAATTTCGAGTTCCGGTTCGGATTCGACGTTGAAGCAATAAATGCCTGCTTCAAGCGCAAAATCCATTTCGTGCGGCGTCTTGCCGACGCCGGAAAAGACGATCTTGTTTGCCGGGATGCCCGCAGCAAGTGCCCGGCGAATCTCGCCTTCCGAAACGGTGTCGGCACCCGCGCCAAGCTTGGCCAGAGTTTTGAGGACGGCCTGGTTGGAATTGGCTTTCAGCGCATAGGTAACGAGCGTTTCCATACCGGCGAAGGCTTCGCGGAACACGCGGAAATGGCGCTCGACGGTCGCGCGCGAATAGACATAAAAAGGTGTGCCGACGGCCTGTGCGATTTCAGGCAGGCTGACATTTTCGGCGTGAAGGACGCCGTTGCAATATTCGAAATGGTTCACGGGAAAAAGGCCCTACAGCGGAAGCTTACAACAACTTGTCGAGGATGATCGGCTTGTCTTCCTTCGGTTTCGGCTTGGTGTGGCCCTGTTCGTCGGTCACGACGGCAGATGGCGGTGGCTCAAGCGGGCCCTTGCGACCGCAAGCGGCAAGCGAGGCCGCAAGCGCGGCAATCAGAAGCAAGGAAGAAATGGCGGAGCGGCCTGTCATCAGCGTTGGTTCCCGAAATAAAATCTATTTGCGCTAGCTGTAACGCAAAATTTCCAAGAGTGAAATCATCCGTTGACTGGATGATTTCACATGACATCATGTTGATCGACTATCAGGCCTTGGTAATGCGCTTCTTCCAGTAACGAATCTGGCGGCGCACTTCCTGCGGGGCCGTGCCGCCGAAGGACTGACGGCTCTTCACCGACTTTTCGACCGTCAGATAGCCGAAAATTGCGTCCGTGATGCCCGGATGGATCGACTGTAGTTCCTCCAGCGACAGTTTTGACAGATCGACCTTGCGGCTTTCCGCCAAAGCGACGGCGCGACCGGTAACGTGATGGGCTTCGCGGAAGGGAAGTCCCAATTCGCGTACCAGCCAGTCGGCGAGATCGGTCGCAGTGGAATAGCCCGAACCTGCCGCCTTCTTCATCGAGGCCACATTGATTGACAGGTCGCGCACCATGCCAGCCATGGCCGCAATGGCGAGTTCCAGATTTTCGGCAGCGTCGAAGACCTGTTCCTTGTCTTCCTGCATGTCCTTGGAATAGGCGAGCGGCAGCCCCTTCATGATGGTCAGAAGTGCAACCAGCGATCCATTGATGCGGCCCGTCTTGGCGCGAACCAGTTCGGCGGCATCCGGGTTCTTCTTCTGCGGCATGATGGACGAGCCGGTCGAAAAGGCGTCCGAAAGGCGCACGAAATTGAACTGGGGCGTAGACCAGATGACGATCTCTTCGGCAAGGCGCGAGAGGTGACCAGCGCAGATCGCGGCAAGCGACAGGAATTCCAGCGCATAGTCGCGGTCTGAAACGCTGTCGAGTGAATTGCGGGTCGGCTCGCGGAAGCCCAGCGCCTTTGCCGTCATGTGCCGGTCGATGGGAAAGCCGGTGCCGGCCAGCGCCGCCGCGCCCAATGGCGATTCGTCCATGCGCTCGATGGCATCGCGCACGCGCGACAGGTCGCGACCGAACATTTCAACATAGGCCATGCAATGATGGCCGAAGGTGACGGGCTGCGCGGTCTGGAGATGGGTGAAGCCCGGCATGACGGTTGCCGCATGTTCTTCGGCGCGCTCCAGAAAAGCTTCGATCAGGTTCTTAAGGGCGGCGGCGGTCTTTTCCAGTTCCTGCTTGACCCAGAGACGGAAGTCCACGGCCACCTGATCGTTGCGCGAGCGGGCGGTATGGAGCCGTCCGGCGGCCGGGCCGATCAGTTCGGCAAGCCGCGCTTCGATATTCATGTGAATGTCTTCGAGCTTGCGCGAGAAGGCGAACTTGCCGTCCTCGATTTCCTTGAGAATGGTTTTCAGGCCATCTTCGATTTGTCGATGGTCTTCCGCCGCAATAATGCCCGTCTTTGCCAGCATGGCTGCATGGGCAAGCGAGCCTTGAATATCCTGCGCATAGAGCTTGCGGTCGAAGCCGATCGATGCATTGATCTCTTCCATGATCGCATCCGGGCCTGAGGCAAAACGGCCGCCCCACATCTGGTTGCTTGATTTTTGTTCGCTCATGCTCATATGCCCCGAGTGACGATTTGGCGGAATATTGGAAAGAAGTAACGCGACATGGCAGAAGACAACGAAAAGGCGAATTCCGAACCGCAGACGAAATCGGGAAATCGCAAGATCGTCCTTCTTGCCGCCCTTGCCGGTGTCATTGCCGGTATCGGGGCGGTATACGTGATGGAGCGCCCTTCTGGCAATGTCGTTGACCAGAATGTTTCAGCGAATGTTGTAGCCGCAAGCGATGAAGCGTCGGCACAATGTGTGCTGAAAGCGGACAAGCTGAAGGCGCTGGATGCTGCTGCGACCGGTGGCGTGGCAGCCATGCGCGCTGCCGAAAAGCCGATTTCCGTCTCGCATATCGCCTTTACCGGCCCGGACGGCAAACAGATGACGCTCGGGGACTTCGAGGGCAAGACGCTGCTGGTCAATCTTTGGGCGACATGGTGCGCTCCCTGCCGTGAGGAAATGCCCGCTCTCGACAAGTTGCAGGGCGAGAAAGGCGGCAGCGATTTCGACGTTGTCGCCATCAATATCGATACCGGCTCCGACGACAAGCCAAAGGGCTTTCTTAGTGAAATCGGCATCAAGAACCTGACCCTGCACCGGGATGCTTCCATGTCGAGCTTCAACGAATTGAAGCGCAAGAATCTGGCGTTTGGTCTTCCAGTGACGCTGCTCGTCGACAAGGAAGGCTGCCAGATTGCTGCCATGAACGGTCCCGCGCCATGGGACAGCCCGGAAGCGAAAAAACTCATCGAAGCGGCGCAGAAGCTTTAATACTCGACAAAGTCGAGAATCAGTGGCTTGTTTCCTCTTCAAAGAGGAGCAGCCCATGAGTATTGAAGTCTGGCTCGCATTTTCCGCCGCATCCTTGGTGCTTCTGGTCATTCCGGGGCCAACCGTTCTGCTCGTCGTTTCCTATGCTCTGGGACAAGGTTGGAAGGCAGCGTTTCCGATGGCCCTCGGCGTCGCGCTTGGGGACTTTACCGCGATGACGCTATCCATGCTTGGCGTGGGCGCACTGCTCGCGGCATCCGCAACCGTTTTTACCGCCGTCAAATGGGCCGGTGCGGCTTATCTGGTCTGGCTAGGCATAAAACTGTTTCGCGCTGGTGGAGCACTTCAAGCCAATGCGCGGCATGACAAGGTGCATCCGATGCGGATGCTGGTTCATGCCTGGCTGGTGACTGCGCTCAATCCGAAGAGCATTACGTTTTTCGTGGCTTTTCTTCCGCAGTTTCTCAGCCCGCACCGGGATTTCCTGACCCAGATGCTGGTTTTTGAAAGCACGTTCCTCGTGCTCGCTTTCCTCAACGCCTTCGCCTATGCGCTTCTGGCAACCCGGGCGCGCCGCTTCTTTTCGAGCGAACGGGCGCTCAGCATCTTCAATCGGGCTGGCGGGACATTGCTGATCGGCGCCGGGATCGCAACCGCCTCGATCCGGTCAGCCTGAAACGTAACCGGCACGCTTCAGCCGGACGATGGCGAGATCAAGGGCCGAGAGGAATGCAGAGCGGTCTTTCGGTGAAAACGGGGCGGGGCCGCCCGTCACTTCGCCTGCGGAACGCAAGCTGTCCATCAGGTTGCGTGTCGCCAGCGTGTTGCCGATGGTGCTTTGGGTGTGAACGCGCCCGTTCGGCGCAATCACCGAGGCACCTTTCTCGAGCGAGCGGCTGGCCAAGGGAATGTCGGCGGTAATCACGATTGCGCCCGGCCGTGAATTCTCGGCGATCCAGTCATCTGCGGCATCGAGCTTGTCCGATACGATAACCCGTTCCACGCGCTCCGCATCGCGCGGGATGGCAATGAAACTGTTGGCTACCAGCATGACCGGCAGATTGTGCCGTTCTGCCACGCGATAGACTTCAGCTTTCACCGGGCAGGCGTCGGCATCGACGAGAATGCGGATCGTTTCGGGTGGCGTGTTCATGCCACTTCATAAAATGCGGGCAGCTGTTTGGCAAATTCAACGCTGCAATCAGTATTATGCGATAGGTGATAGGCGCAAAACAGTATAAGGCGAGCCGCAAAAGTGAGAGTTCCGCCATGGCCGCCCGTTTCTTCCCCATCATGTTTGTCCTGCTTTGGGCCACCGGCTTTATCGGTGCGGGGCTTTCCATGCCTTATGCCGAGCCGTTCACTTTCATGGCGGTGCGTTTTTCCATTGCGGCTGTCATCATGGCGCTCTGGGCGCTGGCGAGCCGAAGCATCTGGCCGAAAGGCGATGTGCTTCTTCATGCGGCGATTGCCGGATGCCTCATCCATGGCGTTTATCTGTCCGCCTTATTCTGGGCCGTCCACCACGGGTTGCCTGCGGGAATGTCCGGTCTGGTGGCAGGTCTTCAGCCCATGCTGACCACGCTGATTGCGGCGATTCTTCTGGGAGAACGGGCGAGCGGACGGCAATGGGCAGGGCTGCTGATCGGCTTCTGTGGTGTCGCCATGGTGGTATGGCCAAAATTTTCCGCCGGCAGCGGCGTCGATCCGAAAAGTCTTGCGGCAGCTTTTCTGGCAGTGGTGGCGATCAGTACCGGCACGGTCTGGCAGAAGCGGTTCGGAACGGCCGGCGATCTCAAGGCCGGGACAGCGGTACAATATATCGCCGCCGCCATTCTGACCGCCATCTGTGCGTTTGCCTTTGAAACGCGGGTGATGGTCTGGTCGCCATCGCTGATCTTCGCGCTGGTCTGGCTGACGCTTGCCATTTCCATTGGTGCCATTCTGGCGCTTCTGGTCATGATCCGCGAAGGCGCAATGTCGAAAGTCGCGTCGCTATTTTATCTGGTGCCTGGAACGGCGGCGATCATGGCCTATCTGATTTTCGGCGAAACGCTGTCGGCAATCCAGATTGCAGGCATGGTGGTGACGACGCTGGGCGTCGCTTTGACTACGTTGCGTCGATAAGTTCGGGTTGCTGTTCGCGCTTGCGGAAAATCATGATAGCGGCGTTTATTTCCGCGCCGATGATGAAAATTGCCGACAGCATGTAGAGAAAGACGATTGCCACCATGATCGAGGCGAGGCCGGCATAGGTCGTTACATAATTGGCGAAGGTTTCCAGATATTTGGCAAAGGCCATGGCTGCGGCAAGCCAGGCAACGAGCGTGACCAATATGCCCGGCAGGATGTCGCCGAGGCTGCGTCGCCCGGCCGGAAGCCAGATATGCACCATGAACAGCGCCAGAACCAGAACGGCCACAGCCACCGTATAGCGCCAGAAGGCAATCGTGCCGGTGAATGGTGCTATATCGGGGAACCATTGTTCGGCAATACGCACGGCAAGCGGTGCCAGAACCAAGAGAAAGCTGATCGCCATCAGGCTCAGCGTGCCGACGAGAACGAAGCCCAGGCTTTGCAGGCGGCAGAAAATGATCGAGCGCTGGTCTGTGACGCGGTAGGCGCGATTGAGAGCGATGCGCAACGCCTCCACGCCGTTGGAGGCAAAATAAGCGGCAGCAATGACGCTGAGGGTCAGAAGCCCGCTGCGCTGCACGGTCAGCACGTTCATCACCTCATTGGCGATGGGAGCGGCGATGTTCGAAGGCCACATGTCGAAGATGACATGCACCGCCGTGTCGGCGAATTCCTTGGTGCCGAGAAAGCTTGCGAGCGTTGTGGCGAAAATGAGGAACGGAAACAGCGCCATCAGGCCGGAAAGTGCGATATGGCTGGCGAAAGCCCAGCCATCGTCCGAACTGAAATGACCAATGACGTCCCAGGTGATCTGCCGGAGAAAACGTTTGATTTTTCGCATCCGCAGATTTGTCCCCAAAGTCGCGATTGGTGTCCGATACGCGTGCATCCTGTGTTTCAGGGCCTTAAATCTAGCATCGGTCTGCGGATTGCAAGGGCGGGGTCCGTTTTAAACCGAGGGCGAATCAAGCAATCTTGGCAAAACGGCAGCGGGAAACGAACATATGGCTCCGGCACCATTCGGTCAGAACCGACAGCGAACCATCATCATTACCGGCTGCTCCTCCGGGATCGGCGCCTATTGTGCCGAAGCGCTTCACAGCCAAGGCTGGCGCGTCTTTGCGACGGCTCGCAAGGACGGGGATATTGCAGCTCTCAAGACAAAGGGAATGGAAGCGTATTATCTCGACTATACCGAGCCGCAGTCGATAGCGAATCTGGTTGATGAGGTGTTGCGCCAGACTGACGGCAAGCTTAATGCTCTGTTCAATAATGGCGCTTACGCTCAACCCGGAGCGATTGAGGATTTGCCGGTCGAAGCCTTGCGCCAGCAGTTTGAAGCCAATTTTTTCGGCTGGCACGACCTGACCCGGCGCGTAGTTCCGGTCATGCGTCGCCAAGGGCACGGGCGTATTGTGCATTGCTCGTCAATCCTGGGACTGGTGCCCATGAAATGGCGCGGCGCTTATGTGGCGTCCAAATTCGCGCTTGAAGGGTTGATGCTTGCCCAGCGTATGGAGCTGGAAGGCTCCGGTGTCGATGTGTCGTTGATCGAGCCTGGCCCGATAGCATCGCAGTTCACGTATAATGCCGCCAGCCACGCAAGAGCCAATATCGACATGGAGGCTTCGGTGCACCGTGAACTCTACCAGCGCCAGATGGCGAAATTGGAAGGCGGCGGCACAAAATCCAAGAACAAGCTTGGACCGGAAGCCGTCTATGCTGTACTGCTTCATGCATTGGAGGCGCCGCGTCCCCGTCCGCATTATGTGGTGACGAGGCCGGCGAAACTTGGGTCACTGGCACGGCGCCTGATGCCTGCACGCTGGCTCTACCGGATGCTGTCCGACCAGTCATGAGGTCGGGAACAGTGCGCATGGGAAGGAAATAAAATGGACGTTCTGTTCAAGGGCGCGGCAATGGTGGCCATGTTTGCAGTGGCTGTCGTTCTGATTATCGGCCTGCGCAACATGATGCGCGGCGGTGATGGCAACTTTTCAAACAAGATGATGCAACTGCGCGTTTTCCTGCAGTTCATTGCCATTGTCCTGATCGTCGGGGCGATCTATTACGCCCGTGTGAAAAATGGTCAGTAAAGTATGGTCAAGCTCAACAAGATCTATACCCGCACAGGTGACAAGGGCACAACCGGGCTTGCCAGCGGGCCACGGCGGCTGAAATCGGACCTGCGCGTCGAAGCCTATGGCACGGTGGACGAAACCAATGCCTGCATCGGGATGGCACGCCTTCATACTGGCGGTGAGAACAATCCCTATGCGCATATTGATGCGATGTTGGGTCGAATCCAGAATGATCTTTTCGATCTTGGCGCCGATCTGTCGACGCCGGATGACGGGAAGCCGCTTGCCTACGAACCGCTACGCATCGTCGCTTCGCAGGTCGCACGTGTGGAAGCCGATATAGACCTGCTCAATGCCGATCTACAGCCGCTCCGTTCCTTCATTCTTCCCGGCGGTTTGGCGGCCTCGGCTGCCTTGCATCTCGCTCGCACGGTTTCACGCCGGGCCGAGCGTCTCATGGTAGCGCTTGCTCGCGTCGAGGGAGAAGTCGTTTCGGCGGAGGCTCTGCAATATATCAACCGCCTTTCCGATTTCCTGTTCGTGGCATCGCGCACCGTCAATGATAATGGCGCGCAGGACGTGCTCTGGGTGCCCGGCGCCAATCGCTAGTCTAAACCCCCCGTTTGTTGCCCCAGATCAGCACGTGAAGCTGGGGCAGGACATGGGCTTCGTACCAGCCATCCACGATCACCTTGTCGACAAGCCATTCCATCCGCCGCATGATGCCATCAATGTCGATCGCAGCGTCATGCGCTTCCGGCGGCGGTGGTGTGTGATTGCCCGGCTGAAGATAGACTGCCAGCTGGGGATGCCGGCTGGCCACATCTTTGGCAAAGGCATAATCGGCATCGTCGAAAATCACGAATTTCAGCACTGCTCGCGGCGCGTTGCCCGCAGTGTTGATACAGGCCGATAGCGCACCGAGATCGGTGTCCATGGCGCTTGAGGGCGGTTTGGGGCTCAACACCAGCGTGTCGAGTATGGAAAACCAGTCTTGTGCAACCGATCCTTGGGTTTCCAGCGCAAAGCGATAGCCTTCGGTCTTGCCATGCTTGATCAACGGTCCCAATGGCTGAATGGCGGGATTGCCGCCGGAAAGTGACACTGTCAGGGGCTTATTTCGGGAAAGTGTCGTCACTTCATCCCAAATCGCCTCGACGCTCATTGGCTTCCACTCATGGCGAAAGCGGCTCTCGACAGCATGCAGGCTGTCGCACCAGGAACAGCGATAATCGCAGCCACCGGTTCGCACGAAAACGGTCGGCTCGCCGATCAGCACGCCTTCGCCCTGTATCGTGGGCCCAAAAATTTCCGCGATGCGTATATCGGTCACGGTCTATACTCCGCCCATGTCTTCGGCGTCTCGCTGACCCGCACGGCAGAAACTTCCGGCCAGCGCGAATGGCACCATTCGAAAAAATGACGGGCGAGGGTTTCAGCCGTGCTCTGGTCGTGGCCCAGAACATCGTTGAGATGGCGATGGTCAAAACAATCGTCGATATAACGTTTGAATGGCGCCAGCTCATGATAGTCGCGGACAAAGCCATGCTTGTTGAGGCCGGAAGCGGAAAGCTCGACCTCGACGATATAGTTATGGCCGTGCAGGCGGGCACATTGATGATCTGCAGGCAGGCCCGTCAACTGGTGTGACGCGGAGAAATGAAATTCCTTGGTGATGCGAAACATCAAACGCTCCGCTTCTCGATTGCCGCGCGCCAGAAACTTGGATCCTCATAGAAAGTCGGGTCTTCGATCCCGGCGAGATGGAAAGCCTCGCGCCGTTCGACACAGGTGCCGCAGCGTCCGCAATGATGTTCGTTGCCCTTGTAGCAGGACCATGTCGCGGCAAAGGGTGTCCCATATTTTACGCCGTCAGTAACGATGTCGGCTTTCGATGCATGCACATAAGGCGCAAGCAGCTTTATGTCGGCGTAGCCGTCCAAGGCATGGTTCTGCATGGTCTGGAAGGCGTCGATAAAACCGGGACGACAGTCTGGATAGATGAAGTGATCGCCCCCGTGAACGGCCAGTGCTACAGCATCGGTGTTTTGCGCTGCCGCCACACCGAAGGCGATTGCCAGCATGATTGCATTGCGGTTCGGAACGACGGTGATCTTCATCGTTTCTTCGGCGTAGTGTCCGTCCGGGACATCGACATCGTCCGTCAGCGCCGAACCGGTCAGGCTTGCGCCAATAGTCCGTATATCGATGATCTGATGGGGGACGTTGAGCCGTTCGGCGCAGGTTCTGGCCGAATCCAGTTCCTTTCTGTGACGCTGGCCATAGTCGAAGGAGAGAAGGGCGGTGAGCTGGTGTTCGGCTGCTATTCTGTAAGCAAGCGAAACGGAATCGAGTCCGCCGGAGCAGACGACGAGCGTTTTCATAAGTCAGGGTTCCTTGTTTTGACCGGGTAGGCTGCGACCGGATTGCGGGGCGTTACCTAAAGCATGGCGCGCTGCTTGTAAATGACATGAAAAGGGGAGGCGGCGGGTTGCTCATATTCGGAATGACCTGTTGTCAGAATAAATGGATTTTAATCGATATAGCGATCCATGCCTGATTGACGTGCACGTCAACCGTCTTTAGGTTTCGTGCCGGTTCCCGGCGGAGAGGCAGCGCATTTGCGTCGCTACCCAGTTTGCGCCGGTGCCGCTTTCATGTCGGATTTTGACATGCGGGTGGGAGTTCACGGCGGCATAGTCGTGCTGCAAGAGTCATTGAAGAGGTAATCGCGGATGAAAGTCCTTGTCGCAGT
>UEIJ01000005.1 GCA_900470195.1 Hyphomicrobiales bacterium | reverse complement strand
AATGATGCTGCGCCGGTGACCGATACGCAGAATTACACGGTCGATGTGACGCCACCAACGACGACCATTGATCTGACCGATCCAGAAGGAGATAACATCCCGACGGCTTCGGGCGTGACGGAACCGGGCTCGACGGTAGTTGTGACCTGGCCGGATGGAACGTCATCGACCGTGACGGCGGATGGCACGACAGGTGCTTGGACAGCGACGCCTGTCCTGGCTCAACCCGACGGCACCGTGTCGGTCGCGGTGACGGACCCGGCGGGCAATCCGGGCACGGGTTCCGCCGGCTGGACGCCGAACACTACAACGCCGGGCGCGGCTGATGATCTCGCCACTGCCAGCGTGGATATTGTACCGGCTGAAACTGCTGTCAATAATGGATCTGCGACTTATGCGTTGGGCATAGGCATTGGTCTGGGTCTTATCGATCTGCAGGCGACGGTCCTCGGCGTTCCTTCCGTCGGGTTCACGATCGCGGACGGCCATACGCAGGACCTCACTTTCGCCTTTGGCGGTCTTGCCAATGTCGGTGTGCTCGGCGACTATCAGGTCATTGTCCAGAAATGGGATGCCTTGACGGGTCAGTGGACCAGTATCGATGGCTCCGCCACAGGGGGATCTATCCTCAATATCGGTCTCCTCGATGGTGGCGCCAATGGCGTTGCGATCCCCGATATGGATCCGGGCCAGTATCGCGCCTTCATGGTCTATAATGGTATCGGACTGTCGGTACTTACCACCATGACCGTAAACGGTCTGGATCATGACTATCTCAACACCAGCATCGAAACCGGCGAAGCCACTGGCAATGTGCTAGATAATGATGGAGGCGCCGCCGCCGCTGGGCATATTGTCACCAGCGTGAACTTCAACGGAACCGATTATCCGGTGGCGGCAGGACCCGCGGGCACCACGATCATCGGACAGTACGGACAGCTCGTCATTCATCAGGATGGCAGCTACACCTACACGCCGAACGCGGATGCTGCCGCAATTGGCAAGGTAGACCAGTTTACTTACACGCTTCATGATCCGGTGGCTAACACGGATACCCAGGCAGAACTTTATGTTCGTATCGACAGCGACGGCCAGGGGCTAGTCTGGAGTGATACCGACATCGGGGCAGACGCGACCTACAGCGTCGCGGCTACCAATGATGCGGCTGATCTAAGCATTACGTGGGTCAACCCGACGGATAATTTGTTCGATCAGTCGCAGCCTTTGATCGGAGCGCTGGGTACTGTGACAGCGAACAGCAGCCAATTCATTATCGGGAGCAATATGGACGCGACCGGTAGTGTGGTTGTCTCGGTCACCGCTGCAGCACTGGCTAATGGTACGGTCACAATCCAGAAATTGGTTGGCGGAGTCTGGCAGGATGTTAATACCGACAACGCATTCAACGTTGCTGTTGGTGTGCTCGGAAATGTCAAGACGATCGATATCGGCAGTCTTGATCTTGATGCTGGTACTTATCGGGTTCATACGACGCTTTCGGGCGCCCTTGCGGCAATCTCCGTCACGACGGATGTGAATGTCACCCATCTGGATCAGCATGTGATCTCGGGCGATCCGTCGATTAGCGGCAACGTGGTCGTCAATGACGGGATCGTGCCGGAAGGCTCGAAGGTGATGGTTGCGGACGGTGGCGCTTTTGTCGACGCGACCACGGCGGGCACCGTTATCCATGGTCTGCATGGTGACCTCACCATCTACAGCGACGGCACTTACAAGTATGAGCCGCTGGACACGCTGGCATATGCAGATCGTGAAGCGACGGACAGCTTCACCTACAAGATCGTTCTTCCGAGCGGTTATGAAACGACGGCCGAACTGGTTGTCCAGCTTCATGACGGTTCTGCCGTCGCGTTTGCAAACGTGACGGGCGACCCGGTATCGGCAGAGAGCTTCTCAATGGATACGTCGGGCGACGTCGTGCCGCTCCATAGTCTGGCCGAGCACAATGCCAGCGATGCTCCGCCCGAACCGGCACAGCACGATTTCTCGGAGGCGCTCGTCCTTGATGACGGCGGCGGTGAAATTGTTCTGCCTTCCAGCGATAGCGAAACGGCCGGGGGCAGCTCCGCCGATGTGACGGCAAGCAGCACCGATACGGATTTGATAACGGTCGATGATAGCAGCGCAGTGACCGATCCGTTGGCCTACCTGACGCCCGATCCGCTGACGCAGGAGGACCCGCTCCACTCCGCACATATGGTCTGATCGATCCTCCCTGCCGCCGGCTGGCTGGCGGCAGGGGTTCCATCCGAAAATTTTCAGGCTTCGGCCGGTCATAACGGATATTAGATGCGTAGAGCCCGGGTCCTAAATCATTTGACGACCATATTACCCAGTTTATGCCTTCTGGCGGCATGCCAGACCACTGCGATCGACACAGCCATGGGAGCCAAGGTTTCTGCCCGGACGGCAAAGAAAACCGAGGCTCCTCAGCCCCTGTCATCAGCGGGTTCCGTTCCCCCAGGACCTGCTGTTGACGGGGGGCGTCCAGCTCGAAACCTTGCACCAGCGGTGCAGGTTTCCCCTGGTTCCCTTACGATGGAAGCCGCCGTCCGTCGCGCCGTCGGCTGGCATCCCGCGGTCGACGAGGCAACCGGCCGGATTTATCAGGCCGACGAACGCATTCGGGCAGCTCAGGCAGGTTATTATCCCAAGCTCAATGCCGGTGTGACTTCCGGTTATCAGAGCAGCAATCGTGAAGGCTGGCGTCCGAACTTCAATATCTCGGCGTCCCAGATGCTTTACGATTTCGGCAAGGTTGCCAGTTCGGTCGACATAGAACGGGCTGTCAAGAGTATCAGCAATGCTCGCCTCCTTCTCGCTATCGATGATCTGTCCCGCGACACCGCCAACGCCGTTGTCGAGGTGCAGCGTTACAGAAGTCTTTCGGCGCTGGCGCAGGAACAGGTGGAAGGCGTGAAACGCATTGCCGGTCTCGTCAGTCAACGCACGGACAAGGGGGCGAGCACCATGTCCGACAAGGTGCAAGCCGATGCGCGCGTGGAATCTGCCCTCGCTACCCAGTTGCAGTACCAGTCCGAGCTGAACCGGTGGCAAGTCGCTCTCGGCGCGCTGATTGGCGGTGGTTCCCCGAATCCGGCCTCCGGCGAACCCGACTGGCTTGGCAAGGCCTGCGAAGCGGCGGTTCCTGACTGGGAGGAAGTGCCTGCCATGCTTCAGGCAAAGGCGGAGAAGGAGGAGGCCAAGGCTCAACTGGCAGCCAGCCGGGCCGAGGCTCTCCCGACATTGTCCCTTGAGGCGATGACCGGCTACGATCTCAACGCGTCACGGGACGATACGAGAAGCAATGACCGCCAGCCGGAATATTCCGTTGGCCTGAATGTTTCGTCGAACCTTTACAACGGTGGCCAGACGGCAGCGCGTAAAAGGGCTGCCGCCTACGCACTTCAATCGGCAGAAGCTGCCGTCAGCACGGCCCGCTACGATATTGAGCGCAATCTCATGGAGGCGCGAAGCCAGATCGGTACATTGGGCCGGTTGAAGGGATCGCTGGAATCGCGCGCAGACATGATGGTCAAAACGCGCGACCTGTATCGCGAACAATATCTGGAACTGGGAACCCGAACGCTGCTGGATTTGCTCAATGCGGAGCAGGAACTGCATGAATCGCGGTTCCAGATCGCCAACACAGTCCATGATCTGCGACGGCTCAATATAAGCTGCCTTTACAGTTCCGGTAAAATACGCCGTGAGTTCGGAATCAATCCGGCGATGGTGCGGGGAGGCATGGTCAGTCAATGAAACATGACGAAGTCCCTCCCGAAGGGCCAGCTCTGGCCTTTGAGCCGACAGAAGATGCGCAGGCGGCGGAGTTCCGCCAGGAACTGTGGTTGGACGCCCTGCGGCTTGTTGCGCAATATTATCGTCTTCCGCTTTCTGTTCAGGGGGTAAAACTTGCTGCCGTCGCCGTGGACCCCAAAGCCACGGACGAGACGAAGCTTCAAGCGGTGGCCCGTCGCATGGGATTGGGCATCAAGCTTGTCGATCCACGGAACATCAATCTTTCCATCTGGCATGTGCCTTTCATCCTTGAACTGACTGACGGGCAATTGGCGGTCGTTCACAAGATTTCAAAGGATCGGGAGGCCGGCGTCTGGCTGAGCGGCGAACAGGGGCTGGAACACGCTTTTCCCCTCGATCGTCTTGTGGCGCAGACCCGGCGCGTTCTGCTGGCTCGTCCTGCAAGGGCAGTTCCCGATGCGCGGGTCGATGCCTATATCAAGCCCTTCGAGGAGAACTGGCTGAGGCGGATCATCTTCAGGGATCTCGGCTCCTATAGTCATGTGATGGTCGCTTCCCTTATCGCCAATGTGCTTGGATTGACGGGCATCATTTTCTCGATGCAGGTCTATGACCGTGTTATCCCGGCACAGTCGTTCAATACGCTTTATGTGCTGTTCAGCGGTGTCGTGCTCGCAATCTGCTTCGATTTCATGATGCGTCGCGCGCGAATGGGCATCATCGATATGCTCGGCAAGCGTACCGACCTGCAAATGTCGGATGTGGTGTTCGGTCATGCGCTCAGGGTGCGCAATCGTGCCCGACCAACGTCGACAGGTTCGTTCATCGCGCAGTTGCGCGATATTGAGCAAGTGCGCGAATTGTTGACCTCGACGACTGTTGCGGCGATTGCGGACCTGCCGTTTTTCCTTCTGTTTCTTGTACTGTTCTGGTGGCTGGCAGGGCCGTTGGTCTATATTCCTCTGGCCGCGATTGCGGCTTTGATCCTGCCGGGAATTTTTCTGCAAAGGCGTCTCCGCCAGCACGCCAACGAGGCTATGCGTGAGTCATCGCTGCGAAACGCCATGCTGGTGGAAACGGTGCAGGGGATAGAGGATATCAAAAGCCTGCAGGCAGAAGATCGCTTCCAGCAGCAATGGAACCATTTCAATGCCGTTACGGGCGAGGCGCAGATCAGGCTTCGCTCGGTCACAAACGGATTGAGCGTATGGACCCAGAATGTGCAGACCGGCGTTTACGCGCTCACGGTTTTCATCGGTGCTCCCATGGTCATCAGCGGTGACATAACCACCGGCGCGCTTGTGGGCGCTTCCATCCTCGGTTCGCGCATGCTGGCGCCGATGGCGCAGTTTACCCAGATTGCCGGGCGTTTGCAGCATGCGAGGATCGCAAAACAGGGCCTCGATCGTCTTATGCAGATGCCGGTCGACCATCCCGACAGCGAAAACCGGATTCATTGCCCGCATATCAAAGGCTCCTATCTCCTCAAGAATGCGCTCTTCCGCTATGGCGATGACAATTCGCTTCCGGCGCTGCTGGTGCGCGATCTCAAGATCGAACACGGTGAACGGATCGCGGTTCTCGGACGAAACGGTGCGGGCAAGTCTACCCTTCTGCTCGCCTTGTCGGGGCTTCTCGATGCAAGCGACGGTGAGGTTCTGCTGGACGACCTGTCCTTGCCGCAGATCGATCCGGCGGATGTCCGGCGCGACGTCGGGCTTCTGACACAAAACTCACGGCTGTTCTTCGGCACGTTGCGCGACAATATCACGATGGGCGCGCCAGAGGCTTCCGACGATGAGATTCAGCGCGTTCTTGCCATGGTCGGGGCAGAAGGCTTCATCCGCAAACTGCCGCAAGGGCTGGAACATCTTGTTCAGGAAGGCGGAAGCGGTCTTTCCGGTGGGCAGAAGCAGGCCATATTGCTGGCGCGCCTGCTGATCCGTGACCCTTCGGTCGTGCTGCTCGATGAGCCGACATCCACAATGGATGAGGCGACCGAGCGCCATTTCATCCAGCAGTTCGCGAATTGGAGCGCCGGGCGCACGGTGATCATCGCGACACATCGCACGCGGGTACTCGAACTGGTTGAGAGGCTTATCGTCGTTGAGAACGGACAGATAGCCCTCAACGACACCAAAGAACGCGGGCTGCAAGCGTTGCTCGGCGTGAGCAAGGTCGAAGCCGCAGAAAAGCCCTTTCGGGATGCACGCTAGTCGGAGAAGAGCAACATGGCGACCGTTGGCGAAGATTTCGGCGACTGGGTGAACGGAAGTGCCGACGGTGCGCGGCTGAAACGCTCGAAGCGTTTTGTCCGGCTTGTGTTCCTGTTCTTCGCGATTCTGCTGATCTGGGCTTATCTGGCGTTGCTTGATGAAGTTTCAACCGGCACCGGCAAGGTGGTGCCAACCTCCCAGGAACAGGTGATCCAGTCTCTGGAAGGCGGCGTTCTCGCGAAGCTTTATGTTCGTCAGGATGATGTCGTCGAACCTGGCAAGATACTGGCCCAGCTCGATCCGACGGTCACGGAGGCGACGGTTCAGGAGAGTTCCGCCAAATATCGTGCCGCGCTGGCAAGTTCGGCTCGTCTGACGGCCGAGGTCAACGGAAGCGAGCTGGAATTCCCTGACGAACTGGATGCATTTCCCGCGCTCAAGGCGTCCGAGACCATGCTGTATGAAGCGCGCAGACGCAGTCTCAAGGACTCGCTTGATTGGCTTGCGGAGTCGAAAAAGCTCGCTCAGGACGAGCTCGCCATCAGCCAGTCGCTGACCAAGATGGGCGCCGCCAGCAATGTGGAAGTCATCCGGCTGAAGCGTCAGCTTGTCGAGCTTCAGCTCAAGGAAACCGAGATCCAATCCGACTATATCGTCAAGGCGCGAGAGGAACTCGCGAAAGCCAACGCAGACGTGGAATCCCTTTCTTCAGTGATCCGGGGCAGGGCGGACTCGCTTGCCCGCCTGACATTGCGGTCTCCCGTCCGCGGCATCGTGAAGAACATCGAAGTTTCGACGATAGGGGGCGTGGTTCCGCCCAATGGCAAGCTGATGATCATCGTTCCGCTGGACGAACAGCTTCTCATCGAGGCTCGCATCTCCCCACGCGACATTGCCTATATTCATCCTGACCAGCCTGCGACGGTCAAGGTCACTGCCTATGACTATGCGATATATGGCAGCTTGAAGGGGAAGGTTGTCAGTATTTCACCGGATACAATTCAGGACGAAGTCAAACCGGAAGAGTTCTACTATCGTGTTTTCATAAAGACGGAAACAGACGCGCTCTTTAATAAACACGGCGACCGTTTCCCGATCGTACCCGGCATGATCGCTACCGTAGACATTCATACCGGCAGCAAGACCGTTATGGATTACCTCCTCAAGCCGTTCAACAGGGCGCGCGAAGCGCTGCGGGAAAGATAATATCATTGCAGGTTACAAGGCGGCGATCTTTTGCTCTGCACTCCGAGTTATTTGGCGTGCAAGGCTCGATGGTTACGAGACACGGCGCGCAATGCCGGAACAATTTTATCCGATCATGAGTTTATCCTGCATGGCAATCATGCCGTGAACACGCGCCGCAAGCCGAGCGGAGGAGGGCAAATGGGTGGATTCTTGTTCTGGATCGTCTTGATCGGATTACCCGCGCTTCTCGTCGTCGGCTTTGCATATGCGCATTATCTCAAGCGTACCGGGGGCACCACCCGGCATGAAGATGGCGCTTGATGGAAGCGGGATAAATCGATGGCACCCCGTGCAAACTGGAAAGGCCAGTTGAAAATCGAACAGCTTTTGTGTCCTGTCGCACTTTTCACGGCGGCTTCGACGTCGGAGCGCGTGTCATTCCACCTGATTAATCGCAAGACCGGAAACCGCCTCAACCGGGAATTCGTGGACAGCGATACCGGCAAGCCTGTACCCCGTGAAAACCAGGCCAAGGGTTACGAAATTTCGTCCGGCTCGTATTTGAGTTTCGACGAAGAGGAAATCGCTTCAGCGATCCCCGAAAGCGACAAGACGCTGAATGTCACCCATTTCGTCAAATGCGATGAGATCGATGACGTCTATCTCGACCGGCCTTATTATCTCGCGCCGGCAGGAGATGACGACAGTTTCGTGCTGGTTCGCGATGGCATGAAAGCTGAAAAGGTGGCCGCGATTGCGGAGGCCGTCCTTTTCCGTCGCGCGCGACAGGTCCTCATCCGTCCCTACGATCATGGCCTGATCGCTACCACGCTCAATTTCCAGTATGAGGTGCGCGCCGCAGCGGAGGCATTCGCCGATCTCGGCTCTTTCAAGTTTGATCGGGAGATGCTCGATCTGGCGAAACACATCATCGACACCAAGATGGGCAGCTTTGACCCCGCAAGCTTCGATGATCGGTACGATGCCGCGCTGGCCGATTTGATCAAGGCAAAGATTGCGGGCAAACCGCTGAGGAAACCGGCTGCGCCAAAGACCGCTGAGGTTATCGATCTCAAGGAGGCCCTGCGCAAGAGCGCGAGCCTCAGCCGGTCCGATAAAACGCCAGCCAAGGCAACAAAAGGCAAGACCAGGTCGCGGGCTGACTCTGGCGCGAAGTCTCGAAAGAAGGCGGGCTGATCATGGGACAGCCACTCGAAACCTATCGCAAGAAACGCGATTTTACCCTGACCAGCGAGCCACGGGGCAAGTCCGCACGGGCGAAAGGCGATCTTTTTGTCGTGCAGAAACACGATGCGCGGAGACTGCATTATGACTTTCGCCTGGAGATGGACGGCGTGCTGAAAAGCTGGGCCGTGACGCGGGGGCCAAGCCTCGTTCCCGGTGAAAAGCGCCTTGCCGTGCACGTGGAGGATCATCCTCTTGAATATGCGGGCTTCGAAGGCACGATTCCCAAGGGCGAATATGGCGGCGGCACGGTAATCGTCTGGGATACGGGACGCTGGAAATCGACTGGCGATGCGCATAAACAATACAAGAAAGGGCATCTTGAGTTTGAACTCACCGGCGAAAAACTCAAAGGGCGCTGGCATCTGGTCCGTATGCACGGAAAGCCGGGCGAAAAGCGGGAGAACTGGCTTCTCATCAAGGGGGAGGACGAGTTCGCCAGGGAGCCCGATGATGCCGACATTCTCGAAGAAAAGCCCGAATCTGTAAAAACCGGTCGCGTCATCGCAGATGTCGAGGATGAAGAGCCGGGCTGGTCATCGAAAACCGGTCCGATCAAGAAGAAGTCGGACGCCGCAAAGAAACCTGCGGCTTCGCGTCTCAAGAACAGTCAGAAGCGAGCAATGCCGGATTTTATCGAGCCTGAGCTCGCCACGCTCGTACCGGCTGCACCTGAAGGCGACCGCTGGCTCCACGAGATAAAGTTCGACGGCTATCGTGTCCAAGCCCATGTTGCACAAGGCGAGGTCAAGCTCTATTCGCGCGGCGGGCTGGATTGGACCGAAAAATTCGGTCAACAGATCGTGGACGGTCTTGTTGGAACAGGCGTGGATGACGCCATATTCGACGGGGAGATCGTTGTCGAAAGCCAGTCGGGACTGTCCGATTTTTCAGCCTTGCAGGAAGATTTGAGCGAGGGGCGGTCAGATCGCTTCGTCTATTATCTGTTCGATCTTCTTTATGTGGGCGGCAACGACCTTCGGGGAACCCCGTTGATTGAGCGCAAGAAGCTTCTCGAAAAACTGCTCTCCAAAACCTCGTCCACCCTGCGCTTCAGCGAGGCCTTTGACGCCGATGGCGCTGCGGTACTGGAGAATGCATGCGGACTTGGTCTTGAAGGGATTGTTTCGAAGCTCAAGGACGCCTCTTACAGAAGCGGGCGCAGCAACGATTGGCGCAAGTCCAAATGCATTGGGCGGCAGGAATTCGTCATTGCTGGCTATGTCCCTTCGTCCGCAACAAGGGGCGCGATTGGCTCGCTGCTACTGGGCGTACAGGATAAAAAAGGGCTTGTTCCCGTAGGCCGGGTGGGAACGGGCTTTTCGGTCAAGGTGGCGAAGGAACTTTATAAAAGGCTGCATGCCATGCGACTGGACGAAAGCCCGTTTGCCGTACCGCTGACAGCGGATGACCGGCGCGGCGCCAAGTTCGTCAAGCCAGAGCTGGTAGCCGAGATCGAATTTCGCGCATGGACTGCCGATAAGCGATTGCGCCACGCTTCCTTCAGGGGGCTGCGCGAGGATAAGGCTGCCAGCGACGTCAAATGGGAGGAGCAAAACGTGCCAGCTCGTGTTTCCGACAAGGACACCCAGAAGATCGATGTGAAGCTCACCCATCCCGACCGTGTCTACTGGCCCGGCGAGGGCGTCACCAAGCAGGGGCTCGCCGATTATTACGCCGAGGTCTGGTCTCGTATCGAACCTTTCATCGTCAACCGTCCTCTCGCGCTGCTGCGCTGCCCGACCGGTATCGAGGGAGAATTTTTCTTCCAGAAGCACGCATGGAAGGGGTTGAATGAGCATATTGTCGAAGTTCAAGACCCGAAGGACAAGGAAGAGGAACCTTATATCAGCATCAGAGACTTCAACGGGCTGATCGGTCTGGTGCAGGCCGCGACACTGGAAATTCACCCTTGGGGGTCGACGCTCAAAAACTGGGAGTTGCCGGACACACTGACGATGGACCTTGATCCCGGCGAAGGGGTTCCGTGGCCCCGCGTGATCGAAGCTGCCACGGAGACGAGGGAGCGTCTGGAAAAACTTGGATTGACGGCGTTCGTGAAGACCTCAGGCGGCAAGGGGCTGCACGTCGTGGCACCGCTGAAGCCAAAGGCTGACTGGGACACGCTGAAGAGCTTTACCAAGGCAATTGCCGACCAGATGGCTGCGGATAGCCCGGATCGCTACGTATCGACGATTTCCAAGGCCAAGCGCAAAGGCAAGATTCTTATCGATTATCTGCGCAATCAGCGCGGCATGACTGCCGTAGCACCTTATTCTCCCCGCGCGCGCGCCGGTGCCGGAGTTTCCATGCCGCTTGCCTGGGAGGAAGTCACTCCGGCAATAGGGCCTGCACATTTTACCATTCTCAACACGCCGACGCGGCTGGCCGCGTTGAAAAGCGATCCCTGGCAGGATTTTCGCAGTGCGGAAACGCCGTTGCCGAAAATGAAGAAATAAGGCGTGGCTACACCCCACGCCTGAAGCGCGGACGCATTACGCTTTCTTGCCTTCCCTCGCGAGGCTCTTGCGCAAGGCATCCATGATATTGATGACATTGCCTTCGGTTGCCGGCTCCGTTTTTCGGGACTTCGCTCTGGCCGCCGGTTTCTTTTTCTTTTTGGCAGAGATCATGGATTGAAGATTTTTCTGTACGGGGTCCTGAAGGAATTCGGGATTCCAGTCTTCCGTCTTGTCCTTGATGAGCTTGCGGACCATGGTAAGCAGCTTCGTGTCGGGTTTGCCGTCATCGATCGCTGAAAAATAGTCGTCGGCGTTGCGCACCTCATCGCCGTAGCGCAATGTCCACAGGACGATCCCGCGTCCGCGCGGTTCAAGCAGCACTGCCCTTTCACGCCGATACATGACGAGGCGGGCCAGACCGAAGACAGAACTTTTTTCCATTGCTTCCCGAATGACGGAAAAGGCTTCCTGACCAACCTTGTCGGAAGGAGCGAGATAGTGCGGCTTGTCGTACCAGATCCAGCCGATGCTGTCGCGCGGCACAAATTTATCGATGTCTATGGTCCTGGTGCTCTCAAGCGCCACAGCCTCCAGTTCGTCCTCCTCAAGAACGATATAGCTTCCATCGTCTTTCTCGAACCCTTTGACCTCATCTTCCTCGCGCACGGGCTTGTGTGTGACTGAATCCACATATCGGCTGACCACCCGGTTTCCGGTCTCGGCATTGAGGGTGTGAAAGCGCACTTTTTCGCTCTCGCTGGTCGCAGGCGTCAGTTCCACGGCACAGGTGACGAGCGAGAGTTTGAGATAACCTTTCCAGAAACTGTGGGGCACGATTTGATCCTCCGGAGAACAGGATAACCGGCTGGCAGCCAGATGGTTCCGGACCGGATTTGCACCAGCCGGGAACCAGTCGCGGTTTGTGGTGGTTATCCGGCAAGAAGAATAGGATCGGGGTTCCCCATTGCTTGAAAAATCTTCCTCCGTGCCTCCCCCCGAAACGGAGGCGGTCCAGAGCGGGTTGCTTCATATCAGCGATGCCGCACCGGGTATCAAACGCCTGCGTTGCGGGACAGGGTTTCGTTATGTCCGTTTTGACAGGTCGGCAATCACGGCTGCGGATCGAGACAGGATCGCCAGCCTTGCCATTCCGCCGGCATGGACCGACGTCTGGATATGTTGCGATGACCGTGGACATATTCAGGCAACCGGCCGCGATGCGCGAGGGAGAAAGCAGTATCGTTACCATCCTCTGTGGATGGCGATGCAGGAAGAAACGAAGTTCTCCAGCCTGCCGGATTTTGCCCGCGCGCTCAGCCGTCTGCGCAAGGCGGTCGATGCCGATATGCGACGGCGTTCGCTTTGCCGCGAAAAAGTCGTTGCTACCGTCATCTGGCTGATGGACAGGCTGCTGCTGCGTGTCGGAAACCCCGATTATGCGCGGAGCAACAACAGCTTTGGCGCGACCACCTTGCGCAATCGGCATCTGCGCGACGAGGGCTCCGGCCTGCGATTGGTCTTTACCGGCAAGTCGGGCAAAATGTGGAGCCTGAAACTTTCCGACAAGCGGATTGTCCGTATCGTTCGCTCCATACAGGAACTGCCGGGGCAGCAACTGTTCCAGTATGTCGACGAGGACGGCTGTCGCTGCCCCGTTACCTCACAGGATATAAACGACTATCTGCGAACCGTCATGCAAGCTGACTTTACCTCCAAGCACTTCCGGACATGGGCGGCGACGTCAGCCGCGCTTGAAGCGCTATGCTGCATCGACCTGCCTGACAGTGACAGCGCCAAAAAGCGGATGCTGAATAGTGAAATCGACAAGGTTGCACACCGGCTCGGCAATACAAGAGCGGTATGCAGGCAGTCCTATATACATCCTGCGGTCCCCGAACATTGGCTTGCCGGCAATCTGACGGCAGAGGTCGATGCGGCGGCGGCCATCCGGCTGATGGCGCCGGAACTGAGCAACGCCGAACGTCGCACCTTGAAGTGGCTGCTTTTTATCGGGAAGGCGCCTGCATGATGGGGTGGGTTAAACCAGAATGCCGGATGTCGAAGCGGCCCGCTCGAAAGCGAGCCTTGCATCTTCCGTGCTGGCAATGTCGTGCGAACACAAAAGGCAAGCTTTGATGGCGGCCCCCAGGCTATCCAGCTCGAATCTGTTCCATTGGGACAACAATATGTTCTCGGCATCCGCCACCGTTCTCACGGTTTGCGTGATGCCGTCGGCAATTTCGATGATGACAGCGTCATTCCAGTGCACCTGTTCCATGGCAAGCTCCTCCATGCGTGAACCCGGCAGCGGCTTGAAAGTTCCGTAATGGCATTTTTTGTCGATATTCGCGGGCGCTTCCGAATGTGCAGCGTACTTGGTATTTCTCATTTCCATCAAATAAGAGACTTGTTTATTCCTGCGATAAAGATGATCATCTTGGTCGTTTCGTGTTTGCGGAAGTAGAAATTCAATGATTGCTATAAGGAGGTGAAAGTTCATGGCCTCGATAAAGCAGCATATGATTCAACTCGCATTGATGCTGGGACTTGTTTCGGTTGGCTCGACTGATGTTTCTCGCGCCCAGTTTCTGGATTCTTTCAAGGCTAGAAACACTGTAACGGCAGATGTCATAACCCGGACACCCGTGGGCACGCGCGTCGTGCTTACCGGTTCGATCAAGAGCAATGTCGGAAGAGCTCACTATGCTTTCCAGGACCATACCGGAAGAACGAGAGTTCGGATCGAGCGCGAAGTCTGGCGCGGACGCGAAATAAGCACAAGGAATATAATTGAAATCCGGGGCCGCGTCGAAAACGACGTGAGGGGAAGGTTTGTAGACGTATATTCTTTCAAGGTAATCAAATAGATGTTCCCGACAGTTCAACAGGAATACCTTGAAGTCATAAGCTGATTTTGTCCTCGGGTCAGAGAAGGTCTTATGCTGAAAACTGGCAATGCAACCCTGATCCTGATCGCAGGATACGCGCTGATTGCATTGCTCCATTACGGCAGCGCGGTGTTCGCGCCGGTCGTTTTCGCATTGTTCATCATCATGCTTGTCTGGCCGATCCAGCGGTCGCTTTCGTTGGTCATGCCGCGCTACGTTGCATTGGCGATCACGTTCCTCCTCGTGGTATTCGTTCTGCTCGGCTTTGGATGGCTCATCGCCTGGACAGTCGGGCAGGTCGGACGCCGGATATTGATCGACGCAGCTCGATACCAGCTGATCTATGAACAGCTTAGAACCTGGCTCGATGGTCATGGTATTGCCGCATCGGTCTTATGGTCGGAGAATTTCAGTGTAAGTTGGACTTTGCGAACGCTCCAATCGATAGGAAGCCGTCTCAATAATACGCTCAGCTTCTGGATCGTGGCGCTGGTCTACGTTCTCTTGGGACTTGCTGAAACCGAGGAGTTCCGCGCGCGGATCAGGCGGCTGAAAAATCAGGCGGCTGCGAATGCGTTTCTTCGCGCCAGCCGTTCAGCTTCGATGAAAATCCGGTTTTACATGCTGCTCAGGGCGTTGATGAGCATTGCGACCGGTTTCTTTGTCTGGCTTTTGACGCGGCTGATTGGCCTCCCATTTGCCGAAACGTGGGGCTTTGTTGCGTTCATTCTCAACTTCATCCCCTTTCTGGGGCCGCTGGTCGCAACCCTCTTCATTACTGCGTTTGCGTTCACGCACTTTGCAAGCTGGCAATTGGCGCTCGCCGTCTTTATCGGCCTGAATATTATCCAGTCCGTCATTGGAAGTGTGATCGAGCCTCGGCTGACGGGAAAGACAATTTCCCTGTCGCCTTTCGCAACGCTCTTTTCAGTTTTCGCATGGGGCTTCTTGTGGGGCGTCTTCGGCGCTTTCATTGGCGTTCCAATCACCATCGTTGCTCTGACTTTCTGTGCGCACTATCCCGCTACGGGCTGGTTTGCGGAAATATTCGGCTTTTCCCGCGAACAACTCTGAAAGTTGTGGGATAGAAATTGCCATGCGGCACTCGCCCGATATCTTGACCTTTCAAGATGCGGCCTATGTATTGTGCGGTAAAGCGCATCATCAAAATGGGAAGGATATTTCGATGAGAATGATCCTGTACAGCGTCGTGACGATGGCCGTGATAGGCGCCACCGCCAGCGGGTGCACGACCGATGAACGAAGAACAGCCGGCTATGGTGTCGGCGGTGCCGCAATTGGCGGTCTTGCCGGAGCAGCCATTGGCGGCGATACGCGCGGCGCGTTGACCGGAGCAGCTATCGGTGCAGCCGCAGGCACGCTCGTAGGCGTCGCCCAAACCCGCAACGGTGTGCAGTACTGCCGTTATCGCGATCGGCACGGCCGCGTTTTTGAAGCGCGTTGCCGTTAGGTCCGGTCTCTTAAAGCGGCTGCCGGTTTTGGGGTAAATACAGCGTAAAAACAAAGAGATAGAGCACTCTCGTTACATGAAGGACGAGAAATGCCCTGGAAACAAATGAAGCGCTGATTTCCGGTCCCGATAAGGACGTCGCGGATGGGACTGTGCATTTGTCATCTGGAGCGCCTCCTGATCTGATCGCATCGGCAGGCGCTCCAAAAGATTGTTTGAATGGCATTTTTCCCGAACTGCTTCACCTTCGTGCTGAGGTGCTACGTAGGCCCACAATAAGAAGCTGGTGAACCGGTTTGGCTTGTGAGTTGTGGTTCTTTGTTACTTGGAGGGAAACATGAAACTGCATTCAGTAACCGCTATTCTTGCATTCATTGCCTTCTTTTTCGCAGCAACCGTCGTCGAGACAGTTCCTGCCTTCAGCCAGAGCCGATCGGTTTCCGTAGGCGTAAGGATCAACAACGGTCACAGAATCCGCTGCTCCGATGGCGTCAGGCTCCTGAGAACGCGGGGCTTTCGCAATGTCCGCGCTTTGGATTGCCGCGGCAGTCACTTTCTTTACCGGGGCGACCGGAATCGCAGAACCTATGACGTCACGGTGCGGGCCAGAGACGGAAGAATAACCAATGTTCGCTCGGTGAGATGGCGTCGCTGATCCACGTGACCTCATCATTTTTCTGATGTCGAAAAAAGGAGCACGGCTGTGTCGGAACTGGTCGTTATTGGATTTGATACGGTGGGAGAGGCGGACGCTGTTCTTCTGAAGCTCAACCAGCTTCAAAAGGAATATCTTGTCGATCTTGAAGATGCGGTAATCGTCGTCCGGGACGAACAAGGCAAGGTCCATCTCAAGCAGAAATACAATTTGCTCGCCATGGGCGCCGGGTCGGGATTGCTTTCAGGCGCGATATGGGGCGGACTGGTTGGGCTTATTTTTCTCAATCCGCTTGCCGGCATGGCGCTTGGTGGCGCGGTTGGGGCCGGGGCGGGAGCCTTGTCGGGTTCGCTCGCCGATTACGGTATCGATGACAAGTTCATCGTGTCGCTTGGTGAAACCATCCCGGAAAACTCGTCTGCTTTGTTTGTTCTGCTGCGCAAAATCCAGTGGGACAGAGTTATGGCGGACTTCCCGGATCTGCGCGGCAGGGTGTTGAAAACGTCCTTGTCTCTCGAACAGGAAAAACGCCTCAAGGAAGCGCTTGAGGGAGCATTGCCGGCAACCTCGTAATATGACGTTGCCCGGAAACCGGAATGGAAGACTGTCGCGATAAGGCGGCGGTTCTGCTTCGGCCATCGAGCGAGGGCGTGCATTGAAGCAGGTTTTCATCCTCGCATTCGTTCTGCTTGTCGCAGCAGGATGTGCCGGGAACAGAGCTGTCACCGGACTTGGAAGGGATGTGGCCGGTCAGGCCCGTTCCGGCGCGGTGGTTCCGTTTGCGGTTGCGACGGTGCGGGAGCGGATAGACGATCCAAGCATCGCCTATTCCCGCAACCGCTCTCCAATACTCAATTTCTCGACGATTGATGTACATATTCCGGAAATACACCGTCCGGGAAACGTCGAAACTGCATCGGTGAAGCCCGACCCCCGACGACATTTCACGGCGTCAAATTATGCGCCATTGCCGGACCGGCGCGCAATGATCGCCGAGTTGAACGGGCGTTTGGCGAGCCGCCCCGCGTCGCAGCGTGAAATATTCGTTTTCGTCCACGGCTATAACAACAACTTTGCCGAAGGACTGTTTCGCAATGCGCAGATCGTTCACGACTATGGCGTCTCATCGGTGCCGGTCCATTTTTCATGGGCGTCTGCTGCGTCGTTCACGCGGTACCTTTATGACCGGGACAGCGCGATCATCGCGCGCAGGGGATTGGCGGAAACGCTTGCGATGGCGGCGCAGACGAAAGCCGATGGCATTGTCGTGGTCGGCCATTCAATGGGTGCGGTGGCCGTCATGGAAGCCTTGCGAACGTTATCCGGAGATAAGCGCGGCGACGTGCTGAAACGCATCAAGGGAGTGCTTCTTGCTGCCCCCGACATCGATCCCGATCTTTTCCGCAGTCAGATCGATGATATCGACAATCTGCCTCAGCCCTTCACGATTATCGTATCCCGGCGTGACCGGGCCCTTGATATCTCGCGGAGGCTGGCCGGTGGTGCGCCGCGGGTCGGCAGCGGCTTCGACATTGCCTTCCTGCAGAACAAGAATATTCAGGTCCTTGATATTTCCGAGGTCGACAGCGGCGGCCACAGCCTCTTTGCAAGCTCCAATACGCTGATCAAGCTTCTGGGTTCAGGCCACCTGCTGCGCAGGCTCATCACAGACGAATATGCAAGCACGGACGATAGTTTCCTTGCCGTGGGGCAGGGTACTTTCGAGCAGGCCTCGCTGGCTCTTCACCTGCCGGCACGCGTGATCGACCGCCTGGGTGCATTCTAAGCGCGCATCCCGAACGGCTTGAAACGGCTTCCGAAGCAAGACGCGCTTAAAAACAAAAAGATAGAGCATTCCCAATGAGCCAAAGTAAACTGGAAACGTTCTAAAAACAGGGCCCGTCTATAGAACGGAAATGGTAGTCGCGCCGTTGCGACGGAGCTTCTCCGGTGAACTCGACTATGCTTTTTATGCAGTTTGCTATTGAATCAAGTTGACGATCGTATGAAGCAAGTCTCTAATTAAGCTTGTCTATAGTGATCTGCGGGGTTATCCTGCCCGAATATTGCATCCTGCCTTGGTTTTATTGTTCGATATCGATATTGCATCGAAATTTTCGGCAACGCAGAGGTGGCAAGCATTCATGAGCAAGGGTTGGCATGCCGAGCTTGAACTGGGGTTCGAGCACAGTCATGAAGTGACGCGTCTCATGCGCCGCCGTCACATGGGGCCGCTCGCGGTGCAGCAACCTTTCTATCCCGAGAAAGATGGCAGCGCGCACGTCTACCTTCTCCATCCTCCGGGCGGCGTCGCTGGAGAGGACGTCCTTGATATTTCCTGCTTTTTAGGGCCGAGCGCCAAAGCCGTTCTGACAACGCCGGGTGCAACCAAATTCTATCGCAGCGACCGGGGCCGCAGCATCCAGACGACAAAGATCGATGTCCGCGAGGGCGGCATCTGCGAGTATCTCCCGCAGGAAACAATCGTATTCGATGGCGCGAAGGCTTCCATAAGCACGCATGTCTCCCTGAGCGGAGACGCAGTTTATCTCGGGTGGGACATTGTCAGTCTCGGACGGCCCGCCTGCCAGGAAAGCTTCGACGCGGGAGAAATTCGCCAGAGGGTCGAAATATTCCGCGACGGAAGGCCGATCTGGTTCGAGCAGTTTCGCCTTCATGGAGCCGATCAGGCGATGGGCGCGGCTTTTGCATTTTGCGCCAAACCGATCGTTGCAACGATGGTTTATGCCGGCCCCACGAATGAAAACACGCTTCAGCGCATTCGAGAAACGCTCGGCGATGCGGGAAAAAACCTGTTTTCCGTGTCGCAGCTCGAGCGGGTGCTCGTCTGTCGCTCTCTCGGTGGACGCATGTCGGAAGCCAAAGCACTGTTTCGCAACGCCTGGGAAGTCATCCGTGAAACAGGTCTGGGAAAATCGGCGGCTGCACCGCGCATTTGGGCAACATAGATGATTGTGGAGAGGGTCTATCAATGGAACTATTGCCACGTGAAAAGGACAAGCTTCTGATTTTCACCGCAGCGCTGGTTGCGGAACGACGAAGGGCTCGAGGGCTGAAACTCAATTATCCCGAAGTGGTGGCTTTGATCTCTGCCGAAATCCTCGAGGGCGCCCGCGACGGCAAGACCGTCGCCGAACTCATGTCCTACGGAGCTACCCTTCTCACCCGCGACGAGGTGATGGAAGGCGTACCGGAAATGATCCATGACATTCAGGTGGAAGCCACCTTTCCGGACGGTACCAAGCTTGTGACCGTTCACAATCCCATTCCGTAGAACATTTTCTGCACTTCAGAAAACTTCGGGCCTTTTGCTTTTACGCGCATCTTGCACATTTCGGGATGCGCTCGAGGAGACGATCATGATACCGGGTGAATATTTCATCGAAGACGGGACGATCGAACTCAATAACGGTCGTGAAACCCGCACCATCGCCGTGGCGAACACTGGCGATAGGCCGATACAGGTCGGGTCGCATTATCATTTCTACGAGACGAACGAGGCTCTTGCCTTCGACCGGGAACGGGCGAGAGGCTTCCGCCTCAATATTCCGGCTGGGACCGCTGTGCGGTTCGAGCCGGGACAGGACCGAGAAGTCGAACTGGTCGCGCTGGCTGGCGACCGCCAGGTCTACGGCTTCAATGCAAAAATCAACGGGAAGCTGTAGGAGGGGGAGATGGGAACCATCTCAAGACAGGCCTATGCGGAACTCTATGGCCCGACAAAGGGCGACCGTCTGCGGCTGGCCGATACGGAACTTATCATCGAGATCGAGGAGGATCGCTGTATCTACGGCGAGGAAGTGACCTTCGGCGGCGGCAAGGTTATCCGCGATGGCATGGGGCAAGGACAGAAGCCCTCTGCCGAAACTGCCGATCTTGTCATCACCAATGTCATCATCCTTGACTATTGGGGTATCGTCAAAGCCGACGTCGGCATCAAGAACGGTCGTATTTCCGGGATCGGCAAGGCCGGGAATCCCGATATTCAGCCGGGCGTCGATATCGTCGTCGGACCGGCAACCGATGTTATTGCGGGCGAGGGCAAGATTCTTACCGCGGGCGGCATCGACACGCATATTCACTTCATTGCGCCGCAGCAGGCCGAGGAAGCTCTGGCCAGTGGCACCACCACACTGGTCGGCGGCGGAACGGGCCCAACGGTCGGCACGCTCGCCACCACGGTTACACCGGGGCCATGGGCCATCCACCGTATGCTTGAGGCCGTGGAAGCGCTTCCGATCAATGTGGGACTGTTGGGCAAAGGCAATGCGAGCAAGCCCGAACCCCTTCGCGAGCAGATCAGGGCCGGTGCTGTCGGTCTCAAGCTGCATGAGGACTGGGGAACGACGCCTGCCGCCATCGATAATTGCCTGAACGTGGCCGACGAAGAAGACATTCAGGTCGCCATCCATACGGATACGCTGAACGAAAGCGGGTTCGTCAAGAATACCTTTGCCGCGATGAAGGGCAGGACTATCCATAGTTTCCATACGGAAGGTGCCGGTGGCGGTCACGCGCCCGATATCATCACGGCGGCGGGCGAAGAAAATATTCTGCCATCTTCAACCAATCCCACGCGTCCCTACACCATCAATACAGTCGATGAGCATCTCGATATGCTGATGGTCTGCCACCATCTCAGTCCGAAAATTCCTGAGGATGTGGCTTTCGCGGAATCCCGCATCCGGCGGGAAACCATTGCGGCAGAAGACATTCTCCATGATCTGGGCGTGTTCTCGATGATGTCGTCGGATTCGCAAGCCATGGGCCGCATCGGGGAAACCACCCTGCGCTGCTGGCAGACCGCCCACAAGATGAAGGTGCAGCGCGGCCCGCTTAGCGAAGACAGCAGCCGGAACGATAATTTCCGCGCCAAGCGCTATGTCGCCAAATATACGATCAACCCGGCGATCACGCATGGATTTGCCCATGAAATCGGCTCGATTGAAGTGGGAAAGCGGGCCGATCTGGTGCTGTGGAAAACGCAATTCTTCGGCGTGAAACCAAGCCTTGTCCTGATTGGCGGCATGATTGCCACCGCCCCGATGGGTGATCCCAACGCATCGATCTCAACGCCGCAGCCGGTCCACTACCGGCCAATGTACGGGGTGCTGGGGCGGGCGCTCGGTTCCACCGGGGTCACCTTTGTCTCGAAATCGGCGCTGGATGACGGCATCGGCGAGAAGCTGAAACTCAACAAGCAGCTGGTTGCCGTGAAGAGCATCCGGAATATCCGCAAGAAAGACATGATCCATAACGGGCTGACGCCCAAACTGGAGGTCGACCCGCAGAGTTATCAGGTGCGGGTGGATGGGGAATTGATCACGTGCGAACCGGCTGACGTTCTGCCGATGGCGCAACGCTATTTCCTGTTTTAAAGCGCCCTCGGGTCTGTCCCGACTACGCAAGAACGCTCTAATTGTTGAAGCTGCGCATCGTGCTTCCGAAAATCGATTTCGATTTTGGGGGGCCGATGCCGGAGCCGGAGGAAATAGATCACGAAAGAAGGGATTACTTCCATGCGTCTCAATACCATGCAGGATCATCCTTCTCTGGGGTTTGTCGACTGGACGCTGCGCGGCATCGGGCAGGTGGTGTTCCAGAACAACCCGCTATCCGGATTGGTCATTTTGTTCGCCATTCTGGTCAATTCCTGGATTTATGCCCTCATCTGCCTGCTTGGAGTCGTCTCCAGCACGCTGACGGCAATCATCCTCAAGGCGGACAAGGGGCTTATCCGGGACGGCCTGTTCGGGTTCAACGGAGCTTTGGTCGCGCTGGCGCTGATCGCGTTCACCAGCGAGGATTTCCGCAGCGGTGCGCTGCCTTCGCCCGCCATGACGATCTATCTGATCTTCGGGGCAGCCTTTTCCACCATGGCCTTTACCAGCATCGCAGCGCTGCTGGGCCCGCACAAGGTTGCGCCGCTGACAATGCCCTTCGTGCTGGTCGGATGGCTCTTTCTGTTCGCCATTCTCAAGTTCGACGCCATCGATGCCGGGCCGATGGCAAAGCCGGTTTCGCCGGAACAGTTTTCCTACGCCATCCCCTATGACCTTCCGACCTGGTACATGGGGATCGGCACGGCCATCGGGCAGATATTCTTTCAGGACAACTGGATTACCGGCTACATCATGCTTGTCGGTATCGCGATCCACTCGCGGATAAGTGCCTTGATGGGCCTCATGGGGGCGATAATAGGAGCGGTGATCGCCGCCGCATTCGGTGGGCCGGAAGGAGCCATTCGCGACGGGCTTTTCGGCTATAACGCGGCGTTGACGGCAATGGCGCTGGGAGGCTTCTTCCTCGTTTTCAACTGGAGCAGCTTCCTTTACGCGGTCTTCGGCGCCATCGTGTCCACATGGGTGTGGGCTTCGGTCGCGATCTTCCTGAAACCGATCGGAATGCCCGTGCTGACCTCGACCTTCGTGCTGGTTACCTGGGTGATGCTGATCGGTCAGTATGCTTTCAAGGCGCTGGTGCCGGTTGCTCCGCCGGATGCGACTTCGGCGGAAGAAAATCTTGAGCGATACCGTCAAACGCTTCGCTCACGACCGGAATAGACGGCTGTATTGTGTCTCGTGCCAGGCGCTGGCCATGGCCAGTGCGGGAGCCGTGTTGCCGATTTCATCGTCATTCAGCGTGCGGGCCTTTTCAGCCGCGCGCTCAATCTTCGCTGCGCCAGCGATAAGTATCCTCTGGCCAGCCGTATGGCCGAGCGGGACGAGACGGATTGCAGCCATGATCTGGCTTTCAACCACACTCCACATCAGGCCGCGCAGCGCATCGGCGGGCGCAATGTTCCAGTGACATCCTGCAATCGCAAAGGCTGCTGGATAGGTGGCGCGCTGGTCCGAAGCGAAGCTGCGTGCCCGCCCGATACCAAGATCCGACAGCAATGTGAGCAGGGACTCGCCCATGCGGCGGTCCTCGAGTTCAAGTTCGCTGCTCTCACGGCTTGCTCCAAGCCAGTCATTCAGGCGGCGGAATTCGGCATCGTTGTTTTGCATCAAGGCCGAAACCATCCGCCAGAAAATCGCGCCATCGAGCGCGGCGTAGCTGTGTTCCAGAAGGCCGAATACCCATTCGGCACAGCTTTCCTCATTCGTGACCGTTCCGGCATGGACGGCCCATTCGAGGCCGCGCGAATAGGAAAATGCACCCACCGGCTGGCTGGGACTGACCAGCCGCAGGAGATGCAGCATAGGCAGTGCCGGAGAATGCAGGGGCATTTCCGGCACTGGCCTGTCATTTTCAATTTCAGGTTCGGTGTTTCTCTTCGAATGATCCAGCAAGATGACGCTCACATCACCCGGCCATCAGATAAAGTCCGCTGAGGGCCGCAAAGCCGCCAGCCACTCGCATTGCCATCTGCCCTCCGGATCCCTGTAGCGCACGGCCCGCTGCAAGCCCTGCGCCAATGCCCGCTGCGTGAAGCAATGCGGTCGCAAGCGCAAAACCGGCACCATAGGAAAGAAACGCAGCGCTGCCGATTTCTCCGCCATGCGCATAGCCATGGAAAAATGCGAAGAACCCGACGATAAGTGCAGCAACCGGGGTCGATGCACGGAATGCCACGGCCACGAGAAGGCCGAGCACGATAACGGATGCGAGGATGACGGGCTCTACATAAGGAATCGGCAGACCGCCGAGGGCGGCTACGAAGCCCAGCAGCATGACGCCCACGAAACTCAACGGAACGGCGATGAGTGCGCGCCCGCCAAGCATGGAGGCCCAAAGACCGACGGCGACCATGGCAAGTATATGATCGGCGCCGGACAGGGGATGGGTAAAGCCCGCCGCAAACGAACCGTGTTCGGCGGGGTTGAGATGCGCGAAAGCAGGGCTTGCCATCACTGAGAACAGTGTGGCGGCAAGAAGAAATGTCCTTTTCATTTTCGCTTCCTTTCAACAACAATGATTATGCTTAGAAGGAACCAAACACAGACCCCAGCACGAAGACCACCGCGAGCGATATGATCACGCCGACGATCACGGTCATGACCATGTCGAAATAGCTCGACGCATGGGTTTGCTTGCTGATCTGTAGAAGGAGAAGCACCGTGCCGTTATGCGGCAGCGCGTCCAGCGTGCCGGCGCTGAGCACGGTCAGGCGATGCATGAGGTCGGGGCTGATCCCATATTGCATCGCCAGCCGCATATATTCGTCGCCCAACGCATTGAGTGCGATGGCCATGCCGCCGGATGCCGTTCCGGTGAGAGCCGCCAGTGCGTTCATGGCGACAATCAGCGAGACGAGGGGACCGCCGGGCACCTCCAGCGCGGCATCGCGGACGACCGTAAAGGCAGGCATGGCAGCCACGACTGCACCGAAGCCGACGAGGCTTGCTATGGTGAGGATCGGCAGGACCGAGGAATTGGCCCCCGCATCGAGGCTTTCCCGGATTGCCCGCAGCCGCCGGAAATTGACCGCCAGCAGCGTCACGATGGCCGCTGCCAGCGCAATAAGAACTGCCCAAAGGCCGATCGACGATCCGACGTCGATACCCCATGGCTCCTGCTCCAGAAACGAGAAATCGACACGGGGCAAGATGATCAGTGCCATCAGGAAATTGACGACGATGACGACGAGCAGAGGCAGAATGGCAAAGAAAAAGGGCGGCAGATCGCTGGCGCGCGCACCGTGCTCGAACTCGGCCGGGTCGAAGTCGCCAGACAGCGTCGATTGTTCCCTGACTTTTTCGGTGATTTCGAGATCGCCCGTATCGTCGACATAGTTTTCGCCAGCAGCTCGCACCTTGGCTTCCGCGCGTTGCAGCCACCACATGCCGAACGCAAGGGTAATAATGGAGGCGATAATGCCAAGTCCCGGCGCCGCAAAAGTCGTGGTTTCGAAGTAGGGCATCGGAATGGCATTGTTCGTGGAAGGCGTGCCCGGCATTGCCGACATGGTGAAGGTAAAGGCGCCAAGCCCGATGGCCGCTGGCATCAGCCGTGCCGGTATGTTGGCGGCCTTGAACATTTCCCGAGCCATCGGAACCAGAACGAAGAAGGCGACAAACACGCTGACGCCGCCATAGGTGACGACTGCCGATGCGAGCACAACGGAAAGCATCGTGCGCTTTACACCAAGTTTTTCCGTCAGATATCGGGCAATGGATGTGATGGAACCACTGTCATCCATCAACTTGCCAAAAATGCCGCCAAGCAGAAAAAGCGGAAACCACCGGGCGACGAAGCCTGCGGTGCCGCCCATGAAAGTCGATGTCCAGTTGGCCAGAAGTGGTTCGCCTGAGAGAACCGCAACAAGCAGTGCAGCCACCGGCGAAAGCAGAATGACGCTCCAGCCGCGATAGGCAAACCACATGAGCAGGGCTAGTCCGAGTAGTATTCCAAGCAAACCCATGCAATCTGACCCCTCAGTCGATTTTGGAAAGAATGCCTCCGGAATTTCTTGATGAAACTACTTTAGATGAAATAATTCAAGCACTATAATTAAAATATGATATCGTAGAGATGAGAAGTCTTCCTGATCTCCGCAAAGAATGCCTATACTGTCCGCTGTTCAGTTGAGCGACTTTACCCGTAGGCATTCAGGTGTAATGCGGATGTTCGACCGCATGGAATTCCATCTCTGCTTGGTATGAAGGCAGTTGCCTGCGCGATCACAAGGCATAAAGGACCTGCATGGCGGAAGTCGTCGCAATCCCGTCTATCATGATCAATCTCGGGCTGGCTCTTCTGCTTGGTTCCGTGATCGGTCTCGAACGCCAGATCAAGCAACGCCATTCCGGCCTCGTGACGCATGGTCTCGTGGCATTGGGCGCCGCGGCCTATGCTTCGCTGCCCAACGCTCTCGGGCTTGAGAACGATCTGAGAATGGGGTCGCAGGTTGTCACAGGGATCGGCTTTCTCGGCGCCGGACTGATTATCAAGGATGGTGCAAGCATCAAGGGGCTGAGTACCGCAGCCACGATATGGAGCACCGGCGCGGTTGGCGTTCTGACCGGCTACGGGATGTGGCCCCTCGCCATCGAAACGGCGTTCTTCATCGTCTGCCTCAATATTTCGCTGCCAAGGGTCGCGGTGCTCGTGAACCGCTATTCCTTCGTCGAACCGGAGAACGAACAGTACTATCTCGTGAAATTCCGGTGTCCTGCGGAAAGCGAAATTCCGGTCAGGGCGCTGCTGATCCAGACCCTCGATCTGAAGAAACTCCGCTTCCACGCGATCCGGAGTCATCACATCGAAGGAAGCAATGAGGTCGAAATAGAGGCGACGCTGTTCGCCGGCAACGAAGACGACCGGCTGGTCGAAGCGCTGGTCGCGCAGATGAGCTTGCGTTCCAGCATCACCTCAACAAGCTGGCTGAAACTGGAAGATGGCGAGTGGTGAGCAGCCCTCTGGTTTTATTGCAAGCAGGCTGTACTATTATATCAAAACATGCACATACTTTCATATTAGCAGTAACGCATCCCTTTTAACATAGAGGGGGCCGCAATGGACGTTCAGCAACTGCAGTTAATGGAACGCAAGACAGTCGAACAGAGAAAATGGAAAGGTTTTCTCGGTATCGGCGTTCTGCTTGCAGCAGGGGGAATACTCTGCCTGTTCTTGCCGGTCATCTCGGATTTTGCTGCCAGTACCATGTTCGGCCTGGTCCTGATGGTCATCGGTCTCGTCAAGATAATCCAGTCGCTCTGGATCAAGAGCTGGGCCGGCTTTGTCTGGCAGGAACTGTCCGGCGTCGTGGAGCTTATAGGCGGGATCATGATCTATCTGAACCCGCTCAAAGGTGCGCTTGCCATTACACTGCTGATTGCAATCGTTGTGTTTGTCCATGGTTTCCTTCAGCTGGCGCTTTCCTGGAAAATCAGACCGACAAGCGGCTGGTGGTGGTTTACGCTGTCGGGCCTCATCGCCTGGACCGCCAGCGCCGCTCTTGTGGCGAAGTGGCCTTTGACGCGTGACCTGCCGTCCGGATCGATTGCAGGAATCGCGCTGCTGATCGCGGGTGTCGCTTATATCGGAATAGCCTTGAGTACCCGAAATGCGTGAGTGATCGACCGATGCCGTCCCGGAGGGAGGACACGCAATTGAAGAAGTCTGTCGTTCGTCGTTCTGTTACCGCCGCCATTGTATCGATGCTGTGGGCTTTGCCCCTGCAGCCCGGCCTCGCCCAGCAGGCTCCAGCCGGCGCAGCGCCTCCTGTGGTCGTGCGCAAGGTGGAGTTGGCGCCCGCAAGCGCGCCACTCCGTTTCAACGGACAGGTAGAGGCAATCGAAGCCGTCGATATTCAGGCGCGGGTCACGGGTTTTCTGAAAGAAAAGGCCTTCGAACAGGGATCGGCGGTCAAGGCGGGCGATCTCCTCTTTGAAATCGAGCCGGATCAGATGCAGGCGGCAGTCATGTCGGCTCAGGCACAGGTTGCGCGTGCCGAAGCCGCGCAGAATGCCGCCCGGCAAACATTGTCGCGAACGCGAACCCTCGCCAACCGCAATACCGCTTCACAAGCCGCTCTCGATGAAGCGCAGGCTGCATTCGACATCGCCACGGCGGATGTGCAGAATGCCGAAGCCGCGCTCAACAATGCCCGGCTCAATCTCTCCTATACGCAGGTCAGATCGCCGATCGACGGGACCATAGGACGTTCGCTTTTTACAGTCGGCAATCTCGTCGGACCGAGCATGGGGCCGCTCGCACGCATCGTGCAGCTTGACCCCGTACGTGTCGTGTTTTCCATCCCGGACCGCGCGCTGGTCGCTATCCGACAAAAGGAGGCGGGTGGCGGAACGGTCAATCCGGGGAGTTTCAGGCTGACCCTGACGCTGGCCAATGATACGCAATATGGCGAACGCGGGACCATCCAGTTTATCGACAATGAGGTGAGCGCACAGACTGGCACCGTGGCGGTGCGTGCGCTGTTTGCCAACCCCAACCATATTCTGGTCCCGGGGCAGGTGGTTGCCGTCAGCCTGCTGGATGAGACGGTCGGTGAATTGCCGATAGTCCCCATGTCGTCCGTGTTGCAGGACCGACAGGGCAAATATGTCTATGTTCTCAACGAAGGAAACACGGTTTCCCGGCGACCCATCGTGACGGGCGCGCGCATCGACAATGGCTGGTCGGTCACCGACGGCCTCAAGGCCGGCGAAACGATTGTCGTCGAGGGCTTGCAGCGCATCGCAGACGGACAGGCCGTATCTCCCCGTGACCCGATCCCCGGCAGTGCAGGGGTGGGGCAATGATTTCCGAAATCTTCATAAGGCGAACCCGCCTCGCAATCGTCATCTCGATCATCATTTCCATTGCCGGTGCGATTGCGATCTTTTCATTGCCTGTCCAGCAATATCCGCAGATCACACCGCCAACGGTGAATGTATCGGCCGCTTACCCCGGCGCGAGCGCGGAGGTGATCGCCGATGTTGTCGGCGGGCCTCTGGAAACGGCCATCAACGGTGTCGATGGCATGATGTATATGTCATCCACCAGCTCCAATGCCGGGCAATATTCGCTGTCCGTCACTTTTGAAGTGGGGACCGATCCCGAGCTCGCGCAGATCAATGTTCAGAACCGCGCGCAACTGGCGATCTCCCGTCTGCCAGCAGCCGTGGCGCAACAGGGCGTATCGGTCCGGTCCCGCTCACCGGATTTCGTGTTGGGCATAGCGTTCTACTCGCCGGACGACAGCCTGAACGCACTGGAAATCACCAATTTCGCCACGACCACGATTGTCGATGCGCTGGCCCGCGTGCCCGGTGTCGGTGAAGCGAGCGTTGTCGGCGCATCGGAATATTCGATGCGCGTCTGGCTCAATCCGCAACGAATGGACGCGCTCGGCATCACGGTTGACGAGGTTTCGGCGGCGATCCAGCGCCAGAATATTCAGGCGACGCTCGGTCAGGCAGGCGCGCCGCCCATGCGTGTGGGCACGGAGCTGCAATATACGCTGGTGGCAGAGGGGCGGCTTCGCGATACGGAGGAATTTGGAAACATTGTCGTTCGTACCGGGGCGGACGGTGCAAAAGTGTTCCTGCGCGACATCGCGCGCCTTGAGCTTGGCGCTCGCAACTATGCTTCGAGAGCAAGTTTTGCCGGCCATGAATCGGCGATGTTGCAGATCAACCAGTCGCCCGGCGCCAATGCGATCCAGACCGCGTCAGCCGTGGAAGCAGAGCTTGAGCGCCTGTCATCGAGATTTCCTGCGGGGCTGCAATATCATGTTGTCTACGATGCGACACGGTTCGTCGAGGCCAGCCTGCAACTGACGACACGAACATTGTTCGAGGCTTTCGTGATCGTGCTCGCAGTCACATTCATCTTCCTGCAGGACTGGCGGGCAACGCTGATTTCGGCGCTGGCCATACCGGTCTCGATGCTGGGCGCGGTGGCGGTGCTGTTTGCTGTCGGCTATTCGCTGAACATGATCTCGCTGCTGGCCCTCGTCCTTGCCATCGGGCTTGTGGTGGACGATGCAATCCTGGTCGTGGAAAACGTCAAGCATGTGCTGGAGGATGAGCCGGAGATTTCGGTTGTCGAAGCAACGCGCAAGGCGATGCACCAGATCACCGGGCCGATCATTTCCACGACGCTCGTCCTTCTGGCGGTGGTTACGCCGACCGCCTTTCTCGAAGGGATTGGCGGACAGCTTTACCGGCAGTTCGCAGTCACCATCTCTTCGGCTCTGGTACTTTCTTCATTCGTCGCCCTGACGCTCAGCCCGGCGCTTGCGGCGTTTCTGCTCAGGCATGGCGAAGGCGGTTACCGTCGCGGCCCGCTGGCGTGGTTTTCAAATTTCATGGAGAAAACCCGCAAGGGCTACGGCAAGATCGTCGGCATTCTGGTGAAGCACTGGATTATACCGGTTGCAGGTGTGATTGCGTGTTTCGTGCTGGCCTATTTCGTCTTCGTCAATCTTCCTGCAACCTTCCTGCCTGATGAAGATCAGGGCGCGCTCTTTGTCGATATACAGCTTCCAAGCGCCGCTTCGCTCGACCGCACAAACCTGATCGTTGAGAATGTGCGCAAGGTCCTGAGCGAGACCGAAGGCGTTCAGGACGTCATAACGGTCGCGGGGTTCAGCATCCTGCAATCAACGAGCACGCCCAATAGCGCCATGGCCGTTGCAGCGCTTGCGCCATGGGCGGACCGCGAGACGAAGGCATTGCAGCTCAACAATATCGTCAATGGCTTGCGCGCGCAGTTCTCGCAGGTGCCGGGCGCAAATGTTGCGGTATTCGCGCCCCCCGCAATCGCTGGCATGGGCGCAGTTGGCGGCCTCGATTTCCGTTTGCAAGCCTTGCAGGGTCAGCCTCCGCAGGAAATAGCGCAGGTGACAGGCGCCTTGCTCGGCTACTTCAATCAGCGGCCGGAGATCGGCGGCGCGGCAACCACGTTCAACGCCAATGTCCCGCAGATCTATGTCGATGTCGATCGTTCCCGCGCCGAAGCCCTTGGCCTCAGCGTATCGGATATTTATGCCTCTATCGGTGCGAATTTCGGCTCGCGCTACGTCAATGATTTCACGCTGAACGGACGGGTATTTCAGGTCAATCTGCAGGCCGATTCCGACTTCCGCGCCCACAGCGAGGATATTCTCAAACTCCATGTCAGGAACCGCAGCGGAGCCATGGTGCCGCTAAGAAGTGTGGTGTCGCTGACCACGGTGCTGGCACCGTTCGTCATCACCCGATACAATCTTTCGGCTTCGGCGCAGGTGAATGCGGTAACCGCTCCGGGTTGGAGCAGCGGACAGGCCATGACGGCGATGGAGCAGGTTGCTTCGGAAACCTTGCCGGAAGGCTATGGCTATGAATGGTCCGGATTGTCCTTCCAGGAAAGAAGGAGCAGCGGTCAGGAGGCGATCGTCTTCGCGCTTGCTTTCCTTTTCGCCTATCTTTTCCTTGTCGCCCAATATGAAAGCTGGGCCTTGCCCGCAATCGTCATCCTGTCATTGGGCGCGGCGCTGCTGGGCGCTGTCGCGGGTCTCACATTCTTCGGGCTGCAGAACAGTCTCTATGTGCAGATCGCGATGGTGTTGCTGATCGGGCTTGCCGCAAAAAATGCGATCCTGATTGTGGAATTCGCCAAGGAGCAGCGCGAGGCCGGTCTGACAGCCGGGGAGGCAGCCCGTGCCGGTGCCGAACAGCGTTTTCGTGCGGTCATGATGACAGCCGTTTCCTTCATCCTCGGCATTCTGCCTCTCATCCTTTCGTCTGGTGCCGGGGCAGGCGCAAGACAGGCCGTCGGCGTCACTATCTTCGGCGGGATGGTCGCCGCGACCACTCTGGGATTGCTTCTCACCCCCGGTCTCTATTTCGTTATTCAGCGTCTGGCCGAGTATCTGCCGGAGCGCTTGGGCAGGCGGTCTGAGGAGAAAAAGGATTCAGCTTCGGAAACCGTGCAAGAGTGAAATTTCCGGCAGACGCCTTTCCGTTATTGCGATAGCGGGAACCAGATAGAAAACGAGAGCACGACCATGAAAGTGAGACAATTCTTACAGATAGCGCTGATCGCGGGCAGCTTCGGGCTTTCCCATGGCGCGAGCGCTGAGGACAGGACCGAATCTGAAAGGAACCTCGAAGCTTTTCCTCCAGCGGCATCCGGTTCCTACCGCTATGTCATCCATCTTCCGCCGCTTGAGAATGAGCACGATGCCAAAGTGGAAATCATCGCGGGCCGCAACGCAACCGTGGACTGCAATATCAGCTGGTTCGGCGGAAGTTTGACACCGGGCACCGTTGAGGGCTGGGGCTTCGACTATTTCACCCTCGCGGCAAGCGACCGCATGTCGGGCACGCTGATGGCTTGCCCGGAAGGCAGCAAACGAACCGATTTCGTGCCTGTGCGCGGCGAGAATTTCATGCTTCGCTATAATAGCCGTCTCCCGATTGTCATCTATGCGAAAGACGGCTTTGAAATCCGCTACAGAATCTGGAAGCCGTCTGACGAAACGCACAATGCAAAGCGGGGATAGCAGTCTTTCTATACCCGCCTTGAATGATGGGACGATGCTTATTGACTGAAGTTTCGCCCGTCGCCGCGTTTTGCAAAGCGCAGGACGATGAAACCGGCAAGCCCGGCAACAAGCGAACCGATCAATATCCCGATCTTCGCTTCGTTCTGCAGCAGCACATCATCGAAGGCGAGCAGCGAGATAAACAGGCTCATCGTAAAGCCTATGCCGCACAAAAGCGTGGTCCCCAGCATCTGTGCCCAGCTTGCACCGGCCGGCAGGCCTACAGTTCCGCTTTTTACGAGCAGCAGCACAGCGCCGAAAATACCGACGAGCTTGCCGATTGCCAGACCGGCGGCGACGCCCATCGTCACCGGCGCAACGAGTGCTTCCATGCCGAGGCCGGAAAAGCTGACACCGGCATTGGCGAAGCCGAATATGGGGACGATGATGAACGAAACCGGCTTGATCAGGCTATGCTCAAGCAGGTGTAGCGGGCTTTCCGAGATGGACGATTCCGGCTTGGCGGGCGTGCGCTTGATCGGAATGGTCAGCGCCAGCAGAACGCCTGCAATCGTCGCGTGAACACCGGAACGATAGGTGAAGAACCAAAGGAGGAGGCCCAGCAGCAAGTAAGGCGTCAGACGCTTCACGCCCGTGAGGTTCAAGGCCAGAAGGGCGCCGACGACTGCTGCGGCCAGCCCCAGATTCATCAATGAAACGCCGGACGTATAAAACAGCCCGATGATAATCACTGCGCCAAGATCGTCGATGATGGCAAGGGCGGCGAGAAACACCTTCAGCGATGTCGGCACCCGTGGTCCAAGCAACGAAATAACGCCAAGCGCAAATGCGATATCGGTCGCAGCCGGGATGGCCCAACCGTGAGAAGCGCCGCTGTTGAGATTGAAGGCAAGATAGACCAGGGCCGGCACCGCCATGCCAGCCGCTGCGGCGGCTCCCGGCAGAATCCGGCGCGGCCATGACGAAAGGTGACCGTCGACCATCTCGCGCTTGATCTCCAGACCGACCATCAGGAAGAACACCGCCATCAGCGCATCGTTAACCCAATGCTGGACCGAAAGGGGCCCCAGATAGGCATGAAGAGCGCTGAAATAGGCTTCTGAAAGCTGGGAATTGGCAACGGCCAACGCCGCTATAGCTGAAGCTATGAGCAACAGGCCACCTGACGACTCGCTGTCGAGAAAATTGCGTATAGTATTTTGAATGCGACCAGCCATGGCAGCTCCCTGATAGAAACGGTTAAAAACAGTCTCCGTATTCAGGGCAGTCCCTGGGCGCACGCAGCACACGCCATAAGGGCAAGATAGTCACAAATTCCGAAGGTTCAAGTCATGGCCGCATCATCATCCGAGCCATTCTAGAGTGACAGGCGCAAACCGGATTTGTTGTATCTCAAAGAAGACGGGAAATTCTGTCCGATATTCCATTCAATCGATAACGCGGGGCGGGCAGTCTTTGCTGCCCGCCCCGCGCCTGATCCCTGATGTGGGATTACTGGTTGATTTCAGGCTCGACCAGCTTCTTCAGTTTTTCGAGAGATTCCTGCCAGCCGAGATAGCAGGCTTCAGCGGGGATGATATCGGGCACGCCCTGCTGTTCGATATTGATTTCCGTCCCGACCGAAACGGCTTTCAGCGTGATCGTGACTTTCATTTCGCCCGGCAGGTTCGGATCGTCGAAACTGTCCGTATAGACAAGCTTTTCCCCCGGAACGAGTTCAACATAAGTGCCGCCGAAAGAATGGCTCTGGCCTGTCGTGAAGTTCCGGAACGACATTTTGTGCTTGCCGCCGACCTTTGCGTCCATCTCATGGACGGTGCAGATAAAGCCGTAAGGCGGCAACCAGCTTGCCATCGCGTCCGGCTCGACGAATGCGCGATAGACCTTTTCCGGCTTGGCGGCGAATACACGGTGCAGACGAATAGTGCTGGGCATGGTTTCCTCCATTTTTCGCTTTTCAGTTTAGTGGGCGGTGGCGGGATGTTTGAAGAGCAGGCTTATATATCGCTTGAGATGGTCGATGCTCTCGACCGCTCGCTGCGGGTCGCCACTTGCCTTGGCGATGATGAACGCACCCTGGATCACGGCCTGGGTATGAAGGGCGAGGCTTTCGGCGGTGAAATCACCGGCAACCGCATAGCGTTCCATCGCGGCTGCTATATCGGGGACAAGCGTGTCCGCATGGCTTGAAATACTGGCCCAGCAGGCATCCCGGATAACGGAATTGGTCTCATAGACCTCCTGCGTCATGGTGCCGACGAGGCAGGTGAAGTCAGGCAGTTCGCCCTGAACGAGCTGCCTGCGCAACTCGACATAGGCCAGCACGCGATCAAGCGGGTCTTCGGGAGCGTGATAGGCGGCATCGGCAAAAAGCGCGCCTGTCGTTTCCGACCAGTAGTTCGCGGCGGCAACGGCCAGATCCTCCTTGCTGGAGAAATGGTGAAAGAAAGCGCCTTTGGACAAGGATGCCCTTGCGCAGATGTCATCGACCGTCGTGGCCGTGTAACCCTTCGTGCGAATGACGTGCAACGCTGCATCGAGCAGGTTGGTTCGGGTCAATGGGTTCTGTTTGCGTGCCATGTTCTTGCTCCTGACAAAATAATACCAACTGGTTGGTATGAAATCAAGCGGCGTTTCGTGCCTGCTTTTGTGGCGGGGAGGGTGTCCGGATGGCGCGGTGCCTGTGATTCTGAAAGACGGTGCGCTTTCGGGGGTATGGTCCGGCCTTGTGGATAAGTTTGATGTCATTGAAAAAGCCCGTAAATCGGGCGTTCTGCGGCAAAATCGAAAAATCTTATTCTTTCTTCATGACCCTTGCTTGACACTTGTTCGAGAACCCCTTAAACGACCGCTCACACCGGACGGAAACGCCGGTGCGACGCAGCCTCAGGGCTGCCGAGAAATGCGCGGGTGTAGCTCAGTTGGTTAGAGTGCCGGCCTGTCACGCCGGAGGTCGCGGGTTCGAGCCCCGTCACTCGCGCCACTTTCCTCTCAACAAATCGATAGATTGAACGTTGACACGAAAGTGGCGCCCACCGCCGTTTCACTTCTTTTCATCCAGCGCATTTCCAGCAAAAGTGCGGAGCGGTTTTGCGTAGGATAATGCGCGGAAAAAGAGCGAGCATTTCCAGCAAAAGTGCGGAGCGGTTTTGCGCAGGATAATGCGCAGAAAAAGAGCGAGCCTTTCCAGCAAAAGTGCGAAGCGGTTTTGCGTAGGATAATGCGCAGAAAAAGAGCGAGCATTTCCAATGATTCAGTTTAATTGGGAATGCTTGGAATTGCTGACATTGAACGGACGTTGAAACGTCCTGTGAATGATTTTTCCAATATCGCAAATCTTCTCCAAACACGCGCTTGACACTTGTTCGAGAACCCCTTAAACGACCGCTCACACCGGACGGAAACGCCGGTGCGATGCAGCCTCAGGGCTGCCGAGAAATGCGCGGGTGTAGCTCAGTTGGTTAGAGTGCCGGCCTGTCACGCCGGAGGTCGCGGGTTCGAGCCCCGTCACTCGCGCCACTTTCCTCTCAACAGATCGATAGATTGAACGTTGACACGAAAGTGGCGCCGAACCGCCTTCTCTTCAGAAAATTCGTGAGATGCCGACCGTGGGCCTGCTACTTGGAAAATTGTTTCCAGGACAGATAGGCAACCGACAGGATTATCGCCGCAATGACCAGAAGATCGCCGCTGGCGAGCAGATAATGGCTCATGCGTGATCTCCTTTCGCTTGCTATGGCCGACTATGCATTCATGATAGCCGGTGCGAATGCGATCTGAAGGCATTGCTTCGCAAAGCCATCGCCCTTCGGAATGTTTCCATTCCAACTTTCGCCGCAAATGCGAACGGAATTTTCCATCGTTGGGACAGGCGACCTTTCAAGCGGAATCGCGGAAGTCGAAGGCAGCCGTTTCGCCCATGCATTGCCAAGCAACCGATTTCCTGTTTTCAATCGCGTGGGACCGGCTGACAGGAACGGATCGCTGCGACGATGACCCGACACGCTTTTCTTGGTGTGCTTGCAACGTTTTTGATTCTTGCCGGCTGCGGCACGCCCCGCGCCGTGTTGTGGCACGGACCGAATTCGAGCCCGCAATCGGTGGCAGCGTCCGAAGCCGCCGTCGTCAAGCCCGCGAAGCCGGCGGCGGTGGTTCCTATCTACGTTGCGACGAGCCGCCAGCGCTCCGACGATTTCTCGCAACCCTATAATTCAAATCGCTCCAAGACACTGAATTTCGCGCAGGTCGATGTCGGCATTCCAGCAGCCCACGTCAAAGGACAGGTCGAGTCGACCGGCTACAAGCCCGACCCGGCCAAAAATTTCGCAGCCACGGCGTTCCAGCCATACGACAATGCGGAGCAGTTTCTCGCACAATTGAATGCCGCCCTTGCGAAGCAGGGGCCGAAGGACAGGGAAATCCTGATCTTCGTGCACGGCTACAACAATAATTTTGCCGACAGCACATTCCGCACCGCGCAATTCGTCCATGACTACAAGATGAAGTCGGTGGCGGTTGAATATGCCTGGCCATCGGGCGGCGATCTGGGCCTTTATGTCTACGACCGCGATAGCGCCGACTTTGCGCGGGACGGTCTGGCGCGGTTGCTCGAACTTGTTGCGCGCAGCAAGGCCGAGCGTATCGTTCTCGTCGGGCACTCCATGGGCGGCTTCGTTACCATGGAGGCATTGAGAACCCTGTCGCTGCGCGGCGAGAAGGATGTGCTGCGTCGCATCACGGCGCTGCTGCTCGCCGCACCGGACATCGACCTCGACGTGTTTGAAAAGCAGATAAGGGATATCGACCCCATGCCGCGTCCGACAGCGGTGATGACCTCGCGCAGCGACCGCGCGCTCGGCGTCTCATCCCTCATTACCGGCGGTCATGCGCGGGTAGGGGACGGCACCAGTATTCCGACGCTCCAGAAATATGGAATAGCGGTGATAGACGCGACCGATCTGGATGGCGGCGCGCACAATGTCTTTGCGTCTTCGCCGTCACTCATGGCTCTGGTCAGCGATGGCACCCTTTCGCTGGGTGCGTTGAATGCGCGGGCAGGCCAGACGACGGGACAGGCGGTTCTGGCGGACGGGGCTTCCGCAATCAGGGGAGCGGCATCGCTCGTGCTTTATCTGCCGGGCAGGCTGGTTGGAGCAGGGGCTTCGGCTGCTCCATGAGCGCATTTTCAAGTGGGCGCTGAACCCCCTGATTTTCATTCCCAACTTGCCGGCAGTTGATTCTCGCGGCGATTGCCAAGTGAGGCAGCCCGTGCGACTTTTCCTCACGAAATTATGATCTTTTCATGTTATAGGGGTTTTAAGGGGGATAAGCGGGCCGGATGCATGGCTTGTTAAGCATCTTGGCTCGACTTTGCCCAATAGATCGTGCCGGAGGGGTTGCGCTTGCGCACGCGCTGCGATAACCGTCCCGGCGAAAAGCGCTTAGTTCGCACGGCATGCCTTTTGAAGCTGCTTGGGGCGACGGGGTTGCAACAGATGCAATGTGTCGCATGGTCGTCAGCTCCAAAAAGCTTATGACAGGCGGCGCAGCCTCGTATTCAAGCCGGATAAAGGACCATGAACGAGCTTTTAAGTTCCTACCTGCCGATCGTCATCTTTCTCGGCATTGCGATGGTAATTGGCGTAGCCCTTCTGGTTGCGCCGTTTCTTGTCGCTTACAGACAGCCGGACCCGGAAAAGCTTTCCGCTTACGAGTGCGGCTTCAATGCCTTCGATGACGCCCGTATGAAGTTCGACATCCGTTTCTATCTGGTGTCGATTCTCTTCATCATCTTCGATCTGGAAGTCGCCTTCCTTTTCCCGTGGGCTGTGTCCTTTGGTGAAATCGGCTGGTTCGGCTTCGCGTCGATGATGGTGTTCCTTGGCGTTCTGACCATCGGCTTCATCTATGAATGGAAGAAGGGAGCGCTGGAATGGGATTGACCTCAGCCAACACAACGCTCGTGGCTCCGCAGCCGAAGGGCATTCTTGACCCGCGCACGGGCAAGCCTGTCGGTTCCGACGATGCATTCTTCAACGATCTGAACAGCGAGCTTTCCGACAAGGGCTTCATCGTCACCTCTGCTGACGCTCTGATTACCTGGGCGCGTACCGGTTCGCTGATGTGGATGACCTTCGGTCTCGCATGCTGCGCCGTGGAAATGATGCATATTTCCATGCCGCGTTACGATGCCGAGCGTTTCGGTATCGCTCCGCGCGCTTCACCGCGTCAGTCCGACGTGATGATCGTTGCGGGCACGCTGACCAACAAGATGGCGCCCGCTCTGCGCAAGGTCTACGACCAGATGCCGGAGCCGCGTTACGTTATCTCAATGGGTTCCTGCGCCAATGGCGGCGGCTACTACCACTATTCCTATTCGGTGGTGCGTGGCTGCGACCGCGTGGTTCCGGTCGACATTTATGTTCCGGGCTGCCCTCCGACTGCTGAAGCGCTGCTGTACGGCATTCTTCTCCTGCAGAAGAAGATCCGCCGCACCGGCACGATTGAACGCTAAGGCCGAAGAAAAGGACATTTGATCATGAGCGAAGAAGCTCTCGGTGAACTTTCCGGCTACATCAAGGAACGTCTCGGCGATGCGATCGAAGAGGCGAAGCTTGCCTATGGTGAGCTGACGCTTTCGGTTCCGGTTGCCAGTATCATCAGCGTTCTGACCTTCCTGCGCGACGATGTGCAGTGCCAGTTCGTCAACCTGACGGATATTTCGGGCGTCGACTATCCGCAGCGCGCCAAGCGCTTCGATGTCGTCTACCAGCTGATGTCTCCGCGCCAGAACCAGCGCATCCGCGTCAAGGTTCAGGCCGACGAGGATACGCTGGTGCCTTCCGCGGTTCCGGTCTTTGTCGGCGCCGAATGGTATGAACGCGAAGCCTACGACATGTACGGCGTCCTGTTCTCCGGCCATCCGGACCTGCGCCGCATCCTGACCGACTACGGTTTTGAAGGTCATCCGCTGCGCAAGGACTTCCCGCTCACCGGTTTCGTCGAGGTTCGTTACAACGATGAGCTGAAGCGCGTCGCCTACGAACCCGTGCAGCTGCGCCAGGAGTTCCGCAACTTCGACTTCCTCTCGCCGTGGGAAGGAACGGATTACGTTCTGCCGGGCGATGAGAAAGCCAAGGCGAACTGAGGACATACTCATGGGCGCAGGCGAGAGATTGAACGGGCAATGTCTTTGCGGGGCGGTGAAGTTCACCGCTGTTCCGGCAAAGATGGAAATGGATGTGTGCCATTGCAGCATGTGCCGGCGTTGGTCGGGCGGTGCTTTCATGGCCGTCAATTGCGGCACTTCGGTCGAAATCGAAGGCGAAGCTGCCCTCTCGACCTATTCGTCTTCGGAATGGGGCGAACGCCGCTTCTGCTCGAAGTGCGGTTCGTCACTGTTCTGGCGCGGTGTCCATGATGGAATGACGGTCGTTTCGATGCAGGCTTTTGCCGAGCCGGAACGGTTTCATTTCGCCGAAGAAATCTTCATCGATAACAAGCCTGCGAATTACGATTTTGCCAATGACACCCACCGGATGACCGGCGAGGAGTTCTTGGCGGCTCTTGCAGCCAAACAGGAAGCTGAACATGGCTGAGACTCAGGTCCGCAATTTCAATATCAACTTCGGTCCGCAGCATCCCGCCGCGCACGGCGTGCTGCGTCTGGTGCTTGAACTCGACGGCGAAGTCGTCGAGCGCGTCGATCCGCATATCGGTCTGCTGCATCGCGGCACCGAAAAGCTGATGGAAGCCAAGACCTATCTTCAGGCCCTGCCTTATCTCGACCGCCTCGATTACGTCGCGCCGATGAACCAGGAGCACGCCTATGCGCTCGCCGTTGAACGCCTGCTGGGCATCGATGTGCCGAAGCGCGGCCAGCTCATCCGCGTTCTGTACTCGGAAATCGGCCGTATCCTGAACCACCTTCTCAACGTGACCACGCAGGCCATGGACGTTGGCGCGCTGACGCCGCCGCTCTGGGGCTTCGAGGAACGTGAAAAGCTGATGGTGTTCTACGAACGCGCTTGCGGCGCGCGTATGCATGCGGCCTATTTCCGTCCGGGCGGCGTCCATCAGGACCTGCCGGACCAGCTCGTTGAAGACATCGGTAAATGGATCGATCCGTTCTTCACGACGCTCAACAATCTTGATGACCTCATCACGCCGAACCGTATTTTCAAGCAGCGTAACGTCGATATCGGCGTCGTAAAGCTGGAAGACGCATGGGCTTGGGGCTTCTCCGGCGTCATGGTCCGTGGTTCGGGCGCTGCATGGGATCTGCGCAAGTCGCAGCCTTATGAATGCTACAACGAGATGGAATTCGACATTCCGGTCGGCAAGAACGGCGACTGCTATGACCGTTACCTGATCCGCATGGAAGAAATGCGCCAGTCGGCGAAGATCATGCGCCAGTGCGTCGATCTCCTGCTTGGCAAGGAACGCGTCGGTCCGGTTTCCCACACCGACAACAAGATCGTGCCGCCGAAGCGCGGCGAGATGAAGCGCTCGATGGAAGCGCTCATCCATCACTTCAAGCTTTACACGGAAGGCTACCACGTGCCTGCCGGTGAAGTTTACGCGGCAGTTGAAGCCCCGAAGGGTGAATTTGGCGTCTTCCTCGTATCGGATGGCTCCAACAAGCCTTATCGCTGCAAGCTGCGCGCTCCGGGCTTTGCCCATCTTCAAGCCATGGATTTCCTGTGCCGCGGCCATATGCTGGCTGACGTGTCGGCAATTCTTGGCTCGCTCGATATCGTGTTTGGTGAGGTTGACCGCTGATGTCCGTTCGCCGTCTCGCAGATGATGCCGTCCAGCCAGCCGCTTTCGCGTTCAGCGCGGAAAATCAGGCCTGGGCGCTCAAGACGATTGCAAAATTCCCCGAAGGCCGTCAGCAGTCGGCCGTCATTCCGTTGCTCATGCGTGCGCAGGAGCAGGATGGCTGGGTCACGAAAGCTGCCATTGAACACGTTGCAGGCATGCTCGAAATGCCGCTGATCCGCGTTCTGGAAGTTGCAACCTTCTATACGCAGTTCCAGCTGAAGCCGGTCGGTACGCGCGCCCACATCCAGGTTTGCGGCACCACGCCATGCATGCTGCGTGGTGCGGAAGCGCTGATGGATGTATGCCGTCACAAGATCAATCACGACCCGTTCGAGCTCAATGCCGACGGAACGCTGTCATGGGAAGAGGTGGAATGCCAGGGCGCTTGCGCCAATGCACCCATGGTCATGATTTTCAAGGACGCCTACGAAGATCTTACGCCGGAACGCCTTGCCGAGATCATCGACGCTTTCGAGGCTGGCAAGGGCGATACCGTCAAGCCGGGTCCGCAGATCGACCGCGAAACGTCCAATCCGCTCAATGGACTGACGTCGCTGACCGAAGATCTGGACTACAAGAAAATCGGTCTTGAAACCCGCAAGGCATCGGATGCCGCGACCGCCAAGGCGAAGGCCGAAGCGGAAGCAAAGGCCAAGGCGGAAGCCGAAGCCAAGGCCGCCGAGGAAAAGGCTGCTGAGGAAGCGAAGAATGTCGCTCCGTCCAACGCCGCCAAGCCTGTGACCAACGCGCCTGAAACCGCTCCTGCGCTCAAGACGCCTTCTGAGGTCAAGGTTTCGAATGCAGCCGAAAAGGCCGCTTCGGTCGGAACCGCGCAGAATTTCAAGCTTGACGACAAGAACCGTCCGCAGCCCATGGAGCGCCCGGAAGCTGTTGACGACCTCAAGCTGATTTCGGGCGTGGGTCCGAAGATCGAGCAGACCCTTCACGAGCTTGGCATCTTCACCTACAAGCAGGTTGCTTCCTGGAAGAAGGCCGAACGCGAATGGGTTGACGGCTATCTCAGCTTCCACGGCCGCATCGAGCGCGAAGACTGGGTGAAGCAAGCCAAGGCTTTGGCCAAGGGCGGCGTCGAGGAATACATCAAGGTATTCGGAAAGAAGCCGGTATGATGACTTCGATATTGGCAAACACGAACGGAAACAGGTGAGACATGCTGGCTGATAAAGATCGCATCTTCACCAATATCTATGGCTTCAAGGACAAGTCGCTGAAAGGTGCCATGGCGCGCGGCCATTGGGACAACACCAGCGGCCTGATCGAAAAGGGCCGTGACTGGATCATCGAGGAAATGAAGGCGTCGGGCCTGCGTGGCCGCGGCGGCGCCGGCTTCCCGACCGGTCTCAAGTGGTCGTTCATGCCCAAGCAGAGCGACGGCCGTCCGCATTATCTGGTCGTCAACGCCGACGAATCCGAGCCCGGCACCTGCAAGGACCGCGAAATCCTGCGCCACGATCCGCATACGCTGATCGAAGGCTGCGTGATCGCCGGTTGCGCAATGGGTGCACACACCGCCTATATTTATATTCGCGGCGAGTTCATGCGCGAGCGTGAGGCCCTGCAGGCGGCAATCGATGAGTGCTACGAAGCCGGCCTGCTCGGCAAGGGCAACAAGTGCGGCTGGGATATGGACATTTTCGTCACCCACGGCGCTGGCGCTTATATCTGCGGCGAAGAAACGGCTCTACTTGAAAGCCTTGAAGGCAAGAAGGGACAGCCGCGCCTCAAGCCGCCATTCCCGGCCAATATGGGCCTTTATGGTTGCCCGACGACCGTGAACAACGTGGAATCGATTGCCGTTGCGCCGACGATCCTGCGTCGTGGCGGTGCATGGTTCTCGTCCATCGGGCGTCCCAACAATGTCGGCACCAAGCTGTTCCAGATTTCCGGTCACGTGAACACGCCTTGCGTCGTGGAAGAAGGCCTCGGCATTCCGTTCCGCGAACTGATCGAAAAGCACGCTGGCGGCATTCGCGGCGGTTTCGACAATCTGCTGGCGGTCATCCCCGGCGGCGCATCGTGCCCGGTCATCAAGGGCGAGGACATGATGGACGCCATCATGGATTTCGACGGCATGCGCGACAAGAAATCGTCGTTCGGCACCGGCGGCCTGATCGTCATGGACAAGTCCACCGACATCATCAAGGCAATTGCCCGCCTGTCGGCGTTCTTCAAGCACGAGAGCTGCGGTCAGTGCACGCCATGCCGCGAAGGCACCGGCTGGATGTGGCGCGTGATGGAACGCATGGTCAAGGGCAATGCGCAGAAGCGCGAGATCGACATGCTGTTCGACGTGACCAAGCAGATTGAAGGTCACACGATCTGCGCGCTCGGCGATGCGGCTGCATGGCCTATTCAGGGCCTGATCCGCAATTTCCGCCCGGAAATTGAAAAGCGCATTGACGATTACACACGCAACGCCGTTCAGAGCCGCAATATCCGTCTGGAAGCGGCTGAATAAGTTGCAAGCCTGCCCGACAGGGCAAGGCCCCGAAAAGTGCCTGGCGGTTTTCGGAAAAGGCCATGCCAATACAAGGGCAGGCGCAAGAGTTTGAGATCTGGAAGATGCGGCATAAGCCGCAGGTTTGGACAAGCGATGGCAAAGATCAAGGTTGACGGCACAGAGATCGAAGTACCCGATCACTATACGCTCCTTCAGGCTGCCGAAGCCGCGGGCGCGGAAGTCCCGCGTTTCTGTTTCCACGAACGGCTTTCCATCGCCGGAAACTGCCGTATGTGCCTGGTTGAAGTGAAGGGCGGACCGCCGAAGCCGGCGGCATCCTGCGCCATGGGCGTGCGCGATCTGCGTCCCGGCCCGAATGGCGAAGCGCCGGAAATCTTCACCAACACGCCGATGGTCAAGAAGGCCCGCGAAGGCGTGATGGAATTCCTGCTCATCAACCACCCGCTGGATTGCCCGATCTGCGATCAGGGCGGCGAGTGCGATCTGCAGGATCAGGCAATGGCTTTCGGCACCGACGGTTCGCGCTATCGCGAGAACAAGCGCGCCGTTGAAAACAAGTATATCGGCCCGCTCGTCAAGACGGTGATGACGCGCTGCATTCACTGCACGCGCTGCGTCCGCTTCACGACGGAAGTTGCCGGCATTTCGGAACTCGGCCTCATCGGCCGTGGTGAAGACGCCGAGATCACCACCTATCTCGAACGCGCCATGACGTCGGAATTGCAGGGCAACGTGATCGATCTTTGCCCGGTCGGCGCTTTGACCTCGCGTCCTTATGCTTTCCAGGCGCGTCCGTGGGAACTGAGCAAGACCGAAACCGTCGACGTGATGGATGCGGTCGGCTCGAACATCCGCGTCGACACCCGTGGCCGCGAAGTGATGCGCGTCATGCCGCGCGTCAATGAAGCGGTGAACGAGGAATGGATTTCCGACAAGACCCGCTTCATCTGGGACGGCCTGCGCACCCAGCGCCTCGACCGCCCATATGTCCGCAAGGATGGCCGTCTGGTCGCCGCAAGCTGGCCGGAAGCATTTGCTGCTATTGCTGCCAAGGTTTCCGCAACTTCGGCGGACAAGATCGGCGCTGTTGCAGGCGATCTGGCTTCGGTCGAGGAAATCTACGCGCTGAAGGGCCTGATGGCTTCGCTCGGCACCGCCAATATCGACAGCCGCCAGGATGGCGCGGCTCTCGATCCGGCTCTGGGCCGCGCAACCTATCTCTTCAACTCGACCATTGAAGGCATTGAAAACGCTGATGCTTTGCTCATCATTGGTTCCAATCCCCGTGTTGAAGCCGCTGTTCTGAACGCACGTATTCGCAAGCGTCAGCGCATGGGCCATTTCCCGGTCGCCCTGATCGGCGAACAGGCTGAACTGCGTTACAATTACGAATATCTGGGCAGCGGCGCTGAAACGCTGGCTGCTGTAGCTTCCGGCAAGAACGCGTTCCGCGATGTGCTGGCCAAGGCCGAACGTCCGCTGATCATCATCGGTCAGGGCGCGCTCACCGGCGAAAACGGTCGTGCGGTTCTGTCGACCGCCGCCAAGCTCGCTCAGGACGTTGGCGCGATCAAGGACGAGTGGAACGGCTTCTCCGTTCTGCACACCGCTGCTTCGCGCGTTGGCGCCCTGGACCTTGGCTTTGTGCCGGGCGAGGGCGGCAAGGCTGCTGGCGACATGCTGGGCAATCTGGATGTCGTGTTCCTGCTCGGCGCAGACGAACTCGACATGACCCGGAAGGGCTCAAGCTTCGTCGTTTACATCGGCACGCATGGCGATGCCGGTGCGCATGCCGCCGACGTTATCCTGCCGGGCGCAGCCTATACGGAAAAGTCGGGCACCTGGCTTAACACCGAAGGCCGCGTGCAGCTTGGCAACCGCGCCGGTTTCGCACCGGGCGAGGCGAAGGAAGACTGGGCAATCCTGCGCGCTCTTTCCGACAGCCTTGGCAAGCGCCTGCCGTTCGACAGCCTGCAGCAGCTTCGCGCCAAGCTTTATGCGGACTATCCGCATATGGCGGCCATCGACACCATCACGCCTGCTTCCGCCGACGATCTCGTCGCGCTGGCGGCTAAGGCATCCAACCTGGGCGGCGGCGCTGCGTTCGTCTCCCCGGTCAAGGACTTCTACCTGACGAACCCAATCGCGCGCGCTTCCGCCGTCATGGCCGAATGCTCGGCGCTCGCGGCCGGCGGCTTCCAACAGGCAGCTGAGTAAGCGAGAGAGAGACGGAACAATGGAAGGAATTTTTGCAGCTTACGTCTTGCCCGCGCTCATCATAGCGCTGAAGTCGGTCGTTCTGCTCGTTGTATTGCTGATCGTCGTCGCTTACCTGCTTTACGCGGATCGCAAGATCTGGGCAGCGGTACAGCTACGCCGCGGCCCGAACGTTGTCGGCCCATGGGGGCTGTTCCAGGCTTTCGCCGACTTGTTGAAGTTCGTCTTCAAGGAACCGATCATCCCGTCTGGCGCAAACAAGGGTGTCTTCCTCCTTGCGCCTTTCGTTTCCGCCGTTCTTGCAATGGCAACCTGGGCGGTCATTCCGGTCAATGAAGGCTGGGCCATCGCCAACATCAATGTCGGCATTCTCTATATCTTCGCCATTTCTTCGCTCGAAGTTTACGGCGTGATCATGGGTGGCTGGGCATCGAACTCGAAATATCCGTTCCTCGGCGCGCTTCGTTCTGCCGCGCAGATGGTTTCCTACGAAGTTTCCATCGGCTTTGTGATCGTCACGGTTCTGCTGACGGTTGGCTCGCTCAACCTCACCGACATCGTGCTTTCGCAGAATACCGGCCTTGGCACCATGCTTGGCCTGCCGGCTTCGTTCCTCGACTGGAACTGGCTCTGCCTGTTCCCGATGTTCGTGATCTTCTTCATTTCGGCCCTGGCCGAAACGAACCGTCCGCCTTTCGACCTTGTCGAAGCTGAATCCGAACTCGTGGCCGGTCACATGATCGAATATTCGTCCACGCCGTTCCTTCTGTTCTTTCTCGGCGAATATGTGGCGATCACGCTGATGTGCGCCCTGATGACGACGCTCTTCCTCGGCGGCTGGCTGCCTCCGGTGGACGTGTGGTTCCTCAACTGGGTTCCGGGCATCATCTGGTTCATGCTGAAGCTCTGCTTCTGCTTCTTCCTCTTCGCAATGGTGAAGGCTTTCGTTCCGCGTTATCGCTACGACCAGCTGATGCGCCTTGGCTGGAAAGTGTTCCTGCCGATCTCGCTCTTCATGGTTGTCGCAACCGCGACCTTCCTCAAAGTCTTCGGTCTGGCGTAAGGAGTAATAACTATGGCTTCATTCGCTCAAGCAGCCAAATCGCTCCTGCTCAAGGAATTTGTCGGCGCGTTCTTTCTTTCCATGCGCCAGTTCTTCGCGCCCAAGGCGACGTTGAACTACCCGCATGAAAAGGGTCCGGTTTCTCCGCGCTTCCGTGGAGAGCACGCGCTGCGCCGTTATCCGAACGGTGAAGAACGCTGCATCGCCTGCAAGCTTTGCGAAGCGATCTGCCCGGCGCAGGCCATCACCATCGAGGCCGGTCCGCGCCGCAACGACGGCACCCGCCGCACGGTGCGCTACGACATCGACATGGTGAAGTGCATCTATTGCGGTTTCTGCCAGGAAGCATGCCCGGTGGACGCCATCGTGGAAGGTCCGAATTTCGAATTCGCGACCGAAACCCGCGAAGAACTCTACTATGACAAGGACAAGCTCCTTGCCAACGGCGACCGTTGGGAACGCGAAATCGCGCGCAATATCGCGATGGATGCGCCATATCGCTGATTGGTTCTGCCGAAACCCGGTTTCGGCATCCGGTTTGAAAAGCGGCAACAGGAAGGGGCGGCCCATCTTGTTGCTGGAATTTAAGTTTCGCGATTATTCGCGGCAAACAAAGACTAAAGAGGGCAAGGCAATAAGGCTTTGCTCACGGAAAGGTGTTGGGGGATCCCCATGCTGACAGGTATTGCGGCAGCGTTTTTCTATCTGTTCGCTTTCATCATGATCGCCTCCGCGTTCATGGTGATCGCGGCACGCAACCCCGTGCATTCGGTGCTGTTTCTGATCCTCACATTCTTCAATGCGGCAGCTCTGTTCCTGCTGACGGGGGCCGAGTTCCTCGCCATGATCCTGCTCGTCGTTTACGTCGGTGCGGTGGCGGTTCTCTTCCTCTTCGTTGTCATGATGCTGGATGTGGACTTCTCCGAGTTGAAGCGCGGCGCGCTGCAATATGCACCGATCGGTGCTCTGGTCGGGCTGATCCTGCTGGGCGAACTGATCTTCGTGTTCGCAAGCCGCATGTTCACGCCGAAGCTGGGGCAGGGTGCTGTGCCGATCCCGAATGTGGCAGAGCGGACCAATACCGCTGCTCTGGGCGACATTCTCTACACCGACTACGTCTTCTACTTCCAGGTTGCTGGTCTCGTCCTTCTGGTCGCGATGATCGGCGCCATCGTTCTGACGCTGCGGCACAAGCCGAATGTCAAGCGCCAGTCCATTCCGGCCCAGGTTGCTCGCACGCCGGAAACGGCGATCGAGATCAGACAAGTCGAAACGGGCAAAGGCATCTGAGGATAAGCATATGGAAATCGGTATCGCCCATTATCTGACCGTTTCGGCCATCCTGTTCACGCTTGGCGTCTTCGGCATCTTCCTGAACCGCAAGAACGTCATCGTCATCCTGATGTCGATCGAATTGATCCTTCTTTCGGTCAATCTCAATTTCGTGGCGTTCTCCAGCCAGCTCGGCGACATGGTCGGGCAGGTCTTCGCCCTTTTCGTTCTGACTGTTGCGGCTGCGGAAGCGGCCATCGGTCTGGCAATTCTCGTTGTTTTCTTCCGTAATCGCGGCTCTATCGCGGTGGAAGACGTCAATGTTATGAAAGGTTGACGGGCAAATGCTCTACTACGCGATCGTCTTCCTTCCGCTTCTCGGCTTCCTGATTGCCGGTCTCTTCGGCAATCAGATCGGAGCCAAGGCGAGCGAATACATCACTTCCGGTTTCATGGTCATCGTCGCGATCCTGTCGTGGGTCGTGTTCTTCCAGATTCCGCTCGGCCACGACGCGGAAACCGTCCGCATCCCGGTCCTGCACTGGGTAACCTCGGGCGCGCTTTCCTTCGACTGGGCTTTGCGCATCGATACGCTCACCGGCGTCATGCTCGTTGTGGTGAACTCGGTATCGGCTCTCGTGCATATCTATTCCATTGGATATATGCACCACGATCCGCATCGTCCGCGCTTCTTCGCCTATCTGTCGCTCTTCACCTTCGCCATGCTCATGCTGGTCACGTCGGACAATCTGGTCCAGATGTTCTTCGGCTGGGAAGGCGTGGGTCTGGCCTCGTATCTCCTGATCGGTTTCTGGTTCCAGAAGCCTTCGGCCAATGCTGCCGCCATGAAGGCCTTCGTCGTCAACCGCGTTGGTGACTTCGGCTTCCTGCTCGGCATCTTCGGCGTGTTCGCGCTGTTCCAGTCGGTCGACTACAACACGATCTTCGCTGCTGCCGCCAATTATCTGCCGGCGGAAGGCGCTGCCGATGCCAACCAGGTCGTCCTGAACTTCCTCGGCTATCAGCTCGACAAGCAGGGCGCGATCACCATCACCTGCCTGCTGCTCTTCATGGGCGCGATGGGCAAGTCGGCGCAGTTCCTGCTGCACACCTGGCTTCCGGACGCCATGGAAGGCCCGACGCCTGTTTCGGCGCTCATTCACGCCGCTACCATGGTGACGGCTGGCGTGTTCATGGTCGCCCGCATGTCGCCGATCTTTGAACTGTCGCAGACCGCACTTCTGGTCGTGACCATCATCGGCGCGACGACTGCCTTCTTCGCGGCAACGGTCGCCCTCGTGCAGAACGACATCAAGCGCGTGATCGCCTATTCGACCTGCTCGCAGCTCGGCTACATGTTCGCAGCGCTGGGTGTCGGTGCCTATGGCGCCGCCGTGTTCCACCTGTTCACGCACGCTTTCTTCAAGGCGCTTCTGTTCCTTTGCGCCGGTTCGGTCATCCATGCCGTTTCGGAAGAGCAGGACATGCGCCGCATGGGCGGCCTGCGCAAGCTGATCCCGATCACTTACTGGATGATGGTCATCGGCACGGTCGCCATTACCGGCCTCGGTATTCCGGGCACGGTCATCGGCACCGCCGGTTTCTTCTCCAAGGATGCGATCATCGAATCCGTCTTCGCTTCGCACAGTGCTGCCAGCGGCTACGCTTCGACGCTTCTCATCATTGCGGCGCTCTTCACGAGCTTCTATTCCTGGCGCCTGATTTTCATGACCTTCCACGGCAAGCCGCGCGCTTCGGCGGAAGTCATGCATCACGTCCATGAATCGCCAGCCGTCATGTTCGTTCCGCTACTGATCCTCGGCGTCGGCGCGCTCTTTGCCGGTGTAGTGTTCAAGGAACTCTTCTTCGGCCACGAATATGCCGAATTCTGGAAGGGTGCTCTGTTCACCTCGGCTGCCAACCAGATCCTTGAGGAATATCACCATGTTCCTCTGTGGGTTAAGCTGTCGCCGTTCGTTTCGATGGTTCTCGGCTTCATCGTCGCCTGGATCTTCTACATCCGCTCGCCGGAAACGCCGAAGGCGCTGGCTGCCCGTCACCGTGGCCTCTACCAGTTCCTTCTCAACAAGTGGTACTTCGACGAGCTGTACGATTTCCTTTTCGTGCGTCCGGCTCGCTGGCTTGGCCGCCTGTTCTGGAAGGGTGGGGACGGCTGGCTCATTGACGGCTTCGGCCCGGATGGCGTCTCGGCCCGCGTGCTCGATGTCACCAACCGCGTCGTCAAGATGCAGTCCGGATACCTTTATCACTACGCATTCGCGATGCTGATCGGCGTCGCCGCGCTCGTCACTTGGATGATGCTCGGGAGCTCTTTCTGATGACCGACTGGCCAATTCTTTCAACGGTCACGTTTCTGCCGCTCGTCGGCGCGTTACTGATCCTTCTGATCAAGGACGACAGCGAGGCTTCGCGTCGCAATATCCGCAACGTCGCATTGCTGACGACGATATTCGTCTTCATCCTGTCGCTCGTCGTCTGGGCCGGTTTCGACAATTCGAACCCCGGCTTCCAGATGGTCGAGCAGATCGACTGGATGGGCGGCGGCATCAGCTACCACATGGGCGTGGACGGCATCTCCGTCCTGTTCGTGGTGCTTTCCGCTTTCCTCATGCCCTTCTGCATTCTGGCAAGCTGGGTGTCGGTGGAAAAGCGCGTCAAGGAATACATGATCGCGTTCCTCATTCTGGAAACGCTGATGATCGGCGTGTTCTGCGCGCTCGACCTGTTCCTGTTCTACGTGTTCTTCGAAGCAAGCCTTATCCCGATGTTCATCATCATCGGCGTATGGGGCGGCAAGCGCCGCGTCTATGCGAGCCTGAAGTTCTTCCTTTATACGCTTCTGGGCTCGGTGCTGATGCTCATCGCCATCATGGCCATGTACTGGCAGGCTGGCACGATGAACATCGTCGAACTGCTGAAGCACGACTTCCCGGCGGGAATGCAGACATGGCTATGGCTCGCCTTCTTCGCCTCCTTCGCGGTCAAGATGCCAATGTGGCCGGTCCACACCTGGTTGCCGGATGCGCACGTTGAAGCACCGACGGCAGGCTCGGTCATTCTGGCCGGTATCCTGCTGAAGCTCGGCGGCTACGGTTTCATCCGCTTCTCGCTGCCGATGTTCCCGCTGGCTTCCGCTGATTTCGCGCCGTTCATCTTCGCGCTGTCGGTGATCGCAATCATCTACACCTCGCTCGTCGCGATGGTGCAGGAAGACATGAAGAAGCTGATCGCTTATTCGTCGGTCGCCCACATGGCCTATGTGACCATGGGTATCTTCGCGGCGAACGAGCAGGGCTTGCAGGGCGCCATCTTCCAGATGCTGTCGCACGGTATCGTGTCGGGCGCGCTCTTCCTCTGCGTCGGCGTGATCTATGACCGCATGCATACCCGTGAGATCGCGGCGTTTGGCGGCCTCGTCAACAACATGCCGAAATATGCGGTGGCCTTCCTCATCTTCACGATGGCGAATGTCGGCCTGCCGGGCACTTCGGGCTTCATCGGTGAGTTCCTGACGCTGTTCGGCGTGTTCCGGGTCAACACCTGGGTGGCCCTGTTCGCAACCACGGGCGTGATCCTCTCGGCGGCCTATGCGCTCTGGCTCTACCGTCAGGTGATCTTCGGCGCGCTGACCAAGGAAAGCCTCAAGGCGCTCCTCGATCTCAGCCCGCGTGAGAAGCTCATTCTCTACCCGCTTGTGGTGCTCACCATCTTCTTCGGCGTCTATCCGACCCCGGTCTTCAATGTGACCGCCGGTGCCGTGAACGCCCTGGTCCAACATTACGACGCAGCACTCGCGGGCTCCGCGAGCGCCGTGCTGGCACAGTAAGAAATAAAGGCGTAGGTCATGCAGACTGATCTCATAGCTCATCTGACCCTTGCAGCACCGGAGGTTCTCCTTGCTGTAGGCGCCTTGGCACTGCTCATGATTGGCGTGTTCTCCGGCGAACGGGCGGCCACGCTCGTCAACGGATTATCCGTCGCGGTGCTTATTGCAGCGCTGGCTCTGGTCATCCTTTTCCCGGCGAACGGCGCTGTTTTCGGCGGCGCCATCGTCAATGACGGTTTTGGCCGTTTCATGAAGGTGCTGACACTGATCGGCTCCATCGTGACGCTGATCATGTCGGTCGGCTTCGCCAAGGCGGAAAAATTCGACAAGTTCGAATTCCCGGTCCTGATCGTGATTTCCACGCTCGGCATGCTGCTGATGGTGTCCGCCTCCAACATGCTGTCGCTCTATCTCGGCCTCGAACTGCAATCGCTGGCGCTCTATGTGCTGGCAGCGTTCAACCGCGATAGCGTCCGTTCGACGGAAGCCGGCCTGAAATATTTCGTTCTCGGCTCGCTGTCCTCGGGTATGCTGCTTTACGGCATTTCGCTCGTCTATGGTTACACCGGTCATATCGGTTTTGTCGAAATCGCCCAGGCTGTTTCGGGCGGCCAGCGCGAGCTTGGTCTGGTATTCGGTCTGGTCTTCATTCTGGCCGGTCTGGCATTCAAGATTTCCGCCGTTCCGTTCCACATGTGGACGCCGGACGTCTATGAAGGCGCGCCGACCCCGGTAACGGCATTCTTTGCCGCCGCTCCGAAGATGGCCGCCATGGCGCTCATCATCCGCGTCGTCTCGGAAGCCTTTGCTCCGGTCACGCATGACTGGCAGCAGGTCGTCATCTTCATCGCGCTTGCCTCGATGATCCTCGGCGCCTTCGCCGCCATCGGCCAGCGCAACATCAAGCGTCTGATGGCTTATTCCTCGATCAGCCATATGGGTTATGCGCTTGTTGGTCTGGCCGCAGGCACGGTGATCGGCGTGAAGGGCGTGATGATCTACATGGCGATCTACCTTGCCATGACGCTCGGCACCTTCGCGTTCATTCTTGCAATGCGCACCAAGGACGGCAATGTCGAGAACATCGATGAGCTGGCCGGTCTGTCCCGCACCAATCCGGTGCTGGCAACGATCATGACCATCTTCCTGTTCTCGCTCGCAGGCATTCCGCCGCTCGCAGGCTTCTTCGGCAAGTGGTACACCTTCCTTGCCGCTGTGCAGGCCGGTCTCCTGCCGCTCGCCATCATCGGTATCGTGGCTTCGGTCGTGGGCGCGTTCTACTACCTGCGCATGATCAAGATCATGTGGTTCGATGAGCCGACCGGCGGTTTCGTGCCGGTCGCGGGCGAGCTTCGCCTCGTTCTCGGCGTGACGGGTGCCTTCGTGCTGTTCTACGTCTTCATTGCCGGACCAATCGGCGGATTTGCCGAAGCCGCAGCCAAGACGTTCTTCTGATTGATGCTACAGGCGGAAGCATAGATGAGTTTTACGCTTTCGCCTGTTGCGAAAAATGAGGGCTACCGTCTCGAAAGCTTCGAGACGGTAGGTTCCACCAACGCCGTTGCCCTTGAGCGGGCTGCTGGCGGCGATCCGGGCAAGCTCTGGCTTGTCACGAAGAAACAGGAAAGCGGCCGCGGAAGAAGGGGCCGTGCCTGGTCCACGCCGGAAGGCAATCTTGCCTCCACGCTGCTCCTCGTTGAATCCTATGAAATGAAGACGGCGGCAACGCTTGGTTTCGTTGCCGGCCTGTCGCTCGCCGATGCGCTCGATGCGGTTTTCGCGGCAACCGGGCCCGCCGTGCCGCCGACAATCGGCCTCAAATGGCCGAATGACGTTCTGGTCAACGGCGCGAAACTGACCGGTATCCTGCTCGAATCCTCCATTCTGGCGAAAAACCTGTTCGCGGTCGCCATTGGCATCGGGACCAATGTGGTCGCGTTTCCGGACGATCTGCCTTATCCGGCGACTTCCCTGCACGCGCTTGGCAGCAAATGCGATGCCGAGACCTTGTTCGCAGCCCTGTCGGACGCATGGTCGGTCAACTACCGCGTCTGGAACGAAGGGCGCGGGCTTGACGATATTCGCAAGCGCTGGCTGCAGCGCGCCCATGGGCTTGGCCAGCATGTGACCATGCAGGTTGAAGGCCGCGTCGTCGAAGGGCGTTTTGATACGATTGATGAAGCATGCCGTTTCGTTATTCGCGAAGACGACGGTTCGCGGGTTGCGGTAACGGCTGGCGATGTCTATTTCGGAACTGCTGCTACCATACGCAAATAATTGCCTTCATTTGTCTTGCCAGGGTTGCAACAGGACAACTTTAGGTCCAGTTGATCCGGCAAGAGCGCTCGATAATCATAGAGGAAATTTCATGGCCCGATCCAATACTACGGAACTCGTCTTTCTGCCGCTTGGCGGCGTGGGCGAAATCGGCATGAATCTGGCCATGTACGGCTTCGGTCCTGCGGATAACCGTGAATGGCTGGTCGTGGATATGGGGGTAAGCTTTGCCGGGCCGGAACAGCCGGGTGCCGATCTTATCCTGCCGGATATCCGGTATCTCGAGGCCGAGAAGCACAATCTGCGCGGCATCGTGATCACCCATGCGCATGAAGACCATTTTGGCGCATTGCTCGACCTGTGGCCGCGCCTGAAGGTGCCCGTCTACGCGACGCCTTTCACCGCCGGTCTGCTGGAAGCCAAGCGGCAGTCCGAAGTCGGCGCGCCTGAAATTCCGATCACGATCTACAAGGCGGGCGAGACATTCGAAGTCGGTCCGTTCAAGGTCGAAGCAGTTGCTGTCACCCACTCCATTCCGGAGCCGGTTTCGCTGGCGATCACGACGCCGCTCGGCACGGTCGTTCACACCGGCGACTGGAAGATGGACCCGGAACCGTCGCTGGGCCCGGTCATTGACGAGGCGCGTTTTCGCGCCATCGGCGATAAGGGTGTGCTGGCGCTGATCTGCGATTCCACCAATGCCTTGCGCGAGGGTGAATCGCCTTCGGAACGTCAGGTCGGGGAGAGCCTGCGGGAACTCATTGAAAATGCGCGTGGCCGCGTGGCCATCACGACCTTTTCTTCCAATGTCGGCCGTATCCGCTCGATTACCGAAGCGGCGCGTGACGCTGGCCGTCAGGTGCTGGTGGTCGGGCGTTCGATGAAGCGCGCCATCTCCGTTGCGACCGAGCTTGGCTATATGGAGGGCCTGCCGGAATATCTCAGCGAAGAGGATTACGGCTATATTCCACGCGAAAACGTGGTGATGATCCTGACCGGCAGTCAGGGCGAGCCCCGCGCGGCGCTGGCCAAGCTTGCGCGTGACGAAATGCGCAGCCTCGCGCTGTCGGCGGGCGATACGGTCATCTACTCTTCACGCGCCATTCCGGGCAATGAAAAGGCGATCCTCGATATCAAGAACCGCCTGATCGATCGCGGCATCAAGATCATCGGCGATGAGGATGCACTGGTCCACGTTTCCGGCCATCCGCGCCGCAGCGAATTGCGCCGCATGTATTCATGGGTTCGCCCGCAAATTCTGGTGCCGGTGCATGGCGAGGCCGCTCACCTCGTCGCGCAAGGGTCGCTTGGCGCGATGGAGGGCATCGAGCAGGTTGCGCAGGTGCGCGACGGCGACATGCTGCGTCTTGCGCCCGGCAAGGCTGAAATCATCGATGAGGCGCCGGTTGGCCGCATCTACAAGGACGGCAAGCTGATCGGAGATGAAGAAGAAATCGGCATGGTCGAGCGCCGCAAGCTTGCCTATGTCGGCCATGTCGCCGTTTCGGTGCTGCTGGACCGCGACAATAAGATCATCGACGAACCGGACCTCGTGACTTTCGGCGTGCCGGAAGAGAACGCGCAGGGCGACCTTCTGGAAGACATTCTGCTGGATGCTGCCATCGAGGCCATCGACAGCATTCCGCGTGTTCGCCGCAAGGATATCGAGCTGGTGCGCGAGTCCGTGCGCCGGGCCGTCCGCGCTGCGGCAAATGAAGCATGGGGCAAAAAGCCCGTGGTGACCGTGTTCGTCAATAGGATACGGTGATCGTACGGATTGCATAATGACCGGCATGGGAGGTGCTGATGCTCGAACGCTTGAACCACGTGGCAATCGCCGTTCCGGATATTGACGCCGCGGCAGCGCTTTATCGCGGCAAGCTCGGTGCCAAGGTCACCGAGCCGCAGGCGCTGCCCGAACATGGCGTGACCGTGGTTTTCATCGACGTCGGCAATACAAAGATCGAATTGCTGGAGCCGTTGGGCGAGGGGTCGCCCATCGCCGCGTTTCTGGAAAAGAACCCGTCCGGCGGCATGCATCATCTGTGCTATGAGGTTGCGGACATCATTGCCGCGCGCGATCGCCTGAAGGCGGAAGGGGCGCGCATCCTTGGGGATGGCGAGCCGAAGACCGGCGCGCATGGCAAGCCGGTCCTGTTCCTGCATCCCAAGGATTTCAATGGTACACTGATCGAGCTTGAAGAGGTGTAATCATGTCGCTGATTTCTGGCATCGCGATTTATTTCATCATCTGGTGGACAACGCTTTTCGCGCTGCTGCCGGTGGGCTTGCGCACGCAGGCCGAAGAAAATGAGGTGACTTTGGGTACGGTGGCAAGTGCTCCGGCCAAGCCGCGCATCGGCCGCGCCTTTCTGCGCACCACCGTCGTCGCGACAATCATCTTCCTGCTCTATTACTATATGACGCAGGTCAGCGGTTTCGGCCTCGACGATATTCCGCATTTCTTCCCTGACCTGACTTGATCTGACCCGATCTCGCCGGTTCTTTCCGATATGAATTTGGAGGCTGCTTAAAAATTAGGCAGCCTCTTTTTTGTATAAAGAAAAGTGGATTAATCTACCTGAGGTTGCAGGCGGTTCCGGGCGATGGGCGTAACCTATTGAATTTGCGGCAGCGCACAACCTGCCGTCATTTGGGATGGCGGCGCTCCTTCTCAAGCAATGTTCTGTGAATAAATCAGTTTATACTTAAGTGAAATTTAATACTTGGTTGTGGAGAGGGCACTGCGATAAATCCCACAAAATCAATGTGTTATTCGCGCATATAAAATAGCGGAATTGCGGAGACCACGGCCATTCTGCAAGTGCAAAAAAAAAGCAAGGCTTTCGCCTTGCTAATCAAATACGCGTTCGATCCGTTTCCATTTGACTGGCGGCTGCGAAAGTCGCGCCTGGATCCATCCTCCCAAGACTTTGACCGCGTGAAACCAACGGTTTTATTCCGTTGTTGCTCTTATGCTGAAAAAAATAGCGAACTGCACAGCTTTTGTCACGAAAAATCTTCTATGGCGTCATAATTCTTTCGCAAATTTTCGAGAGGGAGCGTGATATATCTGTAATATATTGAATTTGAATGCGAATCTGGATGTCCCGTTTGCGGCGGGCAGTTCTTTCGGCGGGCGATCATGGCTGTGGATGGGGAAATCCGCTGCCGCGAAAGCTTTTCCGGGCGGGTTCCCAACCGCCGTATAACCCGGTAAGAAACCGACGAATATGCTTAATTTTTGCCTGATTCTTGAAGCACTCAGGCAGTCCCTCTTGATTGGTGGTTACGATGCGTCTGTCGCGGTATTTTTTGCCTATTCTGAAGGAAAACCCCAAGGAGGCGGAAATCGTCTCCCACAGGCTGATGCTGCGTTCGGGCATGATCCGTCAACAGTCGGCCGGCATCTATGCCTGGTTGCCGATCGGCCTGAAGGTGCTGAACAAGGTCTGCGACATCATCCGTGAAGAGCAGAACCGCGCCGGCGCCAACGAAATCCTGATGCCGACCATCCAGTCTGCCGACCTGTGGCGCGAAAGCGGCCGCTACGATGCCTATGGCAAGGAAATGCTGCGCATCCAGGACCGTCAGGAGCGCGACATGCTCTTCGGCCCGACCAATGAGGAAATGGTCACCGACATTTTCCGCTCCTATGTGCGTTCCTACAAGGACCTGCCGCTCAACCTCTACCATATCCAGTGGAAGTTCCGCGACGAAGTGCGCCCGCGTTTCGGCGTCATGCGCTCGCGCGAATTTCTGATGAAGGACGCCTATTCGTTCGACCTCGACTATGAGGGCGCGAAAATGGCGTACTACCGCATGTTCGTGTCTTATCTGCGCACCTTCGCCCGCGTCGGCCTGCAGGCGATCCCGATGCGCGCCGATACCGGCCCGATTGGCGGCGATCTTTCCCACGAATTCATCATTCTGGCCGAAACCGGCGAAAGCCAGGTTTTCTGCGACAAGGCCTATCTCGATCTGGCCGTGCCGGGCGCGGACACCGATTTCCGCAACGATGCGCAGCTGACCGACATCGTCCAGCGCTGGACGACGCCTTATGCGGCGACCGACGAAATGCACGACGAGGCCGACTGGGCCAAGGTCAAGCCTGAAGATCAGGTTTCCGCGCGCGGCATCGAAGTCGGCCACATCTTCCATTTCGGCACCAAATATTCCGAACCGATGGGCGCGAAAGTGCAGGGCCCGGACGGCAAGGAACATCTGGTTTCCATGGGTTCCTACGGCATCGGTCCGTCGCGCCTTGTCGCGGCCGCCATCGAGGCCTTCCACGACGATGCGGGCATCATCTGGCCGAAGGCCATCGCGCCTTTCGGTGCCGGTATCGTCAACATGAAGCCGGGCGACGAAGGCTGCGACGCGGTGAGCGAAAAGCTCTACGAAGCGCTGACCAATGCAGGCGTCGATCCGCTGCTCGACGACACGGATGACCGTCCGGGCGCGAAATTCGCTACGATGGACCTGATCGGCCTGCCGACGCAGGTGATCGTCGGACCGCGCGGCGTTGCCGCCGGGGAAGTCGAAATCAAGGATCGCAAGACCGGCGAACGCCAGAACCTGAGCGTTGAAGCCGCAATCAATCTCTTGACGGCAGAAGCATGAGCAACGCGGCGGCAGCAAAATCCGGGGACAAGGCGAAGGTAGCGCAAAAAGCGCCCAAGTCGGGTCCATTCTCGGCCTATGAGCGGATGATCGCCTGGCGATATCTGCGCGCGCGCCGCCGCGAGACATTTATTTCGGTCATTGCCGGTTTTTCCTTCACCGGCATCATGCTGGGCGTGGCGACGCTTATCATCGTGATGGCGGTGATGAACGGCTTCCGCGCCGAGCTTCTGACGCGCATTCTGGGCATTAACGGCCATCTGATCATGCAGCCTATGGACCGTCCCCTGGATGATTATGCCGATCTCATCAAGCGGATCGACGGTATTTCGGGCATCAAGTTCGCCGTTCCCGTCGTGGAAGGGCAGGCGCTCGTTCAGGGCAATATCGGTGCTGGGTCGGGCGCGCTGGTAAGAGGGCTCCGCGAGGAAGACCTCGACAAGCTCAAGCTCGTTTCCGGCAATATCCGCCAGGGCACGCTGCAGGGCTTCGATCAGAGTGGCGGCGTCGCCATCGGAACCCGCATGGCGCAGAATCTCGGCCTTTCCATCGGCGATACGCTGCGGGTGATCTCGCCGGACGGCGACGTCACGCCATTCGGCGTCAATCCGCGTGTGAAAGCCTATCCGATCACGGCGATCTTCGAGATCGGCATGTCGGAATATGACGCGTCGATTGTCATGATGCCGCTGTCCGAAGCGCAGCTTTTCTTCAATCAGGAAGGCAAGGTGCAATCGCTTGAAATCTTTGTCGATAATCCCGACAAGGTGGATGCGATGCGTGCGCCGGTGGAAGAAGTGGCGGCGCGCCAGCTTTTGCTGACCGATTGGCGTCAGAACAATCATACATTCTTTTCGGCGCTCGAAGTTGAACGCAACGTCATGTTCATGATCCTGACGCTGATCGTGCTGGTGGCCGCGCTCAACATCATTTCCGGTCTCATCATGCTGGTGAAGGACAAGGGGCATGACATTGCGATCCTGCGCACCATGGGGGCAACCCGTGGTGCGGTGATGCGCATATTCCTGATGACGGGTGCTGCCATCGGCGTCACCGGCACCGTGGCCGGTGTGGTTCTGGGCGTCGTCGTCTGCCTCAACGTCGAGCGCATCCGTGAGTTCTTCTCGTGGCTCTCCGGCACGACGCTCTTCAATCCGGAACTTTATTTCCTGAGCCAGCTTCCGGCCAAGATGGACCCCGGCGAAACGATTTCCGTCATCGTCATGGCTCTGGTGCTTTCTTTCATCGCCACCATTTTCCCGGCCTGGCGTGCTGCCAAGCTCGATCCGGTCGAAGCATTGAGGTATGAATAATGGCGGCTGAAGTGATCCTGCGGCTGGAGAAGGTCAGCCGCGCCTATAAGGAAGTCGACCGCGAACTGGTTATCCTAAAGGATGCCGATTTCACGCTGCGCCGCGGCGAAATGGTTGCGCTCGTGGCGCCCTCGGGAGCGGGTAAATCGACATTGCTGCACACGGCTGGCCTTCTGGAGCGCCCCGATGCGGGCGATGTAATGCTGGACGGCCGTTCCTGCAGCAAGCTCTCCGATGATGCGCGCACGGCGGTGCGCCGCAACGACATCGGCTTCGTCTATCAGTTCCATCACCTCCTGCCGGAATTTTCCGCGCTGGAGAATGTGATGATGCCGCAGATGATCCGCGGACTGTCCAGGAAGCAGGCGGCGGAACGCGCGCAGCAGCTTCTGGAATATATGAAGATCGGCAAACGCGCCTCGCATCGCCCCTCGGAGCTTTCCGGCGGCGAACAGCAGCGTGTCGCCATCGCCCGCGCCGTCGCCAATGCGCCGCTCGTTCTTCTGGCGGACGAGCCGACCGGCAACCTTGACCCGACGACGTCGTCTTATGTCTTTGGTGCTCTGGAAGCGCTCGTGCGCCAGTCCGGGCTTGCGGCCCTGATCGCCACCCACAATCACGAACTGGCTGGCCGGATGGACCGCCGCGTGACGCTGAAGGACGGTAAGGTCGTCGACCTGTAAGTATTCCAGATTCCAGTAGCACCTCATCCTGAGGAGCCGCCGCAGGCGGCGTCTCGAAAGGCGAGGTGCGGCTCCGCTATCAGCGCGCTCTGGCCCATTTGCCCTGGGGTGAATGTACTCAGGGGAGATGCGGTCCGCTGAATTGCATTTCTATATGGGTGCCTCAGCGCGGCCCAGCACCTCATCCTGAGGAGCCGCCGCAGGCGGCGTCTCGAAGGGCGAGGTGCGGCTCCGCTATCAGCGCGCTCCGGCCATTTGCTCTGGCCCATTTGCCCCGGGTTGAATGTCCTCAGGGGAGATGCGGTCCGCTGAATTGCATTTCTATATGGGTGCCTCGCCGCGGCCCAGCACCTCATCCTGAGGAATCGCCGCAGGCGGCGTCTCGAAGGGCGAGGTGCGGCTCCACCAGACCGGCGCTCCCGGCCTGGCCCCGCAGCGTCGCCTTATGAGGCGACCGGCACCCCTTTCTCCCGCCGCTCCTGCCTGCGGTTGTGTATTCACTATTCGTAAACCCTAAAATGAATGCCGTTGCAGAACGGGTGTTGACTTTGGAACAAAAATAGAACAAAAAATAAACATACGTGAACACAGAGGAGTTTCCAACATGACCGATCTCGTCCACGACGTTCTGTCTTTCATTTCGGTAAGCCTGTTCATTGCAACTTTCGCCATCTGGGTGAGTGCGATTTGAAGGAAATAGCGGGTTCCTGTGAACCCGCGCCAAGGCGGCGATAGTCTTACTGGACATCGCCACATCATTCCCCGAAACTGATGCTTTCAGGCGACAGAGTCGCCAGCCGCCAGCCTTGATGGACGACGAACGAGTTTCGCCATCGATGCAATTGCTATAGGCGGTTATCCGTATCGGATGTATGTCCATCCGTGCGGTTCAGCAGATGATCGGGGTCGACGGAATGAGTGATGCAGCAGCAGGCAATGCAGCAAATGACGGTGCTTTGACGCCACGTTTCGTGCATCTGCGCGTACACTCGGCCTATTCCTTGCTGGAAGGCGCATTGCCGCTCGGCAAGATCATCAAACAGGCGATTGCCGACGAGGCGCCGGCTATCGCGGTCACGGACACCAACAATCTGTTCGGTGCGCTGGAATTCGCACAGAAGGCATCGAAGGACGGTTTGCAGCCGATTATCGGGTGCCAGCTCGACATCGCCTTCGGCGACCATAACGATAACGGGCGCAGCGCCAATCGCAGGCTTGCGCTCGATCTTGCCCCCATCGTGCTGCTTGCGGCAACGGAGGAGGGCTATGCGAATATCGTGCGGCTTGTCAGTCGCGCATATCTGGACACACCGGCGGGCGACCCGGTGCACATAGCGGCGGACTGGCTTCCCGCCTTGTCAAAGGATGTGATCGTTCTGACGGGAGGACCGCTTGGCCCCATTGGCCGGTCCTTTTCCGCTGACAGGCCGGACAGGGCCCATTCGCGGCTTGCCTTTCTGGGGGAGGTTTTTGGCGACCGGCTTTATGTCGAGTTGCAACGCTTCGCGGGCTTTGACCGTGCGTTGGAAGCAAAAACTGTCGCGCTTGCCTATGAGATGGATTTGCCTCTGGTGGCCACCAATGAAGCTTTCTTTCTCAAGGCAGAGGATTTCGAGGCGCACGATGCGCTTCTCGCCATTGCGGACGGGCAGGTTCTTTCCAACGATGATCGCCGCCGCCTGACACCGGATCATCACCTGAAAAGCCGCGCAGAAATGGCGGCGCTTTTTTCCGATCTGCCGGAGGCGCTCGAAAACACGGTCGAGATTGCGCAGCGCTGCAGCTGGTACACGCAGACGCGCAAGCCGATCCTGCCGCGTTTCACAGGTGAATCGGACGACCAGGAAGCCGCTCTTCAGGCAGAGGCCGACGAGCTGGCGCGGCAGGCGCGCGAGGGCCTGAAGATGCGCCTGGAAACGGCGGGTCTCGCGGAAGGCTATACGGCAGAACAATATGCCGAGCGTCTTGAATACGAGATCGGCATCATCACTCGCATGAAGTTCCCCGGCTACTTCCTGATCGTTGCCGACTTCATCAAATGGGCGAAGGCCCATGGCATTCCGGTCGGGCCGGGCCGTGGTTCCGGTGCCGGTTCGCTCGTCGCCTATGCACTGACGATTACCGATGTCGATCCGCTGCGCTTCTCGCTGCTTTTCGAACGCTTCCTCAATCCGGATCGCGTTTCGATGCCCGACTTCGATATCGATTTCTGTCAGGATCGCCGTGAAGAGGTGATCCGCTATGTGCAGGAAAAATACGGGCGCGATCAGGTTGCGCAGATCATCACTTTCGGAACCTTGCAAGCCCGCGCCGTGCTGCGCGACGTGGGGCGCGTTCTGGAAATGCCTTACGGTCAGGTTGATCGTCTCTGCAAGCTGGTGCCGCAGAACCCGGCCAATCCCGTATCGCTGGCACAGGCCATCGAGACCGAGCCGAAGATCAATGAAGAGCGTGAGAAGGAGCCGGTCGTCGGGCGGCTGCTCGACATGGCGCTCAAGCTTGAGGGGCTTTACCGCCACGCCTCGACCCACGCCGCCGGTATCGTGATCGGTGATCGTCCGCTGTCCGAACTGGTGCCCATGTATCGCGATCCGCGTTCGGATATGCCGGTCACCCAGTTCAACATGAAATGGGTCGAGCAGGCGGGGCTGGTCAAGTTCGACTTCCTTGGTCTCAAGACGCTGACGGTTCTGGAAACGGCGGTCAAGCTGGTGGCGCGCAAGGGCATCGAGATCGATCTGTCGCATGTGCCGCTCGACGATCCGCTCACCTATGAAATGCTGTCGCGCGGCGAAACGGTCGGCGTGTTCCAGGTTGAAAGTGCCGGCATGCGAAAGGCGCTGCTCGGCATGCGCCCGGACCGGATCGAGGACATTATTGCGCTTGTGGCGCTTTATCGTCCCGGTCCGATGGAGAACATCCCGACCTATAATGCGCGCAAGAACGGCGAGGAGGAGATCGCCTCCATTCACCCGAAGATCGATCACCTGATCAAGGAAACGCAGGGCGTTATCGTCTATCAGGAACAGGTGATGCAGATCGCGCAGGTGCTTTCGGGCTACTCGCTCGGTGAAGCTGACCTTTTGCGCCGCGCCATGGGCAAGAAGATCCGCGAGGAAATGGACAAGCAGCGCGTCCGTTTCGTGGATGGCGCGATCGAAGGCGGTGTCGACAAGGCACAGGCTAACATGATCTTCGACCTCTTGGCCAAGTTCGCCGACTACGGCTTCAACAAGTCGCACGCCGCCGCCTATGCCATCGTATCGTACCAGACGGCCTATATGAAGGCGCATTACCCGGTCGAGTTTCTGGCCGCGTCGATGACCTACGATATGTCGAATACAGACAAGCTCAACGATTTCCGCCGTGAGGCGAACCGCCTGGGCATCGAGGTCGTGCCGCCATCGGTGATGACGTCGTTCCGTCCGTTTGAAGTGGGCGAGAAGCAGATTTTCTATTCGCTCGCCGCCATCAAGGGCGTGGGCGAGGCGGCGGTCGATCATATTGTCGATGTGCGGGCCGAAAAGCCTTTTGAAAGCCTTGAGGATTTCTGCGAGCGTGTCGATCCGCGTATCGTCAATCGCCGCGTGCTGGAAAGTCTCATCAATGCTGGCGCGATGGATTGTTTCGGTCGGGATCGTCCAGCAATGAGCGCGGGCATGGATCGCATCATGGGCTTTGCCCAGCGCACGCAGGAAAATGCGGCGAGCGGCCAGTCCGATATTTTCGGCCTGTCCGGCGCTCCCAAGGAAACACTCATCCTGCCGCAGGCGGCACCCTGGCTGCCTTCCGAAATGCTGCATCGCGAGTTTCAGGCGGTCGGCTTCTATCTGTCGGCGCATCCGCTCGATGAATATCGCGATGTGCTGAACCGCATGCGCGTTCAAAGCTGGGCGGATTTTTCCGCAGCCGTCAAGCGCGGCGCCAATGCCGGACGTCTGGCGGGCACCGTGACAGCGCGTCAGGAGCGCAAGACGCGAACCGGCAACAAGATGGGCATCGTGCAGCTGTCAGATGCGAGCGGCCAGTTTGAAGCGGTGCTGTTTTCTGAAGGGCTGGCGCAATATCGCGATCTTCTGGAAAGCGGCAAGTCGGTGGTGATTACTGTTCAGGCGGAAAACCGTCCCGAGGGTATCGGCCTGCGCATCCAGACTGTCCAGTCGCTTGAAGACGAAGCCTGCCGGATGCAGAAGGCGATGCGGCTCTATCTGCGCTCGGCCGATGCTGTCCGCCATATCACGCCGCATTTCAATACGCGCGGCGACGGGCAGGTGAGCCTCATCGTCATCAAGGATAATGGCCAGCGCGAAGTCGAGATCGAACTGCCGCACCGTTATCGTGTCAGTCCACAGATCGCGAGCGCCATGAAAGCCATTCACGGCGTGGTGGATGTAGAACTGGTTTGAGATAATCAAGGCAGAGCGGCGGCAAACCCGTTTTGTGGACTTTTGGGGCGAAAAACCGGTGGGGATGTGTGTATTTCACCACCGATTTTGTGTCGAGCGCCCGTCAAAAATGTGGCATTTCTGTGATTTGCCTCAATAGGCGGCTGTGAAACGCTTGCGAATATGCTGGCCTTTTTCAGCTTCGTCCAGAATGGCGACAGCCAGATCGGCCACCGAAATCTTGCTTTCACCCTTGTCGTCGAACACCGGCTCATCTGTTCCGAGGCGATATTTTCCGGTGCGTTCGCCCGGCTGGAGAATGATCGCTGGCGACACGAAAGTCCATTCCAGTGCATCCTCACGGCGCAATTCGTCGAGTGCCTGACGGGCACCAAGCGCGCCCTCCTTCCATTCGGCGGGAAACTCAGGCGAGTCGACCAACTGCTTGCCATTGATCGAAAGACTGCCTGCGCCGCCAACCGCTATGAGGCGCTTGATGCCCGCCTTTTTGGTGGCTTCCGTGATGGAGCGGCTGCCATTGATGTGGTTTTCGCGGATGTTCTTGTCACTCCAGCCCGGATTGTAAGCTGAAATCACGATATCATGCCCTGCAAGCTGGCTTGCAAGCGCGTCGGTGTCGAATACGTCAGCCTTCACCGCTGTCACATTGGCGAGTTTTTCCACTTTCTCCGGATGACGAACCAGCGCGGTAACCCGGTCACCGCGCGCTGCCGCTTCCTTGAGAATTGCGGCGCCTACAAAGCCTGTTGCGCCGATCAGTGCGATCTTGGTCATGGCATTTCCTTTCCGATCTTCTCGTATCGAATGAATTAAGGTATGTTTCATAATCAGGTTATTTCTGATAACCACATAAGCGATACTGCCATGCATGTGAAGAACGCACTTTTACATGTTCAGGGTACATGGAAGTAACCGCGCCAAAGGCAAGTATTATGGGCTGTTTCGATGATCCAAAGGCGTAAAACTGCGCTATCTGTTTGTATTTACATACTTTCCGCAGCCAGGGGATGAGGCATGCGGGTACGAAAGTGCCATGGCTTGAATGACGGAAAGCACATCGGTCACAGGCCGTATGTTCAGGAGAAACCGATGACGATACCGACACGTCCAGATGGCAAAACGCCTCTGCTCTCGTCGACCACGGCGTTTCAAACCGATGGGAACGGCACCTGTCCGATCCGTGAGGTGCTGGACCGGGTGGGCGACACATGGAGCATTCTTGTCATTTTCAATCTTCAGGAAGGTTCTATGCGCTTCAATGCATTGCGGCGCTCCATTGAGGGCATTTCGCAACGCATGCTGACGGTCACGTTACGGTCTCTGGAACGGGACGGGCTTGTTTCCCGGCATGTTCGCCCGACATCTCCGCCTGAAGTGGAATATGCACTGACCGAGCTTGGACATTCTCTGGCAGTGCCGATCGATGTGCTCGGCCAATGGGCAGTCAAGAACCGTGATCTGCTTCGTGATGCACGCTCACGTTTTGACGGAGACACCGAATAAAAGGGAACCGGCCCGTCTCCCCCTGCGTTTGTTTTGTCAGACAGGAGAGAAAGCCATGCCCGCAAAATCACAGGCCCAACAGAAAGCAGCTGGAGCTGCCCTTGCTGCCAAGCGCGGCGAGATCAAGAAAAGCGAACTCATCGGTGCGTCGAAGGAAATGTATGAATCGATGACCGAAAAGGAACTGGAAGAGTTTGCTGAAACCAAACGCAAAAGTCTGCCCCAGCACGTAGACGACAAGAAGAAGCACTGAACAGGACAGGCGAGTGCCGTCTGGCACTCGCCATGTGATTTTTACCTGTCGGACTTGTTGGGAGCGAGTTCGATTGCTTTCAGCTTTCCGTCCGTAATGCCGCAGCGCAGCGTGATGCTGTCCCACTTCGCTGAAACGCCCTTGTTGCGCGCTTCGCCGGGGACCGAAATCACAGCCGATACCTTGCGCGGATCGCTCGTGCTGAATTTCGATGATTTATCATCGGTTTGCGCGTCCGAAATATCGTCCTTGGTGAAGCCGAGACGATCATATTTCTTGCTCTTCTTCACATAATCATAGCCGCTGGAGATGCAGTCGGCGATCTGCGGCGCCACCCGCTGGTCCTTGACGAGCGTCTGGTAGTTGCCTGTAAAATCCTTCGAACGCTTGGGAACGGCGTCGGCATGCGCCGCAGCCGAAAAGCCAAGTGCGAATATTGCGGAAAGTATGAGTTTTGTCGATTTCATGCCCATGTCCTCGTGGAGACCCGTCTTTCACTCGCGATCAGGCGGAATTGAATCGATAATGGAACTGAGATTACAGGCGCAATTCTGATTTTTTTATGAATTTCCAACGCTTACGATAGCTTATTGGCAAATACGTGCAAGACAGGATTTGCCATGGCATCCTTGGTCGAGATGCATGTTGGTGCGATGCGCGGCATCGCCGTCCGGTCCGATCACGGTCATGAAGAGCTTGCAGCTCGCACCGTGCACGGCACGCCAGAACGTCTTTTCCTTGTCGCTGCCGTTCCAGCCGCTTTCCAGCTGCGTTTTGCTGCCGTCCGTAAATGTGAACGACATGATGTCGAGCGCATTGGCAAAGGCATGTTCGGAAACCCGCCCCGACGATGCACCGTTTACCTTCCGGCATTGATAGTCCGAGCCGACGCCGATTTCGGTGATTTTTGCACCCGGTCCGTAAACATCCCGGGCGGCTTTCGCGACTTCGCTGCTCCACTGCGCCAGCGTGACGGCCATTGCGCAATTCGTGGTCACTGCATTGGCGAATTTCAAAGGCTCGTCCTTGCCGATGGCGGTCAGGGACAGGGGGGAATGAACCCCGCATTGGCCGCTGTCCGTGATCGGGGGCAGGAGCTTGCCCCGGACTTCGCCGGAGATCAGCGCCGGGCAGGAAACCTGATAGATGCGTTCCTCCGTTTCCGGCTCCTGTTCCGTCTGTTTCGGGTTGTCGGCCGGTTCTGGAACGATCGCCGGAATGTCCGGGGATGGAGGCGGGGCGGTATGCGGTTGTTCCTGCCGCTCGTCCCCCGGCTTTTCGTCGGGAACAGGCGGAACTTCCGGCTCCCTTTTCCCATTTGTCGTTTCCTCCGGGCGCGGAGCCGGAATTGGAACAGGTGCCGTGAATCGGGGCACGGGCTTTGGTTCGGCCCTTGCCGGTGCCGGGTCAGCTTGTCTTGCCGTTTGTTGCTTCGGAGTGGATTTCCTTTGGCTGTGCCTGACCGCCGGGCGTTTTCGATGCTGCCTTGCCTTCTGCGCGTCCTGTTTGAGAATGCGTTCGATGAAGGTCTGCGCCTGCGCCTCGCCGGAAAAAATGCTATATGAATAGGGTATCGTAACGAGGCCGAGCGCGATCAGAGCGGTAAAAGCACCCTTGCCGGACGGAAGAAAAGACAAAGCCATTGAAGCCTCATGAATAGCGGTTCCGTCAGGGCTAATGATGAAACAGGGAATGATGTTCCTTCACGCTTGATGGCAGGGCGTAGCAAATGGTAGGAAACACGCCCCGAACACCGGTTTTTCCGGCTTTTTCGCCTGTGCCTGCTTGACAAGATAACAGCTGCATGACTAAAAGCCGCCCATCGCTGGCGCGTTTTCGCGCTGGCGTTTCATTTGACGTGTCCCGTGGATGAAGATTGCGCTCGCGCGCTTCATCCTGTCAGTCCTCGAAAACGGAGGGCAGAGGAGGGCGCGTTTCCTCCAGCGCCTTCGGGCGCTATAACTCTTTGAAGGAAATGCGATGAGCAAGCGCGAATCCGCTAAGTACAAAATTGATCGCCGTCTTGGCGAAAACATCTGGGGCCGTCCGAAGTCCCCGGTAAACCGCCGTGAATATGGCCCGGGCCAGCACGGCCAGCGCCGCAAGGGCAAGCTCTCGGACTTCGGCGTGCAGCTGCGCGCAAAGCAGAAGCTCAAGGGCTTCTACGGCGACATCTCCGAAAAGCAGTTCCGCAAGACCTACGAAGAAGCCGCTCGCCGCAAGGGCGATACCGGTGAAAACCTGATCGGTCTGCTGGAATCGCGTCTCGACGCAGTCGTGTACCGCGCCAAGTTCGTTCCGACGATCTTCGCTGCCCGCCAGTTCATCAACCACGGCCACGTGAACGTGAACGGTCGCCGCGTCAACATCCAGTCTTACCGCCTGAAGGCCGGTGACGTTGTTGAAGTTCGCGAAAAGTCGAAGCAGCTGGTTATCGTTCTCGAAGCTGTTCAGCTCGCAGAACGTGATGTTCCGGACTACATTGAAGTCGACCACAACAAGCTGGTTGCGACCTACGCCCGCGTTCCGACCCTGACGGACGTTCCTTACGCCGTCCAGATGGAACCGAACCTGGTCGTCGAATTCTATTCGCGTTAATTTCATGCGCGCTCTGGCGCGCTGGATATATGCCGAAATCGAAAAGCCGCGCTGTACATGCAGCGCGGCTTTTTCGTTCAAAAGCGAAGCGGTTTTGCGCTAGGAATGCCTGGGATGGATCGATTACGCATTTCAGTGCAAAGAATTGCGGTTTCCCGGTTTTCCCCGTGTCAGCTTTTCGGTATGAAGCCTGCAACATCCTCAATTTTCGGGAAGCACCATGAACGCTTTCGATCCTGATATTGCCGAAGACGCCGACAGCAGCGGCTGTCATCCCCTGTTCCGCGATGTGCCGGCCACGGTGGAATTCAACAAGCTGCGCAAGCGCCTCCTGCGTCTGACGCGTCAGGCCATCGAGGACTTTTCGATGGTGAGGCCCGGTGAGCGCTGGATGGTCTGCCTTTCGGGCGGCAAGGATTCCTACGGTCTGCTGGCGCTGCTGCTTGATCTCAAATGGCGTGGCCTGCTGCCGGTCGAACTGCTGGCGGTCAATCTGGATCAGGGCCAGCCGAATTTTCCAAAGCATATCCTGCCGGATTTTCTCAATCGATACGGGATCGAACACCGGATCGAATATCAGGACACCTATTCCATCGTTACCGACAAGCTGCCGGAAACAAGCACCTATTGCTCGCTCTGCTCGCGCCTGCGCCGCGGCAATCTCTACCGGGTCGCGCGGGAGGAAGGCTGTTCCGCGGTCGTGCTCGGCCATCACCGCGAGGATATTCTCGAAACCTTTTTCATGAACCTGTTCCATGGCGGGCGGCTTGCCGCCATGCCGCCCAAGCTGGTCAATGACGAGGGCGACCTGATGGTGTTTCGCCCGCTGGCCTATGCGGCGGAAGACGATCTGGAGAAGTTTGCGACCGCGATGCAGTTCCCGATCATTCCATGCGACCTGTGCGGCAGTCAGGAAGGGTTGCAGCGCAATGCGATGAAGGCCATGTTGACCGACATCGAAAAGCGCATGCCGGGGCGCAAGGACACGATGATCCGCGCCATGACGAATGTGCGGCCAAGCCATCTGCTCGATCGCAAGCTGTTCGATTTTGCGGGACTGACACTGAACAACGGGGGGGATGATGCGCTTTGATGATGGGCAGATGGACTGGCTGGCGGATTTGCTGGCAGATGCGGCGCGTCAGGAGATCATGCCGCGATTCCGCAGGCTGGATGCCGGCGATATAAGGCAGAAGACCTCCGCCGCCGATCTGGTCACGGAAGCGGATGTGAATGCGGAGCGCTACATCACTGCAAGGCTCAGGGAACGCTTTGCCGACGCGGTGATCGTCGGTGAGGAGGCGTGCTCCGACAACGAGGCTCTGCTGGACGGACTGGGCGATGCGGAACTTGCCTTCACAATCGATCCGGTCGATGGCACTTTCAACTTTGCATCCGGCGTTCCGCTGTTCGGCGTGATGCTTGCGGTTGTATCGAAGGGTGAAACGGTTGCCGGTATCATCCACGATCCGGTCGGCAATGACTGGATCATGGCGTCGAAGGGCGGTGGAAGCTATATTCGCCACGCCAATGGAGATGTGAGCAAGGTCGGCGTCGCCGAACCCGCCTCGATCAATCAGATGACCGGCTCGATTTCCTGGCAGTATACGGCTGAGCCGATACGGTCGCGTCTGGCGCGCAACCATACAAAATTCCTGTCGCAGATCGGCTATCGCTGCGCGGCGCACGAATATCGGATTATCGCAACCGGTGGCGCGCACTTCGCGGTCTATAACAAGCTTATGCCCTGGGACCATCTTCCGGGAGCGCTGATCCATCAGGAAGCGGGCGGCTATCTCGCACGATGGGACGGAAGCGCCTATCTGCCTTCCCACACCGGCGGCGGTCTTCTGGTGGCGCCAAGCAAGGAGAGCTGGCAGGACATTCAGGCCGCACTCTGGGCAGAGTAGCCAGCCCGCTTGTGTTTTTGGCACCTGGGCATTATATTGGCGGAGTGGGTTGGAAGCGCGAACTCCCAACCCGTTTCGCTTAGATAAAGAGTCTGACCCGCACGTAGCATTGCCAGCCCGTGCGGGTTTTCTTTATCGTCAGCGTGATACTAACGGGTAATAAACCCATTTGTGTCACTCCGGTTCGAGAGCAAAGCCCTTGCCAAAGTCGGGGTGGCTTATCCTCCCCGATGCGCCTGCTGGCTGGCGCGTTCTGCTTTTGCCCCCGAAGCCACCAATTGATAGCACGTGCACGGCATAAGAAAAGCCCGCTAACTATGAGCGGGCTTTGATTGTTTATCAGTGATATGCGATCAAATCACGTGTTCGGCGGGCGGGTTTTGCACCCTGAACAACCGTCCGCGTTCGGCAATCAGAACGCAGCCAAGCGCTACGAATCCAAGCACGCAATATCCGGTTGCAACCGGCGTCGTGGTGCCGTCGAAGGCCTGACCGATGACCGCACCCAATGCCGCGCCGATCACCGTCTGCGCAAAGCCCAGGACGGAGGAGGCAGTTCCGGCAACTTCGCCGAGCGGTTCCATTGCCAGCGCATTGAAGTTGGCGGTCACGAGGCTGAACGAGAACATGATCGTCATGTAGATCGCCATCAGGATCGGGAAGGGAACGGGGCTTGCCATGGTCGCCGAAAGGATCATCCACAACAGGCTGAAGCCGGTGAAGACCAGCAGCATTGTCTGCGAAATCCGGCGCATGCCGAAGCGGCCGACGAGGCGCGAGTTCATGAACGAGGCGAGCGCCAGCGTCATGGCGACCGCAGCGAATGCCAATGGAAACAAAGCGCCGAGCTTGTAGATATCGACGAAGATCTGCTGCGCCGAATTGATATAGCCGAACAGCGCACCGAGGATGAACGACGTGCCCAGCATGTAGAAAAGGGCGACGCGGTTCGACAGGACGATCCCGAAGCCGCCGATCACGCTCTTGACCGTCAACGGACGCCGGCTGGAAGCGGGAAGGGTTTCGGGCAGACGAAAAAAGGCCCACATGCCGACGACAAGCGCCATCAGCGCCATCGACAGGAAGATGAGGTGCCACTCGCCGAACAGCATGATGAGCTGGCCGGTGGCAGGCGCGACGACGGGCAGGATCATGAAAACCATCATGACGAGCGACATGACTTCCGCCATCTGGCGGCCGGCAAACTTGTCGCGCACGACGGAGACGGCGATGACGCGCGTTCCGGCAGCACCAAGTCCCTGCAGAACGCGCAGGACGATCAGCGTCGTGAAATCGGTCACGACAGCCGCTCCCAGAGCGGCCACGATGTAGATCACCAATCCGCCGAACAGCGGCAGGCGGCGGCCGAAGCGGTCGCTCAGCGGCCCATAGAACAGCTGCGAAACGCCGAAGCCGAGCAGATAGGCGGTAATCACGAACTGGACGTGGTTTTCCGACTGCACGCCAAGGCTCGCGCCGATCTGCGGCAGACCGGGCAGCATGATGTCGACTGCCAGCGCATTGATGGCCATGATGGCAGCGATGAGCGCGATGAATTCTCCGCGTCCACGCATGGAGGTCTTCTGGTCCGGCGAACCGTTCTTGATGTCGAGCGGCATGACTGGCATTCCCTGGCAAGGTGGCGCATCGCGTCAAGGGACACGATACGAAAGACAAAATTTAGAAAGCAGAAGCCGACGGATGGAAATCCGTCGTTGAACATCTAGCAAAACGCGAAAGGCGCCGTGGAACGGCGCCTTCGGAAAAGGTGAGGCTGAAGCCGTATAACCGGCAATTAATCCTCAAGCTGCCTTGGTGGCAATACCCTTATCGGTAAAAAGTGCCTGCAATTCGTTCGATTGGAACATTTCGCGCACGATATCGCAGCCGCCGACGAATTCGCCCTTCACATAAAGCTGCGGGATGGTTGGCCAGCTCGAATATTCCTTGATGCCCTGACGCAGTTCGTCCGAGGATAGAACGTTGACGCCCTTATATTCCACGCCGAGATAGTCGAGGATCTGGACGACCTGACCGGAGAAACCGCACTGCGGGAAACCCGGCGTGCCCTTCATGAAAAGCACGACGTCGTTGGTCTTCACTTCATTGTCGATGAAATCGTTGATGCCGGTCATTTGCGGTCCTTTCCAAGCATAACCCCGAAAAGTTGCCTGACTTTCCGGACAGGATCATGCGCTAAACAAATACGCCGAGGCGAATTCCGGCGCAAACTGGGGAGGTCTTCCCGAATATAGTCGCTTTGAATGCTGGTAACCACCCGGATCGGGCGAAAGCAAGTCAAATGCGCGAGAAATTTACTTTCGAGGGAGCAGCATCTTGCCGCAGCCAATGCCGCTCCCGCGAAAGGTTTTTGTTATTCCGGTACGCTTGTCTGCAAGGCGAGTGCATGCAGCACGCCGCCCATATTGCCCTTCAGCGCATCATAGACCATCTGGTGCTGCTGTACGCGGGACTTTCCGCGAAAACTTTCCGCGACAACCTCGGCGGCATAATGGTCTCCGTCTCCGGCAAGGTCGCGGATCGTCACCTTTGCGTCGGGAATCCCCTCGCGTATCAGTTTTTCGATCTCATGTGCGTCCATAGCCATGCAAAATCTCCCGCCGTTTCCGGCATCTTCTTATCGTTTTATCGAATCGTAACGCACCATCGTGGAACGTCAACAATCATCTGTCTAACGTTTAAATCAATGACAAGCAAACCGCCCGGACAGGCTTTCCATCCGGGCGGGAAAAGTATCAGCAATGCGAAATCAGGTCAGTTATCACTCACCGGCTCGCCGCTCATGAAGGCCGGGAACCAGCCTTCAAAAGCATCGGTCAGGTCGGCGACACCGACATCGATAATATCGCCGATCTTCAGGCGGTCGCCGCCGACGGTGCCGAGCACGCGGAACGGAACGCCAGCGCCTTCGGCATTGAGGGCGATGAGCTTTGCCATTTCAGCCGTGGCCGCGACGACATAACGCGCCTGATCTTCACCGAAAAGTGCGGCATGTGGCAGGCCGTCACCGGCATCGATCACGGCGCCCTTGCCGGACTTGATTGCCATTTCAGCAACGGCAATCGCCAGACCGCCATCGGAAAGGTCGTGACATGCCGTAACCTGACCGTTGCGGATAGCCGAGCGAACAAATTCGCCATTGCGCTTTTCAAGCGCAAGATCGACGGTCGGGGCTGGGCCATCGGCGCGGTCGAACAGATCACGCAGGTAAACCGACTGGCCGAGATGGGTGCCGTCACCGCCAAGAAGAACCAGCGTATCGCCGTCCTGCATGCCACCGATCTTCGCCATTTGCGACCAATCCGGGATGAGACCGACGCCAGCAATGGTCGGCGTGGGCAGAATGGCCTGGCCGTTGGTCTCGTTGTAGAGCGAGACATTGCCGGAGACGATCGGGAAATCCAGCGCGCGGCAGGCTTCGCCGATGCCTTCGATGGCCTTGACGAGCTGGCCCATGATTTCCGGCTTTTCGGGATTGCCGAAGTTCAGATTGTCGGTCGATGCCAGCGGTTCCGCGCCGGTCGCCGTGATGTTGCGCCAGCACTCGGCAACCGCCTGCTTGCCGCCTTCAAACGGATCGGCTTCGCAATAACGCGGCGTCACGTCGGAAGAGAAGGCGAGAGCCTTGGTGTCGTGGCCTTCCACGCGGATCACACCGGCGTCGCCGCCGGGAACCTGCAGCGAGTTGCCCTGAATGAGCGTGTCGTACTGTTCATAGACCCAGCGACGCGACGAAAGGTCGGGCGAGCCGATGAGCTTGAGCAGGGCAGCGGAATAATCTTCAACTTGCGGCACATTGCTGGCTGGAAGCGGCGCATGCTTGCCGGGCTCCATCCACGGACGATCATATTCCGGCGCTTCGTCGCCCAGATCCTTGATCGGCAGGTTGGCGACTTCCTCGCCCTGATGGATGACGCGGAAGCGTAGATCGTCGGTCGTCTTGCCGACAATTGCGAAATCAAGGCCCCATTTTCGGAAAATGGCTTGGGCTTCGGCTTCCTTTTCTGGCTTAAGAACCATGAGCATGCGCTCCTGGCTTTCCGACAGCATCATTTCATAGGCCGTCATGTTCTCTTCGCGAACGGGAACATGATCGAGGATGAGTTCGATGCCGAGATCGCCCTTGGCGCCCATTTCGACGGCGGAGCAAGTGAGGCCAGCCGCACCCATATCTTGAATGGCGATCACCGCGCCGGAAGCCATCAGTTCAAGGCAGGCTTCAAGCAGGCATTTTTCAGTGAAGGGATCGCCCACCTGGACGGTCGGGCGCTTTTCTTCGATCGACTCGTCGAATTCAGCCGATGCCATCGTTGCGCCGCCGACGCCATCGCGGCCCGTCTTCGCGCCGAGATAGACGACCGGCAGGCCGACGCCTTCCGCCTTGGAATAGAAAATGCCATCGGTCTTGGCGAGACCCGCAGCGAAAGCATTGACGAGGATATTGCCGTTATAGCGCTTGTCGAAATTCACTTCGCCGCCGACAGTCGGCACGCCGAAGGAATTACCATAGCCGCCGACGCCGGAAACGACGCCCGAAACGAGGTGACGGGTCTTTGGATGATCGGGTTCGCCGAAGCGCAGCGCATTCATTGCCGCAACGGGACGCGCGCCCATGGTGAACACGTCGCGCAGAATGCCGCCCACGCCGGTCGCCGCACCCTGATAGGGCTCGATATAAGAGGGGTGATTGTGGCTTTCCATCTTGAAGACGATGCAATCGCCATCGCCAATGTCCACGACGCCTGCATTTTCGCCCGGGCCCTGAATGACACGCGGTCCGCTGGTCGGCAGCGTGCGCAGCCATTTCTTGGAGGACTTGTAGGAACAATGCTCGTTCCACATGGCCGAGAAAATGCCGAGCTCTGTGAAGGTTGGCTCGCGTCCGATCAGTTCAAGAATGCGCTGATACTCGTCCGGCTTAAGACCATGCGCTTCGATCAATTCCGGCGTGATGTCTCGCGTATTGGAAATAGTCATGGAAATGGGGAACCCCGTCGCAGGCTGTGGCACCCGGAAACTTCTGGCGAAGGACGGACACCTAAGGTTTCAAGGCGCCTCTTTAACCTATGTTGCGGCAGTGCGCGACAGGAAAATACCGCTTTCCCGGCCTCAATCGTATATCAATAACGATAAAACGAGGCCAAGCCCGTCAAACACTCCCCTCATATCCGGCCTGTTCGTTTTCGAGCAGGCGGCGGAGCGTCAGAAAACTGTTTTCGACGACACTGCGATCAGCCGGAGAAGAAAAGGCAACGCGGACCCGGTGATAGATCTGATCGACACGCCCGGCCTTGAACTCATCCTCATCATCGATGAGGATTCCGCTTTCATAGGCGGCTGCCTTGAATGTTCCCGAAAGCCATGGTTCGGGCAGGCTCATCCAGAGAAACGGAATTGTAGGCTTGGAAACGAAATCGAAGCCGTCGAAGATTTCCCTCGCCATTTGTTCGCGAATGACCGTTTCTTCGCGGCATCTGCCGTGAATGGCGTCTGCCTCGCCGGATAACACAAGCTGCGCGCCGGTTTCTGCAAGCAGGAAGGCCGCGCCGCCGGTGACCATCTTGTGCGTTACCTTCACGCGTTGCGCGCAATGCGCGGGGCAGGCGACCCAGCCGCTGCGAATGCCTGCGGCAACGGCTTTCGACAGGCCGGAAACGACGAAGGTGCGTTCGGGCGCAAAGCTCGCGAGCGGCGGTATCCGGCTGTCGCACATGACGCCATAGATATCGTCTTCGATGAGCCAGACATTGTAACGCCGGGCAATGTCGGCAATGGCGCGGCGGCGTTCTTCCGGCATGGTGGATAATGTGGGATTATGCAGCGTCGGCATCAGGAAGGCGAGCGTCGGATGCTGCTGGCGGCAGGCGCGTTCAAACTCCTCCGGGATCAGCCCATATTCATCCAGACCCGCCTGAATGGTGCGCCGCCCGAGAAGACGCACGGATCGGCTGATCTGCGCGTAAGTCAGGTTTTCAAACAGGATGCGATCGCCCGGATTGGTAAAGGCCGTAATGATGGCAATGCTCGCAGCCTGCGCGCCGTTGGTGACGACGATATTTTCGAGGTCTGGCCGCCAGTCGACCCGAGAAAGCCATCTTTGTCCGGCTTCCAGCCAGTGTTGCGGAAAATAGCGCGAATAGCTCGCAATATCCTGCGGAAAATCCCGATGAATGTCAGCATTTATCCGGGCCAGAACTTCGTGCTGGCCGACATCCGGTGCTGCCGTCGTGTCGAAGCGGATTTTACCGGATGGGACGTCGGCGGGCTTTGTGCCCGCGATGCCGGAGGCGGTCAGCGCATTGTCGGCGGGTTCTTCACCGAGCACATAGGTTCCGCGACCGACTTCGCCCGTCACAAGGCCGCGCTCATGGGCCAGCGCATAGGCGCGGCCAATTGTGCCGATTGTTACCTTCAAATCGAATGCGAGATTGCGCTGCGGCGGAAGCTTTGCGCCCGCCGGCAAACCGCCATTTCCGATAGCCTCTTCGATGGCGTCGGCAAGTTGCAGGTAAAACGGGCCGGACTTGCCGGAAAGGTCGGGAATCCAATTTGTCATGGTGACAACTTATAAATTGTACCTATTGCCAAGTCAATTATAGAGTCAATTCTGTCGCTGCTGGTGACAATGCAGGCGTCCGGGCAAACATGCGGTTTGCCTCGACTGCTTCCCGGCTCCCAACGGGCTCCAGCTGGTAATGAATGGATCGAGCCAATGTTTTACTTCAGACCGCAAACCGAGACAATAGACACAATTTTGCCCGTGCCTGTGGCAGATAACATCACGGATTTGCCAAAAGCATTGCAGGCCAATCTGTCGGCGGCATCCCGGCCGCAGGTCGGATATGTACGGCGCGTTTTGGACTGGTTCTCCTATCGCATGATGCTACGGCGCAGCCGGATCGCCTTGGGCGAACTGACAGACGATCAGCTGCGCGACATTGGGCTGCAGCGCGGAGAAGCCGAGCGCGAAGCGCGAAAAGTACGCTTTCATTTGCGTTAGAGCGCATCCCGAAAAGTGTGAAACGGTTTTCGGAAAAGATGCGCGTTAAGACAAAGGATTAGAGCGTCGATCTGATCCGATCTGATCGAGACGCGCTGTAAATCTGTCGCGAAAAGCAGCTTTCCGCGACAGCTTGATTACTGGCAGCCACTCTGGCCCGAAGCCCAGCGGTTGACATCGGCGGCGATGCGTCCGCCATGGCTTTCACCCATCATCGGACCGAAAGTTTCGACACGAGCCGGGTTTCCTTGCGCTTGCACGACGAGCAGCGGACGCGATGCGGGATTGCGCGCAGGCACGACCAGGATGCGCGGACGACCGGTGAAAGAATTCAGTTCCGGTGCAAGTGAATAGCCGCGGAAATCCTTGTCCTTCGATTTGAACCAGCAGCTATTGGCCGCCAGCGCAATGCGTTCCATGGTTGGCAACGCCGCCTTGCTGGCATCGACGGCGACAGGCCCCGTGGGTTTGCTGGAGGTGCAGGCTGCAAGCAATGCAATGGCCGGAAGGGCCAGAAGAGCGATAGTCTTGGTCTTCAAGGAGGGCTCCGATAGTGCGTGCCTTCAGGAATGCACGCATGAGGGGTAGGGGGAATGTGTCAGGCGAGTTGCGGCATGAAGGCCTTCAGTCCATCGCTCATCTCGTTCCAGATGCGCTCAAAAACCGGATGCTGTTTTGCCTTTGCTGCATATGCATCGAATTTCGGAAACTCGTCCAGCAAATCCGCTTTGCCGGAAAGCTTCTTCAACGGTTCCATCAGGAAACGTACCGGCAGCAGCCAGCAATCCGCAAGGGTGGGTTCGTCTCCTGCGGCGAAAGCTGTGTCCGAGAGACGGCTTTCGACGACTTTCAGTCCGGTATGCATCTTGTCGAACAGGCGATCGATGCTTGCGCTGTCGCGTTCCGGTTTGCTCAACAGGATGAAAAGTTTCATCGTTGGTCCAAGCACATCGAGTTCCGTCACGCGCGCCAGCAGGCGGATGAGCGCGCGCTCGCGCGGTGTGCCGGGCAGCACGGATGTTTCGGGAAAATGATCTTCCAGATATTCCGCGATGACAGCGGCTTCGAACAGTGTTTCGCCTGAACTGGTGATCAGCACCGGTATGCGGCGAAGCGGCGTGACATTGCTGAAATCGGCCGGAAACGGATAGGAAAGGTTCATCGGCTTGAACGGCAGGTCCTTCAGATAAAGCACGCCGCGCACGAAAGATGAGTAGGGGGAGAGAGGCCTGGAATAAAGCTGCATGAGTGAAGTTCCCCTGATTCTTTATCGCTAAAATCTGTGAGGCATTTCCAGCAAAAATGTGGACGCATTATGCCGCGAAATGCAGAAAACAAATGTGAGGCGATCCAACAGTTTCTCATCTGTCAGAGGCCACAGAAGCCAAGCTGCCACGAAACCCGGCGCTTTGCCAGTGCAGTTTTAAGGCGAGGCAGGCGCAACAAAAAAGGCGGCTTCAACCGAGCCGCCTTTTTTATTTATCTGTTTGCCAGCTTACGCCGCGACGCCGAGTGCGCCCGCAAAAAGCGCCCGTCCGTCATCGCCGCCATGGGCTGCTTCGATCAGGTTTTCCGGGTGTGGCATCATGCCGAGCACATTGCCGCGTGCATTGACGATGCCAGCAATGTCGTTGACCGATCCGTTCGGATTGGTGCCTTCTGCATAGCGGAATACAACCTGGCCTTCACCTTCGATGCGCTTCAGCGTTTCGGCATCGGCAAAATAATTGCCGTCATGATGCGCGACCGGGCAACGGATGATCTGGCCCGGCTGGTAGCCGCGCGTGAACGACGTGTTGGCGTTGGTCACTTCGAGCTTTACTTCGCGGCAGACGAATTTCAGCGAGGCATTGCGCATCAGCGCGCCCGGCAGAAGTCCGGCTTCAACGAGGATCTGGAAGCCGTTGCAGACGCCCATGACCATGACGCCCTTGTCGGCCTTCTCGCGGACGGCCTGCATGATCGGCATGCGGGCTGCAATGGCACCGCAACGCAGATAATCGCCATAGGAGAAACCGCCGGGGATCAGGATCAGGTCCACATCGTCCGGAATGCTGGTGTCAGTCTGCCAGACGGTAACCGGAGCCTGTCCGGTGATCTTTGTCAGCGCCGCGATCATGTCGCGATCGCGATTGAGACCGGGAAGGAGAATGACTGCGGATTTCATGGCGACTGCTTCCTTTATTGGGCTCAGGCGATGGCGATGGAATAATCTTCAATCACGGTGTTGGCGAGCAGCTTCTCGCACATGGCCTTGAGGTCCGCTTCGGCCTTGGCCTTGTCAGAACCTTCCAGTTCCAGATCGAACACCTTGCCCTGACGTGCGGAGTTGACGCCCTCGAAACCGAGGCTGCCAAGCGCGCCGACGATTGCCTTGCCCTGCGGGTCGAGAACGCCGTTTTTCAGTGTAACGGTGACGCGTGCCTTGATCACTCTGTAGTTCCTGCAATTTTAGAACGAATGAAACAGCCCGGAAGGCTTGTTTGGCATGATCCCGAAAACCGGCTTCCACTTTTCGGGATCAAGCCCTTCCGGGCTGGGCGGATGATTATTTCACAAGCGTGGGGCCGGACGGGCGCGGCGTATCGTTCTCGTTCATGATGCCGAGACGGCGTGCCACTTCCTGATAGGCCTCGACCAGTCCGCCCATGTCGCGGCGGAAACGGTCCTTGTCGAGCTTGTCGTTGGTGGTGATGTCCCACAGACGCGCCGAGTCCGGCGAAATTTCGTCGGCAACGACGATGCGCATCATGTCGCCTTCCCAGAGGCGTCCGCATTCCATCTTGAAATCGACAAGCTGGATGCCGATGCCGAGGAACAGGCCGGTGAGGAAGTCGTTGACGCGAATGGCAAGCGCCATGATGTCGTCGATTTCCTGCGGGCTGGCCCAGCCGAAGGCCGTGATGTGTTCTTCGGTGACCATCGGGTCGTCGAGTGCATCGGCCTTGTAGTAGAACTCGATGATCGAGCGCGGCAGGATGGTGCCTTCTTCGAGGCCAAGGCGCTTGGCGAGCGAACCGGCTGCGACGTTGCGCACAACCACTTCAAGCGGAATGATTTCCACTTCCTTGATCAGCTGCTCACGCATGTTGAGGCGGCGAATGAAGTGCGTCGGAATGCCGATGCGGTTGAGCTGGGTAAAAATATGTTCGGAAATGCGGTTGTTCAGCACGCCTTTCCCGTCGATGACCTCATGCTTCTTTGCATTGAAGGCAGTTGCGTCATCTTTGAAAAATTGGACTAGCGTACCGGGTTCAGGGCCTTCGTAAAGAATCTTGGCCTTGCCCTCGTAAATACGGCGGCGACGGTTCATGGCTTTTCTCGGATTTCCATATTTATGGTGATCGGCTCTCAGCCGCTATTCTCGCGGGCTACCTATAGCAATTGTGGGCTTTTAACAATCCTGCTTTGTGCCCGTTCCCCCGTTTTCGGCGTTTCTGACGCAAGTTTACGTATGAGTCGCAAGAAAGTGGTCTTTAAGCCCTTGTATAATCTTGCGCCCCTTGCCAGCTTTAGGCAAGAGAACGGATGACGATCTCTTCTAACTTGTAAGTCTGGGAGCTTTATGAATGACCACTGGCATGGATGATCGCCGCGACGCTTTTGAAAAGAAATTCGCGCTTGATGCGGAACTGCGCTTCAAGGCGGAGGCACGCCGCAACAAGCTTCTGGGACTCTGGGCCGCAGACCAGCTTGGCAAGAAGGATGCGGAAGCGGAAGCCTATGCCAAGGAAGTCGTTGCCGCCGACTTTGAGGAAGCTGGTGACGAGGATGTTTTCCGCAAGATCCGCGCCGACTTCGACGCTGCAGGCGTGAGCGTTGCGGACGAGGTCATCCGCGAGAAGATGTTTGCTTTCCTTGAGGAAGCCATTCGTCAGGTGAAGCAGGATTGATGAATAATTCAGGGCGGATGTGCCGGTGGCATTTCCGCCCTGAATTTATGAAATGAAGGAAATCCGAATGTCGTTGTCTTCGCGCCTTCGCGCCGGGGAAACAGTGCTCTCCGCATGGTCCTCGCTTCCTGAACCCCTGACTGTCGAAATTCTCGCCCATAGCGCTTTCGACGCCGTAACGCTCGATATGCAGCATGGCGGTCACGACGAGGCGAGCGTGCTTCGCTCGCTTGGCCTTATCCTGAACGCCGGCAAGCCGCCGGTCGTGCGCATTCCCGTCGGCCGTTTCGACATGGCAAGCCGCGCCCTCGATTTTGGCGCACAGGCGGTCATCGCTCCGATGATCAATTCCGTCGAGGATGCGCGACGGTTTGCAGCCGCAATGAAATATCCGCCAGTAGGCGAGCGCTCATGGGGCGTGTTCAGGGCCAATGCGGATTACGGCACGCCGGGTTCCAACGATTATCTGACGACCGCAAATCACGATACGCTTGCTTTCGCGATGATCGAAACGCGGGACGCCTATGATGCGCTGGATGCCATTTTGGACGTGCGCGGCATTGACGGCGTTTTCGTGGGGCCCGCGGATTTCTCTATCGCCTGGAGCAACGGGCGCGAAGCCAATCCGAACTCCGATGCGATTGTGGAGCCGATTGGCAATATTGCGCGCAAGGCAATCGCGGCTGGCAAGATTGCAGGCATTTATTCGCCGACCGCGGAATTTGCGCGCCGCTACATTCCGCTCGGCTTCCGCTTCCTGACGCTCAGCAATGACGGCGGCTATATCCGCCTTGCAGCAGAAACGCTGACGAAAGCAATTCGCAGCTAATTCAGCTCGAGCCATGAAAAGGAAAAGGCGGGCTCTCGGCCCGCCTTTTTAATTGGCGCGAGCATTAATGATGCTTTGGTGCCTGTAACTGCGTCATGAACTCGGCGAACACCATCGAGCCTTCCGGCCATGGTCCATGCCCGGATTCCGAGTTGATATGCCCGGATTCACCAGCATCGATCAGCATTGCGCCCCAATCCTTCACCACGTCTTCCGCGGCTTCGAAACTGGAGAAGGGGTCGTTGCGGCTCACGACCGTAATCGTCGGGAACGGCAGGCGTTCACGCGGGTAGGGTCCGAACGTCATCAGGTGCTTGGGCCTGATCTTGTCGTTGGAAACATCCGGAGGGGCCACGAAAAAGGCACCTGCGACTTTGTGCTGGATATGCGGCACTGCATGAACGGCAGTTGCCACACCCAGCGAGTGCGCGACCAGAACGATGGGCCTCGTTGCCGCATTGGCAGCCTTGACCACTTCGCCGATCCAGTCTTCGCGAACAGGTTTCGACCATTCGGCCTGTTGTACGCGCCGCGCCGTGGAGAGTTTGCTCTCCCAGCGGGTCTGCCAGTGATCGGGGCCGGAATTGGTATAGCCGGGGATGATAAGGATATCTGCGTCTTTGACTTTCATGCCTCCCATTTAGAGGGGCTTTGTGGCTTCTTCAAGCGCTGCTTGTCGTGCGCATTGATAGAGGCGTGCGAATGATGAACAGGCTGTTCGCTGATCGCGATCTTGTGAAACATGCCGTAAATGGCGATGTTTACGCAAGATTTGAAACATGACGGAGAGGAAGACATGGCAATCAGCAGACGCAAAATGCTCGGCGCGGCCGGGACTGCTGTTATGGCCAACATTCTTCCTGTTCGCGCAGAAATGCCGTCGAAGGAGAGCGATATGACACAGCATTTGAAAGCGGCGCCAGCCGAAACCGAGCGTCCGGTCGCTCCGCTTCCTTTCGCAATGACCACGCCGATGCGGGTCGTACGCGTCGGCCTCAAGGCGCGCGATGCCGAAACGCTGGCTGAATATTACCGCGACGTTGTCGGTTTGCGCGAGATGACCCGCCGCGGCGCGTCGATCGTGCTCGGGGCCGGTGATCGCGAACTGATGGAAATCGAGCAGTTTTCCGCAGCCAAGCCGGACGATCCACGCAGCGCCGGTCTCTATCACACCGCGTTTCTGCTGCCGACCCGTGGCGATCTCGCGCGCTGGTCGCGCCGCGCCATCGACAAGCAATTGCCGGTCAGCGGTGCGTCGGACCACAAGGTGAGCGAAGCCATCTACCTGACCGACCCTGAAGGCAACGGCATCGAAATCTATTCGGACCGTCCGAACAATGAGTGGCAATGGAACGGTGACCGTGTGGCCATGAGCACCGATCCGCTCGATGTCGGCAACCTCCTTGATGTCATCAAGAAGGAAGGCGGAGAGTGGACGGTTGCGCCGCAGAATACGGTGGTCGGCCATGTGCATCTGCGCGTTGGCAACGCACAGGAAGCCGAAACCTTCTGGCACAACGAACTTGGTCTCGAAACTGTCCAGACCTATGGCGATCGGGCGGTTTTCATGTCCACCGGGCGCTACCACCACCATATCGCAGCCAATGCCTGGCAGAGCGCCGGTGCCGGCAAGCGAGACATGGATCGCACCGGCCTTGCATGGGTTGAACTGGAAGATACGCGCGGCGGTAATGACAGCACCTTCGTGGACCCGTGGGGCAATGTGGTCAACACGCTTAAAAAGAGCGCATGACGCTGCATAGAAAAAAGCCTCCCGTCAAAGGGAGGCTTTTGATATAGTTTCGTCATTATCCGGCTTCTGTTTTGTAAAGCCCATTCATGATAGCGGGACGCATTTCCAGGAAATGCCGTCAGAGCACACAGCGCATCCGTAATTTTGCGGCTGTCCGAGGCTGCATTTCGGGTCTTTTGAATAACATTCTTGCTCGCTGGCATACTGACAGAGCCGTGCTCCCATCTGGCCTGCCTTCTGCGATATCAAAACCACCTTTCGATGATTAAAAAGAGTGAGCTTTTGTGCAGGCGTACCAACAAGATAGCTGGCTGAAACAGGTGTAGTGGTCGGGCCGACGCCGGAACCGGCATATGCTCCGATTGCAGAAAGCGATGTAATAGCAATCATTATAGGAAGCAGATATTTCTTCATGAAAACCTCCCTTGGAGCCCGATCTGATTGAATCATATCCGGGCGCCAGCAGCTTGTTTTACGCGTATCCTGTTTCCAAAAACCGTTTCAAACGTTTCGGGATGCGCGCTGGAGGCCTTCAATATGCGCTCATTTGCACGGCTTCGCACCCGCAAGCCAGAAGGGGCAATTTATAGAACAGAAAAGCCCCCACGTTCAGAACACGGGGGCTTTTTTCTTGTCTCCGAGCTTCCCACCCTCATCCTGAGGTGCGAAGCGAAGCGAAGCCTCGAAGGACGAGGGCAGGCGGAGTGTTTCCCTCAGCCCTTCGAGACGCCGTTTTCAACGGCTCCTCAGGGTGAGAGAGGGGTGGGCAGAGCCACTTCAACCAAAGACACGCTTGAAAATCGTATCCACATGCTTGGTGTGATAGCCGAGATCGAACTTTTCGCGGATCTGGTCTTCGGAAAGAGCAGCGCGTACTTCCGCGTCGGCCAGCAGTTCCTCAAGGAAGTCGGCGCCCTGTTCCCACACCTTCATGGCATTGCGCTGCACGAGGCGATAAGCGTCCTCGCGCGACACGCCTGCCTGCGTCAGTGCCAGCAGAACGCGCTGCGAGTGCACCAGACCACGGAACTTGTTCATGTTTTTCAGCATGTTGTCCGGATAGATCACCAGCTTTTCGATCACGCCAGCCAAACGGTTGAGAGCGAAATCGAGCGTGATGGTGGTGTCCGGACCGATGGCGCGTTCGACGCTCGAATGCGAAATATCGCGTTCGTGCCAGAGCGCCACGTTTTCCATCGCAGGCGTAACCGACATGCGCACCAGACGGGCAAGACCGGTCAGGTTTTCGGTCAGAACCGGGTTGCGCTTGTGCGGCATGGCGGACGAACCCTTCTGGCCCGGTGAGAAGAATTCTTCTGCTTCCAGAACTTCCGTGCGCTGCATGTGGCGGATTTCGATGGCGATATTTTCCATCGACGAGGCGATGACGCCGAGCGTTGCAAAGAACATCGCATGGCGGTCACGCGGGATGACCTGCGTCGAGACCGGCTCTGCCTCAAGGCCGAGCTTGGCGCAGACATACTCTTCCACGCGCGGATCGATATTGGCGAAAGTGCCGACAGCGCCGGAAATGGCACCGGTTGCGATTTCCGCACGCGCTGCAACGAGGCGGGCGCGGCCACGTGCCATTTCGGCATAGAAACGCGCAAAAGTCAGGCCCATGGTCGTCGGCTCGGCATGGATGCCATGGCTGCGGCCGATGCGCACCGTGTCCTTGTGCTCGAAGGCGCGCTTCTTCAGGGCTTCCAGCACGCGGTCCATGTCAGCGAGCAGCAGGTCGGCAGCGCGCACCAGCTGGACGTTGAGCGTCGTGTCGAGCACGTCCGATGAGGTCATGCCCTGATGCACGAAGCGGCTGTCCGGACCGATGAATTCGGCCAGATGCGTCAGGAATGCAATGACGTCATGCTTGGTGACGGCTTCGATCTCATCGATGCGGGCGACGTCGAACTTCGCCACGCTGCCCTTTTCCCAGATGGTCTTTGCCGCGTCTTTTGGAATGACGCCCAGTTGCGCAAGCGCCTCGCAGGCATAGGCTTCGATCTCGAACCAGATGCGGAACTTCGTTTCGGGCGACCAGATGGCGACCATTTCAGGCCGGGAATAGCGCGGGATCATGGGTGCATCCTGTAGAAAGTGGGAGTTTAACGATTACGGGCAGCTTCAGCCGCAGCACGAATGGCGTCGATATTGGCGCGGTAGCTCTCGACCGAGTTGCCCTTGTAAACGGCAGAACCGGCCACGAGAATGTTGGCGCCAGCGGCAACAACCGAGCCTGCGGTTTCCGGCGTAATGCCGCCGTCAACTTCAATGTCGATAGGACGGTCGCCGACCATTTCGCGGACGCGCTTGATCTTGTCGAGCATCGGGGCGATGAATTTCTGGCCGCCAAAGCCAGGATTGACCGTCATGACGAGGACGAGATCGACATCTTCGATGACATTCGTCAGCGCTTCGGCAGGCGTTGCCGGATTGAGCGCCAGACCGGCCTTCTTGCCCAGGGCGCGGATCGATTGTAGCGAACGGTGCGTGTGCGGACCGGCTTCGGCATGAATTGTGATGAGATCGCAACCGGCATCGGCAAACGGCGCCAGATAAGGGTCGCAAGGCGCAATCATCAGATGTGCGTCGAAGAATGCCTTGGTGCGCGGACGGATCGCCTTCACCACTTGCGGGCCGAAAGTGATGTTCGGCACGAAATGCCCGTCCATGACGTCGATATGCACCCAATCGGCACCGGCTTCCAGCACGGCGTCGACTTCTTCGCCCAGACGGGCGAAATCGGCGGAAAGGATGGACGGGGCGATGGCGATGGGGCGCATATGTGATCTCCGTAACTTTGGCCAGCCCCTAGCACATGAGGGGCAGGAATCCTATCCCCAGCGCTTGTGGAACCACATCCACTGGCCGGGATATTCGCGCACCCATGTCTCGACGGTATCGTTCAGAAGCTGTGCGGTTGCAGCTACATCGATCTCGCCCTTGTCGTCGCGCGGCAATTCCATGCGTTCGTAGAGTTCAAGCCGGTAGCGCCCGCCGGGAAGACGGATGCAACGCGCCGGGTAAACGTCGCAATCATATTGCCGTGCAAGCTTGGCTAGAAGCGGGTTGGTCTTTACCGGACGATTGAAGAAGGTTGACGGCACACCGCGGCGGAACTTCTGGTCCACGAGCATGCCGACATTGCCGCCTTCATCGAGGATATGCGCAAGCGACCAGGCAGCACCGGCTTTCGACGGCACCAGATGGCCCATATTGGTGCGGCGAGCCTTCAAAACCTTGTCGGCGATATAGGGATTGTTCGGCGGGCGGAACAGCGCCGTGACATTCAGGCCGAAAGTGGCGGCGCAGATCGGCAGAAGCTCGAAATTGCCGGTATGGGCGGTAAAGAAGATATGCGGCTTCTTCTCGTCGCGCAGGCGCTCGAAAATCGGAATGCCTTCCACTTCGACCAGCCCCGGCGTGGTCGCATAGGGATCGAAATCGAAAACCGCGTCGAGGAAGATATATTCCGCGAAGAGGCGCGCCATCGAATCCCACATTTCGCGGGCAATATCCTCGATTTCAGCGTCACTTTTCTCTGGATAGGCCTGACGCAGATTATCGGTCGCCACCTTGTGACGCGGCGTCAGCGGCCCGATGAGCCGGGCCACCTTGGCCGAAAAGCTGATCGCTGCCTTCGCCGGGAAAAGGCGCAGCAGGCCAAGCAGCAGAAATACGGCCTGTGCCCAGAGCCAGTAGTTGAACTGCTTCAGCTTGCGGGTCCAGCGGAAGAGCAGAAGTTTCAGCTTGAACATCATGGAATTACGGCTCAGTCGATCTCAAGAATGATCTTGCCGAACACGTCGCGGCCTTCCATGCGCTTCAGCGCCGTGTCGATATCGTTGAAGCCGACCACGGTGTCGATGACCGGATGCACGATGCCGCGCGCCATTTTCTGCATGGCGTCGGCCATGTTTTCCATGCGGCAGCCAAAGGAGCCGAAAATCTTGAGCTGCTGCTGGAAGAGCTGCATCAGGTTCATATTGGTCGAAACACCCGAAGTCGAGCCGCAGGTGACGAGACGCGCACCGCGCTTCATGCAAAGCATCGAACCGGCCCAGGTATCCGCGCCCACATGCTCGAAGACGACATCGACGCCTTTCTTCTTGGTGAGCTTGCGCACCACACCTTCAAAACGGTCTTCGCGGTAATTGATGACATGATCGGCGCCGAGCGCCTTGGCTTTCTCGATCTTGTCATTGGAGCCGACCGTGGTGATGACTGTGCAGCCCATCTTCTTGGCAAGCTGAATTGCCGCCGTGCCGATGCCGGAACCGCCGGCCTGAACGAGCACGGTTTCGCCGGGCTCAAGCTTGGCATTGTCGAAGAGCATGTGTTCGACCGTCCCGAAGGTTACGGGTGCAACGGCAGCGCCGATGGCATCGACGCCGGGAGGTGCGGGAACGAGCAGACGGGCAGGCAGGTTCACGGCTTCGCAGGCAAAGCCGTCCAGATGGAAACCATGCACGCCGCCGACATGCTCGCACAGATTATCGCGGCCTTCGCGACAGGCGCGGCAAAGACCACAGGTGCGCGCGCCATAGATCGACACAAGCTGGCCGGGCAGGAGATTGGAAACGCCCGGACCGACGGCATCGACAATGCCGGAGGCTTCCGCGCCGATGACGAGCGGCATCTTGCGCTTGGCAAACGCCATGCCGCGCCAGCCCCATACATCGATGTGGTTGAGCGCAACGGCCTTGATCCTCACAGTCACCTCGCCGATGCCGGGGGCAGGCGGAGGTGTGATATCGGTGATTTCAAGGCGGCGATCGTCAAGAAGCTGCAAGGCGCGCATGGGCTGTTCCTTTCATGGCATGATCCCGGAGAGCTTCCGCCTTCCGGGATCATCAGGAATTTAAGTTCGTTGCCGGACGGATTAATTCGGATTTGCCGCCAAAACAAGGCTCGTATTCTGTCCGCCGAAACCGAATGAGTTGGAAAGCACGGCAGAAACCTCCGCCTGACGCTTCACATTCGGCACAACATCAAGCGGGATAGCCGGGTCCGGATTGTCGTAATTGATGGTCGGGGGCAGGGTGCCGGTCTGGATCGTCAGCAGCGAGAAGACAGCTTCGATGGCCCCGGCAGCGGTCAGCGTATGGCCGATCATCGACTTGTTGGAGGAAACCGGAATGGATGCCAGCTTTTCACCGAATACGGACGAAAGCGCCAGATATTCCATCTTGTCGTTTTCCGGCGTCGAGGTGCCGTGGGCATTGATGTAGGAAATCTGGTCTTCGGTGAGACCGGCATCCGCAAGGGCGGCGCGCACCGTGCCGATGGCAGGCGAGGCATCCGGCTTGGAACGGGTGCGGTGGAAATCATCGGCCTTTTCGCCGCAACCGGCAAGAATGCCCAGAACCTTCGCGCCACGCGCAACCGCGCTTTCCAGCGATTCCATCACCAGTGCACCGGAACCTTCCGACATGGCGAAGCCGTCACGGTCCTTGGAAAAGGGCTTGGAAGCCTTTTCCGGCTTGTCGTTCTGGGTGGAAAGGGCGGAGAGCAACGAGAAGCGAATGAGCGCTTCGGCGGAGACGGAACCGTCGGTTCCGATAGAGAGAACCCGGTCGCTTTCGCCGCGACGGATGGCTTCCACGCCGAGCTGGATCGCGGTTGCGCCGGAGGCACATGCGGTCGACAGCGTGATCGGCAGGCCGCGCGTGCCAAAGGCTTCCGACAGGCGTTCGGCGATATAGCCGAACTGGGTCGTGTTGAAGAGTTCGTCCTGACGCGCGCGACGGCAGGCTTCCAGCAGAAGCTGATAGCTTGCCGGGCCTTCATTCTTCACAGTCGCATCAAGTGCAAACCGGCTTTTCCAGTCGAGTTCGACCGGTGGAGCTGCCAGAAACAGCGGGCCGCCGAAATCCGTCGAAGAAAGACCGGACTGGGCGAGGGCTTCCTCACCGGCGAGCCGCGCCAGAGCTTCGGAAAGCGCCGATGCGCCCACATCGCTTTCCGGCAGGAAATCGACCGTGCCGGAAAAGCGCGTATTCAGATTGTCGGTTGGAAAGCGGGTGATGGTGTGGATGCCCGATTTGCCGCTGGTCAATGCAGCCCAGTTGTCTTCCTTGCCCTGACCGAGCGAGGAAACCACGCCAGCGCCGGTGATGGCGACAATGGGACGGCCGAGATGGTCTGTATATTTCGTCATCTTATACTCTCACCAGCTTTGCTGCGCCTTCGGCGCGCGTAGCGCCGACGATGGTGACAATTGCTTCGCTGACAGGGCCGCCGGCGTCCTTTTCGGAGGCATCGAGCGGCGCGAAAGCTTCACCCTTCCAGACGGAAATAGCTGCAAGCGCCAGCGCCAGCGGGAACTGCGCCTCACGCAAATGGCCGGTCAGGCCGGAAATGCCGCGATAGGATGCCGAGAGAGCGTCCAGCGCGGTTTTCTCCGCGGCGGTCGCCGCATGGGCACCGGAAGCACCGGAAACAACATAGGATGGGTTCTTGCCGTCATTGGCGGCAAGCACGAGTTCGCGGATGGCGTTTGCAAGGTCGGCATTGTCGCGGCGGATTTGCGCGCTTTCAATTGCGGCTACTTCCGCATAGGCGCGGGCGCCGCGCTTTGCGGCGTGATCGGCGCTTTCCAGAACGAGGAAGACGCCGCCGGAGCCGGAAACCATCCCGCCGCCTGCCGAACCGTCGCGCTGCCACAGTGGCGCCCAGCCGTCATGCTTGAGCAGGCCGCCAAGCTCGTGGCCGAGAATCATGTCGAAATGTTCGGCATTGTAGGAACCGCCAACCAGCGCATGGGTGCTCTGGCCGGTGCGGATGCGTGCGGCTGCGGTTTCGATGGCCGAAAGGCCGGAACCTTCTTCGCCCATGAAGGTGCGCGAGGAACCTGTGACCTTGTGCACGATGGAAATATTGCCTGCGAGCAGGTTGGAAAGCTGGGCCAGAAACAGCGTCGGGCGAAGTTCGGTCGAGAGCTTCTCGTTCAGCATGACACCGCGGTCGTTGCGGACGCGGCCTTCATCCAGAATCTGCATGTCGACGGTGATGTCGCGTTCCCCGCCACCGGCGCCCACGACCATATCCATGGTCGCGCAGAGCGCTTCATCGTCCTTCATGCCAGCATCCTGAAGCGCCAGTCCTGCCGCGTAGGTGCCGAGGCGCTGCCAGGTTTCCATCTGGCGCTGGTCGCCGCGCTTCGGAATTTGCAGGCTCCAGTCCACTTCACCCAACGGGTGAACGGTGTAGGGCGCAAAGGCTTCCTTTTCGAGACGCGGTTCAGAACCCGCCTTCGAGAAAGCGTTCCAGTGCGCATCGACCCCTTCGCCGAGCGAGGAGATGATGCCGATGCCTGTGATGACGACTTTATTGTTCTGCATGGGTGCCGTTTGTCCGTCGGTGCTGAGACTGCTCCAGAAACGGAATCAGGGCGAACATTTCTGTCCACCCCTCAATACCGCCATATAATGTGCCGGATCAGCCTTTCTTGGCTGCGACCAGCTCGTCGATTTTCGCGCAGAGGTTCTTGAGAACGAAATATTCTTCGGTCGGAACCTTGCCTTCGTTCACTTCCTGGGTCCACTGCTCAAGCGGAATCTTGATGCCGAAAGCCTTGTCGATGGCGAAGACGATGTCGAGGAAGTCGAGGCTGTCGATGCCCAGATCGTCGATGGTGTGGCTGTCTGGCGTGATGGTGTCACGGTCGATTTCACTGGTTTCGGCGATGATGTCGGCGACTTTGTCAAAAGTAGAGGACAAGTTTCGATTCCTTTATTCATGGCGGTGCCACAGTTGGCACGCATCTGACTGTTTGCGCGTGTCTAGCGTTTTTCCGGTGATAGGGAAAGTCATAATACTTTCATAAGCACCGGTCTGTCGAAAGCGCATATAAGGCGCGCAACATGCGAAGCGCAACATAAAGGCAAACTCTTGTTTTGGAAATATTCTCAAAACCGAGTTATTGCGATGCGGTCAGGGCTCGTTCCTGACCCGCCTGATAAAGTACCACAGACCGACCGCGGCGCAGGCTAACATGACGATCGCCAGCGCGTATTGCACGGGGCCGTTTCCTGTCACAATTGCCGCAAGGCCCGATGCCGCACTCCCCATTGTGCCGAGAGCTTCCGGGTGCATCAGGGCGGATGTAAAGGCCGTATCGCCTTGGCGCGCTTTGGGGGCGATAGCTTGCGGAGGGGCGGCCGGAGGGTCAAGCGGTGACGCGGCGGCGAGAGTGAGCGCGCGGGCACGCACCCGCTCGACACGCGCAAGCCAGCCTTTTCCGAAGGTCGATGCCGTCGACAGGCCCTTCAGCCAGGATGCGCGGGCGTCGCACAAGGCATTGATGACTTCGTCAGCGGAACGCTGGTTCGTAGCCGCGACCGTTTTTGCGCCAATCACGCCATCCTCAGGCACACCAAGAATGCCTTGCAGCATTTTTGCAGCGCGTCCGGGCCCGGAATTGACTGCGAAGTCGAACACCGCGTAGTCGATGCCGGAAGGCAGGCTGTCTCCGTCGATCTTGTTCCAGAATTGCGCCTGGTAGATTTTCGTGGCGGTGGCTTGCGTCAGGTTCTTTACGTCTTCGGGCGATACGCGATGCCCCTCCCATGCAGACAGGGTGGCGATGGTGATGCCCATATTGGTTGCGCCGCCGGGATCAGCGGGATTGTTTACATAACCGCCTTCTTCACTAAAAATATAAGGCATGACTTTCTGAAAATTCGACTTCATTTGAAAAGCCTCTAATTTAGTCTTTAATGATAATAATCAATATTTTACATGGCATGATAACATCAGTCCCCGACGGGAAAATAGTCCGAAGTTTATCTGTTATTTTGTGCGATCAAGTTTTGTTCAAAATCATTATTTGAGCAGCTTGCATCTTGCGTCCCGCGCATGGATGCGGATTCATGGGCAACTCAACGCTGCATCAGTTACAGGCGGGCAAAAGTGGATTCGGAAATCTTTGGACATGCACCGGACGGGCAGGCGGTTCACCGGCTCACAATCTCCAACGGACCGCTGACGGCCAAAATCATAAGCTGGGGCGCGGCTATCCAGGATCTGCGCATGGAGGGGCACGCAGCCCCCCTTGTGATCGGCTATCGCGACTTTGCCGACTACCCGGCGCATTCGCCGCATCTGGGTGCGATTGCAGGCCGTTCAGCCAATCGTATCCGCAATGCCCGCTTTGAACTGGACGGAATGACCTATGAGGTCGAACCGAATTTTCAGGGCCGCCACAACCTGCATGGCGGCAGCAAGGGATTGGGCAATCGCGTCTGGAAGATAACCGGAACGGGGCCGGATTTCGTGACGCTTGCGACGGTGGCCGCAGACGGCGAAATGGGCTTTCCCGGCAATCTGAATGTAAGCTGCACCTACATGCTCAATGCGGACGGAACGCTCATCGTGCGGCTGGAGGCAGTGACCGACAAGCCGACCGTGTGCAACCTGCTGCATCACAGCTACTTCAATCTCGATGATGGCGGCGAGAGCGATATTCTCGATCACCAGCTTAAAATCGAGGCCGATGCCTATATGCCGGTCGACGAAGCTCTCATTCCAGACGGACGCGTGCTGCCGGTCAAGGGGACGCCATATGATTTCCGTGAGTTCCGCCCGATTCGCTTCGAGGAGAACGGCGCCCAGGTCCAGTATGACAGTAATTTCTGCCTGGCGGCTGCTCGCGGGCCATTGCGCCCCTGCGCGTCGGTGAAGGGCGCGCGCTCCGGCATTCGCTTGGATATATCGACGACGGAGCCGGGCATTCAGTTCTATGCGGGCAACACCATGGCCAATGACTGCATAGGCCTTATGGGCAAGCCTTATGGAAAACATGCGGGCTTCTGCCTGGAGCCGCAGATATGGCCCGGATCGCTGGAATATCCTTACTTCCCGCAGGCAATATTGCGTCCGGGCGAGATTTACGCCCAGACCAGCCATTTCAGCTTTTCGCGTAAAGAATAATCAGTCTGCGAAGGCGGCGCGTGCGGTTTCCATCGGGGCAAGCGCGCCGCGTATCTCGACCACGCGGGCAGCAACCAGATGCGCCTTGCGGGCTGCCTCCACCGGGGCAAGCCCGTTCAGGCGCGCTGCGAGATAGGCGCCGTTGAAACTGTCGCCTGCGCCCGTCGTGTCGACGGCTTGTGCCGCGACTGATGGCACCAGCACTTTTTCATCGCCCGTGATAACGAGGGCGGGTTCCGTGCCGTCCTTGACGACGATCTCTTTTACGCCAAGCCCGGCAAGGCGATCCGCGCAGGCTTGGGCGTCCTTGTCGCCGAAGAGCGCCTGTTCGTCCGGGAATGTGGGCAGCGCAATATCGACGATGCGCATTGCTTCGCTGATGATGTCCTGCGCGGCCTTGCGGTCCGGCCACAGCTGGTGGCGGAAATTCGGGTCGAAGGCGATCCGCGAACCCGCGGCGCGGCATTGGCGCAAGACCTCGAAGAACGTGTCGCGATGCTCGGGCAGAATGATAGCAACCGAAATACCCGAAAAATAGATGATGTCGCGGCCTGTCAGGCTTTTTTCCAGGGCTTCGCGATCGCTGGCGAGACGCCTTGCGGCGGCGTCGCTCCGCCAATAGGTGAAGGAGCGCTCGGCACCGTTGAGCGTGATTGCGTAAAGGCCGGGATGCAGCCCGTCGATGATCGGGCTATGGGCGATACCGATACCGTTGGAGGTCAGGAACACGCGCTGTTTCTGGGAAAAGCTGTCCTCTCCAAAGGCAGACACATATTCCACCGGGTAGGACTTTTCCATCAGCGCCCGCATGTACCACGCAGTGTTCAGCGTATCGCCCGCAAAACCCATGCGCCACTGGTCGCCTTCATTGCCAGAAAGCTCGATCATGCACTCGCCGATAGACGCAAATCCGCCCATTTCAGTCTCCTCACTTTCAATGGGGCTAACGCCTATACTAATTTGCCGCTATGTAAAATTGGTTTGTCGGCATTTCGCTTCTGTCATCTGGCCTTTATCGACTTGCCACATTCATTGTGTATGCATCCGCCGACCGCATCGCCCTCAAAAAGGGACAGCTTTCCAGAAGTGCGATGCATTGCCTGATATTTATGGAGTTCCGCTGACGTCGTGTCGCGAACCTCGCCTGGAGTGGTTCCTGTGTTAACGGAATCGTTGGAACCGCTCTAACTGTTTGTTTTTGCCGCATTTCCGAACGCAAAACCGTTTCACACTTTTGCTGGAAATGCTCTAAGGATTTGACATGCGTTACGCGATCTATTTCACGCCGCCGTCCAACGATGCGCTTTTGAAGGTTGCCGCAAACTGGCTCGGGCGCAACGCGTTCAGCGGCGAGCCGGTGAAGATGCCGGCGATTCGCTCGCTCGCGACCGATGAGATCGTCCGGCTGACCGAAGAGCCGCGCCGCTACGGATTTCATGCGACGATGAAGGCTCCGTTCCGTCTGGATGAAAAACACACCGAAAACGACCTGCTTTCGGCTTTGATGCATTTCGCATCGTCGTCATCGCCTGTCACCATTCGCCGCCTGAAGCTTCACGCGATTGGGCCGTTCTTCGCGCTTGTGCCCGAAGAACCGGTGGCCGAGTTGAACCAGCTCGCCAACGATGTCGTGGTTGCCTTCGACCGGTTTCGCGCGCCGCTCAATGAGGCAGAAATTGCGAAGCGACGGCCGGAACGTCTCAGCGAGGCACAGCGGCACAATATCGAGCGCTGGGGCTATCCCTATGTCTTTGAGGAGTTCCGCTTTCATATGACCCTGACCGGTCCCGTGGAAGAGAAAGACCGCCCGCGGGTGGAGCGGACACTGGATGAATTCTTCACGCCGCTGCTGGACGATGCTGTGGAGGTTGCGAATCTCGCTTTGTTCGTGGAACCTGAGAAGGGAGCGCCTTTCGAGATTCATTCGCTGCATCCCCTGACCGGTGGCAAGGCAGCGCCTGCCCGGACCTCACGAGCGGTTGGGAGGCCGTAACCAATGGGAAACGAAACCGTTCTGCGCAATGCCCGCATCGTGCTCGCCGACGATGTTGTCCTTGGTTCGCTGAAGCTCGTGGATGGCAAGATCGCCGATATCTCCGCAGGTGCATCCAATACGGGCGAGGATATGGAAAGCGACTTCCTGACGCCCGGCCTGATCGAACTGCACACGGATCACCTTGAAGGGCACTATGCTCCGCGCCCGAAAGTGCGCTGGAACCCGATTGCCGCCGTGCAGGCGCATGACGCCCAGATTGCTGCCTCCGGGATCACCACCGTTTTCGACGCGCTGCGCATTGGCTTCGATGATGACGCCGAAACCGGTATCGATGATATGCGCAAGCTTTCTTCGGCAATTGCCGAGGGTCGCGCGGCTGACCGCTTGCGTGCCGACCATTTCCTGCACTTGCGCTGCGAGGTTTCAGCGCCCGACTGTCTTCCGGCATTCGAGCAGTTCGGCAACCAGCCGCTGGTCAGGCTGGTGTCGCTGATGGACCACGCGCCCGGACAGCGCCAGTTTACGGATATCGAAAGCTACAAGACCTATTTCCTCCGCAAGCTGAAATTCTCGGAAGAAGAGTTCAGGCTCTATTGCGAGCGACGTATTGGCCAGTCGCAGCAATATTCCGCGCCGACGCGCAAGGCGATTGCCGAACTGTGTCATCAGCGCGGGGTTATTCTGGCAAGCCACGATGATGCAACGGTTGAGCATGTGGCGGAGGCGCAGGCCCAGGGAATACGTGTCGCCGAATTTCCAACGACCCACACGGCTGCGAAGGCGTCAAAGGATTCGGGAATGTCGGTTCTCATGGGCGCCCCGAATGTCGTGCGCGGTGGCTCGCATTCGGGAAATGTTTCCGCGCGTGAGCTGGCGGAAGCCGGAAATCTCGACATCATATCGTCGGACTATATCCCGGCCAGCATGATGCAATCGGCGTTTTTCCTCGCTGATGTTGTGGAAAGCATCTCCTTGCCGCAGGCCATTCGTCTGGTTTCCGCCAACCCTGCCAAAGCGGTAGGGTTGGAGGATCGCGGCGAGATCGTCGGCGGTAAAAGGGCCGATCTGGTCCGGGTGCAGATTGCCGATCACGTTCCGATCATACGCACCGTTTGGCGCGAGGGACGGCGGGTTATTTAACCCACCGAGATTGGCGTGGTCGGTTCCAGCGCCAGCTTGCCATCGTCCAGAATGTCGAGTCGGAGATAGCGATAGCTTTCAATGCTGAGATGAGATGTTTTCGGGGAATGCGGGTGCGTCGCGGTCACCACGACAACGCACGCACCGGCAGTTTCTCCGGCAACGATGCCGGCGGGCGCATCCTCGAACACAAGGCAGTTATGCGGATCGAACCCAAGCCGTTTCGCGCCCAGCTGGAAACATTCGGGGCTTGGCTTGCCACGCTCCACATCTTCGGCAGAAACAATCGTCTTTGGCACCGGCAACCCGGCGGCAGCGATGCGACGGCGCGCCAGTTCGAGCGGAGCCGAGGTCACAATCGCCCAGCGGTCTTCCGGCAGCGCGCTCAGAAACTCATGCGCACCGTCGATGGGCGCGATGCCATCCAGATCCGCCATCTCGGCCTGAAGCAGTATTTCTGCCTCGCGGATCGGGTCCACGCCCGGCAGGGCAAGCCGACGGACGGTTTCAACCGCCCGGACGCCGTGGATCGTCGGCAGGAATGTAACCGGATCGATGCCGTGGCGTATCGCCCATTCGCTCCACACCCGTTCGGTTGCCTCGATGGAGCTCAATATCGTGCCATCCATGTCGAACAGAAACGCATCGAATGATTTGCCGAAAGGGGAAAAGGAGGTCACGCCGAATTTCCTTGAATTACGCAGATGAGAATCGGGAATGCTTCTGCACTCAATCATAGTGCGTATTGTACGAGAAGACAGCCTGACACTACAGTTGCATTCTTCGTGATGCCGGGCTGCAAAGAGCAATTTGTCTGCATTCCGGTGTTCACGTACCTTAAAGTACGTTCCGCTCCGGTACTCGAAAATCACTCTTTTCGCCACGGCCCGACGAATTTGCAACTGTAGCGCTAATGCAGCCGGAGTTTTCGCACCGGGTATGAAAACCCTCTTATGCTCACTATATTGGGCATGGATGGCCACAATAATCCCGGAACTTGAACATTTCGATCAATTGTGGCTTTTGGCACCAGTCCGAATTTAAATAAACCTCGAAAGAGCTGGTTGCGACTGAATCGCATTCTCAGGATTGTTGTATAAATGACTGAAATAAAAACAAAAAAACGCACCTATCCGAACGTTCGCTTTGCCGTTGCGCCCATGATCGACTGGTCCGACAGGCATTGCCGATATTTTCACAGGCTCTTTTCCAGGCATGCGCTGCTCTACACCGAAATGGTCGTGGCAGATGCCATCATCCATGGCCCGCGTGATCGGCTGCTGGGGTTCGATGCAGCCGAACATCCTGTGGCGCTGCAACTTGGCGGTTCCGATCCGGCTAAGCTGAAAGAGGCGGCGAAAATCGGTGCCGATTACGGCTATGACGAAATCAATCTCAACGTTGGCTGCCCATCGGATCGCGTCCAGTCCGGAACATTCGGAGCCTGTCTCATGCAGACCCCGGATGTGGTTGCGCGTTGCGTTTCAGCCATGAAGGAAGCGGTTTCCGTGCCCGTCACCGTCAAATGCCGCATCGGCGTTGACGATCAGGACGTGGAAGCAGCACTCGATACTTTGGCCGATATGACGCTTGACGCAGGCGCGGATGCGCTTTGGGTCCACGCCCGCAAGGCCTGGCTGAAAGGGCTGTCGCCCAAGGAGAACCGCGAGATTCCGCCGCTCGACTATGATCGCGTCTATCGCCTCAAGGCGCGGCTTGGCGATGTTTTCGTCGGCATAAACGGCGGCATCAATACGCTTGATGAGGCGGAGCAGCACTTGCGGACCGTCGATGCGGTCATGCTCGGTCGCGCCGCTTATCATAATCCCGAGATTCTGGCAGAGGTGGATGCGCGTCTCTATGGCGACGAAAAGCGCGATACCGCTGTGGCAGATATCATCGACGAAATGTGCGCTTATATTGATCGCCACATTGCGGCGGGCGGCAGGCTTTCCCATGTGAGCCGCCATATGGTGGGGCTTTTTACCGGACAGCCGGGCGCACGGCGCTGGCGGCAAATCCTTTCGACAGATGCCACCAGGCCGGGAGCGACGAGTGATGTTCTGCGTCAGGCTTATGCCGTTGTGGCAGAAGCCGCAGCAGAAGCTGCTTAATCAATAAGAATAAGCTGGTCGCCGCGGACGGTGAACCCGCCGAGGGTTTGCAGGAAATTCATGCCGAGCAGACTGCCTGTCATCAGCCCTTCCTTCGTCACCATGGCGCGCACATTCTGGCGTTCGATATCGCCAATCTGCAAGGTGGCGATGGTGATGACTGCCGCGTTTGCCTGGCCATTGGCCGTCATGATCGGAACGGAATAGTTGAGCGAAGCGGTGTTTATGCCTGCGCGCTCCGCATCCTGCTGGGAGAGGACGACCGAGGATGCGCCGGTGTCGACCAGGAAGTGCACCCGTTCACCATTCACCCGTCCATTGACCTCGAAGTGGCCATTTGCAGCCTTTGCAAGCGTGACAGTCAACGCGCCATCGGCATTGCGGCCCGAAATGGGGCTGCCGGGGATCAGTCCCGCCGTGATCCGGCTTGCAGCGTCCTGCAATTCATATCGGTACTGGTAGCCCGCAACGAGACCGAGAATGATAACCGCCCACATCGCCATGTTGCGTGCAAAGTCGGTCAGCTTGATGCCGGAGCCGAGCAGGCCGGCGGCGAGCACGACGCCCCATATGCCCATATAGGCAGCGCGGGCAAACACGTCATTGTCCATGCCCAGCGTCGAACCGCTGTCATTGTTGGACATCAGCAGCAGGACAACGATCGCTACCGCCGCGATAATGAGCCAGAAAAAGCGCCCCATCAGCCAATTCTCTTTTCTACGATGATCTCGTGCCTGTCGGCGAGAAGCGACAGGACGGCCGTTCGCTCTTCCGCGCTCATGCTGGACCAGCGTGCGATCTCGTCCAGCGTCCGGGCGCAGCCGAGGCAGAAACCGGTTTCCGTGTCGATCGTGCATACCAATATGCACGGGGATTCGATGGTTGTCGTGTCCATGAATGCAATGTGGTTGCGTCAAAGGGCCATGACAAGCCCGGCGAGAACGGCAACCGAACCGATCTGCTGTGCCGCGCCCAGAGTATCGCCCGTCTGCCCGCCAATTTTTGCCATGCAAAGTCGGGCGAAGCCGAACAGCAGAACTGTCGTCAGTACAAGCGCATTGATGAGCGCGAGGAAACCGCCGGAGGGTATCAGTGTAAGGACAAGAACGGCCATCCCGATGCCGGAGCCGCAAACAACGGTCTCCCATTGCGGTTGGCCGACGCTGTCGGAAAGCCCGCCCGGACGCGCCGAGGGCAGGGCATGCCAGAACGCAAGCATGCCAGCGCGGCTTGCCGCTTCGCCGCCGATCAGCGCAAGCACTGCGTATCCTGCACCCGCACGGTCGATGATCGCCATCAGGAGAGACGCTTTCACACCGACAAGGACGATCAGGGCAAGCGCGGCGAAAGTCCCGATGCGGGAATCCTTCATGATGTCCAACCGGCGATCAGGCGTCGATGCTCCGAAAAAGCCGTCGGCGGTATCGCCGAGACCGTCTTCATGAAGCGCGCCGGTCATTGCCGCCAACACGCCAACGGCAAGCAGCGCACAGGCGAGCGGCGGAAGGTTCAATCCATGAGCCGCATAAAGCACGATGCCTGCCAGCAGGCCCAGCACGGCTCCCGCAAGCGGAAAGGCGCGGGCATTGCGCGGCAACGAATCATCGCCATTCTCGAACCAGCGCTGCGGAAGCGGCAGGCGGCTCAGGAAGCCGAGGCTGCGGATCGTGTCGGCAATGAGACTGTTTCGCTGCAAGTCGCTGTTCCACTTTGTTTCCTGAACCGGATTTTCGCGATAATTCGCCTCAATGTTGCTTCAACTCAAAGAGGTGATTTGAAAATTCGCGTCAGTGCTTATAGGACGAGCCCGACGAATTTACATCTCCCATCTTTGATTGGACTGAACCTATGAGCGCCAGCGGCCTACCTTTTGACGATTTCCGGGAACTGATCCGCAATCTGCCGGGGCCTGATCTCGGGGCGGAAAGGGCTGTTCGCGAGCGTGAGGCTACGCTGACCAAGCCGGCTGGCTCGCTGGGCCGCATGGAAGAGATCGTAGCGTGGCTTGCCGCGTGGACCGGCAAGCGCACGCCGCAGATCAATCGCCCGCTGGTTGCGGTATTCGCCGGAAATCACGGCGTGACGGCCAAGAACATCACGCCGTTTCCGCCAAGCGTAACGGCACAGATGGTCGAGAATTTTGCCGCCGGTGGCGCTGCCATCAACCAGATCTGCATCGCCAACGATCTCGGGCTGAAGGTTTTCGATCTGGCGCTGGAACACCCGACCGGGGACATTACCGAAGAAGCGGCGATGGACGAGCGTACCTGTGCTGCGACCATGGCCTTCGGCATGGAAGCGATTGCCGGTGGCACCGACCTTCTGTGCATCGGCGAAATGGGCATCGGCAACACCACGATCGCGGCGGCAATCGCGTTGGCGCTCTTCGGTGGTGCGGCGGAAGATTGGGTTGGACCGGGTACGGGCTCGACGGGTGAACTGCTGGAGCGCAAGCTTGCAGCCGTTCGTCAGGCGGTTGCGCTCCATCAGGCGCATCTGCAAGACCCGCTGGAGGTGTTGAGCCGTCTCGGGGGCCGTGAAATCGCTGCCATGGCTGGCGCAATCCTCGCTGCGCGCATGGAGAAGATTCCGGTCATCGTCGATGGCTTCGTGGCAAGCGCCGCTGCTGCGGTTCTTTATGCCGCCAATCCGGAAGCCATCGATCATTGCCTGTTCGGGCATGTTTCCGCAGAACCCGGCCATCGCAAGCTCCTGGAGAAAATGGGCAAGCAGCCGCTGCTCGACATGGGAATGCGCCTCGGAGAAGGAACCGGCGCTGCACTCGCAGCCGGTATCGTCAAGGCGGCAGCCCTGTGCCATAGCGGCATGGCGACTTTCGAGCAGGCCGGAATATCCGGCTCGAAGTAACGCTTGCCATGCTCATCAAAAAAAAGCCCGCTATCAAGCGGGCTTTTCTTTTAAATCAACATCTTAAACGAACTAGTTGTTATCTTTGTCGAGCACCATGTAATCAAGCGGCAGTTCGGTCGTGTACTTGATCTGCTCCATGGCGAATGACGACGACACGTCGCGGATTTCTATCTTGCTGATGAGGCGTTTGTAGAAAGCATCATAGGCGGCGATATCCGGCACAGCCACGCGCAGCAGATAGTCCACATCACCGCTCATGCGGTAGAATTCGATAACCTCAGGAAATTCCTGAACCACTTCGGAAAAGCGCTTCAGCCATTCATGGCTGTGTGAGCTTGTGCGCACCGATACGAATACCGTCACCCGCGCATTGACGCGAACCGGATCGAGAATGGCGACACGGCGCTTGATGACGCCATCTTCTTCGAGCTTCTGGATGCGGCGCCAGCACGGCGTCGTGGAAAGGCCAACTTTCTTGGCAACGTCTGCCACCGCAAGTGTCGCGTCTTCCTGCAATAAGCGGAGTATCTTCCTGTCGAGCCTGTCCATGCGTTTCCGTTCCCGGTTTTAGAAATCGTTTCCCGAACTATGCGAATAGGTGAAACGTCATACCTTATGGTTCGCAATGCGATGAAGTTACAGGAAAAATATTCTGATGAAAACGAACGGAGTAAAAATTATTTATCGTCGCCGATGAGGTACCGCACTTTTGCCTGAAGAACAGGCACGACTTCAGCGTCGAACCAGGGATTTCGCTTGAGCCAACCGCTGTTGCGCCAGGAGGGGTGAGGCAAGGGCAGGGCGATTCGCCCCGCCTGATTGGGCGTTTCCATGAAATGTCGCCAGTTCCTGACGGTCTCGGTCAGATTGCGGCCCCGATAGTCGGGCAGATGATAGGCAAGCGCGTATTGCCCGACGACCAGAATAAATTCCAGTTGCGGCATCGCGGCGAAAACGCGGTCATGCCACGTCTGGCGGCATTCACGGCGCGGCGGAAGATCGCCGCCATGTTTGTCATAGCCGGGGAAACAGAAACCCATCGGTACGATGGCGAAGCGCGCCGGATCATAAAACTCTTCGCGCGACACACCGAGCCATTGCCGCAGGCGGTCTCCGGAGGGGTCGTTGAACGGCAAAGATGTGTTATGGACGCGAATGCCGGGTGCCTGGCTGCAAATGGCAATTCTTGCCGTATTCGAGACGATACAGACGGGATTGGGCTCGTGCGGCAGGGGCGGCGGAAACCGAGGTATGTCGCGACAGATACGGCAGGCCCGGATCGAGTGTTTGAGCTCGTCCAGTTTTTCCATGAATTCCATCAGCTCCGGGGATAAATCATTTCAATGAGGGTGCGAATATGTTCCCTTATATAGGTAAATGCATCGCGGATTACAGCCAGGAGCGGTTTATGTTCGATTGGCTGTTCGATGTTCTGGTTGTGATGCTCTTTGCGCCACAGGTACGGTTGCTCGAACGTTCCGGCCCAGATGCCGCGCTGGCCGTGACGGGCATCTCTTTCCTCGCGTTGATAATCGCCATAGGAAACAGCCCAGCCCTCTTCGACCATCCAGCGGTTGAGATCGGTTTCTCCAAGATAACAGCGCGCCAGATCGCGTCCATACTGATCCCGCCCCTCGGTCTCGCATCGAATCGGAGACTTGCCGATTCTGGATCGCAATATGTTGCGGGCTTCCTTGCCACAATCATATGGGGTTCCCGCCCGGACACATTGCTGTTGCATCTCCGGCGCGTCGATGCCCTTGAGGCGTATATGTATCTTGCCAAGGACCACTGTATCGCCGTCGATCACATAGACCGGGCCGGTCAATGCCCCTTTTGTCGGCGTTTGAAGCGGCAGGTAGGCAATCAGTGCGACTAAAATAGAAAAAAGTAATATAGTCAGTAAGATACTGCGAAAACTTATGCTGTTGCTTTTGCGGAAAGAGCGATAGGGGCGTCTGTAAGGGCGGCGGTATCTGCTCATAGGTGGCTTCCCCACTCCCCGTAGGCCCTGACCTTGCGACAGACTGCGAGTTTGTGTCGATGGCGTCAAGAAGGGCAGATTTCCGGTCGCAACAACAGCCCGTTTGTTGTCAATTAGCAACAGTCTTTACCGATGCTTTAGGCTAGAAAGAGCTATGGTAGATTTTGCCCATTTCCCGCCACAAACAGGCGTCACCGATCATTGGAAAGGCAGAAGCCACCAAAATATTGGGAGCTGCCAAGCTCCAACAGGATAGGCAGGAATGACGAAGGGCGCGTTGTTGCACGGCAAACGAAGTGGGAACAGGATAATCCCTGTTCGTGCACCCTTTATTCTTTCCAATGATGGTAAGGCTTTTTTCGGCCAAGATCGGGTCTCAGTCTTGACGAAAACAGCGTGCATTCTGTCCTCTATGAATGTTTCCTCCACTGTGTGTGAAAGACCAGCGTTGTGATGCGTATTCGCAGTTTTTCATATAGCGCCCTTGCCATGGCTCTCGGTTTTGCCATCGCCTGTAACAGCGCCTTCGCTTTCGACCTCAATGACGATTCAGAAAAGTCGAGAAGCCCGTTTGAACTCTTCAAGTTCGGTTTCTCCGCATACAAGAACGGTCATAAGGACGAAGCGATCAAGGCGCTGCGCTATGCTGCGGATCGCGGCCATCAGGGCGCAAAGTGGAAACTGGCCCGCATGTACGCCGATGGCGACGGCGTGCCGGAGAACGACTACGAAGCCTACAAGATTTTTGAAAAGATCGTTCGCGAAGGCTCGGAGCCGGGGTCGGAAAACGACTCCTATGTGGCTGATGCCCTCGTGGCGCTCGCAGGCTACGTAAAGCGCGGCATTCCGGGGTCTCCTGTTCGTGCTAATCCGAGCATGGCGCGCGATCTTTATGTGCAGGCCGCCTCGAATTTCGGTGATTCCGCAGCCCAGTTCGAGCTTGGCAAGATGCTGCTTGATGGGGATGGCGGAGAACGCAATTCCGTTCAGGCCGCTCGCTGGTTCCAGCTTGCCGCCAAGAAGGGCAATGCCGGCGCCCAGGCCATGCTTGGCAACATGCTGTTTCAGGCAGGCAAGACCGTCCGCGGCCTGGCCATGATGACGGCGGCTTTTGAACGTTGCCCGACCGAGGATTGCCCATGGATACGCGATATGCAGGAACAGGCATTCTCAATTGCCGGTGAGGCGGATCGTCGTAACGCGATCGCACTCTCCAGCGACTATGCCATCAAAGGCGATTTCTGATCTTCTTTTTTATCGCACCTGACTATACAGCCGCAGTGCGATCATCAGACCGAAAGCGTTATCGTCACGGGCACGTGGTCGGATGGCTTTTCCCAGGCACGGACGTGCTTTTCCACATCACTTGATATGAAGCGGTTGGCTGCTTCCGGCGACAGCATCAGATGGTCGATGCGGATGCCGTTATTCTTCTGCCATGCGCCGGCCTGATAATCCCAGAACGAGTAAATCCCGGCTTCATCCGTGGATGCACGGATTGCATCGGTGAAACCCATATTCTCGAGCCTGCGGAATGCCTGGCGTGATTGCGGCTGGAAGAGCGCATCGCCGACCCACATGGCGGGGTTCCTGGCGTCCTCCGGTTCGGGAATGACGTTATAGTCGCCGGCAAGCACAATCGGTTCCTCAAGCGCGAGGCGGTCTCTGGCCCAAAGCTCCAGCCGCTGCATCCACGAAAGCTTGTAGGGAAACTTCTCTGTGTCGACCGGATTGCCGTTCGGCAGGTAGAGCGAAACGACACGGATGGCGCCCTTGTCCGTCGAATAGACGCCTTCGATGAAGCGTGCCTGTTCGTCACCGTCATCGCCCGGAAGGCCGCGATTGACCTCATCGGGAGATTTCTTGGACAGAAGCGCGACGCCGTTGAAGCCTTTCTGGCCGTGCGTTTCCACGTGATAGCCGAGCGCTTCGATCTCCAGGCGTGGAAACTGGTCATCGACCGATTTGATTTCCTGCAGGCAAGCAATATCGGGCGAGGACTCCTTCAGCCAGTGCTGGAGGTTGTCGATGCGGGCTTTGACGCCGTTGATGTTCCAGGTCGCGATTTTCATATCGCTATGATTATGCGGTTGGGGAGGTGAGGGCAAGCAGCGCGCAATCACGCGTCACAGCTTTTCATCGGCTTCAATTTCAGTATCTGCTGATATTTCGGCGCAAGACCTTTGTATTGGCGGTTTGCATTCCTATTTGCTCTGGACAGGAGCCAAACAGGAGATATTCGAATGTTCGACGCCAAGAAACTTCTCGAACAGTTTCTGGGATCGCAAATACCCGGTACGTCGGGAAGCGTCCGCGACAAGGCCGGGCAGGTGACAGACCTGGCAAAGAAGAACCCGCTCGCAACGGGAGCCATCGCCGCCGCCATTCTCGGTACGAAGACAGGGCGCAAGCTCGCGGGCAATGTGGCAACCGTTGGCGGTATCGCCGCCATCGCCGGACTGGGATATCTCGCCTACAAGAACTACAAGTCCGGACAGGCACCGCAAGAAGCTGAACAGCCGGTCGCCAGAGAGCCTGAACTTCTTCCGCCGCCTCCGGCTGATTCTCCGTTCCACCCGCAATCTCCGACGATGAGCAACAGCTTTGCGCTGACGCTTGTGCAGGCAATGATTGCAGCTGCGAAAGCCGACGGCCATATCGACGATGCCGAGCGCGCCCGCATCATGGAGAAGGTGAAGATTTCCGGCCTGGACGATGAGGCGGAAGCATTCATTGAGAGGGAACTTGCCGATCCCGTGGATATCAACGTTCTGGTTTCAGCCGCGCAGACTGAGGAACAGAAGGTCGAGCTTTATACGGCTTCCCGCCTTGCAATAGACCCGGATAACAGGGCTGAACGCGGCTATCTGGATATGCTGGCCGGGCGGCTCGGCTTGCCAGATGCGCTGGTGGATCACATCGAGGCGACGGTCGCCTCGGTCAAGGTTTGAAACTGGTCGTTTTCCCACCCAAATGAAAAACCGGCTGTCGATCGGCAGCCGGTTTTGAATTTCTCGCTCTCGCGCCTGTTAGTGCATGTCGTACTTTGTCGTATTCAAACGAGATGCTTTAGATGGCGAAGCTGGTTCCGCAGCCGCAGGATGAGGTAGCATTCGGATTGCGGATCTGGAACGACTGTCCCATCAGGTCGTCGACAAAATCGATTTCCGAGCCGTCCATATAGGGAACCGAAATGGAATCGATCAGCACCTTGGCGCCGAGTTTTTCGATGACGATATCGTCATCGGTCTGCTCATCGACCAGATCGTATTTATAGGAGAAGCCGGAACAGCCGCCGCCTTCGACAGAAACGCGAAGCGCAGTCTTTCCCGGTTCCGATCCGAGAATCTTGGCGATCCGCTTTGCCGCGGAATCTGAAACGGTAATGCCTGTCATCTGCCTTGTTCCGTTTGCAATGGCGAATATCGAACCGGGTAATTTCTCAGATTTCCGATAGCCGCATACTTGCCTTCATGATTAGCTGATAGCTATGAACGCAAATAGCGGAAGTCAATGTCTGTACCGGGTTCGCACCGGTTTGTGTAATCATATTACAGTGAGGGATGCATCGCAATGTCGCTGGAAGGAATAGGCTTCGGTTATCGCGAACGCGCGCCCTATGCCTGTGATCCTGCGCGGAGCCGTGGTCGTCTGGTGCCGGAGCCGGAGAGCCCGACCCGCACGCCATTCCAACGGGATCGCGACCGGATCATCCATTCCACCGCCTTTCGCCGCCTGAAGCACAAGACGCAGGTTTTCATCGCGCATGAGGGCGATCATTACCGGACCCGGCTCACCCACACGATAGAGGTCGCCCAGATTGCGCGCGCTTTGGCTCGCGCATTGCGGCTGGATGAAGATCTGGCCGAAGCAGTGGCGCTCGTCCACGATTTCGGCCACACGCCCTTCGGTCATACGGGCGAGGAGGCGCTCAACGAACGCATGAAAGCCTTCGGCGGCTTCGATCACAATGCACAGTCGCTTCGAATCGTGATCAAGCTTGAGCATCGCTATGCCGATTTCGATGGCCTTAATCTTTCATGGGAAACGCTGGAAGGACTGGTCAAGCACAATGGCCCTCTGCTGGGCGCTCATGCGACACATCCCGATATCCCGGTTCCGTTGCCGATTCTCGATTTCAACGAACGCTATGATCTGGAATTGACGCGCTTTGCCAGTCTGGAAGCGCAATGCGCGGCCATTGCCGACGATATCGCCTATAACGCCCATGATATCGATGACGGTCTGCGGGCAGGGCTGCTAAGCCTTGATGCGCTGGATGAGGTGCCGTTGACGAAACGCCTGCTCGATCTGGTGCGGACGCGCTATCCTGATCTCGATCCTGTTCGCACCGGGCATGAACTCGTGCGCAGGCAAATCACCATCATGGTGGAAGACGTGATCGAGGAAGCTCAACGTCGCCTGGCCGTGGCAAAGCCGCAAAGCGTGGAAGACGTGCATGGTCAATCGGGCCCGCTGGTGGCGTTTTCCGATACCATGAGAACCGATGAGAAGGTGCTGAAGCGGTTTCTGTTCAAGAACCTCTATTTCCACGACAGCGTCGTGGTGCGTCGGCATGCGGCCGACAAGATACTGCAAGACCTTTTTGATGCCTGTTTTACCGATCCGTCGATCATGCCGCCGGAGTGGCAATCGGGATGCGAAACGCTGGATGAAGCCGCGCGTGCGCGGCGGGTTGCGGATTATCTTGCCGGGATGACTGACAATTATGCCGTGCGGGAACACCGACGATTGTTTGACCGCACACCCGATTTAGCTTAATCGGGGCCAAACGAAGCGGCATTTCCGGCAGACTGGCCGGATTCCGTAGAAAATTTAGAGCATTTCCAGCAAAAGTGCGAAGCGGTTTTGCGTCGGACAATGCGACGAAACAAAGCCCGGCGGAAGCCTGACAGGACAGACCATGAATATCTTTGCAGATTTCGACGCACGTATCAAAAAGACGTTGCAAGATATTGATCTGAAACCGAAAGACGGTAGCGAACTCGACCTTTCCCGCATCGGTGTCGAGCCGCCGCGAGATGCTTCCCATGGCGATATTGCAACCAATGCTGCAATGGTGCTCTCCAAGGCAGTCGGCCAGAACCCGCGTGAACTCGCCAGCCGCATCGCCGAGGCGCTTGCTTCGGATGAGGATGTCGAAACCGTCGACGTTGCCGGTCCGGGTTTCATCAATCTGCGTCTCAAGGCCAGCTACTGGCAGCGCGAACTCGCTGCAATGTTGAACGAGGGCACGGATTTCGGTCGTTCCAAACTCGGGGCGGGCACGAAGGTCAATGTCGAATATGTTTCGGCAAACCCGACCGGTCCCATGCATGTCGGCCATTGCCGTGGCGCGGTCGTGGGCGATGTTCTGGCCAATCTGCTCAAATTCGCAGGCTATGATGTGGTCAAGGAATACTACATCAACGATGCGGGTGCGCAGATCGATGTGCTGGCGCGGTCCGTCATGGTGCGTTACCGCGAGGCGCTAGGCGAAAATATCGGCGAAATTCCGTCAGGTCTTTATCCCGGCGACTATCTCGTGCCGGTCGGCCAGGAACTTGCGAAGGAATTCGGCACGAAGCTTCTGGAAATGCCGGAAGTGGAGGCGCTCGCTCTGATCAAGGACCGCACGATCGACGCCATGATGGCGATGATCCGCGCCGATCTCGATGCGCTCAACGTGCACCATGACGTGTTTTTCTCCGAACGCAAGCTGCACGTCGATCACGCACGGGCGATTCGCAATGCAATCAACGATCTGACGCTCAAGGGGCATGTCTACAAGGGCAAGCTGCCGCCGCCGAAGGGCCAGCTTCCGGAAGATTGGGAAGATCGTGAGCAGACCCTGTTCCGTTCGACCGAGGTGGGCGACGATATTGATCGTCCGCTGATGAAGTCCGATGGCGCTTTCACCTACTTTGCTGGCGACGTTGCCTATTTCAAGGACAAGTATGACCGCGGCTTCAACGAGATGATCTATGTGCTGGGCGCCGACCACGGCGGCTACGTCAAGCGTCTGGAAGCGGTTGCAAGGGCTGTTTCCGACGGCAAGGCGAAGCTGACGGTGCTGCTCTGCCAATTGGTCAAGCTTTTTCGCGACGGCGAGCCTGTGCGCATGTCGAAGCGGGCAGGCGAGTTCATCACGCTGCGCGACGTAGTTGATGAAGTCGGCCGTGACCCGGTTCGCTTCATGATGCTCTACCGGAAGAACGATGCGCCGTTGGACTTCGATTTTGCCAAGGTGACGGAGCAGTCGAAGGACAATCCGGTCTTCTACGTGCAATATGCTTCCGCGCGTTGCCACTCGGTTTTCCGGCAGGCCGCCGATCAACTCGGCCTGGCCGATCTCGATCGGGTCGGCATGGCCGCGCATTTTGACAAGCTGACCGATGAAAGCGAAATCGCGCTCGTTCGCAAGCTCGCAGAATATCCGCGTCTGATCGAAGCAGCAGCCATCCATCAGGAGCCGCATCGGCTGGCTTTCTACCTCTATGACCTCGCCAGCACGTTCCATTCGCAGTGGAATAGAGGCACAGAGAACCCGGACTTACGTTTTATTAAGGTTAACGATCCAGACTTGTCATTAGCCAGGCTAGGGCTGGTACAGGTTGTTTCCGATGTGCTGACTTCCGGACTGACAATAATCGGTGCGGATGCTCCAACGGAAATGCGCTAGAGTATAGTTTGGAAGGTGAAGGCCTTTTGAAACGAATTATACTCGAAGAATGGTCTCCGCAGTTTGCGCGCCGGAATATGCGGCGTGAGATGATTTCGGAGACCAGGCGACTGTCATGAAGCTTTTCAGGTCGAAAGACTGATTGAAGGCAAAAGTTGGCAAGTCGAACAGGTGGAAGGCCATAATGAACGCAAGTCATTGGTCTTCCTTCTGGCGCAGGAAACTTCCGTCAACTTTTGCCCACATTGCCTCGCTAATAAAGCAATGTATGGAGACGTCTTGCGGCGTCCAGGGTTTGAGTTAGGAACACGCTATGACGGACAGCAGTGCAAATCCCCGTAATTACGGCGAGCGTCCGTTGCACGAAGACGACCCGCTGATGGAACTGTCGCGGATCATGGACTTCGGCACGCCTGCTGATGACAACGTCGCTTGGAATGAGCGCCGACCTAGTTACTTGGAAGATAGCCGGACAGAGCCAAGTTTTGATCCATCGCTGGATCTGGAGCGCGAGCTGCTCGGTGATTTCAATGATTATTCTCAGCCTGCGGACCAGTCACAGTTCGCGGCGGCGACGCACGATGATTCCTATCAGTCTGGCGAACCTCTGATACATGATGAAGAACTTGCTTCCGCCCTGGAAGATGAGCTTGATCTTCAGATGGATGAGGACGAGTTGGCCCCCGAAGTGGAAACGCCTTCCTTCGAGACGCTTGAATTTGAAGAAGCCGATCGCACCGAACCCGTACCGCAATTCGACTATAACGACTATTCGGCTGCTCGTGATTCGCACGAAGATAACTTCGCGACATCGTCTTCGGTATACAGCCGCAGGGAAACTATCGAGCCGCTTCATATCGATCAGACCGATTACGATCCGACGATCTTTCAGCCGGCCATAGAGCCGCATGAAGAGGCTTACCAATCGGCACGTGCTCACGACTGGAATGTTCAGGCCGTCGAGCCCGAACAGCAGTCATATGCTGCGGTTTCCGCGCCGGTTTCGCTTGAAGACGAACTGGAAAATCTTCTGTTTGGCGACGAGCCGCAGCCAGTGGCTCGTGACGAGACCGAGACTTATTTCTCGCATGTTGCGCCCGCAGAAACGCCAACTCTCTATCACGATGCGGCACCAGTGCAGAATTCTGGATATCAGGACGCGCCGGAGCTGGAAGACCTCCACTTCGATGATTTGCAGCTCGATGATCTGGCCTCTGATAGCGAATCTGAAGCCGTCGCACCGTCAGAGGGGGTGGGAGCCTACACGCCGCAGGCAGCTCCTTCCGGGTATCCCTATTATACGCGGAGCAATTTCTCTTCGGGAGTTGCAGGGCAGGATTCGGTAGCGCAGACGCCGCAGGCCGACTATGCCCCTGTAGCGGATTCGGCATCCCCTCTTGGCGATGAAGACGATTTCTCCTTCGAAGACGATTTTTCGTTCGATGTTGAGGAAACCGCAGCTCCAAGTGTTGCCGAGGGAACTGACGACGATCTTTCGGAATTGAATGAAATCAGCTTGTCGGAAGACAATTTCGGTTTCGAAACGTCCGGCGACATTTCCGACATTGCGGACGAAAGCGCTTTCACTGAAGAGGATTTCTTCACGGAAGATGATCTTGATCTGAGCGCGGAACCTGAGGAAGAAGTCACCGCTTACGCACATGCTGTGCGTTCGGATGATGATTACCGGACTTCCCCGGGTTCGTTCTCACCGTTCGGAACTGCTCACAGGGCTGCGGTAAGCGCGCCAGCGCCGGAAGTCGAGACATTGAGCGTGGCCGAAGAAAAGGTCGAACAGACACATTCGCTCGATCTGCCGGAAATCAATTACGGCGAAGAAGAAAGCAATGCCGGGCTGACGGACCTCGAAGCGGAATTTGCAGAGGTCTTCAATACGGTTGGCGTCGATGAATCGGCAAAGTCTGATGCACAGACCGAAGCTGACAGGGCTTTTGAGGATATATTCCGCGAAAGCGCTTCCAGCTATCTGCCAAATTCGGGCGCCAGCGTTGGCGCTGCAGTCGGCGCTGCCGCATTGGGCGTTGGTGCAGCCGCAGCTGCCGGGGCATATGGCCGCTCGCAGGCCACGAGCCAGGCTTCAATCCAGCCGAACCCCTCCAGTCAGCGGGGCAATGAGGACGACTTCTACAATCATTGGGCCGCCCAGGGTGCGCAGCCGCTCGAAGCAGGTGACTATGGCGAACGCGCTGCGATGCAGCCGGAAGACGACCTTGGCAGCGCTGCCGAAGCCTATCGCAATCGCCCGGTTCGCGGTCGTCGCGGCCTTATTCTGGCGAGTGTGGCCGGTGTGGCGGTGCTGCTTGGCGGTATCGGCTATCATTTTCTCGGCGGCAGCGGCTCCGGCGAGCCGGTCGTGATTCGCGCCGACAATCAGCCGATCAAGATGCAGCCGGAAAATCCGGGCGGTGCAACAGTGCCGAACCAGGACAAGGCAGTGTATGACCGCGTTGCCGGTACGCTGCCGAACAATCCGGAACAAAAGTCGCTGATTACGTCCGGCGAAGAGCCCGTCGATATTTCCGGCACGGATGACAGCGAGAACATGGTGGACAACACTCCTGACGAGCAGCAGGTGGCGGATAATGCTCCGGCTGCCAATCAGGATACCAACCGCAATGCGCCGTTGGTCCAGCCACGCGAAGTGGAAACCATGATCGTGCGGCCGGATGGCTCTATCGTCCAGCCGTCCCCGGCGCCGGAGGAAACTGTCTCGCAGCTGCCACCGGTAAACGCTACCCCGCCGGCTGCAACAGCGCCTGCGGGCGGTGACGAAATCGGCGCGCTTGCAGCAGGCAATGCGCCAGCAGAACCAGCCGCGCAGGCAACGTCGCCTCAGCCGGCTGCCGAAGCGCCGCGTCTTCCTGTCCGCGCTCCGGTGGTGCCGTCGCGTCCTGCGGAGCAGCCAGTCAATATCGTCGGCAATGTGCCGCAGCGCACGCAGGCTCCGGCTGCTGCCAATCCGGCTCCCGCACCGGCTGCAACGCAGGTTGCATCGGCCGCAGGTGCAGGCGGTTACTTCATCCAGATCGCTTCGCAGCCATCGGCTGAACTGGCACAGAAGTCCTATGCGAACATGGCCCAGAAGTACGGCAGCGTGATCGGCGGACGCAGCGTTGACATCAAGCGCGCTGACATTCCGGGCAAGGGCACTTACTATCGTGTCCGCGTTCAGGGCGGCTCCAAGGAAGACGCATCTGCACTTTGTGCACGTCTCAAGTCCGCTGGCGGCAGCTGCTTCGTCACGCAGTGATCAATCGGACACTGAATATCGAAAGGGCGGCTTAGGTCGCCCTTTTTCATGGTCCACTACCAAGCCTTGGTTTTTTCGGTTAAACCGGAGCGGGCTTGTTTGAGTACAGCATTTCCGGACAATTTTGGGGAAGAACGCATGAAAGAGTGCAAGGCATGGATTGCCGGCGTGTCGGGAACGAAACTGACAGAAGACGAAATCGCGTTTTTCCGCGACGAAAAACCGTGGGGCTTCATTCTTTTTGCGCGCAATGTCGAAAGCCTGGAACAGGTTTCCGAATTGACGGCGCATATGCGTGACCTGACGGGACGCGACCAGACCCCTGTTTTCATCGATCAGGAAGGTGGTCGCGTGCAGCGGCTTCGCCCGCCACTCGTGCCTAATTATCCTTCTGCCTCGGAAGTCGGTGCGATTTACGCGCGCGATCGCGAAGCAGGTCTGCGCGCTGCATGGCTTCACGCTCGCCTCCATGCATTCGATTTGCTGAAAGTCGGCGTCAATGTGGACTGCCTTCCGGTGCTGGACGTGCCCGTTGAAGGCGCGCATGATGTTATCGGCGCGCGAGCCTATTCCAAGAATCCGCATGCGGTTGCCGAAATGGGGCGAGCCGCTGCTGAAGGCTTGCTGGCCGGGGGCCTGCTGCCGGTGATCAAGCATATGCCCGGGCATGGCCGTGCCTTTGCCGATACGCATAAGGAACTTGCCCGCGTCACCGTTCCTCTCAACGAACTGGTCGCGCATGATTTCGTGCCGTTCAAGGCGCTGAACGATCTGCCGATGGCCATGACGGCTCATGTCGTTTTCGATTGCATCGACCCGCAACGCCCATCGACATTGTCGCCAACCGTCATCAACACCATCATTCGCGATGTCATCCAGTTCGATGGCCTTGTCATGAGCGACGACATTTCCATGAAGGCGCTGTCGGGCAGCCTTGGCGACATTGCAGACGGCATCATTGGTGCGGGCTGCGATATGGTTCTCTATTGCGCAGGCGTGATGGAAGAACTGAAGGAAGTTGCGGCACGCGTGCCGGTTCTTGAAGGCAAGGCAAAGCGCCGCGCCGATCTGGCTGAGGTTTATGCCGGCGAACCCGATCTTTCCGATGAGGAAGAATTGCGCGCAGAATTCGGCGCCATGTTCGAACTGATAGCGTAATCGTCAAAACTTGATAAACTGAGATCGTCGGCGGACCATCCGCCGGGGAAATCTTATCGGCAGGGAAACGGGCTTGGCAGCATCGGGAGCAGACACGGACGGCAAAGACGGGACGCTCGTACCGATGGATGCGCTGTGGCAGGGCGAAACCGAACGCAGCGAAAGCGAACCGTCGCTCCTAATCGATGTGCAGGGGTTTGAAGGGCCGCTCGATCTGCTGCTCCATCTCGCACGAAGCCAGCGCGTCGATCTTGCCCGCATCTCCGTTCTGGCGCTTGCGGAGCAGTATCTGCACTTCGTGGAGCAGGCGCGCGCCTTGCGCCTTGAACTTGCCGCCGATTATCTCGTCATGGCCGCATGGCTTGCCTACCTCAAGTCCAAACTGCTGATCCCGAAGCAGCAGGGCGATGATGGCGCGACCGGTGAGGAACTGGCCGCTTCGCTGCATTATCGTTTGAAACGGCTTGAAGCCATGCGCGATGCGGCGGCAAAACTCGTCAACCGCAACCGGCTGGGGCGGGATGTTTTTGCACGCGGCATGCCGGAAATGGTCGTGGTGGACAGAACCAGCCAGTTTTCCGCGACATTATATGACCTTCTCACGGCCTATGCTTCACAGCGACAGCGCCAGACCGTTTCTCAGGTGCAGATCGCCAAGCGGGCTGTCTGGTCTTTGAAGGAGGCCCGAGTGGCGCTTGTGCGTCTGATGGGATCGGTGGGCGACTGGATATCGCTTGATCGCTTCCTGATCGATTATGCGCTTTCGCCGCGCGAGAGAGCCTCCGCGCTTGCAAGTTCGTTTGCCGCCAGCCTTGAGCTTGTGCGCGAGGGCAAGCTGGAAGTCAGGCAAAATGCCCCTTTCGAGCCGATCTATATCAGGGCGACAGGGGATATAAGCGAATTGGATGAGGATGACGATGTCTGAGGCGGAACGCCGAAATCTGGCTGAGGTCGATAGAGACGACGATCAGATCGAAACGGAAGTTTCGGTTTCGACGCAGGGGCTTGCCGAGCTTGCGCGCATTGTGGAGGCCATTGTTTTTGCGTCGTCCGAGCCGGTTTCCGAACGCGCATTGGCGGAACGTCTGCCCGCCAATGTGGATATCGCGCCGGTCCTCAAGCATCTGCAGAAAATATACGAGACGCGCGGCGTGCATCTTGTGCAGGTCGGCAGCGCATGGGCGTTTCGTACCGCTCCTGATCTCGCCTTTCTCATGAACCGCGAAGCCGTGCAGCAGCGCAAGCTCTCACGCGCCGCGATGGAAGTGCTCGCTATCATAGCCTATCATCAGCCGGTCACGCGCGCCGAACTGGAAGACATCCGTGGCGTCGAAACCTCGAAGGGTACGCTTGATGTTCTGATGGAGACCGGCTGGATCAAATTGCGCGGGCGTCGCCGCACGCCCGGTCGCCCGGTCACCTATGGAACGACGGATGCGTTTCTGGATCACTTTGGCCTTCCCGAAATTCGCGATCTGCCCGGACTGGAAGAATTGCGCGGCGCAGGGCTTCTCTCTGCGCGCATGCCGTCGAGTTTTGCTGTTCCCATCCCCAATATAGATCCAGACGAACTGACGGAAGACGAAGAGCCGCTTGAGGATATTGATCTGGAAAGCCTTGGCTTGCTCGCTCCGCGCGGTGAATAGGCCCGGTCCGGGCTTTGCAGCCAATTTTATTTGTCGCAAAGCCGTTCACCGTCACACTTCTGTTTGAAAGATTTGTTGAAAGCGCTTAAATCGTAACTGGCATTGCAGGAACATGCCGCGCGTTCGCGGCAATGAGAGGAATAAAATGGGTAGCTTTTCCATCTGGCACTGGCTGATCGTCCTGGCGGTTGTGCTTCTTCTGTTTGGCCGCGGCAAGATTCCCGAGCTGATGGGCGATGTTGCCAAGGGCATCAAGAACTTCAAGCAGGGCATGTCCGACGAAGACGCCAAGGATGAAGCCAGGGATTCGGGTCGTACGATCGACGCCAAGGCTGACGAAACCGTCAACGACGTCAAGAAAACCACCAAGTCCTGATCTAACGGATAAAGCGTGCTGCGTGTGGCAAAGCACGCGCAGCATATTTTGCCATTTACTAGTGCGGTTTTCCGCCGAAAGACGGGACGCGCGCGCGAATTGCGCGGGGTATCGAGAATATGTTCGACATCGGTTGGTCTGAACTTCTGATTATTGCGATCGTGATGATCGTGGTGGTCGGTCCCAAGGATTTGCCGAAAATGCTGAGGGCATTCGGCAAGGCAACCGCACGCATGCGCGCCACCGCCAACGAGTTCAAGCAGCAGTTCGATGAAGCCTTGAAAGAGGCCGAGCTTGAGGATGTCAAGAACATCATCGATGAGACCCGCAAGCTCGACCCGCGTTCGAAGCTCACGCAGGTATTTGATCCGATTCGAAGCGCCGGCGAGGATTTGCGCGCCGGCCTGCAGTCGACATCGTCCATGTCTCCGGCGACACCTGATAAAGTCGCTGAGGTAACGACGCCGATCGATGCCGGTGGCGCAACGGTGCCGCCTGCTGTGAACCTAGCGCCGGAAAAAGCCGCTGCTCCCAAAAAGGCTGCTCGCAAGACTGCGCCGAAGGCAGAGAACAAGGCGACCGAAGCCAAGGCAGCCAAAACGAAGGCCACGCCGAAGGCAGCTTCGGTTGCAAAGCCAGCTTCCACAAAGCCGGCAACAGCGAAACCTGAAACTGCAAAGGCTGCCGCCGCAGCACCTGCCAAAAAGACCACGACAAAGACAGGAACCAAAGCGTGACACGCGACGAGGACGAAATCGAACAGAGCGCAGCGCCTCTGCTTGAGCACCTGATCGAACTGCGCCGCCGCCTCATCTGGGCAATTCTGGCATTTTTCGTGGCATTTGTTTTCTGTTTCGCTTTCGCAAAACAGCTCTTCAACCTGCTTGTCGTACCATATCAGTGGGCGCTCGACTGGGCGGGCATGGACCGCTCGAAGGCTGAATTGATTTATACTGCACCGCAGGAATTCTTTTTCACGCAGGTGAAGGTGGCAATGTTCGGCGGCATTGTGCTGGCGTTTCCGATCATTGCCGCGCAGATTTACAAATTCGTGGCACCCGGCCTCTACAAGCATGAACGCATGGCGTTCCTGCCATTCCTGATCGCTTCGCCGATCCTGTTTTTGATGGGCGGCGCACTCGTTTATTTCTTCTTCACGCCGATGGTGATGTGGTTTTTCCTCGCCATGCAGCAGACCGGCGGCAGCGGTGAAGTACAGATTTCTCTCCTGCCGAAAGTGTCGGAATATTTGAGCCTCATCATGACGCTCATCTTTGCGTTTGGCCTCGTCTTCCAGCTGCCAGTCGTCACGAGCCTGATGGCGCGCGTCGGGTTGGTGACGTCGGCAGGTCTCAAGGACAAGCGCAAATATGCAATCGTCATCGCTTTCATCGTGGCGGCGGTGCTGACGCCGCCTGATCCGGCGAGCCAGATCGGCCTTGCCTTGCCGACGATCCTTCTCTACGAGATTTCAATCATCGTGGCTCGCATGATCGAGAAGAAGCGGGATGAGGCGCAGGAAGCTTCCGACGCCGAAAACAACGCTTCATCGTCCTGATCTGTCGCGTTGATTCCGTGGGGTCGCAATCTGTGCGGCCTCGCTTCTGTTCAATTTCACGAAACGGCTTTTCCCATGCTCGACATCAAATGGATACGCGAAAACCCTGAAACCCTCGACAAAGCGCTCGCCAAGCGTGGGGCTCAGTCGCTGTCGTCCGAACTGGTGGCGCTGGACGAAAAACGCCGCGAATATGTGGGCAAGGTGCAGGCCGCGCAGGAGCGCCGCAACGCCGCCTCGAAGGAAATCGGCAAGGCCATGGCCGCAAAGGATGCGGCTACGGCTGACAAGCTAAAGGCCGAAGTTGCCGAGTTGAAGGATTTTCTCGCGCAAGCTGAGGACGAAGAGCGTCGCCTGAGCAAGGAATTGAGCGACGCGCTGTCGACCATTCCCAACATTCCGCTCGAAGACGTGCCGCTCGGCAAGGATGAAAGCGACAATGTTGAAATCCGCCGCGTCGGCAACCAGCGCAACTTCGCCTTCCAGCCGAAGGAACATTTCGAGCTAGGCGAAGCGCTCGGCTACATGGATTTCGAGCGTGCTGCGAAGCTCGCAGGTTCGCGCTTTACGGTGTTGAAGGGGCCGCTTGCGCGTCTCGAACGTGCGCTTGGCCAGTTCATGCTCGACCTGCACACCATGGAACACGGCTATACCGAAACGATGCCGCCGCTCATGGTGCGCGACGAAGCTGTCTATGGAACCGGTCAGCTGCCAAAATTCTCGGAAGACCTTTTCCGCACCACGGATGGCCGCTGGCTCATTCCGACCGCCGAAGTTCCGCTGACCAATCTGGTCGCCGACGAAATCGTCGATGCGAAGTCGCTGCCCCAGCGTTATACGGCGCTGACCCCGTGCTTCCGTTCGGAAGCGGGCTCCGCCGGTCGCGACACGCGCGGCATGTTGCGTCAGCACCAGTTCCTGAAAGTGGAAATGGTGTCGATCACTGGCGCCGACAGCTCAATTGAAGAGCATGAGCGCATGACTGCCTGCGCTGAGGAAGTGCTGAAGCGCCTCGGCCTGCCGTTCCGTACGGTCGTGCTCTGCACTGGCGACATGGGCTTCGGCGCGCAGAAGACCTATGACATCGAAGTGTGGCTGCCCGGCCAGAACACCTATCGCGAAATCTCCAGCTGCTCGGTCTGCGGCGATTTCCAGGGTCGTCGCATGAATGCCCGCTATCGTCCGGAAGGGGAAAAGTCGACCCGTTTCGTGCATACGCTGAACGGTTCTGGCGTCGCTGTCGGTCGCGCGCTGATCGCCGTCATGGAAAATTATCAGGAAGAAGATGGCAGCATTCATATTCCTGAAGCATTGCAGCCATACATGGGCGGCCTCACGCGGATCGAGAAAGCTGCGTGAATCAGAATCATTGATAGATGAAGGAGTGACGACGTGCGAATTCTGCTGACGAACGATGATGGTATCCACGCTGAAGGCCTCGCAGTTCTGGAGCGGATCGCACGCAAGCTCTCCGATGACGTTTGGATTGTCGCTCCTGAAACCGATCAGAGCGGTCTCGCGCATTCGCTCACCCTGTCGGAGCCGCTCCGTCTCCGCCAGATCGATGAACGCCATTTCGCCTTGCGCGGCACGCCGACCGATTGCGTTATCATGGGCGTGCGCCACGTGTTGCCGGGCGCGCCTGATCTCGTTCTCTCCGGCGTCAATTCCGGTGCGAACATGGCCGACGACGTAACCTATTCGGGCACGGTTGCCGGCGCGATGGAAGGAACCTTGCTGGGTGTACGCGCCATCGCGCTGTCGCAGGAATATGAATATGAAGGCGATCGCCGTATCGTTCCGTGGGAAACGGCAGAAGCCCATGCGCCGGACCTTATCAAAAAGCTGGTGGAGGCGGGCTGGCCGGAAGGAGTTCTCTTGAACCTGAACTTCCCGAATTGTGGCCCTGAGGAAGTGAAGGGCGTGCGCGTCACGGCGCAGGGCAAGCTCAGCCACGATGCACGTCTTGATGAGCGCCGGGACGGACGCGGTTTCCCGTATTTCTGGCTGCATTTCGGCCGTGGCAAGGCCCCGGTGGCCGACGACAGCGATATCGCGGCTATTCGTTCCGATTGCATTTCCGTAACTCCGTTGCACCTCGATCTGACCGCGCATAAGGTTCGGGCAGAATTGAGCGCAGCACTTGGGGTTGAAGCATGAGGCAGGCAGCGTCTGAGCGCCCACGGCTTTCGGACAGGGAAGGATTTGCATCCTTCGTCATGCGGATGCGCGGATACGGTATCGATGATCCGCGTCTCTTTGCAGCCATAGAGGCCACGCCGCGCCAGAGTTTTCTCGCGTCCGCATGGTCTCATCTCGCCTATAGTTCCCGTACTGCGCCGCTTGACTGCGGCGAGTACATGGAGGGCATCGATGAACAGGCACGCGCTATCGCTGCTCTGAAATTGGAGCATGGTCATCGGGTTCTGGAAATCGGAACAGGCTCCGGTTTCACCGCGGCGGTGATGTCGTCGCTCGCCGGCCGCGTAACCACTGTTGAACGCTATCGCAAGCTTTGCGACCACGCCTTGCAGCAATTCGTGTCGCTGAAGCGCGAAAACATCATGGTCAAGCATGCCGATGGTCGCCATGGAATGCCCGGCGGCCCGTTTGACCGTATCCTGATCTGGCTCGCTTTTGATGAAGTGCCGCGCCACTTTGTCGACCTTCTCGCGACACACGGCGTTTTGATTGCTCCCATCGGCCCAGGCGATGGTCCGCAGGTCATGACGCGCATCGCCAAGGTTGGCAGCCGATTCGAGCAGGAGGATTTGATGGCGGTCCGCTATCAGCCTTTCATCGAAGGTGTCTCGTCCGTTCTGTGAACGGCAGCGTATCGATTCGTCAAAAAGATGGCTGTTCGGCTCTTTCCGGCATCGTCGGTGAGGGCTTTCGGCGGTTTTGTGCGCTTATGGTATTTAATTGGTGAATCTTTTTTCGAAGAATTGCCGTTCTTAACCAGAGAGTAACATTAACGCGTTTTAATCACCTTACTGAGTTTCGAGTATGGGCGAGTTGAACATGCGTTTACAAATTTTGCAGCACACGTCTGAACGTCTCCTGCGGAATGTCGCGATCGTTCTGATTGCCGGTTTTGGTGCCGGGTGCAGTGCCGATACGATGCGCTTCACTGATGGTATCAGTACGGGCTCTACGTCCAGTCAGCGTGTCGCACAGCAGCCGGCTGGCGATCTTTATGCATCCGCGGCTCCTGTGGCTCCCGCTTCCAGCGGCTCTGTTCAGCGCAATTCATTGCCGCCGGTATCCTCGGCGCCGATGGCGGCACCGGTCGCAGCTGCACGTCAGTCGGTTCAGGCGCCGGTAGCAGCGGCATCAAATCACATCCAGAACCAGGTCGGGCAGGCGCAGGACATGGCCGCAAACCGTGTAAACAACACGGTCAATGCCGCCGAAACCAAAGTTGCCAGCGCAGCCACCGCTACGCGCAATACCGTAAACGGCGCGCAGGAAAAGGTTCTTGGCCAGCTTCCGGCACCCGCCGCGCCACGGCCAACGGATAACAATATCGCGGTCGTACCGCAGGCGCCTGCCGTCAACGGCAAGAAGCCTTCGGCAAACGACATGGCCTCGGCGGGGGCAAATGCTACCACGCCGCCAGCGCCGAACGGCACCTACACGGTTAAGAGCGGCGATTCACTCTTCTCCATCGCGCAGAAGCACAATGTGCCTGTCGAGCAGTTGAAGAAGGCCAACGGACTGTCGAACGGCGCTATCCGCGTCGGGCAGGCCCTCGTCATTCCTTCTGCCGCGGCTGGCAATGCAACGCAGGTTGCCGCAGTTTCGCAACCGCCGGAAAATCCTGCCAAGGCCGCCGCCGCACCGGCTGCCAATCCCGATGTGAAGCCCTATACGCCGCCGCAAGCGAGCAACAAGGTGATCGAGGATGCCGAGAAGGATCAGGCGGCAGCGCCGTCCTCGACCGGTATTTCCCAGATGCGCTGGCCGGTCCGTGGCCGTATTCTCGCAAGCTTCGGCCAGCGTGACGGCACATCAGTAAGCGACGGCATCGACATTATGGTTCCGGAAGGCACTTCGGTGAAGGCTGCTGAAAACGGCGTGGTCATCTATTCGGGAGACGGTCTGAAGGAGTTCGGCCAGACGGTTCTGATCCGTCACGATAATGGCCTTGTCACCGTCTACGGGCACAACAGCCAGATTCTGGTGCAACGTGGACAGAAAGTCCGTCGCGGCGAAGAAATCGCCAAATCGGGCATGAGCGGAAATGCGAAATCTCCGAAGCTGCATTTTGAAGTGCGTAAGAATTCCGCTCCGGTCAATCCTTCCAAATATCTGGAATCCTGATCGGAACGTGACTCGACAAAAGAAGGCGGGCCCCAAAGCCCGCCTTTCTTTTATGCGCTGTTTCGTCGTTTTTACATGGCAATCCCGAGGCGGCCTGCCAGATCCTGTATATATTGCCACGCAACACGCCCCGAGCGGTTTCCGCGCGTGGTGGACCATTCCAACGCTTCCGCATGCATCTTGGCTGGATCGTAAGCCAGCTTGAAATAGGCAGCATAGCCATCGACCATGGCGAGATAATCGTCCTGGCTGCATTTATGGAAACCGAGCCAGAGACCGAAACGGTCTGACAGCGAAACCTTTTCTTCAATGGCCTCCGAAGGATTGATCGCCGTCGAGCGCTCATTGTCGATCATGTCGCGCGGCATGAGATGGCGTCGGTTCGACGTTGCATAGAAAATCACGTTGCCGGGACGGCCTTCAACACCGCCTTCGAGCGCCGCCTTGAGCGATTTATAGGACGTATCATCGTGATCGAAGGAAAGGTCATCGCAGAACAGGATGAAGCGGTAGTCCGTATCCTTGATGAGATTCATCAATGTCGGAAGGCTATCAATGTCTTCGCGATGAATTTCGATCAGCTTGAGTGGGGTACGGTCCGTCATTTCCGCATTGACGCTTGCCTGCGCAGCTTTGACGAGCGAGGATTTTCCCATGCCACGTGCGCCCCAGAGCAGCACATTGTTGGCCGGAAATCCTTTTGCGAAGCGCCGGGTATTGTCCACAAGCTGGTCACGTACCAAATCTACGCCACGGATCAGTTCGATATCCACTCGGTTAACACGCTTCACCGGATCCAGGGTCAGTCGTTCGGGAGCCCAGACAAAGCAATCTGCGGCATCAAGATCGGGTGTTTTGGCTTCTGGCGGCGCAATGCGTTCCAGAGCGGCGATCAAACGGTCCAGTTTCTGGCTGAGTATGTCTTCGGTCGTCATTTCATGCCCCTGATGATAGGGGTAATGGCTTAACATGCCACAGCGGAGGCGAAAAGTGTGCGACCTTGGCGCAGGCGGGGTCATCGCCGGTTGCATTTGGCGCGCTAACCATTGTAATGCCGTTAATAATTTGTCTTCGAGACTTCAGAGGAGTTCCTAATGTTCGTAACACCGGCTTTCGCTCAAGCATCCGGCGGCGCTGCTGGACCAGACATGCTCATGAGCATTCTGCCGTTCATCCTGATCTTCGTGATCATGTACTTCCTCATCATCCGCCCGCAGCGGACCCAGATGAAGAAGCGTCAGGAAATGCTGTCGCAGGTTCGTCGCGGCGATACCGTCGTCACCGGCGGCGGCATTGTCGGCAAGGTTCAGAAGGTCGTTGATGACAACGAACTCGAAGTTGAAATTGCGGAAGGCGTTCGCATCCGCGTTATGCGCAGCACCCTGATGGATGTTCGCGTGAAGGGCGAACCTGTCGCCGACAACAAGAACAAGTAATTCTTTTACAACATGCGGGCCCCGGTAAGATTTCCATAACCGGGGCCTGTGCATTATTCGGCAAGCGCCAGAACGATGTGCGCGCCACGACGCCGGAGAGCGGTTCGCAACAGGTGAACTCCGGCCTGCTCTATCCAAGCTGATACGGAATTGCTGCTCTATGCTCTATTTTTCACGCTGGAAATCTGCCCTGATCTGGCTCGCGGTTCTCGTGAGCTTCGTCATCGCTTCCCCTAATTTTTTCTCGCGTGAAACGCTGGCAAAACTGCCAGGATTCCTGCCGAAGCAGCAGATCGCCCTTGGGCTGGATCTCTCCGGCGGCTCCCGCCTGATTTTGCAAGTGCAGAATCCGGGACGAGGGGACCTTGAGCGCACGGCCAACATCATGCGCCAACGCCTTGAGGAGTTGGGATATGGCAAACCCCTCGTCGAAACGGAAAACCGCAATCAGATTCGGGTTGAGGTCCCCGGCGTTTACGACGCCCAGCTTCTGAAAGACATTCTGAGCGTCAGGGGCAATTTCTCTTTCCGCGCCGTCGACAGCACGATGGGGCCGGATGATGCCATTCGCGGCACGCCGCCTGCCGACAGTGAAGTTATCTACTCTTATGACGACCCGCCTGTAGGTTACCTCGTCAAGAAGGAGCCGATCCTGACGGGCGCCAATGTGACTGATGCGAAGGCGACGCTAGGCGAAGATGATAGCGAACCCGTCATTACGTTGACGTTGGACGATGCGGGTCGCAAGAATCTCGCCGAAGCAACATCGCATCTGGTTGGCGGAAGCTTTGCCATCGTTGTCGATAACCAGATCGTATCCGCGCCTGCCGTGGATGAAAAGCTCGACACGAATGAGCTGCAGATTTCCGGCGCTTTCGATCTTCAGGCGGCCAACAATATGGCGGTCGTGCTGCGTTCGGGCGCTCTGCCGCAGAACGTTACGGTTCTGGAAGAACGCACGATCGCATCCGCTCTGGGCGAAGATTACGCGAGCGCCGCAGCATTGGCCGCTTTGCTGGCCGCGCTGCTCGTCGGCCTGTTCATGGTCTTGTCCTACGGCATCCTTGGTGTGATCGCGATGATCGCGCTGGCCGTCAACATCATCATCCTTACAGCCATACTCTCGCTGATCGGCGCTTCGATCAGTCTTGCAAGTATCGCCGGCCTTGTGCTGACCATAGGTCTGGCGGTTGACGCGCATATCCTGATTTATGAACGTGTTCGCGAAGATCGCCGCAAGGGCTATTCCGTCGTCCAGGCAATGGAATCCGGCTTCTATCGCGCCCTCTCGACCATTATCGACGCGAATCTCACCACGCTTATTGCAGCGCTCGTTCTGTTCCTGCTCGGATCGGGAACGGTTCACGGCTTCGCGCTGACGGTGGCGGTCGGTATTGGCACGACGCTCTTCACCACGCTCACCTTCACACGCCTGCTGATTGCGCAATGGGTGCGCACGGCCAAGCCAAAGGAAGTGCCGAAGCGTCGCCTGAAGCTGGTCCCGACCGTAACGCACATTCCTTTCATGCGCCTGCAATTCGTCACCCTTGGCATATCGGTGCTTGCCTGCGCGATTGTGGTCGCACTGTTCGTCAATATCGGATTCAACTACGGCATTGATTTCCGTGGCGGCTCGATGGTCGAGCTGCAGGCGCGCAGCGGCGATGCCAATCTGGAAGACATCAGTGAACGTCTTACCGAACTCAATATCGACAGCGCCCATGTCCTGCCGGCAAAATCCCCGCGTTCTGCTCTCGTCATTATCGGGAGCCAGGAAGTCGGCGACGATGCCGAACAAACCGTCGCGGTGAAATTGCGCGGTGAGTTCGAGCGGGATTATTCATTCCAGCGGGTTGAAGTCGTTGGACCGACTGTCTCGGAACAGCTCTCTCGCGCCGGCATTCTGGCGGTCATTCTGTCGCTGATCGGTATCTTCATTTACGTGTGGGTCCGGTTCCGCTGGCAACTCGCCCTTGGTGCGGTGCTGTCTACTCTGCACGACGTCATCATTCTCGCGGGCATGTTCATTGTGTTCCGGATGGAATTCAATCTGTGGAGCGTCGCGGCGATCCTGACGATCATCGGTTATTCGCTCAACGATACGGTGGTGATTTATGACCGCGTGCGCGAGAACCTGAGGGTTTATAAAAGCGCGCCGTTGCCCGCCATCATCGATGCTTCGATCAATCAGACGCTGTCGCGTACCTTGCTGACGTCCTTCGTGACATTCCTCGCGCATATCCCGCTTTATGCCTTTGGCGGCGCGGATATACGCAGTTTTGCGCTGGCATTGAGCGTGGGTATTATAGTGGCAAGCTACTCATCGATCTTCATCGCGGCCCCTTTGCTGGTCCAGTTCGGCCTCAAGCCGCGCGGACCGAATGAGTCCAGCGATTCCATGGACGACGAACTGGCGCAATCGCTGAATTTGGAAAGCTGACAATGGCCCATGGGATAGAGATAAGAGAGGCCCATTTTCCGGGCCGCGCGCCCATTGATGCCTATGGCAATGGAGGCTTTCGCTTTGCGGAAATGTCGCATCGCGGATCGATCCTGTGCCTGCCTTCGGGAATTCATGGCTGGAACCCCGCCACGCCGCCGGTGCTGGCCAAAGCTGATCTGGAAATGATCCTGGAACAGGCATCCGATATTGAAATTCTGCTGGTGGGTACGGGCATGGATCTCCGCCGTATCCCCGAAGATGTGCGCGCCATCTTGCGCGAACACCGCATTTCTTCCGATCCCATGAGCACAGGTGCTGCCGTTCGCACCTATAATGTGCTTCTGGCCGAAGATCGCGCGGTGGCGGCGGCGCTGATTGCTGTAGATTGATACCATGAACGAGAATGAGGCACATTGCCTGGCGCTGCTTCGCGAAGCTGACCGGGACCGCTATCTTTCAGTGCTTTACGCACCGGAGGACCGTCGCGGCGGCTTGGCTGCACTATACGCGTTCAATGCCGAAATCGCGCGTATTCGCGATCTGGTTCATGAACCGCTTCCGGGCGAAGTTCGGTTGCAATGGTGGCGTGACCTCATCAATGGCGAGGCGAGGGGCAGTGCGGAAGCGCACCCCGTTGCCGCAGCGCTGATCGGAACAATCGACAAATATGAGCTGCCGCGAACAGCTTTCGACAATTATTGCGAAGCACGCATCTTCGATCTTTATGACGATCCGATGCCGAGCCGCAATGATCTGGAAGGTTATTGCGGGGAAACCGCATCGGCGATTATCCAGCTTGCCGGCTTTATACTGGATAGAGATGCCGCACAGGCACAGACGGAAATAACCGGCCATGCCGGTGTAGCGCAAGCCGTGACCGGTTTGCTTCGTCTCTTGCCTATTCATCGGCGACGAGGCCAACTCTATGTCCCGGCGGATATGTTACAGGCGGTCGGCGTGACCCGCGAGACTTTTATTGCGGGCGAAGACAAGGCCGCTATCGAACGCGTTATCAGCATCATGCTGGCTTTCGCGCGGGAACATCTGGCGATTTTCGAGAAGAACAAATCACAGCTGCCAAAGAGCCTTGCTCCAGCATTTCTGCCTTTGGCGCTTGTCCCGGCTTATCTGCGGGCAATCGAGCGCCTCGGCGCGCAGGCTGGCGAGAAAGTGGCGGACATTTCTGCCGTTCGGAAACAATGGCTGATGTTCAGAGCCAACTTCTAAGCATTCAAAAAGGACAGGCTTCAGTTCATTCAAGCTGAAGCCTGTCCCAGTATTATTCGGCCAGCCCCAGCCATTCGCGGCAATCCGCCAGCGCACGCGCTGAAAGCGCGCGTTTCTTGGCAATTGTCTTTTCCTTGCCCCGCAGGCGCTTGCCTTCAGGCTTGGGAACATCGACAGGCGGGAACAGGCCGAAATTGACATTCATCGGCTGGAACGAACGCTTGCCTGGTTCGTCATCCGCCACGATATGTCCGCCCGTAATATGACCGAGCAGGGCGCCGAATGCCGTGGTTCCCGGAGGCGGTGTCAGTGTCTGCCCCAGCTTTTCGGCGGCTGTGAAACGGCCCGCCAACAAGCCGATAGCTGACGATTCGACATAGCCTTCGCAGCCCGTCACCTGACCGGCAAAGCGCAGTGTCTGGCGTGATTTCAGGCGAAGCGTACCGTCGAGCAGCACGGGAGAATTCAGGTAGGTGTTGCGGTGGAGGCCGCCGAGGCGCGCAAATTCCGCGTTCTCCAGTCCCGGAATCATTTTGAAGATGCCGGTCTGCGAGCCGTATTTCAGCTTCGTCTGGAAGCCGACCATATTGTAGAGCGTGCCGAGCGCATTGTCCTGACGAAGCTGCACAACAGCATAGGGCTTTACGGTAGGGTTATGCGCATTGGTAAGGCCCATCGGTTTCATGGGGCCGTGGCGCAAGGTTTCCGGACCGCGTTCGGCCATGACCTCGATCGGCAGGCAGCCATCGAAATAGGGCGTGCCTTCCCATTCCTTGAAGTCGGTCTTGTCGCCTTCGACCAGCGCGGCGACGAAGGCTTCATACTGCTCCTTGTCCATGGGGCAGTTGATATAGTCCTTTCCCGTGCCGCCGGGGCCAACCTTGTCATAGCGGGACTGAAACCAGCACACATCCATATCGATCGAATCAAAATGGATGATCGGCGCAATGGCATCGAAGAAGGCCAGAGCATCCGCGCCGGTTTGCGCCTGAATGGCCTCCGCCAGCGAAGGCGCGGTCAGGGGGCCGGTGGCAACGATGGTCGTTCCCCATTCCTCCGGCGGCAGGCCGGTGACTTCTTCCCGAACGATGGTAATCAGCGGATGGGCTTCAAGCCTGGCCGTAACGGCCTGCGAAAAGCCCTCGCGATCGACAGCCAAAGCGCCACCGGCAGGAACCTGATGAGCGTCGGCGCAAGCCATGATGAGCGATCCGGCAAGCCGCATTTCGGCATGAAGAACGCCGACGGCATTGGTTTCGGCATCATCCGAGCGGAAAGAGTTGGAACAGACTAGCTCTGCCAGTTGCTCGGTCTTGTGCGCATCGGTGCCGCGCACCGGACGCATTTCGTGCAATATGACGGGCACGCCCGCCTGCGCGAGCTGCCATGCCGCTTCAGAACCGGCAAGACCGCCGCCGACGACGTGAACGGGAGTAAGATCGGATGTTTTTGACATGGCCATTCCCTTATCGCCTTTGCTGAACGCCTTCAATGGAGAAGGCGCACCGGGAAGAGGAATCGAGCCGCAAAAAGAAATGGCATCCGTCGCGGGAGGAGGAGCGACGGATGCCATTATGGTAAGACCGGCATTGGGAGGAGGACCGGTCTTGTTATCGCAGAACCTGGGAGGAGGGTGGTTCTGCGATGAACCAAATCTGGTGGGAGGAGGAGCCAGACTTGGTGAAACCCGTATCGGGAGAAACTGTGAGGCTCGTTAAATTAGCGAGCCTTGGTCTGGCGAGCCACGAACGGAATGTCCGCGCGGGAGATGCCAAGATCGTTCAGCTCACGGGTGGAAAGCTGGCTGAGTTCATTGACGGTATCGCGGTAACGGCGCCAGTTGTTGTAAGAGCGAAGCAGGTTCATCGTGCTATTCCTTCATCGTTGAGGAACTGGAGTTCTATTCAATTCATCTCGTTTGTTGGCCATGATATAAGCTATTGTTTTCGCAGGTTGCAGACCCGACTTTGCATAGCTGCTCTGCGGGTTCTGCACGTCACTCTAAATCGATTAGACTGGCAGGGCACAAAATTGCCGCAAAGCGGTTTGATCCCGCTATTTGCCGGCGGCGCAGTTTCCTATATGTTCCCAGCCGCTTACGACTACTGACGGATTGATCAGGAGCTAATTTGTCATTTTCGATTTCTGTGGAACGCCTGATAGAGCGATGGCAGCGGGACGGCCTGATCGATGCGGAGACTGCATCGAAACTGAATGCCGACCTTCAAAAGCGTGCTTCGATCTTCAGTCTCGGTTCCGTTCTGGCCACCCTTGGCGGGCTGCTTCTTGGCGCAGCCGTTATCATGCTCGTTGCCGCCAACTGGCAGGAAATGCCGCGCCTCATGCGCATCGGCCTCATATTCGTTCTTATATGGACAAGCTATCTCGGTGGCGCGTGGCGGCAAGCTCGGGGTGACAAGCTGTTCCCGGCGGCACTCTATATTGTAGGGGCCGCATCCTTCGGGGCAGGGCTGGCGCTTGTGGGGCAAATGTATCATTTGTCCGGCGACATCCATTCCGCCGCAATCTATTGGTCCGTTGGCGTCCTGATTTCGGCCTTTCTTCTGCGCGCGCCTGTGCTGGCTGCATTTGGGGCAGGCGTCGCCTGCTTCTATCTTTCGACATATGTGTTCGACACGTCATCTTATGATGACTTGACCTATCGCTGGGTCGGGCCGCTGCTATTGGCGTTCGGTGCCGCTGCGGCCTTGTTCACGCGCTCGCGGCATGCGGCGCACCTGTGGGCGATGTTCTCCATAGGCTGGGCTTTGCTCATCTATGCCGAGCGCGAAAGCAATACCGTCCTAGTGCTCATGCTGGTCGTGGGTATCGGCTTGATACTGGCTGACGGTTTTGCCCATGCAACGATGCAAAGGCTGACCCGTTTCGCTCACCCGCTCGCGGCGTACGGCCTGCTTCTGGCGCTGCTATCCCTTGTTACACTTCAGCTCAACCAGATGTTCTCTTATTCCAGTATGACGACAAGTCTGGATCGAGACATATTGTATAGCATCTTCATACTGGCGCTTGCGATCGGAGCAATTGCTGTTGGTGGGCGGAACAATGGCGGTCTGCGCTCCATAGCTTACGCAGCTTTCTCAATCGAAGTTCTCTATCTGGCTTTCGAGACAGTCGGCACAATGATCGGGACCTCCGGCTTCTTCCTGACTGCCGGCATTCTGGTCCTGTTGCTGGCTGCGTTCGTCCGGCGCATGGAGAACCGCTTCGGAAGGAAAAGCAGCGCGGAGGTGCACCCATGACCACTCGGTTCAAATGGCTCTATGTCGGGGCAACCATCACCGCATTGCTGCAAACCGGCATTCTCTATGCTGGCATTGAAAAACGCGCCTCGATTTTACGCTCAGGCGCGGAAGTGACGCTCCAGACAGAGCCTATCGACCCGCGCGATCTGATGCGCGGCGATTATGTTGTTCTTGGTTACGAGATATCCAGTCTGGCAAGAAAGGATATAAATGGGACGCCTTCCACGGGCTCGCGCACGGTCTATGTGGCTGTGAAGCCTGATGCGAACGGCATAGCCCGGTTCTCACGCGCTTCATTCGCTCCTCTTTCAGAGCTTGCAGCGGACGAAGTGCAGATTCGCGGCGAAGCCGCCTATTCCATATCGGACGATCCGCAATCGAATGTTCGTCTCAATTTCGGCATCGAAAGATATTATGTGCCCGAAGGACAGGGACGAGCGATTGAAGACAGCCAGCTGGAGCGGCGGATCACCGCTGTTGTTGCCGTTGATCCGAAAGGAATGCCGGTCATCAAAGTCCTGCAGGAAGACGGAAGGCAGCTCTATCAGGAGCCGCTTTATTGATCCCGAGAACACTCCTTATTTCAAAAGGGTTGGCTGACGGCGCAGGATCGCTATATAGGGACGGAAAAGGATAGCCAGATCGAGCCCGGTAATTCTCTACGGGGAAGGTGGCTTTTTTCCTTTGAACCGGGAAAATTGGATGATATAGAGACGCGCGCTTTCGAGGGGCGGTTCAATATCTGAGACGAATTATGGTGCGTTCTGAGGAATGCGCTTCGGTTCAGAAGCGGATGTGGCGAAATTGGTAGACGCACCAGATTTAGGTTCTGGCGGGAGACCGTGGGGGTTCGAGTCCCTCCATCCGCACCACAATTTAGCCTACATAAAATCAGTAATTAATTGAAAATAAACGGAAAACAGCCAAAGTTAAAATTGGCGGTTTACATTTTTGCCACAAACTGTGATACATATTGTGCTACAAACTGGGTTTTTAGGCTCGTTTTTTCGGTGCGATATGGTGGGTTGATGGGGCGAAATTCATCCAAAAAAGATACCGACAGATTCCTGTTTCTGAGGTCCGGCAAATACTATTATCGCCGTCGTGTGCCGGACAATCTCGCGCTTCGCGATGAGCGTGCCCCAACGATTCGTGTCAGCCTGAAAACCGATGATCTCGCTCTCGCCCGTGCCAAGCGGGATTTAATGGAAGAGGCAGACAATATCCTTTGGGCTTCAATGGTACTCGATGAACCGCGTGATCCGGCCCGCTCACGATATGAAGCATCGATGAAGCGCGTCGAAGCTCTCGGACTGACATACCGATCGGCGCAGACGATGAGCGCGCAATCGTCACTTGACGAGATTGTCACCCGACTGGAGCGCGTTGCCAGCGAGCGGTTGCCGCAAGAGCTGGCGCAAGGCGTTGCCGGTGGTATTCCTGTTCCTGATGTGACCGTCAGCAAGGCATTCGAGATCTATTGTGATGAGATCGTGCCGGATGAGCTGGTGAACAAGAGTGCTGTTCAAAAGGCTCAATGGAAAAAGGTGAAACTGCGCGCCGTGAACAATTTTATCGCTCTCGTCGAGGGTGATAAGGCGATGGCCGATATTACGCGCGACGATGCGATGAGGCTTTATCGTCACTGGTTGTCCAGGATCGCGCCCAAAGAGGGAAAATCCACCCACTCGGCCTCGTCGGGTAATCGCGACATTGGAAACATGCGCGTGCTTTACGATGCGTACTTTTCCTATATCGGTGAGGAAGGTAGGGCGAACCCGTTCGCGCGCCTCAACTTCTCCACGCGGAAAAAACGCTCTCGACCGCCGTTCCCACGTGAGTGGCTGACCGGAACAATTATGAAGCCGGGAAATCTGGCGACATTGAATGATGAGGCGCGGGGGATTGTGCTGGCGCTAATCGAAACAGGGGCGCGACCAAGTGAACTGGCAAACCTGACTGCGTCGTCGATCCGCCTTTCGCACAAGGTTCCGCATATTGCTATCGAGCCGCGCGACGATCCGGACGATCCGCGTGAGATCAAAACGACGTCTTCTGAGCGCCTCGTACCTTTGGTCGGCGTAGCGCTCGCCGTTTTTCGCAAGCACAAGCAAGGCTTCCCGCGTTACCGAAACCGCGAGAATGATCTGTCAGCTACGCTAAACAAATATTTTAAGGAAAACAGCCTGTTCCCGACGCCTCAGCATAAGATCTATTCATTCCGCCATTCTTTTGAGGACCGAATGAAAGAGGCCAATCTGGATGATGAACTGCGGCGGCTGTTGATGGGGCACACAATCGAGCGCCCCCGGTACGGCATGGGCGGCTCGTTGGATTGGCGGCAGAGCGAACTCAAGAAGATTGCCTTGCCGTTTTCCTCAATTATCGTTTGAGCCGAAACGGCTTTGAGCCAAAGACCTTCCGACTCATAAAATAATTCGATATGAGTGTAATGCATTTACGGTTCATAGGGGGGGGAAGTGATTAGGTATATTGAGTTAACTAACTATAGGGCGTTTAAATACTGCTCTTTTGAATTGTCGCGACTGAATATTTTTGTGGGTCCAAATAATTCCGGGAAATCGAGCGCAATAAGCGCTTTGAATTTGATGGCTCAATCACTGCAATTAGACGATACCAGTGGTGGGCCTATAATTCTCAATGGCCAGTTTGACCGTTTAGGTACATTTAAAGACTTAGTTCACGGCGGTAGGTTAAACACCCCAGTAAAAATTACGTTTGGTATAGCTGATTTCACTTACGAGTTTGAGCTGAAGTATCGGCTTCAACGTCGTGAAATTGAGCTGACAAAATTTAAATTATTGGAGAATGGAGATTCTCTTTACGAATACCAATCTACGAAAGATAGGTACGACGTTAAGATAAAAGGAAAAAAAATAGAGGAAGTTGCGCCATTTCTAAGAAAGATGAGGCCGAGACTTAGAGGGTTTATACCTAACTTCCCATATGTAGCGATGTTACAGTTTTCGCAAAGGGATAATCCGACAGAATTTCCATACAACGATGAGGTATTCACCTTCTTGAGAGGTATTGAAAGAAAGGTAAATTCTTTTAGAAGGATGGCAGTCGAATCTTTCAGTAACTATGACACGCTGGGTGCATTTCGAGAAATGCCAGAGCGTACGTATCTTTCTTCTGGAGAGACTGCAGCTAAGGTTGGTAGGTTTGGCGAGAATACTGTAGCGATACTTGCTAATGACGCTTCTAAGCGCGGCGGCGAACAGATTGGTTTGGTTGAGCAAATCTCAAAATGGTTGAGCGATGCTAACATCGCGAAGGGTATTAAAGTTAAATATTTGACTGAGCGTCATTATGAATTGGTAGTAATTGGGAAGGATGGGCTAGACCACAATATATGCGATGTTGGTTTTGGATGTAGCCAAGTTCTTCCCGTTCTTGTTTCTGGTATAGAGCTTAAGTACCGGGCGCGGCCGTTCAATGCCAGGGCAACACTTGTAGTTCAAGAGCCGGAGATTCACTTGCATCCTAATGCGCAAGCTGATCTTGGAACGTTCTACGCCGGTATCATAGGCAAAAATAGTCAGGTATTCTTGGAAACACACAGCGATAATTTAGTTCTTAGGGTAGCATATCACATCGCTGCGGGAGATATAAGCTCAGATGATGTGCGCATATTCTATGTAAATGATATTGAGGGTAGAAAAGAAGTAACTCCAATTAGTGTGTCTTCCGATGGCGCTTTCGTTCCAACTTGGCCAGGGGGATTCTTCCCGCAACGACAGGCAGAGTCACTCGCACTTGCAAGGGCGGCAATGCAGAGAAGCTCAACTGAGATATCCGCGATAAATGAAGACAAATTGAAGGGAGAGCGTAAATGAGTTCTCCTACTGTAATCGACGCCAATTGTTTAAAAGGATTTCAGGACGAAAGAGTATCCGGTAAAGAAGATATTTTTACGAGTATGATTAATAAGGTTTATGTTAAGGGATGTATTGCTATAGACAGTGAAAATCTAGCGATACAAGAATACAACGATTGTTGCAAGCCCTCATCTGTCGGTATTAATCTAAAGGATTGGATAGCAGATGAGATTATCAATAAGAAAATTGTTCCATTTACTATGAATAGAGAAATCTTCCGGGAGTTAATACAGATGGGTCTACCCAAACCGGATTGTAAGTGGCCCGGTATAGCAGTAGGTGCAGGGGCAGACACAATCATTACACAAGATATTGATCTTTTTGATCCAGGTTCAAAAAGTGCAAATGCTAAGACTAAAGAAAAAATTAGAAACAAGGGCGGTAAACTCTCCAAGCACCTTAAAAAGAATTTTAAAATAGAAGTAACTACGGCGGAAAATTTTCTCATCTAGTGTGATGTTTGGTGAGAGAAGGTGCCGCGCATAGTGTGGGTATGTCTTGCCGCGCTCGAGTTAGTGCTAGAGCGACGACGTCCTCAGCGTCTCGCAATTTCTCCAGCTCGGATTCCAGGCGCTTCCACAGTGGGACCATAAGGACGGCTTCGCCCTTCGGTGCCCCGGCCATGATGCGCGCGAGGATGTCGAGCGCGTTCTCCACGCGCTCGGCAGTCATTGGAGGTTTTTTGCGAGAGCGGCCCATTACTCGGTCTCGACTGGCTGGCCGTTCCGGAGGATGTAAAACGTATCCGGCTTAATATCGTTCTGACCGACGACTCCCGCCCATACCGCGACGATCTCCATCTGGTCGTTATGTTCGACGAGGAACAGCGCACAACCTTCTCTGCCACGTACCTTGCCCTGATACCCTGTTGCGGTGGCAGCGCTCCGGCCTCCTGTTGCGGTGGCAGCGCTCTGGTATCCTGTTGCGGTGGCAGCGCTCTGGTATCCCGTTGCGGTGGCAGCGCTCCAGTCACCTGTTGCGGTGGCAGCGCTCTGGTATCCTGTTGCGGTGGCAGCGCTCCGGTCTCCTGTTGCGGTGGCAGCGCTCCAGCGTCCTGATGCGGTGGCAGCGCTCTGGTATCCCGTTGCGGTGGCAGCGCTCCGGCCTCCTGTTGCGGTGGCAGCGCTCCGGTCTCCTGTTGCGGTGGCAGCGCTCCAGCGTCCTGATGCGGTGGCAGCGCTCCGGTCTCCTGATGCGGTGGCAGCGCTCTGGTATCCCGTTGCGGTGGCAGCGCTCCAGTGTCCTGATACAGTTGCAATCGATCGGTCGCCTTGAACTTCTATTAGCTCGCGTTCGCCAGATGCGTGATGACCATCAATGCGTTTGGCCCGCTCGACGATGTAGCGCACTGCGGCTGCGATCAATTCCGGGATTTTCAACTCTGCTTTGATGGTGATTTCGGCTGCTGCGATTTTGGTGTCTTTACCTTCCTTGCTAGTGTCGCCGGAAAGCTCGATCTCTCCATAACGGCTGCTCGCTGGAGGATAATATCCGAAGACATCAAGAGGGTATTCGCAGGCATGGAAGCCGCTTTCACAGGCGACAACGCCGCCTTGATGCTGGAAGCTCTTACTCAGCTCAAACTGGTATCCTCGGCAGCGCAGCTCGGCGTCAAAGCCTTTGTATGCAACAATCTTAGTCATGCGGATCCAAGCCCCTCTCGCGGGTGATTTTGAATTGATGAATCAAACGGTTTGCCGCTAATCGCGGCATTGCCTCGCGCCTCTCCGGCACGGTTACTGTGGTGATGAGCGTTGCGACCGCTGCCAGTAGGCCTTCGGTCAGGCCGTCCAAGGCGTCCTCGGCGGACACGCCGGATGTGCGGATCTCGCGCCACTGGTTGAAGATCGTATCGAGAACGGCATCGCGGGTTTCATCCGCTATTGCCTGCCGTTCTCCCTGATCTGACCAACGGGCCATAAAATTCGGTCGATCAGCCGAAAATTCGCGATGCCAGAATGGCTGCGCAAGCGACGCACGCAATCAGAGTGGACAGAACGATCATGTAATTCAGGTCGCTGTCTTCGGTCTGGTATACCGTCGGCAAGTGAAAGCCGCCTGTTTCGGTTTTAAACTCGTGATTATCCTGCATGGTTACGATCCTTACCGGTGAGAATGGGCATCGGGTTCTCGCTCGGCTCGAAAAATCGGCACGACAACGCGCGATGCGGGATGGCTCGCTTTGCTTTGTTGAGGATGGGCTTGAGGCAGTAGGCGTCTTTCGGCTCGCCCGGATACAGCTTGTTCTTTTTGCCATTCCGCTTGGGGGGGGCAAACTTTTCGACATAGTTGCCGTGTTCATCTTTGATGAACTTTGTCTTTCCCCAGTGCTTGCACTGGCGGCAGGTCGTGCCTTCCGGTCCCGTTCCGGCGATATGCGCCTGTCCGAGATAAGTGTTGCGGATCGGGCAATCGAAATCCGCTGCCGTCATGTGTGGGCTGATATTGAAATGCTCTGCCATGCCACCCTCCACGATCTGGAAGGATCGGCGCTACTTAGATGTAGCGTTCGATCCTGCGGATTGAGCGGCGGCGGGCGAGGGCGGTGGCGCGTGCGCCATAACGCTCGACAACGTCCTTGCTAAATCCGTAGCTTTCCAATGTTTCTGGGGTGACGTTTTGGCCAGAAAAGGCCATTTCCAGCATTGTGTCGGCAAGCTTGCCGATGATGCTCTGGGTGCAAAGTGGTGCTGGCTTGGCAATTGGTGCGGTTTGGTACTGAATCATCGTGCTTCTCCATTAGAGGTGGGAGAACCGATGGCGCTTGTGCTCATTCCCGATCTAGCGCCACCGGCTTTCCGTTGGGGGGCACTATATCGATATCGGTAAAATAACCGATTTGCAATAGGAGTCGGTAAAATTACCGAAAATAAAAACATAAAGCTCGGTTTAAGAACCGAATCATCTGTGTTCTAGAACGAACAAAAAAACCCCGCCAATCGGGCGGGGTTGATGATCTACATGTCGATAATTGATCGTTTCACTCGTCCGATGACGTTGATAGCGCCTTCTAAGTGGGGCGGCTGAATGTTTTCATATGAGGCTGGTTGGAATTGTGGTTCTTCGCCAGGTCGATAGCGTTTGTATGTTGCCTTACCTGTTTCATCGCAGATGACGTAGCAGCCGTTTGGTACGAGGCGCTTGTCGTTAAGGTTGACGAAAATAATGGAGTCGGGAGGGCTGATCTTGTTCATTGATGGTCCTTCGACTCTTAGCGCGATCCAGTTTCCCTCTGGTAAGTTAACCGTTGGAACAGTGGGGTAGTCGTCGAGATCAATTACTGGATCTTGATGCGTAAGTTCACCGGCGCTCACCCATGACACAAGAGGCACGTCGGCAATCGCGGCGGGAGATAAATCACCTTCCTCATTGCCTGTGCCTTCTAAAAGCCATGCGACATTTGTTTCTAGTACCGGTGCGAGCTTCTCAAGCGTCTTGATTGACGCCCCCTGATCTTTTCCTGCCGCAACAGCGCGCCTCATGTTTCTTATGGCCGAGTTACTTAATCCTGCCAAAGTCGCAGCGCGTGATTCTTTGAGGCCGACAGCGTCAAGCCGCTTTTGGATCCGGTTTAGTACATCTGATAACATAGTGGTAATATTACCGAATCCGGGTTTTCCAGTGTATCGATAAGAAAACCGAATTGATTGATTGACATTTTCGGTAAAATAACCGATTTTCTGCTCATGATTGAGATTGAGCACCTTTTGATCCTTATCGATAGCTACAAGCATGCGACGGATTTGCAGGACAAAACCGTAAGCAGTCGTTTGTTTGGCGATAGCAAAAAGATTGGTTCGCTGCGGAATGGCGGTGATCTAACGGTCTCTCGTCTTAACGGTGCCTTGCGATGGCTCTCCAATCACTGGCCGACCGATGCTGTTTGGCCGGATGATGTGTTTAGGCCTGAAATTGAAACGAATTCGCCCGTCAGTTCCTCTGCGGGTGATGCTGGAGCGTCCCTGCCGCCCTCGGACGCTCCAGCTTCTTTGTCGCAGGATAGAGCAGTGGTAGCTCAGTTGGTTCATACCCAACAGGTCGCGGGTTCGAATCCCGCTCCTGCAACCAGTTTCCAATCGCCTGATATCCTCCCATCGGGCGTAAAAGCCGGGGCGCGCCGTAAGGACGACGCCGGACGCGCCCCGGCATCCTCTGTTCTGGGGAGTGCGATGTAATGACTTCATCGGTCGTTTCCTCGGCCTGTGGGCCACCTGGTTAATCTGATTTTTCAGTCGTACCGGCTGGGCTGACCAACTTCATCGAATCCTTTGACGAACTTTTTTCCTTGAAATTTTCAGGGGTGTTTCCGTGCGCACAATTTCCGAGCAAGAACAGCGTTCCCTCAAGTCTGCTACCGATGGCGCGTACATGCTGTCGGGCGGCATTTCCTGCATCGTGCCCTTTACCCGTGTCGGCGTGTCGACGCTTTCCAAGTACGCATCGTTTGGCGAGGAGCACGCCGACAGCTTCATGCCGATTGATGTCGCGGTCGAGGTCGACCGGCGAGCGCAAACGCCGACGATCATAAAGGCTGCAGCGGGATTGCTCGGATATGAGCTTGTCCCGGCATCGTCGGGGGCCATGAAAGCACCCGACAATGTGCCCCTCACTGAAATGGATGCGCACCGCGTCATGTCCGAGGCGATGGACGTTTCGAAATCCATCGTTACGGCGCTGGAAGATGGACGCATTGACGCGGGTGAAAAACGCGAAATCACCAAGGAAGTGCGCGAGGCGATCCGCGCCTTGGAGAACGTATTGCGGCGTCTGGAGGCAGGAAAATGACTGCTGTTTCCGCGCTCGTCGAACAATGGATTGCATCGCACGGTGGGCCTCGTCGCTTCGAATGTGGTGTCAGATCCGGTTTTGATGCCACGCAATATGAACTGCTTGGGTTTGGCGTTGAGGTTCGGCGCAAGGGCAATCGTTTTGCCGTCAAGCGGGTCGATGGACGCTGGCAGGTGATGGGCTGGGAAAAGCTGGTCGAGCTGCGCGACGATTTTCGCCAGTTGCACGGCAGGGAGCCGCTTCGCCGGATTGGCCCATGATCGCCCGTTTCCAGCTGCGCGAGGTCGCGCTGATCGTTTGTGCCGCGTTGGTTGCTGAGTCACCAGTCGCGGCTTTTCTCATCTTCTTTCTGTTTCTTGCGGGGCGGTGACATGGACGCGCTAGTACCTGAAATGATCCGGATATCCGATATCGACACGGGCAAGCGCCTGCGCGAAGTGGATCCGGCGAAAGTCGAGGCGTTGAAGCCGTCCTTTACGGAACTGGGCTTGCGGACGCCGATAACAGTTCGGGCAAATGACAGCAAGCGCAAGGGCGCTTCGCCCTACATTCTGTCGGCTGGTGCCCACCGGCTGGCTGCTGCTCTGGCCATTGGCTGGGAGGAAATCCCGGCATTTGTGCGAAAGGAAAGTGCGCTCGATGCCGAGCTTTGGGAGATCGACGAGAACCTTGCCCGTGCCGAACTGACGCCAGCAGATCGCGCCATGTTTGTTTTCCGGCGCAAGGAACTTTACCTCCTGAAATATCCGGAAACAGGACACGGTGGCGACCGCAAATCAAGCGGCCAAGTTGGCCACTTGGTCGACAGGGCAGAGCGCAAGAGCTTTGTTGCCGCCACGGCAGAGCTGACGGGAAAGCCGGAGCGAAGCATTCGACGCGACGCGGAGCGCGGTGAAAAGATCTGCAAGGCCGCGCTCGATAAGCTGCGCGGCACGCGACTCGATAATGGTGTGGCACTGGATCGCCTCAAGGCTCTGCCGTCGGACGTTGCGCAAATAGCGTGGGTTGAGGGCGCTCTAGCAGAAGAAAAGCGCATCAAGGTCGAAAGCAAGCGTATTCGTGCCCAGCAACAGAAAGTGCGCCACGCTGTCAGACTTACGGAAATGGCGCTGACCGCCGAGCGCGGCAAGGCGACGGCACCCGCAAAGCTGGATCGGCTCTATCCGGTCTATTATGCAGATCCGGCGTGGAAATATCAGGTTCATTCGGAAGTGACGGGGCGCGAAAAGAGCGCCGAAAATCACTATCCGACGATGCCTACCGACGAAATCGTCGCCCTGATGGTCGAGCTGATCGGCGGTAGTCATCCTGCTGTACTGTTCCTTTGGGCGACAAATCCGATGTTGCTGGATTCGCTGCGGGTCATGCAGGCTTGCGGTTTCACCTATGTGCATCACTGGGTTTGGGACAAGGTCGATATCGGCACCGGCTATTGGGGCAGGGACCGACATGAACTCTTGCTCATCGGCAGGCGCGGCGACGTGGCATGTCCGTTGCCGGAAATGCTGCCACCGACGGTCTATGTCGAAAAGAAGGGTGAGCATTCCGCCAAGCCGGAGTATTTCGCCGAGCAGATCGAGAAATTTTATCCGAATCTCCCAAAGCTGGAACTGAATGCGCGCCGCAAGCGTCCCGGCTGGGATGTATGGGGATATGAAGCGCCTGCCGCTGACGTGGAGGCCGCGTAATGTGCTCCAATTGCTTTATCGCCACATTGGGAAGCCCGCGCATCATCTATCTGTCTGGGCCAATGACGGGATTGCCGGATTTCAATTATCCGGCCTTCCGCAGAGCTGCCGCCGCTCTCCGATTGGCGGGCCATCGCGTCTATAATCCCGCCGAGTATCCGCACAAGGGGCCACCGGAGCTTTTCCCGATAAGGCAAGCGTTCGCGTCATATTGCAACTTCATTTGTCTTGAGGCCGACACGATAGTTTTGCTGCCGGGTTGGCGGGCGTCCAAGGGGGCGGGTGCCGAACGACAGCTGGCGCTTAATTGCGGCATCGACATTATCGAATGGCTGGAGGCGTTATGACCTCTGATGCCGACCAGCTGCGGAAGATCAAAGATAGATATCGGGCGCTCGAGGGCGCGCACTGGCAGCTTTGCTGCGCTGAAAAAACCACGTTTGTCGAAGCAAAAACACGTAATGGCGAATTGATCGAAATCGCGAATTTTCATCCCGGTGCGACGCCGGATGAAATCGATTTTCTGGTCAACGCGCCGGATATGGTCGGGTTTTTGCTGGGGCTTGTCGACCGCGCAATCGCGGCAACACGTAAGGCCGCGCCGGTTCAGCAAAAGCGGCGTGTTTTGAAGGACTTCGCGGCGGAAGCTGCCATGAAATGCGGTCAGTCTTCCTTCCGGGTCTATCTGGAAGAACGGCACGGCGCTGAGGGGCCGCTGACGGCTGGTACTGCAGCAGATGCATTGCGCGCCGTCCTGCGGATCAAATCAAGAAAAGAACTGAATAGCGATGCCGCTGCAGCGGATCGGTGGAGCGATTTGCGCGCCGATTTTGAGGCGTGGCTGAGGGTGGGGCAATGACGATACATTCCGACACGGTAAAGCCTCTGCGCGTTCTTGTGGCGTGTGAATTTTCCGGCACCGTACGCAATGCGTTCCTCGACGCGGGACATGATGCATGGTCGTGCGATCTTCTGCCTGCTGAGGACCAGACAAACCGTCATATTGTCGGCGATGCGCGGGATCTGCTCCACGATGGCTGGGATCTGTTGATTGTTGCACATCCGCCATGCACGCGGCTTTGCAATTCCGGCGTTCGCTGGCTGACGGTACCCCCGCGCGGCAAGACGGTCGAGCAGGTCTGGCGCGAGCTGGATGAGGCGGCGGAACTGTTTTCAACGTTCTGGAACGCTCCCATTCACCGCGTGTGCGTCGAAAATCCTGTCATGCACAAGCATGCCAAGGCGCGCATCACAAACTATGCGCCGCCCGTTCAGAGCGTCCAGCCTTGGCAATTTGGCCATGGTGAGGTCAAGCGTACTTGCTTCTGGCTGCGCAACCTCCCGCCACTGACGGCGACCGACATTGTCGAGGGCAGGGAGGCGCGCGTGCACCGCATGCCGCCAGGTCCTGACCGTTGGCGCGAGCGTAGCCGGTTTTTCACGGGTATTGCAGCCGCGATGGCTGACCAGTGGGGGCGTTTGCCTGCCGCTGAGTATCTGGAGGCAGCACAATGAGCATTGCTGTCATGTCACGCCTGTTCAAGGCCCAACTTGGATCTCCGAGCCGCAAGATGCTCGCGATCCGTCTGGCGGATTTCGCGGACGATGACGGGCGCGGAATCTGGCCTACTGTTGGACGGCTTGCTCTTGAAACAGAGCTTTCCGAGCGTACCGTGCAGCGTCTTCTACGCGACTTCGTCGATGAAGGGTTGCTGATTGTCGTGGCCGAGGGCGGCGGACGACCGGGGCAGGCCACGCGATACGATTTCGATATGCGGGCATTGGACAACTTGCAGGCGGGAAAACCTGCCGCCGACGGGTGTCATGGTGTCACGGGTGTCACGGTGTCACCCGTGACAACGGAAGCACCGACGGGTGACATTGACGACGCCGACGGGTGTCACGGTGTCACCCAAACCGTAATAGAACCATTAGATAAACCATTAGGTGAGAGAGCGCGCGAGAGCGAGGACGATGGAAGGGAAACCCGGAAATCGGTCGAGCGTTCGTTCAAGCGTGGTTTCCATGGTTGGCCTACAGCGATATCCGACAGCGAGCCTGAGGCTTTCCGCGTCTGGTTGTCTCTGAAGCCAGAGGAACGCCAAGCCGCAGTCGACGAGGCTGCGCGTTACGTCGAGGCTGCGAAAGCGACGGGCCGGAAGCTGGTTTGCTCCTATGCGGTTTATCTTCGTGAAAGACGCTGGGAAAAACTTCCGGCCAAGGCGGCGGTCGAGCAGTCCGGATCTGCGCAGGCAGCGCCTTTGGGCAAGATGTGGGGTGCAAGGGTCTATGAGCTTTTGCTGAACGGCCCCACTCGCGTTGTCGGGCTTACCCAGATCGAACGTGGCTTGGTGGAGAGTGGGCGTTATTCCGAGGAATATCTGCTGCACGATAAGCAGGCCAAGCAAGGCTTTCCAGCAGTGAATGAGCTTTTCGAGCGTGCAGCCGGTGGGCGCGGTGCGCTTGTTCCAGCTCGCCTGCAGGCGATCAAGGATTTGCTCGTCCAGGTTCGGATTGGTGGAGACGAGTGGAAGGCATGGGCAGATTTTCACAGTCAGCAAGGCTGGCCCTGGTTCCCTGATCCCGGCAATGCCGAGTGGGCTTATTTCCCGGCTGGTGGGCCGGAGGGTTTGAACGGTTTCGAAATCGCACTGAGGGGATTGGGTGAAAATGATGGCAATTGACGCAAAGCAGATTGCAGATGCTATCACCAGACAGCCGACATTCGAGCAGGCTTGCGCTATCGACAAGGTGCTGGCTGAGCGTCGCAGGGTAGCTCGAATGAGGAAGGCAGCGGCGAATCGCGTGGGTGATGATTCTCCGTGGCTGGTCCTTCAGGTGATGTCAGGACGTGAGATTTCGGTGCGGGAAGCACTCGAAAAAGAAAATATCGAAGTACTTGTCCCCATGAAAATGGGGCCGAAGATCCGCAGGCAAGGCCGAGAGATACCGGCGAAAAAACAGCCGGTCATGAATGGTTACGTGCTTGCGCGATGCATGATTTCCAACGAATGCCTTGCTGGTTTGTTGAGCTTCGATCATGTGGTTTCGATCCTTGGTGGATATGAAACGCCATTTTTGGTCAATGCCGAAAAGGTCTTTGTTTTCAGAGCTAAAGCGGAAGAAGGTCAATACGATTACGAGCATTTTCACCGCAAGTTTATCGGGGTGAAATGGGCACGCGTTGCCGATGGTCCATTTGCTGGTTGCCGTGCAGAGCTGGTTTCGGGTGGCACCAAGGGTAATGGTCTGGTCGTGATTGAGGTTGTAATCATGGGTAGGCCAGTTGCCATGACGGTACCTATTGCAATTCTCGAACCGTTGTGAGTGTAATCGCTTCACGGGATGATCCGGTTTAGATAGTGATCCTCAATACACGGTAACACGTGGGGACAAGTTCCTGAGGTGGCCACGCTCGGACCCCGCTCTGACAGTCTCAATCCTGAGACATCGATTCAGGGCCAGTGCGTAAGCCATGTCCAGATTTTACCGATCAATGAGCGCCTGTTGGCGCTCTTTTCGTTTGTACTAAGGATAAACGGTTTTGTTGAAAGGTCGGGCAATGATCAGAACTATCGACAATCGGCTGTTTGTCCTGATCGCACTGCTGCTGGTCGCCTTTGCGCTGAGTGGATGCGCAAAGCATTTCTGCACGATGGATGACTATTTTAGCAGCAGCGCCTGCAAGTGATCGAGGTTTGCTGCCATGGCAACGATTACGGCCAAGTGGGCTGACAAACACCTCTCGCTGTTCGGATCGAGGGTCGCGGTTCTCAATTCGCGTTTTCCGAAAGTTCTCCCTCGCATCGTCAATCAGGTCGGCAACCGGGCAAAGACACAGGTTATTCGAAACCTGACCAAGCAAACGGGGCTGGCGCGCAAGACAATCGTCAAAGCGGTCGGGGATCCGGGCGTCGCACGACCGGGCAAGCTTTCCTACGAAATGGTAACGCGAGGCGGCGATATTCGTCTGAAATATCTTTCGCCTCGCGAATTGCGTGCGGGCGTTTCCGCAAAGCCATTTGGGCAGCGGAAGTTGTTCGTGGGATCGTTTCTGAAAGGCGGACGCTTCCCAGGTCGCGTCAACGTTCCAAAGTTTTACGGCCATGCTTTCCATAGGCTGAACAAGTCCGGAACCAAGATCACCTACACCCGGTCGGGCGTCTTCATCCCGATGGAAATGACCAAGGGTGCAACCAGATCGGCATTTGAGAGAACGGCGGCACCTTTGCTGCAACAGCGTGTCGATGCTGCTCTCAAAAAGCTACTGCCTTGAACCGTTACCATGCTCTGGGTCGGCCAGAGCCGTGACCATGTTCCGTTTTCTGGTGTCGGACATGGAGGCGAGCGAGAAGCCAGCGCGCACGGCGCTCCCACAGGAGGCTAGAAGCGCGACAATTCGTTGGGTCGGGTGACCCGACTGGTAGGCATGTCGAGGGCCGAGTGCACCGACCGACCCCGACCCCACCCCCCTCCATTGGGTCCTTTTCCGGACCTATCACCGGAGCGGGTGAGCGCGACTGCGGGATTTCGGTCTCTGCGAATTTTTACAGGGGGATTCCACCGCCCTTTGAATGGAATCGGAATCACATGGCCAAAGGGTATTCAGACGAGCTGCGCCAGCAGGTCATAGCCTTCATTGAGGAAGGCCATACCGTCCGGCAGGCAGCGGAAAAGTTCAGTGTCAGCCCCAGCTTTGCTGCCAAATCGCACAAGAAGCACGTCGATCAGGCCGCGCAGCCGCTTTTGCCGGAGCAAGAGCCGCTTGAGGATGACGAACAGCCTGAAAACGATGCCGAGATAACAGCGGCGGATCTCGCAGAGATCCTGGGCGTTTCGAAGCGGGCAATATCCGATTACGTCGAGCGTGGAATCATCGTGAAGACAGGTCGGAATCGCTTCGACCTGCGCAAGTCCGTCCAGCTCTATTGCGAGCACCTGCGCGGGATCGCGGCAGGTCGAGGCGGTGACAATGTCGATACGCTCGCAACAGAACGCGCCAGACTGGCGCGAGAGCAGGCCGACCAGGCAGCATTGCGCAATGCTGCAATGCGCAAGGAACTGGTCCCTATTGCCGAGGTTCGCAACGAATGGGTTTCGATAGCCCGACGGGTCCGAAACGTGATGATGGCGGTTCCATCCAGATGCCGCCAAATGCTGCCCCACCTAACCACTTTCGATGTCGACCTGATCGACGAGGAAATTCGCACGGCACTTACAGAGCTTGGTGAAAAGGACGATGACGACGGCTCTGGCGATCTTGCGGCGGGCGGTGTGGGAAGCCCTGACGCCGCCACCGAAACTGAAGCTCTCGGATTGGATTGAGCAGACAGTTTATCTCCCAGAGGGTGTATCGTCCCTCACTGGTCGGGTCAGGCTCTGGCCACCGCAGCGTGAGATTGCAGACGCTATCGGCGACAGTGCGATTGAGCGTGTCACACTGGTGAAGCCGGTGCGCGTCGGTTTCACGACGCTTCTGACAAGCGCGATGGCCAGTTTCTGTTCGAATGATCCGTCGCCGATCCTTTCGCTCCTGCCGACTGAGGCCGACTGCCGCGACTATATGGTTTCGGATGTCGAGCCGATCTTTGATGCCTCGCCCGCGCTCAACGGATTGTTGACCGGCGATGTGGATGAGGGAGGCAGAAACACTCTGCTTTCTCGGCGCTTTCCAGGCGGGTTTCTGAAAGTCATTGCTGCAAAGGCACCGCGCAACTTGCGCCGCCATAATGTTCGCATCCTGTTTATCGATGAGGCAGACGGCATGTCGGCGACCAAGGAAGGGTCGCCGATCCTGCTCGCCGAGCGCCGCACCCTGTCGTTTGCGGATCGCAAGATCGTTATGGGGTCGACGCCGGTTTATGAGGAAACCAGCCATGTGCTGCAATCCTATGAACAGTCTGACAAGCGAATTTATGAGGTGCCTTGCCCTGAGTGCGGGCACTTCCACGAGATCCAGTGGTCCGATATTCAATGGCCGGAAGGTGAGCCGGAGAAAGCTTACTATGTTTGCCGGGAATGCGGCTCGGTTATCGATGAGCGCCATAAACCCGGCATGGTTGCGAATGGTCGCTGGCGGGCACTGAAACCGGAAGTAAAGGACCATGCAGGGTTTCGGATGAACGCCCTGATTTCCCTGCTACCGAATGCGTCTTGGGGGCGATTGGCGAAAGAATTTGTCGGCGCGAAGAATGATCCGTCGAAGCTTCAAACGTTCATCAACACGATCCTCGCGCAAGGCTGGAAGGAAAACACCGACGAGCTGGATGATATTGAGCTTGCAAGCCGCGCCGAAGATTTCAGCTTGGTTGCGGAAACTCCAGACGATGACGATGCGACCGCCACGACCGGCATTCCTGTTCAGGTTCTCATCATCACCGCAGGCGTTGACGTGCAGGATGATCGATTGGAAATCACCTTCATAGGTTGGGACAAAGAGGGGATTCCTTACGCCCTCGGACATGAAGTGATCTGGGGCCGATACGACGATCACACGACCTGGTCGGAATTGGATGTCGCACTCGGCACGCAATGGGATCATCCGCTCGGCGGCAAGATCAAGGTCGATGCCACCTGCATCGATAGCTCGGACGGCGAAACGATGGAAACAGTCTATCGTTATGCTTTTCCACGGTTCCGCAGGCGCGTGTTTGCGATCAAGGGCGTGGGCGGCAACAGGCCTTGGATTGAGAAATCCAAATCGACAGTGAAGGGCGGCAAGCTGTTCATCGTTGGTGTCGATGGCATCAAGAGCCACATTTTCGGTCGGCTGGCGCGTGCGAGTTCCATGCGTTTTTCGAAATCTCTGCCTGATGTCTGGTTTGAGCAGCTCGTGGGCGAACAACTGGTAGTCAAATATTCGCGCGGACAAACGGTTCGGCAATTCGTTCCGGTGCCAGGGCGACGACACGAAGCTCTCGACTGCACGGTTTATGCCTTCGCCGCTCGCCAGATGGTGAATGCGAACTGGGCGCACCGTGAGGGTGAGTTGTCGACGCCACCGGAAATCAAACCTGTTTCATCCCTTCCACAGATCGCACCTTCGGAGTGGTTATAATCATGGCGTCAATAGACGATCAGATCGCAGCGCTAGAGGAAGCTATTCTGACCGGCGCAAAAAAGGTCATCTTCCACTCAGGCGGCACCCGCCGTGAGGTGGAATATCATTCCTTGAAGGACATGCGGGAAACGCTTGCGGATCTTCGGGCCCGTAAATCGCGCGGCCCTCGCACCATTCTGGCGGCGTTAGACTAATGGGCATCGGGAACATTCTTGATAAGGCCATCGGCTATGTGTCGCCGGAGGCAGGCTTGCGCCGTGTTCGTCACCGGGCTGCAATGGAGATCGTCCAGCGTAGCTATTCCGGTGCGGAAACAAATCGCCTGAAATCAGGTCGCCGCGCGAAATCGACTTCGGCAGATGCCGAGATCGCTCGCGCCGGTCGCAAGCTTCGCGACCGTATGCGGGATCTGGTACGCAACAATCCTTATGCGGCCAAAGCTGTCTCCGAGCTGGTCAGCCATGCCATCGGCGACGGAATTATCCCGCGCTCAAAAAACAAGGAAGCAATCAAACTCTTTCACGAATGGAGCAAGGTTTGCGATGCTGATGGCGATCTCGACTTCAACGGCATCGTTGCCCTGACAGTTCGGGAAATGTTTGAGAGCGGCGACGGCATAGTACGCCGCCGCCGCCGTAGGCTGGAAGATGGTCTTCCTGTGCCATTGCAATTGCAGGTGATTGAATCGGATCTGCTCGATAGTACCAAGGAAGGGGTGTTGTCAGGTGGTGGCAAGGCAATTCAGGGGATCGAGTTCGATGCGATAGGCCGTAAGCGCGCCTACTGGATGTTCGGATCTCACCCCGGAAACAGCTTTTTTGACCCGCAATCGACCATAGTTTCGAAGCCTGTCCCGGCAGCTGATATTGCGCATGTCTTCGAAAAACAGCGCACGCAGGTCAGGGGCGTTCCATGGGGGACGCCAGCAATGGACGATACATTCGACCTTGCCGAGTATGAGCAGTCAGAGCTTGTCAGAAAGCGCCTTGAGTCCTGCATTGTCGGTGTGATGACCGGCGGTGACATTGACGACACCATAGGGTTGCCGCTGACCGGCAAGGATGGCGAGGCGACAACACCGGGCATTTACAATGTGCACGGCCAGCGTGTCGAAAAGTTCACGCCGGGCATGTTCTACAATGCAGTTGGCGGTCGAGATATGAAATTCTCACAGCCAGCCGTAACCGACAGCTACGATCCTTACAAAGTTTCGATGCTGCATACGATCTCAGCTGGCTGGCGCGTTCCGTACGCGCTGATGACAGGTCGGCTCGACAAGGTCAATTATTCGTCGAGCAAGATCGGTCTGGAAGGCTTCCGGCGCATGATCTCAATGCTGCAATGGCAGATCATCATTCCAATGCTGTTGCAGCCGATTTGGGACTGGTTTTGTGAAGCGGCTTATCTGGCCGGAAAGATCAGCACTCCGACAGTGGCGGTCGACTGGTCGCCGCCGCGTTTCTACTCGGCAGACCCGCTGAAGGATGTGAACGCCAGGATCAAGGAGGTTCGGGCCGGTTTCCGCTCGCTCTCATCGGCAATTGCCGAGACTGGCGAGAACACGGACGACGTTCTGGACGAAATCCAGTCGGACAACGCCAAGCTGGACAAGCGCGGCATTATCCTCGACAGCGACCCGCGCCGCATATCGCAGGCCGGTCAGGTTCAACAGCCCGTTGATACTGACGATCCTCCTGAGAAGGACGAAAACGATGACGAAACTTAACCTGCGCAAGATGCCGGACAGTCTGCCGATGCAGATGCAGGAGGTCCGGTTGCTTCCTTCCGGTGTCGATGCTGAAACACGCACGCTGGATCTGGTATGGACTACCGGCGCAACTGTTCGCCGTCGCCGTTATGTCGGCTGGGATACGGTTGTTCCTTTCGATGAGATCCTTCTTGTCAGCGACAAGGCAATCGACCTATCGCGTATGAATGCAGGTGCACCGGTTCTGGATAGTCATTCCGTCTGGTCGACCTTTTCGCAGGTCGCCGTTGTCGAGCGGGCGTGGGTTGACGGCGGTGAAGGTAAAGCGAAGATCCGGTTTCCAAAAGCCGGGATTGACGAGCGCGCCGACCGCATGTTCGGCCTTGTCTCCGATGGTATCATCAAGAATGTGTCGGTCGGCTATTCCATCGACAAGATCCGGATTGAGGAAGCCCAAAAAAAGGGCGACGTCGAAAAGGTGTTCGTCGAGCGCTGGACGCCGAACGAAATTTCATTCGTGACGGTTCCGGCAGATCCCGGCGCGCAGGTTCGCAATCACGCGGATACGTTCCCGCTCATGATCGACCGTAAGCCAGTCTCGACCTTTGCGGCCTCAGCCCGGATGAGAATGGCCGAAGCCGTCCGCCGCCTCGCTTAATCCAGAAATCATCAATTCCAGTTTGCCGCCTGCAATTCTCCGGGGTTGCAGGGCGACGGCGCTTGTTTTGCCCGGTACATAGAAGGAAACGCACACCATGAAAAAGGGTGCTTACATTTTCGCGACCGTCGCCGCATTTGTCTGCGTCGGTCTGGCTATGGCGTTGTTCGCCGCAGATCCATCGCATGCAGCATCCCTCGATTATCGTGCTTTCGTACAGCCTGACGGAATGCACCTGATCGGTGCCAACATTGCCTTGCTGGGCCTGCGTTCGAAGCTGAAAGAAATCACAGACCGTGCGGAAGCTGCCCGCGCCCGTATTACCGACGATCTCGATGAAGATGCGGTTCGGGCAATCGAACAGGAACACGCGGGCATTCTGGCTGAGGCCGACCAGGTCCGTGCGGATATAACCCGGATGGAAAGCGAGCAGCGCAACGCACCGACGGTTGATCCTTCGGTCCGAGCTGCTGTCGATGAAGGCGTGCGCGCCGAGCGTGAGCGGTCCAGCATTATTGAAGACCTGGCAACCCGTTCCGGTTTTCCCGATCTCGGTCGCGAGCATGTTCGCGCAGGCACGCCGGTCGAGCAGTTCCGCAGCTTGCTTCTTGATCACATGGTTTCGAATGAGCGCCAGAGCCCGACCGACAGCCGTGTGCGTGTGGATGTGGTTCACGATGAGGCGGTCACTCGTCGGTCAGCCCAGATCGAGGCGCTGGCATACGGACTTGGTGCACCGACGCCGCAGGCTGGTCCTTCTGCAGCTGCTCGTCAGTATATGGGCATGGGCCTTGTCGATCTGGCTGCCGAGAGCGTCAACTATCGCGGTCGTCGCATGATGAATGCCCGTGACATCGACGATGTGTTTACGCGCGCTTCGCATTCTACCTCTGATTTCCCGGCGATATTCGAAGGTGCCGTCAACCGGACGCTCGAACAGCGCTATGCGCTTGCCCAGCCGACATTCAAGCGATTCGCACGCAAGCGAAATTTCCGTGATTTCCGTCCCGATACCACCGTCAAAGTCGGTGATTTCCCGCTCCTGAAAAAGGTGCTGGAAAACGGCGAGATCAAATACGGCTCGTTCGGTGAAGGCAAGGAGCAAGTGCAGGCGTACAGCTACGCCATCGCGCTCAACATCAGCCGCCAGATGTTGATCAATGACGACCTGGGGGCGATCTCCGAGCTTCTGACCAGCTATGGTGCGTCGGTCGCACTGTTCGAGGAAGTCACTTTCTATGCGGGTGCTTTCAACGGCAAACTTGCTGACGGCAAAACCGTATTTGATGCGGATCATAAGAACCTGGCCGCTACCGCTTCTGCCATCACCGTTGATAGCGTCGGACTTGGTCGCACGGCTATGGGCAAGCAGGAAAGCAAAGATGGAAATCCGTTGCTGTCCAACTCGCCGCGCATCATGCTTGTCGGGCCGGATAAGCTGACCGAAGCTGAAAAGCTTCTGACCTCGATCACGCCTGCGACCGTTGCGAATGTCAATATTTTCTCTGGCCGGCTTGAGCTGATCGAAAGCACCCAGATCAAGGGTAATGCCTGGCATCTGTTCTCTGACCCGGCAGCAGGCTCGAACTATCGCTGGGGCTATCTGGAAGGCTACGAGGCACCGCGCGTGCGCATGGATGAGCCGTTCGGGCGTCAAGGTTTCAGCATGTCGGTTGAACATGACTTCGGCTGTGGCGCGACCGACTATCGCTTTGGCTACAAAAACGCCGGGGCCTGATCGAAATAGGGCGGGTCATTGACCCGCCATCCCTTCCGCTCTGATCCTTCATAAGGAAAAACTCCCATGAAAAACTATATTCAGCCGGGTGACAGCGTCACCGTTCCGGCTCCAGCTGACGTGAATTCTGGCGACCTGGTTGTTGTCGGCGATCTGTTCGGCGTTGCCCAGTTCTCCGCAAAAGCTGGCGAAGATGTGGAAATCGCTACCAAGGGCGTCTTCGCCTTGCCGAAGGTTTCCGCGCAAGCGTGGGCCGTTGGTGCCAAGGTCTATTACGTTGCCGCCGACAAAAATATCTCGACGATAGCGACCGGTAACACCTTCATCGGTCACGCTACCGAAGCGGCAGCGAACCCTTCTGACTTCGGCGCGGTGCGTCTTTCGGTATAAGCGACATGGCGAACTGGCGAAAACTGGAAGCTATGGTCGATCAAAAGATGGCGCGTAGCTATGGCGAGTCGGTTCGCCTGTCTTTCATGAAAAAGCAGGTGGTCGATCCTGATCGGCCAACGGTCGAGATTATCGCGCTCCTGCATGTCGGTGGGGATGACTCGCGCGCTCCCGGTCCTACCGGGACGTATAGATCTCGGTTGTCGTTGGGCGAGGCGGAACTGTTTCTGGATCGTTCAACCTATTCGGGTCCTGATCCGAAGGTTGGCGACAAGGTCCGTGCGAATGATCGGGCGGGAAAGCCCTGGTTTGAAGTCGCCGCAGTATCGGATCGGTATAGCAATCTCATCGTCGTGAAATTGGGGCAGGTCTGATGTCTATAGGTCGAATTGCACTGCGTATCGCGACAATCGGTGCGCTCAACGGTGCGACCTCGGTCGGTTCCAATGTTCTCGACAGTGAAATTGGATCGATTGATGTCGACGCGGACGGTAGCCTTCGCACCGATCAGGAGAAGCCCTTTATCTCGGTTTATACCGACGGATCGAAGGCGGAAGATCTAAGCGGTGCGCGGCGTCTCTGGCAGAACGGACTTACTGAACTTTTGATTGAAACCGGCGTCGCAGCGTCGATGGTCGAAACCAATCAGGAGACTGGTGAAAGCACGATCATTCCGGGAATACCCGCAACTGACTCTGCCTTCGAATTGTTTCTCGATGTTGTCGATAGGCAATCAATCGCCGCCTTGATGGATCCCGACAATCCATGGGCAGAGATTTGGCGGACGCTTGTTCGCGATGTCGTGAAAGTCGAGCGCAGGCGAACGGCTGATGCCGAAACCGGCACCCGTATGGCAGCGCATCAGCAAAGCATCACCTGTGATTTGTTGCCGGATCCGGTTTTCGGCGAGCCGGTTGCGGCGACCTCTGTATGGCAGAAACTGCTCGATCAGATGGAAGGGGTCCAGCATCCGTATTTGCAGAAACTGCAAGAACTGATGGGTGTGACCGTCACCCAGCTCAATTCCATCGATCAGCGCCGACGGTTCGGTTTCACGCTGGATGAGGCGAGGGCGCTTTGCGATGTGCCTCCGCTGGCAGCGGAAGCGACAGAACCAGACATTACGCGGGTCGATTTCGAGAAAATCTGATGGCTGACAATCTCCCTGATATTCTCGTCGAGCTGCACCGCCGACTGTTTGAGGTCGAGCGTCGCCTGGCTAATCATCGTCGAACCGGCGTCATCGATGAAATCGACCATGGCAAGGGCGTCGCCCGTGTGAAAATCGAAGGCGGCGAGCAACCTTTCCGAACTGGCTGGATCCCGTGGAAGGAAATCGCAGCTGGCGGGATTTCGACACATATCCCGCCAACGGTCGGACAGCAGGTTGATGTCATGTCGGAAAGCGGTGACCTGACTGACGCCGTCATCGATTTCTCTACACACTCAAACGCGAATCCGCGCCCGCATGACGGGCCGGATGCGGTGATCGTCAAGGGCGGTGTCCGCTTATTCATCAGCGACGACACTGTCACGATTGATGCGGCGAACATCACCTTTACTGCCTCCAACGGAAACCTTGCCTGATGCCACTGATTGTTCGTCTCGGTGATACCTCCAGTCATGGCGGCACCGTAATTTCGTCCGCCGACAAGTGGAGCTGCGAGGGAAAGCTCATCGCCAGAAAAGGCGATCTGCACTCCTGCCCCATTCCCGGCCACGGTGTCACGCCGATTGTATCGGGATCATCGAAATTCATCTGCGAAGGCGATCCCGTGGCGCGAACCGGCGACACGACGGGTTGCGGCGCAAGTCTCATTTCTGGCGCGACCAAGTGGTCGTGCGACTGACCAAAGGAGAAACGGCGATGAAAGTCATCGTGAAGGAAAGCGGCTTTTACGGCGGCACCTATTACATAGCCAAAGCTGCCGAGCAGGAAATGCCGGATGCCGTCGCCAAACAATTTATGGCTCCATACGGTCATCAGCTGGAAAAGCCGTCTGAACGGCAAAAGGCTGTGCGCCCGGTCAAGGAATAGGCCATGTCATCCCTCGGCTTTTCGAATGTGGATGGTTCACTGCTGGCGGGCTTTGACCATGTTCGGCAGTCGATTGAGGTCATTCTGACAACGCCGGTTGGATCTCGCGTGATGCGTCGGGACTTCGGTTCCGAGCTGATGGGCCTGATCGATAGACCGATGAATGACCGCGTCATTCTCGGCATCTATTCAGCCTGCGCCATGGCCATTGCGAAATGGGAGCCGCGCTTTGCGGTAACCGGCATAAACATAGGCGATCTGAACGAACAGGGCGTCATCGACCTCCAGATACGGGGTGTCTATTACCCGAACGGTCACAAGGGCGATTTTTCAGTGACCGAAGGCGAGACCTCCACGAACATCACCATAGCAAGGACAATGTCATGAGCCGCTTTGTTGCGCCGAACCTGGCTGACCTTGGCGATGTTCCAAGCGTCGTCGCAGTTGATTTCGAGGAAATCAAAAGCTCACGCGACGAATATCTGATTGCAGCGCTGGAGCGGTTCGGCGTTTCTTACGATGTTGAGAAGCTGGAAACTGATCCGATGGTGATCGCCTTTTCGGAAGGCGGCGGCTATCAGGAAATGAAGTTTCGCCAGCGGGTTAATGAAGCAATCCGCGCCCTGTCACTTGCGACGGCCATTGGCGGCGACCTTGACCATATCGCAGCGACCTATGCCGGGATCTCGCGCCTTGTCTACGACAATGCCGAAAACGATCAGCCGGAAAATTCGCAATGGGATCCGGTTCTGGGGAAGTGGGTCGAACTCGACGACACTTTCCGTGCCCGCATCCTGCTCGCCTTTGAAGCGTTTTCAACAGCAGGGCCGGAAGGTGCATATGCCTTTCATGCGCTGGAGCTGGATGGAAAGCGGGATATCGCCGATGTCGCGGTCTATTCCGAGGAAGATGCTGCGTCCTATACGAACGGGCTTCATGCAGACGCCTATTCAATGGGCCTGATCCCAAACCCTTTTTCCGGTCGGGCTACCGGCAATCCGGTGCTTGCGCCAGAAATCCTCGTCGTGATCCTTCCGACGGTTACCTATGGACCCGCTGACCAGCCATTGTTGAACCGGGCTTTTCAAGCCGTAACCCCAAAGGATGTGCGGCCAATAGGCGACAATGTTCGTATCGAGCCGGCAACGGTCACGGCCTACGATATCGAGGTTACTCTTTATTATGCGCCGGGTGTCGATGTGTCGGCTATGGCAGCGGAAGCGAAAAAGCGGCTGACTGCATATGCAGCGTCTCGCCGTCGTATCGGATTGGCTGTGCAGCGTGAGGTTATCGGCGGTCGCGCGGCGGTTGATGACAATGTCACTGTCGAAGTTGTATCGCCTGCTGCTGATATTGAGCCGGGTTCGAAAGGTGTCGGACAAGTCGGGACAATCACTGTCAATACGGTTCAAACGCAAGGATCGTGGCAATGACGCCAGCAGAATCAATTGACGCCGTTGCAGATCTCGCACGCTCCATTCTTCCTGCGCGTTCTTCGCCACTCACTGTCGCATTGCTCGCTGCTGAACTGGCACGGATTGCGACGGTTGATCCCACCGTCATTGCGACGATCTGGAACCCCGCCACCTGTCCTAAAGTGCTGCTGCCATACCTGGCGATGGGGGTGTCTGTCGATGTGTGGTCTGCAGACTGGCCAGAAGCGCAGCAGCGCAGGGTTATTGCCGCCTCGCCAATGGTGCATCGTCTCAAGGGCACGCGTGGTGCTGTCGAGCGGGCGCTTGCGGCATTTGAACTGGAAACGCGCATTGTCGAATGGTGGGAGGATGGTTCGAGGCGCGGAACATTCCGTGTGGAAATCCTCTATCGAAATGGCAGTCCGGTTTTTGATCTGGAGACACAGGCGGCGGCAATTGCATCAGTTGATGCCGCGAAACCAAAGTCTCGTGTGTTTGCCACGCGCGCAGTCGTGCAGGCTCGCGGTCCTCTCTATGTCGGCGCATTTATGAGAACCAGTCTGGCAGCTATTGCCCATCCATTTGCATTTGAACCGCCCGTACTCAGGGCGACCGGTTATGTCGCCGTAGCGCCCTGTGCGTTCCTGTCGGTGACGGCTCACTACAAGGTTTAGGAATATGGCTCAAAACACGTTCGCATTGATGACGAACCTTGGCCGCGCAAAAGAGGCTGCGGCTATCGCTAATGGTACTGCGGTCGTTATCACCCATATCGCCATCGGTGACGGCACAACTGTACCGTCGGGCGGTGAGACCGCACTTTATCACGAGGTCGCTCGGAAGGCGATTTCAGGACACGGAACTGTCGTCGGTGCCTCGAATGTCGCCTACTTTGATATCTTTCTTGAGGCTGATGAAGGTCCGTATACCATTCGCGAGGCGGCGTTGATTGATCAGGATGGCGATCTCATTGCCATTGCGCGCTACGATCCTCCGATCAGCAAGCCAATTCCGTCGAGTGGACAAACAGTCGAAGGAACAATTCGGCTTGAAGTCGCCTTCTCGAACATCGCCAATATAACGATTATCGTCGATCCGGCGTTTAAGGTTTCGGTGCAGCGACTTTCACGATTGCCGTGGTTGCCTGTCATTTCGATGGTAACCACAGCGCCACCGGCTACACCGACGGTGGGGGCGGTTTATATAATCCCGGCTGGAGCTACCGGGGCTTGGGCGGGCCAATCGGGCAAAATTGCAGAATACACCGCAGCCGGTTGGGCGATCATGACGCCTGACGATGGTCATGGTATCGGTTTGCCCGACGGTCGGGTTTTCCTGCGAGTAAACGGTGCCTACACTGAGCTACTCGCCAGCAAAACCTTTGCCGGTTTGATTAAGCTCGCAGCTGATCCGATGGATCTGGATGACGACAAGGGAGCCTTGACGCCATCAGGATTGCGCCAGGCCGTTGTGCCGCCTGCTGGCCTCGATAACCTGATTTTTAATTCATGGTTCAATCATTCAAGGCGCTTTCCGGGCGCTTCTAGGGTTAACATCAACTGGCCTAACAATGCCTATTGGTTCGATCACTGGAAGAATGTCACCGGACAAGCGATTACTGTTACTTGGGCAGTTGATGTGCAAGGGCGACCAACTTTGTCACTACCGACTGGTGCCCGGATTAAAATCGTTCTGGAATCTCCAAATTTCGATGCGGGTGTGCTGTCTGCACTGGTGCTTGAAGGGAGCGTAAATGCGGTTTTCTCTGGGAGCGAACTGGCTCCGGTTACAATTCCGGTAGACCGCACCGACGCTCTATCAGGACGCAAGTATTGCGTTTTCGATTTTGCGAACACCGCTATTGGTCCGGATCTCGAAATTACCATCATCGCACTGGCACCGACGAAACTCGGACGGCTTAAATGTGAGCGTGGAAAGAAACCGACATTTTATGCAGCACACCAACCTTATATCGAAAGTATGATTCTGGATCGCTATTTCCAGCGTCTTAAGCGCCGCATCACCATTACGGCGACCGCCGCAGATCAGTACTTCACGGATATGGTCTCGCTTAGAAACGAAATGATGCGCGCTCCGCTCGTCAATTGGAGTGTGTCGACCATGTCCAACGTTAAGAACTTAACGTCGCCGTCGGCTGATGCTTCTGGTGTCCAAATCGCGTTTCAGTCGGTTGCCGCTGGAACAATGGTGCTGGAATACGAACTGACTTTTGATGCAGATTTCTAAGGGAGACTCACGATGAACTTTGAAGGCATAACAGCTGCGTGGATTGAAGATGACGGCACCCTTGTATGGAGGGGAGAAACTGCGGGAGGATGTGTTCCAAAGGGTCATCCGCGATACGAAATGGTTCGTAAGGAACTAGAGGAGGGTGAAATAGTCATTGGAAATCGCGATCCCGCTCTGCCAAATTAGTTCTGCGCCCTTGCGTAATCCGCCTTATCGATATGTATAGGTCGAACCGGTATCGATAAAAGGGATCATTACGTGAAATTCTACGGTCAGTTCGAGCACCAAGTTGATCGCTTCATCTTTGAACGATACTTTCCGGATACTGATATCCGAGGGACGTTTGTAGAGTGCGGTGCATTCGACGGACTGACGGAATGTTCATGTAAATTTTTCGAAGAAACCATGGGTTGGACGGCTTATAATTTGGAGCCGGTGCCGTGGATTTTTGAACGCCTGGTAGCCAATCGCCCGAATAGCAATAATTTCAATCTTGGGCTGTCGGATCAAACCGGTACTGCCAGCTTTCAAAGCGTAATCCACCCCAAGTATGGTCGCCAAACGACCATCGGTGCAATCGACCATGCGCCAGAACTTCGATCTGCTTTGGAGGCAGATGGTTGCAGGTTCGAGCCAGTCGAGATCCAAGTCCTCAGCTGGGGCGATTTCATCGCCAGAACCGGTCTGAGGGAAATTGACTTGATGGTCCTCGATGTCGAGGGTCACGAATTGGCAGTGCTGTCCGGCATGCGGAATTCTTCAGTCCTCCCCAAAGTGATGTGTATTGAGTTTGGTCACTCCGGTTTTGATCGCATTCGTAAGGTCATGAGCGACATGGGCTACGAGTACGATACGAATTCGCATGCCAATGCTTTTTTTGTTCGAAGAGATGTGCTTGCGGCTATCAACTTGCGACATCTCGCAAAACGCACGCTTTTGCCGAATGTTGAAATTGCCGATCAGAACGAGAAGCTATCCGCCGAATTGGCGGAAAAGGAAAAAGAGCTGTCGGAACTGAGTTCGAAAGTCGAGTTCCTCCAGAAGCGCGAATCGGAGCTTGTTGACTTGTATAATTCAACCATAAGCTCAAAAGCGTGGAGGTTTGCGCAGTTCATCCGACGTTGTGTGGGGCGTCGCTAGGACAGAACACGTCGAGCTTTCCCTCGCGGTCTAACGATGAATTGAGTATCGTAGACTTCTCAGTCTGCACATTACTGAATTGGCTTCGCATTCGCAGTTTCGCGGATGCGTAGTCATTTACTTTTCTAGTGCCTGATTACGGCACTTCGTTTCTTCCTGAAAACCTGACCCGCTGAGGTCTTAATCCAAGGAGTGCCGCTATGGCATCTGTGTCCTTTCACCATGGCACGCGTGTATTCGAAAGTGCCGAAACCCCGCTGCTGGTACGCATGGCGCGCACTGCCGTCATCGGTCTTATCGGCACTGCGCCGAATGCGGATGTACTTGCGTTCCCGTTGAATAAGCCGGTGCAGATCCTGCGCCCGCAGGATGCAGCAACTCTGGGCAACGCCGGTACGCTGAAAAACGCTATCGACAGCATTTTCGACCAGGTCGGCTGTCCGATCATTGTGGTTCGTGTTGAGGAAGGCGAGACGACGGCGGAAACCTGGTCGAACCTGATTGGCGACCAGACTGCCTTTACCGGTGTCCACGCATTCCGGCGCGCATCGTCGGACGGGCTTTATAAGCCTAAGCTGCTTATTGCTCCTGGCTTCACTCAGACCTCGCCAGCCGACGGCATTGCCTCGATCAATGTGACCGCAGGCGGAACCGGTTATGATGCTGACACGACAACGGTTGCGATTACGGGCACCGGATCGGGTGCGGTCGCTGAGGCTGTTGTTGCCGAAGGCGCGATCACTGCGATCATCGTCCGCAAGGCTGGTTACGGCTATACCGGAACGCCGACGGTTACGATCACTGGCAAGGCAGGGTCCAAGGATGCGACCGCAACAGCCAATATCGGTTCTGTTATGAACCCCGTTGTTGCCGAGCTGATGGGTGTGGCGGAAAAACTGAAAGCCGTGGCTTATGTCGACGGGCCGGACACGACCGATCAGGCTGCAGTGCAGTACCGTGGGCTGATCAATTCGGGGCGCATCGCGATTTGCGATCCGAAAGTCTTGAAGTATGACACGGAACTTGATGCCAATGTTCCGGCCCCATCCTCGCCGATCTTCGCCGCCAAGCAGGCGAAAATGGATCTGGAGCAAGGCTTTTGGTGGTCCGGTTCGAATGTCGGGATCTCCGGTATTGTCGGCGTCAACCGTCCTATCGAATATGGCGACCAGTCGAACTACCTCAATGAAAACCGGGTCAACACTATCGTCAATATCGATAATACCGGCTTTCGGCTCTGGGGTGTCTGGACATGCGCGGCAGAACTTCTCTGGCAATTCATTTCTGTGCGGCGCACTGCTGACGCGATCAATGAAGCGCTGGAAAAGGCATATCTCGAATTTGTCGACAAGCCGTTCTCCCGCGCCAATCTGAAATTCATGGTCGAGGGCGGACGCGCATTCCTCCGGCAGATGGAAGCCGAAGGCGCAATCTTGCCCGGTCATGACTGCTGGTTGCTGGACACGAACACCGACAACGATATGGCGCAAGGCATCATCAAGCTTGGTGTGAAGTTCGAACCTCCCGCACCGATGGTTGATATCCGCATCACGGCATATCGCAACATCGCGAGCTACACGCTGCTGCTCAACCAGGTTGCGCAGGAAATCACTTCTGGATCGGCTGGCTAACTGCCAGCCCATCCCGCTCCAATTCTCCCACTTCAACGTCATTAAGGGGTTAGGCTCATGTCTGACATGCCGCGTTATATCCTGCGGAACTGCACCATTTTTGCAGACCGCGTATCGAAGATCGGGCAGGCAAGCGAGATCACGCTGCCAGTGCCGACGGAAAAAGTCGAGGAACTGCGCAACGCCGGTATGGTGCTGCCGATTGATGTTCCGATGGGCTATGAAAAGATGGAGGCCAGTTTCAAACTCTCCGGCTTTGACCCGCAGGTCATCACGCTGTTTGGTCTGGAAGTCGGTTCCGAACGCGAGTTCATGGTGACCGGTGCGCTCGTGCACGAGGATGGCACCGTCGTCAACGCAACTGCCTACATTCGCGGTCGCCTCATCAAGAACGATCACGGTGCCTGGAAGCCGGGTGACATGGCTGAAAACGACTTCTCGATTACGCTTCGCTATTACAAGCTGGAAGTCGAAGGGGCGACCCTGATCGAAATGACGCCGTTTGATGTGTCCATAGGCGGCACGTCGCGCACTCAATCCATCCGCAGCGCGCTTCTCGCGTAATGCTCGCTAGTTCGACAAGGATCGAAAATGCCTGAACCCGTAAAAGTGAAGCTCTCGACGACCTACAAGATTGCCGGTGTCGAGACGGATGAAATCACCATTCGCGAACCGAAGGTCGCGGATCTCATCACAGTCGAAAGTGTTGCAAATGGCGGCGGCAATAATGCCGTGCTGGCACTGATGATTGCACAACTCTCTGGGGCAACTCAGCCAGAAATCGCACAATTCTCCCTCGGTGATTACAAGAGGTGCAGCAAGATCGTCACCCCTTTCTTGATCGAGGCAAGCTCGGATGGCGACGTCTGACCATCTGGCTTAGCCAGAACCTTTACACCCCGATATCGACATTCATGGAAATGACGCCGCAGGAAGTCTTGCTGTGGCGTGATGAGGCCGTCGATCTGATGAAAGCAAAGAGAAAATAATGGCTGTCCTGAGTTCCAAGCTGGTTGTTTCGCTTGTCGATCAGATCACCGGGCCCGCTCGCGGTGTTGCTGCTGCGCTCGACGGTCTCAACCGTCGCGCCAGCAGAACCACGTCCGCGATCATGGGGGCGGGCGGCGGCTTTTCCGTCGGGGCGCTGGCTCGCAATCTTGTCGCCATTGGTGCAGGCTATGTCGGCGTTCGTGAAGGCATCGGCGGCACCGTCGGTGCTGCCATGAAATTCGAGGAAGCGTTCGCCGATGTCCGCAAGGTCGTCGACGGCACGCCTGCGCAATTGTCCGTCGTTCGATCCGAGATCCTCGGACTATCGAAGGAACTCCCGGTAACTGCCGATGGGCTTGCCTCGATCTATGCTGCTGCCGGTCAGTCCGGCGTTGCCTTGCAGGAACTGACAAAGTTCTCGGAAATGGCGGCAAAGGTCAGCGTGGCGTGGGATACGTCGCAGGGCGAAACTGGCGACGCATTGGCAAAGATCAAGACCCAGCTTGGTTTCAACGTCGACCAGATCGGTTTGCACGCTGACGCCATCAATCACCTTGCGAACAATACCGCTTCGGCTGCTCGCGACCTCGTCGAGTTTGACAAGCGGGTTGCTGCGACCGGCAAGATGTTCGGCTTTTCCGATACTCAGACACTCGCATTCGGTGCGTCGATGATTTCGGCAGGTGCTGAGGCGGAAGTTGCGGCGACCTCGTTCCGCAATATGGGGCGAGCGCTGACGAAAGGCGAGCAGGCGACAAAGTCGCAGCGTTTGGCATTTGCAAAGCTCGGCCTCGATTCCGTCAAGGTATCGAAGAACATGCAGAAAGATGCGCTCAAGACCACATTGAACGTGATCGAGCGGATCCAGCAGCTACCGAAAGATCAGCATATCAGCATCGCTTCTGCCTTGTTCGGTGACGAGGCGCGGGCGCTCATGCCGATCATTGCCGATACAAAAGAACTGCGCCGCGAGCTTGCGATGATCGGCACCGAATCGAACTACAGCGGATCCGCGTTTCAGGAATATATGGTTCGCGCTGAAACGACCGCGAACGCCTTGCAGCTGCTCGGAAACAAGATCAAAGCTTATGGCATCGGCGTTGGTGACAGCTGGTTGCCGACGATCAAGGATATGAGCCTTGGTATCGGCGATGTGCTGGACACGCTGGATAAACGTGTGGGCGTCATCGACAAGATCGAAATGGCCGTTAAGGGCTTGATGAGCGGTTTCGGTTATGGGGGCGAGGGCGGAACACGCCAGCTAATCAATGATCTCGGTGATCTTCTGTTTGGCAAGGCCTTTGAAGGCGACGGCACGCAGGTCGATCAGCGCATGATTGATCTGGCCAAGCTCTCGAACAATTTCCGCAAGATCGGTCTAGACCTGAAAGCCTTCGCCAAAGATATTGGGGAAGGGGATCTGTTAGGCGCTGCCGGGAATATCTCGGAAGCTCTCAGCAAGATGTCTGGTTCTGCGACCGTGATAAGTGCACTCGGCATTGCCGCTACCGGCGCAGCGATGCTGACTTTGGGGCGCGGTATCACCCGTTTAGCTATGTCCCCATTTGGGAAGATCGCCCTTGTATCTTCCGCAGCTATCACGCTGATTGATGCCGTCAAGGGTGCTAACAGCATTGGTGAGTTCGCGGATAATCTGGCCAAACTTTCAATGGTTGACTGGGCTATGATTGCTGGTGGTTTGTTGGCGGTTTCCGGTCCGCTCCTAAACCTGCGAAACCTGATCGCAGGAACGGCGGCGGCTGGTGCCGCTTCTACAGCGGTTGGCGGTGGCGCTGCAGCTGCTGGTGGTGCTGGTGCTGGATGGTTGAGCCGAATTCTTGGTGCTGGCGGTGGCACCGGGGGTATGGTGGCCCGTGGTGGCATATGGGGGCTTATGGCCTATGGTCTCTACAAGGGGCTTGAAGCAAAAGGTCCGTCCGATCCTCGCTACATTAACCCGGAATTTTTCGTACAGAAGTCCAACGAACAAAGGGCCAAAGCAGGTACTGGTACGGGGCAAGTGTTACCAGCCGCGCCTCTGCCAAATCAGCCCGCGCAAAACGCGTCCCAGCCGTTTAGTTTCGGTGCGCTGTGGAACGCATTGACCGCGCCGTCTCCTACTGCTGGCATTGCAGGCGCAAAGGGGCCGGCTGATGTTTCGTTGGTTGGGACACCATCTGTTTCAGTTGCTACGCCGGTACAGACCATGCCGAGTGGAACGCAAGATGTGCGGGTTACCAATCCGCAGCCTGCTCCTGTGGTGACGGTTCATATGAACGTGCAGACCGGCGCTTCTCCGGAACAGATCGCATCTCAGACAGCACAAGCAGTCGCAGCTCAATTCCGTGCGGCGTCTGGCGGAGCATATTCCGACGGGGGAATGTAATGGCAATTCCGATGTGCTTAGGGCCTTTCATGTTTCATTCCCTTCGGTTCGGTTACCGGGGATTGAAGCGTGACCTTTCCACCCGTTGGGCCGACATCAACACTGTAGGCGGGTTGAAGCGCCTCCAATGGACAGGCGGCGACGATGATCGCACCACAATTGAAGGAGTGTTGTTCCCGCATGAGTTCGGCGGATTGGCTGTCCTTGAAGGCCTTCGCGGGGCGGCTGTTGCCGGAACTGTATTGCCGCTTATTACACTAGCCGGGAATGTCTACGGTATGCATGTGATCGAAGGTATTAGTGAAGATCAGTCGTATCATACTGCGCTAGGACAGCCGCGAATGGATGTTTTTCGCATCCAGCTCAAGCGCTACAGCGGTGGCAGCTTTTCGCCGATTTCAGTTATTCAGTCACTATTCGGGTGATGCCATGAGGCGTGTTTATACAACGATACAAGGCGAAATGGTTGATGCTATCTGCCGTAAGGTCTATGGCGACGAAAGCGGCTATGTCGAGCGGGTTTTGGAAGCTAACCCAGGGCTGGCGGCGCTGCCGCATCGGTTGCCAATTGGTACAAAAATTCATCTTCCCGATGCTTTGCGAACAGATCAAAACCAACCGCTGATTGCACTATGGGACTAGCCTACAAGCCAATTGCTGGTCTGCAAATAGCGCGATCAGCTTCATTGTTCTCTGGTGTTGCGGAATAGGTTGCCTGTTCTCCGGCGGTTTCCCCTGGCTGAACATTTGTAATGTATGCCTCCGCTACGTCGAGGAACTTGTCACCTTTCATGATGCGACAAGATACAGTGATCCAGCTGAACGCAAGGTCGCTGTCATTTTTGATTTGCACCAAAACCCTTGGATTCTCTGGATCCCTCTTGATGTCTTGGCTTACAATTTTGACCATTGCCATCGCAGCCGTCACTGCTTGAGGTGTCGGCCTATTATTACCTGCCGTCGCAGCGCCGATTTGAACGATGCTACTCAGCAGCGCAGTAGAAACAAAAAGCTTCCTCATTTTTCCCCCGTCTAATCAAAGTTCAGCACTAGGTGCTTCATGAAGACTCCAGCCTTTGAAATAAAAGTCAACGGCAAAGCCGTCGCGTCCATTGTGAATGAACGGCTTATCTCGCTGACTGTCACTGACAAAGAGGGTGTCGGCTCGGACTCGATTGATGTCGACCTGAATGATGGCAACCCGTTTGCCGCCATCCCTAAAAAGGGTGACAAGATTGAGGTGTCGCTTGGCTATGCAGAGACCGGCATACTCCCTTTCGGTGCGTTCACTGTGGATGACCCAGAGATCCGCTGCCTTCCCTACGGCATGAATATTCGAGGGCGAGGGGCGAATATCCGCGACAAGTTCAAGCAAAGCCGCTCCCGCCACTGGGATGAAAAGACTGTTGCTGAGATCCTTCAGCAGATCGCTTCCGAAAACGGTTTGCAGCCCGTCATCGACGATGAAGTCGCTTCGCACAAGTACGACTGGTTCGGACAGCAGGATGAGAGCGACATGCATGTCTGCGAGCGCCTGGCACGTATTCATGGTGCATTGTTCTCGGTCAAGGATGGCAAGCTGATTTTTGCGAAGCGTGGTAGCGGGAAGTCAGCGAGCGGAAAGGATCTGACGCCTATCATTGTAGGGCCATTCGAGATCCTGCAGGACACATGTCGCATCAACTTCGCCTATCGCAAGAAAGTCAAAACAGTGCGCGCAAAGGTTCGCGACCGCGCCAAGGCTGAGACGGTCGAGGTCGAGGAAGACAGCGATGAGGAAGGCACTGCCGATTTTACGGTGAAGGAAAATTTCAGCACGGAAGCCGAAGCGAAAAAAGCTGCGAAGTCCAAGGCCGAAAGCCTCAAGGCGGAAACTGTCAAAACCTTTGTCACAGTGTTTGGCGATCCGACCATTCGGGCAGGCGCGCCGTTTTCCTACCAGAATGTGCGGCCGGAAATTGACGGCATAGAATTCATTATCGAGACAGCAACCCACCGCATCAGCAAGTCGGGATATATGACCGATATCGAAGCGAAGCTAAAGCCGGTCGCCAGCAAGGCGTCCAAGGATAAGAAAAAGTCGACTGCTGCCAGCACGTCGAAAACAAACGAGAACAGTCCTAAAACGCCTGCGGTGCCGGATCCTAAACCGCAAGCGCCCGCAATCTCGACGACGGGCGGATCACCTATGGGCATGGGTATAGGTCGCGCATAGCGCCGCTCGAATTTCCAACGGGGCAATCATGAAATACATTATCCGGTATTATCCGGTCGTCTTCATCAAGTGGGCGATCTACGGGATCTTGCTGCTTATTGCCAAGCTGGTAGCGATCCTGATCGCACCGATATTGGCGCGCTGGTCGGTGTTGGCAGGGATTTCGGTTCTGCCATATCCATGCTCGCTTTTTCACACGCATGATGACGACCTGGACGGCGGGCAGCATCAGCTTGGATGGCCGCAAGCCAAGAGCTTCAAATTGTGGTGGCAGCGAACACGATGGATCATGCGAAACCCGGCCTACGGATTTGCGGCCAATGTTTTCGGTTTCAGGTTCGACGGCGTTACCACCGTTTATCAGATCGACAGTGGCAGCTTTGACTGGTCGAAACCCGGCACATTCTATGAGGGTGTATATCGAGACGCGAATGGCCGATTGTTTTTCTCGTATCGTGCCCGCTTCAATTTCTTCGGCAGGATCTGTGGTTGCTGGATCGGCTGGAGCTATGTCGCCTACGACAATATCAGCCTGCAGCTGAAGATCTCCCTCATATCCATCGTCAAATAGAGGCTGTCATGCAGCTTGCGCCCGATTGGCGGCGCGTCTTGCGAAAGGCGTGGTCTGTCCGCCTGATCCTGCTTGCCGGTGTTCTAACCGGCATTGAAGCCGTGTTGCCGCTCCTTGGCGACACTTTTCCCATTCCCTCCGGCGCGTTTGCGTTGCTGACCTTCTTCGTGGTGGTCGCAGCCTTTGTGATGCGCCTTGTTTCTCAGAAGGTATTTCGAAATGGCGAGTAAACGCGCAAAAGCCGCTCTGGCATCTGGTTTGGGGCTCGTCGCTTTGACGGCGACTTATCTGACCGCGCCGTGGGAAGGTATGGAAAACCACGCCTATTATGACAAGCTCGGCAGGGTCTGGACTGTGTGCCTGGGTGAAACCAAAGGCGTGCAGAACGGCGACTATTACACCGACAGGCAGTGTCGCGAAAAGCTCATTACCCGTCTGGAAAACGATTTCCGGCAACCGCTTCGCAAGTGCATTCGCACTTTCGATCAGGCACCTATCAGCGTGCAGGCGTCAATGCTGGATCTCTCCTATAACATCGGGACTGGTGCGGCCTGCAAATCAACTGCCGCCCGCCGCATGAGTGAACGGCAATGGCGTGCAGCTTGCAACGCGATGACTGCATTCAACCGCGCCGGGGGCAAGGTCGTGGATGGTCTGAAAAAGCGCCGCGAACTGGGTGACGCTCAGCGCATCGGTGAGCTGGAACTCTGTCTGGCAGGTCTGTGATGTTCGGCCTGCTGGACTATCTCAAGATCGGCGCTGGCTGCGCCGTCGGGATCGTGCTGACTGCGATCTATTTTAACGGCGTGCCGGTTCTCAAAGATCTTCCCTATGTCGGCGTTGTTTTCGAGGGGCAGGCAAAGAAAGGCCTCGTTCCCGAATTTCAGGCGGCGGCGCTGCGGGCGGAAATCGACCAGATGCGACGGCAGGGCAAAGCCAACGCGCTTGTGATTGAAGCTTACCAGGTGCAGTTGCGGAACGCTCGCGGAGCTGAGGCCGCACAGATCGAAAAATCTGAACAGGAGATAGCGGATTATGAGAAACAGCTGGCAGTGGCGGGCCGTGCCTGTCTGCTTGATTTCGATGATTTGCAGTTCCTGCGCCAGTGATCGACTGTTGCAAGAGGCTGCTGAACAGCAGGGCAAGGCGCAGGCGCGCATTGTCCCAGCTGAATATCCCGATGATTGTCGCAAGAAAGAGTCGCATGCGCCGTTGATCGAGGGGGCGGAAGTCCGCTCCATCCTTAAAAGGGAGCGAGCGGCGCTGGACAGGCAGAATGCGCGAACGGATCGATGTGCTGAATTCTATGACAGCTGGGCAAGGGGGCTACGGTGAGGGAAGGTGCGATGCGGTTACCAAGCAAAGGAAAGTTTGAGTGGAACTTCAACACGCTGCTGCAGCTCGGGCAGATCGCCGTCCTCATCCTCGGCGGCGTGACGATTTGGGTCAACAGATCTCGCGATATTGAAGATCTCACTAAGTGGAAGCTCTCGCACGAGGCTTATCATAAAGAGCGCTTAGCCGAAGTGCGCGAGGATAAGGGGAAAAACGATCAGCGGTTCCAAACTATAGAGGCCGATATTCGCAAGCTTTCCAGTAACCAGGAAAGCATGAGCTATCAGATTGCCTCAAACTCTCAGGCGATCAAAAGCGCAGCTGATAATTCGAAGGAAATACAGGAAACATTAACGACAGTGCGTGGGGATGTACGTGTTGTGATGGAGATCCTGCAGCGTCTGGAAGCTGGACAGCGCCGCCCCTGATACCGCGATCAATCCGAGCAAAAGCCTGCCCGTCAACGACGTGGTGGGCTTTTTGCTTTGGAGGTATTATGCCAGCCCCCCGACAAAGCCGCTCATTTCCTGAAGTCTGACCATGGCCATGCGCATGTGCCCATGACAGCCGCGCGCCTTGCATCGGGCTTTCGCCTCGATCTCATCCAGATATTTCTGTGAACGATCGGTCCCCTCGCAAAGCATCTGCTTTGTCGCGTAGGTCACGCGACCACATTTCTTGCAGGTCAGCTCAAGTCGCTGTTCATCATCCAGATCTCGGACCTTGATTGTGGATTTCCAGTTGCCCATTACCAGAAATCCTCTGCGGACGGGATGCGGGTGTAACTGATCTTGCCGCCCACGTGCCCGCCTGCAGGCGGTTTCCATTCGCCCATGCTTACGATGGTTCCGGAATATTTCGTGTTGAGCGTATCGACGGCGTTGTTTGCCTTTTCCCATTTCTGGCGCGCGGCATCGTCATTATTCAGCATATCCATCTGACGCTCGCCTGCTGGTGACAGATCATACAACGTCACGCCGACCCGAAAGATGGTTATGCCTCGCGGATGGTCGTCTCGCACGCGTTGCCAGAGCAGGCGCAGCGCCGACAGAATAGCTTGATCGTCATTCACTACCGGCAAGTAATGTTTGCCGAACCATGATCCGTCACGCACTGAAAGCCATAGCCACAACCCTGCTGCATAGAAATTTTCACGACGAAGACGGCGGGCGGCTTTGGTCAGCAGTAGCCGGGATATCTCATAAGCGCCCGTTATTGAGCGGGCTTCAGGCGGCAAAACGCGACCATGGCCAAACATTCCGCGCTGCTGTGCTGGCGCCTGGATATCATAGCCGTGAAGGGCATACCAAAGTCGCTCACCGTTGACGCTGTTCCAAATCTTCCGCATGTGTTTCGGTTGTAAGGCGTAGAGCTGGGTGGTTGTAAACACGCCATTGCGATAAAGCCGCTTTGCCATATTCGATCCGACTCCGGGTATATCCTCCAGCTCGACGCGCAAAAGCGGGTCCGGCATGATCGCAGGCCACCAAATGGCCAGTCCATTGCCGTAGGATGCTCGACGCTTTGTTTCTTCTTTCCCGGCCTTGCAGGCGATCTTTGCAAGCTGGCGGTTTGCGGCGAATCCGATTGAGCATGTGATGAACGGGCCGATGTTGTCAGAGATCGCCGATTTAATGCGCGCTGCCAATAGCTCCGGATCTCGCTTGCCGCTGTCGTCGAGAACGCATGTCAGCTCATCAATGCTCTTGGCTGTGTCGATTGCGATGACAGTCTCGATCTCGCAGAGCAGGGCATTGTGAGCGCGCCGGTAAAGATCTGGCTTTTGCGGGACTAGGATAAGATCGGGGCATAACCGCTTCGCTTCTTTGATCGGCATGACATTTTTAACGCCGAAGTTCTTCGCCTCTTTCGAGCAGGCAATGACGGCAGTGCGGTCGGTGCCTTCGAAGGGCACGACTCCGATGGGGCGACCACGTAAACGCCGGTCGCATTGCTGTTCGACGCTCGCAAAAAAGCCGTCAAAGTCCAAATAAAGACGCTCTATAGTCTCAGGAAGGCGCAAGGCACACTCCAAAATCAGGGCAAGCGCAACCCGCCCCGTGCACCTATGCGCTCAGGAACATATTCCGCTCAATGTGGATATGTTCCTAAAATGTTCTCATTTTGAAATTAAGTCAATCTGCATTTTTCCGCTGTCCCAATCCTCCACGATGAAGATCGTTTATCTTCAGTTCGAGCAAATCGGTTGACTGTTATTGGGTAACGCTTTTCATAGAGTGGGCGCACAATCTGGGCGATGGAGGGCGGAATTGCCAATTGATCTATCAATTTCTCGCGCAATTGATCGGAGTTTGAAAAAGGCCAAAGATCTTAAGTCTGCGAAACTAGATTTGAGAGATCGAGAGATCCGGCAGGATTGCGAAATTGAAATCGGCGATGTGGTGAATTCTCTTGTCTTGTCAATGGACAAGGTGATGAACGCTGTCTGGCAATCTTATGTGCGTGATAAGAATAGAAAGCCGGATGTCTATTTCCCATGTGAAATACTTGCCGAAAAATACTTGGACCGCCTGCAACGTTATCGTCTCGCACATTTGAGCGAAGTTGCGCCGGAGCTAGAGCAGATAATATCGCAAGTTCAGCCGTTCGTTGCTGGCGATGCCTGTTGGTGGAAGCTGTTGAAGGATATTGCTGCCATCCGACATGAGCGATATCCGAGCATTATAAATCCTCGTGTTTCGCGGGGAGTTGGAATCGGCGCAGGTCAAAATGTTTATATCGAACATATGACAGTCAGCGGAGGCGTGGTCGACTTTAAAGGGTTCGCTTGGGATCAAACAACAGGAAGAGCTCAGAGAGTAAAAGTCGACCTGATTGAAGAGATACAGGCGGAATTATCTGACAATAATCAAAACCCGTTCGACTTTCTTTTGATGGCTTCCCAGAACGTCAACTCCATCGTTAAAAGGATAGGCGTCCATTTGTAGGATCATCGTGGATGGAACGGTGGGGCAGGTGCATCAAAAAACATAATGATTATAACGCATGCTTTTCTGTCCCACTTTTCTGCAAGCCATTGAAAAGGCCGGAAATCCCTAGAACCTCCGGGACTCCCATGTATGGGGTAATAAAAAACCCCGCCGGAGCGGGGTTGAGATCAATAAGAAGCTGCTTTTAGCGCTCGCTCAATGTCTTTGTCACTTGATCGATTAATTGCTTCGATAACGCCCCGATACTGTCGGCGGCTTTCGGAAATGATGGTTTCGGTATCAACGGTCATGCGACGGGGAGGGAGTTTATCCTTAGTGGGTTCCGACCTGTCGACTGCCTTCCGAAGTGAATTAGGTTGAGAAGTCATATGTTTGCTCCGCCGGTCATGTGTTCAATGCTGCCTGTCGCAGCTGATATCTAGAATTAATGTCTGAATTGAAGAAATGTTTCCTTTTAATCCAGACAAGTCCCTCATGCTTGGTCACGATTGCAACATCTACGGGCCCACCAACCGTTTCGGAGGGCTTCGTTACCTTCTCCTTCAACGATTGAAGAGTGATTAATGTCTCAGCCAATTCCGCCATCTCATCAACAGGGAGGGAGCTGAGGACGCTCCGAAGGGGCAAAGAGTGCTCCTTGCGAGCTTTGTCAAGTACTGCGTCCCGTATTTTATCCTTCGCAGACTGAAGCAAAGCCTCCACATCGTCAATTGCGGCCATTTGGCCCCCACTTTGCGCGGCAATGTCCTCCGCAAAGCTCCTGATCGTGTCGTTTACAGCAACCATCAGTGATTCGTAGACGTCTGCACTCAAACCCAAGGAGAATGTATCGGTCATCGAAGTTTGTGCGAAACCAGAAATCCAGGCAGGTTTGTCATGATCGATCGTTTCGGCAGCCTGCCTTTTGTATATGTGGCGACCACTCACTATTCCGCAATGGCAGTATTCGACCATCGATGGGAAAAACTCATGGTCTCCGAACCCAGCAAATACGAGACCTGTTGTGCTGAGGTATCGATCTGGGTTCTTTATAACTTCCCTTATGGCTGTATCGGACCATCCGTCGATGTTCGCGGGAACCGGCACCTCGATATGTTGAAGAAAATCAGCCATCACATCCGAGACTGATGCTCTCGTATCGCCCAACGCTTGCTCTACATTGTCCTCATTCAAGCCATTTGGGAGGCCAATTTCAGCAAGTGCGCGATCCTTCTCTGAAAATGCGCTGTCAATGGCCGCAGATCTATCGGCGTCGTCGACGTCTTTTATTGCCGATATGATAATGCCGTATGAGACACCCTGTGCAGCTCTGGCCAACTGCTCGATCTGCTTTTGTTCAGGAAAGTATCGTTGATTGTTGTTGAGATAGCTGAACAGTTCGCTCGCGTAATCTTCGACAGTATTGAACGATTTTATTCCGATTTCCTGCCGAAAGGACTTTATGATCGTCTCCCACGGCACACTCAGAATTGATGCGGAATCAAAGATCATCATCCCAACGGGATGCCTATTAGAAAGCTGGAAGATTTTGTTCGCGCCTTTGAAATAGCGCTCTTCTCTTTTGCCATCTACCCACCTCGATACAGTGGTAGCGCTGTCGGCGGCTAACACTACAGCCAGCCGGTTCATCATGCAGACTTCAGATGTCATGCCTCGAATTCCTCCCCCGTGAGGTAATCAAGCGCGAGCGTATCGTGATTCCTGCATGTCGCATAGCCGTCTGGATAAGGGGAACTGTCGTCCCAAAAATGCCATGGCCGAGTTCTATTATTGTGAACCGTTTGTTCGGCAGTCAGTATTCCGATCTTGTGTTTTTTTGGCGCTGATTGTAGTAGGTGCGCCAACGTGTGATTTTGCGGCGCAATTTTGCGATACGTACTGTGACACAAACTGGGACACATGACTACCTTTGCGGTGGATATTGTGCAAGGAAATCAATGGGTGGGGTTTGGTGCGGCTGCTCTCCATCCGCACCAACTGCCATAAGGCAAAAGAATTTCTCTCCCGCGACAAGGCAAGAAAGCCGGTGACGGCGGGACAATGACAAGAAGTGAAGGTTTGAACATGCAGGTTACCGAAACGCTCAATGAAGGGCTGAAGCGCGAGATCAAAGTCGTGGTTCCGGCCAAGGACCTCGAAGCCAAGCTCTCGGAGCGGCTTGAAACGGCGCGCGGTCGCGCACGCATCAACGGTTTCCGCCCGGGCAAGGTTCCTGCAGGTCATCTGCGCAAGATGTACGGCAAGTCCTTCATGGCCGAGATCGTCAACGAAATCCTCAACGATTCGTCGCGCTCGATTCTCGCTGACCGTAACGAAAAGTCGGCAACCCAGCCTGAAGTCATCATGTCGGAAGACGAAAAAGAGGCCGAAAAGGTTCTCGACGGCAAGGCCGATTTCGTTTTCTCGCTGAACTACGAAGTTCTGCCGGCAATCGAAGTCAAGGACTTCTCCAAGATTGCCGTGACCCGTGAAGTCGTCGATATTTCCGATGAGGAAGTTGACGAGCAGGTCAAGCGCATCGCTTCTTCGACCCGCACCTTCGAAACCAAGAAGGGCAAGGCAGAGAACGAAGATCGCGTTACCATCGACTATCTGGGCAAGCTCGACGGTGAGCCGTTCGAAGGCGGTGCGGACAACGACGCGCAGCTCGTTCTCGGTTCCGGCCAGTTCATTCCGGGCTTCGAAGAGCAGCTCGTCGGCCTCAAGGCTGGCGACGAGAAGGTCATCAACGTTACGTTCCCGGCCGAATACGGCGCTGCCCATCTGGCTGGTAAGGAAGCTACCTTCGACATCAAGGTCAAGGAAGTTGCCAAGCCGAACGAACTCGTTCTCGATGACGAAACCGCAAAGAAGCTCGGCATCGAATCGCTTGAGCGTCTGCGTCAGGTTGTTCGCGAACAGATCGAAAGCCAGTACGGCCAGATCACCCGCCAGAAGGTAAAGCGTCAGATTCTCGACGCCCTTGATGGCGACTACCAGTTCGAAACGCCGCAGAAGCTTGTTGACGCCGAGTTCAACAACATCTGGCAGCAGATCAACTTCGACCTGCAGCAGGCTGGCCGCACCTTTGAAGACGAAGAAACCACCGAAGAAGCTGCTCGCGAAGAATATCGCAAGCTTGCTGAACGTCGCGTTCGTCTTGGCCTCGTTCTCTCCGAAATCGGCGAGAAGGCAGGCGTGGAAGTGACGGAAGAAGAACTGCAGCGCGCTGTTTACGACCAGGTTCGCCGCTATCCGGGCCAGGAAAAGGAAATCTACGAATTCCTGCGCAAGACGCCGGATGCCGTTGCCAATCTTCGCGCCCCGATCTTTGAAGAAAAGGTCGTTGACCATCTGCTCGCCAACATCAACGTGACCGACAAGAAGGTCTCGAAGGAAGAGCTGACGGCTGAAGACGAAGATGCCGCTTCGGAAGCAAAGCCTGCCAAGAAGGCGGCTGCGAAGAAAAAGGCCGCTCCGAAGAAGAAGGCTGACGAAGACAAGTCCGAAGAGGCTTGATTTTCTCTGTCTGGTGAATTTAGAACTGGCCGCGCATTGCGCGGCCTTTTCCGTTTGAACCCACGGATAAACGGCTGAAAAGCTTGCATCCACGGGGGCTTTGCTCTAGCCAGTAATCAATCCGTTTTTCAGCTCAATCAAGATATTTGCGAGCCAGCATGTCCCTTATTGATACGCGCACGCCAGAACCGAAACGCTTCATTTCCGGCGCCACGGGCGACTGGGAAGTCGTCATCGGCATGGAAGTCCATGCGCAGGTCACGTCAGAATCGAAGCTGTTTTCCGGCGCTTCCACTTCATTCGGTGCAGAGCCAAACTCAAATGTTTCTCTCGTGGATGCGGCCATGCCGGGCATGTTGCCGGTCATCAATCTGGAATGCGTCAAGCAGGCGGTTCGCACGGGCATCGGACTCAATGCGCAGATCAACCTGAAATCGGTTTTCGACCGCAAGAACTATTTCTATCCCGATTTGCCGCAGGGCTATCAGATTTCGCAGTTCAAACAGCCCATCGTCGGCGAGGGCAAGATCATGATTTCGGTCGGCCCGGACAATAAGGGCCAGTTCGAAGACGTGGAGATCGGCATTGAGCGCCTGCATCTGGAGCAGGATGCGGGCAAGTCCATGCACGACCAGCATCCGACCATGTCCTATGTCGACCTGAACCGTTCTGGCGTTGCCTTGATGGAAATCGTGTCCAAGCCGGACCTGCGCTCGTCGGATGAGGCCCGCGCCTATCTGACCAAGCTGCGCACGATTGTCCGTTATCTCGGCACCTGCGACGGCAATATGGACGAAGGCTCCATGCGCGCCGACGTGAACGTTTCGGTTCGTCGCCCCGGTGGCGAATTCGGCACGCGCTGTGAAATCAAGAACGTGAACTCGATCCGTTTCGTTGGCCAGGCGATTGAATATGAAGCGCGCCGCCAGATCGCGATCCTCGAGGATGGCGGTTCCATCGATCAGGAAACGCGGCTGTTCGACCCGGTCAAGGGCGAAACACGGTCCATGCGCTCCAAGGAAGAAGCGCATGATTACCGCTATTTCCCTGATCCGGATCTTTTGCCGCTCGAATTCGATCAGGCATTCGTGGATGCTCTGGCCGCAGAGCTGCCGGAACTGCCGGACGTCAAGAAGCAGCGCCTCGTGGAAACGCAGGGCATCTCCGTTTATGACGCCTCCATCCTTGTGACCGAGAAGGCGATTGCTGACTACTATGAAGCCGTTGCTGCCGGTCGGGACGGGAAGGCCGCCGCAAACTGGGTAATCAACGACCTTCTTGGCGCGCTGAACAAGGCGGGCAAGGATATTGAGGAATCGCCGGTCAACCCTGATCAGCTAGGTTCGATCATCGATCTCATCAAGGAAGGCACGATTTCCGGCAAGATTGCGAAGGATCTTTTCGAAATCGTCTGGAATGAGGGTGGTGATCCGAAGACGCTCGTTGAAGAACGTGGCATGAAGCAGGTCACGGATACCGGCGCCATCGAGAAGGCCGTGGACGATGTTATCGCTGCCAATCCGGAAAAGGTCGAGCAGGCGAAAGCCAAGCCGACACTGGCTGGCTGGTTCGTGGGTCAGGTCATGAAGGCAACGGGCGGCAAGGCCAACCCGCAATCCGTCAATGAACTGGTCAAGGCCAAGCTCGGGATCGAAGAGTAATGTGGGTCAGAAGCGCGACAGAGGCCGATCTCAAGGCGGTGCATGAACTGCTAGTATCGACCTGGCACGCGACCTTCGATGATATTCTTGGGCGGGAAATGGTGAATGCCGTTACCGCCCAGTGGCATAGCATTGCCGTACTGAAGGCTAATCTGAAGAAGCCGTACTCGGAGTTCATTGTTGCCGATAATGGCAATGGCGGCATCGACGGTATGGCCTTTGCCAGTCAGTCGGAAGAAGGCAAGGCTTCGCTGCATCAGCTTTATGTTCGCCCCGATGTACAGGTTCAGGGTATCGGGACGATGCTTCTCGCTGAAATCGAGATGGCTTTTCCCGGTGTCCGGACGATGAAGCTGGAGGTGATCGAGAGAAACACCAGGGCGGTGAATTTCTATGAGCGCAAGGGCTACAGCAAGGTCGGCCGTAATGAAGATTGGGGCGATCCCAATTGCAAGGAACCAGTGCTGGTGATGGAAAAGTCACTCGAGGGCTGGAGCATGTAAAGCATGTCTCTCCAAAGCGGGAGCCGTTTTGGGGATCAAGACATGCGGAAATATAAAAGCCTGAAGTGCGCAGCGCTTTGGCTCTTCATACTCTTGTGACAGCGGCAACTTGACCCTTGCCATGGCCGGGCGATAGGGCCATAAGCAAGAAAACCCGGTGGCTTCAATCACCTGTGGCAATGATGGATCTGGAATAGGTCATGAAGAAATTTATTACGCAAGTTTTCACCTGGTGGAACGGCCAGACGCTCGGCACACGTTTTCATACGTGGCGCAAGGGCGAGCGCGTCGGTGAGGACGAGTTCGGCAATATCTATTATCAGGGTGGCAAGGACTCCGAAGGTCGCACGCGCCGCTGGGTAATCTTCAATGGCTATGCGGAAGCAAGTGCTATTCCTCCGGGCTGGCACGGCTGGATGCATCATCGCGTCGATACGCCGCCGTCCAAGGAAGACTATCGTCCGCGCGAATGGCAGAAGCCGCATCTGCAGAACCTTACCGGCTCTCCGCTGGCTTATCGCCCGAAGGGCGCCATTGCCCGTCCGGGCGCGGAGCCTGCGGAACGTCCGCGTGTGACCGGCGAATACGACGCATGGACACCGGGCAACTGATAATCTGTTTCGGTTTTTGTCCGGCGCGTTAACCCGCGCCGGATTTCTTATGTCTGCCCTTCGACACTATCGCTGAAAAGGCTTGAGGATAGACGGTTTGCTTCACCCTCCGGGGCTGCATTGCGGCTTGCGGCAGGGCAACGAATCGTCACAATTCATGCTTAGGAATTGTTCCAGCTTAATTTAACCCTTTGGATGCGGATCTCCGTTTTGACGAAGCAATCTCCCGGCAACGGAAAAAACTCGATCAAAAGGGCTGTTCAACTTGCCCTGATCTCGTTCATGGCGACTGCCGGCTGCTTTCAGGCAGCGATGGCCGAACGCATTACCAATCCAGTTGCGGAGTTCTCGGGTCTCGATAAAATCACCGGTCGTATCACGACGTTTGATGTCTACATCAATGAGACCGTTCAGTTCGGTGCTCTGCAGGTGACGCCGAAAGTATGTTATTCGCGTACGGAAAATGAAGCGCCGCGCACGGATGGTTTCGTTCAGGTCGATGAGATTACGCTGGATCGGAAAATACGCCGCATTTTTACCGGCTGGATGTTTGCCGATAGCCCCGGCCTCAATGCTGTCGAACACCCGATCTATGACGTCTGGCTGAAGGACTGCAAGCAGAAGTCGGAAGTGCCTCCGCCGGATCAGCGCAAATAAAGTCAGCCTTTTGTTTACGCGTCATCCTCTGTAAGCCGGGGGAGATGTGCTCTAGAAGCGCGCTATTCCGTCGAGCGCAGATTCCAGCAGTTTCTCGTATTTCTTCCTCGGAACCTCCACAGCACCGAATCTCTCAAGATGCGGCGTGGTAAACTGCGTGTCGAGAAGAACGAAGCCCTGTTTATCCAGATGCTGGACCAGATAGGCAAGGCAGACCTTGGACGCATCCCGCTTGCGCGTAAACATGCTCTCCCCGAAAAAAGCGCGCCCGAGCGTGACGCCGTAAAGTCCGCCGACAAGCTTGCCGTCATGCCACGCTTCGACCGTGTGGCAATGTCCGATTTCGAACAGTTTTTTGTAGGCCTCGCGAATTGGTCCATTGATCCACGTGCGCGCGCGCTCGCCGGTTCCGCTGGCACAACCTTCGATCACGCCATCGAAATCGCTATCGAGCTTTATATCGAAAATGCCTTGTCGGATTGTTTTCTGGAGGCTTTTGGGGACATGGAAGCCATCAAGCGGGATTACACCGCGCTTCTCGGGACGAACCCAGAAGACTTCCGGGTCATCGGCTTCTTCGGCCATGGGAAATACTCCCGTGGCATAGGCCCGCAGGAGCAGCTCCGGTTCGATTGAATAGTCGTCCGGGGACACTCCTGCGGTCACTTTCGTCAGGCGCTTTCGCTCTTGGTTTTCTTGGCCAGATATTTTTCAAGCCAATGAATGTCATAGTCGCCGTTGGCGATATCCTGATTGGCAATCAGATCCTGGAAGAGAGGCAAGGTGGTTTTCACACCATCCACCACGAACTCGTCCAGCGCGCGGCGCAGACGCATCATGCATTCGACGCGGTTACGACCATGCACTATGAGCTTGCCGATAAGGCTGTCATAGTATGGCGGAATGCGATAGCCGGAATAGACGCCCGAATCCACGCGGATGCCAAGGCCGCCCGGCGTATGATAATGGGTGATCAGGCCCGGCGAGGGCGCAAATGTCAGCGGATCTTCGGCGTTGATACGGCACTCGATTGCATGGCCGGAGAAGCGGATATCCTTCTGCTTTACCGACAGGCCGAGGCCGGCTGCGACGCGAATCTGTTCGTGAACGAGATCGATTCCGGTGATCGCTTCCGTGATCGGATGTTCGACCTGAAGACGCGTGTTCATTTCAATGAAATAGAATTCGCCGTCTTCATAGAGGAACTCAATCGTTCCCGCACCGCGATAGCCCAATTCCGCGCAGGCATTGGCACAGACCATGCCGATCTTGTCGCGTGCCTCAGCATTGAGCGCCGGTGAATTGGCTTCTTCCCACACCTTCTGGTGACGGCGCTGCAATGAGCAGTCGCGTTCGCCCAGATGGATGGCGTTGCCGGCACCATCGCCCATGACCTGAACTTCGATGTGACGCGGCTTTTCGAGATATTTTTCGATATAAACTGCGTCGTCACCAAAGGCTGCGCCAGCTTCGGAGCGGGCGGTCGCGAGAGCGATGGAAAGATCTTCCTCACTGCGGGCAACCTTCATGCCGCGTCCGCCGCCGCCGGCCGAGGCCTTGATGATGACCGGATAGCCGATTTCCTTGGCAATGCGGGCAGCTTCGACATCGTCTGTCACACCGCCATCCGAACCCGGAACGACCGGAATGCCCAGGCGCTTTGCAGTGCGCTTGGCTTCGATCTTGTCGCCCATGATACGGATATGCGAAGCGGTCGGGCCGATGAAGGTGATGCCGTGCGCTTCAAGGATTTCCGCAAATTTGGCGTTCTCCGACAGAAAGCCGTAACCCGGATGGATTGCGTCCGCGCCGGTAATCTCGCAGGCAGCGACGATCTGATGGATGTTCAGATAGCTGTCGCGCGAGGGCGGCGGGCCGATGCACACACTTTCGTCTGCCAGGCGCACATGCATCGCGTCGGCGTCTGCCGTGGAGTGAACGGCGACGGTCTTGATGCCCAGTTCCTTACAAGCCCTGAGCACGCGAAGAGCGATTTCGCCACGATTGGCTATGAGTATCTTTTGAAACATTGCACTTTGCTGCCCGTTCATTGAATAAGCCGTAGTCTCTTATCTTATTCGATTACGACGAGCGGCTCACCGAATTCAACCGGCTGAGCGTCTTCGATAAGGATGGCCTTCACCGTGCCAGCACGTGGGGCCGGGATCTGATTCATCGTCTTCATGGCTTCGATGATAAGGAGGGTCTGGCCTTCCTTCACTTGTGCACCGACCTCGATGAAGTTGCGGGCGCCGGGAGCCGGAGCGAGATAGGCAGTGCCAACCATCGGCGACGGAACGGCGTTCTTCGACAGATCGGCCTTTGTCGGCTCGGCGGCGGCTGCAACCGGCGCAGGAGCAGCAGCAACGGGGGCTGCTGCAGGCACAACGGTCGCTGCGGCCTGAACCGTAACCTTGCGCGAAACACGGATACGCAGGTCGCCGTGTTCCACTTCGATATCGGTCAGGTCGGTTTCATTGAGAATGTCCGCCAGGTCGCGGATCGTTTCCTTGTCGATGACGGAATTTTTGCTGGACATATCAGGCCCCTTTAACGCTTTGCCCGTTGTTTTCTTCTTCTTTGGCAATTGCCGCAAGCGCGCGCAGACCGAGCAGGTATCCTTCCGCGCCAAAGCCGCAAATAACGCCTTTGGCGACTGCGGATACATAGGAGTGATGCCGGAAAGCCTCACGCGCATGAATGTTCGAAAGATGCACTTCCACGGCCGTTACCTTGGCCGAGCGGATTGCATCGTGAATAGCAACCGAAGTGTGGCTATAGGCGGCAGGATTGATGAGGACATAGGCATTTTTATCGCCCGCTTCCTGAATCCAGGTCACCAGATCGCCTTCGTAATTGGACTGGCGGAAATCGACATCAAGTCCGAGTTGTCCAGCCTCGCGCTTGCAGCTCGCTTCAATATCCTGAAGCGTTGCAACGCCATATATCCCCGGTTCTCGTTTGCCGAGAAGGTTGAGATTGGGGCCGTTCAAAACAAAAACCGTTTTTGCCATATCCGTCCGCGATCGATAACGCAATTACCACGAAAATTCGGTATACTTCGCATTTCATATAGAGGGCTTGGGCGCAAGCCGAAACCCTCTAAATGATTGCAGATGTTTTGCCGAACCGGTTTTTCCCGCTATTCTTTGCAAAACGGGCAGGCAATACGGCAATTTCTCTTCATCTGATACAGGCATCGGATGCCGCGGCTTAAACTGTTTCACAAATGTGATCCGTCAAGCCCCGAACCGATTGTCTATTTTTTTGCGGCAGCGCGCGCTGCGGCGATTCTCTCGACCAGCCCGTCTACGCCGATCGCGCCGGGAACCAGTTCATCGCCGATAATGTAGGATGGCGTGCCGGTAATGTTGAGCTGCTGCGCCAGCTGATAGGTCTGCTGGAATGCGCCGGTAATAGCCGGGTCCTTCATCTTTTCGCGCAGCTGTGCTTCGTCCGCTCCCAGTTTCACGGCATCGGCGATGGCGGATTCTTCCGTTGCACGCTCCTGCGCGCCCAGCAACACTTCGTGGAATTCAGCATATCTTTCCGGCATCAACGCTCTGAACGCCTGTGCCACGACATGCGCCTTGGCGGAATCCGGGCCGAGAATCGGGAACTCCTTCATGACGAACCGGACATTGTTGTCGGTCTTGAGGATCGCTTCCATGTCCGGCAGCGCCCGCTTGCAATAACCACAATTGTAATCGAAAAATTCGTAAACCGTCACGTTGCCGTCTGGATTACCGAAGACTGCGTCATGCTTGGGGTCGTAAAGAGCGGCGCGATTGGCGGCCAGAACCTGCTTGATCTGTTCCTGTGCCGCGTGCGCCTGCTTGGTTTCAAGCGCGCTTTGTACTTCCAGCATCAGTTCCGGATTCTGGATGAGATAATTGCGCACGACATTCTCAATGGCCTGCTGGTTCATCGCCACGGGAGCCGCGGCGGGGCTTTCAACGGGAGCCGGGACCTGTCGGGCCGTTCCGGCGGAGTAACCCAATGCAAGGGCGGCGATGCCTACAATGCCGCTGGCAACTGTGATGGAAACTGCATTCTTCATTCCAAATTCCAATCTGTCTTGAATATCGGCATCAGGCGTAAATTGCCGCCTTACTTGCTTTTCTTGGCATTGATGATGTCCTGCGCGCGAAGCCACTCCGGAGAGCGGGGCTTCATCTGCTTTTGCGCACGGATGGCGAATATCTGAGCCTGCTGAAGTTTGCCAGAATAATAGTTCATATCGGCGGTGGCGAGATCGGCGAGCGCCATATCGCCCTGCTGGCCATAGGCCTGTGCCAGATAACCATAGCCGCCCGGAAACTCCGGATCGGATGCAATGCCTGCCTTGATCTCCTTGATCGCAGTCGGCATGTTCGCCTTGGCGCCGGTGAGCATGAGGGCGCGTCCATAGCTCATGCGCAACAGCGGCGATTTGCGCGGATCGAGCGAAACAGCCTTCTGGAAAGCCTTTGCAGCCCCTCCGGCGTCGTTGGCCTTCAGCAGGACTTCGCCCCGCATTTCCTGAAAATACGGGTTCTTCGGCTGTTCCTTGGCCAACGCATCGAATTTGGGCAGCGCAGCGCGGGCCGAGCCGTTCAGGAATGTCGTGATCGCATTGCCATAGCGGGCCGGAAGCCCACCGGGATTATTGCGGAACATGCGTTGAAGCGCGCCCATATTGCCCGAATAAGCAGCAATCTTGGCGCGCGCCATGTCGTGGCGCAGCTGCAGGGCCGGTGAATCGGTCTTGTTGAAATAAGGGCTCTTTCTCGCAAGCTCTTCCAGGTTGGCTATTCGCTCGCGCGGCAACGGGTGGCTGATGCGATACTGGTCGATCTGGGTGCCGGTAAGCGACAAGGCCGAAGCAAAGCGCTCGAAAGTGTCGAGCATTCCCTTGGTGGATTGCCCGGTGGCATTGAGATAGTTCACGGCGAGGCGATCGGCGGTCATTTCCTCGGTGCGCTGATAGTTGAGCACACTGCGCATGGCCATTTCGCCGGAACCCATGGCAATGCCCGCGCCGGCACCCGCTGCATTGCCGCTACCGCTTGCAGCACCGGCCACACCCGCACCAACGCCCAGCAGCATCCCGATGATCGCCATATTGCGGGCACGGCTCAATTGTTCGCGCAGGCGCTCCTGATGGCCTCCGGCAAGATGGCCCGATTCGTGGGCGATCACACCGATGATTTCATTGGGGGTCTCGGCCTGCATGATTGCGCCCGTGTTGATGAAAATACGGCGACCATCAACGAAGGCATTGAAACTCGGCGAATTGACCAGGATGACGCGTACGCCGCGGCCGCCCAATCCCGCAGCCTTGAGGATCGGCGCGGCATAATCGGCAACAAGGGCTTCGATTTCCGCGTCTCGAACGATGGGAACGCCACCGCCGCGCGACTGCGCGAATGCGGGGAGGGCACTGGTGACAGCTATGGACGCCGCAGCCATTACGGCGACCGAACGTCGAACCATCCTATGGAAAGAAAATCTTCTGGAAGGGAAAGGTGAAGTCATCATCCCCATCGTGCTGTTCTTCCTTCTTCAAACCGGCCCGAATCTTATAGCCTTTGCATTCAATCACCGATAGGCAGGTGTGGGATAATCTATTTTCTCGAAAGGTGCTGTTGCTTTAGCAATCCGGCGATTATACGGCGGGTTCAGAAAGCGACATTCGCAATTTTTTGGAGGTAATGTTGATCACTCTTTCCAGCCGCAGCGAAGTTGAGCCTTTTCACGCCATGGACGTTCTGGCGGAGGCTAACCGCCGTCGCGCAGCCGGACACCCGATCATATCCATGGCGGTCGGGCAGCCTGCCGATCCGGCACCAGCCGCCGTCCGCCAAGCTGCCGAACGCGCCTTGAAGGACGGGCGCATCGGTTATACGGACGCGTTGGGGTTGATTGAGCTGAGAGAGGCGATTGCCGCGCATTATGCCGATCATTACGGCGTTTCGGTCTCGCCGGAACGCATTGCTGTAACGACCGGCTCATCTGCTGCCTTCAATTTGGCTTTTGTGGTCTATTTCGATCCGGGCGACCGGGTTGCCATTACACGTCCCGGCTATCCCGCCTACCGCAATATATTGACGGCGCTTGGCCTTGAGGTCGTGGAAATACCCACGGGCAACGGAACGTCGGCCTCATTGACCGCCGAAGCGCTTGCGGCGGCACATGCCGAAAAGCCCTTGAAGGGCGTGCTGTTTGCAAGTCCGGCCAATCCGACCGGCGCAGTCATCGACAAGCCCGAACTGAAGGCGATCATTGAAACGGCTCGTGATCTGGGCATCCGGGTCATCTCGGATGAAATCTATCACCGTCTTTCATATGAAACGGAGGACGTCACCGCATTGGAAATTTCCCACGATGTGACGGTCATCAACTCATTCTCCAAATATTACTGCATGACCGGCTGGCGTATTGGCTGGATGGTTTTGCCCGAGAGCGATACGCGCGCAATCGAGCGACTGAGCCAAAGTCTCTATATCTCCGCGCCGGAGCTTTCGCAGCGCGCCGCCATCGAAGCCTTTCATGCCACCGCCGAACTTGAGCGGGTAAAGGATCGCTATCGCCATAACAGGCTGATCCTGCTCGATCACCTTCCACGCATCGGCCTCAGCCTTGCTGCGCCGATGGATGGGGCGTTTTATGCCTATTGCGATGTCTCGCGTTTCACCAACGACAGTATGGAATTTGCCCGCCGGATGATCGCCGAAATCAACATTGCAGCAACACCGGGGCGCGATTTCGATCCGTTGGACGGACATCGCACAATGCGCTTTTCCTATGCGGGCAAGATCGAGGAAATGGAAGAGGCTGTCCGTCGGCTCGAGGAGTGGTTGCCACAACAGAAAGCGTAAGCCTCATCGAGGCATCAGGAAACATAAAGCTTTCGTCAAAGGCAAAGAAAAACCGGCGTTTCCGCCGGTTTTTTCATTTCAATGTTGAAGCGGTTCTCAGAAGAAACCCTTCTTCTGCCACCAGCCGGCGCGCTTCGGCTTCTGCTCTTCGCTTTCGCTGGAGGTGACAACAGGTTCGGCGTTTTTCTGCGGTTCGGCAATCGTCGCCACGTCCGCTTCTACCGCCACGCTGTCTTCAACTTCAGCAGCCGGCTTCACAGCAGCTCTGCGGGTACGCCGCTTTGGCTTCTCCGCTTCTGCTGCCGGTTCATCGGCTACCTCCACAGGCTCGGAAGGAGCTTCTTCGGCTATCTTCTTGCGGCTACGGGTCTTGCGAGCGGGCTTTGCAGGCTTTTCCTCTGCCTCGGCAGATACGACATCCTCAGCCGCTTCTTCGGTCTTCGCAGACTTGCGAGCGCGGGGCTTGCGTGCAGCCTTGGCAGGCTTTTCTTCTTCCACAGTCTCCACAACCGGAACAGCAGCCTCAGTGGCTTCAGCCGCTTGTTCCACCGCGACCGGCGCAATTTCTTCGACAACTGCTTCCTCGGTCTTTACCGGCAGGACCGGAGTGTATCCGACGAACTCAGGATCAGGAACCCTGCGCGCGCGCGGTTCATCGTCGCGACGATTCTTGCGACCGCCCCGGCGACCGCGGCGGCGCTTCTTGCGACGATCTTCCTCGCTCAACAAAGCATTGGAAGATGTGAGCTGAGTCTCATCGGCGTCCTCATCCTCGCTGGAGGATTCATCCGAGATTGAATCGTCCTTGACAGACTGCTCCTGGCTCTCGCGATCACGACCACCGCGACGGCGACGGCGACGACGGCGCTTGCGGTCACCTTCTTCACCACGCTCTTCAGAAGCCTGAACATCAGCCTTTATTTCTTCTTCGGCTTCGTCCTCATCGACCGGGATTTCCGGATCTTCGATATCGTCCTCGATATAGGCCATCGGCTGCACCGGTGGCTGGGTGATAGGCCGTGTAGACGGCGCACCCTTGTCGATGACGAAATGCTGGTGACCGACGCTCTCATCGGCGTCAATGCTGATCGCTACACCAAAGCGTCCTTCCAGATCGGCAAGGAGCTGGCGCTTGTGATTGAGGACATAAAGCGCCGACGCAGCCGGTGTGCGGACATGAATGTCGAAACCGGAATGGCGCAGGAGGTAGTCCTCGATGCCGCGAATGATGTGGAGCGCCATGGAGGAATCCGAGCGGATATGACCGGTCCCGCCGCAATGCGGGCAGACCTGCATCGTGCTTTCGAGCACGGATGCACGGATGCGCTGGCGCGACATTTCCAGAAGGCCGAAATGCGAAATCCGGCCCACCTGGATGCGCGCGCGATCATCCTTCAGGCAGTCCTTCATCTTCTTTTCGACAGCGCGGTTGTTGCGCTTTTCTTCCATGTCGATGAAGTCGACGACGATCAGGCCGGCAAGGTCGCGCAGGCGCAGCTGGCGCGCAACCTCTTCGGCAGCTTCCAGATTGGTCTGGAGCGCGGTGTCCTCGATCGAGTGCTCACGCGTCGAACGGCCAGAGTTCACGTCGATGGCGACGAGCGCTTCCGTCTGGTTGATGATCAGATAGCCGCCCGATTTGAGCGTGACTTGCGGCAGCAGCATGCGGTCGAGCTGAGCTTCCACGCCATTGCGTGTAAAGATCGGAACCTGCTCGCGGTAAGGCTGGACGACCTTGGCATGGCTCGGCATGAGCATGCGCATGAAGTCCTTGGCCTCGCGGTAGCCGTTTTCGCCGGAAACGAGAATTTCCGAGATGTCCTTGTTATACAGATCGCGGATCGACCGCTTGATCAGGCTGCCTTCCTCATAGACGAGGGCAGGCGCCGTCGATTGCAGCGTCAGTGTGCGCACATTTTCCCAAAGGCGCATCAGATATTCGTAGTCGCGCTTGACTTCAGCCTTGGTCCGGTTTGCGCCAGCCGTACGCAGGATCACACCCATGCCCTGTGGCACTTCGAGTTCCTTGACGATTTCCTTCAGCCGCTTGCGATCCTGCGGGTTGACGATCTTGCGCGAAATGCCACCCCCACGCGCTGTATTGGGCATCAGCACCGAATAGCGGCCGGCCAGCGACAGATAGGTCGTCAGAGCCGCGCCCTTGTTGCCGCGCTCTTCTTTGACCACCTGAACCAGAAGAATCTGGCGGCGCTTGATCACTTCCTGAATATTGTACTGGCGACGATTGGTGCGGGCAGGTGTCGGAAGCTCTTCAAGCGCATCTTCCGAACCGACAGATTCGACCATATCCTCTTCATGTTCGATGTCATCTTCGTCGCCGTTATCGACAGCTTCGGAGATCACGTCGCTCTTTTGAGAAAGGGCGATGGCCGGTGTGCCGGGCACGTAATTTTCAAAGGCCGGCCCAACAGGTTCAGCCGCGGGCAATCCCTTGTCGGTGGCATAAGCCTGCGCATCGCCGTTCTGGCCGTCACGGCGTCCGCGACGGCGGTTACGGCGTGATCGATCATTCCGCTCGCTACGTTCGTTCTTGGCGCGAGGTTCGTCTTCATCATCTTCCGAACGTGCGGCTTTGGCTTCCGCCTCAAGCAGCGCAAGACGGTCCGCTACCGGGATTTGGTAGTAGTCAGGATGAATTTCGGAAAATGCAAGGAAGCCATGACGGTTGCCGCCATACTCCACGAATGCAGCCTGAAGCGAAGGTTCGACACGGGTAACGCGTGCGAGGTAGATATTGCCTTTCAGCTGCTTTTTATGTTCCGACTCAAAGTCGAATTCTTCAATCTTGTTGCCCCGGGTGACGATAACCCGGGTCTCCTCCGGGTGGGAGGCATCTATAAGCATTTTGTTGGACATTATTGTCTTTCCTGCCGGCGCGAAGACGCAAAACGCGTGCGCCGGACGAAACCCTGCGGGCTGTCGTGCTCATTGCGTTGCATCTGCCGGATGGTTCTGGGTTCGTCGGAATAAAAGCTGCTGCCTCCGCGCGCGATGGCCTCGTGGCGATCACGGTCTTCAGGCTCGCAATGGTCAGTCTTGCTTGACCCATAGCTGTTCCGAACGAAACGACCTCATATATGACCCGGGAAAGCCGGGCCGACCTCTTTGCTCTTTTCGAGCGTTGGCGACAGCGCGTAATGATGCGCAGTCGGCCGATGGAAACGGAGGGCGGGGGAGCCACATCTCCGCTGAATTCTGTGCCGGTTATCGGGGCGGCGAATGAATATGCCGCTGTTTTCGCTATCATTCCTTGCGGTTCTTTTTGAGAACCGGCAAACGATTCTGATAGTTCACCCAAAACCTTCATAGCTTTTATGGCGTCGTTTGAGCGATGACAAGTGCGAATATCAATTGACCTTCGCATCGCAATTTCGCCGAAAGCTGAGTATAGGCTCCATTCAAGGTCGAAATACGGCTGGAAATCCTTCATTAACTGTAGTTCTGTACGAGTGTTTTAATGGGTATTCGGGCGAGAGGGTGCACGAACAAGCGTGCCGGTATCGCGATTATTGATACCAGTCATTCAATGATGTTCTTGATTGTGGCAGCCGATGCATTTTCGATGCGCTGAAAACGCTGGGACAGGATTGCGGAGCCTGCGATGGCTCCTGTTGTTGGTCGCTCTTTTGTCGGGCCTGTATTTACAGGCCGCTCCCGTCATTGCCGCTGATCGGGTGACATCTCCGTTAGCTGCGCTGACGTTCCGGATGGCTGGCGACGATTTGCGAACGCGCATCGTCGTTATGTTCGACAGGGAACCGAAGCTCTCGACCCTGCTTCTCGATAATCCGCATCGGCTTGTCGTCGACCTGCCGGAAACACGCTTCGGTTTCGATGAAAAGAGTCTTGAAGCCCGTGGATTGGTGTCTCGCGTTCGGTATGGACTGGTGGGCAAGGGGCGTTCGCGGCTCATTCTGACACTGCGCGGTCCGTTCAAGGTGGAGGACCTGCGGGTCTTAAAAAACGAAAGCGCACCGGGCTACCGGCTTGTGGCCGACATTGTTGCGACTTCAGACCGGGAATTTGCGGACCAGATGAAGGGCCGCAAGGAAATAACAAGCTCCACGAATCGCGATGAGAAGCCAGTTGAGGCGGGTTCGCAAAACGGTGTGGCAACACGGCCATTCACAGTGATGATCGATCCCGGCCACGGCGGGATCGACAGCGGTGCGGAAAGCCTTAGCGGTATCAAGGAAAAGGACCTGACGCTCGCTTTCGGGCAAGAACTCAGAGATCGCCTGGCGCAAGACGTGAACATAAAAGTTCTCATGACGCGCGACGACGACACTTTTCTGCGGCTTTCCGAACGCGTGCGGATCGCCCGCCAGCATGAAGCGGATCTGTTTATTTCCATCCATGCCGATACGATCAACCAGCACGATATTCGCGGCGCGACGGTTTACACTATTTCCGATAAAGCATCGGACTCCGTCGCGCGCGCCATGGCTGAACGGGAAAACAAGTCCGACACTCTTGCGGGCGCTGTCCCTGACGAGCAACCTGAAGTTACCGATATTCTTCTCGATCTGACGAGGCGCGAAACGCATACATTTTCCCTGAGCTTTGCGGAAAAGGTGATTCATTCCCTGCAAGGGCAGGTGAATCTCATCAATAATCCGCATCGGTTTGCCGGTTTTCAGGTCCTGCGGGCACCGGACGTGCCATCCGTGTTGATCGAAATCGGATATCTCTCCAACGCCGAGGACGAAAAACTTATCAGCAATCCCGAATGGCGTAAGAAGCTCGCGGACAGGCTCGCGAATGCGATCAAGGCGTTTGAAGCGCTGAAACACCCCGCTCGCATGAGTAAAGGATAGGGACCTTGAAATATGGAGCGCTGGGGCGATGTCACTTATAAATGCGCTCCAGCTTATAAGATGCATGCTTGCAACAGTTTAGGGGATTTTGGTCATGCTGACGAATGCAACTGCGTTAAATTGGTAAAAACACGTAAACCATCTTGCCTTTGACTCATTTGCTGGTCACTAAGCCATTGATTGCCTCGTGGCATAATTGGGCTAAAGGGTTGGCTGTTCGTGCTTTGACCCTTATCATGTGAATAATCTGAAGGCAGGATTCCGCATTTATGGTAAGGCTTATCGGATATTTCTTCGGGATCGGAACGGTGCTGATGCTCCTCGTGGCAGGTGGCGTCGCCCTTTACGTCGGAAGTCTCACGAAGGATCTGCCAGATTACGAGGTGCTCGCAAAATACGAGCCGCCTGTAATGACGCGTGTTCATGCCTCGGATGGTAGCCTCATGGCGGAGTTCGCCCGTGAGCGCCGTCTCTACATCCCCATCCAGGCGGTGCCGAACCGCGTTAAAGCGGCTTTCGTTTCGGCTGAAGACAAGACCTTCTACGAACATCATGGTCTTGATTTCGCCGGTCTTGCCCGCGCGATGCTGACGAACGTCAAGAACATGGGCTCCGGTCGCCGTCCTGTTGGCGCGTCCACCATCACGCAGCAGGTGGCGAAAAACTTCCTTCTGACGTCAAAGCAGACCTATGATCGCAAGATCAAGGAAGCCATTCTGGCGATGCGCATCGAGCAGGCCTACTCCAAGGATCGCATTCTTGAGCTTTACCTCAACGAAATCTTCTTCGGCCTTGGTTCCTACGGTATTGCCAGCGCGGCTCTGACTTATTTCGATAAATCGGTCGGCGAACTTTCCATCGCCGAAAGCGCATATCTTGCCGCTTTGCCGAAGGGCCCGAATAATTATCATCCGTTCCGCCAGCCAGAGCGCGCCATCGAGCGCCGCAACTGGGTCATCGACCGGATGAGCGAAAACGGTTACATCACCGCGGAAGAAGCGACCGAAGCCAAGAAGCAGCCGCTCGGCGTGAAAGAACGTTCGGACGCCCATTACGTGTTTGCCTCGGAATATTTCACGGAAGAAGTTCGCCGCCAGATCATCCAGAAATATGGTGTCGATGCGCTTTACGAGGGTGGTCTTTCCGTTCGCACCACGCTGAACCCGACGCTGCAGGTCGAGGCCCGCAAGTCCTTGCAGGCTGCGCTGTTGCGCTATGATGAAGCGCGCGGCTGGCGTGGCCCCATGAAGAATGTCGAACTCGGCAACGACTGGGGTGCCGCGTTTGGTGATATGCAGTCCTATGCGGATGTGCCCGAATGGCAGCTCGCGATTGTGCTCAATGTTTCCGCCGCTGGCGCAGATATCGGTCTGCAGCCGCCGCTTGAAGCATCGGGCTCGCGCAGCAAGGAGCGCAAGCGCGCATTCATCGCCGCCGACGATATGAAGTGGGCGATGCGCATCGTGAATATCGGCGGCAAGCGGACCAGTGCCAAATCGCCGGAAGGCGTACTGAAGGCGGGCGACATTGTTTATGTTTCCAAGACCGGAGAATCTCGTTTCCGTTTGCAGCAGCCGCCGAAGCTTGAAGGCGCGCTCGTTGCCATGGACCCGCATACGGGCCGTGTTCTGGCTATGGTGGGCGGGTTCTCTTATGCGGAATCGGAGTTCAACCGCGCAACGCAGGCCTATCGCCAGCCAGGTTCGTCGTTCAAGCCGTTCGTCTATGCTGCGGCTCTTGATAACGGCTATACGCCTGCCTCGGTGGTTCTGGATGGTCCGCTGGAAGTCAACCAGGGCGGTACGCTGGGTGTCTGGGCGCCAAAGAATTATTCGGGCAAGTTCTCCGGCCCGTCAACGCTGCGCTATGGCATTGAACAGTCGCGTAACGTCATGACCGTGCGTCTCGCGCAGGACATGGGTATGAAGCTTGTCGCCGAATATGCGGAACGCTTCGGTATCTACGACAAGATGCTGCCGGTTCTCTCCATGGCGCTCGGTGCAGGCGAAACGACAGTTCTGCGCATGGTGACAGCCTATTCCATCATGGCGAATGGCGGTCAGAGCATAACGCCTTCAATGATCGACCGCATTCAGGATCGCTACGGCAAGACCGTGTTCAAACACGATGCCCGCCAGTGCGAAGGCTGCAATGCGCAGGATTGGGCCAATCAGGACGAGCCGACCCTGATCGATAATCGCGATCAGGTACTCGATCCTATGACGGCCTACCAGATCACATCGATGATGGAAGGTGTGGTTCAGCGGGGCACGGCGCAGATCTTGAAGAGCCTTGACCGTCCGATGGCTGGCAAGACCGGTACGACGAACGACGAGAAGGACGCCTGGTTCGTTGGTTTCACGCCCGATCTCGTGGTCGGCGTCTTCATGGGTTATGATACGCCGACACCACTCGGTCGCGGTAATACCGGCGGCGGGCTCGCCGCGCCTGTGTTCAAGTCCTTTATGGAACAGGCTCTGGCCGGCACGCCGAAAGTGGATTTCCGCGTACCGGAAGGCATGACGGTTATCGCGATCAATCGCAAAACCGGTATGCGCGCCAATCAGGGCGACCCGAATGTGATCATGGAAGCCTTCAAGCCGGGGACGGGTCCATCCGACAGCTATTCGGTTATCGGTATGGATTCCTTCCGCGAAGGTTCTCCGGTTGCGCCGCAGTCGCCGCAGGCAACACGCGCCATCAACTCAGGCTCCGGCGGACTTTACTGATAGGGAAAAACAGGGCTTTACCCTTTACACCGTGCCGCGTGCTCACTATGGTCCGCGGCGCTTGGACCATCTGTCCATGCCCGAAGGCCTGAGCCTCGCAATGATCGGCTCGGCTTCTCAAATAAATAGACTAATATTGAAGGAACGATTTGCCCATGCGCGCGGAAATCGAGACGCTGGTTGACGAAATCCAGCAGGCCATAAGCCTGCTGAGGAGGCATCTTTGACTGGGATCAGGCGATAAAACGTCTCGGCTATCTTAATCAGAAGGCCGAAGATCCCTCCCTTTGGAATGATGCCCAGGAAGCCCAGAAGCTGATGCGCGAGCGCCAGCAGCTGGAAGACAGTATCAATGGCATCAACCACCTGACACAGACGCTGAACGACAGTATCGAACTGATCGCCATGGGCGAGGAAGAAGACGACAAGTCGATCATTCAGGATGCGGAAAACACTATCCGCGAGCTGAAGAAAGAAATCGACCGTCGCCAGATCGATATGCTCTTGTCGGGCGAAGCCGACGCGAACGACACCTATGTCGAAGTGCATGCCGGTGCCGGCGGTACGGAGAGCCAGGACTGGGCCTCGATGCTCCTGCGCATGTATACGCGCTGGGCCGAGCGCAACGGCCGCAAGGTCGAAGTGATGGAAGTGCATGAAGGCGAAGAAGCGGGCATCAAGTCCGCAACCATTCTCGTCAAGGGGCACAACTCATATGGCATGATGAAGACCGAATCGGGCGTCCATCGTCTGGTCCGTATCTCGCCTTATGACTCTAACGCCCGTCGCCACACCTCCTTTGCCAGTATCTGGGTCTATCCTGTCATTGATGACAATATCGATGTGCAGGTTACGGAAGCGGATGTTCGCATTGATACCTATCGCGCTTCGGGTGCCGGCGGCCAGCACGTCAACACGACCGATTCGGCAGTGCGTATCACGCATATTGCGACCGGGATCGTGGTGCAGTGTCAGGCGGAACGCTCACAACACAAGAACCGCGAAAAGGCTTGGTCGATGCTGCGCGCTCGCCTCTACGAAGAGGAACTGAAAAAGCGCGAAGCAGCGACGGACGCGGCGAACGCCACCAAGACCGATATCGGTTGGGGGCATCAGATTCGCTCCTATGTCCTGCAGCCTTATCAGCTCGTGAAAGATCTGCGTACCGGCGTCGAAAGCACCAACCCGCAGGAAGTGCTGGATGGTTCTGTCACGCCGTTCATGGAAGCCGCACTCGCGCATCGTATCCAGGGCGGCGGTGAACTGATCGACGATATCGACTGATTGGCCGCTCTCTGAATGCGACACAAAACAAAACCCGGCCTCTGGCCGGGTTTTTCGTTTCTTGAATTCAGAGCAGTGGCTCTATCTGTTTCCCGGCTTTCAGAAAATTGACCGGATTGACCGCTCGTCCATGCTCACGGACTTCATAATGCAGATGACTGCCGGTGGAGCGCCCGGAACTTCCCGCCTCGCCAACAACGGCTCCGGCGACGACTTGCTGTCCGTCGCGTACAAGAACGCGGCTTAGATGCGCAAAACGGGTCGAGAATCCATTGCCATGATCGATCTCGACCATGTTGCCATAGCCGCCGAAACGGCCTGCCTTCACGACCTTGCCCGCCGCGGTGGTCTTTACGGTCTGACCATATGCCGCGCGAAAATCGATTCCGGAGTGGAAAGCAGCAGTACCTAGAAACGGATCACGGCGCACACCGAACAGGCTGGTCACGGGTTTTCCCGGAGCTGGATTGGCAAGGGGAAGGGCGCTCACACGCTTGCGTACCTGATCGAGCCGATCAAGCGCGCTATCAAGATTACGCAACTGCATGTCGAAGTCATTGACTACCGTACCCGGTGACGAAACCGGGATAAGCGGTCCGCCCATCGCCACAGATGCGTTGCCGGGCGTTTCGATGCGCAGTCCGGCGGCGTTCAAAGTGTCGAGAATGCTGTCTGCTTTTTCATAGGCAGCATCGGCCAGAACGCGCACCTTGCCATTTTGCTCGCTTTCGATGCGATGAAGGTTTTGGGTAATGGTGGCAAGTATCTTGTCAGAGGTTTCAAGCGTCGATTCGCCCGAAAGTCCACCTGAAAGACGCAATCCCATGGAGCCGGCATCGGCACGGCGATCCGGCTTCCCGGCCGGTAATTTTCCGGGTACGGGGCCGGTGACGATCGGATCGATACCGGGGAAGTCACGCCCCGCCAGCGCTTCATTGGGGATGTATTGGCTATGCTGCTCAAGATCGGGTGCCGTTTCCGTCGGCATTTCCGGCATCGGCTGCAATTGCGAAGCCCGTTCAAGCAAAGGTGCAAGTTTCCCGTCACGCGCACTCAGCGTTTGCTGGCGCTGCATCAGTTCCGCAACCTTGTTTTCCATCACCTGCTGATCGAGCATCTGCCGGCTGGTAATGCGATCAACCTCGGTACGAAGGGCTGAAATCCGGTCTTCATAAAGCTGCTGGTTGCGGGCATGTCGAGCGATGCCAGCGCTCATGAGGTCGTCGCGTAGCACCAGATAGGCGGTCGCGCCAAGATATCCTGCGGAGAGAGCCAGGAAAGCCGCGCCTCCAAGAGCTGTCATCCAGGGACGCAACGTGAAATGGCTGATCTTCTCACCGTGCGCGATAATCAGGACAGGCGGTTCCTTGCGTTCCCCGAACACCTTCTTGGTCGATATTTTTGCCTGTTTCCCAGTCATGCCAGCCGCATGCCCCTTCTCGATTCCTTACCTGATTACAACTTATTAGGGTTAACAGACCCTTACATCCGGAGCTTGCGCGGGCCGTACGATGAGGTTTGTTTTACCGAAGGGGACTTCAGGATGCGGACTAGATCGATACGGGGGAAAGAGAACGATAAAAGGACGGGGTCAATCCGGCCTCGGCGCGCGCCAGCTCGTTGAACGGCGGCTTCAGGTCGCCGCGAAAATTTGCACGAACCAGTTCCTGAAATCTGGCGACCGGATCGATTCTGTTCCGTGCACAGAAGAAACGAAACCATTTGGCGCCCACTGCCACATGCGTTTTCTCGTCATTGTAGATAACGTCGAGAATTGCAGCAGTCTCATGGTCGCCGGTCTCGATCATTTTCTCAAGCAATGACGGTGTCACATCGAGTCCGCGAGCCTCGAGAATAAGCGGCACGACAGCGAGACGAGCTTCGAGGTCGTTGCGGGTCTGGTGAGCGGATTGCCAGAGCCCGTCATGAGCCGGCATGTCACCGTAGTCCGCGCCCAATGACTTGAGTCGGTCGCGCAGCAGCGTGAAATGCCGGGCTTCGTCATCGGCGACTTTCATCCAGCCATCGAAGAAGCTGCGCGGTATGGACTTTGCGGCAAAACGGGCAACGATGTCGAGCGCAAGATCGATGGCGTTCAGCTCGATATGGGCGAGGGCGTGCATCAAGGCAATGCGCCCATGTTCCGTGTTGAGCGACCGCTTCTTCAACATGCGGGGAGGCACGAGCTCAGGTCTTTCCGGTCGCCCGGGACGCTCAGGCAAAGGTGGATCGAGCGGACTGCGAACCGAGAGTGTGCGCCCGAACCAGCGAGCGGCAGTTTCTCGTGTCAGTCTGACCTTTTCGTCAAGATCGCTGGCGGATATGGCACGGATGGCATTGCCGCGCAGCGTCTGTTCATAGGATAGCCTGTTTGTCATCGTTCAAAGCGCGCGAGCAGCCTCCAGAACCGCATTGGCATGGCCGTCTACTTTCACCTTGTTCCAGACCTGAGCGATTTTTCCTGTCGCATCGATCAGGAACGTCGTGCGTTCCACGCCCATATATTTGCGGCCATACATGCTCTTTTCCACCCACACCCCATAGGCTTCAAGCGCTACCCGGTCTTCGTCGGCGGCGAGATCGACAGTCAAGTCATGCTTCTTGCGAAATTTCGCATGTTTCGTCGCGCTGTCGGGAGAAAGGCCGACTACGCGAACCCCGATCTTGTCGAATTCCGGTTTCAGTTGAGAAAAGGCAATCGCTTCCTTGGTGCAGCCGGAAGTATCGTCTTTCGGATAAAAGTAGATCACGACCGGCTTGCCTTTAAGGGATGACAGAGAGATTTCGCCATTATCCGAAGGCAGAGTGAAATCGGGTGCCGGATCGCCAACTTGGGGATGAGCCATATCTGTGCCTTTCTTTTATGGATTAGGATGGAAACCACCTGTTACAGTCCGAGCTATCGCATTCAGGCAAGGCTTGTGCAACCGTTGATGCTCGCATCATCCTAATGTTGGTGCGGAAGCACAAGAACAGAGGATTCAGGTATACGATACGGGTCGGAAGCAGTTATAAAACAGATAATTACGATCGCTTAATGAAGTAAATTCTAAGGGATCGTTTGGCATGGTACTCTTTTACTGGCTGGGTTGTTGATAGAGAAACCGCAGAAGATCCGCTTCAGCAAGCGGGAGATGAAAAGAATCGAGCGTCTCGCCGCCGATGGCGAGTGTGGGTTTTTGCCCGGCCCGGCACGTTCGAGCCGTTCCATTTTATCGCGCTGTTCCCATGCGGTTCTGTCCATCTGCATTCTTCTGGTTCTTCTTGTCGGCGCCGGTTTCGTCATCCTTCGCAGCGGCATCGACAGCAATCTTCTGCGTGACGAAGCGCAGAAAAGCCTGACACATATTCTCGGTGATGGCGCATCGGCTTCCATAGGCAGCGCGGCGCTGTCACTGGATCAGGACAGTCACGTCGCGCTCGAAGCCAGGGATGTCTCGATCGCCGATCCGAAGCAGGGCGTCGAAATCAGCGGAATCAAATCCGTACGTCTGGGACTGGCACCGCTGCCGCTTCTCACCGGCCAGGTGCGCGTTGCTCAGCTTGAAGTGGATGGCGTTTCCTTTGAAATGCCCGAAACGAAGGGGCCGGGCTTCTGGAAGTCCCTGCCTTACGACGAGAATGGTATTCTCGATTTCGATGCGGTTTCAGGTGAGCTTTTTGCCGCCATGCGCCGCAGTCTGGAGCTTTTGCGTGCTCAGGAAACGCATGCCATAGGCATTTTCAACAGCACTCTCGCTTTCAAGGTTGGCGATGAGCAGCAGATTCTGGGCATCGAGGAAGCCCGCCTCGTCGAAAATGGCGGAAAAATCGGCATTACCGGCAGCGTCATATGGAAAGGCAAGAAAATTGCCCTGGATGGCAAGATCGACCGGCATGCAGGCGATAACAGCCTGGCCGGGTTTGAGCTGAACATCCGCGACATTCCAATCACATTGGGCTCTCCGCCTGAAGTCGCCCCCGTTATAAACGGCAATCGCGTCAATCCGGCCCATTTCGAGCTGGCGGCATCGGCGCGCTTATCCCTGATGGGTTTTGCAGCCGATGCGGATAAGCCCGAACGTCTCGCGACTGAACTCGCCGTGGACGACCTGGATATGCAAATCGGCAAGGTTGAAGACGTGCGCGGGGGCGCTCGTCTCAGCCTTGAGCACACGGTCGGAAGCCGCAAGATTGAGATCAAGACGTCGCGGCTGCAACTGGGCGGTATGCAGGCACAGTTCAACGGGGCTTTTGGCCCGGAACCGGAAACCGAAAACAATACCGGTGGTCCGACATATCGCTTCGAGGTTCTGACGACATCAGCGACAAGCATGCCGTCTGAATCGACCGATCCTCCATTGTCCTTCGCGACGCGGATAGCGGGACGCTATATGGCTGACCAGCAACGCATCCAGTTTGCCAATCTCGATGTGCAGACGGAAAACGGACAGCTTTTTGGTCAGGGAAGCATGGCATTTGGCGCCGGTTCGCCCGAAATGATATTCTTGCTTCGCATTCCTAAAATGCCCGTTGCCGATGCCAAGCATCTCTGGCCCATCGATGTGGCGGATGGCGCTCGCGAATGGGTGCTGAAAAACCTTTTCGGCGGAACGCTCAAGGATAGCCGCATCGATATTTCGCTTGCGGGCGGCCGCTTCAACGGGCCAGGCCTGCCGCCTCCGCTGACGGGCGATGAAATCAAGGCTGATTTCAAGGTCTTCGACACGCGTTTCGATGTCGTGGGAGAACTGCCCCCCGTGCGCGATGCCCAGGGCGAAATATCGGTCCGCGGGGCTTATACAACGATCAAGCTTTTAAAAGGCGTGGCCTACACGCCAAATAACCGCAAAGTTGATGTGTCCGACGGCACGCTGATCATTCCCTGGGGGCCACAGCGCCCGGTTATCGCTGAACTGGACCTCGGTGTCTCCGGTGAAGCTTCGGCCATTGCTGAAATTGCGGGGAACAAGCCCATCGATGTTTTGAAGAATGTGCCGTTTCTACCCGAAGACGTGACGGGCGATGTGAAGTCGCGGGTCAGGGTGAACTTTGCCGTTTCCAAGGATCCGCCGCCCGGCACGCTTCGCTGGAACGCTGACATTGGCTTCACCGGTCTCGATATTTCGAAGCCAATAGCCGGGTCGACCGTCAGCGAAGCGACGGGCAGCATCAAGGTCGATCAATCTGCCGCCAATATTACTGCCGATGCGATGCTTGACGGTATTCCGGCAAAGGTCACCCTGATCGAGCCGGTGGACCGCTCCGGGCCGGTCAAGCGCGAGCAGAAAGTCAGGCTGGATATCGATGACAAGACCCGTAATGCGGTCTTTCCGGGGCTGAACTCCATCTTTTCCGGTCCGATGGCGGTTGATCTCGGCATGGAGGATGGCGGTAAGCGCCACGTTTCGGCCGATCTTGGCAAGACGCAGATTGATCTTCCCTGGCTGGGGTGGCGCAAGGGCACAGGCATACCGGCGAAGGCGACCTTCGATCTCGTTCAGAACCCCGACGACAAGAGTAAGATGGACATCACTAATCTTGTCTTCACTGGCGACGCTTTCGGTGCCAAGGGCGATCTCTCGATTGCGAAAGGTGACTTCCAGTCTGCGAATTTCAGCGAGATACGCCTCAATAGAAACGATAGTCTCGCCGTCAAGGCAACCAAAAGTGGCGGCAGCTATCGGGTGAATGTGCGCGGCTCGCAGTTCGACGCACGTGCCTTGATCAAACAGGTTTCAGATCTTGGCGAGAAGGGCGGCAACGGCAGCAAGTCCAACAATCCACGCGTGGTTGTAAGCGCCCAGATCGATGAGGTCGGCGGCTTCAACGGGGAAATGCTGCGCAATGTTGCTGTTTCCTATGAAAGCGCTGGCAGCAAGGTTTCGGGCGTATCGGTCAATGCCGTTACCTCGTCCGGTGAATCCTTCGTGGCGACGAACAACGATCAGGGCGATGCGCGTTCTATCTCGCTTCAGTCCAACGATGCCGGAGCAGTGCTTCGTTTCTTCGATTTTTACGACAAGATGCGCGGCGGCAAGATCACAGTCGGGCTTGCAGCTCAGGGCAATGGGCCATTGCGCGGCCAGATCGATGCGCGCAACTTTGCAATTATCAACGAACCGCGTCTGGCCAAGATCGTTTCCAGCCCCCCCTCCAGCGGAGGCACAAGCCTCAACCAGGCTGTAAAACGCGATATCGATGTTTCACGGGTGGATGTCGAGCGCGGTTTCTCGCTGATCGAAAAGGGCAATGGTTATCTGAACCTGTCGAGAGGAGTCGTGCGTGGTCCGACTGTCGGTACGACTTTTCAGGGAACACTCTATGACCAGCAAGGCAATATGTCGATTACCGGAACATTTATGCCTGCCTACGGTGTCAATCGTTTGTTCGGGGAACTTCCCATCGTGGGTGCGCTGCTCGGCAACGGGCGCGACCGTGGCTTGATCGGAATTACCTACAAGCTTGCCGGCAGCGCCAAGCAGCCGCAGGTGATCGTCAACCCGATTTCGGTCATTGCTCCTGGGATATTCCGCTCAATATTCGAGTTCTAGAAGCTATTCTGAAAAGTGAAATGCTCCAGACAAAAAAAGCCGGACGCAAGGCCCGGCTTTGTTCATTCAAATATCGTCTGACTTATGCGGGGCGGATCAGTACGTGACGCTTCTTGCCCAGCGATAGCTTGATAACACCCTGATCGTTCAGCGCACCGGCATCGACGGTCATGCGGGGATCGCTGACTGGTTCATCATTGATGCGCACAGCACCGCCTTCGACGTGACGGCGGGCTTCGCCATTGGTGGTGCACAGCTCAGCAAGAACCATCAGGGCCAGAACACCGATGCCGCCATTCAGCGTCGCCTTGTGAACGCCGACGGTTGGCAGATTTTCCGAAAGCTCGCCGTCCTCGAATGTCTTGCGGGCGGTTTCCGCGGCTTCTTCGGCTGCATTGCGGCCATGCAGCATGGCCGTCACTTCGGTTGCAAGAATTTTCTTCGCTTCGTTGATTTCAACGCCTTCTAGTGCGGCCAGCTTGGCGATTTCATCCAGCGGAAGCGTCGTGTAGAGCTTCAGGAACCGCTCGACATCGGCATCTTCGGTGTTGCGCCAGTACTGCCAGAAATCATAGGCGCTCAGCATTTCGGCGTTCAACCAGATGGCGCCGCCAAGCGACTTGCCCATCTTCTGACCCGATGCTGTCGTCAGCAGCGGCGAGGTGAGGGCATAAAGCTGCGGCGTTCCCATCCGGTGACCGAGATCGATACCGTTGATGATATTGCCCCACTGATCCGAACCGCCCATCTGCAGACGAATGTCGTGACGCTTGTTCAGTTCCACGAAATCGTAGGCCTGAAGGATCATGTAGTTGAATTCGAGGAATGATAGCGACTGCTCACGATCGAGGCGCATCTTCACCGAATCGAACGAAAGCATGCGGTTGACCGAGAAATGACGGCCAACATCGCGCAGGAATTCAAGATAGTTGATGTTGCGCAGCCAGTCGGCATTGTTGACCATCAGCGCGTCGGTCGGGCCATCACCAAAAGTCAGGTAGTTGGCGAAGACCCGCTTGATGCCGGCAATGTTCTCGGCAATCGTATCTTCGGTCATCAGTTTGCGTGCTTCGTCCTTGAAGGACGGATCGCCCACCATGCCGGTGCCACCGCCCATCAGCGCGACAGGCCGATGGCCCGTCTGCTGGAGCCAGTGCAGCATCATGATCTGGATCAGACCGCCTGCATGAAGGCTTGGAGCCGTGGGATCGAAACCGATATAGGCTGTCACGGTTTCCTTGGCCAACAATTCGTCGAGGCCACTTTCATCGGAAATCTGATGAATGAAGCCACGCTCGGAAAGCGTGCGAAGAAAATCGGATTTGAAACCGGACATTCCTTTTCCCTGACTGATAAGGCGAAGTTGAAACTGGTCGCAAGCGGCTGCTTACATCCATGTGATAAGTCCGCCTTTAGCACCAATCAACCGCCAATAACAAGGAAACTCCCGTTTCGGCGGGTTGCGAACCAGTAATTTGGCATATTGACCGGATGATTTTCAGTGTTGCGCTGTATTCGAAAAGAGATTGAGCACAATGACGCCGGCAATAATCAATCCCATGCCGAGCACTGCGGCCAGGTCGAGCTTTTGTCCAAAGATAAGCCAGCCGATCAGTGCAACGAGCGTCACGCCAATTCCGGACCAGACCGCATAGGCAATCCCGACGGGTATGCTCTTCAACGTCATGGAAAGAAAATAGAAGGCCAGCCCATAAGCGACGACGACGATCAGGGATGGTCCCAGGCGGGTAAAGCCTTCGGACGCCTTGAGGCTGAGTGTTCCGATGACTTCAGACACGATGGCGATAGCAAGAATGGCATAAACCGGCATGTCACGCTCGTGAGATGGATGTGAAAGGACGAATCATTCGATAGTGATGTAGCATCGCACGAAAAATCCGGCGGGAGACCCGCCGGATGAGACGCTGCAAATCTGGAAAACGACTTGCCGGATTGTTTGTTAGCGAAGGCGCTTCGGACGCGCTTCCACCAGTTCGCCAGCCAGACGGCGATCAAGATATTCGGCGCAATCCTCGATGAGTTCATCGCCCTGACCGGTGAAGAAGTGATTTGCGCCCGGAATCGTGGTCTGGGTGATCGTGATGCCCTTCTGGGTCTTCAGTTTGTCGACCAGAGCCTGAACATCCTTCGGCGGCGCAACCTTGTCGTTATCGCCATGGATGATGAGACCGGACGAAGGGCAGGGCGCCAGGAAGGAGAAATCATAAGTGTTCGGCTGCGGTGCGACGGAAATGAAGCCTTCGATTTCCGGGCGGCGCATTAGGAGCTGCATGCCGATCCAGGCGCCGAATGAATAGCCGGCAACCCAGCATGTCTTGGAATCGGGGTGAAGCGCCTGCACCCAGTCGAGCGCGCTTGCCGCATCCGACAGTTCGCCCGCACCGTGATCGAATTCGCCCTGGCTGCGTCCAATGCCGCGGAAGTTGAAGCGCAACGTTGTGAAACCGCGCTGCTGGAACATGTAGAACAGATCATAGACGATCTTGTTGTTCATCGTTCCGCCGAACTGCGGATGTGGATGAAGGATGAGCGCGATCGGAGCATTCTTTTCTTTGGAAGGCTGATAGCGACCTTCGAGGCGTCCGGCAGGACCGTTGAAAATGACTTCTGGCATGTGTACTCCGCTCGTAACGGGAAAGCCGGATCTGGGCGGCGAAACTTGACGTCGTTGGACGCCGCTTCTAGAACCGGTTTGAAATTTCGACAGACTGAAAGCGAGTTTCAGTTCCTATGGGGGCTTAATAGGCTTTTCTTGATTGAAAATTCAAGAAAATTGCGCTTCCAGAATTTTGTTTAGGAGATAGGTACGGTGAACGGGAGCGGCAAGAGGCTCTATCTGGACTATAATGCCAGTGCTCCGTTGCTTGAAGAGGCGCGGGATGCGGTCGTCAACGCACTCGGCATTACCGGAAATCCATCCTCCGTGCATCGTGAAGGCCGAGCCGCACGCGCGCTCGTTGAAGCAGCGCGTCGCAGCGTTGCCGCGCTCGTCAATGCCAGGCCGGACCATGTTTTCTTTACATCAGGCGCGACGGAAGCCGCTTCAACGCTGCTGACGCCGCACTACATGATGGGGCGGTCGCCGGTCCGCCTGTCGCATCTCTATGTGAGCGGGACGGAACACCCATGCGTGCTGTCCGGTGGCCAGTTTGCCCCGCAGGACGTCACGGTGCTGCCGGTCGATGCAAACGGCATCGTGGAGCTCGATTCCCTGAGAGCTGCCTTTGGCCGTCACGACAAGAGCGCGGGGCTGCCGCTCGTTGCGATACAGGCTGCCAATAACGAAACAGGGGTCATTCAGCCGGTTGCGGAAATTGCCGCTATAGTCAAGGCCGCTGGCGGCATCTATATTGTCGATGCGGTTCAAGCCGCGGGACGCATTAAATTAGATATTTCAGATAATTGCGGTGATTATCTCATAATCTCCTCACACAAGATCGGCGGACCGAAAGGCGTCGGCGCAATCATTGCCATTTCCGACCTCATGATGCCGCGCGCGCTTGTTCGCGGTGGCGGTCAGGAGAAGGGGCATAGGGCTGGAACCGAAGCGCTGCCGCTGATTGCAGGTTTCGGCGCTGCCGCTGATGCTGCCAAGACACGGCTTGACGGCGATGGCTGGTCTCCGGCAATGAGGGACAGGCTGGAAGCGGGTCTGGTGGCAATCGCTCCCGATGCGGTGATCTACGGCAGGTCGGTCGATCGGCTGCCGAACACGACCTTCTTTTCTCTCGAAGAACAGAAGGCGGAAACCGTGCAGATCGCATTTGATCTCGGCGGAATCGCTCTTTCGGCGGGATCGGCCTGTTCGTCTGGCAAAGTCGGTCCCAGCCATGTGCTGTCGGCAATGGGATACGGAGACAGTCTCGGGGCGATCCGTGTGTCCCTTGAACCAACGGCAACGCCCGATGACGTTGATGCCTTTCTCGACGTGCTGCGCAAAATTGTCGAGCGCCGCGCCAGGAAAGCCTGATCAGAATAAGCCTGAACTAAAAATGACCTCGCGAAGCGGGCCCGCAGAGACCCGCGAGTGCGCTGTTTCAACGCGCATTTTTATAAGTTGATTGTTTTAATCGCATTTTTTCGGGCAAATTTGAACCCGGCGCTTGAAATTCAGTTTAGAGAGGTTTTAAAGAAGGGGCACGCACACTATATCGAGACGGTAACCAAGACTATTATCGCCTTGACGTTTGCAACTGTCGGGCCTTGACCCCGACGAGGATGGAGAACGCCGATGCCTGCAGTGCAGGAGACCATTGATCAGGTCCGCGGCCTTGACGTGGACCAGTACAAATATGGCTTCGAGACGACGATCGAAGCCGAGAAGGCTCCCAAGGGCCTGAACGAAGATATTATCCGCTTCATTTCCGCCAAGAAAAACGAGCCGGAATGGATGCTGGAATGGCGTCTCAAAGCCTATGAACGCTGGCTCACCATGGAAGAGCCGACATGGGCGCGCGTCGATTATCCGAAGATCGATTTTCAGGACGCATATTATTATGCGGCGCCGAAAAACCAGTCGGGTCCGAAATCGCTTGATGAAGTCGATCCGGAACTGCTGAAGACCTATGAAAAGCTTGGCATTCCGCTGCGCGAACAGGAAATTCTGGCCGGTGTGCGCAAGCAGGGCGAGCCGAGCGAAATCGACGGCAATCCGTCCGACAATGTCTATGCGTCGGGCCGCGTGGCCGTTGATGCCGTGTTCGACAGCGTGTCTGTCGTCACGACCTTCAAGGAAGAACTTGCCAAAGCTGGCGTGATCTTCTGCTCGATTTCGGAAGCGATCCGCGAGCATCCTGAACTGGTGCAGAAGTATCTGGCTTCTGTGGTTCCGGTTTCGGACAATTACTATGCCACGCTGAATTCGGCTGTTTTTACGGATGGTTCGTTCGTCTATGTTCCAAAGGGCGTTCGTTGCCCTATGGAACTTTCGACCTATTTCCGTATCAATGAAAAGAACACCGGTCAGTTTGAACGGACGCTCATCATCGCCGATGAAGGTGCGTATGTTTCTTATCTCGAAGGTTGCACTGCACCGCAGCGCGACGAAAACCAGCTGCACGCGGCTGTCGTTGAGCTGATTGCTCTCGAAAACGCCGAAATCAAATATTCGACGGTCCAGAACTGGTTCCCCGGCGACAAGGATGGCAAGGGCGGCATCTACAACTTCGTCACCAAGCGTGGCGATTGCCGTGGCGATAATTCCAAGATTTCGTGGACGCAGGTGGAAACCGGCTCCGCAATCACCTGGAAATATCCGTCCTGTATTTTGCGCGGCGACAATTCCCGCGGTGAGTTCTATTCGATTGCCGTTTCCAACGGTCATCAGCAGATCGACTCGGGCACCAAGATGCTGCACCTCGGCAAGAACACGTCGAGCCGCATCATCTCGAAGGGTATTTCGGCCGGCAAGTCGAACAACACCTATCGCGGACAGGTTTCGGCCCATCGCAAGGCCGAGAATGCGCGTAACTTTACCCAGTGCGACTCGCTCCTGATCGGCAACGATTGCGGGGCGCATACGGTGCCGTATATCGAGGCGAAAAACGCCACGGCGCAGTTTGAGCATGAGGCAACCACCTCCAAGATTTCGGAAGACCAGCTGTTCTACGTGATGCAGCGCGGCATTCCGGAAGAGGAGGCCATCGCCCTCATCGTCAATGGCTTTGTGAAGGAAGTCATTCAGGAACTGCCGATGGAATTCGCCGTCGAAGCGCAGAAGCTTATCGGCATTTCGCTTGAGGGCAGCGTCGGTTAACCGACGCATCCTTCCATCTCGCATCAGATTTTCTGGCCAGCCTTTTCCTGGCATTAGAACAAGGTTTACATTCATGCTTGAGATCAAGAACCTCCATGCAAAGATCGCCGACACGGATACAGAGATCATCCGTGGCCTGAACCTCACCGTGAACAAGGGTGAAGTTGCTGCGATCATGGGTCCGAACGGTTCGGGCAAGTCCACGCTTTCCTATATTCTCGCCGGCCGCGACGACTACGAAGTGACGGAAGGCGACATTCTTTACAATGGGGAGTCGATCCTTGAGCTCGACCCGGCAGAACGCGCCGCCAAGGGCATCTTCCTGGCTTTTCAGTACCCGATGGAAATTCCGGGCGTTGCCACGATGGAATTCCTGAAAGTCGCCATGAACAGCCAGCGCAAGGCGCGCGGCGAACCGGAACTGAAAATCCCGGAATTCATCAAGCGCGTGAAGGATGCCGCCGGCGGCCTCAACATCGACATGAACATGCTCAAGCGCCCGCTCAATGTTGGCTTCTCGGGCGGTGAAAAGAAGCGCGCTGAAATTCTTCAGATGCAGCTTCTGGAACCGAGCCTGTGCGTCCTCGACGAAACCGATTCCGGTCTTGACATTGACGCGCTCAAGATCGTTTCGGAAGGCGTGAACGCCCTGCGTTCGCCGGATCGCGCCGTGGTCGTCATTACGCACTATCAGCGTCTGCTCGAACATATCGTTCCGGACAGCGTGCACGTGCTGTACAAGGGCCAGGTCATCAAGTCCGGTGACAAGAGCCTTGCGTTGCATCTGGAAGAAAACGGTTATGCCGACGTAATCGGCGAAGCTGCCTGAGGAGGGATGGATCATGAATATCCAGACCGCTCCAGCTTCCAAGCCGCGAACGCCGGCTGAAAGCGCGCTGATCGACAGCTTTGCCGACCGCATGGGCGACCTGCCGGGCAATGGCGATGTTGTCGTTGCGCGTGATGCGGCCCTTGAAGCGCTCAAGGAAAACGGCATTCCATCCCGCCGCGTCGAAAGCTGGCACTATACGGATTTCCGTACGCTTCTGAAGGGCGTGGCGCCGTTCGACACGTCAGCAGGAACGCAGGCGTTGCCCCCGCTCATCGGCGGTTCGTCGATTGTTGCCGCGAGCAATGGCGTTGCTCTTGGTGCGAATGCGCCTCAGGGCGTTTCGCTGACGCCGGTCCGCGAAGCGCTGGCTGACGGCTCGCTCGTCACCCAGCTCCGGTCGCGCGGCTTCGACGATACGATCGGCCAGATCAACGCTGCCTATGTCAGCGATGGCTGGATGGTTTCGATTGCCGATGGCACCGAACTGGAAGCCCCGCTGGAACTCCAGAATATCCAGAAGGTCGGACAGGGGCACACACGTTTCCCGGTTCGCATTGGTGCCAATGTCAAGGCCACGATCGTGGAACGCCAGAATGGCGGCGAGGGCGATGCCTTCTCCACTTCTGTCAACCACGTAACCGTTGGCGATGGCGCCGAGATTCTCTGGGTTATCCTGCGAGATTTCGGTCAGGCAACGCAGCTCTCGCAGTTCAATGCGACGATGGGCAAGGGCTCCCGCCTGACGCTTTACATCATCAATGCGGGCGGCAAGCTCGTGCGTCAGGAAGTGCACGTCAACGTTGCCGGAGAAGATTCTGACTTTGAACTTCGCGGCCTCAATCTGCTGGCCGATGACAGCCATACAGACGTGACCATGACGGTTGGCCATCTGGTGGAGAACACCCGCTCGACCGAGATTGTCCGCAATGTGGTCAAGGACCGCGCGCGCGGGGTTTTCCAGGGCATGATCCGCGTCGCGCAGATCGCCCAGAAGACCGACGCCCGCATGGCCTGCAACACCCTGCTGCTGTCGGACGAAGGCGAGTTCGATGCCAAGCCCGAACTCGAAATCTTCGCCGATGACGTGGCCTGCGGCCATGGTGCGACGGTCACCGAATTGTCAAAGGACTATCTGTTCTATCTGATGGCCCGCGGCATTCCGGAAAACGAGGCTCGTGGCCTGTTGATCAAGGCATTCATCGCCGAGATTATCGAGGAGCTGGAAGACGAAACGCTGGTTGAGGCACTGGAAGAAGTGCTGTCCAACTGGCTCGCCAGCCACGCCTGATTGACTGAGGCGGAGCGTGTGATTGCGCTCCGCCTTTTCCTGCCGAAACGGCAAGAGGAACGATCATGGACCACAAGAATCCGCTGATTGCGGCTTATGACGTCGAGGCGATTCGCCGGGATTTTCCGATCCTTTCGCGAGAAGTGCACGGCAAGCCGCTCGTCTATCTCGACAACGGCGCATCGGCGCAGAAGCCGCAGAGCGTCATCGACGCTGTGACGCACGCTTATTCCAACGAATATGCCAATGTTCATCGGGGACTGCATTTCCTGTCAAACGCGGCGACGGACGCCTATGAAAAATCGCGTGAGACGGTGCGCCGCTTCCTTAACGCCGGTTCGGTGGACGAAATCATCTTCACGAAAAACGCGACCGAGGCGATCAACACTGTCGCCTATGGCTACGGCATGCCGCATATTGGCGAAGGCGATGAAATTCTGCTGTCGATCATGGAGCATCACTCCAATATCGTGCCGTGGCATTTCATTCGCGAAAGACAAGGGGCAAAGCTTGTTTTCGCGCCGGTGGACGATGAAGGCGTCTTCCATATCGAGGAATTCGAGAAGCGCCTGACGGACCGCACCAAGCTTGTCGCGATCACCCATATGTCGAATGCGCTCGGTACGGTGACGCCGATCAAGAAAATCGTCGAGCTTGCTCATGCGCGCGGCATTCCGGTGCTGGTCGATGGCAGTCAGGGGGCTGTGCACCTGCCGGTTGATGTGCGGGATCTCGGCTGTGATTGGTATGTCTTCACCGGTCATAAGGTCTATGGTCCTTCGGGCATCGGCGTCCTTTATGGTCGCGCTGAAATGCTCGAGAAGATGCGCCCGTTTCAGGGCGGCGGCGAAATGATCGAGGAAGTGACTGAAGAAAACGTCACCTACAATCATCCGCCGCACCGCTTTGAGGCCGGTACGCCGCCCATCGTTCAGGCCATCGGTCTTGGCGCAGCGCTTGAATATATGGAAAAGATTGGCCGTCACGCCATCCTCGCCCATGAGGAAGATTTGCGCGATTACGCCCACGAGCAGCTCGGGCGGATCAACTCGCTGCGAATTTTCGGCAACGCGCCGGACAAGGGCGCTATCATCTCGTTCGCGCTTGAGGGAATTCATGCGCATGACGTGTCGATGGTGATCGATCGGGCAGGGGTGGCGGTACGTGCCGGAACGCATTGCGCTCAGCCGCTCTTGAAACGCTTCGGCGTCACCTCTACATGCCGTGCATCCTTCGCCCTGTACAATACCCGTGCTGAAGTGGATGCACTGGCGGAAGCCTTGGAAAAGGCAAGGAAGTTTTTCGGATGACCGACATGGAACATAAAGTTCAGGACCAGGCTGACACCAAGCCTTCCGAAGATGCGACGACAGCCGAAGGCAATGCGGTATTTTCCGCATCGGCTATTCCGCAGGAGGAACTCCTGCGCATGACCGGCGACATCATTGCTGCGCTAAAAACGGTATATGACCCGGAAATTCCCGCCGATATCTACGAACTGGGTCTCGTTTACAAGATCGATATCGAAGACGACCGCACCGTGAAGATCGAAATGACCCTTACGGCGCCCGGTTGTCCCGTGGCGGGTGAAATGCCGGGCTGGGTGGAAAATGCAGTCGGCGCGGTTGAGGGCGTTTCAATGGTGGAAGTCACGATGACTTTCGATCCGCCATGGACCGCCGACCGCATGTCGGAAGAGGCGCAGGTGGCGGTCGGCTGGTATTGATAAGCCTGAACGTCGACTGATACGGTTTTGTGGCGAAGGAAGTCAGAAACCTGTCGTGTTGACATAGTGTTTCGAGCTTATTCCGAACAGTGCTCCAATGAGGCCGACGATCGCTCCGAGAGCCATTGCCATCGAAATGAGCGCCTGCCCGCCCATGAACGGCAACATGCAGATGGATGCAAAAAGCTTCCAGATGCGGCTTAGAAGTTTGGTCGGAAACTGTAGCAGCGCCCGCCGCGGATTTTTGCGATACTGAGCTCCGAATTCGGTCGCATTGTGGGCTCTGTTTCTGCGGAAATGATAAGCAAGGCTTATCCGGCAGTCGGGCACGGTCTCATAAACAATTGCATCAGGAGCCCAGCCGGTCCTGGCACCGAGTTCTTTCGCCTGAAGCCAAAGGTTCCAGTCTTCGCCACCTGCCAAACCGATCCGCGAATCGAATCTCAGTCCTGTCCGGCGGAAGAATTCCATCCTTCCCAGCCAGCTTCCGGTGGCGATCTTGATGGTGTCGGCTTTATTCTCGTTCCATTTCCTTCTTGCTCTCTTCTCGGCCTTGAGGTTGTTCGCCTCGATGCCCGACCAAATGAGCTTTTTCCACGGGTTGAGGTTGGGTTTTGCCGGAACGGGTCTGACGGGCGATCCGACAATATCGAGGTCAAGCCTCTGCTGTTCGCGCAGAAGCTCCAAAAACCAGTCGGCTGCGACCTGTTCATCATCATCGACGAAGACAAGCAATTCGGATTGGTTCTGAAGCGCATATTCGAGTGCGCGATTGCGTGCGCTTGATATACCGATATTTGTCTCGAGAAGGTACGCGACTGTACTATTCTTCAGCGAAGATCGTATATCGTTTAGCCACTCGAAAGATGTACTTGTGGAATTATTTTCAACTATGAGAAAGTCTATGCAATGTCCCTGAGGAAGCTCCAACGATGCAATGGATTTGTACAATTGACGAATCATGATCGGTCGATTGCGTGTGATGGTCGCAATGATTATGTTCATATGACATCATCTTAGTATAAAGTGATAATGTTACTTGTGAGAGAATTCAAAAATTAAATTGCGCCTTTTGTTAGGCTTTTAACTTCAGTAACAATGAATATTTCATGGAAACAAAAGTAAAAATAGTGCAGGTGTCATCCGTCTTGGCGTTGGCGAGCTAAAAAGAAATAAAAATCGTATTATCGTCAAACAATCCGATTAAACGGAATGGTGCCCCCAGAGAGACTCGAACTCCCGACCCCCTGATTACAAATCAGGTGCTCTACCAACTGAGCTATAAGGGCACTTGCGCCCGATTAGCACAAATGCGGCACATGTAAAACGAAAATTCATTGCCCAGAGGTCATGGCAACCGGGTTTTTCATGTGATAGCCAATAGCGGGTTGGGGAAACAGTGGCAAACTTGTCAGAGTTGGGCCGGATTCGGGACTGAAAATATGGAAGATAAATCGCTCGCGCTTCATTTTCTGTCGTCAGGAACCGAAGAATCACTTCTCGCTCAAAAGGAATTGGTTGCCCGTTATGGCCATGTGGCCGCCGAAGATGCCGATATCATCGTCGCGCTTGGCGGTGATGGAACCATGCTGCAGGCACTTCGCGACTTCATGAACAGCGGCAAGCCGATTTACGGAATGAACCGCGGGTCGGTTGGCTTTCTGATGAACGAATTCAGCGTGGACGATCTGCCAGCGCGCATTCTGGCTGCACAGATGGAAACCATTCGCCCGCTTGTCATGGTCGCAGATACCGAATCCGGACAATCGTTCGAAGCTTTGGCGATCAACGAAGTTTCCCTTTTCCGTCAGTCCTATCAGGCCGCGAAGATCAGAATAACGATCGATGGCAAGGTGCGGCTGGATGAACTCGTATGCGATGGCGTGATGGTTGCGACTCCCGCAGGTTCCACCGCCTACAATCTGTCGGCGCAAGGCCCCATTCTGCCGCTTGAGGCGCCGCTTCTGGCGCTGACACCTGTAAGCCCGTTTCGCCCACGCCGGTGGGGCGGGGCGCTGTTGCCGAAGCATGTGACCGTGCGTATGGATCTGCTGGAAACCGAAAAGCGTCCCGTCAATGCGGTTGCGGACAACAACGAGGTCAAATCCGTCAGGTCGGTAACGGTAAGAGAGGCGCCAAATAGCCAGGTCGCCATTCTTTTTGATCGAAATCACTCCTGGGATGAGCGCATCCTGACAGAACAGTTCAGGCACTAGGTCGGTCAGGAAAATGGCTCGCTATTTCTGCAACGCGGCATGTCCTTTAGCTTTTGATAATTTGAATAAATTTGTTCACGCTCGGCGTTGATTTCGAGTGTTGCAGCACAATTGAAGCAATTTGATCTCTTTCGATGGTATTTTAGTTGACTTTTGCACGCTGTAGACGTAGGCGATGCTGCAAGAAAACGCATATTGCGTTGCAGACGCCTTATTCTGCCTTGGTTCCTGCGCCCGATGACGCGGCTGCAATGACAGGATGGGTGGAAATCATTTCCAAACCAGAGAGCTGCGCCTCCATTGACGACATTTGCCGAACTCGGTCTTTCCCCGAAAGTGCTCGCCGCTGTAGAAGCGGCAGGATATACTGCGCCCACTCCCATTCAGGCTGGAGCCATTCCTCCAGCCCTTGAACGCAAGGACGTTCTCGGTATCGCGCAGACGGGAACCGGAAAGACGGCCTCTTTCGTGCTTCCGATGTTGACGCTTCTGGAAAAGGGCAGGGCTCGTGCTCGCATGCCCCGTACGCTCATTCTGGAACCAACCCGTGAGCTCGCAGCCCAGGTTGAGGAAAACTTCGCCAAGTACGGCGTCAATCAGCGCCTCAATGTGGCCCTGCTGATCGGCGGTGTTTCGTTCGATGAACAGGAGCGCAAGCTGGAACGCGGCGCCGATGTCCTCATCGCAACGCCCGGCCGCCTGCTCGATCATTTCGAGCGTGGGAAGCTGCTCCTGACCGGTGTTGAAATTCTCGTTATCGATGAAGCGGATCGCATGCTCGACATGGGCTTCATCCCGGACATCGAGCGTATCTGCAAGCTCATCCCGTTTACGCGCCAGACGCTGTTTTTCTCGGCTACCATGCCGCCGGAAATCACCAAGCTGACGGAACAGTTCCTGCATTCCCCGACGCGCATCGAGGTTGCAAAGGCTTCATCCACGGCCAAGACCGTGACCCAGCGTCTGGTGAAATCCAGCAAAAAGGACTGGGACAAGCGCGCGGTCCTGCGTGACCTCATCCGTGCCGAAGGCGATACGCTCAAGAACGCGATTATCTTCTGCAACCGCAAGAAGGACGTGTCCGAGCTTTTCCGCTCACTGACGCGGCATGAGTTCGATGCCGGCGCTCTGCATGGCGATATGGACCAGCGTGCGCGCATGACCATGCTGTCGAACTTCAAGGATGGCAAATTGCGGTTGCTGGTTGCTTCCGACGTCGCGGCCCGTGGTCTCGATATTCCTGATGTGAGCCACGTTTTCAATTTTGATGTTCCGATTCATTCGGAAGATTATGTCCACCGTATTGGCCGTACTGGTCGCGCGGGCCGTTCCGGCAAGGCCTTCACCATCGTCACGCCTTCGGACACGAAATATCTGGCCGCTATCGAGAATATGATCGGCGAAAAGATCGAATGGCTCGACGGTGATCTGTCGACCCTACCGCCCTCCGACGAGGCGGACGATGCGCGCAAGAACAAGAATGCGCGCGGCAAAGGCAAGGACGCCAAGGGCAAGGACAAGCCGAAAGACAAGGCAAAGGCCAAGCCTGCGGAGATCGTCGATCCTGCGGAACAGCCGCAGCCGGTCATCGAAGCCAGTGAGCGTCGCGATGCGATCCGCGCTTCCAACGATGAGCGCCGCGGCAAGCCGCAGCATGAACAGAAGCGCCGCCGTGATCGTGATGATGACGGCCCGACACCTGTCGGTTTCGGCAACGACATTCCGGCATTCATGCTGATTCCAACTGGAATCTGACGGAAATAGAAATGATCAATCGGCTGCAAGCGAACGCTTTGCAGCCGATTTCCTTTTGGGCTTGGTTTTCCCGCTTCGCAGGGCAGCATCATAAGCAAGGCGTGCCCAGCGCGTCATCACTTCAGGATCATCGAAAGCTTGGCTCGGCACGCTCCAGTAAGGCATGGCGACCGGATCGCCACCTTTGCGGCCTTCATAGGTCCATTGGGTCGCACCAGCGTCGATAAATTCAGGAATGGTTATTTCGTCGGCCTTGAACAGCAGCTCGTCCCGCACGACAAGCGCAAAGATCAGGCCCTGGTGATAAATGCCCTTGCCGCCGAACATTCGGCGTATGCTGATGGGGCCGAAGTCCTGCAGCAGATCGCGAAGAGCTTCGTCATCCATTTGTTGACGGACCTTGTGCTTGAATTAGGCTGCGCCCTGCATCTGGCGGAGGCTTTCCGGGGAAGCGGCCTTGATTTCAACGGACTCACCGCAACCGCAAGCCGATGTCTGGTTCGGATTGTTGAAAACGAAACCCGTGCGCAGTGTCGTCACCTCGAAGTCCATCTGCGTGCCGAGCAGGAAGAGAACGGCCTCCGGCGCGATGTAAACCTTCGCGCCGTCCTTTTCGATCACATCGTCGCCAGCCTTGGCTTCCGTGACGAGGTCGATAGTATATTCCATGCCGGCGCAGCCGCCTTTTTTCACACCCACACGGATACCAAGAGCGCCACCCCGCGAGGCGATGATCTCGCGAACGCGATCAGCTGCTTTGTCGGTTAGGGTCATGACTGCGAAACGGCCCATTTTCTCTCTTCCGGTATCGTGCTGGCATATGAACGGAGAATCGTCCAATCTCATCGCAACAGGCTGAGTTTCCTCCGCGATCGCCACGTTTTCACTATAGTTAGTGTTGTAACATCATTACTGCAATACACCAAATCGGGAGCGCCTCCGAAGCGCCCTGCAAAAAATTGCTAGGAAGAGGAGAAGCGAATGTCGAATGACCGGATGAAACCTCTGATGCTGGCTGCAGTAATCGGCCTTCTGGGCGCAGGGGTAGCTGGCTTTTCAGCCGGAGTTGCCTTGGCGCAAAATCCGCAAAAGGCCGCACCTGAAGAAACGCCGAGGAACGTGCAGGAAAAGCACGACAATGCTTCCGAGCCAGTTCAGGAAACCAAGCCTTCCGAACAGACGCAGGATGCCGCCGGAGGTGTGACGGTTCCAGACTATCGCGATGATCGTTCCACGCCCCAGGCACTTATCGAATCCTATTACAATGCAATCAATCGCAAGGAATATGCACGGGCCTATGGCTATTATTCCGAAGAGGGACGGGAGCCGGACTTCAAGACTTTCGTGAAAGGCTATGAAAACACCAAAAGTGTGAAGGTCGCACTGCGCAAGACCGAGCCGGATCCGGGTGCGGGCCAGATATATTGGAGTCAGCCCCTCGCCATCGAAGCGGAAACGGCAGATGGCAAGAAGGAAGTTTTTACTGGCTGCTATACGATCCATCTTACCAATCCCGGTATGCAGGAAGAACCACCATTCAAGCCCATGCAGATCATGACGGGCTCTCTGACCAAGTCGCCGCTGGAATTGGAAAAAAGCGTGCCGGAGGCTTGCGAGGCGCCTTGAATGAGAAATGGCAAAAAAGGCCCTTGACCTTACCACGATGGGAAGCTCCATCTTATGGCCATCCCTAGAAGGAGTGACTGATTTGATGAAGTTTTCCATCCCCAAGATGAAATGCGGCGGTTGCGCCGATAGCGTTACTTCCGCCTTGCGCAAGCTCGATGCGACGGCGCCAATCGAAATCGACCTCGAAAAGAAGGAAGTCGGATTCGGCGGCAATGCTTCGCAAGCCGCCGTGCTTTCTGCTCTGGCAGCCGCCGGCTTTCCAGCGTCGAACGCTCAATAATGTGATTTCAGGGGCGCTTGTCTCAAAGCGCTGTAAACGATAGAGCCCGTTCCGGAAAGCATGATGCGGTTTCGGGCAGGCTGTATGTCAAGGACAGATGCCGGGGAGCGGAAGGCTTTCCGGCATTTTCATATCCCGATGTGCAGAGCAGCAATATAAGGTGGCCCCGGTGCGCCGATGAATGCCTGCAGCTCTGATACCGGTAACAGTGAGCATAAATGCCGCAAATGCTGTGTTTCATTGACTGGACCCGCGATTTTTGCCACATCAACGGCAAATCTCGTTTATGGTGCTCCGTCAGTATGCAGGGCGCTCCAATGGCATGAAACATCGCATTCCGCGACAAGGAAGGGTTTAGGGCTATGGCAGCCGATTTCCAGGATCTTCGCACAAAGATGGTCGACAATCAGATACGCACGACGGACGTGACCGATCTGGCAGTTATCGATGCTTTCCTGACCGTCCCGCGTGAGGCGTTCGTTCCAGCGGCCCGTCAGGTCCTTGCCTATATCGACGAAGACCAGCTTCTCGAAAGCGAAGGCAAGGAGCCTCGCTACCTGATGGAGCCTTCGCCTTTCGCCAAGCTCGTGCAGCTCGCGCGCATCAAGAACACGGACGTCGTTCTCGATGTCGGTTGCGGCACCGGATATTCCTCAGCAATCCTTTCGAAGCTGGCAGGATCGGTTATCGGCCTGGAAAATGATTCCGTATTGTCGGCTGCTGCGACCGCACGTCTTTCGGAACTGGGCTATGACAATGTTGTGATCGTTTCAGGTGAACTGCAGGCAGGCTATCCCTCGGAAGCACCTTACGACGTGATTGTCATTGAAGGCGCCGTCGATTTCATTCCCGATGCGCTTCTCGGCCAGTTGAAGGACGGTGGACGCCTCGTTGCCGTTGAAGGCCGCGGGAATGCGGGAGTTGCGCGGATTTACGTTAAAGAAAATGGTGTTGCATCGGGACGCGGTGTGTTCAACACTGCGGTTCGTCCGCTACCAGGCTTCGAACGGATTCCGCAGTTCGAGTTTTAATTTAGCGGATGATACAATTCTGCAACGCTGTGGAATTTGTTTGTGCAAGCTCTGGCGGGGGCAATGGAAATAACCGAATTTAGAGGTTATTAGGATTTGCCCGAACCAATCGGTTCGATAGTTGGATTCGTTTGTTCTTATAATGAGGTACCCGGTGTTCAAAACGTGCAAAGGACTGGTAGCGGCCGCAGCATTGTTGTCTGGCACCATTTTAACGGGGCAGGCAGCGTTCTCGGAGACGTTGACCGGCGCTCTCGTAAAAGCCTACAAGAACAATGCCAACCTGAATTATTCCCGCGCTGGCGTCCGCGTTACGGACGAGGGTGTAGCCATTGCGAAGTCGGGCTATCGCCCGCAGATTACCGGCTCCTATAATGTCGGGCGTGGCAAAACACCTTCAAGCCGGGGATATCGTACGACAGGTACGTTCGGCATTGAGCTGAACCAGATGCTGTTTGACGGATTTCAAACCAAAAACAACGTCGCCGCTGCAGAAACCCAGGTCTTCGCCCAGCGCGAAAATCTCCGCAACGAAGAGCAGAACAGACTCTATGAGGCGGTAACCGCCTATATGGATGTCTATCAGGCGCGTCAGATTGCGGTTCTGCGCGAACGCAATCTCGCTGCCCTGAATGAACAGGTCCGCGCCGCCCGCGCTCGCCTCGACGTGGGTGAGGGTACGCGTACCGACGTTGCGCAGGCAGATGCCAGCCGTTCGACCGCTGTTGCGGCGCTGAATTCTGCCCGCGCCGACGTGAAGTCGGCCGAAGCGACCTATGTGCAGGTGATCGGCGTTCAGCCGGATAAGCTGGCAACAGCTGCGGCTGCCAGGAACCTGCCGGCCTCCCCGGATCAAGCATTCTCCATCGCGATTGCAGGCCATCCGGGCATTCTCGCGACGCAGTACGCCGTCAATGCCGCCGGATATAACGTAAAGGCCAAGGAAGGCGCTCTGCTTCCTTCCGTCGGACTCACGGCAAGCGCCAGCCGTCTCGACACTTATGCGGGTGAGGGCGGTTCGCAGACCGACGGCAATTCGGCTTCCATTGGCGTTGGTGTAAGCATTCCCATCTATACCGGTGGCCGTACTTCGGCACAGGTTCGCCAGTCCAAGGAGCAGCTTGGTCAGGCGCGCATCGAAGTCGATGTGGTTCGTGATCAGGTTCGTCAGGCAATCGGTGCGGCATGGTCGCAGCTCGAAGCTGCCCGTGCCTCGGTCAAGGCAAACCGTGACGGTATTGCTGCCGCGCAGCTTGCTCTCGATGGCGTCATCGAGGAACGTAAGGTTGGGCAGCGCACAACGCTCGACGTGTTGAATGCGCAGAACGATCTCATCACTGCGCAGATCGCTCTCGTCGAATCCGAACGCAACGTCGTTGTCGCCAGCTACGCGCTCCTGAATGCGACCGGTCGCATGACCGCCAGCCAGATGGGGCTGCAGGTTGCCGAGTACAAGCCGGAAGAACATTACAATGCCGTCAAGGACAAGTGGTTCGGCCTGCGTACGCCAGACGGCCGCTAATCGTTTGCCCTCGGATAAGAATTGAAAGGCACCTTCGGGTGCCTTTTATTTTGCCTTCGATTCGGGATTTCGCGGCCTCGTCAATTCTTAACAAATCCATAAAGCTGTGAGTTCGAGTGCGTGTGCATTGGCCGGGGATTCTCAAACGTGGGATCGTCCGCTACCCTTAATCCATTGATTCTCTGTCTTTTGCAGACAATGTCGCAATACAGGAAAGCGGATTAGCCATGGCACAGACATCCAGCGCAGCACGTGAACCGTCGATGGAAGAGATTCTCGCTTCCATCCGCAGGATCATCGAGGACAGCGATGTCACCCGCCAGCCTGCACCGGTGTCCGCAAGCGCTCCGGTTCGGGGTGAGGTTGCGGAATTCCGCCGTCCGGTCACTGAGCAACCGGTGGCGCAGCCGGAAAAGCCCTCAATGATGCGCAATGTGTTTCAGGATGAACCGACATTGCGCGGCCCGATCAGCGAGCCGGTACCGGAAATGCACGAACCGGAAATTGAGGCCGATGACGAGGACGAAATTGTTCTCAATGCCGAGAACGACGATCATTCCGACCTTGAGGATTCGGCGTCTCCGCAGCAGCCTGACGGACTGGATATTTCTCTGGAAGAAATGGATCTTTCGGTCGAAGCCGGAATCGCCCAGGCGGTCGACACTTTGCTTGAGCCTGAAACCGAGGCGGAAACCGCGCAGGACGTTCCGATTCAGCCCGAGGCAGCCGCTTCAGTCGCAGAAGCCGTTGCAAAGCCGCAACCTGCTGCCCATATGCTGTCTCAGATGGCGGAACGTCAGGTCGCTGCTGCATTTCAGGATTTGAACCATGCGGTCCGTGCTGAGCCGCGCCGTTCATTCGACGATATCGCTGCGGAACTGTTGCGCCCGATGTTGCAGGACTGGCTCGACAACAATCTGCCCACGCTTGTTGAGCGGCTTGTCCGGGAAGAAATCGAACGTGTGGTGCGGGGCGACCGATAATCGACGGACTGTCTGTCTGAAACGGCCTTTGAATGCAAAAGCCCGTCTGTCTTGCAGGCGGGTTTTCACTTTTAAAGTGATTTATCACCCGTTTGTTGTTATTGAGCGCTCAATCCTTTCATTGCGCAAAAAGACCGGATAATTCCATGCTTGAGAAGACTTATGACGCCGCGGCCATAGAGCCGAAAATTGCCGAACGCTGGGAAGAAGCGGGGGCATTTAAAGCGGGAGCAGGAGCTAAGCCAGGAGCCGATCCTTTTGCCGTGGTCATTCCCCCGCCCAACGTCACCGGATCGCTGCATATGGGCCATGCGCTCAACAACACGATTCAGGACATCATGGTTCGTTTCGAGCGCATGCGCGGCAAGAATGTGCTGTGGCAGCCCGGCATGGACCATGCGGGTATTGCAACGCAGATGGTTGTCGAACGCCAGTTGGCCGAACGGCAGGAACCAAACCGTCACGCGATGGGACGCGAGAAGTTCATCGAAAGGATCTGGCAGTGGAAGGCTGAATCCGGCGGCATGATTTCCAATCAGCTGCGCCGTCTTGGTGCTTCGTGCGACTGGTCGCGCGAACGCTTCACCATGGACGAGGGTCTGTCGCGCGCGGTTCTCGAAGTTTTCGTCTCGCTCTACAAGCAGGGGCTCATTTATCGCGACAAGCGGCTGGTCAACTGGGACCCGAAGCTGCTGACGGCAATTTCCGACATTGAGGTCGAATCGCGTGAAACGAAAGGCCATCTGTGGCATTTCCGTTATCCGCTGGAGAATGTTCCATTCGATCCGGAAAATCCGCATACTTATATCGTCGTTGCGACGACGCGCCCGGAAACCATGCTGGGCGATACCGGCGTTGCGGTCAACCCGAAGGATGAGCGCTATCATGCTCTTGTCGGCAATGATGTCGTCTTGCCGCTCGTTGGCCGTCATATTCCGATTGTTGCCGATGACTATGCTGATCCGGAAGCTGGTTCCGGCGCGGTCAAGATCACGCCTGCGCATGACTTCAACGACTTTGAAGTCGGCAAGCGCAATGACCTGCGCGCGATCAATATCCTGACGCCGGCGGCTGCCGTCACGCTGAAAGACAACAACGACTTCCTCGAAGGACTGCAGCTCACGCCGGAACTGAAGGCCCTGATTGCCGAACTGGACGGCCAGGATCGCTTTGCTGTTCGCAAGCGCATCGTGGAACTGATGGACGAGCGCGGCTATCTGGAAAAGGTCGAGGATCACACCCATGCCGTTCCGCATGGTGATCGCGGCGGCGTGCCGATCGAACCCTACCTGACCGACCAGTGGTACGTGAATGCGGCGGAACTTGCCAAGCCGGCAATGGCCGCTGTTCGCAACGGCACGACGCAGATCGTTCCGAAGAACTGGGAAAAGACCTATTTCGACTGGATGGAAAACATTCAGCCATGGTGCGTCTCGCGCCAGCTCTGGTGGGGACACCAGATACCGGCTTGGTATGGCCCGGATGGCAAATGTTTTGTTGAAAAGAGCGAAGCCGAAGCCAAGGCGGCAGCGCGCGTTCACTATGGCGAAGATGTTGCGCTTGAGCGTGATACCGACGTTCTCGATACGTGGTTCTCGTCTGCGCTGTGGCCCTTCTCCACGCTCGGCTGGCCGGACAGGACGCCGGAACTCGCGACCTATTATCCAACCAGCGTTTTGGTGACGGGCTTTGATATCCTGTTCTTCTGGGTCGCCCGCATGATGATGATGGGCCTCCATTTCATGGAGGAAATACCGTTCCATACGGTCTATCTGCATGCTCTGGTTCGCGACAAGCACGGCGCGAAGATGTCGAAGTCGAAGGGCAATGTCATCGATCCGCTGGAGCTGATGGATGAATACGGCGCCGACGCGCTTCGATTCACCCTTGCGATCATGGCCGCGCAGGGCCGTGACGTGAAACTCGATCCGGCACGTATCGCAGGCTATCGCAATTTCGGCACCAAGCTCTGGAACGCCACGCGCTTCGCCCAGATGAACGGCGTCAAGCTCGATGCTGATTTCCGTCCGGAAAACGCCAAGCTTGCGGTCAATCGCTGGATTCTGACCGAGCTAACCAAGGCCACGCACGCGGTGACCGAGGGCATTGCCAATTACCGCTTCAACGAAGCGGCTGGTGCTGCTTATCGCTTTGTCTGGAACCAGTTCTGCGACTGGTATCTGGAATTGCTGAAGCCGATCTTCATGGGCGACGATGAAGCTGCCAAGGCAGAGGCGCAAGCCACGGCGGCCTATTGCCTCGACCAGATTTACAAGCTTCTGCATCCTTTCATGCCGTTCATGACGGAGGAACTCTGGACCCTGACCGCAGGTGAGGGACGGAAGCGCGATACCGTGCTGGCGCTCGCCGCCTGGCCGGAATTGTCGTTCAAGGATGAGGAATCTGCCGCAGACATCAACTGGCTGGTTGATCTCGTCACCGGCATCCGTTCGGTTCGCGCTGAAATGAACGTTCCCGCTGGTGCGATTGCTCCTGTTGTCGTGCTGGATGCCAATGCGGCGAGCATTGACCGTTTTGCCCGTCACGATGCAGCGATCAAGCGTCTTGCGCGTGTCGAGAGCGTTTCGTTCGAGGCGCAGGCTCCAAAGGGATCGGCTCAAATGCTGCTGGGCGAGGCGACAATCTGCATACCGCTTGGCAATCTGATCGACCTCAAGGCCGAAGCTGCACGTCTCGCCAAGGAAGCTGGCAAGATTGCCGCCGAAATGGATCGTATCGAAAAAAAGCTCTCGAATGAGAAATTCGTTGCCAATGCGCGCGAGGAAGTCGTTGAAGCCGAGCGCGAGCGGCTGGCTGAACTGAAGGAGGCCGCGCAGCGAGTGGCGATAGCCGAATCACGCATCCGTGATGCTGGCTGAATTGACCTAGCGTAAGAAAAAAGATTTCGGTCGAATCAAGCACCCGGCAGTGCATTCCGCTGCCGGGTGTTTTGCTGCCGATAGGTGGATTTCGGTCTGTTTCAACCAACGAAACAACAGATCGAACCGCCGTTTCGATTGTTTTTGAGTAATGTTGCGCTTTCGCAACAAGGCAAAAAAGAGGCTGAAAATTGGCTAATTTACGCGTAATTTGCAACGAGCGTCGCCAATTTCCGCTAATAAATCGCTTCACAATTGAAGTTTTGGCCCTTTTTGAGGGAGGCTTCAAAAAGAAGGCAGTGCCAGTCCAAATTAATGCATCTTGCGGGCTGAATCCTTCCTGATTTACGTTTTCGTCAACGTTAATGCCGTTGCTGTGTGGGAGGACATTTATGAGTGTACAGCGCGTGAAAATGGCAGGGATGGTCGCCGCTTTCCTGGGAAGCGCGGTTGCTGCCAATGCAGGTGGCTTCGAGCGCGGCTCGCAGGACTTCGATATTCTCTTTGAACAAGGCAATGCCGTTGAGGCAACCGGCACTTTTGTAGCTCCGCAGCGCAAGCTGAAGAATATTGGCGGCTCGTTGGTGGGCGCGTCGACAGGGGGGATCAACCCGATTACGCGTCGCCCGTACGAGACGGAAGTCGATGAAGCAAAGAGCTATTGGGTTCCAAAAGTTTCGGCTAAGTTCGATCTTACCAATGATCTCGCTTGTGCGGCCCAGTATCGCCAGCCTTGGGGTATCGAGACGGATGTCGGCGTCGATACCGTGCGAATGTTCACAGCAATCGAACAGAAGATTTCCTCTCATGATTACGGTGTGAACTGTTCTTATCGTTTCGCTGCCGGAGAGAAGAGCTATTTCCGTATTCTTGGTGGCGTGAGCTATCAGGAGCTCAAGGGTGAACAGACCCGCATGATTCCTCCGGGTTCTGCATTTGGCGGCTCGTTCCGCGTGGCGTCGCTGGATGTTGAAGATCAGTCAGTCGGTTGGCGTCTTGGTGCGGCCTACGAAATCCCTGAATATGCGATGCGCGCAACGCTCGTTTATCAGTCGGAAGTCAAGTATAACCTCGAAGGAACGATCGATAATCTGGCGCTCAACCCGCTGACGGGCCGCGGCATGCCGATTAATGTCGAGAGTGATGTTGCTACGCCGCAGTCGGTGGAATTCAAGTTCCAGACCGGTATTGCTCCAGACTGGCTCGCATTCGGTTCGGTCAAATGGACCGACTGGTCGAGCATCACCTCGGTGGATTTCAGTTCTGCGGATAGCAGGATCGTTCCTCAGGGAACGAAGATCACCAGCCTGAACCTTTACTATCAGGATGGCTGGACGGTTAGCGGCGGCGTTGGTCACAAGTTCAACGACCAATGGTCGGCTGCTGCGACTGTCACCTGGGATCGTGGCACCAGCACGGGCCTGACTTCTCAGACCGACATCTGGCTCTTCGGTCTTGGCACAAACTACAAGCCAAACGATCAGTTTGAGGTCCGTCTGGCTGGTGCTGCTGGCTGGCTTTCCTCCGGTGAACTGGACGATACCAGAATCAATGGTGAGCTGAACAAGACTGGCTCTAAGGGCGAATTCGGAAATGATTTCGTTGGTGCGCTTTCGCTCACTGCCAAGGTCAAGTTCTAAGCTTGACGTATGAGACAAAGAAAAGCCCGGCATCGCCGGGCTTTTTTGTTGGAAACAGCTTGTCTCAGGACTGTTCAAGTCGCGCGAGCAACGAAGACGTATCCCAGCGGTTGCCCCCGATCTTCTGCACTTCCTTGTAGAACTGGTCCACGAGAGCCGTAACCGGCAGAAGCGCGCCATTGCGGTCCGCTTCCTCAAGACAGATGCCAAGGTCCTTGCGCATCCAGTCCACGGCAAAGCCGAAATCATATTTGCCCTGATTCATGGTACTCGAACGGTTTTCCATCTGCCAGGAACCAGCCGCACCCTTGGAGATTACCGAGATCAGCTTTTCGATGTCGAGACCGGCCTTTTTGCCGAAATGGATACCTTCCGCCAGTCCCTGAACGAGACCGGCAATGCAGATCTGGTTGACCATCTTTGCAAGCTGACCCGAGCCGACCGGGCCCATAAGGCCGACCATGCGCGCATAAGCATCGATAACCGGCTTCGCGCGTTCGAAGACTGCCTCTGGTGCGCCGACCATGACCGTCAGCACACCGTTTTCGGCGCCAGCCTGCCCGCCGGAGACGGGCGCATCGATGAAATGAAAGCCCCGCATTCGCGCTTCGGCGTCCAGTTCGCGGGCGACCTCGGCAGAAGCGGTGGTATTGTCGATGAAAATCGCGTCCTTCTTTATCGTCGAAAAAGCGCCATCCGGCCCAATAGTCACAGAACGAAGATCGTCATCATTGCCTACACAGGCGAAAACGAAGTCGGCATCGCGCACTGCTTCGGATGGCGTTGGGGCAAAGCTTCCACCGAATTGCTTTGCCCATTTTTCGGCCTTCGCCGTCGTGCGGTTATAAACCGTGACGTCGTGACCGCCTTTGTTCCTGAGATGTCCTGCCATGGGATAACCCATGACACCCAACCCCAAAAAGGCGACTTTAGCGGGTGTCGTCATTCGTTCATTCCTCTGGATAGATGTAAGCAATCATGTGAGAGGCGTCATAACGGCTGCTTGATAGGCCGGACGCTGTTTCAAACGTTCATACCAGTCTTCCAGCCGCGGAAGAGAAGGGCGTTCAATCGGGAACTCGAACCATGCATAGGCATAGCAACCGATGGGAATATCGCCTATACCGAAATTCTCGCCCGAGAACCAAGCGCCATCCTTGAGACCTTCATCGGCGATCTGCATGGAATGAGCAAGCTGTTGAAGACCGCGTTCCAGAATTGCCGGATCGCGTTCGGCTTCCGGCAGCCGGATCAAATGCTTGATTACGTCGCTGAAATTGGATGCGAGGGCCGTAGAGGCCCAATCCATCCACTTTTCGGCCTGCGCACGCTTGGCCGGATCTTCGATCCACAGTGCGCCCTTACCGTAAGCCGCTGCAAGATAACGCGTGATGGTGTTGGATTCCCAAAGCAACGTGTCGCCGTCTTCCAGCAAGGGAATCAACCCATTCGGATTGCGGGCGAGATAAGTTGGGTCCTGCAATCCACCAAACTGGCCGCCGACATTGATCTGTTCATAGTCGAGATTAAGTTCGCGCGCTATCCAGAGCGCCTTCTTTACATTTGTGGAATTGATACGGCCCCAGATTTTCAGCATGACTCAGCCTGTTACATTACTGTTGGAAATGCATTTTAAACAGATCGCCCCCGGAAGCCGCAAGGCTGCCGAGGGCGATATTTCAGGTTTATGCCGTTTTGGAAATCTTATCGAACCAGATGCCGGGTGAGGCGCCGTTCGAGAAAATCCCAGACGTGCCGCAGACATTCAACGATCACCAGATAAATGACTGCTGCCCAGAGATAGGTCTGGAAATCGAATGTCCGCGAATAGGCGCGGCGTGTTTCGCCCATCAGATCAAGCACGGTGATGATAGCCACAATCGCCGATCCCTTGATCATCAGGATGATTTCGTTGCCGTAAGGACGCAACGCCACGATAAGCGCTTGCGGAAGAATGACCTTCCAGAAGGTCACGCGCTTGGAAATGCCCAGTGCCGCTGCGCCTTCCCATTGACCAAGGGCAACGCTTTGAATAGCGCCGCGCAGGATTTCAGCCTGATAAGCCGCCGTGTTGAGCGAAAAGGCCAAAATTGCGCAATTCCATGCATCGCGGAAAAACACCCAGAGCCCGATGCTTTCAAGAAACGGACGGAAGGTGCCAAAACCGTAATAGATAAGGAATGTCTGCGCCAGCAGCGGCGTACCGCGGAAGAAATAGACATAGCCGAAAGCGATTCCGCGCAGCCACCGATTGTTGGACATGCGCGCAGCCGTGATCGGCAGCGAGAGCAGGGCGCCTATCACGATCGATATGGCGACCAGTTTGAGCGTTATCAGAAGCCCGGACCAGTAGCGCGGTCCGTAGGTTTCAAACAGATCGATACGCCACGCATTGTAGAGATAGACCGCAAGGCCAGCGAAAAGCAGGAACCAGAGAGCGACAATGATATGACCTGCGACGCGCATTCGCGTCCATTGCCTTACCACTGGCGGCGGGGCCATCACCGGTGCTGTCGTATTTGAGATCGTCTGGCTCATATCATGCACCTCGCGAACGGTTGGTGCCTGCATCGGCCCAGCGGGCAATGCGGTCGATAAAGTAGGAGGAGATGATTGCGAGAGCCAGATAGAGCAGGCAGGCTATGCCGAAGAACAGAAACGGTTCCTTGGTCACGCGCGCCGCAATGGAAGTCTGGCGCAGGATATCAGACAGGGTGATGACTGAAACCAGCGATGTGTCCTTGAGAAGCACCAGCCACAGATTGGCAAGACCGGGCAGGGCGATGCGGATTAGCTGTGGCAGGATGACCTTGCGCATTGTCTGCCAGTGCGACAGGCCGACTGCGTACCCTCCTTCATATTGCCCGCGCGGGATGGCGCGAAATGCCGAAAGAAAGACTTCGCTCGAATAGGACGAGAAGACGAAGCCCAACGCGACCATACCTGCGCCGAATGCATTGATTTCGACATTGGCGTCGACACCGAACAGGCTCAAAAGCCGCTGCAGCCCGAGCGAGGCGCCGAAATAAACGAGAAAGAGGGTCAGGAGCTCAGGCAAACCACGAAAAATCGTCGTGTAGATGTTCGCTGCAAGCCGTATTGATGGTTCGCTGGACTGTTTGCCCACAGCAACCAGAAATCCAAGTGCGAGACCGACGGGAAGTGTCGCAAGAGCCAGAGAGATTGTTACCAGAAGTCCCCAGGCAATACTGATGCCCCAGCCATCGGGGCCGAAACTCAACAAAGTGGCGTAATGTTCCATGCGCCTATTCTTTTTCCTGAAGGCATTTGCCTGTGTTTTTATCGCCTGCTGGGTGTTGCCCGGCTAGGCTTGTGCAGCATGCCCATACAAATTTTGCGCCGATTTGCGAAACGCAAACCGGCGCATAGGTGTCAGTACTGATCAGTTTTCGGCGCCATAAGCGTCGAAGTCGAAGTACTTGTCGTTGACTTCCTTGTACTTGCCGTTCGCGCGGATCGCCTTGATTGCTGCGTTGAACTTCTCAACCAGCTCCGGACGGCCCTTCTTGAAGGCAACACCAGCGCCCGGACCGTGAATTTCGATCACAGGGGGGAAGGTGCCGACCATCTTGCAGCAGGCGCCATCAGGGGACTTCAGCCATTGGGCGAGGGTCACGCTGTCGTCGTTAACCGCATCAAGACGGCCGTTGGCGAGATCGAGGCGATATTCTTCCGCCGTTGGATAGGCCTTGATCGTGCTGTCGGTAAAGGTCTTTTCCGAATAGTTGGAATGTGTGGTGGAAACCTGAACGCCAATGGTCTTGCCGGCGAGGTCTTCCTTGGTCACGCCCTTGATGTCGGTGTCCTTTGGAGCCGCAATGCCGGGAGGCGTGTTGTAATATTTATTGGAGAAGTCGACCTGTTTCTTGCGCTCGTCCGTGATGGACATGGACGCAATGAAGGCGTCGAACTTGCCCGCCTGAAGCGCGGGAATAGCGCCGTCCCATTCCTGGGTCACAAATTCGCACTCGGCTTTCATTTCCTCGCAGAGCGCCTTGGCGATATCGACATCGAAGCCGGAGAGGGTGCCGTCCGGATTGATGAAATTAAAGGGAGGATAGGCGCCTTCGGTGCCGATCTTGAGCTTGAGCGGCTCTTCCGCATTTGCAACGCCAGCAGCCATGCTGCCGATCGTGATGGCCAGTGCTGCAACTGATGCTGCAGTAGCGATACGCTTAAATACGCGCATTTTCAGTCCTCTCGTTTGTTCTGGCTGGTTCCCTGATTATTTCTTCTGGTTCAGCCGCTTTAGGGGTAGCCGCTACCGTGTAACTTTAAATTGCACGGCTGGTAGCGGAATCCCCCTGTCACTACCAATAGATGGTTGAGCCGATCATGCGCAATATTTTTTCGCGCTTCCGCCTCCACCATCCCAACCGTCGACGATATTCCCACCATTTTCAGACGATTGGCAAGATGGTTCGAGTAATTAAATTGTGTGTCGTGAAAGGGGATTTCTCGGTGGTTTCTGCATGCTTTTCTCAAACTACGATAGAAATCACTATTGTAGGGGTCAATTTTAGGGAGGTGCTCAGATAGCCATCTCCCGCTCGATAAAATCGGCTATTTTCTCGATATCGTCGATACGAAACACGGGTACGTTTTCCCCGGGATGAGGTTGATCGCTGGCGATGGCGACGATCGTCGGGTCATTGGTGGAAAGCGATGGCCCCTCATGGCTTCCTTGACGGCGCAATTCGATTTTCTTGTGCGTTTCATTCTTATAGCCTTCGACCAGAACCAGATCGCAAGGCGCCAGCTTGGCGGCGATACCCCAAAGGGAAGGTTCCGCTTCACCGAAACTTTCATGCATGATCGCGTAGCGTTGCGATGAAACGATAGCCACTTCCGCCGCTCCGGCCTTTCGATGCCGCCAGGAATCGGTTCCTTCATGGTCGATGTCGAAGTTATGATGGGCGTGCTTGATTGTGGCGATACGATATCCGCGTGCAGTAAGGCACGTAACCAGACGTTCGGTCATTGTTGTCTTGCCGGAGTTTTTCCAGCCGGTAATGCCAAAAAGCTTCTGGTTCATTCCATCGCTCCAGCCAGTTTTCGGGCCACGGCGAGATCGTCGGGCCGGTTGATGTTGAAGAACGGATCGTATGTTTCCGTGCGATCGCCAGCGAAGGCAATCGGAAAATCGACTGTCTCAAAACCTATGTGCTCTGCGAATGCAAGGACGCTCGCCCTGTCGGTGTCGGAGAGCCAGACGGACAACTCATCCGCCAATCCGGTTTCCCACAGACCGAAAATCGGATGGATTCGTTCAAGCGAGCTGGCGAGGATGATGCGGGCTCCGGTTCGATCGCGACGCGAAAGAAGGCGGCTTGTGAGATCGTGGGGCAGGAATGGCGTGTCCGCCGACGTCGTCAGAAGAAGGCGCGACTCTCGCGCGTGCATCAGCGCCGTCAGGACGCCAACCAGCGGACCGCCATGTTGTGAGGGCCGGTCCTTTATGATTGGCAGGCCGAGATCGGCCAGACGGGGATCATCGCTGTTCGCGTTGACGATGAGAGTTTCGACCTGCGGTTTGATCCGCCTGATGACGTGCGCAATCACAGAGCTGGTGTTATCGAGCGGTTGGAGGAACTTGTCACCCGCAACGCCACCTTCCTGCATGCGGCTGGAAAGCCCGCCGGCGATGATGGCCCCTGCAATCATGAGGGCTCCACGCCGGTGGGGATCGTCGCAAGCGTACTCTTGTTGCGTTCCCGCTTTTTCAGCACGTTTTCGCGGTAGACCATGTAGACGCCGCTTCCGACCACCAGAACCGACCCGATGATCGTGTGTATGTCGGGCGCTTCGCCGAAGATCAAAGTGCTGAGGCCGATAGCCCAGAGAAGGCTGGAATAGCGGAACGGCGAAACGAACGAAACTTCGCCTTCGCGCATGGCCAGAATGATGAAATGATAGCCGACGAGAAGAAGAACAGCGGCAATGGCCATTGCGCCGACTGCTGAAATTCCGAGCGGTTGCCATCCTCCCATTGGAACTGTCAGCGCGCCGCCCGTCAGAGTTATGGCGCCAGCCGTCAATGTCGACAGATAGAGGGTAGGTACGTGGGCCGGCACGCGGCGCGTGGCAATGTCTCGCGTCGCGGCAAAACAGACGCTGGCCAGAAGCACCGCGACAGCGGTGAGACTTGCAGCGCCATCCGTTCCAGGCCGTATGATGATGAGAACGCCCACCAGACCGACAAGAATACAGCACCAGCGGCGCCAGCCCACTTTCTCCTTCAGGAAGAGCGCTGCCCCAAGCGTCACGACAAGCGGCGTTGCCTGAAAGACGGCAGAACAGAATGCCTGGGAAAGATGGCCGAGCGAATAAATATAGGTGATCGTCGCGACGACTTCGCCCACAACCCGCAGGATCGTCATTCTTTCCAGCGAAAGATTACGCAACGCCCCGTGGCGCCAGGCCAGCAAACCGATCAGCGCCGTCGCGAATATGCCGCGGACCAGCATATACTGCCCGCTATTCATCTCGGTCAGGAGGTATTTTGTAATCGTATCGCCGATGGTAAAGGTCCCCATGGCGAGAAGCATGAAAATACTTGCACGAAAATTTGCTGATTGCGGCACGATACAGAATCCGGTTTAGGCCCTGAGCCTTGGATTGCATAGCGCGTTAAAGTCGATCTCGCGACAATTATTTCAGGCTGTTGGTTTTTTAAGTATAAACCGGTCAACCGCCGGTAAGGCTCATGTGGCGCGCAACCGCTGGGCGATTATGATCGCGGTCGATGATGAAATCGTGCCCCTTCGGCTTGCGCGAAATGGCTTCATCGATAGCCTGGCTGAGAAGCAGATCGCTTTCGCTCTCCCGCAAGGCCTTGCGCAGATCTGCATCGTCGTTCTGGCCAAGGCACATATAGAGCATGCCGGTGCAGGTGAGCCGCACGCGATTGCAGCTTTCGCAGAAATTATGGGTCAACGGCGTGATAAACCCGAGCCGTCCGCCCGTTTCGGCAATCGTCACATAGCGGGCAGGACCGCCCGTTCGGTAAGGAACATCGGAAAGTGTGAATTGCTGCGAGAGTTCCTCGCGCACCTGCGAAAGCGGCAGGTACTGGTCTGTGCGGTCAAACTCGATTTCGCCCATCGGCATTGTTTCGATGAGCGTCATGTCCATGCCGCGGCCATGGGCCCAGCGGATCAGTTCAGGAATCTCGTGCTCGTTGAAATCCTTCAGTGCGACGGCATTGATCTTGACGCGGATACCCGCACGCTGTGCAGCCTCAATCCCCTCAAGAACGCGGGGCAGATCACCCCAACGGGTAATCTGATGGAATTTTTCCAGATCGAGCGTATCCAGCGAAACATTGATACGCCGCACGCCGCAATCCGCCAGTTCATCAGCAAAACGCGCGAGCTGGGATCCGTTCGTCGTCAGCGTCAATTCGTCGAGAGCGCCGGATTTCAGATGGCGCGAAAGCTGCCGGATGAGGTGCATTATATTCTTGCGCACCAGCGGCTCGCCGCCGGTCAGGCGCAGTTTCCGCACACCTTTGTCGATGAAGGCGGTGCAGAGGCGGTCCAGTTCCTCAAGCGTCAGCAAATCCTTCTTGGGCAGGAATGTCATATGTTCCGCCATGCAATAGGTGCAGCGGAAATCGCACCGATCCGTCACCGAAACCCGAAGATAGGTAACGGCACGCCCGAAAGGATCGATCATGGGTCCATTCGGGGAAACAAGTGGCTGTGCTTGGTTTGCGTACATCATTAAGCCGTTGTTTCCGCTTGATGCGGAGGAATATCCGCACCGTTTCCCTAGAAATAGGAAATGCGGGCCTCCTTGTCCAGTTTCACGCACGCGAAGCTCTTTCAATAATGATCGCGGCTATTGCGATATTTTAACGCGGGGCCTATCAAAAGCTGGCGAAGAACCCAGCTGGAGAATGGTGATGAGCGAAGTCTGGCCAACTGAATTGCGCGTTTCGCACGACCGCAAACTGCTGACGGTGGCGTTCGACGATGGCCAGAAGTTCGAGCTGACCGCCGAATTGCTGCGTGTGCTGTCACCTTCCGCAGAAGTGCAAGGCCATTCACCGGAGCAGCGCGTCACGGTTGGCGGCAAGCGCAATGTCGAAATCATGAAGGTCGAGCCGGTCGGCAATTATGCTGTCCGAATAACTTTCGACGACATGCACGACACCGGTCTGTTTTCGTGGACCTATCTCCACAAGCTTGGCACCGAGAAGGTGACGTTGTGGCAAACCTATCTCGATGAACTTGCCGAGAAGGGGCTCAAGCGGGATCGCTGAGCCTATTCTTTCTCAAGCATGTCGCAGATGCGGCGCATCACATCGCCCATTGCGTTGCATTGCGCGGCTGTCGACTGCGCCATGACGCGGTCGATCAGTTCCGTATAAGCAGTCAGCGCGTGTCCCAGCAGCTTTTCGCCCTTGGCGGTCAGGGTCAGGCGCATCACGCGCTTGTCCGCCGGGTCGCCTTCGCGCACCAGCAAGCCGCGTTTTTCGAGCTTCGGCAATAGCATGGTGATGTTTGAGCGCCCGACAAGAATGCGGCGCGCAAGATCGTGCTGGGATTCGCCGGGATGGCGATAGATATTCATCAGCACATCGAGGTCGGCGATTTTCAGATCGAAGGTCGACAGTTCCTGGGAGAGGGCGCGTTCCACCGCCTTGCCGGCGCGCGCGACGGCGATCCAGTTCTTGAAGCGCGGATTGTCCCACGGCAGTTTTTGAGTCTCGTCTTGCATTTTGTTCATTCTTGTACAATTATTTGTTCATGATTGAACATAATTGAGGCCCTGTCATGACATCGTTCTCTTTGCAGGTTACGCGATTCGGCCTGGGTGTGCTCGGACGCATTGATGCCGATAAGGCGGGCCGCGCCGCATTCAGGATTTTTTGTCGAACGCCAAGCCGCAAGCCGAAAAACAAGGCCTATGCGGCGCGCCTCCAAAAAGCGAACACGGAACTCGGTCAGGCAAAGCGGCTCGATCTGATTATCGACCGCGGGCTTATTGCAACCTATCTGTTCGAGCCGGAGGTCCATGTCGGGCGAACGTCACTCGTCGTCCACGGGTGGGGATCGCGCACCGCCGATATGATGACAATCATTCGCGAACTTGTCGCCCGTGGCGAACGGGTCGTCTCGATAGACCTGCCGGGGCATGGCGCATCGGCGGGCCGCACGCTCAACATGATACAGGCAATCGCCGCAGTGGATGTGGCGTGGCGTCAGTATGGTCCATTCGATGCAATGATCGGTCACTCGTTCGGGGGCGCTGTCATCATCAATGCTGCTGCGGGTTCCGTCGGTTGCTACCGGTCACATCGTCCGGCCAGACTGGTCACGATTGCTTCTCCGCACTCGATTGCGGGTGTTTTTGACGGTTTCGGCAGAGTGCTGGGGCTGGGGCGCGACGCGCGTCACGCCATGAAGGAACAGGTTCGCCACATCGCAGCGCGCCCGATCACCGATTTCGATACCGACGTGCTCCTGCGCCGCATGACGATACCGACGCTGGTCATTCACGCACATGACGATAAGGAAGTGCCCGCCATCTGCGCGGAAGCAGCCGGCAAGGCAGGCTCTCATGTCACGGTGCACTGGGCGGATGGCTTGGGGCATCGCCGCATCATCGCGAGTGCCGAGGTGGCGTCATTGGTGGCGGATTATCTTGATGACGGCCCGAAATTAAGACTGGTTGCCTGATTAGGCCTTGCTAAGAACAAGTTCGTCCCACGCCGCCATGGCGCCCAGCGCCGTTGCGGTGAGGTCTGCTCGCGTTCCGCCGTCGCGCGCCAGAATGGACATGCCGTTCTGTACCGTTGCGTAAAAGGTTGCGGCTGCGTGGCAATCGACCGATAGAGGAATGTCGCCGTCGCGAATGCCACGTTCGAGCCGTTTCTGCAGAATTTCGATATTGGTCAGGCGGTGGTTACGCAGCACTGTGCAAACCTTGTCGCTTGACTGGGTGCGATGCAATGCATCGAGTGCAATCATGCATCCCCGTGGCACCGATGTCTGGCAATAAGCGTCGATCGTCGCGTGGAGAAATTTCTCGAAGGCTTGGCGCACATCTGCTGTTTCATCCAGCGCAGACCAGATTTCTCCCCCGACTTCACCGGCATAGAGGGCCAGGGATTCGAGATAAAGCTCTTCCTTGCTCCCAAATGCGGCATAAAGACTGGGCGCATTGATGCCCATGGCCGTTGTCAGATCGGCCAGAGATGCGCCATCGAAACCTTTTTCCCAGAATTTGAGCATTGCAGTACGCAACGCTGTTTCGCGGTCGAAGCTGCGGGGGCGTCCTTTGTCTGCCACGATCTCTCCTTTCTGTATCGATCATTAAATAAATCACTTGACGGCTCTGCGCAAGCCTGTCAGCCTTTATGTATCAATCGTTACAGAAAGGAAATGGCATGCCAGCAGAAGCTCTGAACGGGAAAGTTGCTTTCGTCACTGGCGGAAGTCGTGGCATTGGCGCTGCAATTGCACGGCGGCTTGGGAAAGATGGTGCGGCAGTTGTCATCACCTATGTGAATGGCAAGGAAAAAGCCGATACTGTGGTTTCGGAAATCGTGGCCAATGGTGGCAAGGCGCTGGCGTTGAGAGCCGACAATCGCGACGCCAGCCAGATTGCTGCGGCCATAGATAAAACGGTCAAGGAATTCGGTCGTCTGGATATATTGGTCAACAGCGCCGGCATCTGGCATGCGGCCCCGCTGGAACAGGTCACGCTCGCCGATTTCGATGACGTAATGGCGGTGAATTTTCGCGCGGTCTTTGCTGCTGTATCGGCTGCCGCACCGCATCTCGGTGCGGGCGGGCGCGTTATCACCATCGGCTCCAACCTCGCCGAAAGCGTGCCTTGGCCGGGCATCAGCCTTTATGCGGCAAGCAAGGCGGCGCTGATCGGTCTGACGAAAGGTCTGGCACGTGATCTCGGCCCCAAAGGCGTCACGGTCAATGTCGTTCACCCCGGCTCGACCGATACCGACATGAATCCGGCAGCAGGCGACCATGCGGAACAGCAGCGCGAACGCATCGCTACAGGCAGTTTCGGTTCGCCCGACGATATAGCAAGTCTGGTGGCCTGGCTTGCAAGCCCGGAAGGACGCTTCGTGTCGGGAGCCTCCCTCACGGTTGATGGTGGGGCAAACGCCTGAAACGAAAAGGGCGGCTTGCGCCGCCCCCATTTCCTGTCTCTTTGCTTGAACTGCTTAGCCCAGATTGAGCTCCTTGAAGAAATCGTTGCCCTTGTCATCGATGACGATGAAGGCCGGGAAATCTTCCACTTCGATGCGCCAGATCGCTTCCATGCCGAGTTCCGGATATTCGACGACCTCGACCTTCTTGATGCAATCCTGCGCCAGGCGGGCAGCCGGGCCACCGATGGAACCCAGATAGAAGCCGCCGTGCTGGCCGCAGGCTTCACGCACCTGGCGCGAACGGTTGCCCTTGGCGAGCATCACCATCGAACCGCCGAAGGACTGGAACTGGTCCACATAGGAATCCATGCGGCCAGCTGTGGTCGGGCCGAACGAGCCGGAGGCGTACCCGGCAGGCGTCTTGGCCGGGCCTGCATAATAGATCGGGTGGTTCTTGAAATAATCCGGCATGGCTTCGCCATTTTCAAGCCGCTCGCGAATCTTGGCATGCGCCAGATCGCGTGCCACGATGATCGGCCCGGTAAGCGACAGGCGCGTCTTCACCGGATGCCTCGACAATTCCTTGAGAATGTCCTGCATCGGCTGGTTGAGGTCGATCTTGACCACATGCGACGACAGTTTTTCCTCGTCAATGTCCGGCATGTATTTGGCCGGATTGGTTTCAAGCTTTTCCAGGAAGATGCCGTCCTTGGTGATCTTGCCCTTGGCCTGACGATCCGCAGAGCAGGAAACGCCAATGCCGATCGGCAGTGAAGCGCCATGGCGGGGCAGGCGAATGACGCGCACGTCATGGCAGAAATATTTGCCGCCGAACTGCGCCCCGACACCAAGCGATTGTGTGAGTTTATGAATTTCCGCTTCCATTTCGAGGTCGCGGAAGGCGTGTCCGGTTTCGGAGCCCTTGGTCGGCAGGCTGTCCAGATAGCGCGTCGAGGCAAGCTTGACCGTCTTCAGGTTCATCTCGGCCGAGGTGCCGCCGATGACGATCGCCAGATGGTAAGGCGGGCAGGCGGCTGTACCGAGGCTCAGAATCTTGTCCTTGAGGAAATCGATCATGCGGTCGTGCGTGAGGAGCGATGGCGTTCCCTGATAGAGAAACGTCTTGTTCGCCGATCCGCCGCCCTTGGCGACGAAAAGGAACTTGTAGGCGTCTCCGCCTTCCTCATAGATATCGATCTGCGCAGGCAGATTGTTCTTGGTGTTCTTTTCCTCGAACATCGACAGAGGCGCCAGCTGCGAATAACGCAGGTTCTTCTTGTTGTAGGCGTCGAGAACGCCTGCGCCCAGCGCGTCGGCATCGCCGCCTTCGGTCCAGACGCGACGACCCTTCTTGCCCATGATGATGGCCGTGCCGGTATCCTGACACATGGGCAGCACGCCGCCTGCTGCAATATTGGCGTTCTTCAGGAGATCGTAGGCAACGAAACGGTCATTATCGGTCGCTTCGGGGTCTTCGAGGATTTTGGCGAGTTGCTGAAGATGACCGGGGCGCAGCAGATGGTTGATATCGGCAAAAGCCGATTCCGAAAGCAGGCGAAGCCCTTCCGGATCAACCGTCAGGATTTCCTGTCCCTTGAAGGTGTCGACAGAAACGTAATCGGAAGTCAGCTTGCGGTAAGGGGTGTCGTCTTCACCAAGAGGAAAAAGATCGGCGGCGCTTGCTTCTGCCATCGCGGTACCTCGCTTGCTTGCCAGCTGCGCCAGTCGGAGATGGTGGTAAGTCCGGCTCGCGCGATATGTTGATCGAAGCCCCGAAGGAAGCTTCGGAACCAAAGTCTGTGCGGCTTTTAGCGCGATGCGGGATCGATGCCACTGCGTCACTTTGTTCATCAAGGCATTCCGGGATCGTCTCCCAAGAAGGTGCCTCAAACAATTGTGATGTGTGCAGAACGGTAAATTGCTTTCAAAAACATTAGCGTTAAAAGTTTCTATACGAGATTGGTAAATTCTATCTGCGAGATTCGGACGGATTCGCTTAATTAGCGAACGCATCAATTTGGGCGGTTTGAAATGCAGTTTCCCAGACACTCGCAGACAGATGAGAAGAGCAGCGCTGGGCGCGGACTAACGATCCGTCGCGCAGCGGCGCTGGCTCTGGCAGCTTCGGTGTTTCTCCCCACAGCGCAGGCTGAGGCCGCGAATTCGTTATTGGAGCTTTTTCAGCAGCGCCGCCAGCAGCAGGCCCCGCAGGTTGCTCCCCAGCCAGAACTGCCGAAAGCTGCAGCGCCGAAAGCCGCCGCGGCTCCACGTGCATCCACGCCGAACACTGCCGCGAGAAGCCCCGCGCCGGTCCAGCGCGTGACGGTGAAGGGCCCGCAGATTTACGATTACAAGCCTGACGCTCTGGTCAATGTTGATTTCAGCGCGCTCGACATGCGCGTCACTGCCGCAACCGAGCCAGCCATCATCGATCCGCTGACATCGGGCATGTCGCCGATCCGCGCAAAGGTTCGTGAGGAGACTGCCGGACAGCGTGCATTCGACGCGGCTGTGGACTATCTGAAATCCGTCAACGTCAAGGCCGAGAAAGAGATAGCGCAGGCTATCGTCGATTATTATTCCAATAAGCGCAGCTTCATGTGGTCGGCTGATGACAAGGTGCTCGACCGCGCCAAGGATGTTGCGGCGTTCTTCGCCCGAGCCGATGAGGACGGGCTCAACCCGGATGAATATGCGGTCACGATTCCAGCTGATGCTTTCGACGCTGCCGCCGAAGCCGAACGCCAGCAGAAACTCGCCGAATTTGAAATCCGCATGTCGGCGCGCGCGTTGCGCTATGCCATCGACGCAGGCGAGGGACGGGTGATCGCCGACCGCCTTAGCGGTTTCCACGACCTGCCGCGCAATCGCGTCGATCCGAAAGCCGTTCTGGAACGGCTCGCTTCGGAAAGCGATCCGGCTGCCTATCTGCATGGTTTCCAGCCGAGCAACGAGCAATATGCGGCTTTGAAGCGCGAACTGGCGAATACCGAGCCGCCATCTGCCGAACCGATCCGCGTCTCGTTGAATGGCGTCATCAAACCGGGCGATACCAATCCACAGCTCAGCAAGGTGGTCGCTCTCATTTCGCGGCATGCGCCCGCCAGTTATCTGGCGCAGCACAGGCAGGCGCTGGATGCGCATGCGGGCGGCGATATTTACGATCCGGAACTGGTTGCGGCCATCAAGGACTACCAGAAGCTTTCGGGCAGCACGCCTGATGGCGTCATCGGCCGCAATACGCTTTCCGCCCTTCAGGGTGAGCAGTCTTCCGTCAAACGCGATCGCATCCTTTATTCCATGGAACGCCTGCGGTGGCTGCCGCATGATTTCGGCACCCGTTACGTGATGGTCAACCAGCCTGCTTACCGTGCGGAATATTTCGAGGGCGGGAAAGAAAAGCTGGCCATGAATGTGGTGATCGGTTCTCCGACCCACCAAACCTATTTCTTCTACAACAAGGTGCAAACGGTCGTTTTCAACCCGTCATGGGGCGTGCCGCGCTCTATCATCCTGAACGAGATGCTGCCGAAGGTCATGCGGGATACGAGCTATCTCGACCGCAACGGCTACGAGGTTTACGCGGACGGCAAGAAGGTTTCTGCCAGTGCCGTTAACTGGAGTGCGGTTGCCGCTGGCAAGTCTCATGTCGGCATCCGTCAGAAGCCTAGCCTCGACAACGCATTGGGCGAGCTCAAGATTCTGTTTCCGAACGCGCATGACATTTACATGCACGACACACCGGCCAAATCCTATTTCAGTCGCGACATGCGGGCGCTTAGCCATGGCTGTATCCGTCTGGAACGCCCGCGCGACATGGCGGCTGCGGTGATGGGAACATCCGTGCAGGATCTGGAAAAATATTTCGGGAAGAATGAACGCGGCATCAAGGTGAAGGATCCGGTTCCGGTTTATATCTCCTATTTCACGGCATGGCCGGATGCGAGCGGACAGATTCGCTATTACGGCGATGTCTACGACCGCGATTCCGGCTTGCAGAAGGCATTCGACAAGACGGCGGATTCGCGTCTGGCTGCGCTCTGAAATCCTTTGTCGCATGAGAACAGAACGGCAGTCATCGATAGATGGCTGCCGTTTTCCTTTGCCGACAGGGAGAGACTGGCAGAAGATAAAATCTCTTTTGGAAGTGGCGCGCGAGACGCTTGACTTATGCAGCCGCAGGCCAGTATATCCGCACCACCTTGATTGAGCACTGCTCATCGGGCGTGTAGCTCAGCGGGAGAGCATTCGCTTCACACGCGAAGGGTCACAGGTTCAATCCCTGTCACGCCCACCATTCCATCTGCTTCTCAGTGAATAATCTGCATCGTCGCATATGCCGCGTCCAACGCGCATGAAGAGCCAAGCATTTCAACTTGATCCCTTTATCGGGCATTGCAATCCTGAACCATGCGACGATGACAAGCTTATAGGTCTCAGGAACGTTCGTATCTCCAAAGCATAATGCACGCGGCAATCACCACCGCTGACGTCAAAACGCCTATGACAATAGAGAATAGGACCATTACATTACCCCTGCGACGTTTGTTTTCTTTATGGGGCGGCACAATGACCGAGGAAAACAACTTCGTCAGGTCTGCAATGACGAATCAACATCCCTGGCCGTTGAATTGACGAGTCGCGGTTTTCGCGGCCCGCTTGCATCAGTGAATGCATCCAGGCCAATTGTCGGTGTTGCGACGTATATTTCTTCTTCCTGTTATAAAACTTTCACCGTTGCCGGTTAGGCGAGGGCGACCGCTTGTTGGGCGGTTGGACGGGCATAAGGGGCAGAATAACGCAGCTGTTGGCATAGTGGCTTCGTCGCGTTGTGTGACGATGCAGGGGGTCGTTTTGTCCTATTTCTGAATAATGAAATGAATATAAAATATATATGAAGTAGTTTTTATGTCACATATAAATAATTCACAAAACTTACATCGAATAAACATTGATCAAATTATGGTGAATAAATATAGCGGTGGCGTCTAACTCTTCCACTGGAGACGCATTTATGAATATCAGAAACATTCTTCTTGGTTCGGCTGCATCGCTCGTAGCGATTTCCGGCGCGCAAGCAGCCGATGCAATCGTGGCGCCCGAGCCGGAAGCAGTCGAATATGTCCGCGTATGCGATGCATACGGCGCTGGCTATTTCTACATTCCGGGAACGGAAACCTGCCTGCGCATTCATGGCTATGTTCGCTATGATGCAAGCGGCGGCGACAACAATTACGCTCGCACCCCGGCACAGCTGGAGCGCGACACCTGGAACAAGCTGGCCCGCGTCAGCCTGCGTTTCTCCACCGCTTCCGAAACGGATCTCGGCACGCTCAAGACCTACAGCGAACTGCGTTACGACTGGACAGGCGACGGCAACGGCAAGGCCGACAATTATAATGGCGGCTCCACCAGCACGTCGCTGCGTTATGCCTATATCCAGCTTGGTGGCCTCCGCGTCGGTCTCGATGAATCGGCCTTCGTCACCTTCACCGGTTATCTGGGCAACGTCATCAGCGACGACGTGATCCTCGCCGGCGGTTATCGTACCAACCTCATCAGCTATACCTTCAAGGGCGGAAACGGCTTCTCGGCCATCGTTTCGTTCGAAGAAGGCGGCAACTCCGACTCCAACGTAGATGTCACCATCAAGGACTACATGCCGCATGTGGTCGGCGGTCTCAAATACGAGCAGAGCTGGGGCAAGATCGCCGGTGTCGTCGCCTATGACGCCCGCAATGAAGAGTGGGCCGGAAAGGTCCGCGGCGATGTCAACATCACGGATCAGTTCTCGGTCTGGCTGCAGGGCGCCTACAAGTCCAACGACGATCATTACGGTACGTCGGGCGGTTATCGCGTCCGTATCGTCGACTCGTTCTACGGTACGTGGGGCGGTGACTGGGCAGTCTGGGGCGGCGCAGCGTTCAAGGCGACCAGCAAGGCGACCTTCAACGTACAGGCCGCTTATGACGACAGCGAAACCTTCGCCGCAACTGCAAACGTCGCCTACCAGCTGGTTCCTGGCTTCACCATTACGCCTGAAGTTTCCTACACCAAGTGGCAGGACAAGAACACGAGCATGGACGGAAAAGATGCCTGGCAGGGCAAGATCCGCTTCCAGCGCTCGTTCTGATGCTGTCGCTGAAAGTGCCGGCTTCGGCACACGCATTGTCGTAGAACTATGATGACCTCCAGTCCATGTTTCTAGCGACAGAGGCGGCGGCCCATTCGGGCCGCCGCCTTCTTAATGTTTATAGCGAAACGCTCATTCTCGCGTTCGATTTTCAATCGAGAACATAGCAGGCCTTGGACTTGCCGCGCGCCGGGTCGCCGAAGGTGCGGTTGTCACACCGGACGCCGTTGCGGAACACGCCTTCGGTGAAGCGGCCATTTGCGCCATAGCGCACGCGCTTGCGACCGTAGAAATCGCAGAACCCGCCTTCTTTCGCGCAACGGCTCCAGTCGCGGTCGCGGTCACGGTCGTCGTAGCGATCATACGGATCGTACCGATTTGGACGATCGGGGCGGTCAGGACGGCCCGGACGATCTGGCCTGTCCCAGCGATCCTGAACGACGAAGGAGCAGCTCTTCTTTTTACCCGGCGCGGGGTCGCCAAAGACACGGTTGGAGCAGCTGACCTGCGGGCGGTCGATGAAGCGCGATGTATTCTGTCCACCCGTGCCATAGACCACCTCGGCCGGGTAGGGCAGCTCGCAAATTCCGTTCTCGCTGGCACAGCGCTGCAGCTGTGCTGCCGATGCCGGCGCGGCGAGTGGGGAGAGAGCGGCCACCAGACCGCCAAGGCATAATGAAGCAACGGTTGTCTTGAGTGCAGGTATCATGATTTGTCCCTCTGATATCGGTGAAATATGCTTTAATTCCGGTAGCTTGAACAGAGGATGAATACGGTGCGCCGAACGGGAATTTTGCCAGGTGGTTAAGAATTCGGTGAGGCGGGGTCGACAAACATTTTCTGCTCTGGTTTGCTACGGCAAGAATGAGGTTCCGAAATGCACCGACCGCCTTTTCATTTCAAATCGATCATCGTTGTTCTGGCGGCTATGATTGTCGTTGGATTTTATGTCGGCCACAAAACGAAAGAAGCGCGCGAAACTTCACTTGTTCAGCGTTCTGCGCCTTCTGAAGCCGGAATTTAGTCAGGCTCTCCCCCGAACGAACTTTCTTTCCCTCAGATTTCATGAAATGAGAGTGAAACAGGCGCGTTCACTCTTCGGAGGCACTCACATGCACGGCGAATACAAAGTCCACGGTGGAAAACTTGTCGTCGTCGATCTGGATGTCCGTGACGGACGTCTGTGCGACGTGCAGGTTGCAGGCGATTTTTTCCTGGAACCGGACGAGGCTCTGGAAGATATATGCAATGCCGTCGAAGGCCTTTCTGCCGATGCTTCGTCGGAGCAGATTGCGGACGCGGTGAGGGCAGGTCTGCGGCCCGATGCCATGATGCTCGGCTTCAGCCCGGAAGCGGTGGCAATTGCCGTTCGGCGTGCATTGGGCGTTGCGCGCACATGGCGGGACTTTGAATGGCAGATCGTTGAAATGCCTGCGGTTTCACCTGCCATGCACCTCGCATTGGATGAAGTTCTGGCACAGGAAGTCGCCGCAGGGCGTCGCGCGCCAACATTGCGTTTCTGGGAATGGGAACGCCCCGCCATCATCATCGGTGCGTTTCAGTCACTGCGCAATGAAGTCGATATGGACGCAACGCGGGAATTCGGCGTCGAAACCGTTCGTCGTGTTACCGGTGGCGGAGCCATGTTTGTGGAGCCGGGCAGCACCATAACCTATTCGCTCTATGCGCCGGGTGAACTCGTGCGCGACATGAGCTTTGCCGATTCCTACGCATTTCTGGACGACTGGGTGCTGAAAGCGCTCAATTCGCTCGGCATCGATGCCTTCTACAAGCCGCTCAACGATATTTCGAGCTCGAAGGGCAAGATCGGCGGCGCGGCGCAAAAACGCTTTTCCAGGGGCACGGTCCTCCATCACGTGACCATGGCCTATGACATGGATGCCGAGAAAATGGTGAAGGTTTTGCGCATCGGGCGCGAGAAGCTGAGCGACAAGGGCACGGCGAGCGCTGTCAAGCGCGTCGATCCGGTTCGCAGCCAGACAGGACTGCCGCGCGAGGAAGTTATCAGGCGCATGAAGGAGATGTTCGTGTCGCTGAATGGTGGCGTGAGCAGCAAGATCACGCCTGAAGAATATGCGGCGGCGGAAAAGCTTGTGGTCGAGAAATTCTCAACCGAGCAATGGCTGCACAATATTCCCTGAACATTCTGTCACGCTCCCGATCGCGAAGCGGGGTGACTTGCCCGTGCCGTCATGGCATAGGGAGGCCGCAACGCGACCGCCTTACGTTCCACATCATCTTACAAAGTCCTCCCGTTTCATGATCCGCATCGATAATATCAGCAAGTCCAACAGCCATCGCATTCTCTATATCGAGGCTTCCGCCGCTTTGAACCGCGGGGAAAAGATCGGCCTTGTCGGCCCCAACGGTGCGGGCAAGACGACCCTGTTCCGCATGATTACCGGGGATGAGCAGCCGGACGAAGGGCAGGTTTCCGTCGAGAAAGGCATCACGGTCGGCTATTTCGACCAGAATGTCGGTGAGATGGGCGGTCGTTCTGCTGTTGCTGAAGTCATGGAAGGTGCAGGCCCCGTCAGTGTAGTTGCGGCAGAACTCCGCGAACTGGAAGCGGCGATGGTCGATCCGGACCGCATGGACGAGATGGATGCGATCATCGAACGTTACGGCGAAGTACAGGCGCGCTACGAGGAACTGGATGGCTATGGTCTGGACGGCCGCGCGCGTGAGGTTCTGGCGGGTCTCAGCTTCACGCAGGAAATGATGGACGGCGATGTCGGCAAGCTCTCCGGCGGCTGGAAAATGCGCGTTGCGCTGGCCCGCATCCTGCTGATGCGCCCGGATGTGATGCTGCTCGATGAGCCGAGCAACCATCTCGATCTTGAAAGTCTCATATGGCTGGAAGCGTTCCTCAAGAATTATGACGGCGCGCTGCTGATGACCTCGCATGACCGCGAATTCATGAACCGCATCGTGACCAAAATCATCGAAATCGATGGCGGTTCGCTCACGACCTATTCCGGCGACTATGCCTTCTATGAAGGGCAGCGAGCGCTGAATGAAAAGCAGCAACAGGCCCAATTCGAACGCCAGCAGGCGATGCTTGCCAAGGAAATCAAGTTCATCGAGCGCTTCAAGGCGCGTGCTTCCCATGCTTCGCAGGTTCAAAGCCGCGTGAAGAAACTGGAGAAGATCGACCGCGTAGAACCGCCTCGACGACGCCAGACGGTCGCCTTCGACTTCGCGCCGGCACCGCGTTCGGGCGAAGACGTCGTAAGCCTGAAGGGCGTTCACAAGACCTATGGCAGCCGCACGATCTATGACGGTTTCGACTTCATGGTCCGTCGCCGCGAACGCTGGTGCATCATGGGCGTCAACGGTGCGGGAAAATCGACACTGCTGAAGCTGGTTGCTGGCGCTGCCGAACCGGACAAGGGCAATGTCAATATCGGCGCCAGCGTCAAGCTCGGCTATTTCGCGCAGCATGCGATGGATGTGCTAGACGGCGACGCAACGATACTGGAATGGCTGGAAGAGCGCTTTCCGAAGGCAGGGCAGGCGCCGCTTCGCGCACTCGCTGGCTGCTTTGGGTTTTCCGGCGACGACATTGAAAAGAAATGCCGCGTGCTTTCGGGTGGTGAAAAGGCACGTCTTGTAATGGCGGCAATGCTGTTCGATCCGCCGAATTTCCTCGTTCTGGACGAACCGACCAACCACCTTGATCTTGATACGAAGGAAATGCTGATCAAGGCACTTGCGGCCTATGAAGGCACAATGCTTTTCGTATCGCACGACCGGCGTTTTCTCAGCGCATTGTCGAACCGGGTCCTGGAACTGACGCCGGACGGCATTCACCAATATGGCGGCGGCTATACGGAATATGTCGAGCGCACGGGGCAGGAGGCTCCGGGACTACGTTCGTAGGAACGTGATTTACGGCAAAAAATGCCCGGTTTAATCAAAATAAGCCATTGATGCACATGCGCGGTTCGGTTAGAAACGCGCATGTAAAGGCTTCGAGCCTTCCGGCAATGCACCCGTAGCTCAGCTGGATAGAGTGCTGCCCTCCGAAGGCAGAGGTCGCAGGTTCAAATCCTGCCGGGTGCGCCAATAAATTCAATAACTTAGATGATAATCTCGCTCTATCTATCAAGCCCTGTGTCACGTAAGTGTCACCACAGAGCGCGGTAATAGTGACACAAAAAGGCCCAGAAAGTGGGGGGAAACTCATAGGAGTAAGCCTCCCCCCGGCACGCCACGCCCCCAAATCAATCAAAAAGGGCTGCGCGCTGACGGGGTTTTCGTACTCGCCGTCTAAACGGGATGCTTTTGCGGTGAGTGAAGGGAAGCCCGCACGGTGCATCCTACCGGAACTTATGCCGCCTTGTCGTTTTCCCCCCAGTTGACCAGTTTGGCCGCGAAATCGAACTCTGCCGGGGAAAGCCCCTGTTCCTTCGCCTGTGCGATTGCAGTGACGATTGCCGATAGCGCCCTTGCTCTGCCGCCAACGTCATAGGCTTGGACAGGTCGCATCACGTCGATGAATATGTCACCGCCGAGCTTCTGGCTGGCTTCCTCCGACATAAGCAGGGCAATCGGCTGGAGCGTCCATTGTGCAAGGTGGCGCTGTGCTTCGCGGACCATGGGGCCGGTCGTCGCACGATTATGAAGGCCGGGAAGCACGCCATAGGCCGCGTATATTCCGTCCCTTGCCGCTTCCAGCGTTTCCGCCGTCATGCTCTTGGAGAGATCGGGCGATAGCGCATCCGGCTTCTGACCAAGCTGTGGGTTCATGCCCGCCGCCGTTGCCTGTGCCACGCCTTCGACAACCAAGGTTGCACCGCGACGGCCACGGAAAGCTCCGCGCATGTCGTCCATGTCGCCGGACTGACTATCAGGTAGGGGAAGGATCATCGAGCCGAGAGGCGCATCACGATAAACATCACGCAAGGCGCTTTCGACCTCATGCAATAGCTGTGCGCTAATCGGTGCGCGTCTCAAGGGCGCTGTGCCGGTCCACGGTGCCACCTGATCGGCACCTATTCTGAAATGCAGGACTTCACCGGCAAGGACGGTCTGAGTATAGCCGCCGCCAGCTTCCGAAACAGAAACACGATAGGCGCGCGGCTCGCCGTGACGGGTCGATAAATCCCAGTCAGCACAAGGCAATAGGCCATCGTTACGAATAAGGAATACCGCTTCGCCACGAAGGGCCAGAGATCGGGCAGTAATCGCCATCGTGCGTCGGGTGATGAAATCCGTCCCTTGCACGTCTGCCGCCGCTAGAGCACCTTCCCAAAGCGAAATTGACGTTTGCACGGCCCCAGTTAATTCACCAAGGCCGGACACGCCGGAGATATAGCTTTCACGTGCGGCCATAATCTGTGCGGTATAACCGGCACCGCTAGAGCGCGTTTCCACTTCGCTGCCGGTGAATATGCTTTTAATCCATCCGAGCATTTAGAGCCTCCAGCGGTTGAGCGGGTGGGTATTTGTCTTGACGTCGGGACAATTGGCGGCCTGCCAGCTTCGTGCCTCTATCTGGGCTTGCGGATAGGCGGGACGGGTGACAGCCGACAATTCAAATAGCGATGCCGATATAACGGTTCGGAGAACGCCATTCGAGCGTCGTTCGATACGTTCGCCTGCATCATCGACACGGAAGCCCGGTGACAGGCCACGGACAAGCCCAGCCTTGTGAGCAGCGAGGAAGTCCCGCGCCCATGTGGTGCCGTCATCGATTGTCGCGTCGATAATCAGCGCATCATTCCCATCCGTAAGCCGCAAAGTGCCTGCCGCCCTTGAGGCGAGAGGCTTTTGATAATCGTGGCCGGACAACAGATGAATGTCGTCACCTGCATTGATCCGTCCGGCGAAGGCGCGGGAAGCGATAACCTCGTATCGCCCCGTTGCCAGTTCTGTTTCAGCGCCATAGGGAAACACCGCCCGGAGACGGGTTGCCCCGCCTTCAGAGCGCAGTTCCAGAGCGCCGTTCGGTGTTCCCCAGAGCATTATTCGCCTCCAATATCTGTGAGGATTTGAAGCTGCGAACCGCGTGCGACTGTCAGGTCAATTGTTGACAGTGCTGTAATGCGCAAGCCGCCCGATTGTGCATCGGAATAAGGATCACGGATTACGTCAACTGCACCCCATAGACCTACGAAGATCGGCGCAACGCCGCCTGCGGAAGTCGTTAGCAAGGCTTGGGTTGCATCTGCGAGCGCATTGCCGGACATAACAATGTTGCCAGCCGGGATATTGCGTGTGAGGCGTTCCCATTCCGAAACTGCTGTGCCAGTAATCAGAGCATCATCCAGCGCGGCCCATACTTCCGCATGAATGAGAGAACGAACGGCATTAGGCGATCCAGCCGCGTTTGCTGCCATGAAACGCACTACCGCTGCACGGAATGCGCCCCATGTCGGAGCCGCTGAAATGGCGGTTGACGTGATGCCATAAGTTGCAGCGCCGGGGAAAATGCCGAGCGGCTGGCCGTTTGCGCCTGAGCCTTGGAAGATTGCCCGATCCAGTTCAACGGCCATAGCGCCCGACATATCGCGGCGGACAGCGGCTTCGAGTGCTGCGCCGGACTGTTTCAGAGCCTTGCGCGTAATGCGCATCTGAATCCCCAGATTGTGATCCGGCTTCATGGCCTTGTCAGTCGTCGTGTATTCTGTCGGGCCTGCAACATTGCCGGTTTCACTGGTTGCCCAGCCTGCGGTTACATTGGAAGTTACGACCGGCCACTCGATAGCGCCACTGTCGATGCTAATCATCTGCGCGCCCATACGAGCCGCAACACTGTCCGGGAAAAGACGGTCGATGATAGGGCGGGTCTGGATCGGGTCAGGGACGCCAGCCGCGACCGTTTCACCGGCACGCTGTTCAAGAGCCTGCCACGGAACCGGAATACCACGGAAGCCGCCCTGACTGCGAAGCTCCTGCACGATTTCAGCCGTTGCGCCATCGAGGGAGCGGCCCTCATCAAGCGCAAGTGCTACCTGGCGCAATTCAAACTGGCCCATCAGGTCGTTAAATTCGCGATCCGAACGGGTTTCCAGATCGGCACCGGCTTCGCGACGTTCGGTATCTTCCGCGATCAAGGCCGCACGATAGCGGGTCTCGTTGTTACGAAACTCAGCGTCAAGGGCTTCGATATTGCGCAATTCTTCATCGGAAGGGTTTTCCTTTCCGACAAGAGCAGCGAGGGATTGGCGGATTTCGGACTGCCGCCGGGTGATCTTGGTACTGTCAAGCATGGTTTACCTCATGTGCTTGATGTGGTTGTGCCTCCAGATCGGAGACGGCTTTCCGCCAACCAAGGCGGTCATAAGTGACAGGCTTATGCCCACACTCAATTCGGGTTTTCGATGTGTGGCAGCACGCGCAACGTGTCGCCAAGTTTGACGGCTCGTAAGACAATTCCGGGTGCGTGCGGACTGGTTTGATATGGTCAACTTCGAGCCTGCGCCGTGATCCACAATCGACACATTTCCAGCCGTCACGCTCAAGAACAGCATGGCGAACGGTCTGCCATCGGCGGGTGCGAGTAACGCGCTTTGAGTATCGGAAATGCTCTTTCATCCCCACACCATCCTTGCTTGACGCTTCGGACGTGCCAACATGCGTGCACCTTCGGCCACGGCGAGGACGGAAGCCGATGCAGCGTCAATACGGCCCTTGGAGCGAGCCTTTGCCAGTTTCAGGTTGTTCGACGGGTCACGGAGCGTTACCGCGTCTGCGAAGGCGGAACGAAGCAACAGGGACGGCTTTGACTTCACAAGTCCATCGAAACAGGCTCGCCGGAAACGTTCACAATCTTCACCGCCATCACGGAAGCCCTGACCTCGCCAGACAACAGGGGCAGTAATCCCGGCACGGTCCAGAGCTTCGGACAATTCCGCCTGTTTATAGCGGTCCATCGTCAACGCTGCGATATTCTCGCCCTGTGCAAGCTTCATGATTTCAGTAAGCCACGCGGCAACCGGCACGGTCTTATCGCCAAGCGTCGATAGCTCGCCGCGCTCGTTCATTTCGACGTATCGACCGGACACGCCATCGGCTGCGCCACGATCCGCAAGGCTTGGGTTGCAAGGAAAAGTGCCTACGGCTTCGAGCCTGCCAGTTTCAGGCCAATAGAACGACGCTGCCGACATAGATGCCGAGCCGCCAAGGTCGATACCGATAACAAGAGGGCCTTGTCGTGCTGGAAGCTCTGACACTTCGCATGATAGCCATTCATCGACTGTCAGCAGCAAATCGCGGGTCTCGCCGGACACGCGTTCATTGCGGTTATAGAGGCGGAAGGAAGTCAGGGCATTGCCGCCCTGTGCCGCTGCCCGTCGGGCAGTCGCTTCGAGCCATTCCAGACTAGAGCCGATGCCGTGCTGCGATCCGGGATTGGCGATAAGCAGGCTTTCCTTGTCATCGACCGGCAGTCCCGGCGAAGGGCGATGTTCCTGAATATAGACGCCTTGCTGTGGGTCATCGATCCACCGGCTGAATGGGTGTGTGTCGTCGGCTGCGGAAGTCGAGATAATCAGGGAACGCCCGCCACGCTTGCCAAGGCCGGACAACAAAGCGTGCTCCAGATCGTCACCACGATCCAAAGGCCAATGGCCGCGCTCGTCCATCAGGACAAGTGTCGGAGCAGAGCCAAGGGCCGATTTACCGTCCGCTGCGATAGCGCGGAGAAAATGCCCACCGCCATCGCCTTCAAACTCGATTTCAAGCCGTGGAGAGCGACGGAATATTAGCTGTGCCTGAATTTCTTCTGGCAATGATGCCGCAAAGCCCGCCACAAACTGCCATGCAATGCGAGCCTGATCCCGCGTACGGGCCGCAATCAGAACTTCCCGTTTCGGCTGGTCATCCCAGATGCCGAGCAAAGAGCCTAGAGCTATGCCAGATGACAGGGCCGTTTTCGCATTCCCGCGACCGACAGAAAGGACAGCGATATTCACCGCCTCATCCAGAGCGCCCTTGACGAAATCCTTCTGGAACGGTGCCAGCTTCACCGCATTCCCGGCCTTCGGGCCTTCTGGAATACGTAGGCTCTGAATGAACTGGATTGCTTTTGAGGCCGGTTTCATGCCGTCACCTCATTGCAGCGCGAAAAAGGAAAACTCCCATGCCGGTACCCAGCCAAACGCAAAGTTGGGGCATTGGGACCATTCATATAGCGACCCCGCTTTCACATAGAAGGTCTATTGTCGAGCGATCCTCGTTCACGGTCTTGTCACGGATGTTGAACTCAATGCCTGTCGTTGAATCGGTGAGCTTCCAATCGGTGCTAATGGCAATGGTGAGCGACGATGCCCTAACCGATATGACTTGTGTGTGTCGGCCTTGCAGCCTGCCAGCCATGACAGTCTCAGAGCCTTTCAAATGCAGATAAGCAGCACGCGTGCGGAACTGTTCGACCCACTCGCCGTACTCGTTGCCCATCCCGTCATCGACCATATCCATCTTGGAGAGGATGACTGTGTGTATGAGAGAGCTTGCTGTCACAGCTTCACCTTGCGGTAGCGTGCGCAGATACGAGCGGCTGCGAGGGATAAGCCTTGCTTGCCATCATCTGCACCGCGACGGTCGAATAGCTGTGCTGCCTGATCGGCAATGGCTAGAGAGAGGTCCGCCGGTATGGTCGTATCGTTGATGCCATAGCCTGCCGTATAGGTGACACGGACATGAGCGGGCCAAGGCTTGCTAAGGCGCAATGTCGGATAGCGTCCCGGCGTGAGCGTATATTCACCGCCATACGGGAAGACGATATCGTCACTGATAATCTCGATTGACTGGATAGCGCCTTCGGACACTGGGCCGACTGGTAATCCTAACAGGCCGCAAGCGGCTTCCATCTTGCCGGCTTCCGCAACGATGGTCTGTGTGAGCAGCGCGATATCGCAATAGGCTTCGATTTCCATCGCTGCCGCGTGCACCATCGGCAAGGCTTCCTGTGTCAGTTCGGTGCCGATGCGCAGATGATTAAGCAATGTCGCCGTGCTAATCGGCAGAGCGGTGCTGTGCTCTTTACGTTCAAACTTCATGATTGATCCCTTCTCCGATTTAATATAGTCGAAGAAGGGAATTAAGTGAATATTTCCAGTAGTTTACTGATATTTTATAATGTTTCTTGTTATCAGTTAAGCTGCTTTTTTTCGATAAATAAGCTGACCGGCTCGCCGTCTGAACCAAGTCTGGGTTTCAGGCTGTCGAAGCGCGCATATGTCTGACCAGTAGATAGGCGGATTATCTGCATCGCTCTTTGTGGCGGAATAGAAAGATTGCTCTAGAAGATGCTCAAGCTCGCCCGCCGCGATATCCTTGTTGTCAGTCAGGTCGATGATTGCACGGTCAAAGGCTTCGAGGAAAGGAAGGTCGTTTCCATAGATAGGCGGAAGCCCCTCGCGTGCGGGTACGTAGACGTGAACTTCTGCTTCGGAGCGGATTTTTTTGTCAGGGTGATTATGGTTAGGTATTATTCTGAACTCTGAGTTCCGTTCACTTGAACCATTTGTTCCGTTCACATCAAGTGTTCCGTTCACATGTGTTCCGTTCACTTTTGGCTTAGAAGTGTTCCGTTCACCTATGCTATCAGGCAGCGACAAATATATATGCCGTATGCGGCCTACTGCTTCTCCTTTCTCATCGCGCTTAACTCTGGTCTGGCGTTCGATAAGCCCTGCTTTTTGTAATGCTGCCATGCCTTGGCCAACCAAACGCAATGAACAATTGAACGTTGTTGCAAACTCCTCATCTGTGGGAAATGCATAGCCGGAATTGCGATTGACCTTCTTTAAAAGTAGCGGCGCTATCTTGCAGGCAATCTTCGGCAACTTCGTGCGAGACACAGCATCGGTCCACTGATCGCGGAGCGCGTTGAAGCGCGCCGGGTCATCCGTTGGAAAGTCGATACGGGTTGGTTTCATTACGCACCCCCGTAATCCTTGCGGGCGCGTAAGGTCTTGATGTGCTCGGAAAGGTCCATGTCACTACTGACCAGAGCCGACACCGGCAGATCGGGCAGGACAGGCTTCGGAAGCAACGGGGCCGGGAAGTCTAGTTCAAGGCCATCTGTCGCAACTTCGATAGCTTCAAGGCGCTCCTTTATCCGCTCCAAATCCTTGACGGCTTCGACATAGATTTGGTCGAGCATATCTCGGTCTAGCTGGCGCTCGAATATGACTTGAGCCTGTTCTTCCCATTCACGTTTCGCGCTGTCGGAACGTTGCTTCAATGTCTTATCGAAGAACGGCTTTACAGATTCCCGCACAATCTGTTTCAGCGCGTCCGGCTTCAATGTCGCCAGCGCATCGATTTCCGTCTGCTCCACGCCATAGCGTTCACGCCAGCCAGCGGCGCGCAGTTCTGTTTCCTTCAACGGTGTGGAAGGCAACCCTAGGGTTGTTACCTGTTCGACCGTCAATGCCGGTGTGAGGACGCGGAACTTGAGATCGGGATAGCAGCTATCCTTGAACGCCCGGAGCTTGTGCCCGATGCTCGTTGCCATCTGATAACCGGCAGGGTCACAATCTGCGAATATGAAGACAACCATTTCGCGGCCATCGTCTGCGCCTACCTTCGCCATCGTCGCCAATAACGAATTGCTAATCTCGCCGGACGGCAGATAGAGGTCCGCCTCATAATAATCGGCCATAGGCTTGAGGACGTTTCCCAGAGAGGTCTTTTCACCATAAAACGCCAATCGGTAGGGCTGGGGAACGTCGAAGCCTACGCCTCGAATACGTGGCTTCAAGCTTTCAGCATCCGGTAAGAATATGCCCGTCTCAACGCGGATACGGTACGCCAGAGGCTGGACCTCGCGGATTTGAATAATCGGCTCTGAATTGCGAGCGTCGAATATCTTGTCCCATGAAACATAGCCCAGCCATCGGGCGACGTTAGAGGCTTCTTCGAGAAGCCCCCAGCAATCCAGATCGTTCACATATGGCGAACCATTAGGCGTTATTATCTTTCCGGTGGAGACAAAGGCATAATGGACACCACGATTATGAATAGGCGTGTCGGTAGCCAACAGGCCGCACGCTTCCATATTGTCACGGAACCATTGGCCCTTTGCGTGGTTCGCCGGTGTGTCCATGCGGAACGGGTCGTTCTGCGGTGACAGGACAGTTAAATCACCAAGGCTTGCCTTTGTCTGTTCTTTGGTGGCTCGGAGTATCTGGCCAAGGGTCATTCGCTGGCCTCACGTTCTGCCGTCGAACTGACAGGCTTTGAGAGGCGAGCTTCTGCCCATGCGTCTAGATCGGTCTTGGCATATAACGGAATGCGGCCAGCATACTGCATGACAGGGCCACCGCCGATTGTTGCCATCTTGTTCAAAGTGGAGAACGAAATCGGAATGCCGAATTTTTCCATCAGATAGGCCGGAACATCTTTCCGGCGAATGCGGGGACGGTCTAACATTATTCGCCGCCCTCCCGATATTTGATTGCGTTCTGCATCAGGTCCGCGAACTCGCTATCGAGACAGATATGAATTGGATATTCGCGTGACTTGGATGGAAAGATTAGAACGACCGAATAGTCGTCAAAGCCGTCCAGCAAGAATGACATCTCCTTCGCGAGACGGCGAATGCGCTGTTCGGGCAACTCAGTTGCAGTCTGTGGAAAATCCGTGTTATTCGTGTCCATGTTCTGTTGCTTTCTCATTAGCGTGGTTGGCAGGAACTTGGCTCGGAACGGTTGCAGCCGTTTCCGGGCCTTTTGCTTTCATGGCCGCGTAAGCCGCCTCAAGTTGGAAGACGATTTCCGCATTCATCGATCTTTGGTTTGATTTGGCGCTCGCTGAAACTGCGCCTTTCAATTCTGGCCGCATTCGCAGTCCAAAGGGCGGAATGGTTGGTGTGGTCATGTGCTGTCCTCTATTATGACTACAGAATGTAGCATTACAGAATGTAGCTATTGCGTGCAAGCGAAAAATAGTTGCAGAATGAAGTTATGAACACATCGGATAAAAAAATTCCCCAAGCAGCGATCGCGCCATTCGGTTTGAGAATGCAGCCTGCGCTAAAATTGCGGGTGGAAGCAGCCGCAAAGAAGAACGAACGTTCTTTGAATGCTGAAATCGTTGCAACGCTTGAAGAAAAATACCCAGAGCCGGTGTCGTTTGGTGAGTTTATGGCAGCGTGGATGCAACAATTTTATAAGGACGGATGGGACATCGTTAAGCGCAACGCGCTAATCGAAGAACTCCGCGATTATGTCGCTGATCACTCGACTAATATTGAAACAATTGTAACCAGCTACGATGCTAATGCGCGAAAATTCACTGTCGAACTAAAGCGCCCAGATATGCGCCGTTTGGCTTTCTCATTGGAAGATGTTTCTGAATAATCAAGCCATCAGCCGTTTGATTTCTTCCGCAATCCTGTCCGCTGCCGCAATCAGCACGCTGTCCAGTCTGTGAGTATACCGGCTGGTTATTCCGCTTCCGGCATGGCCGAGAATAGCGCCAATCGTGTTGTCAGAATAATTCAGGTCCGCGGCGACGGATGCGAAGCTGTGACGCAATGTGTGGGCCGTGACGCCTTCGAGTTTCGCTAGTTTTGTGATCCGGTCAATAGCTCTGTCCAATGAGCCATAGGGCTTTGCAGGCTCACGGACGCCGGGGAGAACGAATCCCGCTGGCTTTTCTAGCATAATGCTTTTGATCAAATCTATAGCTGGCTTTCCAAGTGGCCTGATAGAAGCGCCAGTTTTAGAATCGCCCAGGCGAATACAATGGCCGCTAATATCGACTTCATTCCATGTGAGCTTGACGATTTCGCTCAATCTGCATCCGGTAAATGCGAGCAGCTTTATTCCGACAATTGCCTGCCATGGAATATGATCGGCTTCTGACAGGGCCTTTCCCAACGCCTTGAACTCGTCCGCTGTTAGCCGCCGCTCGCGTTTCTGATCGGCAGGCCGCTTCACCCCATGGGCCGGATTATGTTTTATGACGCCCTGCGAAACGGCATATGACAGAATACCGCCTAGAAGCCCCGTTGTGCGCGCTGCTGTGCCTGCGCCGCCTGCTACCACTATCTTGCCGCGTAACCGCTCTGACTTGCCTACATAGGCCGTTTTGCCTGCGGTAATGTTACTAATGAATTTCGCAATGTCGGAGCGCTCGAGGTCGATAACCAGCTTCTTGCCAAGCAGTGGCTTAATGTGCCGTTCGATCCGTCCTGCATCCGTTTCGAGCGTCGAAGATTTCTTTGCCTTGCCAGAGCGACCGATTATCAATCCTTGCCTTGCAGCTTTCAAATAGTCGTCGCATAGGTCAGAGACGGTGAGTGATCCGCGCCGGGTCTTTCGCTCCAGAAGTGGGTCTTCGCCCCGCAGAGTATCGCCCAGAGTGATACGGGCCATCTTCCGGGCCTCATCGACGGTGAGCTTTCCGAAGCCGCCAATGGACATGCGCTTCCGCTCGCGGGTCTTCTGATTATAGTAATCGACATAGAACGTCTTTTTGCCGTTCGGGAATATCCGCACTCCGAAGCCGGGTAGCTCACTGCACCATTTGAAGTACGGCTTGTCTTTTAGCTCAGCCGCATCAAGAATAGACTTCGTAATCTTCGGCATGGAACCGCTGCCCTTTTCGCTTGTGTCACCACAGTGTCACCATAAAAAATGAAATCAGGGAAGATGCCGGTAAACATGAGAATGTTACGAAAAGCCGATAAGTCATTGAATATAAATAGACTATCCCACTAAATAAATTTTCTGGAAATATCATGAAAGGTGCCGGAATGGCCCTCCGAAGGCAGAGGTCACAGGTTCGAATCCTGTCGGGTGCGCCATCTATTTCCATAAAATCAAAGATTTAAGAAGGTCGCGAAGTTGGCGATTGGAGTTTAGCTATTTGTCGGCACAATTTTGGCACAGTGCCGAAACCCGCCACGCCGACGATTACGGTGATTTCAGATGGCAACGATTCGTCAACAAGGCCACCGCCGCTGGAACGTTTCGATCTAAGACAGAAGCTGAAACTTGAGCGCGAGACGCTGACGCTACGATGGATAAAGGCACTGGATTGATTAGCCGGAAATGCACATGTGGTGTCGCCGAGGGAACCGAAATTATTGGGATACCCGTACCATGAAAAGGACGATATCGAGCGGCAAAGCAATTATCAGCGGCTTTTGCTGCAGGAATTATCGCAGTTGCCGTAAAGGGCGGGGTACAGAGTATGCCGAGTTTCGATACCAGCCTGTTTTTATATCTGAATGCGGGTTCGTCCCCCAACGCGCTTGTGGCCGAATTTGCGATCTTCATCAGCCGATATCTTCAATTTTTGGTCCCGATTTACCTGATAGCGCTATGGCTGCGCAACGCGAATAAATCCCGTCAGACCGTAATCTCCATCGCGTTGGCACTGCTTATTGCTGTCGCGTTGAGCTATGTGATTGGGCTGGTCTGGTTCCGACCGCGTCCGTTCATGGTCGGTTTGGGACATGCTCTGGTGGCTCACCGTCCAAGCTCCTCCTTCCCGAGCAACCACGGTATTATCTTCGCTTGCTGCGCGGCGGTTCTGTTTATGGTGGGGCGCAAGGTTGCTGCCTGGGCGGCAGTAGGTTGCGGCATTGTCATGGCATGGTCGCGGATTTACATTGGCGTCCATTATCCGCTCGACATGGTCGGCTCGGTCATTGTGGCGGTCGTGTCTGCCAGGATATCGCTTTCATGTGTGAACCGGTGCGGTGCAATGCTTCATATAGTGTCGAGGAATGCTGAGCATCGGTAGTTACAGCGGTTCCTGCTCAATGAAACCGCACCTGTCCGAGCGGGTGCGGTCACAGATGGGCGCTGTCGCGTTACTTTACTCCAGCGGTAGTCGGCAAAGGGACGAATAGCAGGTACTTGCGATCCTCGGATATTGGTTTGATCGTGTCCCCGAACTGCTTGACGAAGGCATCATATTGATCCCTGGCTACCAGAACACCGTCGCCGGGTTTGAGCCAGGCTGCCAAGGCGGTCGGCGTCTGCAGGCGTGTTATCTTGCCTTGCGTATAGAATTCGGCGGAAAAGCTGCGTGCTTCAAGAATGGCAAGACGGCCAGGCCCCGGATAGTCAGCTATCAGGCGCGCTTCCGTAGGAATGAACGAGCGATCCAGACCAAGAAACGAGACAGCCGTTAAGCTTGCAAAGATCAGAAGGACTTCGGCGAGACCGAGCTTGAGCCATCCTGCACCGGTAGAGCTAGTCCGGGTCCATACGATAACGGCAAGCAGCGTTGCTGCGGGTATGCCGGGCAGAACATAGGCGAGAAGAATGTTCGCGGCCAGCGTAAAGAATACCAACGGTGTCAGCGCGAACAGAAGCAGATAGAGGTGAAGGCCGCTGCCATCCGGCGTATAGGTCTTTCGCAGCCGCCACAAAAGGATGGGTAGCAGGGGGCTCCATGGCAATGCTGCGACGATCCAGAACAGCCAGATCGATCCTCGGGCGTGCTCACGGCCTGCGCCATAGAGATCGCCTGTCCAGCCGGGCTGTAGGAAACGCTGGATATGCTCACCGATCAGGAAATAGTGAAGAAATCCGGGTGTGGCCATTTCTGCTGCGACATACCAGGGTATGACCAGCACGGCGCATAACAGGATGCCACCGATCCAGGGCAGACGGGCAACGTCCTTCCAGTTGCCGCGCCAAAACATCCAGACTGTGATCGGGGTCATCGACAGGACGACTGCGACAGGCCCCTTGGCCAGCAGCCCGACGGCCAGTCCCAGAAAGAAAAGCCATGCCCAGCGACGACTTCCTGCCAGACCGTTGTAAAATCCGGCCATGCAGGCGGTGACGCCGAGCGTCAGGACCATATCGGTCTGGACAAACGCGGCAGACACAAAGAACAGGCCCGAACTTGCAGCAACTAGCACGGCAATGGCGGCTGTGCTGCGGTCGGTGAGCGTGCAGGCCCATCGCCACAGGATGAGCAATGTTGCTAGGGTTGCCAGTAATATTCCCAGTCGCGCCGCAAAAGGGGTTGCACCAAAGACCGCGATTCCTGCCGCCGACAGCCATGTGTGCAGTGGCGGTTTGGCCCAGAACGGTACACCGTAGTCAAATTGCGGCGTAATCCAATTGCCAGTCTCGACCATCTTGCGGGCGATCTCGGCATAACGTGCTTCGGTGGGGTCAGTCAGAGGAACCCAGATCATGGCCAGAAGCCGTATAAAAAGCAGCAGAAACAGGCCCCAGAGAATAGAACGGCTCTTCGTCATTTTATCGCACTTTCCAGCAGGATTTGGGCTTCTACGGCACGGCTGCGGGCAGCATGTCCGGCACATTGCATCTGATCGGTCTCGTCACCGGGATGAAGCATGGTCAGACAGTCGGGCTTCGCTTGAGAGAGGAGGCGGGGCAGCCAGCGTTGCACGCTCTTAGGATCACCGAGGCGGAGAAAGCCTGAGAAATCGCTATTTGTTTTCAGCCCTGCTTTGGCAAAGGCGGATCGTGCCCTTGCCGCAAGCGCCATAATGACCAGTACCTTGATGCCGCCGGCACGAACATTAAGCCATCGCCCGGCCCATGTGGCAGGCAGAGGCACACGGATCCATGTTTCTGCCTCGCAGGGTAGACGCTTCACAAGAGGTACTATTGCCGGAAAGCAATGGCAGTGCTGATGGCCGTCGTAATAGTCGGGCAGACTGCCGAAGAGATCGACGAATGCAGCTACCTGCCGGGACAGGGAGGCGTTGATTTCATCCAGCGTCCGCGCGTTCAACCCAGGCTGCATGAGAGCAGACAATGGCCATACGGTACAGTTTCCCGGAATTGCCTGTGTGAGGTTGAGGTGCAGTCCAACTTTCGCGCCGCCAGCACGCAGCGTTCGCAAGCGAGCGACATCTTCAGGCACCATTGCATCGCCTGTCATCACTGAGGTGCCGTCCAGCGTTTCAGTTTCGAGCAGAGACAGGATTACCTGATCATGTTTGCGGCCCAAACCGAAATCATCCGCGATCCGCATGGTCGCTTTCCTTGCGGATGACATCCTCAGCCAGAATGTAAATCGGACGTTTCTTGGACTCCAGTACGGATTTACCGATATATTCGCCCAGGAGCCCAAGAAACATTAGCTGCACGCCGCCAAAGAAAGTGATCAGGACCAGGATTGAAACGACCCCGACCGGAACGGTCGGGAACAGGAAATGCTGGGCAACGATATAGCTGCCGTACAGGAGACTGATCGTCGCGATGGCAGTGCCGACAAGCGCCATCAGGCGCAGAGGCGTGGTCGAGAAACTGGTAATCGCGCCGAGCGACATCAACAACAACCGGAGGGGATTGTAACTGCTTGCACCGCGTAACCGTGGAGGCGGGTCAAGAGGGATTCCTGTCTGACGAAAACCCACCCAGCCGTAGAGACCTTTCATGAAGCGGTCAGTTTCGGGCAAACTGCGCAGGGCATTCATAAAGGGACGATTGATCAGCCGGAAATCTCCAGCCCCTGGCGGTATCTTATATCGAAGGTCCCGATTGATGACCCAGAAGAACATGTGCGATAGCGCAGCCTTCATCCGTCCTTCCGAAGCGCGGCGATTGGCCTTGTAGGCATAGACGCTGTCGACGCCTTCCGTTTGCCAGATACGCACGAAATCGGCAATCATTTCGGGTGGATGCTGCAGGTCGGCATCCATCAATACCGCTGCATCCGCGTCAAGGGCTGCATCTATCCCGGCAGAAAGTGCTGCTTCCTTGCCAAAATTACGTGAGAAGCGAAGCAGCCGTGCCGGACGGTCGCCGAAATCGTGTGCTTTCAACAGGGTAAAACTGGTGTCACCGCTACCGTCATCGATAAAGATGAATTCCACGGCCAGTCCAAACTCGGAATCTATTCTGTCAGCGATCAGATGAAGTCTTCCGAGCAAGTCCGGTAAACCTTCCGCCTCATTATAGACGGGAATGATAATGCAAAGGGTCTTGGCGCTCATGACGGTTTCTTTGCGAAAATGATAACAGTTGAAATGAGAAAATTAATAATCGAAACAAAAGCCAACCCGATGAATAACGCAACAGCGAGCGGTAAGCCAGTATACAGGCCGCCCTGCAGGACGATCGCTCTCAAAAAAAAGATCAGGCAGGTCCAACCCATAAAGAGGATGTAGCGCCGAAACAGGTTTCCGGTTGTGCCGCGGTATGTGATGCGGACGTGGAAGAAAAACACCGTTGATCCGCTGATGATCATGGCAATTGCCAGCGCCACAGCTGGATACAAATCCAGGTAGTGGCTCGCAAACAGGGTCACGGCATAATCAATGACGGCTCCCATCGCGGAACCGCTGGCAAAAAGAGGAAAACGTTTCAGCATCTTGCAAGCCGATTTTTGTACGGTCCCGTCATTCTTCCTGAAACCTATTAAAGTTGCCTGTGCATCGCTGAATGAATTCCGGCTATAGGTTTGACGTTCGATAGCAGGCCCGCATCGCGTCGTGGACGAGTAGAAGCAAAAGAGGGCAAAACTAAGCTGGGCGGATTCGACTCCGCAGGATAATTTTCACGCATGACATCTGTCTGGTCCCTTATGTCGGATGCGCCATTTCGACGCTCGATCCATCCAATTTCTGAACCCGATAAGTGCCATAAGACTGGAACTGAGATCGACGTTCTGTCCCAGCTAAAAGACATTGTGCAATATCCGCCGAACCATCTATGGATAGCGGCGGGGGAGAGATCATGACGAGTCGGCAATTCGCATTGCCGATATAAAGCTTCCCCTTTTTGTAGAAGGCTGAACCGGAGATCAATTCCGGAGCGAGCCAGGATGAAATGGGAGGAACTGGAATGCGCGTTTTAAAGCGTATCGCTGTGGCAGCGTCGATGATGGGGATCGCGGCCACGGCAGGTGGTTTGGCAATTGGCGCAGCAAGCGCCGAAGAACCGCTGAAGCTGGTAATCGGAACGGAAGGCGCTTATCCGCCGTTCAATTTCATCAACCCTGATGGTTCCCTGTCGGGCTTCGATGTGGATATCGCACGAGCGCTTTGCGAAGAGATGAAGGCCGAGTGCACGTTCATTACCCAGGAGTGGGATGGGACTATTCCGGCACTTCAGGCTGGAAAATTCGACGCTTATGTTTCCTCCATGTCGATCACGGATGAGCGCAAGAAGCAGGTCGACTTCTCCAACAAATATTACAACACGCCGCCCGGCATCGCAGCTCCGAAGGATACCGATATCAAGGGCGTGACCAAGGAAGATCTTGCCGGCAAGACAATTGGTGTTCAGGTGTCCACGACGCACGCCAACTATGCCGAGCACGCCTTTACCGAAAGCACCATCAAGGCCTACCCGACTGCCGAGGAATACCGGCTCGACATGGCCAATGGCCGCCTCGACGCCGTCAATGACGACAGCGTGACGCTGAGCGAGTGGCTGAAGACACCGGATGGCGCGTGCTGCAAGATGGTCGGCACCTATCCGTCTGACGACAATATTCATGGTGTTGGCGTCGGCGTTGCCTTGAAGAAGGGCCGTCCTGAACTGGTCGAAAAGTTCAACAATGCCATCAAGGCAATCCGCGCTAACGGCAAGTACAAGGAAGTCAACGACAAGTACTTTGATTTCGACGCCTACGGTGCTGAAAACTGACACGGACAGGAGTGCCGGTGAGTACAGCGCATTCAGCAACGCCGCCCAATTCGGGCGGCGTCGTTTTAGAAAGTGTGTGAAGGCGGCGCTGACACAGGGGCATGATCCGAATAATTCGGCAGAGAATGTGCGGCCTCAAGTCAGGCGAAGTTGGTTATCGACATAGTTACGGGATATTTGTTGGCGTTGAAGATTTCCCTTCCTGCCGCGAAAATATTTGATCTTTCGGCGCAAGAGAGATCAAAATGTCTCGAATACTGTGTCTGATGGTTTTCAGTTTCTCGCTTGTTAGTGCTTCTTCAAATTATCAGGGAAAAATGCCGATAATGTCTTATGCCGCGTCAAAGGGCTGTATTTGCGACAAGAATCGCCAGCCTGTCTCGGCATGTCTGGACATCTGTCAGTGGACGAACTGAGGATAGGCTGAACGGGCAAAGGAGTTCCAATGCGTCCTGAAAATCTCGTCATTCGCGCGGTGGAAGCGGCAGACGCCGAAGGACTCACCCGTTTGCAAAACATGCCGGGATTTCGTTTCGGTACTTTACGCACGCCGTTTCAGCGCCTTGAAACAACGAAGAAGTGGCTGGAGTCGCTCGGACCGGACTCAACGATTATCGTCGCGACAATCAACGGAGAGATTGTAGGAAATGCCGGCTTGCTCCGCCATGCGGGAAGGCGGAGCCACAGTGCGGGGGTCATCATGGGCATAGATGACCGGCATGTGGGGAAGGGTATCGGCACGGCACTTTTGACAGAGCTGATCGACATCGCCGACAACTGGCTCGATCTGAAACGGCTTGAACTCACCGTTTACGTCGACAACGCCTCCGCGATCCACCTTTATGAAAAGTTCGGGTTTGCCCCGGAAGGCATTCGCAGGAAAGATGCTTTCCGAGCCGGAGAATTCGTCGACTCGCTGGCAATGGCCAGGCTTAACTTCTGACGCATTTCGCCTGGAATCATCGCACTGCCGCAATTGCGGCCCAGTCAGTGGGGCGTTTATCGTAGGCGCCGCCGGTCCAGCATTCGATTTCGATATGGGACCAGTGGCCGTTGTTGGTCCAATATTCCCGAAGTTCGTTGGCCGATAGATAGTTGTAATAGCGGCCAAGCGCGTCATGACCTTCCGCCGTCCCGGTCTTGAAGCTTGCCCACACGATGCCGCCTTTTGCCAATGCACTGTGAACGCGTTCGACGACAGGGCCGAGTTCGCTTCTCGGCACATGCGTCAGCGACGCGCAGGCATAAATGCCGTCATATTCCTCGATGGCGGAAAGTTCATCGAACATCATGGTTCGGACATGTTGTCCCAGTCGCCTGGAAGCGATTGCCGCCAGTTCGGCGGAGCCATCGGTTGCATCGAGCTGAAATCCCGCATCCAGAATTGCGCGTGCATCAGTCCCGGAACCGGTTCCCAATTCGAGAATGCGGCCGCCCGGCTTGCAACGCTTCAGGAAATCGAACAGCTTCGGGTTCGGTATGTCGCCGCCAGCGGCATAGTCGGTGGCGTTTGAATTATAGAACCCGAGCGTGTTGCCCTGCATGTCCGTGCTCCTGCGCGCCTGCTTCCTGACCGGTTCGAAATCGAGCCGTGCTCTTATGAGCGACATCGCCTTACATTGAAAGCCCCAAGGGCAGTGAACCGGCTTTGGCGGCTCCCTTCAGCTCCTCACCAACAGCGCACAGAATAACGTTGCATTTTCGCCACAATGCGTTGCATAGATGCAACGCTATTGGGTAACATGGTTAATATGAAAACGGCGAATCTGACGGCGGACATGAACGGCGAGAAACAATCATCGCAAAGCGGCGAGGGGCGCAGGCTTCTGGCCCTTCCGGGCATTATCACCGTCATTTCGGCGCTTGTCACCGCTTCGATTTCCTTTGCGATCCTGATCGGCATTACACCGATCACGCCGGACCGGACTGTCACGCTGGCTTTGGTCATCATCAATGTCGCGCTGATTCTGTTCCTCATCCTGCTGATCTGCCGCGAAGTTTACCGCATCGTGATGGCCCGGCGGCTCGGAAAGGCCGCTTCGCGTCTGCATGTGCGTATTGTGGCGCTGTTTTCCCTGATCGCGGCAGTCCCCGCGATCGTGGTTGCGATCGTTGCGTCGGTCACGCTCAATCTCGGACTGGACCGCTGGTTCGATACCAATACGCGCGACATTGTCAGCTCCTCGCAGAGCCTGACCACCGCCTATATCCGCGAAACCGCGCTCAACCTGCAAAGCACATCCTATTCGATGCTGCAGGATCTCGATGCGCAACGCACCATGTATAGCCTCGACCGGGGCGGGTTCATTCAATTGATGACGCTGCAGACGCGCGGCCGCGGCCTGCTCGGTGCGTTTCTGGTGCGCGAAAATGGCAATACGGTCGTTAAAAGCGAAACCGGCGTTGAAAATCGCCTGCCACCGCCGACAGAGGATGCATTGAAGACGGCGCTGGATGGCAAGCCGGTCATCATTCCCCCGGGAAACAGTAATTTCGTCGGCGCGATCATAAAGATGCGCGAAATAGAGGATGTATATCTCTATACGGTTCGCGCAGTCGATCCGCAGATTCTTGACGCCATGCGCCTGATGGAAGCCAACACCCAGCGCTATCAGGAAATGGACGCCAACCGTATTCCGACGCAGATCGCCTTCGCGCTGCTCTATTTCGGCCTGACGCTGATCGTGCTGCTTTCGGCCATCTGGACAGGCATTGCCGTTGCCGACCGGCTGGTGCGTCCGATCCGGCTCTTGATCGGCGCGTCCGACGATGTGGCGGCGGGCAACCTCGACGTCTCGGTGCCGGTGCGGACCTCCGATGGCGATGTCGGCGCATTGTCCGGTACTTTCAACAATATGGTGGCGGAACTTAAGAGCCAGCGTAATGAGCTGATTTCCGCCAAGGATCAGATCGATGAGCGCCGCCGCTTCTCCGAAGCCGTGCTTTCGGGCGTGACGGCTGGCGTCATCGGCATCGAAACGGATGGCTGCATCTCCATTCTGAACCGTTCGGCCGAGCATATGTTCGGCGTCACCTCGGAAGATGCCGTGGGCAAGAATCTCACCGGCATCGCGCCCGAAATCGGTCAGGCTTTCGAGGTCGCCCGGTCGACGGGACGCGCCGTGCATCGTGAGCAGGTCAGCATGACCCGTGGCGGCGTGGCGCGCACCTTCAACGTGCAGGTGACCGTCGAGGATACGGAATCCGAAGACCATTCCTACGTTGTGACAGTGGACGACATCACCGATCTCGTGCAGGCGCAGCGTTCGTCCGCATGGGCGGATGTCGCGCGCCGCATCGCGCACGAGATCAAGAACCCGCTCACGCCGATCCAGCTTTCCGCAGAACGCATTCGCCGCCGTTACGGCAAGGTGATTACCGAGGATCGCGAGGTCTTCGACCAGTGCACGGATACGATCATCCGTCAGGTTGGCGACATCGGGCGCATGGTCGATGAATTCTCCGCCTTTGCCCGTATGCCGAAGCCGGAAATGCGGCTTATGGATATGCGCGAGGCATTGCGCGAAGCGTCCTTCCTGGTCGAAGTCAGCCGCAGCGATATTCAGTTTCAGAACGATTTCGGCACCGAAAAGCTGGTAGGGTCCTTTGACAGCCGGCTGATCGGGCAGGCTTTCGGCAATGTCATCAAGAATGCCAGCGAGGCCATCGACGGACTTCCAAAGGAAGATCGCGCCAGGGAAGGCGAAGGAGGGCATATCCTCATCCGTTCCTATCAGGCCGACGGGCAACTGGTTGTCGATGTCATCGACAATGGCAAGGGCCTGCCGGGCGACGACCGCCAGAAGCTGCTCGAACCCTATATGACGACGCGGGAGAAGGGCACCGGCCTTGGCCTCGCGATTGTCCGCAAGATCGTCGAGGATCATGGCGGGCATCTTGAATTGCATGACGCGCCTTCGGATTTCCACGGAGGACGGGGCGCGATGATACGTATGGTCTTTCCGCAAGCGCCTGCCACCGAGGCGAGCGTGAACACGGAAAATGACGAAAAGAACATAGCTGGACAGGTGATTTGATATGGCTGCCGATATTCTTGTAGTTGATGACGAAGCGGATATCCGGGAACTTGTTGCAGGCATTCTGAGCGATGAAGGCCACGAAACCCGCACGGCTTTCGACGCGGACAGCGCGCTCGCCGCGATTAACGATCGCGTTCCCCGGCTGGTTTTTCTGGATATCTGGCTGCAGGGAAGCCGGCTCGACGGTCTGGCACTGCTCGATGAAATCAAGAAGCAGCATCCCGAGCTGCCGGTCGTGATGATTTCCGGTCATGGCAATATTGAAACGGCGGTTTCTGCGATACGCCGCGGGGCCTATGACTTCATTGAGAAGCCGTTCAAGGCCGACCGCCTGATCCTCGTCGCGGAACGGGCGCTCGAAACCTCCAAGCTGAAGCGCGAAGTTTCGAACCTGCGCAAGCGCACTGGCGATCATCTGGAATTGATCGGCACATCGCTGGCGATGAACCAGCTGCGCCAGACCATCGAACGTGTGGCGCCCACCAACAGCCGCATCATGATCACCGGTCCATCAGGTGCCGGCAAGGAACTCGCCGCGCGCGCCATCCATGCGCAGTCGAGCCGCGCCAACGGACCGTTTGTGACGGTCAATGCGGCGACCATCACCCCGGAGCGCATGGAAATCGAGCTTTTCGGCACCGAGATGGATGGCGGTGAGCGCAAGGTCGGTGCTTTGGAAGAAGCCCATGGCGGCATTCTCTATCTGGACGAAGTCGCGGACATGCCGCGCGAGACGCAGAACAAGATTTTGCGTGTCCTTGTGGACCAGCAGTTCGAGCGCGTCGGCGGCACCAAGCGCGTGAAAGTAGACGTGCGAATCATCTCATCCACGGCGCAGAACCTCGAAGGCATGATTGCGGAAGGCACGTTCCGCGAAGACCTGTTTCACCGGCTTTCGGTGGTGCCTGTGCAGGTGCCGCCGCTTGCCGCACGGCGCGAGGACATACCCTCGCTCGTCGATTATTTCATGAAGCAGATCGCCGAACAGGCGGGCATCAAGCCGCGCAAGATCGGGTCCGACGCCATGGCGGTTTTGCAGGCGCATAGCTGGCCGGGCAATCTTCGCCAGCTTCGCAACAATGTCGAACGCCTGATGATTCTGGCACGTGGCGACGATCCGGAAGCGCCGGTGACGGCCGACCTTCTGCCTGCCGAAATCGGCGACACGCTGCCGCGCGCACCAACGGAATCCGACCAGCACATCATGGCGCTTCCGCTGCGCGAGGCGCGCGAGCGTTTCGAGAAGGAATATCTGATCGCCCAGATCAACCGGTTCGGCGGCAATATTTCGCGCACGGCAGAGTTCGTTGGCATGGAGCGTTCGGCGCTGCATCGCAAATTGAAATCGCTCGGCGTATGATGAAAGCAATGTTCGGGCGCACGGAGCGGTCATGCGGGTAATCGTTTGCGGAGCAGGGCAGGTCGGATACGGCATCGCCGAGCGGCTTGCCGCCGAGGAGAACGACGTCTCCGTTATCGACACATCGGCCCGTCATATCGAGATCGTGCGCGACACGCTCGACGTGCGGGGATTTGTCGGACACGGTTCGCAGCCCGACGTGCTTGCCGCCGCTGGGGCGGACGAAGCGGACATGATCATTGCCGTCACCTTGTCCGACGAGGTCAATATGGTGGCCTGTCAGGTGGCGCATTCGGTCTTCAACGTGCCCACCAAGATCGCCCGCATCCGCGCCCAGTCCTATCTCAAGGCCGAGTATCAGGACTTGTTCCTGCGCGAAAACCTGCCGATCGACGTGATTATCTCGCCGGAGCTGGAAGTGGGCGAGGTGGTCCTGCGTCGTATCGCCTTGCAGGGCGCAACGGACGTGCTGCGCTTTGCCGACGACAAGATCATCGGCCTTGCCATCGAATGTCTTGAGGAATGCCCGGTCATCAATACGCCGCTGAAGCAGCTGACGGACCTGTTTCCCGATCTTGCAGCCACCGTTGTCGGCGTGGTGCGCAATGACAGCCTTTTCATCCCCCGTTCTTCGGACGAACTGAATGCGGGCGATCTGGCCTATGTCGTGACGACGCGCGAACAGGTCCGGCGCACGCTCTCCCTGTTCGGACATGAGAAACCGGAAGCCAGCCGCATCGTTATCGCGGGCGGCGGCAATATCGGTCTGTACGTGGCCAAGGCCATCGAGGACCGCAAATGGCATACGCGCGTCAAGATGATCGAAAGCGAGCATGACCGTGCTTTCACGATTGCCGATCAGCTGAAGCGCACTATGGTGCTGCACGGCAGCGCGCTCGACCAGAACCTGCTTCAGGAGGCCGATATTCAGGATGCCGACCTGATGGTCGCGCTCACCAACCAGGATCAGGTCAATATCCTGTCGAGCATCATGGCAAAACGGCTGGGCTGCAAGTCCAACATGGCGCTGCTCAATACGGTTGCCTATCAGGACTTCACCCATATGGTGGGGATCGATGCCTATATAAATCCGAAGGCCGTCACGATCTCGAAAATCCTCCAGCATGTCCGGCGGGGCCGCATTCGCGCGGTCTATAGCGTTTACCGCGACATGGCCGAACTGATCGAAGCCGAGGCACTGGAAACCTCCTCGCTGGTTGGCGCGCCGTTGCGTGATCTCGACTTGCCGGAAGGTTTGCGAATCGGTGCGATCTATCGTGACGGGCAGGTAATCCGCCCCAACGGCGATGTGCGGATCAAGCCCAAGGACCGCGTCGTCATTTTCGCAACATCTGACGCCGTAAAACACGTAGAGCAGATGTTCCGCGTCAGTCTCGAATTCTTCTGATGACGGCCCGGGGACGGGGAGCTTGGCATCAGATTTGAAGTCCCGGTATCATCTGCCCTGTTAGAATTTGCCGCGAGGCTAATGAAATTGACGGTTGCACAAAGATTCCCATCCTGTTAACCGAAGCTGAATAGCGAAGCAGTTGTCTTTCCACAGCAATTGCAGTCGGGTACCGGTTTTGCACGCACCGGCGCTTGATTTATGTGCATGCGCGTGTTCGTTTAACACATCGCGAGCTGGCTGCTGATCGATTAAAGGAATAAAAACAATGGCTGAACGATCGCAAAATCTACAAGACCTTTTTCTGAATTCTGTACGCAAGCAGAAGATTTCGCTGACGATCTTCCTTATCAATGGCGTGAAACTGACCGGCATTGTGACGTCTTTCGATAATTTCTGCGTGCTTCTGCGTCGTGACGGTCATTCGCAGCTTGTCTACAAGCATGCGATTTCGACGATCATGCCAAGCCAGCCTGTGCAGATGTTCGAAGGCGAAGAAGCCTGACGCTTTCCGAATACCATTGGAGCGCAATGGCTTAGGTTGTTCGCTCCAGTTTTTGTTTCTGCTGATGATAACCGGACACGCGCTGCCTGTCCGGTTCGTCATGTTTGAACGATCCGGGGCGTCTTTCATTTGAAACAGCTTTAGCGGTGACTTATCTGCACCCGTAGATAACACGTTTCCGTGTCCCCGGAGTGAACATTGTCCAAATTCAAGGATAAGAAGCCGTCGTCTGCCGATCCTGACAAGGGCTTCGAACTTTCAGAGCCAGAGCCCACAAGGGCAGCCGTCATCGTTCCTGTCCTGCCAGAGCGGTATAATGCAGGCACCGCTGCCGAGGAAGGCACGCGTCCGCAGTTCCAGCGCTCGAACGAGGCGCGGCTTGAAGAAGCCATAGGGCTTGCCCGGGCGATTGCGCTCGATATCGAACATGCCGAAATCGCCATTGTCGCCAATCCCCGTCCGGCGACCCTTCTGGGCGTGGGCAAGGTCGAGTCCATTGCCGAAACCGTCAAGGAAAAGGCCATCGGACTGGTCATCGTGGATCATGCATTGACGCCGGTGCAGCAGCGCAATCTCGAAAAGGAATGGAACGTCAAGGTCATCGACCGTACGGGTCTCATTCTTGAAATTTTCGGTGAGCGCGCACGCACCAAGGAAGGTGCGTTGCAGGTGGAACTGGCGCATCTGAATTATCAGAAAGGCCGTCTGGTCAGAAGCTGGACCCACCTTGAACGCCAGCGCGGCGGTGGCGGGTTCCTCGGCGGTCCGGGCGAAACCCAGATCGAAGCCGACCGCCGCTTGCTGCAGGAAAAGATTCTGAAGATCAAGCGCGAGCTTGAAACAGTGGTGCGCACCCGCACGCTGCATCGCCAGAAGCGGCGCAAGGTGCCGCATCCGATCGTGGCGCTCGTAGGCTATACGAATGCCGGAAAGTCCACGCTTTTCAACCGTATGACGGGGGCGGAAGTGCTGGCCGAAGATATGCTCTTCGCCACGCTTGATCCGACATTGCGCCGCATCCGCCTTCCGCATGGCGAAACGGTTATCCTCTCGGACACGGTGGGCTTTATCTCGAACCTGCCGCACCATCTGGTCGCTGCATTTCGCGCCACGCTTGAAGAAGTGGTCGAAGCCGATCTGATCCTGCATGTCCGCGATATTTCCGATCCGGACAATGCGGCGCAGGCCGAAGACGTGGAGAGCATTCTGGCGGGACTAGGCATTGAACCGCAGGACCGCAAGCGCGTCGTCGAAATCTGGAACAAGATCGACAATCTTGATGAAAGCGGGCGTGAGGCCGCTCTGCGCCTTGCTGCCGCCGGCAGCGAGGAGGGACGTCCCATCCCGCTTTCGGCCATTACCGGTGAAGGCGTTGACAGGTTGCTTTCGCTGATCGAAACCCGGATAGCGGGTTCGCTCGGCTCGGTCGATGTCGTGCTCTCCCCGTTCGAGCTTCATCTGCTCGACTGGATTTACCAGCATGGCAGCAATGTCGAGCGCGAGAATCTGGAGGACGGCTCCGTTCGCATCAAGGCCCGGCTGACGGAAGTAGCCCGCAAAACATTGGATGAGAAGCGCGGTATTCGGCCAGAAAAAACGGATTCAGACTGGGAGTAGCCGCCACTTGCGGAACAGGGGCGCAACGCCCTATGTATGGGACTCCTAACGATTCAAAACTATTCACTTCGCCATAAATATATCCAGAGGCCCATAATGAGAGATCCGATCGAAACCGTCATGAACCTCGTCCCGATGGTGGTTGAGCAGACCAACCGTGGCGAACGGGCCTATGATATTTTCTCGCGCCTTCTGAAGGAGCGCATCATCTTCGTGAACGGACCGGTTGAAGACGGAATGTCGATGCTGGTTTGCGCGCAGCTTCTCTTTCTCGAAGCGGAAAACCCGAAGAAAGAGATCAACATGTACATCAATTCGCCCGGCGGCGTGGTGACGTCCGGCATGGCGATCTATGATACGATGCAGTTCATCCGCCCGCCGGTATCCACGCTTTGCATGGGGCAGGCTGCTTCGATGGGTTCGCTCCTTCTGACGGCTGGCGCAACCGGCCAGCGTTATGCGCTGCCGAATGCACGCATCATGGTGCACCAGCCATCGGGCGGGTTCCAGGGCCAGGCGTCGGACATTGAGCGCCACGCGCAGGACATCATCAAGATGAAGCGCCGCCTGAACGAGATTTATGTCAAGCACACAGGCCGCGATTACGAAACGATCGAACGCACGCTCGACCGCGACCATTTCATGACCGCGCAGGAAGCGCTCGAGTTCGGCCTGATCGATAAGGTCGTCGAAGCGCGCGACGTCGGCGCGGACGAATCGAAGTAAGGGCCGGAATCTCCGGCTCGCACCTGTTTTTAGCGCCCTTTGCCACAAAAGGGGCCCAATTCTTGCACCTACGTGATGGTTAACGCGCCACGTTAAGCATCTGTTGGGGTTCGGGGCGCTAAACTTGGTCAGATTATGCCGAATCTTTGCCGGGAACTTATTTTTCATTTGTTCGGCGGTGCAGCTTCTGCAAAAGTCGCCAAATGGCTCCTTCGGTCGGGGAGCCATACGGTGACGAATCCTGAGACTATTGGCCCTTGATGACAGGTCCAAAACTATAGGCAGCGCGTATCTGCTGCTGTTGTGACCGGCAGGAGGTGCGTTTCTCCTCCTGCACTGGGTCCGAACCGGAAGAAACGATCGATCCGAACGCCCAAGGTTCGTTTCGATCAACTGAAAGGAAACTGCAATGAGCAAAGTCAGCAATAGCGGCGGCGATTCCAAGAATACGCTTTATTGCTCGTTCTGCGGCAAAAGCCAGCATGAAGTGCGCAAGCTGATTGCAGGCCCGACCGTTTTCATCTGCGACGAGTGCGTCGAACTCTGCATGGACATCATCCGCGAGGAAAACAAATCCTCGATGGTGAAGTCGCGCGAGGGCGTGCCCACGCCGCAGGAAATCATGGCCGTTCTTGACGATTACGTCATCGGTCAGAAGGATGCCAAGCGCGTTCTGTCGGTTGCGGTACACAATCACTACAAGCGTCTCGCCCATCAGTCGAAGAACAACGACATCGAGCTTGCGAAGTCGAACATTCTGCTCGTGGGCCCCACGGGCTGCGGTAAGACCTATCTTGCCCAGACGCTCGCCCGCATCATCGATGTGCCGTTCACCATGGCCGATGCGACGACGCTGACGGAAGCCGGCTATGTCGGTGAAGATGTCGAGAACATCATCCTGAAGCTGCTTCAGGCTGCCGATTACAACGTGGAACGCGCACAGCGCGGCATCGTCTATATCGACGAAGTCGACAAGATCAGCCGCAAGTCGGATAACCCGTCCATCACGCGCGACGTGTCGGGCGAGGGCGTCCAGCAGGCGCTTCTGAAGATCATGGAAGGCACCGTCGCTTCCGTGCCGCCGCAGGGTGGCCGCAAGCATCCGCAGCAGGAATTCCTGCAGGTGGATACGACGAACATCCTCTTCATCTGCGGCGGCGCTTTTGCCGGTCTGGACAAGATCATCTCTGCACGCGGTGAAAAGACCTCCATCGGCTTCGGCGCCACCGTCAAGTCGGTCGATGAACGCCGCATCGGCGACGTCTTCAAGGAACTGGAGCCGGAAGATCTTCTGAAATTCGGTCTCATTCCGGAATTCGTCGGTCGTCTGCCGGTGATCGCGACACTCGAAGACCTCGATGTCGATGCTCTGGTGCAGATTCTGACCGAGCCGAAGAACGCGCTCGTGAAGCAGTATCAGCGCCTGTTCGACATGGAAAATGTCGAGCTGAGCTTCCACGACGACGCCCTGCGGGCGATTGCCAACAAGGCGGTCGAGCGCAAGACGGGTGCTCGCGGCCTGCGTTCGATCATGGAAAAGATCCTGCTCGACACGATGTTCGAGCTTCCGACGCTGGAAGGTGTGCAGGAAGTGGTTATTTCCGGCGATGTGGTGGATGGCAGCGCTCGTCCGCTCTATATCTATGCCGAGCGGCAGGACGAAAAGGGTAATGTTTCCGCCTGAGCGGAAAAATGACCGATAAAAAGGCCGCGCAAGCGGCCTTTTTCATGTGCCGAGCTTGCGCGGTGCTTAACCTGTCACTATTGCAGGGCGCAGCAATCAGGGTACAGGCGAAGCTGGTTATTGTACTAATGTCCGGCACAGCGCAGGATAGATGACGATTCTATGAAAGCCATCCCGATTAAGGCTATTGAATTGCCGGGTTCGGCTCTCCAAGTATGGACCGAAGCACATTCGTGACCTGCCTCATGACGAAAGGGGGCGCGGATGTGGCAGTCAGGCTGAAAGGCCTGAGAAAGGACTGAAGTTATGACGAGTACTGAACAGAAGACACCGTTGGGTGGCTCTGAAGCGGGCGGCGCGGACGGGCTCTATGCCGTTTTGCCGTTGCGTGACATCGTCGTTTTCCCGCATATGATCGTTCCGCTTTTTGTCGGCCGCGAAAAGTCCATTCGCGCGCTGGAGGAAGTGATGGGCGTAGACAAGCAGATCCTGCTTGCCACCCAGAAGAACGCCGCCGATGACGATCCGGCACCGGATGCGATTTATGAAATCGGCACGATTGCCAATGTGCTGCAGCTTTTGAAGCTGCCGGACGGCACCGTCAAGGTGCTGGTCGAAGGCACGGCGCGCGCCAAGGTTTCCAAGTTTACAGACCGCGAAGATTATCACGAGGCCTATGCTGCGGCTTTGCCGGAGCCCGATGAAGATGCTGTCGAGATCGAGGCGCTTGCCCGCTCGGTGGTTTCCGACTTCGAAAACTACGTCAAGCTGAACAAGAAGATTTCGCCGGAAGTGGTTGGCGCCGCCAGCCAGATCGACGACTATTCCAAGCTTGCCGACACGGTTGCCTCGCACCTCGCGATCAAGATTCCTGAAAAGCAGGAAATGCTGTCGATCCTCTCGGTGCGCGAGCGGCTTGAGAAGGCGCTTTCCTTCATGGAAGCCGAAATCTCGGTTCTCCAGGTCGAGAAGCGTATCCGCAGCCGCGTCAAGCGCCAGATGGAGAAGACGCAGCGCGAATACTATCTCAACGAGCAGATGAAGGCGATCCAGAAGGAGCTTGGCGACGGCGAGGATGGTCGCGATGAAGCGGCTGAACTCGAAGAACGCATCAACAAGACCAAGCTTTCCAAGGAAGCCCGCGAAAAGGCGCAAGCCGAGCTGAAGAAGCTGCGCAGCATGAGCCCTATGTCTGCCGAAGCGACGGTCGTGCGCAACTATCTCGACTGGCTGCTGTCCATTCCGTGGGGCAAGAAGTCGAAGATCAAGCAGGACCTGAACTTTGCCGAGGAAGTGCTCGATGACGAGCATTTCGGCCTCGACAAGGTCAAGGAGCGCATTGTCGAATATCTCGCGGTGCAGGCTCGCTCGACCAAGATCAAGGGCCCGATCCTCTGCCTCGTCGGACCTCCCGGCGTCGGCAAGACCTCGCTCGCCCGTTCGATTGCCAAGGCGACAGGCCGTGAATATGTCCGCATGTCGCTCGGCGGCGTGCGCGACGAGGCCGAAATCCGCGGTCACCGCCGCACCTATATCGGCTCGATGCCCGGCAAGGTCATCCAGTCGATGAAGAAGGCGAAGAAGTCCAACCCGCTCTTCCTGCTCGATGAAATCGACAAGATGGGCCAGGATTTCCGCGGCGATCCGTCATCGGCCATGCTCGAGGTGCTGGACCCTGAACAGAACTCGACCTTCATGGATCACTACCTTGAAGTCGAATACGATCTGTCGAACGTCATGTTCGTGACGACGGCCAATACGCTGAACATTCCCGGCCCGCTTCTGGACCGTATGGAAGTCATCCGTATCGCCGGCTACACCGAGGATGAAAAGCTCGAGATCGCCAAGCGGCACCTGCTGCCGAAGGCCATCAAGGATCACGCCCTGCAGCCGAAGGAGTTTTCGGTCACGGACGATGCGCTGCGCAATGTTATCCGCCTTTATACGCGGGAAGCAGGTGTGCGTAGCCTCGAACGTGAACTGATGACCCTGGCGCGTAAGGCCGTGACCGAAATCCTGAAGTCGAAGAAGAAGTCGGTGAAAGTCACCGAAAAGAACCTCTCCGACTATCTGGGTGTCGAGCGGTTCCGCTTTGGCCAGATCGATGGCGAAGATCAGGTTGGCGTCGTGACAGGCCTTGCCTGGACGGAAGTGGGCGGCGAATTGCTGACCATCGAAGGCGTCATGATGCCCGGCAAGGGCCGTATGACCGTCACGGGTAACCTCCGCGACGTGATGAAGGAATCGATTTCGGCGGCGGCATCTTATGTCCGCTCCCGCGCCATCGATTTCGGCATTGAGCCTCCTCTGTTCGACAAGCGCGACATCCACGTGCACGTGCCGGAAGGTGCGACGCCAAAGGACGGTCCGTCCGCCGGTATCGCCATGGTTACGGCGATCGTATCCGTGCTGACCGGCATTCCGGTTCGCAAGGACATCGCAATGACGGGCGAGGTCACGCTGCGCGGTCGTGTCCTCCCAATCGGCGGACTGAAGGAAAAGCTCCTCGCAGCGCTGCGCGGCGGCATCAAGAAGGTTCTGATCCCGGAAGAAAACGCCAAGGATCTGGCGGATATTCCGGACAATGTGAAGAACAATCTTGAGATCGTTCCGGTGTCACGCGTGGGCGAAGTGCTCAAGCACGCTCTGGTGCGCGAACTCGAACCGATTGAATGGACAGAGCCGGAAACACCGGCGACCGTGCCTTCGATCGAGGAGGAAGCAGGGGCCTCGATGGCCCACTAAAAGCTGCTTGTCAGGTCCAACAATCGAAATGCCGGGCAAATTGCCCGGCATTTCTGTGTTTAACCCCGGTTTTCCGGGGGTTTTTCATGTTGACAGGCTTGGTTTGTGAAACGATTTGAATAAACTCCCACCAATCCGGTCACGTTATCCGTTCCGGTAGATAAAGAAAGGAAATGCCAATGAACAAGAACGAATTGGTTGCCGCAGTTGCGGAAAAGGGCGGTTTGACGAAGGCTGATGCTGGCACTGCTGTTGATGCCGTACTCGCTGCTGTTACCGGTGCCCTGAAGGCTGGTGAAGAAGTCCGTCTGCCTGGCTTCGGCGTTTTCTCCGTTTCGCACCGCGCTGCCTCGACCGGCCGTAACCCGTCGACCGGCAAGGAAGTTGCTATTCCGGCTCGCAACGTGCCGAAGTTCTCGGCTGGCAAGGGCCTGAAGGACGCCGTAAACGGCTAATCATGATCTGGAGAGTTTCAAGCTCTTCGAACGGATCGTGACGATAAATTTCCAGCCATCGCGGCATCGCGATTGGCTGTCGAGAAGGCCCGGTTTTTCCGGGCTTTTTTCGTTTGTATGATGAGGGGTTGCTTCAACAAACCGTCGTGATGTGGCACCTTGAGAACGATTACTCGGGCTGATTTGGAGACGTCTATGCTCGCCGTTGGTTTAATTGGTTTTGCATTAAGCGTGCTGTTGGCGATGGCCGCTAACAGCCGGTTTGCGGAACTTGAGCGGCTTCCCATGCAGTGGGGGCTGTCAGGCCAGGTTAACTGGACGGCACCGCGCGTTCTGGGACTAGCCTTTGCCCCTGTGCTTTACGCCGTGCTGGCCGGTATATTCATTTGGGCTGCAGGGCAGTATCCCGAAAAATACACTGCAAAATCGGTGGGCATAGTGCTGATCGCACTGATCGCGATACAGATCCTCCACTTGTGGATGATCGATCGATATCGGTTAAAGCTGCTCAAATAACGGAAGCCGGAAGCATTTCGCAGCCAAAAGGATACGGCTCTCTCACTGAGCGTCCTGCTGTGGACATCGCGCCATAATCAAAACCGTGTCTGGAGAGCGAATGAGCAGCATATCGTCATAGGGGCGCGTAATGGTCACAACACCGTTATTCGTCTTCAATATCGCAGATATCGTTCTCTTCTCCGCCGGAGAAACAGCGTTCCCCTCAGCAATTCCCAGCCTGCGCACAAGCGGCTGAACGTCAGTATATGAACCGAACTGGTTTTCAGAGCGGGCCGTATAAATGGTGGATGACGGGTTTTTGTTGGCGGGCGCGGTGGTCGCTTCGAATGAATACGGGTTCAGAACCCGCCCAGCTATTCTTCCAAGACTCGAGGGTTTGCAAAACAGATCAAGTTTTGCTGGATCGATTTCGGCTGGCTGCAATGTGCTGATCGCAAACCAGTCTCCATCAAGACCGTCGAAAATCTTCTTGCGATTTGCTTCTGGATTGGTGACGTCGCCCACCAGAGTTTCCATGGTGGCTTTGTAACGATCAAGAATGTCGGCCGCGTCAGCAAAAACCGGCGTAGCAGTGAGCGCCAGTACTGGACAGACGACCAAGCCAAGAATGCTGTGCCGCATGTCTATCCCCATCGGTAAGATTGTTTGCACCTTATCTCACAAGTGGCGACAAGAAGGCCAGCCATGTTGGCAAGAGCAAAAAAAACGTGGGGATAGGTATCAACAGGGGGAGGCTTCTACATAGGTGAAGCCATTCCTACTCCGCAGCCTCTGAACTGCGCTTGGGGCGGCGTTCCAGCAGTTCCTTGAGGAAGTGGCCGGTGTAGGAGCGCTTCTCCTGCACGATATCTTCCGGACGGCCCACCGCGACGATTTCGCCACCGCCATCGCCGCCTTCCGGTCCAAGGTCGATCACCCAATCGGCAGTCTTGATAACTTCCAGATTATGCTCGATCACCACGACCGTGTTGCCCTGTTCGACCAGCTCATGCAGCACTTCCAAAAGCTTCGCCACATCATGGAAGTGCAAGCCGGTTGTCGGCTCATCCAGAATATAGAGCGTGCGGCCCGTCGCGCGGCGCGACAGTTCCTTGGCAAGCTTCACGCGCTGCGCTTCGCCGCCAGAAAGCGTCGTCGCCTGTTGGCCGACCTTGATATAGCCGAGCCCCACCTTGACGAGCGTTTCCAGCTTGTCGCGCACCGCAGGCACGGCAGAGAAGAATTCCGCGCCTTCCTCGACAGTCATATCCAGTACATCGGCGATGGACTTGCCCTTGAACAGCACTTCCAACGTTTCGCGGTTATAGCGCTTGCCGTGGCAGACGTCGCAAGTCACATACACATCCGGCAGGAAGTGCATCTCGATCTTGATGACGCCATCACCCTGGCAAGCCTCGCAGCGTCCACCCTTCACATTGAACGAGAAGCGGCCCGGCTGATAGCCGCGTGCCTTGGCTTCCGGCAGGCCCGCAAACCAGTCGCGGATCGGCGTGAAGGCGCCGGTATAGGTTGCCGGGTTGGAGCGCGGCGTGCGGCCAATCGGCGACTGGTCGATGTCGATCACCTTGTCGAGAAATTCCAGCCCTTCGATACGGTCATGTTCCGCCGGATGCTCGCGCGAACCCATAATGCGGCGCGAAGCGGCCTTGAACAGCGTTTCAATAAGGAAGGTGGACTTGCCGCCGCCTGAAACGCCGGTAACGGCAGTGAACGTGCCGAGCGGAATATCCGCCGAGACATTTTTCAGGTTGTTGCCGCGCGCGCCCACCACACGAATGCGCTTGGACTTGGAAATCTTGCGCCGTTCCGCCGGAACAGCAACCTCCATCGCACCCGACAGATATTTGCCGGTGAGCGAGTTCGCGTTGGACATCACGTCCTGCGGCGTCCCCTGAGCGATGATCTTGCCGCCATGGACACCCGCCGCCGGGCCGATATCCACCACATAGTCGGCGGTCAGGATCGCATCTTCGTCATGCTCGACCACGATGACCGTATTGCCGAGATCGCGCAGATGGCGCAGCGTGTCGAGCAAACGGGCATTGTCACGCTGATGCAGGCCGATGGACGGCTCGTCCAGCACGTAAAGCACGCCCGTCAGGCCGGAACCGATCTGTGAGGCAAGACGGATGCGCTGGCTTTCGCCGCCTGACAGCGTGCCGGAATTGCGGGCCAGTGTCAGATAATCCAGGCCGACATCGTTGAGGAATTGCAGGCGCTCGCGGATTTCCTTGAGGATGCGCGCGGCAATCTCGCGCTGCTTGTCGTTGAAGCTGCCATCAATGTCGCGGAACCAGGCATCGGCCTTGCGGATCGACATTTCGGTGATTTCACCGATGTGCTTCATGCCGACCTTGACCGCCAGCGCTTCCGGCTTCAAACGATAACCGTTGCAGGCAGGGCAGGGCGTCGAGGCCATGAAGCGCTCGATTTCCTCGCGCGACCAGGCCGAATCGGTCTCCTTCCAGCGGCGTTCCAGATTGGGAATCACGCCTTCAAAGGGCTTTGTCGTCTGATAGGAGCGCAAGCCGTCATCGTACTGGAAGGTGATTTCCTTGCCCTTGGTGCCATAAAGAATGGCCTGCCGGGCTTCTTCTGAAAGATCAGCCCATTTTGCGCCGATCTTGAAGCCATAGGCTTTGCCAAGCGCTTCCAGTGTCTGGTTGTAGTAGGGCGAAGAGGAGCGCGCCCATGGAGCAATAGCGCCATCCTTCAAGGCGGCCGTTTCGTCGGGAACGATCAGGTTCGGATCAATAGCCTGCTGCGTGCCGAGACCATCGCAGGTCGGGCAGGCGCCGAACGGATTGTTGAACGAGAACAGGCGCGGCTCGATTTCCGGAATGGTGAAACCGGAAACCGGGCAGGCGAACTTTTCCGAAAACAGAATGCGCTCATGGGTTTCGTTGGCTGACTTGTTGGCAGCGCCGCCTTCCGCTGTTTCTTCGGGTGGCAGCGGCTTGTCGGCAAATTCGGCAACAGCCAGGCCTTCGGCAAGCTTGAGGCAGGTTTCAAGGCTGTCGGCGAGGCGCGTCGAAAGGTCTGGGCGCACCACCACACGGTCAACCACCACATCAATATCGTGCTTGTACTTCTTGTCCAGCGCCGGGACATCGGCAATTTCATAGAACGTGCCGTCGACCTTGACGCGCTGAAAGCCCTTCTTCTGAAGCTCCGCCAGCTCCTTCCTGTACTCGCCCTTGCGGCCGCGAACGATGGGCGCGAGGATATAAAGGCGCGTGCCTTCTTCCAGCGCCATCACGCGGTCGACCATCTGGCTCACCGTCTGGCTTTCGATGGGAAGGCCCGTCGCCGGCGAATAGGGCACACCCACGCGCGCAAAGAGCAGGCGCATATAGTCGTAGATTTCGGTGACGGTGCCGACCGTCGAGCGCGGATTGCGGCTTGTCGTCTTCTGCTCGATGGAAATGGCCGGCGACAGGCCATCGATCTGGTCGACATCCGGCTTCTGCATCATTTCGAGGAACTGGCGCGCATAGGCCGAAAGGCTTTCGACATAGCGGCGCTGGCCTTCCGCATAGATCGTGTCGAAGGCAAGCGAGGATTTGCCCGAACCGGACAAGCCTGTCATCACGATCAGCTTGTCGCGAGGCAGATCGAGATCGACATTTTTCAAGTTGTGTTCGCGCGCGCCACGTATGGAAATGAATTTCTGATCGCTCATTCCGCGTCCTGCCTGCTCATGATGCCATGGATAAACGGGCGCCCAACGGTGAAAAACGTCGCGCCGGTCTTTAATATGGGGTGAAACCCTCCAATAAGAAGGGGGCTCCGGTCATTCATCGGTGCACTCTTATCATTGGAACAAATATCGAACAACCAGCCTTCTGATAGGCGATACGAAATGTGAACGCAAGAGCGTTGACTGTCACTCCTGACAGGAGCAGACTACCCGTACTCGCTGACAGCGGAGAGGTGCCGCGGTGGGATGACACGGCATCGGCAAGAGGTCCGCAGGAGGCGGGAGACCCAGTAGGGAGGTAAGGAGCATGAGTCCACCTGACTACGTTGCCTAGCTTTCACAACGATGAAAGCACAATCCATTTCGGTCGCGGCAGCATCTTTTCGCAAGGAATGGTGCCTCGTTGATTGAAATTGCGATTGCCGAAAATCTGAATTTGCGCGGAATTTTGATGGCTGCATGCCATCGCTTTCCGAAAAGATCTGTCGGCGAATTATTGTCGGCACACTAGCACAGCTCAAAACCCAAGCCCTGCGCGCCAAAGATACAGTGAGCGGCAGGGCTTTTCCCTGGATATATAACTGCGTTGCGGAGCGCATACGGCTATCGCGTCGTGAGGCGCACGCGACGGCTGTTTCGAAATAAGGCAGATGCGGTTTTTAGCGCTGAATTGAGGCAAACTCCATTTTCAGCCCAGGAAGTGGTGCAAAAACCCCTGAAAATTTGTGGCGAACGCATGTCTTTTTCGTGTAGAAGGTTGCATTTTGAACAAAACAAGAACATAAACTCTGTGGACATTGACAAATTCGCCGCGCCGGATTGAGCGCTCATTGAGCCAGTCCTGTAAGGTGAGCATATGAGTTTCTGGTGATGGCGCATCGTTGCGCCTGAGCTTCATTTGGAAAGTGCCTCTTGTCCGTGCGAAACTGTGCGGAAAGAGTGTGCGTGCGAGACCCGGAGTAATTTTTCGATGGCTGGTAGCGTCAACAAAGTCATTCTGGTCGGCAATCTTGGTGCCGATCCGGAAATTCGTCGTCTGAACTCGGGCGATGTGGTTGCCAATCTGCGCATTGCAACGTCGGAAAGCTGGCGCGACCGTCAGACCGGCGAACGCAAGGACCGCACCGAATGGCACAGCGTCGTCATTTTCAATGAAAACCTTGCCAAGGTCGCGGAACAATATCTGAAGAAGGGCGCCAAGGTTTATATCGAAGGCGCGCTCCAGACCCGCAAATGGCAGGACCAGAACGGCAATGACCGTTACTCGACGGAAGTCGTCCTGCAGAAGTTCCGCGGCGAGTTGCAGATGCTCGACAGCCGCGGTGAAGGCGGCGGTGAGGGCCGTTCGTTCGGCGGCGGCGGCAATCGCAACCAGATGTCGGATTACTCCGGCGGCGGCGGTGATTTCGGTTCGTCCGGCCCGTCTTCGGGCGGCGGCAGCGGCGGCGGCTTCTCCCGTGATCTGGATGACGAAATTCCGTTCTGAGAACGCGTGTAAATCAGTTTATAAGTGAAATGCGATAAGGCGCTGTTTTGCAGCGCCTTTTCTATTGCAGTCGTGTGTCAGGGAGCACTGGCCCGAGTAGCGGTTCCGCTGGCTGAAACCGTCAGCGTGATTTGTCCTCATATGTGACCTGCTCGCCATCTTCCTTGGTGAAGGAAGCAACCGGGGTTGCCAGAAGAGGCAGAACCAGTTCGGAAGGACGGCAAAGCCGGGTGCCGCGCGGTGTTTCGACGATAGGCCGGTTGATCAGAATCGGATGGGCCATCATGAAGTCGATCAGCTCGTCGTCGGTCCATTTCTGATCGGACAGGCCGAGTTCGGCATAGGGCGTGCCCTTCTCGCGTAGTAGTTCACGCGGCGTCAAATTCATTGCCGCCAGCAGCCCGACCAGACGCTCCCGCGTAGGTGGATTCTGTACATATTCGACAATGACAGGCTCTTCGCCGCTGGCCCGGATCATCGCCAGCGTATTGCGTGAGGTGCCGCATTTCGGGTTGTGAAAAATAGTAACGGTCATCAGGGTACCCCTGTCTGGATTGGAGGCGTCGTATATGTTTGGCGCTGGCTCGGTTCAGTTCATGTCATTCATCTGCGGATCGCCAGAATAGGTGTCGATCAAGAATTCCATATTGTCGGCAGAGAATCGCGTGAGCGAATATTGGATCGGCGCGCCATGCGTGTTCACATTGATTGCCCTTGCGGTCAGCACGATTGCGCCCGGCGAAAGTTTCAGATGTTTCAGATCGTCCGAATCCGCATGACGGGCGGATATGATTGTGGACTTGCGGAAGTAATCGGCAATCCCTGCTTTTCTGAAAGCCACTGTAATGGAACCGCTTTCGGCATAGGCTTGTGCAATTTCCGGGAATTGTTCGGCACTGATCCACAGCGTTGCGCGGGAAACCGGACGCCCGTCAGCGCTGTGCAAGGTCTCCAGCCGCGTCACAGGCGAACCGGTTTCGATCCCGAGAGCCTCAGCCACATCGGAAGAGGCGGGCACTATGCCGGAAGCGAGCAGCGTGCCCTTCATGTCGCTCACCTGCGAAGCGAGCGATTGTGAAATGCGGGTGCGGCGCCCGATCTGATAGGTGAGCCGCTTCGCGTTGGCGACGAAAGTGCCGCGACCCTGTTCGGCGCGCAGCACGCCTTCCTGCGTCAGCGCTGCGATGGCGCTGCGCACCGTATGCCGGTTGACCCCGAACCGGTCGGCCAGTTCCATCTCGGCGGGCATGCGTGCGCCCGTTGCAAGCTTCCCCGCCCTTATATCGCCGCGTATCTCATCGGCAATCTGCCGCCAGATAGCCACGCCGCTGTTTCTCTCAATTCGCCTGGTCTTTGTCATCAACTGTCATCGTCCTGTCATTGGCAGGGTGTATTCATTCTGGTATTGTATAGTTGTCTATATAACTAGACAATATGAGAGATCAAGTCAACGAGCGTGCATCCCGAAACGGCAGGAAACCATTTTCAGGCCCGATGTACCTCAAAACAAACTCCAGAGCGCCGGTCCGATGCAATCGGGTCGAAGCGTACTCTGGAACTAACAGGGCAGGGAAGCTCATGTACGGTACGGAGCAAAATGCGAAGGGAGGCGGAACCGGTTCCGCCACTGAAAGCGACAAGGCGCCGGATGCAGTGCAGCTTGCGCGGCAGGCAAGCATGGCAGTTCTTGCGCGTGCGAGCGGCGAAGAATTGCAACGCTTCTGGCAAGCATGGTCCGACAAGCCGGAATTTGAAGTTCTGCGTGGGCCGGAAACCGGCCTCGTGATGCTGCGCGGTCGCATCGGTGGTGGCGGCGCTCCCTTCAATGTGGGCGAAGCCACGGTAACGCGCGCTACGGTACGGCTCTCCGATGGTTCGGTCGGTCATTCCTATGCGCTTGGCCGCGATCAGGAAAAGGCCCGCCTTGCCGCTCTTTTCGATGCGCTGTGGCTGGATGAGAACCACCGCGACGCGGTTGAAAAGCAAGTGCTGAACGTTCTGCGCAAGCAGCAGGACGATGCCGACGCCACGCTGCGCGGCGAAGCTGCCGCTACCAAGGTCGATTTCTTCACAATGGTCCGGGGAGACAATTGATGCTGCCTTCACCTTCTGTAAATGGTGCCTCATCGGCGTTCGAGGGCGGTTTTGCCGATCCGGTAACGGATGCCCAGTCGGCTTTTCACGCCGTCATGCACGCCATGGCTAATCCCGGCCGCATCTATCCGCTTGCCCGTGCAGCCACACCGCCACAGCCGTTGACCCCGGAACTGGGTGTTATTGCGGCTACCTTGCTTGATCACGATGCGACGGTCTGGTGCGATTCAGCTATAACGGCCCAGGAAAGCGCAACTGCGTGGCTTACTTTCCACACCGGCGCGCCACGTATCGATAATGCTGGTGCCGCGCAATTCGCCCTGATCAGCAATGTATCGCTACTGCCGTCCCTGGCTGAGTTTTCTCAGGGGGATGCCGAGTTTCCCGACCGCTCAACGACCGTGGTTCTCGCCGTTGCATCGCTGAACAACGGGCAGGGCTATGTGCTGAAAGGCCCCGGCATCGATGGCGAGCGTGTGCTCCACGTCGACGGGCTGCCGAAAGACTTCGTCAAACAATGGCGCGAGAACGGTGCGCAATATCCGCTCGGCGTTGATCTTGTTCTGGTCAGCGACGGCACGGTCGCAGCACTTCCCCGCACAACCCGGATTTCTGCTCTGGAGGGCTGATCATGTATGTTGCCGTAAAGGGTGGCGAAACGGCCATCCGCAATGCCCACCGTCTTCTCGATGATCGCCGTCGCGGCGACCGTTCGGTCCCGGCGCTGCGTCTCGACCAGATCGCGGAACAGCTTGCGCTGGCGGTCGATCGCGTCATGGCCGAAGGTTCGCTCTATGATCGTGAACTGGCCGCGCTCGCCGTTCGCCAGTCGCGCGGCGATCTGATCGAGGCGATTTTCCTCGTGCGCGCCTATCGAACGACCTTGCCGCGCTTCGGCTATTCCCGCCCGATGGAAACGGCGCAAATGCTGATCGAGCGCCGCATTTCGGCGACCTATAAGGATCTGCCGGGTGGCCAGCTTCTGGGGCCGACCTTCGATTATACCCACCGGCTGCTTGATCCCGATTTGGCTGGCGATGTGGCTGTGCCGGAACCCGAACTGCGCCCCGCAGAACCCGAAGAAACGCCGCGTGTGACCGATATTCTCGGCGTCAACGGCATGATCGAGGAAGACGGCTCGCTGCCGGACGGTCACGAACCGGGCGATTTGACCCGCGAACCGTGGACATTTCCGATGGAGCGCGACCTGCGCCTTCAGGCATTGGCGCGTGGCGATGAGGGCTTCCTGCTGGCGCTCGGCTATTCGACCCAGCGCGGCTATGGCAACAACCATCCCTTCGTCGGTGAAATCCGCATCGGGGAGGTGGAGGTCGAGTTCGATGTGCCGGAACTTGGCTTTGCCATCTCGCTCGGTCGCGTGCAGCTGACCGAGTGCCAGATGGTCAACCAGTTCAAGGGTTCAGCCAAGCAGCCGCCGCAGTTTACACGCGGTTATGGGTTGGTGTTCGGCCAGAGCGAGCGCAAGGCAATGTCCATGTCGCTCTGCGACCGTGCGCTGCGCGTGCGCGAATTCGATACGGATGTGACCGCACCCGCGCAGGACGAAGAATTCGTCATTTCCCATTCCGACAATGTGCAGGCGACGGGCTTCGTCGAACATCTGAAACTGCCGCACTACGTGGATTTCCAGGCAGAACTCGATCTCATCCGCCGCATGCGTGCGGAATATGAGCAAGCGAACAAAGAGACTGAAAGTTTGGCAAAGGAGGCCGCGGAATGAGCGATCTGGCCAATTACAACTTCGCCTATCTGGACGAGCAGACCAAGCGGATGATCCGCCGCGCCATCCTGAAGGCCATTGCCATTCCCGGTTATCAGGTGCCGTTTGCCAGCCGTGAAATGCCGATGCCTTATGGCTGGGGCACGGGCGGCGTGCAGGTGACAGCTTCGATCCTCGGGCCGGACGATGTGCTGAAGGTCATCGATCAGGGTGCCGACGACACGACCAATGCCGTCTCCATCCGCGCCTTCTTCCAGAAAACCGCCAATGTCGCCGTCACCACCCATACGGGTGAGGCGACGATCATCCAGACCCGTCACCGCATTCCGGAATATCCGCTGACCGAAGGGCAGGTGATCGTCTATCAGGTGCCGATCCCGGAGCCGCTGCGTTTTCTGGAGCCGCGTGAAACCGAGACCCGCAAGATGCACGCGCTCGCTGAATACGGCCTCATGCATGTGAAGCTTTACGAGGACATTGCGCGGCACGGCCATATCGCCAAGACCTACGATTATCCGGTGATGATCGAGGGCCGCTATGTCATGGCGCCGTCGCCGACGCCGAAATTCGACAATCCAAAAATGCATATGTCGCCGGCATTGCAGCTGTTCGGTGCGGGGCGTGAAAAGCGCATCTATGCCGTGCCGCCCTATACGCAGGTGGTGAGCCTCGACTTTGAGGACCATCCGTTTGAAGTGCAGAAGTTCAAGGAACCATGCGCGCTTTGCGGTGCGAAGGGCGTCTATCTGGATGAAGTCGTGCTGGATGATCGCGGCGGCTCGATGTTCGTTTGTTCCGACACCGATTTTTGCGAAGACCGGCAGGCCAACGGCCATGTCGGTCATCTGTCCGCCAATAACAAGGAGGCCGCACAATGAGCGAGCAACCTCTGCTGAGAGTGAACAGCCTGTCGAAATTCTACGGCAATCGCCGTGGCTGTGCCGATATTTCCTTCAATCTGTGGCCGGGTGAAGTGCTGGCCATTGTGGGCGAATCCGGTTCCGGCAAGACGACGCTGCTGAACAGTCTGGCAACCCGGCTGGAACCGACTTCCGGCACGGTTGAATACCGGATGCGCGACGGTGAATTCCGCGATCTCTACAAGATCGGGGAGGCGGAACGCCGCTTCCTGATGCGGACCGACTGGGGTTTTGTGCATCAGAACCCCGCCGACGGATTGCGGATGACGGTTTCGGCTGGCGCCAATGTCGGCGAACGTCTGATGGCGGTCGGCGAACGCCATTACGGCAATATCCGCAACACAGCCACCGAATGGCTGGGACGCGTCGAAATCGCCTCCGACCGTATCGACGATCAGCCACGTGCCTTTTCCGGGGGTATGCGCCAGCGCTTGCAGATTGCACGCAATCTGGTGACGGCACCGCGTCTTGTCTTCATGGATGAACCGACCGGCGGTCTTGATGTGTCAGTGCAGGCGCGCCTTCTCGACCTTCTGCGCGGCCTTGTCAGCGATCTCGGCCTTTCGGTGATTATCGTGACGCATGATCTCGCCGTTGCCCGGCTTCTGTCCCATCGCATCATGGTCATGAAAGACGGCCATATTGTCGAGCAGGGCCTGACGGATCGCGTGCTGGATGACCCGCAGGCGCCTTATACGCAGCTGCTTGTGTCCTCTATTCTGCAAGTTTAGTAAATTAAAACAGATGTTTATTGCATGTTGTTCCTAAATTAGCCGAACTTCATGCGTGAGGTGAAAAATGCCTATGTTGCAAACATCAGCCCCGCTTGCCGTTACCGATGTGACGAAAACCTTCGTCATGCATTTGCAGGGCGGCATCGAACTTCCGGTCGTTCGCGGCGTGAATTTTGAACTCCGTGCCGGTGAATGCGCGGTGCTTGGCGGACCTTCGGGCGCGGGCAAGAGCTCGATCCTGAAGATGGTCTATGGCAATTACGCGGTCAATGGCGGCTCGATCATGATCCGCCATGCCGACACGGTTGTCGATCTTGCCACTGCCGATCCGCGTGAGGTGCTGGCGGTGCGTCGCGATACGATTGGCTATGTCAGCCAGTTTCTGCGCACGCTGCCGCGTGTTGCGGCAATCGACGTGGTTGCCGAACCGTTGGTTGCGCGTGGCGTTGAACGTGAAGCCGCGCTCGACCGCGCCCGCGAACTTTTGGCAAAGCTCAATCTGCCGGAAAGGCTTTGGGCCTTGCCGCCTGCAACCTTCTCCGGCGGTGAACAGCAACGCGTGAATATCGCGCGCGGCTTCATCACGGATCATCCGGTATTGCTGCTCGATGAGCCGACCGCATCGCTCGACGCGAAGAACCGCGCGGTCGTGGTCGATCTCATCAAGGCCAAGAAGGAGCAGGGCGTTGCCATGCTCGGCATCTTCCACGATGAAGATGTGCGCTCTGTCGTTGCCGACCGGATCATCGACGTGACGGCATTCTCTCCGCGGGGGCTGTCATGACCAAGCTCTCGGTAGAACCGCTGGTTCACGAAACGGCCATCGTCAACGGCTGCACGCTCGGACGCTATACCGAGATTGGCGAGCGCAGCCGCGTTTCGGAAACCGTACTGGGCGATTATTCCTATCTCGGCGTCGATTGCGAAATCTGGTGTGCGGAGATTGGCAGGTTTTCCAATATTGCCAGCCACGTGCGTATCAACGCCACCAACCATCCGACATGGCGTCCCACCCTGCACCATTTCACCTATCGCGCCGGTGATTACTGGCCGGAAGAAAAGGACGAGACGGAGTTTTTCGAGTGGCGTCGCGGCAACGCGGTGAAGATCGGCCACGACACATGGCTCGGCCATGGCTCGACAATCCTGCCGGGCGTGACGGTCGGCAATGGTGCGGTTGTCGGTGCTGGAGCAGTGGTAAGCAGGGACGTCGCGCCCTATACGATCGTGGGTGGCGTGCCCGCACGTCTCATTCGCGAACGCTTCGACGCTGCAACCGGCAATCGCCTTGACCGGCTGGCCTGGTGGGACTGGAGCCATGATCGTCTGCGCCAGGCGCTCGATGATTTCCGCGCGCTCGATATCGAAGCCTTCCTCTCGAAATATGAAACAGCCGCGAACACAAATGCGGTGATGAAAGAGCTGTCCAATGGCTAATGAAATCGTTCTGAAAAACGCGCGGATCGTGCTCGCCGATGAGATTGTTTCCGGTTCCATCGTGATCCGGGACGGCAAGATCGCAGCAATCGACCACGGCAACAGCAATGGCGGCGACGATATGGATGGCGATTACGTCATTCCGGGCCTCATCGAGCTGCACACCGACCAGCTGGAAAGCCACTATGCACCGCGTCCGAAGGTCCGCTGGAATGTCGATGCTGCCGTGCAGGCGCACGATGCGCAGGTCGCGGCCTCGGGCATCACCACGGTATTCGACGCGATGCGCGTCGGCTCCGACTATGACCGCGATTTCGTCGGCAAGGATATGCGCATGCTCGCCGACGCGATTGAAAGCGGCGTGCGCGAAAATCGCCTGCGTGCAGATCACTTCCTGCATCTGCGCTGCGAAGTCTCCTCTGCCGATTGCCTCGAAACATTCGAGCTTTTCGCGGATGATGACCGCGTAAAACTCGCATCCTTGATGGATCACGCACCGGGACAGCGGCAATTCGTTGATCTTGAGACCTATCGCACCTATTACATGCGCAAGATGAAGCTCACGGATGAGGAGTTCCGGGTGCATTGTGAAAAGCGTATGGCGGATTCGGACGCCTATTCGGCCAGACACCGCCGCTCCATCGCCGAACTGGCGGCAACGCGTGGCATCGTTCTGGCCAGCCACGACGATGCAACCAGTGCGCATGTCGATGAATCGCTCGACCATGGCGTGCGGATCGCAGAATTCCCGACCACGATGGAAGCCGCCAATGCTTCAAAGGGCGCTGGCCTTTCCATCCTGATGGGCGCGCCGAATATCGTTCGCGGCGGCTCGCATTCCGGCAATATCGCCGCGCGCGATCTCGTCGACAATGGCAGCCTCGACATTTTGTCGTCGGATTACATTCCATTCAGCCTCATTCAGTCGGCTTTCGGTCTGGCTTCCGGCGAACGTCCGATTGCGCTGCCTGACGCAATCCGGCTTGTGACCAAGAATCCTGCTGATGCCATGGCCATGGATGATCGCGGCGAAATCGCTATCGGTAAGCGCGCCGATCTGGTTCGCGTGCGTCCGAAAGGCGCAATCCCGGTCGTCCGCACGGTCTGGCGCGAAGGCGAGCGGGTGTTGTGATGCAGAACAGCGGGCCGAAAGGCTGTTTCGTCGCCGTTGTCGGCCCCAGCGGGGCCGGCAAGGATACGATCATGGATGCTGCGCGTGTGGCTCTGGCGGGCGACACGCGTTTTCACTTTGTGCGCCGCATCATCACCCGCCCGCAAATGCCGGGGACGGAAGATCACGACAGTCTGGACGAAGCGACATTTGCAAGATCGGCGGGCGAGGGTGCTTTTGCCCTGCACTGGCAGGCGCATGGCCTGAGCTACGGGTTGCCGAAATCGCTTGAGGAGGAAATCGCCGACGGAACAGTGGTAATCGCCAATGTTTCGCGCCGGGTTCTCGGCGATGTTCGCAGGCTGTACGCCGAACGCTCGGTGGTTGTCATTTCGGCAAGACCCGAAGTGCTTGCGGAACGGCTTGCATCCCGCGGCCGCGAAAGCCGCGAGGAAATCGCTTTGCGACTTAAGCGCGAAGTGAGCTTCGATGACGGGGCCGACGATGTTGTCACAATAGACAATTCGGGTGAAGTCGCTGCTTCCACAGATGCGTTCCTCCGCCATCTGCAGAAAGTTTGTTATAAAACAACTTGCTAAGAAATAAACTTAAAGCGGAATAGAAGTTTACACAAACGTCATGGTCCGTTCATTGCAGTGTCATTGAACGGACCGATAGTGAGCATGAATGGAGACGAATTCATGCTTCAACTAAAAAACATAACGCGCCGCTACAATGACAAGGTGGCGGTTTCGGGCGTGGACCTCGAAATCGAACCCGGCACGTTTGTGGGAATTATCGGGCGCTCGGGCGCAGGCAAGTCGACGCTTCTGCGCATGATCAACCGCCTGGTCGAACCTTCGGAGGGGACGATTCACTGGGACGGTCGCGATGTTACTGGCCTCAAGGGTTCGGGGTTGCGCGACTGGCGCGCGCAATGCGCCATGATCTTTCAGCATTTCAACCTGGTTGACCGTCTGGATGTTCTGACCAATGTTCTGATGGGGCGCCTGAACTATGTTTCGACGCCGAAATCGCTTCTGCGCATCTGGAGCGATGAAGAACGCCTGATCGCGCTTTCCGCCTTGCAGCAGTTCGACATTGCGCATCTTGCAGCGCATCGCGCCGATGAGCTTTCGGGCGGCCAGCAGCAACGCGTGGCGATTGCCCGCGCGCTCGTGCAGCAGCCGCGCATCGTCCTCGCCGACGAGCCGATTGCATCGCTCGATCCGCGCAACACCCGCAGCGTCATGGATGCCCTGCGCCGCATCAACCGCGAATATGGCATCACGGTTCTCTGCAATCTGCACTCGCTCGATATTGCGCGCAGCTATTGCGACCGTCTCGTCGGTATGTCCGCCGGCAAGATCGTATTCCGCGGCACACCGTCGATGCTGACCGATATGGCATCACGCGACCTTTACGGCATGGAAGCCGCTGACGTCATCGATGCCGATGAGCGGCAGGACGAAGCAATGCCGACGCCAACGCCAGTTCCGCAGTCGGCTGAAGCCGTTCTGCGCCAGCTTTCCGCCTAGAGCATGATTCCGAAAAGTGGGAACCGGTTTTCGGATTAAATCATGCTCAAACAAAACTTGGAGCGAGATGACGTTTCAACTTCAAAACATCCCGCTCTGAACGTCGGAAAAATACACTCCAATCGGGGATTAACAGGAGATACCTATGCTTAACCGTAGAAACTTTCTGGCGGCTGCTGCGCTTACCGCGACGCTGACCATGCCAATAATGGCCTCCACCGTTCAGGCTGCTGACTGGAGCAAGGATTACCCGGAAATCGTTCTGGGCGTTATCCCGGCTGAAAACGCCTCGACCACTTCCGACCGTTATGCGCCTCTGGCTGCCTATCTCGGCAAGGAACTCGGCACCAAGGTAACGCTGCGCGTCGCCAACGACTATGCAGCCGTGATTGAAGGCCAGCGCGCCGGAAACATCCAGATCGCATTCTATGGCCCGGCTTCCTACGCCCGCGCCGTCATGACCGGCGTTGAAACCACGCCGCTCGTCAACCAGCGTCATGACACCGGCGTCAACGGCTATTATTCGGTCGTTTATGTTCGCGCCGACAGCCCGTACCAGAAGATGGACGACCTGAAGGGCAAGACCATTGCTCTCGTCGATCCGAACTCGACCTCGGGCAACAACGCACCGCGCTTCTTCCTCAACCGCGAAGGCTATAGCGTCGATACGTTCTTCGGTAAGAACTTCTTCGCCGGCAGCCACGAAAACGCAGTTCTCGCTCTGGCGCAGGGCACCGCAGATGCCGCTGCCAACTCCTGGAACTCGGAAAACGATTCCAACCTGACCCGCATGGTCAGCCGCGGCGTTCTGAAGGATGCCAATGGCAAGGAACTGACGAAGGACGACTTCCGCATCATCTTCAAGTCGGACTTCCTTCCTGAAGGCCCGTTCGCCGTTCTCAGCACCCTGCCGGACCAGCTGAAGGCCGACATCAAGCAGGCTTTCCTCGACATGCCGAAGAAGGACAAGGCTGGCTTCGACGCTCTTTCCGACGGCAAGGATCAGGAATTCGTAGCCACCGAAGCCAAGGACTACGAGCCGATCATCGAGATGCTCAAGTTCAACGACAAGGCTCGCAAGTCCTGATCCGTGAGAAATTGAAGTGCCCGGAACGTAACCCGTTCCGGGCATTTTTTTAGAGCATGTTTCCGAAAAAATCCTCGGGATCAGGCTTGATCAAAGGAATTTCGCATGACGGTATCCTCATTCGACGGCAGTGGAGCAAAAAACCTGCTTGCCGATTATCGCAGGGAAGTCGGCAAACGACGTCTCTACGGTATCGCGCTTCTCCTTGCGCTTGTCCTTGTCGCCATTGCTGCCTCCGTCGTTGCCGATGTTCGGCCCGGCACGCTGGTCGAAAATCTCTTTCGCTTCACTAGCTATCTCGGCCGCATTCTGCCGGATCTGACGATCGTCAATTTCTGGGGCGATCTTGCAGCCTGGTACTGGAACCTCGGCGGCTGGCTGAAGATGCTGTTCGAAACGCTGCTGATCGCCTATCTGGCGACATTGATCGGCGCAGTCGTCGCTTTTGCTGCATCCTTTGCAGCCTCATCCAACATGGCCCCCAATTCGACGGTGCGCTTCATCGTCCGTCGCGGGCTGGAACTGCTGCGCACTGTTCCTGAAATCGTCTTCGCGCTGCTGTTCGTCATCGCCTTCGGCCTCGGGCCGATGGCCGGTGTGCTGGCGCTGATGCTTCATACGACAGGTGCGCTGGGCAAGCTGTTCTCGGAAGTGGTCGAGAATATCGACATGCGACCGGTGGAAGGCATTCGTGCATCGGGTGGTTCCGGCCTGCAGGTCATTCGCTTTGCCGTGCTGCCGCAGGTGGCCGCGAATTTTGCTTCCTATGGCCTGCTGCGCTTTGAAATCAATGTGCGCGGCGCTTCGGTCATGGGGTTTGTGGGGGCGGGCGGCATCGGGCAGGAACTGCTCACCTCGATCCGTCAGTTCTATTACAGCGATGTGAGCGCCATCCTGCTTCTTATCATCGTGACGATCTTCGTGATCGATCTTGTCACGCAGCGGGTTCGCCACGCGCTTCTTGGCCGTATTGGCTAGACCGGGAGATTACCATGACTGATGTAGCACAAAGTCTCTCCCGCGAAGCACACACGCATGAAAAGGAACTGAGGGCCGAATATGCCGATCTGTTCGGCAATGGCCGCACATGGCGCAATCTGGCGATTTTGACCGTAGCCCTTATCGCCTCGGTCTGGTTCGCCTTTTACTGGCTCGATTTTTCGCTGCTGCGCATTCTGAACGGCCTGGGTCGTCTCGGCGACTTCGCGCTGATGATGATGCCGCCGTCGTCCGGTGGGCGTTTCAGCCTCTATCTGTGGTCGATGATGGAAACGCTGGCAATTGCCTATCTTGGCACGTTGCTGGCCGCCATCCTGGCCTTTCCATTCGGTTTTCTGGCGGCGAAGAACATCATTCCCAATGTGTTCCTGCATTTTGGCATTCGCCGCTTCCTCGATACCATTCGCGGCGTCGATACGCTGATCTGGGCGCTGATCTGGGTGTCGGTTGTGGGGCTTGGACCATTCGCCGGCATTCTTGCGATTGCCTGCTCGGATTTCGGCGCATTCGGCAAGCTGTTCTCCGAAGCCATTGAAGGTGCCGACAAGAAACCGGTCGAAGGCGTTGTGTCATCCGGCGGCGGCAGGCTGCACGGCTATCGCTTCGGGGTTTTGCCGCAGGTTCTGCCGCTGATCGGCAGTCAGGTGCTTTACTTCTTCGAGTCGAATACCCGTTCGGCGACGATCATCGGTATTGTCGGGGCAGGCGGCATCGGCGCGCATCTGGCGGAACAGATCAAAGTCCTGAACCTTCAGGATGTTTCCTTCCTGATTATCATGATCCTGATTGCCGTTGCCGTGATTGACTGGTTCTCGTCAAAACTGCGCCATGCGATGATCGGCAAGAAGGCGCAGAAATCTGCCTAACCGTTGATGAGCGTCTTGATGCCATCGGCTACGAACTGAACGGCAAGCGCAGCCAGAATGACGCCGAGAAGGCGGGTCAGGATGGAACGACCGGTTTCGCCCAGAAACCGGTCGACGCGTTCTGCAAGAAGCAGCACGAGATAGGTGATCAGCAAACAAACGAAGATAACGCCGAGAAGGGCCGCTTTCGGTCCCACGCCTTCGAAGGAGTTTGAGGTCAGCACGATAGCGGAGATAGCGCCCGGTCCGGCAATCAGCGGAATGGCCAGCGGGAAGGCCGCTATATTGCGGATATGGTCCTTGGTGATGGCGACCTCGGCGCTCTTTTCCTTGCGCTCTGTCCGCTTCTCGAAAATCATCTCGAATGCGATCCAGAACAGGAGCAGGCCACCGGCCACGCGGAACGCGCCGATGGTAATGCCGAACATGCCGAGGATTTGCGCCCCCGCAATGGCAAACAACGCCATCACGATGAAACCGATGATGGAGGCGCGCAGCGCCACCTGTCCGCGGTGGCTGCGTTTCATGCCCGGCGTCAGTGCCAGAAACAATGGCGCCAATCCGGGCGGATCGATTGTAACAAGCAGGGTGACGAACGCGCTGAAAACCGTATCGTAGAACCCCATGCTGCGCGCGCCCTTCTTGTTGGCATGTTATGCTCAATCGGATACACGGATTGTAGACGATCAGGAGCACATGGTCGATGCAAAGCGCGAGGTCGGGCAACATCGTTGCTCAATCTTTATGTGAATATCTTTTAAGTCATTGAATTAAAAGCCGGAAATAGCCCGCCGAAACGGTCGTGAAATTGGCGTTTTTTGCTGGTTTCCGTTATAAAGTGACTTTATCGATTCTGTTGAGAAAGAAATCTGAATAGTGTCAGATCAAACGCCTCCACCCGGTTCCGACGATATGAATGGTGGCCCAAACGGCGGCCCTAGCGGTATCGAACCGATTTCCATTATCGAGGAGATGCAGCGCTCCTATCTCGATTACGCGATGAGCGTTATCGTGAGCCGTGCGCTGCCCGATGTGCGCGACGGCCTGAAGCCCGTGCATCGCCGCATTCTCCACGCCATGAACGAGATGAACCTCGCCTATAACCGCCCATACCGCAAGTCGGCGGGTGTGGTTGGTGAGGTGATGGGTAAGTATCACCCGCATGGCGACGCATCTATTTATGACGCCCTCGTGCGTATGGCGCAGGATTTTTCCATGCGCGATCCGCTGGTCGACGGGCAGGGCAATTTCGGCTCCATCGACGGCGATCCGCCGGCGGCGATGCGTTACACCGAATGCCGTCTGGAAAAGCTTACCGAAACCATCCTGTCGGACATCGACAAGGATACGGTCGACTTCCAGGACAACTATGACGGTCGCGAGAAAGAGCCGGTGGTCATGCCTGCGCGCTTTCCGAACCTGCTCGTCAACGGTTCGGGCGGTATTGCGGTCGGCATGGCGACCAATATTCCGCCGCACAATCTCGGCGAAGTCATCGACGGCTGCGTTGCGCTGATCGACAATCCGGCTATCGAACTTGCCGAACTGATGGATATCATTCCGGGTCCGGATTTCCCGACCGGCGGCATTATTCTCGGTCGCTCCGGCATCAATTCCGCCTACACGACCGGACGCGGTTCTGTTGTCATGCGCGGACGCGCCACCATCGAGCCGATGCGCGGCGACCGTGAAGCCATCATCATCACCGAGATCCCGTATCAGGTGAACAAGGCTTCGATGATCGAGAAGATGGCCGAACTGGTGCGCGACAAGCGCATCGAGGGCATTTCCGATCTGCGCGATGAATCCGACCGCGAAGGCTATCGCGTCGTGGTGGAACTCAAGCGTGACGCCGTTGCCGACGTTGTGCTGAACCAGCTCTACCGCTACACGCCGTTGCAGACCTCCTTCGGCTGCAACATGGTGGCGCTGAACGGCGGCAAGCCGGAACAGCTCAACCTGCTCGACATGCTGCGCGCCTTCGTCGTCTTCCGCGAGGAAGTCGTGACGCGCCGCACCAAGTTCCTGCTCAACAAGGCGCGTGACCGCGCGCATGTGTTGGTTGGTCTTGCGATTGCCGTTGCCAATATCGATGAGGTGATCGCGCTCATTCGCCGTGCGCCCGATCCGACGACGGCACGCGAGCAGTTGATGGAACGCCGCTGGCCGGCCGTTGATGTGGCACCGCTGATCCGTCTCATTGACGATCCGCGCCACACGCTGAACGACGACAACACCTACAATCTCTCCGAGGAGCAGGCTCGCGCTATTCTCGATCTGCGTCTGCAGCGTCTCACCGCGCTCGGTCGCGACGAGGTGGCGGACGAGTTGAACAAGATCGGCGAGGAAATTCGCGATTATCTCGACATTCTCGGTTCGCGCCTGCGCGTGATGACCATCGTCAAGGACGAGATGATTGCGGTTCGCGACGAGTTCGCAACCCCGCGCCGCACCGAAATCGGTTTCGGCGGCGCCGAAATGGATGACGAAGACCTGATCGCCCGTGAAGATATGGTCGTTACCGTCAGCCATGCAGGCTATATCAAGCGTGTACCGCTGACGACCTATCGTGCGCAGCGCCGTGGCGGCAAGGGCCGCTCCGGCATGGCGACGAAGGACGAGGATTTCGTCACGCGCCTGTTCGTGGCCAATACGCATACGCCGGTTCTGTTCTTCTCCTCGCGAGGCATCGTCTACAAGGAGAAGGTCTGGCGCCTGCCGGTCGGCACGCCGCAGTCGCGCGGCAAGGCGCTCATCAACATGCTGCCATTGCAGCAGGGCGAGCGCATCACCACCATCATGCCGCTGCCTGAGGATGAAGAATCCTGGGCAAATCTGGACGTCATGTTCTCGACCACACGCGGTACGGTTCGCCGCAACAAGCTGTCGGACTTCGTTCAGGTCAACCGCAACGGCAAGATCGCGATGAAGCTCGAAGACGAGGGCGATGAAATCCTCTCGGTCGATACCTGTACGGAATTCGACGACGTGCTTCTGACCTGCGCCGGCGGCCAGTGCATTCGCTTCTCCGTCACCGATGTGCGCGTCTTTGCAGGCCGCAACTCCATCGGCGTGCGCGGCATCAATCTGGCCGATGGCGACAAGGTCATCTCCATGGCGATCCTGCATCACGTCGATGCCGACGCGGCTGAACGTTCGGCCTATCTCAAGCGTTCGATTGCCGAGCGCCGTGCGCAGGGCGCCGATGACGCGGATGATATCGTGGTGGTTGGCGAGGAAGTCGGAAACGAAACCGAGCTCAACGACGAACGCTATCAGGAGCTGAAAGCGCGCGAACAGACGGTGCTGACCGTCAGCGAGTACGGCTACGGCAAACGTTCCTCGTCCTACGAGTTCCGCGTTTCCGGTCGTGGCGGCAAGGGTATTCGCGCTACCGATACGTCGAAGACCGACGAAATCGGCAAGCTCGTCGCCCTGTTCCCGGTCGAGGCAAGCGACCAGATTCTGCTCGTTTCGGACGGCGGACAGCTTATCCGTGTGCCGGTTGACGGAATCCGCATTGCCGGACGTTCCACCAAGGGTGTTACGATCTTCAACACGGCGGACGGCGAAAAGGTCGTTTCGGTCGAACGCATATCCGAAACGGATAGCGATGAAGAAAACGGCGGTGAGGGCGATGCGGCACCGGAAGGTGAAGCACCAATCGCGGACACCGAAGAATAATCGGGAAGCCAGGTTGATCTGGCTTTTCGTACCGATCAATGAAAAAGGCCGATGGCGGGAACCATCGGCCTTTTTCAGATGCCAAGACTGGAGGAATTGGCGATCACGGAAACTCTTTGACAGCAGCTCCAACGCTTTTGCGTGAGCCGGCTGTCAATGCCTAGCGCGAACGCATGTTGCGCAGGCTATTGATGTCGAATGCGACCTGACGCACGCGCTGACGCTTGGCTTCATTCTCTTCGAGAAGCAGTATGATTGCCGAGGCAGCCATCGCGACCATCATGGATAATGCCAGAAGAAAGATCATCATCGTGTTATCCTTTCGACATACATACGCTTCAGAAGCGAAAAGGTTGCACCAAACCTGCGCCTATTCTGGTAAATCGGTTGTGAACATGTCGTGAAATCGTCGTTCATGTCGCGTTAATCTGCTTTCTTGGTTTCCGTTTTCTTATCGCTGTTGTTCTTGTTGAAAAACCTGTCAGAAAAGGCTAGCTGGAAGAAATGACGATTGCGATCTATGCGGGCTCCTTTGACCCGGTGACAAACGGCCATATGGATGTGCTTAAAGGTGCTCTGCGCCTTGCCGATGAGGTTATTGTCGCGATTGGCGTTCACCCCGGCAAAAAGCCCCTGTTCACCTTTGAGGAACGCGTGGCGCTCATCGGCGAAAGCAGCAAGGCTATCCTGGGCAAGGATGCAGGCCGGGTTTCTGTCATTTCCTTCGACGGGTTGGTCATCGATGCAGCGCGCAAACATGCCGCACAATTGATGGTCCGCGGTTTGCGCGATGGCACCGATCTCGACTATGAAATGCAGATGGCAGGCATGAACGGCACCATGGCGCCGGAATTGCAGACCGTGTTCCTCCCGGCAGATCCGGCAGTGCGCACGATTACCGCCACATTGGTTCGCCAGATTGCCTCCATGGGCGGTGATATAAAACCCTTCGTTCCGGCGGCGGTCGCTGCCGCTTTGAACGCCAAATTCAAATCCTGACCACAGGGAGTTTTTCAATCATGTCTTTCGTTCGCTCGGTGCTCGCCGCTGCTGCTTTCTTCGCGCTGTCGCAAGGCGCGGTCCACACCGCTGCCGCCGCCAATGCCGAAAACACCGTGGTTCTCAAGCTGAAAGATGGCGACGTGGCTATCCAGCTTCGTCCCGATCTGGCGCCAAAGCATGTGGCGCAGATCGAAAAGCTGGTCGGTGAGGGCGCTTATGACGGCGTTGCCTTCCACCGCGTCATTCCGGGTTTCATGGCACAGACCGGCGACGTTAAGTTCGGCAACGTGGACAAGGGCTTCGATGCCTCGCGCGTCGGCACCGGTGGCTCGGACTATCCGGATATTCCTGCGGAATTCTCGAAGGAACCCTTCGTGCGCGGCACCGTGGGCATGGCCCGCAGCCAGAACCCGAACTCTGCCAATTCGCAATTCTTCATCATGTTTGCCGACGGCTCGTTCCTCAATGGCCAGTATACGGTGGTAGGCAAGGTTGTCAGCGGCATGGATGTCGTCGACAAGATAAAGAAGGGCAGCGAAGCCGAAAACGGCGCCGTGACAAACCCTGACAAGATCATCAAGGCCACGCTTCAGGCCACCAAGAAGTAAATACAAGGAGAGGCCCAATGGCTTACAAAGACCCTGAAAACACGCTCGTTCTGGAAACCACCAAGGGCAATGTCGTTCTGGAACTCTATCCGGACCTCGCGCCGGATCATGTGGCGCGTATCAAGGAACTGGCTCGCGAAGGCGCATATGACGGCGTGGTGTTTCACCGCGTGATCGATGGCTTCATGGCCCAGACCGGCGACGTTAAGTTCGGCAAGACGGGAGGCGCTCATTTCAACGGCTCGCGCGCCGGCATGGGCGGTTCGGACAAGCCGGACCTGAAGGCCGAATTCTCCAACACGCCGCACAAGCGCGGCACCGCTTCGATGGCGCGTTCCGCCAACCCGAATTCAGCCAACTCGCAGTTCTTCATCTGCTTTGCCGATGCTCCATGGCTCGACCGCCAGTACAGCGTCTGGGGCCAGGTCATCGAAGGCATGGACAATGTCGACAAGATCAAGCGCGGCGAACCGGTGTCCGATCCAGACCAGATCGTAACTGCGCGTATCGCTGCCGACATCTGATCCTGCAATTTCTATCCAGCTATTGCGGCTCCGGTATTGCCGGGGCCGTTCTTGCTTTGACGCATTTCCACACACGGCCATTCTGCGGAAATGCTCTCACGAGGTTCATAATGCGTGTTGATCTTTTCGATTTCGATTTGCCGGAAGAGAGCATTGCCCTGCGCCCGGTCGAGCCACGCGACCACGCCCGGCTGTTGCGTGTCCGCCCCGGCCAGCCATTCGAGGATCGACAGGTATTCGAGCTGCCGGACCTGCTGCAGCCGGGCGATGCTCTTGTTTTCAATGATACCAAGGTAATACCGGCACAACTTGAAGGCATGCGCGAGCGGGAAGGCAATATTTCGCAGGTCAGCGCCACGCTGCATATGCGCACTGGGGCCGATCGCTGGAAGGCTTTTCTGCGTCCGGCCAAGCGCGTGAAGGAAGGCGACCGCATCCGGTTCGGCCATTCCGGTTCGAGCTGCTTCCTCGGTACGCTTGATGCCACCGTGGCGGAAAAGGGCGACGCAGGCGAAGCGCTTCTGGTGTTCGATCTTTCCGGGGCCATGCTGGATGAGGCAATCGCCTCGGTTGGGCACATTCCGCTACCGCCTTACATCGCATCGAAGCGCGCCGAAGACGAACGCGACCGCAAGGACTATCAGACGGTCTATGCGCGCGAGGAAGGCGCTGTCGCAGCGCCCACCGCCGGTTTGCATTTCACGCCGGAGCTTCTGGAAAAGATCAAGGCCAAAGGCGTTGAGGAACATTTCGTAACGCTGCATGTGGGCGCGGGGACTTTCCTGCCGGTCAAGGCCGACGACACGGCCGACCACAAGATGCATTCGGAAATCGGTTATGTGTCGCAGCGCACTGCCGATGCGCTCAATGCCGTTCACGAGCGGGGCGGCAGGATCGTCTGCGTCGGCACGACATCCCTGCGCCTGATCGAGAGTGCGGCAGGTGAGGACGGTATCATCCGTCCATGGTCCGGTGCGACCGATATTTTCATCACCCCGGGCTACAAGTTCCGCGCAGTCGATCTGCTTATGACCAATTTCCACCTGCCGCGCTCGACGCTGTTCATGCTGGTATCGGCATTCAGCGGACTTGAGACGATGCGCGCCGCCTACGACCATGCCATCGGCAACGACTACCGCTTCTATTCCTATGGCGACGGCAGCTTGCTAGAGCGGGCCGACAAAGCTAAAGACACCGCATGACAACCGAAAACTTCGAATTCAAGGTGCTGGCGACAGACGGCGCTGCTCGTCAGGGTGAGATTTCCATGCCGCGCGGCATGGTGCGCACACCTGCCTTCATGCCGGTCGGCACGGCTGGCACGGTCAAGGCCATGTATATGGACCAGGTGAAAGAGCTTGGAGCCGATATCATCCTTGGCAATACCTATCACCTCATGCTGCGGCCCGGTGCCGAACGCGTCGCAAGACTGGGCGGCCTGCACGAATTTGGCGGCTGGAAAGGTCCGATCCTAACCGATTCAGGCGGGTTTCAGGTCATGTCGCTGGCGCAATTGCGCAAGCTCGACGAAAACGGCGTGACATTCCGCTCGCATATCGACGGCAAGCCTTATGAAATGACGCCGGAGCGCTCCATCGAGATACAGGGCCTGCTCGATAGCGATATCCAGATGCAGCTCGACGAGTGCGTGGCGCTGCCTTCGCCGGAAAAGAACACCGAGCGCGCCATGGAACTGTCGCTGCGCTGGGCCGAGCGCTGCAAGGTGGCTTTCGGCAACCAGCCGGGCAAGGCGATGTTCGGCATCGTGCAGGGCGGCGACGTGGCACGTCTGCGCGAGAAATCCGCGGAAGCGCTGAAGGCGATGGACCTCAAGGGCTATTCGGTCGGCGGTCTGGCAGTGGGCGAACCGCAGCAGGTCATGCTCGACATGCTGGAAGTGGTCTGCCCGATCCTGCCATCGGAGAAGCCGCGCTACCTCATGGGTGTCGGCACGCCGGGCGATATCCTCAAATCCGTTGCCCGTGGCATCGACATGTTCGATTGCGTTATGCCGACGCGAGCAGGCCGCCACGGTCTCGCATTTACCCGGTTCGGCAAGGTGAACCTGCGCAATGCGCGCCATGCGGACGATCATCGCCCGCTCGATCCGGAATCGGATTGCCCGGCATCGCGCGACTACAGCCGCGCCTATCTGCATCATCTGGTGAAATCCGGTGAAGCGCTCGGCGCAATGCTGCTCACCTGGAACAATCTCGCTTACTATCAATATTTGATGAAGGGCATCCGCGCGGCAATCGCTGACGGCCGCTTTACCGATTTCGCCGCCGAAACCTCGGAAGGATGGGCGAAGGGCGATATTCCGGCACTTCTGTAGCATCTGTCACTCAAAAGTAAGGGGAGGGTTCTGGTGTCTCGCTCTGAACGTCTCCTCGCGCTTTTGCAGTTGCTTCGGACCCATCGCCGTCCTGTGAGTGGGACAACACTGGCGCAGCAACTCGGTATCAGCATTCGCACGCTGTATCGCGATATTGCCAGCCTTCAGGCGCAGGGTGCGGATATCGAGGGAGAGGCGGGATTGGGGTATATCCTGCGTCCCGGCTTCACGTTGCCGCCTATCATGTTCAATCAGGAAGAAATTGAGGCTCTGGTTCTGGGCGCACGCTGGGTTGCGGACAGAGGAGATGCCGAACTCGGCACGGCGGCACGCAACGTTCTGGCCAAAGTTGCAGCGGTAATGCCCGATGATTCACGCATTGCCCTCGAAACCGTCAACCTCCTTGTCGGGCCGGGCGGGTCCGGTACGGTCGATGTGATGGACATTGCCCCTCTTCGCGGCGCTATTCGGACAGAGAGAAAAATACGCATTCTCTACAAGGATGCGGCAGGCGTACCTACCGAGCGCCTGATCTGGCCGTTCGCGCTGACTTTCTTCGAGCAAGTGCGGGTGGTGCTCGCCTGGTGCGAAATGCGACAGGACTTCAGGCACTTCCGAACGGATCGCATCGCCAGCCTGACTGTAGAAGCCAGCCGCTACCCAAAACGGCGTTCAGAACTTCTAAAAGAATGGAAAGTCCGACAAGGGATTGTTCGGGACTTGAATTGATACTGCCAGAATCTGACAGTGGTTTCCCATAAAGTCGCTTCTATTCAACGCAGGAGCGACGACGATGATACATCCCAATTTCACAATTTGTTACGTGGAGAATCCCCTGTCCAGCGGGCGCTTTTATGCTGATCTGCTAGGAATCGAACCCATCGAGGCTTCCCCGACTTTTGTACTATTCCTGTTGAACAACGGGCTGATGCTGGGACTGTGGTCCAGGCACACAGTCGAACCGGCAGCTGATTCCGGCGCTTTTGGCGGCGAAATTGCCTTCCGTTACGCGAGTTATGAAGAGATCGACAAGGTGTATGGAGAGTGGACCGCGCGCGGGATATCCATCTTGTCCAAGCCGCAAACACTGGAGTTCGGGCGCTCTTTTGTGGCAACTGATCCGGACGGACACCGCCTGCGCGTATTTTCTCCAGCTGGAAGATAATACGAATCACAGGAACGTAAACCGGGACGCATCCCGCAGATGCGTCTCGGGCCAAAAGCCTATCCGACCGTCAGCATGTTCTCCAGACGACACAGGACGGCGCGCTGTTCCTCATCATTCAGGATTTCACATTCCAGCAATTTCGAGCATTCCAGCCCTGCGACAGCCAGATAGACGATCAGCGCCGTGTCGGAATCGGTTGTGTCCTTGATCATGCGGTCGAGGAAAGCCCTGTGATACTGCCGGACCGGCACCATGAACCCTGGGTCTTCGGCAAGCGCGGCGAGAACGCCGCAGGCGGGCGGCTCGTCATCGGCCTGAACGCGGTAAACGTCCAGAAAAGCTCGCGCCACCCGGTTTTTATCGCCTTTCTGAAGGGTCTCCTGAACCTCCATGGCGTGTTCATGCTCTTTCATGTATTCTTCGACCACGGCTTCGAGCAGTTTGGCCTTTGTCGGAAAAGTATAAAGCAATCCGCCTTTTGAAAGCCCCGCACGGGCTGCTACGGCATCGAGAGAGAGGTGAGCAGGGCCGATCTCTCGGGCGAGCTCGATAGCAGCGCGCAAAATACGTTCGCGCGACGAGACCTTCTTTTTAGTTGGCAACTTACAGGTGTCTCCTGACAGTTCGAGTGTTGACAATACCGTCCGGACGGTACAGTTATTCGCCACTTTCATTCAAGTAAAATACGCGCGACCTTTGCGTGAAAGCGAAGAAGGCGCCGCGGCCAATCCCCCAACCCCTGATCGATCAGGGAGCCATCTGGAGTGCATCCGCAATGATCAAGCGCCTTATACTGGCAATAATATTCCTCGTGATCGTCGTCGGAGGCCTCGTTGGCTTTAACCTGTTCCGATCACAGGCCATCAAAGACTTTTTCGCCAACATGCAGCAGCCTGCCCAGACGGTTTCGACCGTCACGGTGGAGCCGGGCGAGTGGAAGCCGGGTATCGAAGCCATCGGTACGGCCAATGCGCTCAATGGTGTTGACCTGACCGTGCAGCTCGACGGCGTCGTGCAGAAGATCAATTTCAAGGCCAATCAGGAAGTCAAACAGGGCGACCTGCTGCTTCAGATGGAAGACAGCATTCAGAAAGCTGACCTCGCTGCCGCCGAAGCCGAAGCCGTTCTTGCCAGGCAGAACCTGAAGCGCGCCGATACGCTGCGCACGCGCGGTGTTGGCGCTGTGTCGAATGTCGATACAACGGCTTCGGCCGCCGATGCCGCAAGCGCGCGTGTTGAAAAAATGCGCGCAACGCTGGCCCAGAAGTCCGTCAAGGCTCCGTTCTCCGGCGTTATCGGCATTTCCAAGGTCGATCTTGGCCAGTATCTGACGCCCGGCACGGTCATCGCCACGCTGCAGAACACAGATGTGATGCGTATCGACTTCACGGTTCCTGAACAGTCCCTCGCGTCCATCAAACTCGGGCAGACCGTCAAGGTCGGTTCGGCTGCGGAAGCGCTTGATTTTACCGGCAAGATCGTCGGTATCGATCCCAAGATCGATCCCGCGACCCGTCTGGTCTCGGTACGCGCGGAGGTGCAGAATCCGGACCACAAGCTGACGCCTGGCCAGTTCGTGCAGGTTCGTGTGGAATTGCCGGAAGAAAACAACGTCATTGCCCTGCCGCAGACCACGATTATTTCCAGCCTCTACGGCGACTATGTCTATGCGGTCCGTCCGGAACAGAAGCCGGAGGGCGCGAAGGCTGCCGAAGGCGACGATACCGCCAAGGCTCCTGCATCCGACGCCAAGCCGGAAGAAGGCGAAAAGCAGGTGGCGCAGCAGGTATTCATCAAGCTTGGACGCCGTTATTCCGGTCTCGTCGAGGTGACGAGCGGTCTGAAGGCTGGCGATATCGTCATCACCGCAGGCCAGAACAGGCTTTCGCCCGGTGTTCCGGTGAAAATCGACAACACCGTCAATCCGATACCGGCCGGCCAACCGGCTGGCGAGCAATAGGCGATCAAGATGAGCTTTTCCGATATCTTCATCCGGCGCCCCGTGCTTGCCACGGTGGTCGCCCTCATGATCATCCTGTTAGGCCTTCAGGGCATCGCGCAGCTGACGGTGCGCGAATATCCGAAGGTCGACGAAACCGTCATCACGGTTACAACCACCTATGCCGGTGCCAGTGCCGATCTTATTCAGGGCTTCATCACCGCTCCGATCGCCGAAGCAGTCGCGACTACCGAAAACATCGATTACGTGACCTCTTCGAGCCGCCCGTCGTCAAGCACCGTGACGGTGCAGATGAAGCTCGGCGCAAACCCGGATGCGGCGCTGACGGAAGTCATCGCCAAGGTCAATCAGGTTCGCGGCGACCTGCCGGACGAATCCGACGATCCGGTCATCGTCAAGGGCACGGGCCAGAACTTCGCCACCATGTATCTGGCGGCGCAGAACCCGAATATGACGAGCGAGCAGATCACCGAATATCTGGAGCGCGTCATCCAGCCGCGCATGTCCACCATTCAGGGCGTTGCAAAGGCTGAAATTCTGGGCGGCCAGGTTTATTCGATGCGCGTCTGGCTCGACCCGATCCAGCTTGCGGCCCGCCAGATCACCGCACCGGAAGTTCTGGCGGCAATCAAAGCCTCCAACTTCCTGTCGGCTCCGGGCACGACGAAGAACGAATATGTTGCGTCTTCGATCACGCTGAAGTCGACCTTGCAGACCCCGGAAGCCTTCGGCGCGATGCCGATCAAGGCGTCAGGCGACGACGTGGTTCGCCTGCGTGACGTCGCGCGGGTCGAACTGGCTGCAAAAAGCACGGACACCATCGTTTCGTTCAACGGCTCGGCGGGTACATTCCTCGGCGTCTTCCCGACACCGGCGGCAAACCCCATCGACATGGCGGCGGCTGTCCGCAAGGAACTTCCGTCCATTCAGGCGTCGCTGCCGGAAGGCATGTCGCTTGTTCTGGTTTACGACGCGACGGAACAGATCAGCTCATCGATCAAGGAAGTCTTCACCACCATCGGCGAAGCCGTGGCTATCGTTATTCTGGTCATCATCGTCTTCCTCGGTTCGTTCCGTTCGGTGCTGATTCCGATTGTGACGATCCCGATTTCGCTGATCGGCGTGTGCTTTTTCCTTTATGTGCTCGGTTTCTCGATCAACCTCCTGTCGCTGCTTGCAATGGTTCTTGCCATCGGTCTTGTGGTCGATGACGCCATCGTGGTGCTGGAGAATATCCACCGGCATATTGAAGAGGGCCTCCGGCCCATGGATGCCGCGTTCAAGGGCATGAAGGAAATCACCGGCTCGATCATCGCCATGACGATCACGCTGGCGGCGGTGTTCGCACCGCTCGGTTTCACGGGCGGTCTGACAGGCGCTCTGTTCCGCGAATTCGCCTTCACGCTGGCCGGTGCCGTTATCATCTCGGGTATTGCCGCATTGACGGTTTCGCCCATGATGTGCGCGCGCATGCTCAAGCACGGCGAACAAACCCGCTTCCAGCAATTGATCGACCGAACCTTCTCGCGCTTCGAGAAATGGTATCACCGCCGCGTTTCCAACTCGCTTAACTATCGCGGCATTACGCTGATGATCGTTATAGCATTGATGGGCCTGACGGGTTTCTTGTTCATGAACACCTCGAGCGAACTGGCACCGGAAGAAGATTCCGGTGCGCTGTTCTCGATGTTCCAGGCGCCGCAATATGCAACCTCGGCCTATACCAATCTCTACGCAGAACAGATCGACGAACTGACAAAGGATCTTCCAGAACTGAAGACCCGCTTCCAGATCGTCGGGATGGACGGCGGTACGACATCGGGTATCGCGCTCTGGGTTCTGAAGGACTGGAACGAGCGTACCCGCTCGCAAAAGCAGATACAGGAAGACCTGACCGCACGTATCTCCAAGGTGGCCGGTGTACAGGCCTTCATCTTCGCGCCTCCGTCCCTGCCGGGAACGGGCGGCGGGTTGCCGATATCGATTGCCTTGCAGTCGACCGGCCCGGCCGATCAGGTGTTCGAACTTGCCGAAGAGATCAAGAACGAAGCGCAGGCTTCCGGCCAGTACATCATCGTGCAGAATTCGCTCTCCTTCAACGCACCGCAGATCACGATCACCATCGACCGTGACCGCGCGGCGACGCTGGGCGTGCAGATCAGCGATATCGGTTCAACGCTGGGTCTCCTGACCGGTGGCGCATCGGTTGCAAAGTTCGACCGCGATTCGAACAGCTATGACATCATCACCCAGGTGCCGGATAGCTACCGTTCGAACCCGGAAAAGCTGGGCGACTTCTATGTGCGCAGTGTTTCCGGCTCGATGATTCCCTTGTCGTCGGTCATCAAGGTCAGCCAGAACGCATCGCCTGCTGCAATCGAACAGTTCAACCAGCTGAATTCGGCCACGATTTCAGCATTGCCGTTGCCGGGCGTCACCACCGGGCAGGGCCTGCAAACTCTGGTCGATCTGGCCAAGTCCAAGATGCCGGAAGGCTTCTTCCTGGATTATTCCGGCCAGTCGCGTCTGGAAGTAGAGCAGGGCAACACCATCCTGATTGCCTTCGGTCTCGCTGTCATCGTGATCTATCTGGTGCTTGCGGCGCAGTTCGAAAGCTTCCGCGACCCGTTCATCATCATGATGTCGGTTCCGCTGTCGATCTTCGGCGCCATCGTGCCGCTCAATATCGGCCTCGGCACACTCAACATCTACACGCAGGTCGGTCTCATCACCCTTGTCGGGTTGATAACCAAGCACGGCATTCTGATGGTGGAATTCGCCAATCAGCAGCGCCGCCTGCATGGTCTTTCACGCCGGGATGCGATCGTCGTCGCGGCTGAAACCCGTCTGCGCCCGATCCTGATGACCACTGCGGCCATGGCGCTCGGCGTTGTGCCGCTCATCATTGCGACCGGAGCGGGTGCGGCAGCTCGTTACTCGATGGGTCTGGTGATCTTCACCGGCATCGTGATCGGCACCATTTTCACGCTGTTCGTGGTGCCCATGTTCTACACCTTCATCGCGAAGAAGGATGTGGAAGGCGAGTATGTCGCGTCCTCCGAAGCGGGTGGCGAACCGGCTCCAGTGCAACATCACTGAAACTTGCGTTGAACCAACGACAAGGGGCGGCCTAGAAATAGGTCGCCCTTTTTTGTTTTGCTAACGTTGCGAATGCGGCGTTCCAACCCATATGAGCCAGTATGATACCTTTGTCCGTTCTTGATCTTTCGCCCGTTCCCGAAGGCAGTGATGCAGCGCAATCGCTGCACAACACGCTGGAACTTGCGCAACATGCCGAACGGCTCGGCTTCCATCGTTATTGGCTCGCCGAGCACCACAATATGCCGGGCATCGCCAGCGCGGCGACATCCGTGGTTATCGGTTACGTCGCCAACGGCACCTCGACTATCCGCGTCGGCGCGGGCGGCGTCATGCTGCCCAACCATTCGCCGCTGGTGATAGCCGAACAGTTCGGCACGCTTGCCTCGCTGTTTCCGGGCCGTATCGATCTTGGGTTGGGCCGCGCTCCCGGCACCGACCAGATCACCGCCCATGCGCTTCGACGCAATCTCGACAGCGATGCAAACGCTTTTCCGCAGGATGTGGTCGAGTTGCTCAACTATTTCAAACCGGCCGAGCCGGGCCAGCGTGTGCGCGCAGTGCCGGGCGAGGGATTGAATGTGCCGGTCTGGATTCTCGGCTCAAGCCTGTTTGGCGCGCAGCTTGCAGCCATGCTTGGCCTGCCATACGCATTCGCCTCGCATTTCGCACCTGCGGAGATGGAACGTGCCATTGCGCTTTATCGTGAGCGGTTCGAACCATCGGAATATATGCAGAAGCCCTACGTCATGCTGGGCCTCAACGTCATTGCTGCCGATACGGACGAGGAAGCCAACTATCTTTTCACGTCGCAGCTGCAAGCTTTCGTCAATCTGCGCAGCGGCCGCCCCGGCAAGCTTCCCGCTCCGGTCGAGGGTTATGCTGAACGGCTTGATCCGGCAGCACAAGCGCTCGTCCGTCAGATGCTGTCTTGCCGTGTGGTCGGCGGACCGGAGACAGTCGCGAAGGGCATCAAGGCCTTTGCCGAAAGCACCGGAGCCGACGAGCTGATGTTGACCGGCATGATCCACGATCACAAGAAACGCCTGCATTCCTATGAGATCGCAAGTCGATCAATCACCTGACTTGCCTGTCTCCATATCCGCATAGACCAGATAGCGAAGTGGGCCAGGAGTAATCGCATCGAATGGGTAACAGGTCGCCAGGACGAGGTGGCGGCCTTCGCGATCCGGCGCGAGCTTCGCCTCATCCCATCGCGCTACGGTCATGTGGCTGACGCGATAGGAAACCATCTTTCCGTCGCTGCGAGTGACGAGTATCTGGTCGTTCTTCTCGATATTCTTCAGAAATGCGAAATGCGTGTCGCGATGCGCAGCATAGATGGCCGTTCCCCGTTCCCCCGCCATCGGCGTATTGTCCAGATGGCCGGGACCAAAAGCCAATGCCTGACCGCTGGCACCTTTCAGAGCAATGGCTGATTCATCAAGCCGCGGCACTTCTATGCGGGCAACGGGCCAGGTATCGGCCCAGTCCCAGGGTTTGACCGGAGCGCCCGTTTCAATGCTCTCCGAAAAGGCTCTTTCAAGCAGGATCTGCGCCGCAAACGCTTTCGCATGTATCCAGATTCCCTGACCGGAAAGTGCCAACCCCATCGCAATCAGCACCATTCCCACCGCGGGGAGAAGGGAGCGCTTCAGTGCGCTCCCTGTAACAACTTGATTAATAGGCATCACACATTCTCCTTGCGGCGGAAGAACCAGACGACGAACAGGCCAGCCAGCACCAAACCCAAGCCTTGAATGAGCAGCATCGTTGCTGGCGTTGCCGTCTGCGGCAGCGGGATCGACTGCGACGGCGATGACGGTGATGCAGGGCTTTCATGGCTTCGAACAGCGTCGCTTACACCATTCATATCCATGCTTGCGCGATCCCCGACGTTGCGATCCGCACGGATGCCGAACAGCTTGTCATAATCCCAGCCAGCCGGCAGTTGCAGCGGAATATCGGCGCGGGTCAGCGGCGCATTTGCCTGTCGCGAGGGTGTCTTGTCCACAGCCAAGAGGCTCGTCAGCCGGCTGACCAGATGATGTTCCAGTGCGAGGCGAAGAATGCGCGCATCGGCGGCGTCCTGAGAAATCTTGCCAAGGGTAAGTTCCACTTCGGCGTCATCAATCTTGCGACGCGCCCACAACTTTGAAATGCCTTCGGCATTGATTGCCTGATCGAGCGGCAGTTCGACTGTCCACGGACGGCCGTCAATCTGGCCTTCGATAACAAGGTTTCCCGTCGCTTTACCCATTCGTGCCGCGATGACAAGTGGTTCGCCACGATAGAGATCGGGCAGAAGGGAAGGCGTCATGCTCACATTCTTTTCGGAAAAATTAGCCTTCAGATCGGTAACAGCAGGGTTTTCAAGCGTGTCGAACAGAGCCCGCATGCGGTCATCCACTTCAGCCGCCGACCCGATATGCGTGAAGGTTCCGCGTCCAAGTTCCGCCGCGCGATTCATCAGATAGGAGTTCGGGGCAGAGCCAATGCCGACCATGAAAATACGCGAACGTCCTCGACGTGCCGCCACGGCATCCAATAATTGCTCCTCATTGCTGATCTCGCCATCGGTCAAAAACACGATCTGCCGCAATCCGTTACCCTGATTGCTGTCATCAAGTGCAGCATGAAGGGCGGGTAGCATTTCCGTGCCGCCTTGCGCTTCAAGGTTCATTACGAAACGACGGGCGGAGGCGATATTCTGCTGATTGGCCTCGACCGAATCCTCGAAGAACCTCGTCAATGTGTCATCGAAACGGATCACATTGAAACGGTCTCCGGGATGAAGTTTTGACAATGCGTAATCCAGGCTGGCCTTCGCCTGTTCCATGGATGTGCCGCCCATTGATCCGGAATTATCGATCACGAAGATGACTTCACGCTGCGCCTTCTTCATGCCGGCAACAGTCGGTGGCGTAACATAGGCAAGCACATAGTCATCCTTGCCGACATGTTCGCGGAACAGCCCGACCTGTGGTGCATCGCTTGCGACAGCGCTCCATTCCAGAACGAAATCGCGATCTGCAGCAGCGGCTCCGTCCAGCGTAATTTCACGCGTGGCGTCATTCGTCGTATCGATCCTGACCTTGTGGTAAAGGCTTTCAACCTTTCCAAGCGGGAAGCCAGCCTTCAGATTGACTGAGATGCTCACAGGATTGGTCCGCAGTTCAGCCGGAGGAGTTAGGGGCGTTACAATCGGTGCGTTATAAGTATCGGCCTTGCCAGTATCGCTCGTCATACCCCAGCCGTTTTTCATTTCGACTTCCTGGACAATGGGCGAAGCATTGTCTGGATTATAACGTGGTGCGACGACCAACGGCACACGCAGCGAAAAACGCCCACCGGAAAGTCGCACCGCCTGCTGATACTCGATCTGGATGACGACTTTTTCGTGCGGGCCGATATTGGCGACCGCATTGGTAAACACATTAGGCCGCTGCTGTTCGATCAGCGTGGCTTTTTTGCCTTCGCTTTTCGCCTTTTCATATATTTCGCGAGCTGCCTGCTTCTCCTTGATGTCAGCGACAATCACGCGATCGCCGATAACCATTTTCAGCGAATAAACTGCACTTTCTTCGGGCAATGGAAAAACATAGAGGGCTTCGACGAAACCGTCTGTCGGATTCTCGAATGCCTGCGTCAGCTGGGCTCGGACCGTCGGGCCGCTCACATCGAGATTGACGTCCGTGGCAATCCGGGGCGCTTCGGCGTAACGCCCAGCTTCGCTTGTCTCCAGCAGAAGGCTGCCGGATTGAACCTCGTTCGGGGTAACCAAAGCGGGTGTCTCGGCTCGAGCCAGGACGATCTGCAACAGGCAGAAAATGACAGCCAATGCCGGCAGCAACGCCATGTTGCAGAACCAGACAAACGAACAGAAGCGGGAAACTAACCCGCCTCTGTTGCCATGATTTGAAAGACTTGTCGCGGGTGACATGACATGCTCCTTGTTCACCTCGAAGAACTGGAGCCATTGTCGCTGGAGTAACTGTTTCCACTCCAGCGTAAGCTTTGCCAAGTTTCAGCCGTCCCTTTCCGCAAACCGCCTTGCCGGTTACGCATATGTGTGGAATTGTGAAGAAAAGTACGCAATTCAGGATAAGCCATGTCCGATCAGGACTCTCACCTTCCCGACCAGATCAATACCCGCGTTGCAGTTCGGGTTCGTGAGGAAATCGCTCGGCGGCGTATTTCGCGCCAGCTTCTGGCCGATGAAGCGCGAATCAGTCTTTCGACGTTGGAAAAAGCGCTGTCCGGACACAGGCCCTTCACACTCGCAACCATCATCCGGCTTGAACAGGCAATGGGTATCGCTCTGCGCGAGCAGGCGGGGGAAGCTCCCCCCGCGCTTGCCAGGAATGGCAACAGCCACGCAGCGGAAGAACTTGGCGCCTATTCGCGTGCCTCGGTTTCATGGCTCGAAGGCGACTACCTCACCTTGCGTCCTTCGTTCGGCGAGGACAGTGCCATCTTCGCGTATATCACGGAAATCGGTTGGAATTCCGATGCCGGGCATCTCAGTTTTCGTGAGCGTGAACGTTCCGACGTTTCGTTCTCGCAACAGGGGGCCGTTTCCGTTCCACATCTTTCGGGACATATCTATCTCGTGACGAATACGTCCGGCCAGTACCGTATGGCCGTGCTTTCCCGCCCAAGCATTACAGGTGAAATGTTTGGTATCCTGACGACATTGCGCGCCGGGCAGGGCGCACATCTGACCCCGGTTTCAACGCCACTTGCGCTCGTGCCCATGAGGCAATTTGCCGGTCCGTCATTCGGGCGTATAAGGCCTGACGATCAGTCCTTCGCCGATTATTCGGCGATCCTGTGCAAGACTCTGAGCGACGGCTATGCGGGTTTCGTGACTGGTTGAGTCACACTTTCGCTTTTGATTTCCGCCAGCAGCCAATCTCGGAAAGCAGAAACAGCAGGCGTGCTCGAGCGAGCCTTCGGCGTCACAAAATAATAGCTGCTCGGGCTTTTGACCGTGTGCGGACAAGCGACCACAAGCTGGCCGCTTTCAATCTCGGCGCGAATGAGGAATAGCGGCATCAGAGCAACGCCGAGACCGGCAATGCAGGCCTGTGAGACATTTGAAAACTGCTCGAAGCGCATTCCCGGAGAAACCGGGGCGGCGATGTCGAGACTTTTGAACCAGTGATCCCACGCGCCGGGGCGCGAAGCCATGTTGAACAGCGGAAGTGGCAGAAGATCGGAAGGTGCGTGAACCGGGTTCCGCTGAAGAAAAGCCGAGCTGCAAACGGGCGCAACAGTTTCGTCCATCAGAAACACACTATCGGCATTGGGCCAGTCCGGCTGGCCGATATGGATCGCCGCATCCAGCCCTTCGCGATCGAAATCGAACTGGCCGATACGGGTCGCAAAATTGAGGATAATATCCGGATACTTCGCCACGAAATGCGGTATGCGCGGTATCAACCAGCGCGTTCCGAATGTCGGAAGGAAAGCGAGATTGAGCGTGGTGCCGCGCATCTGTGACATGACCTGTAGCGAGGCGGCGCGGATAGACGCCAGCGCCGGGCCCACTGCCTTCAGATAGGCACGTCCCGCGTCGGAAAGTACGACATGGCGGCTGGTGCGGTCGAAAAGCGCGGTCCCAAGCTGTTCTTCAAGCGTTGCAATCTGTCGGCTCACCGCGCCTTGCGTCAGTGACAGTTCCTCGGCGGCCGCCGAAAAGCTTTCATGCCGCGCAACGGCATCGAAGGCGGCAAGCGCACTGGTGGAAGGAAGCAGGCGGCGTGATATCGAGATCATGATCCATTACTAAATGGAATAGATCGATGAGTAAACGTCGATTGCACGGAACTCCGGCACGGTCCATATTTCCTGCAAATTTTCATTGAGGAGAATACACTGATGTCACGTGCGGCTTTTAGCTGGGAAGACCCGTTTCTGCTGGATGATCAGCTGACCGAAGACGAGCGCATGATCCGCGACTCGGCCAAGGCTTTCGCGACGGACGTTCTGCTGCCCCGCGTTGAAAAGGCCTATCTGGATGAGACGACCGATCCTGAACTGTTCCGCCTGATGGGGCAGGCCGGTCTCCTTGGCGTGACGCTGCCAGAAGAGTACGGCGCAGCCAATGCGGGCTATGTTGCCTATGGTCTGGTGGCGCGCGAGGTCGAGCGTGTCGATTCCGGTTATCGTTCGATGATGAGCGTGCAGTCGTCGCTCGTGATGTATCCAATCTATGCCTATGGCTCCGACGAACAGCGCAAGAAATACCTTCCGGGCCTCGTTTCCGGCGAGCTCATCGGCTGCTTCGGCCTGACCGAGCCCGATGCAGGCTCCGATCCGGCAGGCATGAAGACTCGCGCCGAAAAGATCGACGGCGGCTATCGCCTCACCGGTTCGAAGATGTGGATTTCGAACTCACCGATTGCCGATGTGTTCGTCGTCTGGGCAAAGTCTGCCGCGCACGACAACGCAATTCGCGGCTTCGTGCTCGAAAAGGGCATGAAGGGTCTTTCCGCACCGAAGATCGGCGGCAAGCTTTCGCTGCGCGCATCGATCACCGGCGAAATCGTCATGGACGGAGTTGAAGTTTCGGAAGATGCGCTTCTGCCGAACGTATCGGGCCTCAAGGGTCCGTTCGGTTGCCTCAATCGCGCCCGTTACGGGATTTCCTGGGGCGTGCTGGGCGCTGCGGAAGATTGCTGGTTCCGCGCCCGTCAGTACGGTCTTGACCGCAAGCAGTTCAACAAGCCGCTTGCTGGCACGCAGCTTTACCAGAAGAAGCTGGCTGACATGCAGACCGAAATCGCTCTCGGCCTTCAGGCAAGCTTGCGCGTCGGCCGTCTGTTCGACGAAGGCAAGATGGCGCCTGAAATGATTTCCATCGTCAAGCGCAACAATTGTGGCAAGGCGCTCGATATTGCCCGTCAGGCACGCGACATGCACGGCGGCAATGGTATCCAGATTGAATACCACGTGATGCGCCATGCTCAGAATCTGGAAACGGTGAACACCTATGAAGGCACGCATGACGTTCATGCGCTGATTCTGGGCCGCGCCCAGACCGGCATTCAGGCTTTCTTCTGATCACCACGGCACAAGCCTTCAATTCGGGCCCGTTCGCAGTTCGCGGGCGGGCTCTTTTATTTTTCATACGGGATTGCTGAAAATGCAGAACACGCCGCTTGACGGTCTCAAGGTGGTAGAACTGGCCCGCATTCTGGCCGGGCCATGGGTGGGACAGACGCTCTCCGATCTGGGAGCCGATGTCATCAAGGTTGAAAGCCCCGAGGGTGACGATACGCGCAAATGGGGTCCGCCATTCATCGATGTGGACGGCGAACGGTCTGCTGCCTATTTCCACGCCTGCAATCGCGGCAAGCGCTCGATTACGGCCGATTTCCGCACCGAAGAGGGCAGGGAACTGGTCCGCCAGCTCGTGGCAGAGGCCGATGTCGTCATCGAAAACTTCAAGCTTGGCGGGCTCGACAAATACGGCCTCGACTATGAGAGTCTGAAGGCCATCAATCCACGCCTGATCTATTGCTCAATCACCGGTTTCGGCCATACCGGCCCTTATGCAGAGCGCGCAGGCTATGATTTCATGATCCAGGGCATGGGCGGCATCATGGATCTCACGGGCGAGCCCGACGGGGAGCCGCAGAAGATCGGCGTGGCTTTCGCCGATATTTTTACCGGCCTTTACAGCGTGATTGCGATCCAGTCGGCGCTCATCATGCGCGAGCGCACCGGCACCGGCCAGCATATCGATATGGCGCTGTTCGACTGCATGTCGGCGGTGCTCGCCAATCAGGCGATGAACTATCTGGCGTCAGGTGTTTCACCAAAGCGCATGGGCAATGCGCATCCGAACATCGCGCCCTATCAGACACTGCCGGTTTCCGACGGCTATTTCATCATCGCTTGCGGCAATGACGGACAGTTCGGGAAACTGACCTCGTTGCTTGGCATTGGCGATCTCGCGGCCGACGAGCGTTTCGTCAGCAATTCGGCGCGTGTGGCCAACCGTGCCGCTCTGACAGCACTTCTGGAAGAAAAGACAAAAGCGTGGAAGCGCGACGATCTTCTGGCCGAGCTCGCGAGAATCGGCGTGCCTGCTGGCCCGATCAACACGGTGGCCGATGTATTCGCAGACCCGCAATTCCAGGCGAGAGGGATGAAAATAGACCCGCAAGGGGTTCCCGGCCTGCGGACGCCCATTCGCTTCTCGAATGCCGAACTGAAGCTCGACAAACGCTCCCCGAAGCTTGGTGAACACAGCGGCGCGATCCTATCGGAGATCGGAAAAAGCTGAACGAAAAACCCGACATTCTATCGGCGCGCTCTTCCTTGAAGGGCGCGTTTTCGTTTGCAATGTATTGAAGATAAGTGAAAGTCTCTAATCAAGAAACACTTTAACCCCTTGCGGGGAAAGTATTTTAAATTGCTCTTGAGAGAAGATGGTGCGGTCGAGAAGACTCGAACTTCCACGGGTTGCCCCACAGCGACCTCAACGCTGCGCGTCTACCAATTCCGCCACGACCGCCCGTGGTAGGAGCCGAACTCCGTCGGCGAGTGGGCATTTAGCAAATCACTTTGGGGTGCACAAGCCCCATCTGCATCTTCCGGCAATCTTTTTGAAAAAGAATGTGAAAAAGCTTGTGCTCAATCACGACAGAAGGGAAAGAACCCCAGAATTTCCGGGCTTTTTCAAAGACTTCCACAAATCAGAAGAATTTCTGAAAAACGTCATCAAGCGGACGCATGGAGGTCGGAGGCCGAGCTCGAAGGAGCGAGAGGGGGCGAATCCGGTGAGTCCGATTCCTCAGGATTCGTTTCGACCGCCGAAAAATCAGCTGGCGATGCCCTGCAGGCGCTTGATATCCTCAAGACGCTTCAGCGTTTCTGTATATCCCGCGTCGATGGCTTCGGATGCGCGATGGAAATCGGCAAGCCCGATCTGTCCCACGATCGGCATAAGCGTGACATCCGGCGGGTCGCCAGCCATGCGGGCGCGCGATATACGATCCTGAATGATGTTGAAGGCTTCCATCATCACGCCGGTAATGCCAAGCCGTGCTTCCTTCTCGCCGTGAATTGCATCGCTGAGGCTGTCCTGACGTGTTTGCGCATGTTTGATGACCGCAGCGCGGCCATACTGGTCGTAATGAAGATTGACCGCCAGAACGAGCCGCTGCTCATAAGCGCGGCAAACGGATACGGGCACGGGATTGACGAGCGCGCCGTCGACCAGCACACGCTCTTGCCAGCGCACAGGCTCGAAAACACCGGGCAGGGCATAGGAGGCGCGCATCGCCTCCACCAGAGGGCCGGAGGATAGCCAGATTTCGTGACCGGTGCGCAACTCCGTGCAGATCGCGACGAAGGGACGATCCAGTTCCTCGATGCGCAGCCCATCCAGATGTTCACGCAGGCGACCGTCCAGTTTCATGCCGCCGAACAATCCGCTGCCGCGAAATGTAATGTCGAGGAGATTGAACATGCGCCGCCGTGTTAGGCTGCGGGCGAACTCTTCCAGCTCGTCCAGCTTTCCGGCCAGATAACAGCCGCCAACAAGCGCGCCGATCGACGTGCCGGCAATCATCTCTATATCGATATTGGCTTCATCCAGCGCGCGCAGAACGCCGATATGCGCCCAACCGCGCGCGGCTCCACCGCCCAGCGCCAAGGCTATCCGGCGCGGTTCGCGCTTGATTTCAGGCGTTTCGGTGATTTCATCCGTCGGCTGTACAAGGTCGTTATTCGCTGCCTTGCGCCGCTGCCCCCATGCGAGCATCACGATGGACACCTCTTCGTTTCGATCTGGAGCATTTCCGGCAAAAGACTAAAGCGGCTTGCGTCAGGAAATGCACAGACAAATGGCTAAAACGATCAGACAGTTCCGTGTCACGAGAACCGCTTCAGGTTAGTGAAACATAGTATCCAAAGAATAAATGCTGCGAATTGATGGCGCGACTCATATTCGCGCCATCACATCCTTTTGACCAAGGTTAATGCTCGTGATCGCAGGCCGTTCCCATCGTCAGGGATATTTTTCCGTCATCAGACAAGACCTGCCGATAAAAGCACGAACGGCGGCCCGTATGGCAGGTAGGACCATCACCCGCTACGCGCACTTTGAGCCACAGCGCATCCTGATCGCAATCCGTGCGCAACTCGACCACGCTTTGCAGGTTGCCCGACGTCTCGCCCTTCTTCCAGAGCGTGGCCCGGGAACGCGACCAGTAATGGGCAATTCCCGTTTCGAGCGTAAGGCGCAATGCCTCCTCATTCATGTGGGCGACCATCAGCAATTCGCCGTCACGCGCATCGGTAACGACAGCGGTGATGAGGCCCGATGCATCGAAGCGCGGCATGAATGCCGCGCCTTCTTCTATGGCCTTCTTGTCGGAAGGCTGTGTGGGAAAGAAGCTCATTTTCAGCCGCTTATCTGCGGGTCAGGGTCATGAAGCGAACCTGCTCCTCCGCATTGACCTGCATTTCGCCGGTAAATGTGGTGGTGATGGTCGTCGAACCCTGCTTGCGAATGCCGCGCATGGCCATGCACATATGTTCCGCCTCGATCATGACGGCAACGCCGCGAGGCTTCAAAATGCGCTGGATGCTGTCGGCGATCTGCGCGGTAATGCTTTCCTGCGTCTGAAGGCGACGCGCAAAAATATCCACGACGCGGGCGATCTTGGAAAGGCCAACCACCTTGTGATCGGGCAGATAGGCGACGTGCGCCTTGCCGATGATCGGCACCATGTGGTGCTCGCAATGCGAATGGAACGAAATGTCCTTCACGAGGACGAGATCGTTATAGCCTCCGACTTCCTCGAACACCGTGCCGAGAACTTCTTCCGGGCTTTCCGTATAGCCTGCGAACAGTTCCTTATAGGCCTTGGCGACGCGCTTCGGCGTTTCCAGAAGACCCTCACGCTCCGGGTCGTCACCGGCCCAGAGCAAAAGCGTACGTACAGCGGCTTCTGCATCGGCCTGCGTCGGCTTGCCATGCAAAAGAGTTACGTCTGCCTGCTTGTTCGGCAGGCCGGTTTCGTCATCTTCTTTGAGGATGCGAGCGTCCATCAGTATTCTCCAGTAGTCTCCTTCAAGGAGGAGACGAGTTAAACGGACAATACAACGATGCGCTTTGCGAGCGGGCGATGTATTGATCCGGCGCTTACGGTCACCGGACAGGTTTTCGTGCGACTGCCCCCGGGGTCTGTGCTAATGTTACCCATGGCGCAGACGCTACTTGCCTATTATATAGACAATAAATTGCAACTTCAAACCGCAGCCGGGCGACAAAATTATGTTTTTCTCCGGCATCGCGGAAGGTTCGCCTCTATGATCGATGATATTTATAACAAACGTATCCTGGAGTTCGCAGGAAACCTCGAACGCCTCGGGCGTATTCCAGAGCCGGATGCGGTTGCCAAGGTGCACTCCAAGCTGTGCGGATCGACCGTTACGGTCTACCTGAAAATGGCTAACGGCATTGTGACGGATTTCGCGCATGAAGTGAAAGCCTGCGCGCTTGGTCAGGCTTCTTCCTCCGTAATGGCGCGCAATATCGTCGGCGCTTCGGCCGAGGAACTGAAGGCCGTTCGCGATCAGATGTACAAGATGCTGAAGGAAGAAGGTCCGGCACCGGAAGGGCGCTTCGCGGACCTCAAATATTTCGAGCCGGTGCGCGAATACAAGGCGCGTCACGCCTCCACCCTGCTTACCTTCGATGCGGTTGTCGATTGCATACGTCAGATTGAGGAAAAGGCCAAAGCTGCCTGATGTGTTCTTGCGGCAAAGATCATGCGGGCGAGGGGGCGCCCAAACGCTATAGCCGGAACTTTACCGATCCCTGGCGAAAGACGCCAGGAAGACTGATCGGCACCGCATTCGTGCGATTCTATCAGGTGACATTCTCGTCCCTTATCGGCAATTCCTGCCGGCATCTGCCAACCTGCTCCGAATACGCCTACGAAGCCATCGCCCGTCACGGATTGTGGAGTGGCGGCTGGATGGGGCTTTTTCGCGTCATGCGCTGCGGGCCATTCGGGACACATGGATTCGATCCTGTACCGCGAATATTGCCCCATGACCTGAAATGGTATCTGCCCTGGCGCTACTGGCGGTGCTCGTCGCCCGGCCGGGATTTCTGACAGTTTTTTGTTAGCTGATTATAATTCATTAAGGATATCAACGTTTCATTGAGAATTGGAATTTAAGGCAGTGCTGTGGTCTTTTTCGGGCCGCAATTTGCCTGCATGTCCCCTCGGCGTTCATATTCCTGCGAGCTATTATGCTGAAATCATCGTCCCGCCTTTCGCGTCTCATTGCCTCCTTTGCACTTGGTGCGAGTGTGCTTTGTACATCCGCGTCCATGGCGAGCACCTCCTGGGTGGTTTTCGACGCCGATAGCGGACGGATTCTCGGTCAGGACGACGCGAATCTTCAGCATGCGCCCGCTTCGCTGGCGAAAATGATGACGCTTTACCTCGCGTTTGAAGCGCTCAAGACCGGCAGGCTGCATTGGGACGATGAGATGCCGATCTCAAAGAACGCCGCTTCGAAGGTTCGCATGAAGCTTTGGCTGAAGCCGGGCGAAACGATCACCGTTCACGACGCCATCTATGGCATGATCGTGATATCCGCCAATGACGCGGCAACGGTAATGGGTGAATATCTGGCCGGATCAGAAGCCGCTTTCGGTCGGCTGATGACGCAGCGCGCGCGCCAGATTGGTATGAAAAGCACTTTCTTCGTCAATCCGTCGGGTCTGACGGCAAAGGCCACCCAGCTTACCACCGCCCGCGACATGGCAATCCTCGGCATGAGCCTGCGTCGCGATTTTCCAGAACAGTATGCGCTTTTTTCGACACGCTCCTTTACGTTCCGCAATCGCGTCCTGAACGGTCACAACACCTTGATGTACCGTTATCAGGGCGTGGACGGCATCAAAACCGGTTACACGGATGTGTCCGGCTATAATCTTGTTTCGTCAGCCGTTATCAACGACAAGCACCTGGTTGGCGTTGTTCTTGGCGCTGGATCGGCGCGGCAGCGCGACGACCAGATGGCGAAGCTGCTGACACGATTCAGCAAGGAAGACGCAGGTGCCAACGGACAACTCGTTGCAATGGCCAAGCCGCAGCCTGTCGCGAAGCGAGCAACTGCCGTCCAGCCGAAAGCCGACGCAGTAGCCGATCTGATCGACGATTCCCGCATCGAGCAGGGCGATGGCGGTTTCCTGATCGCCTCTGCATCCGGCGCATCGGCCTGGACGATCCAGCTTGGCGCTCCTCCGACGCTTGCCGGAGCAAAGGAGCTGCTCGCCAAATATCGTCCGGCGGTCGACAAGGTAGCGCCGGGTCTGAAGGCTGAGATTTCTCCAGCGGAAAAGCGCCGCAAGGTCTATCGCGCACGGTTTTCGGGTTTCAAGGATTCTGCGTCCGCCGAAAAAGCATGCGTTCAGCTGAAACAGCAGAAGATCGATTGCCTCCCGATCCGTAACTGATCTTATTCTTTTTTTAGTTCGACAAGCGCGACCTGACGCTGTCAGCGTGTCGCGCTTTACTGGCTGAGCGAAAAAGACTAGAAACCAACCTTCATTTCATACGCATGAACCCCACCCGCAATCGTTGGCGGGACTGGATAAGGATGATTAGAATGTCGAATACTGTTTCCATGCAATTTCCCGATGGCTCTGTGCGCGAATACGATGCGTCGATGACCGGCGCAGGCCTTGCGGAATCGATTTCCAAATCACTCGCCAAAAAAGCTGTTGCCTATGCCGTCGATGGCACCGTGCGCGATCTTTCCGATCCGCTGGGCGCTTCCGGCAAGGTGGAGATTTTGACCCGTGAAGATCCGCGCGCGCTCGAACTGATTCGTCACGATACGGCGCACGTGCTTGCGGAAGCCGTGCAGGAGCTTTTCCCCGGCACGCAGGTCACGATCGGCCCGGTGATTGAAAACGGCTTCTATTACGATTTTGCCCGAAATGAACCATTCACCCCGGATGATCTGCCGGTGATCGAAAAGAAGATGCGCGAGATCATTCAGCGCAACAAGCCTTTCACCAAGGAAATCTGGTCGCGGGAAAAGGCCAAGCAGGTTTTCGCCGATAAGGGCGAGAGCTACAAGGTCGAGTTGGTGGATGCCATTCCTGCCGGGCAGGACCTCAAGATTTATTATCAGGGCGACTGGTTCGATCTCTGCCGCGGCCCGCATATGGCGTCCACAGGCCAGATCGGCAATTCGTTCAAGCTGATGAAGGTTGCCGGGGCCTACTGGCGCGGCGATGCCAACAACCCAATGCTGACCCGTATCTACGGCACCGCCTTTGCGAACGATAACGATCTTCAGGCCTATCTCCATATGCTTGAAGAAGCCGAAAAGCGCGATCACCGCCGCCTTGGCCGTGAAATGGACTTGTTCCATTTCCAGGAAGAAGGGCCGGGCGTCGTATTCTGGCACGCCAAGGGCTGGAAGATGTTCCAGAATCTGGTGAGCTATATGCGTCGCCGCCTCGACAGCCACGGCTATCAGGAAGTGAACGCGCCGCAGGTGCTGGACAAGTCGCTCTGGGAAACTTCGGGACACTGGGGCTGGTATCGCGACAACATGTTCAAGGTGACTGTCGCCGGTGAAGAAACCGACGATGACCGCGTGTTTGCGCTAAAGCCGATGAACTGCCCCGGCCATGTGATGATCTTCAAGCACGGCCTGAAGTCCTATCGCGACCTGCCGATCAAGCTTGCGGAATTTGGCAATGTGCATCGCTACGAACCCTCGGGCGCCTTGCATGGCCTGATGCGCGTACGCGGTTTCACGCAGGACGACGCGCACATCTTCTGCACGGAAGAACAGATGGCGGCGGAGTGCCTGCGGATCAACGATCTCATCCTGTCGGTCTACAAGGATTTCGGTTTTGAAGAGATCACCATCAAGCTCTCGACCCGTCCTGAAAAGCGCGTCGGTTCGGATGAACTCTGGGATCGCGCCGAAAGTGTGATGATGGGTGTTCTGGAAAAGATTCAGCAGCAGTCCAACAACATCAAGACCGGCATTCTGCCGGGCGAGGGCGCTTTCTACGGTCCGAAGTTTGAATATACGCTGCGGGACGCTATCGGCCGTGAATGGCAGTGCGGCACCACCCAGGTTGACTTCAACCTGCCGGAACGCTTTGGCGCTTTCTATATCGACAAGGATTCGGAAAAGCGCCAGCCAGTCATGATCCATCGCGCCATTTGCGGCTCCATGGAACGTTTCCTCGGCATCCTGATCGAGAACTTCGCCGGCCACATGCCGCTGTGGTTCGCGCCGGTGCAGGTCGTGGTCGCGACGATCACCTCCGACGCCGACGAGTACGCTGCCGAGGCGGCAGCCAAGCTGAAGGCGGCAGGTCTGCAGGTAACCACGGATCTGCGCAACGAGAAGATCAACTACAAGGTCCGCGAACATTCGCTTCAGAAGGTTCCGGTCATCCTCGTTTGCGGCAAGCGCGAAGCGGAAGAAAAGACCGTGAACATGCGCCGTCTCGGTTCGCGGGATCAGGAATCGATGACGCTGGATGAAGCCATTGCGCGGCTGGTTGAAGAGGCGACCCCGCCTGACCTGCTGCGTCTCAAGAATGGTGCTTGATAAAGGAAGGGCCGCGCACTGCGCGGCCCTTCTGCTTTCATGCAAGTCGAGCGCTTAATCCATACTGTCTTCAGCTGGTTCGGATTCGCCGTTGGCGACGACCTCGACTTCTTCCTTCTGGCCGGATGAAACCTTGAAATCCCGCTGATAGATGCGGTCCTTGTTCTTGGCGACTGCAACGTAGTCGCCTTCGATAAGAACCATTGATGAGTAGGCGCCAGCGCTTTCGCGCACCACGTCGCCGGAAGCGTTCAGGATAGACCAGGACGTATCGGCGAGTGCCTCACCGCCACGCTCGCGCACGAGTTTCAACGTCACTTCCGCAGCGCGGTGCTGAACGGTCGCTTCAGTGAGCTTGCCGGCTTCCACGCGAATATCCGCACGGATGATGGCGTTTGCCGAACCGTAGTTGGAAACAACATGATAGGTGCCGCTGTTAAGGCGAATGATCGTGTTCGGCTTGACGTCGGGGACGATCAGCGAACGGTCGTTATTGTCCTCGTCGGCATAGATAGAGAAGCGCAGGAGGTCATCATTGATCTTGCCGCCATCCGGCAGAATCGCGCTGAGCTTCATCCCACCTGCATCCAGCATCATCACTTCATGGCGTGTCGCATTTCCGATGGTGATCCGCTTCGTGGCACCCGCGCGCCCATAGGCGACATGCACCAGATAACTGCCTTCTGGCAGATTGAAAACTGCACCGCCGCCCTGTGCGCTCGCGATAAGCGGCAGTTGCCCGTCAGGCCCGACATCGGGCCTGAATACGCGCCATACAAGTCCTGCGGGAATGTCTCCGCCACCTTCGCTCAATCGTGCCTTGAGATCCAGTTCACGCGTCTGGATCAGCGGATTGTTCTCCGGGCTTGAGGGAGAAGCGTAATTGTTCAGCGTCGGCAGATTGAGTGCAGGCTGTGGCAAGTCCGGCAGGCGGGTCGTGTTGCTCTCCAACAGGGAAGAGTTCGGTTGAGGATCAAGGCCCTGAGCTGTCGACGGCATCACACCGAGGGCAAGCATGGTCACAGCAAACAGTGGCCCACCGCACAGAACAATTTTTCTCTTATGATTATACAGCTTCAAACGATCCCACATGCTGTATTTTTGAGCCCATGCGGGTGGCGAATTCAAGGCCAAATCGCTTTCAGCGCCCGCATTTTTCCAAATTCCCGCAATTGTTCCATCCCTGAATTTTGACTTTACAGTTGGGATGCGACGGGCGAGAAGAGGCAGCCCCAATAAGTGGAGCAATATAAGCAGCATTTTAGCAACGAGGTTATCCGTGGCCCACCCGGTGTTCGATTTTCTGGCGCAGCGCAGTTCCACCCCCATTTCGGCTATTTCCGAACCGGCACCCGAGGGCGAGGAACTTGCAGCGCTGTTGAAAGTCGCCGCGCGCGTGCCTGACCACGGACGCCTGACACCGTGGCGTTTCATTCTCTATCGCGGCGATGCACGCGTCAAGGTTGGCGAATACCTGGCCACACGTGCCGAAGAAATCGAAGGCCCGCTGCCGGAAGGGCGGAAGGAGAAAGAACTGACGCGTTTTTCCCGCGCACCGCTCGTCGTCGGCGTCGTATCGTCGCCTGTTGCCCACGAACGCATTCCGGAATGGGAACAATTCCTGTCCGCCGGGGCCGTGGCTATGAACCTTTGCACGGCGGCCAACGCGCTCGGTTACGCTACCAACTGGATTACCAACTGGTATGCGGACGATGCGCCCGCCCGTGCTTTTCTGGGGCTGGCCCCCAATGAACGTGTTGCAGGGTTCGTCCATATCGGAACGGCCGCAAACAAGATGCCGGAACGCCCGAGAGCCGATATGGATAAGATCGTGAGCGACTATTGCGGCCCTTGGGCGCAAGCTTAGAACCTGCTTCAATAAGCTTTGCTAATCAACGGACAGACATATGTTTTATGAACCGAGAGAAGGGCACCCGCTGCCCCATAATCCGTTCAAGGCAATCGTGGCCCCACGCCCAATCGGCTGGATAGGGACGCAATCGAAGGAGGGATCGGTCAATCTCGCGCCCTATTCCTTCTTCAATGCAATCTGCGACACGCCGCCGATGGTCATGTTTTCGTCGAACGGCGCGAAGGACAGCGTTTCTTTCATCGAGCAAACGGGCGAGTTCACCGCAAATCTGGTGAGCGATCATTTGCGAACGCAGATGAACGCTTCATCTGTCAATGCGCCTCGCGGCGTCAGCGAGTTTGAATATGCCGGTCTCACCCGGGCTGCTAGCAGGCTTATCGCGGCGCCGCTTGTCAAGGAAGCCTACGCCGCGCTTGAGTGCGTCGCGGTGGAAATCAAGAGATTGCAGGACAAAGAGGGCAGGGCGACCGACAATTACATGGTGATTGGTGAAGTCGTCGGTGTCCATATTGACGAGCAGGTTCTGACTGACGGTCTCGTCGATATTGCGAAAGCCCGGCCTGTCAGCAGGCTTGGTTATATGGATTTTGCGACAACGGACAGCGTCTATCAGATGTTCCGCCCAAAATGGGAAGATGCGAAATAGAGGGCCTGAGAAAGCATTTCCAGCAAAAGTGTGAAACGGTTTTGCGTTCGGAAAAAATGCTTAAAACAAACAGTTAGAGGCCCTTTTTCTTGGCTTCAACCCAGATTGCTTCCATCTCATCAAGGGACGCAGCGTTGAGGTTGCTGCCGGCCTCACCAAGCGTCTTTTCGATGAAATGGAACCGTCGCTTGAATTTTTCATTGGCGGCGACGAGCGCGGTTTCTGCATCGATTTCAAGGTGCCGGCCCAGATTGACCATGGCAAACAGCAGGTCGCCATATTCCTCTTCGATATTTTCGCGTTCCTGTGTCGCCATTGCTTCCTTGAGCTCTGCGGTTTCTTCGGCGATCTTGTCGAGAATCGGTGCAGCCTCAGACCAGTCGAAGCCGACTTTCGCGGCTTTCTGCTGAAGTTTCAGCGCGCGGAGCAGGGCAGGGAAGGCTTGTGGAATATCATCCAGAAAACCGTCCTTCTCGGTCGTTTCGAGCCCGAGTTTTGCCCGCCGTTCGGCGCGTTCGGCTTTTTCTTCGGCCTTGATGCGATTCCACGAGCCCTTGGCCATGCCCGCGCTTCTGGCTTCCTCGTCGCCAAAAACATGCGGATGCCGCCTGATCATTTTATGCGTGATGGCTTCGACGACATCGCCGAATGCAAAGCTGCCCTGTTCTTCGGCCATCCGGGAATGGAACACCACCTGTAACAGCAGATCGCCAAGCTCCTCGCGCAGATCGTCCATATCGTTACGCTCTATGGCGTCGAGGACTTCATATGTTTCCTCAAGCGTATAGGGCACAATTGACTGGAAATTCTGTTCCACATCCCACGGACAGCCGGTCTCCGGGTCGCGAAGCGCTGCCATGATTTCCAGAAGACGATCGATATTGCGGGATGGTTTCATCATCGCTCCGTCAAACTTGGCTGATCTACTGCAACCATTCAAGAGAATCGTACGGGATGGCTTGAAGTCTGTTACCGATTTTGCATAGTCAGCCGGGGATCGCACATCGGGGCGGTATGTTCAACAAGCGGATACATAAACGATGACAATTCTTGTGACTGGCGGTGCCGGCTATATCGGTTCGCACACCTGCGTTCAGCTCATCGAGGCAGGCCACGATGTCGTTGTGGTCGACAATTTTGATAACAGCCACCCGGAAGCCCTGCATCGCATCGAACAGATTACAGGGCGCACGCCGCGCCGCGAAGCAGGTGATATTCGTGATCGCGCCTTTCTGGAACAGGTGATCCGGCATCACAAATGCACCGCGGTCATTCACTTCGCCGGTCTGAAGGCTGTGGGGGAATCGAGCGAAAAGCCAATGCTCTATTATGATTGCAACGTGGTCGGGACACTCCGACTGTTGCAAGCTATGGAGGCCACGGGCATCAAAACGCTGGTTTTCAGTTCGTCGGCCACAGTCTACGGCGATCCGCAGAAACTACCGATCACCGAAGACCAACCGCTGACGGCGACGAATCCCTACGGTCGCACCAAGCTTGTCATCGAAGACATGCTTCGCGATATTTATAACGGCGACAATAGCTGGAAGATCGCCATCCTGCGCTATTTCAACCCGGTCGGCGCACACGAAAGCGGCCTGATCGGCGAAGACCCGAAGGGCATTCCGAACAACCTGATGCCGATCATCGCGCAGGTCGCGACTGGTCGTCGCGAAAAACTGAATGTCTGGGGCAATGACTATCCGACGCCGGATGGCACCGGCGTTCGCGACTATATCCACGTGGTCGATCTGGCTGCGGGTCACCTGAAGGCCCTCAAGAAGCTTGATGAGCCGCAATGCTTCTCCGTCAATCTCGGAACAGGGCAGGGCTACAGCGTTCTCGATGTGGTCAAGGCTTTCGAGCATGTTTCAAACCGCGAGATCAAATACGAGATTGCGCCCCGGCGTCCGGGGGATGTGGCAGAATGCTATGCCGACCCGACCTTTGCCCGCGACTTTCTTGGCTGGTCGGCAGAAAAGAACCTGCGCGAAATGTGCCAGGATATGTGGCACTGGCAATCGAAGAACCCCAACGGCTATGAATGAACCAACGCTTCCACCTTCTGGCCGCATCCCAAAAGTGTGAGCCTTTTCCCCTCAGGGAAGATTGAAACTCCTCTTGATAGGTTTATGAACCAGATAAACTGAACAGCCTTACGATTGAAAAGGGCATCGCGTTCCGCGATGTCCGCAAGATTGGACGATATGAAGCGTTTCCTGCCTGACAAATTCACCAGCATGCTGATCGTGACTATTCTGCTTGCGTCCGTCCTTCCCGTGCATGGTGAATTTGCGGAATGGTTTGCACTCGCGACGAAACTCGCGGTGGGGCTACTGTTCTTTCTGCATGGTGCCCGGCTCTCACGTGAGGCTGTGATTGCAGGCATAACGCACTGGAGACTGCATCTGGCCGTGCTTTCCTCCACGTTCGTCCTGTTCCCTATCCTTGGGCTAGCGGCGGGCTGGAGCATTCCGGGATTGTCGCAATCAGCCTTTTACACAGGCATCCTCTTTCTTTGCATTCTGCCGTCGACGGTCCAGTCGTCCATCGCCTTTACCTCAATTGCGGGCGGCAATGTTTCGGCTGCGATCGTATCGGCGTCAGCATCGAACATTTTCGGCATGTTTCTTACCCCGTTGCTGGTCGGCCTGCTGTTCGCGGTCAAAGGCGGCGGCGGAATATCGGTCGACGCGCTCGAATCCATTCTGTTGCAGCTGCTCGCGCCATTCGTGCTCGGGCAAATTCTACAGCCTTGGATCGGCAGTTTCATGCGCCGCCACAGCAAGGCGCTCGGTTTCGTTGATCGCGGCTCGATCCTGATGGTGGTCTATCTGGCTTTCAGCGAGGCTGTGGTTGAAGGTCTTTGGCGTACCGTTTCCTGGGCCGATCTCGGCATGATGGTCGGCGTCAATATCGTCCTGCTGGTCGCTGTACTGCTTGCAACTTGGTACGGCAGCAAATGGCTGGGCTTCAACCGCCCGGATCGCATCACGATCATGTTCTGCGGTTCAAAGAAGAGCCTTGCCAGTGGGGCTCCAATGGCAAGCGCAATTTTCGCTGGCGCAAATGTCGGCAGCATCGTTTTGCCTCTGATGCTCTTCCATCAGATCCAGCTTATGGCTTGTGCCGTGATTGCGCGAAAGCTCGGCGATCGTAAGGGCCATGACGAGCGCGTGACCGCCGCCGCCGAGTAGGTTTCCAGGGGGGGCCTTATTTTTCGGGGAACAGGAATGTAGTCACAAATCGAGCTCCCCATTTAGGGCCGCTTGATGGTGCTTCGGCATAGTATCGCCCCGCCACGCCAATGCTGACCCGCTGTTCTCCAAACTTGAAGACCTTCGATATGCCAGCGTTGATCGGAACGGTCCATTGTCCTGAAGTCCAGTCATAAGACGTTTCCGACGATAAATTCAGGGCTGTGGTATCGGGAAACGTGTAGGTGAGAAACGGCTGCATAAAGCTCTGGCTGACGGCATCCCTATCGCTGCGCCCGGCATACGACCAGATATGGTTGGCCAACGCGCCATAGGTCCAGCCGCCATGTTGCTTTAGAACGACGCCCGTAGGGCCGGCGCCCCATTTTCCAGTCCCCAGCTCGCTGTTGGTAGCTGTCGGCCACAGAAACACCGGGCCCACGCCCCAGGTCAAACCGCCTACAGATTGGGCAGGCGAAAAGAAGAAACTCTGTTCTGTGTCACTCAGCCCGAAACGATTGTCGAAGCCAGCCGCCGGAGCCTGCTGGTACACGACGGGAACAATCGTGCGGACGATGAGGTTCCAATCTCCGTTCAAGGAAAAGGGAACAACCGGCTGAATATTAAGTGAGTACCGATAAGCATCCTTTGGGCCGAAACAGCAATCATAATTGCTCTGGAACGGAACGCTGATAAGGCTGGAGATAGGATTGGCAAGCTTTTTGGCCAGATCCTGATCGGCATCAGCATGCGCATAGGTAACACCGGCCGCAATAGCCGTCAAAAAAGAGAATAGCTTCAAAATTGTACCTTGCATCCCACCCTCATTATAATTGCAGAATATACAATTTTAAACGTTCAATGATCATCCATACGCTATCAATGATCCCGCATCATTCAATTGAATACTTAGATTATTCACAATAATAATTATAATATTAGCAATTTCTACTTAAACATTAGATTGAATAACCATCATACGCGGCGCTTGCGGGAGCGAGGGGATCGGCGTAGGAGAGGGGCAACACTTGAAAGGCAGATACAATGGCTGAGGACAATAGCCGCGCTTTTGATCAGGAAGCGCTCGCAGAAGCCTATAATCGGGCGCTGGCGCTTGAAAAAGCGGGCGATTTTGACGCGGCTGCCAAGGCCTATGAAGATGTGCTGCGGATTGATCCTGATGACCATGGCGGTGCCGCTGTGCGGCTTGCCAGCATGGGCCGCGGTGCAGTGCCGCTGAAAGCTCCTGACGCCTATGTGTCGACGCTTTTCGACCAGCACGCCGAAATGTTCGATACGATCCTTGTTGATCAACTCGGTTATGACGTTCCGCTGCAATTGCGGGAAATGCTTCTTGTCATGAATGATGAGTTTTTCGCGGAACGCATGCTTGATCTGGGCTGCGGCACCGGCCTGTCCGCCGACGCACTTGATGACATGGCGGGGCATAAGACCGGTGTCGATATTTCCGAGAACATGATCGAAGTCGCTTACGAGAAAGGCGATTATCAGGCGCTTTTTGTCGGCGAAGCCGTGCGATTTCTCGAAACCACTGACGAACCACATTGGGATTTGATCGTCGCAACTGATGTCCTGCCTTATATGGGCGAACTCGACAAATTCTTCGCAGGCGTTGCCGCGCATCTGTCGCCGGGTGGACATTTCGGTTTCTCCAGCGAGACGCTGGACGATACGCGACTTGCCGGGCGGGCCTTCATGGTCGGGGATTATCAGCGTTTTGCACATTCGCAATCCTATGTGCGTGCAATGCTCGACAAACACGAAATGAATTGCGTGCGTTGCGAAGATATTGTCGTGCGCAGTGAACAGGGAGCGCCAGTTCCGGGACATCTTTATATCGCGCAGCGTCGCTGATATTCGGGACGGCATGAGCTTGAAGCAAGTTCGGCTCTGCACCAATAGCACCGGCTTCCAAGACAACATTATGCAGATAGTTCCATAATCTATCTTATGCGATCAATATGTATAACAGCAATATACAGAT
>UEIJ01000040.1 GCA_900470195.1 Hyphomicrobiales bacterium | reverse complement strand
GTGTAAGCTACAAGTTCTAAAGCGCACTCCCAGAAGCGAAAACTGCTTTTGGGAGAATGCGTGAAGACGAGGGCGTTGTCCCGCTGCAATAAAACAAATGCGCTTTGGACTTCCGGCTCGGGTAACAGTTGTCGCCCGGGCCGGAAGTCCATTGCTATCGTGCTTTTCCCGCACCGATCATCATGCAGCACTGCATCGTTCCCGATGAAAGCTCGCGCATTCTGAAAGACCTTCCCGGGAAATTTGTACCTGACTTGGCGGTCATATTGCTTGCCGGGTGGATGCATCGCATCCTGCACATGGGTCGTTGGCTATGCCGGCTCGCGGTCGAATGATACAGCGGACTGCGCGCTCAACGATGCATCTCCGGCCTTTCACCACGACGTAACCCTTGATTTATGGGCAAGTCAGTCAGCAAATATGTAGTGAAAACAGCGTTTTGAAAGAGAATTGGGGGAGAGTGAAAAAGCCACTGGCGGAGAGGGAGGGATTCGAACCCCCGATGGAGTTGCCCCCATGCCGCATTTCGAGTGCGGTGCTTTCAACCACTCAGCCACCTCTCCGCGTTGTGCAGCACTGTAAAACGACCCTTGCGGAATCGCACAGTAACAAGCATCAATAACGAATGCCGAGCGTGCAGCGGCTCAATAACGGGCCAGCGCCGATTAGACAAGAGCTAATTTGCATTCCGTTGTGAAAATTCTTGACTTTTCTGCCGCTTCGCACCTATAAGCACCAGACCTTGGGCGTGGGGCAATCCGCGCCTATTGTTTTGATTGCAGATTTCGGGCTTTTCCGGGCTGTATTCAAGGGCCAGAAGCCCGCTCATCAACCGACTGATAAAAAGACGGCCCATCGCTTCGACGCCAATGTCGTGGAATGAGAGCCGGACCGAACAACCGAAAGGACAACAAATGTTCGCAGTCATCAAGACCGGTGGCAAGCAGTATCGCGTTGCCGCAAACGACCTCATCAAGGTCGAAAAAGTTGCTGGCGAAGCCGGTGACATCGTAGAATTCGCAGAAGTCCTGATGGTCGGCACGACCATTGGCGCTCCGACCGTCGCCGGTGCTCTCGTCACCGCCGAAGTCGTTGAACAGGGCCGTGCCCGCAAGGTCATCGCGTTCAAGAAGCGTCGCCGTCAGAACTCGAAGCGCACCCGCGGTCATCGTCAGGAACTGACGACCATCCGCATCTCGGAAATCCTCACCGACGGCGCAAAGCCTTCCAAGAAGGCCGCCGAGAAGAAGGCTCCGAAGGCAGACGCCGCTGAAGGCGAAGCCGCAAAGCCGAAGAAGGCAGCGCCCAAGAAGGCCGCAGCCAAGGCCGCAACGGCTGAGTAAACAGAGAGATTAAAGGAGAACACCAATGGCACACAAAAAAGCTGGCGGTTCCTCGCGTAACGGTCGCGATTCAGAATCCAAACGCCTTGGCGTGAAGAAGTTCGGCGGCGAAGCTGTGCTCGCTGGCAACATCATCGTGCGCCAACGCGGCACGAAGTGGCATCCGGGCGCCAATGTCGGCCTCGGCAAGGACCACACGATTTTTGCAACCGTAAACGGCTCCGTGTCTTTCCGCACGAAAGCCAACGGTCGCACGTACGTGTCGGTTAACCCGATCGCGGAAGCAGCAGAGTAAGCCGGGCACTCTCTAAAGCACCGGCGTCCCATCGGACCCGGTGTAAATGGCAGCCTAGCCAAAAGATCGAAGGGAAGATGGGGCCACCCATCTTCCCTTTTTGCATTTGAGCGCATCTCGAAAAGTGTGAAGCGGTTTTCAAACAAGGTGCGCGTCAAATGAAACGCTCTGGAGGAACGAAAAATGGTTGTCGAAGTTCTGGAAGAAGATTGTTACGACGCAAGCAGTAGCGAAAGAAGAGACAGTTACACCGATCTGTCGCCCGGCGCGGCAGGTGAAACTGGCCCCGATCTGAGCGCAGATCTGGCCTACGAGCTGGATTGTCCCGTCCTCGTCACTGAAAGGCTGGTGCTGCGCCCGCCGCATGTCGAAGACGTGGATGCGATTTCCTATCTTGCCAACAACGCCCGCGTCTCCAGTATGCTTGCCCGTATGCCGCATCCATACACGCGTGAAAACGCCGTCGATTTTGTCGAACGCGTGCGAAAAGGCGAGATGGGCAATTGCATCTACGCGATCACGCAAGCGGAAACCGGCATCTTCATGGGTTGCTGCGGCATCCATCCGCTCGATCGTGGCGACGGGCTCGAAATCGGCTACTGGCTGGGCGAGCCCTATTGGGGTCACGGCTTTGCCACCGAGGCCGCGCACGCCCTGATCGATCTGGCTTTTCGTGCGACCGCTATCGAACGACTGCATGTCTCGTGCCATGCCATCAATGGCGGCTCGCGCCGGGTCATCCACAAGTGCGGGTTCCAGTTCAGCAGCATGGGCATGGCGGACTCGCTTGCCGCAGGCAATGTGCCGGTCGAGCGCTATGTTCTCGACCGTCGCACCTGGATCGGGCTGAGAAGCTGGCAGTCGTAAGATAACAATGGTCCTGCGCGAAGCCTTACCGGCTGGACGCAGGACCGATAATCATCGGGGAATGAAATGATGGATACTCACGCAATCGCCCGCGACAGGATCGTGGTACGTGCGCTCGAAAAGGGCGACCTGCACCGCTATCGGGCCATAAGACTGAGCGGTTTGCAACTTGCGCCGACGGCTTTTGGTTCGAGTTTTGAAGAAGAAAACGCCTATTCGGACAGCGTCTTCGCGCGCCGTCTGGAACAGGTGAACGGCAATGTGGTCTTCGGGGCCTTTGATGGCGAAAACCTGCTGGGAACGGCAGGCATGTTCCGCCATGATCGCAAGTCCGAGCGCCATCGCGGCACGCTGTGGGGCGTCTATGTGGCCCCAGAAGCGCGCGGGCTGGAACTCGGCAAGGCTCTGGTCGGCAAGGTCATCGACCATGCGGCAACGCAGGTCGTCGTTCTGGATGCCAAGGTGGTGGCCACGAACGAAGCCGCCAAACGCGTCTATTATGCGCTTGGCTTCAAGACTTATGGCGTCGAACCCAAGTCGCTTTACGTTCAGGGCCAGTATCTGGATCAGGAATTGATCTATATCGATTTCACCGATCCTGACTGGAACTCGAAATAGGACAGAAACCCGCTTCCTCGACTGTTTGCAGGAAGCCGGTTTTGCTGTAATTGCAACACACCACACGCGGGCGCGCTCGCGTGTAACGATATTCAGGGCGCCCGACGCCCAAAAGCCTGCCGGAGCGCGGGCGTCCAAGAAGGTTACGTTCAAATGAAGTTTCTCGATCAGGCCAAGATCTATATCCGCTCCGGCAATGGCGGGGCAGGGGCCGTTTCGTTCCGCCGCGAGAAATTTCTTGAGTTCGGCGGTCCGGACGGCGGTGACGGCGGGCGCGGCGGCGATGTCTGGGTGGAGGCCGTGGACGGGCTCAACACGCTGATCGATTACCGCTACCAGCAGCATTTCCGGGCCAAGACCGGCATGCACGGCATGGGCCGCAACATGACCGGCGGCAAAGGCGACGACGTGGTCCTCAAGGTGCCGGTCGGCACGCAGATTTTCGAGGAAGACGACGAAACGCTGATCTGCGACATTACGGAAATCGGCCAGCGCTATCGTCTCGCCAAGGGCGGCAATGGCGGTTTCGGCAACCTGCATTTCACGACCTCGACCAACCGTGCGCCGCGCCGCGCCAATCCCGGACAGGAAGGCATCGAGCGCACCATCTGGCTGCGCCTGAAACTGATTGCCGATGCCGGTCTGGTCGGCCTGCCCAATGCCGGAAAGTCCACTTTCCTCGCAAGCGTGACAGCGGCCAAGCCGAAGATTGCCGATTATCCTTTCACCACGCTGCATCCCAATCTGGGCGTTGCGCGCGTGGATGGCCGCGAGTTTGTCATTGCCGATATTCCGGGCCTGATCGAAGGGGCGAGCGAAGGCGTCGGCCTTGGCGACCGCTTCCTCGGCCATGTCGAGCGCACGCGTGTTCTCCTGCATCTGGTTTCGGCGCAGGAAGAGGATGTGGCCAAGGCCTATCGGGTCATTCGCGGCGAGCTGGAAGCCTATGAGCACGGTCTTGCCGACAAGCCGGAAATCGTGGCGCTGTCGCAGATCGATACACTCGATCCGGAAGCGCGCAAGGCCAAGGTCAAGGCGCTGAAAAAGGCATGCGGGCGCGATCCGCTGCTGCTTTCGGCGGTCAGCCATGAAGGTTTGAACGATGCGCTGCGCCAGTTGGCTGCCGTGATTGACCAAAGCCGCGCCGCAGAGGCCGGTACGGCGCAAGCCGAAGAATAAGCGTCGGATTTTGTTTTGAGTGCGGCGAGGGGAATGAAGGCATGCTGAAGAAACTGAAAGATTATCGCCGCATCGTTGTCAAAATCGGCTCCGCCCTGCTGGTGGATCGCGCAAGCGGCCTCAAGCGCGACTGGCTGGAAAGCCTCGGCCAGGATATTGCAGCGCTTCATCATGCGGGCGTTGAAGTGCTGGTGGTTTCTTCAGGCGCGATTGCGCTGGGCCGCACCGTTCTCGGCCTGCCGAAAAAGGCGCTGAAGCTTGAGGAAAGCCAGGCTGCTGCCGCTGCCGGCCAGATCGCGCTCGCCAAGGCCTATGCCGATGTGCTCGGCGGTCATTCCATCCGTTCCGGCCAGATTCTGGTCACGCTTTCCGATACCGAGGAGCGCCGCCGCTATCTCAATGCGCGCGCGACCATCGAGACGCTGTTGAAGCTGAAGGCCGTTCCGGTCATCAACGAGAACGACACTGTGGCAACCACCGAAATCCGCTATGGTGACAATGATCGTCTGGCCGCGCGCGTGGCGACGATGATGGGTGCCGACCTTCTGGTTCTGCTGTCCGACATTGACGGGCTTTATACGGCCCCGCCGCACAAGAACCCGGATGCGCAGTTTCTGCCATTGGTCGAAACCATCACGCCGCAGATCGAGGCGATGGCGGGGGCGGCAGCATCCGAATTGTCGCGCGGCGGCATGAAGACGAAGCTCGACGCGGGCAAGATCGCCAATGCGGCAGGTACTGCGATGATTATCACCTCGGGCACGCGGTTCGGCCCGCTTTCGGCCATTGATCGCGGGGACCGCGCAACGCTGTTTGAACCGGCGCGTGCGCCGGTCAATGCGTGGAAGACGTGGATTTCCGGCAATCTGGAACCTGCTGGCCGCCTGACGGTGGATGCCGGTGCGGCCAAGGCGCTCAAATCCGGCAAGTCGCTTCTGCCTGCGGGTGTGAAGGAAATCGACGGTCAATTCGAGCGCGGCGATACGGTCGCGGTGATGAACGAGGACGGGCGCGAAATCGCGCGCGGACTGATCGCTTACGATGCCGAGGATGCGCGCAAGATCGCCGGGCATAAAAGCGATGAGATCAGTGAAATTCTTGGCTATGATGCGCGCGCGGCGATGATCCATCGCAACGATCTGGTCGTGCGTGCGGCCAGCGACGCGGAAGCGGTGTAGGGGGAGAGGACATGCTGACCAAGGCAGATACGGCAAATGACATTGCTGCCGTGATGGCGGAAGTGGGGCGCAAGGCGCGCGCCGCCGCAGCACCTCTTGCCATCGCCACCACCGAGCAGAAGAACAAGGCGCTGATTGCCGCCGCCGATGCGATGCTGGCAGCGCGGGCCGATATTCTCGAAGCCAACAAGCTTGATCTTGCCAACGCGGAAAAGAACGGCATGGCGGCATCCTTCATCGACCGCCTGACGCTCGATGACAGCCGCATCAATGCCATCGCCGATGGCATTCGCGCCATCGCAGCGCTCACTGATCCGGTGGGCGAAGTGATTGCGAAATGGGACCGTCCGAACGGGCTTCATATCGAGCGCGTGCGCACGCCGCTTGGCGTGATCGGCGTCATTTATGAAAGCCGCCCCAATGTGACGGCCGATGCCGGTGCGCTCTGCCTCAAGGCGGGCAATGCCGTCATCCTGCGCGGCGGCTCGGATTCGGCGCATTCTTCGGCGGCCATTCACAAAGCGCTGGTCAAAGGGCTTGAAGCGGCAAACCTGCCTGCCGATGCGATCCAGATCGTGCCGGTGACCGACCGCGCCGCTGTCGGCGAAATGCTGAAGGGTCTGAATGGTGCGATTGACGTGATCGTGCCGCGTGGCGGCAAAAGCCTCGTCGCGCGCGTTCAGTCGGAAGCGCGGGTGCCGGTCTTCGCGCATCTGGAAGGCATCTGCCATCTTTATATCGATAAGTCGGCTGATCTCGATATGGCCCGCAAGATCGCGGTCAATGCCAAGATGCGGCGCACCGGCATTTGCGGTGCGGCGGAAACGCTGCTGGTGGATCGCGCCGTGGCTGCGACGCATCTGGCGCCGATCCTCGATGACCTTGCTGCCAAGGGCTGTGAAATTCGCGCCAGCGCGGACGTGCTGGCGCTCTATCCGACAGCAAAACCGGCCACGCAAGAAGACTGGTCGACCGAATATCTCGATGCGATCATTTCCGTTGCGCTGGTCGACGGGATTTCAGGCGCAATCGAACATATCAACCGCTATTCCTCGCATCACACCGAAGCCATCGTGGCGGAAGATGCGGCAGCGGTTGCGCGTTTCTTCAACGAGATCGACTCGGCCATTCTCCTGCATAATGCCTCGACGCAATTTGCCGATGGCGGTGAGTTCGGCATGGGTGCCGAAATCGGCATCGCCACCGGCAAGATGCACGCGCGCGGACCCGTTGGCGTCGAGCAGCTTACCTCGTTCAAATATCGCGTGCGCGGCAGCGGTCAGGTTCGTGGTTAGTTTCGGATGAAGTTCGGCTTCGGACTTTCCGCATTGAAGGAAAAATATCCGGGTGTCAGTGCGCATTATCTGCGCATGCCCCATGTCGAAAAGGGCATGGCGGTGGGGCTGTTCGGCGGCTCGTTCAACCCGCCGCATGGCGGTCATGCGCTGGTGGCGGAAATCGCCATCCGGCGGCTGAAACTCGACCAGCTCTGGTGGATGGTGACGCCCGGCAATCCGCTGAAGGACAGCCGCGAACTGGCGCCGCTCGCCGACCGGCTGAAGCTGAGCGAGGCAGTGGCCAAAGACCCGCGCATCAAGGTGACGGCGCTGGAAGCTGCCTTCAATGTCCGCTACACGGCGGATACGCTGGCGCTCATCCGCGACGCCAATCCCGGCGTCCATTTCGTCTGGGTGATGGGGGCTGACAATCTCGCCTCCTTCCACCGCTGGCAGCGCTGGCGTGAGATTGCGCAGAATTTTCCGATTGCAGTCATCGACCGACCGGGCTCGACGCTCGCCTATCTGTCGTCGCGCATGGCGCAGACATTCTCCGACAGCCGGATCGATGAACAATATGCGCCCATGCTGGCGCGGCGCACCCCTCCGGCCTGGACCTTCATCCATGGGCCGCGTTCGTCGCTTTCCTCCACCGCCATCCGCAAAACCCGTACAGTAACTTGATGGTTTCATGACAATTCCTGCAAGATATGGGTATAGCGGGCAAAGAAACTGAAAAAGTGAACGGGCTGGAAAAGCCGGCGCTCTTGAAACAAAACAGGGACTCTGCCTATTTTAGGGAGTGTGGTGCTTATAACTGCCACACTGCGTTGTTCCGTTGAGAAAGGGAATACACTGAGAACAGCAATTGAGAAGAAGGCTCATCACGTGCCTTCCACGGTCGGGATGGACGAGTCCAATCTCGTGTCCCAGACCTTCGACGCGGCCTTGGCCAGTCTCGAAAACTCCAAGGCGGAATCCATCATCCCCATCGACATTCGCGGAAGATCAACGATCGGCGATTTCATGATCGTCGCGTCGGGCCGTTCGCATCGCCATGTTACGGCGGTTGCCGACCATCTCCTGCAAGCCCTGCGTGAAACAGGCTGCAAGGATATGCGGGTCGAAGGTCTCGAGAGTGGCGACTGGGTTCTCATCGATACCGGCGATATCATCGTCCATATCTTCCGACCGGAAGTCCGTGACTTCTACAATATCGAGAAGATCTGGCTCGACGAGAGTTTCGACGACGAACGAGCGCTGGAGACGGTGCATTAGAGCATTTTCGAGCCAAAAGTGCGAAGCGCTTTTGGGTGGGATAATGCGTGAAAAGAAGAAGATTAAAGCGTGACACGCTTTAGTTCGATGAATTGAGAGCGTCATGCGTGTGAGTGTTTTTGCCGTGGGCCGGATGAAAGCCGGTCCCGAACGGGAACTGGTTGAGCGTTATTTCGACCGGTTTTCAAAAGCTGGCCCGCCATTGGGACTCGAATTCGCCGGTGTGAGCGAGATTCCTGAAAGCCGGGGCCAGACGGCGGAACTGCGCAAGGCCGAAGAGGCCCAGCGCATCCATGAAGCTCTCGATAATGGTGCCGCCCTGATCCTGCTTGACGAGCGCGGCGAGGCGCTCGGATCGGAAGCTTTTGCGGCAAAGATCGAGCGAATGCGCGACGACGGCAAGCGCCAGCTCATCGTCGCCATTGGCGGGCCGGACGGCCACGACCCGGCATTGCGTTCACGCGCCGATCTCGTTCTGGCGCTGGGCGAGCTCACCTGGCCGCACCAGATCGCCCGCATTCTCATTGCCGAACAGCTTTACCGCGCCGCGACCATTCTTGCGGGTCATCCCTATCATCGGTCGTGACCGTGCGGGGGCAAAGCGATCACTCAGGCAGGCTGATCTTTCCCGCCCGATAGGGTTTGATTCCTTGAGAAGGTATTTTTTACTCTTCTTGATAATATCAAATACGGAACAAATAATAATGAAACCGAATTTGATATAAATGAGCGTCTATCTATATATTGACTGTCCAGTATGAAGTGGTACGATAACCCTATTAAGTTAACTGTGACCATATTCAGCATTATAACTTTAAGTATGAAGAATGTGAGAAGGAATTTTGTGGTTTTTACATCTCTTCTTATCGCTAAATATAGAGAAATTATCCCTAAAATTACAAGTATTCCTTGCAAAATAAGTACGAAAACTATGGATGATCCCAATAGTTTTTCGCTTTCATATATTTCATTTATTATATCGGCGCTGTAAGCATCCAACGTATAAAATATATCAAGCAAGATAAATATTGTTGAGGAGATTACTGCTATGATTGGAATCAGCAGGAATCCACCGATCCCCACAGGTTCCTTTTTAAAGAAATCTATAAACATTATTGTTCCTTGCCTGATCGTCGGGGCCTGATCGTCGGGCTGGTCTAAATGCCTAATAGCTCTGGCAGGCTTATCATCATTCCCGAAATGCGTAATGCAGGCGGACGCAGCCGCGGTCAAGCGTCTTGGCGCTGAGGAGGACAGGGCTTGCCTTGAAGCCGGTCGGCGGAAACAGCGGCATGCCGCCGCCGACGAGTTCCGGCATGACGTAGATCTCGATCTCGTCCAGCGCGCCGCGTTCCAGAAATGCCATTTGCAACTGGCCGCCGCCCAGCATCCATACATCGCCGTCATCGAGCGCACGCAGTTCCGCGATCAGCGCATCGACGTCGTGGCGGATTTCAAGCGGTCCCTTCGGGTTCCCGATCGGCCGTGAGGTGACGACGATGCACCTTTGATCGCCATAGGCCCACGGTTCATCGCTCTGGGCGACGAAATCATAGGTGGCGCGGCCCATGACGACGGTGCGGATCGACTTGATGAAGCTGCGATAATCGTGCTCGCCGAGGTCGGCGTCGCCATATTTGAACAGCCAGTCAAGGTTTCCGTCTTGGTCGGCAATGAAGCCGTCGAGACTGGCGGCGATATAGCCGACAATTTTCGCCATGGTGATTTCTCCGATTGATTTATAAATGAACATACGTTTATATATTCACCATGGCAAGAACCAAATCCCTGCCCGATGAGGCAGTGCTCGACCGATTGATGCTTGTAGTAACGGAGGCAGGGCCCGCGGGCCTGACCTTCGCGCGGGCTGCGAAGGCGGCAGGGCTTTCCGCCGCCACGCTGGTCCAGCGCTATGGCAACAGCCAATCCATGCTTGAGGCGGTGCTGTTGCGGGCGTGGGACAGGCTCGATGCGGCAACGCGCGCGGCCGATGAAAATGCGGCCCCCGGCCCGCAGGGGGCTGTCGATCTGTTGATGGCGCTGATGCCATCCGATGCGGCTGAATATAATGCGACGGACGGACTTCTGCTTCTGCGTGAGGATATCCGCAATCCGGTGCTGCGCGCACGCGGCGCGGCATGGGGCGTCTATCTGGCCCATGCGCTGGGGCGGCGTCTTTCCGGCGATGCGGAAAAAGCCGAACGCCTCGGCTGGCAGATGGCAAGCATCTGGCAGGGCGCGCATATCTGGTGGGCTTTCATGCGTTCCGAGCCGCCGGAGGCAGCCATCCGGCGCGCGCTGGAGGAATGGGTGGAGGCAGCTATATCGTCCTGAATTCTGTTGTACGATCATGCCCTGCTTTGTAGGCTCCGCCGCAAACAGCAGGAGAGCTCTCATCGCATTGAGCAGCTGGATCATGTACAACTTGCCATGCCGGCAGGCGGGGAAGAGCAGGCGCGTGCATTCTATGGCGGGCTTCTCGGCATACCGGAAGTCCCGAAGCCCTCGAACCTTGCCGCCCGCGGGGGCTGCTGGTTCGAACGCGGCGCTTTGAAAATCCATCTGGGTGTCGACGTCGCTTTCGTGGCTGCACGCAAGGCGCATCCGGCATTCCTGATAGACGGCCTTGATGAGTTGGTCGAAATCCTGTCCGAAGCCGGTTATCCGGTCAGCGAGGATGAGCCGCTGGAAGGCTATAAGCGCTGTTATGTTTCCGATCCCTTCGGGAACCGCATCGAACTGATGGAACGGCTTTCGTCCTAAACCGGTCGTTATGGTTGATGCTTCGTTAACGGTATCGGGCTAGGTTGCGGTGTCAGCCCTGATTTTGGCCTTGTTTCGTCCCGATAGAACAGCATGGTTCCAGTACGCCTTTTTAAAAGATCACGATTGCTTGCATCTGTGCACGCTGGCCTTGTCGTTGCCGGGCTGGCCGGACTGTCTGTGTGTGCGCCGTCCGCTCTTGCGCAGGAACCCTTGCAGCAGCAGCGCGATCAGGCGGCAAGCGAATATGAAAAACTCAGCAACGAACTGACCGTAACCGGCGACAAGCTGAAACAGCTTGAGGACGAGGTGGCCGGGCTGAAGAAGGATCAGGCGACCATTACCGCCGCGCTGATCCAGTCGGCCAAGACCGACAAGAAGCTGCAGCAGGATATTGCAGATATCGCCGACAAGCTGACCGCGCTGCGCGAGCAGGAAGACGGTATCCGCTCGTCGCTGCGCGCAAGGCGCGGCGTTCTGGCGGAAGTGCTGGCCGCATTGCAGCGCATGGGGCTGAACCCGCCTCCCGCCATTCTGGTGCGGCCCGACGATGCGCTTGCATCGGTGCGCAGCGCCGTGCTTCTCGGCGCTGTCGTGCCCGAAATGCGCGAGCAGGTGGAAGAGCTGACCGGCGACCTGAAAGACATGCAGCAGGTCACGGCTTCCATCCACCAGGAGCAGGAAAAGCTGAAGACGACGCGCACCGACCAGGCCGAAGAACAGAAACGGCAATCACTTCTTCTTGAGGAGAAGAAGAAATTGCAGGCGCAATCGGAACAGGAAATCGAGGCGCAGCGCAAGCGTTCTGAAGAACTGGCGGCCAAGGCAGGCAGCCTGAAAGATCTGATCGACGGGCTCGACAAGCAGATGGCAGGCGTGCGCGACGCTGCCGAAGCGGCCCGCAAGGCGGAAGCCGATCGCCTTGCCGCAGCACGGGAAAAGGCCGGGGAAACCACGCCCGACGACAATCACCTGCGCCCGCAGATCGACTTTGCCGCCTTGCAGGGCAAGCTCGCCCTGCCCGCGCCGGGCAGGACGGTGCGCCGCTACGGCGAGAAGGACGGCATTGGCGGTTCGATGATGGGGCAGGTGGTCGAAACCTTGCCCTCTGCCACGATTACGTCACCTTCCGATGGCGTGATACTTTACGCGGGCACATTCCGTTCCTACGGGCAGCTCTTGATACTCGATGCGGGCAATGGATATCATGTCGTGATGGCTGGCATGGGTCGAATCGACGTATCGCAAGGCCAATTTGTACTTGCGGGAGAGCCGGTCGGCGCAATGGGAGAAAAACTTCTCGCAAGTGTTGCACCGATAGAGGTGGGCAATGGCGCGCCATTGCTTTACATTGAATTTCGAAAGGATGGAAAACCCGTCGATCCCGCTCCGTGGTGGACCGAACGGCTTTCTGGAAGGACGTGAAAATGATGCGTAAACTGTCGCTGCTGTTCGCCGGGGCCCTTCTGGGGGCGTCAGCCATGGTGATGGTCCAGGGCGCGCCGGCTTCCACTGCTTTCGCGGCAGGGAAAGATAGCGATGTCTACAAGGAACTGGCCCTTTTCGGCGATATTTTCGAGCGTGTGCGCGCACAATATGTGACGCCGCCCGACGACAAGAAGCTGACCGAAAGCGCGATCAACGGCATGTTGACCTCGCTCGATCCCCATTCGTCCTATCTCAATCCGGAAGCCGCGCAGGACATGCGCGCGCAGACCAAGGGCGAGTTCGGCGGTCTCGGCATCGAAGTGACGATGGACAACGATCTCGTTAAGGTCATCGCGCCGATCGACGATACGCCCGCTTCCAAGGCCGGTGTGCTGGCAGGCGATCTCATCACCAAGATCGACGGGCAGGAAGTTCGCGGCCTTTCGCTGAACGACGCCGTGGACAAGATGCGCGGTGAAGTGGGTTCGCAGATCGAACTGACGATTGAGCGTCAGGGCGCCGACAAGCCGATCACGCTGAAGATCGCCCGCGCCGTCATCAAGGTGAAGGCCGTTCGCTATCGCGTCGAGAACGATGTGGGTTATCTGCGCGTCATCTCGTTTACCGAACAGACGTCCGATGACCTGAAGAAGGCGATCAAGGATATTCAGGACAAGATTCCCGGCGACAAGCTCAAGGGCTTCGTGCTGGATCTGCGCCTCAATCCGGGTGGCCTGCTCGATCAGGCGGTCGCTGTTTCCGATGCCTTCCTCGACAAGGGCGAGGTCGTCTCGACCCGCGGCCGCGATCCGCAGGACGTGACCCGCTTCGATGCGCGCAAGGGTGACCTGACCGACGGCAAGCCGGTTATCGTCCTGATCAATGGCGGCTCGGCCAGCGCGTCGGAAATCGTTGCCGGTGCCCTGCAGGATCATCGCCGCGCCACGGTGCTCGGTACGCAGTCCTTCGGCAAGGGTTCGGTGCAGACGATCATCCCGCTTGGCGAAAACGGCTCGCTGCGTCTGACGACGGCGCTTTATTACACCCCGTCGGGCAAGTCGATCCAGGGCAAGGGCATCACGCCTGACATCAAGGTCGACCAGCCTTTGCCGCCGGAACTGAAGGGTGAGGACGTCGTTCGCGGCGAATCCGAACTCAAGGGCCACATCAAGGGCAATGCCGAGGATGATAACGGCTCCGGTTCGTCGGCCTATGTCCCGGCCGATCCGAAGGACGACATCCAGCTCAACGAAGCCATCAAGCTCCTGCGCGGCGAGGTGGCCAATGCCGCCTTCCCGCCGGACCCGAAGAAGGGCGTGTTGAACTGATCGCTCCATGCTGGATCTGAACAGCCCGTTAGGACTGGACAAGAAACCGCAAAAGCGCGGGGGCTTACGCTCCCGCGCTTTTCGTTCGTCCATGAAAGCTCTGGCCGTGGTGGCCGGGCTATGCCTTGCCGGAGGCGCGGTGTTCGCCATCTGGCAGACCAATCAGGCAGGTTTCCGCAAGACGGAAACCGCCGCGCTGGAACCGGCGCAATCCGAAGCGCCCGCCGTCAAGCCTGACGTGAAGCCCGCGACCGGCAACACGCCGCCGCCCGGCAGTGCGCTGCGCGGGGCGAGCGGCCAGCCGGGACCGGCCATCATCAAGGTCACGCCGGACATGCCGCCCGGCATGCCAAATGTCTCTGCGGGTGCGGAAGGCAATGTGGTCGTGGTGCAGAACACGCATCAGTCCGGGCAGGATCAGCGCGTCGCGCATCTGCCGGAACCGGCGCTGGTCGAGCAGGGCCCAACCGGGCCGCTGCCTGTACGCGGCGCGGACGGCCTGCGCCCGATGGATGCCTATGCGGTCGGATGGTCCGGTGCGCGCGGCGCGCGGATCGCGCTTGTCATTGGCGGTCTGGGGCTTTCGCAGACCGGCAGCATGGAGGCGGTCGATAAGCTGCCGCCGGAAGTCACGCTCGGTTTTGCGCCGCAGGGCAACAGTTTGCAGCGCTGGATGCAGGCAGCCCGGCAAAACGGTCATGAACTTGTGCTGCAATTGCCGATGGAGCCTTTCGATTATCCGCGCGTCAATCCCGGCCGCAATACGCTGACGGTCGATGACGGGGCGAAGAAGAATGAGGCTTCCTTGCTGTGGGCGCTGTCGCGCATGACGAATTATGCCGGGGTGATGAACTATATGGGTGCGCGTTTCACATCCGAGATGGAAGCCTTTTCGCCGGTGCTGGGCGAGATCGGCAGGCGCGGCCTCTATTATCTCGATGACGGCACCTCGGCGCGCAGCCAGGCAGACCGGATCGCCGAAAGCGACGCGGTGCCTTTCGCGGCGGCGGACGTGCTGATCGATGCGGCGCAGGAGCGCGGCGCGATCCTCGACCGTCTCGATGAGCTGGAGCGGATAGCGCGCGCCAATGGCAGCGCCATCGGCACCGGTTCGGCCTTCGCCGTGACCGTCGATGCAGTTGCCGAATGGGCCAGTGAGGTCAAGAAGCGCGGCATTGAAATCGTGCCGGTTTCGGCGCTGGTGCGCGATCCCGAGCGGCAATAGAGCATTTCCAGCAAAAGTGCGAAGCGATTTTGCGTAGGATAATGCGTAAAAACAAAGAGATAGAGCATTTCCAATGGTTCGGTTTAAACTGGAAATGCTTTATGTTTGCATATCAAGGAGAATGTCATGTCGAAGCATAAAGCTTCAGCCGGTCATCCGGTCGATCCTGAAAGCCTGCCTTACCGCCCCTGCGTCGGGCTGATGGTGTTGAACAGGGCCGGTCTGGTCTGGGCAGGGCGGCGCATCGTCATTCCGGGCGATGAGATGGATGGCGCGACGCAGCTCTGGCAGATGCCGCAGGGCGGCATCGACAAGGGCGAGGATCCAGTCGAAGCGGCGGTGCGCGAGCTTTACGAGGAAACCGGCATGAAGTCGGTCTCGCTGCTTGAGGAAGCATCGGACTGGATCAATTACGATCTGCCGCCGCATCTGGTCGGCATCGCGCTCAAGGGCAAGTATCGCGGCCAGACGCAAAAGTGGTTTGCCTATCGTTTCGAGGGCGACGAGAGCGAAATCGCCATCAATCCGCCGCCGGGCGGACATACCGCCGAATTCGACCGCTGGGAATGGAAGCCGATGGCCGAGCTGCCGGGCCTGATCGTTCCCTTCAAGCGCAAGGTCTATGAGGAAGTGGTTGCGGCCTTCAGGCATCTGGCACCCTGATTTAACAGGGGGAGGCGCCGGCACCCCCTTGTGCCTTCCGCCAACATATAGTCAACTCGCTTCAGGCGCGCCGGACGGCGCGTTTTGAGAGGGAGAAAAACGCATGGATGTTGGAAGTCTTCTCGTATTTCTGTTTGTGGGTCTTATCGCCGGCTGGCTGGCTGGCAAGGTCGTGCAGGGCGGCGGTTTCGGCCTGATCGGCAATATTATCGTCGGCGTGATCGGCGCTTTCTTTGCAGGCTGGCTGCTGCCGCGTCTCGGATTTTCCGTTGGCGGAGGGATTATCGCCGCAATCGTCAACGCCTTTATCGGCGCGGCCATCCTTCTGGTCATCCTGCGCATCATCAAACGCGCCTGACCGGGAGCTTGAGGCCCGGCCGTTCAAGCCGGGCTGTCTGCTGTCTCGAAATCCAATGAAATGACACCGAATTCCAAACTGTCTCTCGGTCTGATTCTCACCGCATCGGCCGGTTTCGTCGATGCGATCGCCTTTCTGCAGCTCGGCGGTTTCTTCGCCTCCTTCATGAGCGGCAACACCACCCAGCTTGGCGTCGGGCTGGCGGGACAGCCCGGCGTGCAGGGCATGGTGCTGGTCTGGTTTCCGGCCATCCTGATCGTGTTGTTCTTTGCCGGTGCCTTTTTCGGCACGCTGACGGTGCGGGCCTACGGACGCTGGGGCAGTCTCTATGTGATGGCAAGCGTGGTGGCGATATTGCTGATGGTTGGCGTGCTGCGGCGCGAGGGTGCGATGCTCATTCAGCCGGTTCTGCTGCTTGCCGCTGCCATGGGTGCGCAGAATGCGGCGGTGCAGCCGATCGGGGCCGCGCGTCTCGGCGTGACCTATGTGACCGGCACGCTCTTCAACGCTGCCGCCGATCTTGCCTGTTCGCTGCGTGGCGAAACCCCGAAATGGCGCTGGCTGCAGCATGTGGCCGTCTGGCTGTCCCTGATGCTGGGCGCTGTCGGCGGCGGTCTCAGCCACTATTTCATCGGCCTCGATGCCCTGTTCGTTCCGGCTGCGATGATTGTGGGCGTCATGATCGCCTATCTACGGGTTAGCTAAACAGCGATTTTTCGCTTTCCACCAGTTCGGAAATCAGCGCCGAAACTGCCGTCACGCGCCGCAATGTGCGGGCGGATTCGTGATAGGCGAGCCAGTAGGCGCGGCGAATGATCCGGTCCGGCAGGACAGGCACGAGATCAGGATCGGCGCGGGCGATGAAAGCGTGAAGAATGCCGATGCCCGCACCGGCCCGCACGGCCTCGACCTGTCCGAGCGCGCTCGACACCTCGAAAGCCGGTTTCCAGTCGCGGGAGATTTCCGGCGCGTAGGCCAGCGACGTGTTGATGACGAGATCCTCGACATAGCCGATGAGCCGATGCCGGGCGAGGTCTTCCGGGCTTTCCGGCGTGCCGTTTTCTTGCAGATAGCGGCGGTGCGCATAGAGGCCCAGCGTATAATCGACGAGCCTGCGCGCGATCAGCCTGCCTTGTTCCGGGCGTTCGACCGTAATGGCGATATCCGCCTCGCGTCGTGACAGCGAAAAGGAGCGCGGCACCGGCACGAGCTGGATGGTGAGGTCGGGATATTTCTGCGTCAGCCGTGCCAGCCGGGGCGCCAGGAAATTGACGCCGAACCCGTCGGGCGCGCCGATACGCACCGTGCCCGACACAGCGATGTCGGCATTGCCGACCTGGGAGCGGGCGGCGAGCATTTCGGCTTCCATGCGTTCAGCCGCCAGCAGAAACTCCTCACCCGCCTGTGTCAGCGTCGAGCCGTTGGTGCGTCGCGTCAGAAGCGTGGTGGAAAGTGCCGTTTCAAGCGCGGTGAGCCGCCGCGCCACGGTGGTGTGGTTGAGGCCGAGCCTCTTCGCCGCGCCCAGAATCTGGCCGGAGCGGGCAACGGCGAGAAAAATGCGAATATCGTCCCAGTTCATGACGGCACACTAGCATAAAAATGCACAACGGATACGCTTTTCAACGCCTTGCAATCAGGAATTTGCAGAGTCAAGATGAGGGCAACGATGGGGCCTTTGCGCCCTTCAAAGCGATCATCAGGGAGGTTCTTCGATGCGCAATATCGGACATTTCATCGGCGGCAAGCATGTGGCAGGCAAGAGCGGCCGCACGGCGGACGTCTTTCAGCCGCTCGACGGCTCGGTGCAGGCCAAGGTGGCGCTTGCCACCAAGGAAGAAGTGCGCGCCGCTGTGGAAAACGCCAAGGCCGCGCAGCCAGCCTGGGCCGCGACCAACCCGCAGCGCCGCGTGCGCATCCTGCGCAAGTTCATCGAACTGGTCGAAGCCGAATATGACAGCCTGGCCGAACTGCTGGCGCGCGAACACGGCAAGACCATTGCCGACGCCAAGGGTGACATCCAGCGCGGCCTCGAAGTGGTGGAAGTGTGCCTTGGTGCGGCGCATATGCTGAAAGGCGAGTTCACCGACAATGCCGGCACGGGCATCGACACCTATTCCATGCGCCAGCCGCTCGGTGTCGTGGCAGGCATCACGCCGTTCAACTTCCCGGCCATGATCCCGCTGTGGAAGGCCGGTCCGGCGATTGCCTGCGGCAATGCCTTCGTTCTGAAGCCGTCCGAACGCGATCCGGGCGTGCCGATGCGCCTTGCCGAACTCTTCATGGAAGCCGGTCTTCCGGCAGGCATCTTCAACGTCGTCAATGGCGACAAGGAATCGGTCGATGCGCTGCTCGACGATCCGGACGTGCAGGCCATCGGCTTTGTCGGCTCCACGCCGATCGCCCAGTATATCTATGGTCGTGGCTGCTCCAACGGCAAGCGCGTGCAGTGCTTCGGCGGTGCGAAGAACCATCTTCTCATCATGCCGGATGCCGACATGGATCAGACCGTCGATGCGCTGATCGGCGCAGGCTACGGTTCGGCTGGCGAGCGCTGCATGGCGATCTCGGTTGCGGTTCCGGTCGGTGAAGACACCGCCAACCGCCTGATGGAAAAGCTCATTCCACGCGTCGAAGCGCTGAAGATCGGCACCTCCACCGACAATTCCGCCGATTACGGCCCGGTGGTCACCAAGGCAGCGCTCGACCGCGTGCGCGGCTATGTCGATCTCGGTGTCGAAGAAGGCGCGAAGCTGGTCGTCGATGGCCGTAACTTCAAGATGCAGGGCTATGAAGACGGTTTCTACATGGGCGGCTGCCTGTTCGATCATGTGACCAAGGACATGCGCATCTACAAGGAAGAAATTTTCGGCCCGGTTCTCTCGGTCGTGCGCGCCAAGAATTATGAGGAAGCGCTGGCTCTGCCGAACGACCATGAATATGGCAACGGCGTTGCGATCTTCACCCGTGACGGCGATGCGGCCCGCGATTTCGCCAGCCGCGTGCAGGTCGGCATGGTCGGCATCAACGTGCCGATCCCGGTTCCGATTGCCTACTACACCTTCGGCGGCTGGAAGGCTTCAGGCTTCGGCGATCTCAACCAGCATGGCCCGGATGCATTCCGCTTCTACACCAAGACAAAGACCGTCACCTCGCGCTGGCCGTCCGGGGTTAAGGATGGGGCAGAGTTCGTCATCCCGACGATGAAATAACCCCGGACGATTCCTTACGTTTGCGCGTCCTCGCTTCGCTGCGGGCGCGCGGCATGGCGTCAAGAACGGTGCGGAGTTTGTCATGCCGACGATGAAGTAAGCATTGCACCGATCACCTCATCCTGAGGAGGCGTCCTGAGCTTGTCGAAGGACGCCGCCTCATCCTGAGTTCATCGAAGGATCGAAGGATCGAAGGATGAGGTGATGGCGATTGGCTGATTGCCTGATCAGGGATGCAGGGGTGGAAAGCCATGCCGTTCGGTTAGGGCGGCCAAAATCTTGTGCGGGTCGCTAATCAGCGCACGTCCTTCATGCACACCGGTCTCAAATTCGGAGCGGTCGCCATCCTTCAATATCAGCAAGGGGAGGCTCTGGTTGTCTTCGCCAGCCAGCGCTATCACGTCCTTGCGTGGGCGTTGCCAGTCGATGCGCTCGATGTCCAGACCGCTCCCCAGTGTCGGAAACGAAGCCAGCACGCCTTCGATGAGCGCGCAGTGCCAGCAATAAAATGTCTGGCCGGGATAGGCCGGATCTTCAAAACCCGGTTTCAAGAGAAAAAGCTTGTCCTGTTTCATGCTGTCATCCCAAGGTGTGCTGCAAGAAGGCGATGCGTGGCGCAATTTCTCTGGCTTCGGAGCGCGCATTCCGCAAACCGTTTCACACTTTTCGGGATGCGATTTGGAACAGCTTTCCAAGCCAGGCGTTCACAACGGATGTATAGCTTGATCCCGCTTGCAAGAGATCAACTTTTTTGCATCCTGACCCTAAATAGCAAGGCTCGTAGCCCGATCATCAGGAGTTCCGTCCATGAGCGCAAAGATCAATCGCCGCATCGTGCTGGCATCGCGCCCCGAAGGTCGCCCCACTGCGGAAAATTTCCGGCTCGAGCAAGCGTCGATCCCCAGCCCCGGTGACGGTGAGGTTCTGCTGCGGCTGCGCTATCTGTCGCTCGATCCCTACATGCGCGGTCGCATGAGCGCGGCGAAATCCTATGCGGCGCCGGTCGCCATCGGGGATGTCATGGAGGGCGGCACGGTCGGCGAAGTCGTTGAGAGCAGGAGCGCGGGCTTTGCTCCGGGAGATTTCGTGCTTTCCCATTCCGGCTGGCAGGATTATGCGGTCGCCAATGCATCGAGCCTGCGCAAGCTCGACCCGAAGGAAGCTCCGGTAACGACAGCGCTTGGCGTTCTCGGCATGCCGGGCTTTACCGCCTATTCGGGCCTCCTCACCATCGGCCAGCCGAAATCGGGCGAGACCGTGGTGGTTGCGGCGGCAACCGGTCCGGTCGGTTCCGCTGTCGGGCAGATCGCCCGGATGAAGGGCGCGCGCGCTGTCGGCATTGCGGGCGGGGCGGATAAATGCAAGGCGTTGATCGATGAGTTCGGTTTCGATGCGGCTATCGATCATCGCAGCCCGAATTTCGCGCAGGAACTGGCTGACGCCTGCCCGAAGGGCATCGATGTCTATTTCGAAAATGTCGGCGGCAAGGTTTTCGATGCGGTGTTTCCGCTCTTGAACCAGTTTGCGCGCGTGCCGGTCTGCGGGCTCATCGCGCAGTATAATCAGAGCGGGCCGTTCGACGGGCCTGACCGCCTGCCGTTGGTGATGCGGGACATCCTGTCGAAAAGCCTGACCATTCGCGGCTTTATCCAGCGCGATTTTGCAGATCAGCGGCCGACATTCTATCACGACATGGCAAAGTGGATTGCCGATGGACAGGTGCGTTATCGGGAAGACATTGTCGACGGGCTGGAGAATGCGCCGAAAGCGTTCATTTCCCTGCTTGAAGGCGGCAATTTCGGGAAACTCATCGTAAAGCTCTATTGAACTCGCAATATTCTGCTTGCAGAACGGGGCCTGGAGCGTGATGCTGTGCCTGTTTCCTCGGTGGGAAACTTGAGTCATCGCAAAGGGCAGAGCATGGGCGAGCGCCAGCAGGCGGGCATAGGCGAAGGCGGGCCGGGACGCGAGCGTCAGGAAGATGCCCGGCGCATTCTCGACCGGCTCGAACGCGAGCAGGCCGGGGCCGAAGGCATTGTGCGGCGTGGGTTTACCCGCACGGCGCACCATCTTTCCGCAGCCGACGCCCCTGAAAATGATCCCATCGAACTATGGGCCACACGTGTCGGGCGCGGGCTCGGCTTCCTCATCACGTTGGCGATCATCGCCTGGCTCATTTTCTATCTCATGCAAAGCTAGGTACAAAATGACGCTTTCTGCGCCTTCGGATGCGACAACCGTTATTGTCATCTCAAGCCATGTCGTGCGCGGATCGGTCGGCAATCGGGCCGCCGTCTTCGCATTGGAAACGCTGGGTTTTCCTGTCTGGGCCGTGCCGACTGTGGTGCTGCCATGGCATCCGGGGCACGGGGTTCCAGGCGCTCCGGCGGGCCGCATCGTGCCGCCGCCGGAAGAGTTTTCGCGGCTGATGCAGGATCTGCAGCGCGCGCCATGGCTTGGCGAGGTGGGCGCCATCCTGACCGGCTATCTGGGCCATCCCGAACAGGCGGCGGCCGTTGCCGAACTGGTGAAGACCGTGAAGGCGAAAAATCCGCAAGCCGTCTATCTCTGCGATCCGGTCATCGGTGACGAAAAGGGGCTTTATGTTCCCGAAGCGACGGCAACCGGCATTCGCGACAAGCTTCTGCCGCTCGCCGATATTGCGACGCCCAACCGGTTCGAGCTTTCCTGGCTGACGGGCGTGCCGCTCGAAGACAATACCGCCCTGATGGAAGCAGCCCTCGAAGCCGGTCCGGCAACCATGCTGGTCACATCGGCCTTTCCGCTGATGAGCGGCAGCATCGGCAATATTCTGCTGACGCCGACCATGGCGCTGATGGCCGAACATCGCCGCGTGGAAGGCCCCACCAACGGGCTTGGCGATCTGACCTCGGCGGTGTTTCTGGCGCGGCGTCTTTCCGGCATGACCGAGGAAAAGATGCTGCAAAGCACCACGGCGGCGGTGTTCGAGATCATGGCGCGTTCGGCAAAGCGCGGGGCGGATGAACTGATGCTGGAGGCCGATGCGTCAAGCCTCGCCACGCCGATGGCCATGGTTCAGACGCGGCGGCTGATGCATCCGACCAAGGGGTTCCGCGCCTGATGCAAGCCGTGCTTGCCGGAGTGGACGGCTGTCCCGGCGGCTGGATCGCGGTGATCGGCGAAGGCGGGAGCTTGCGGGCCGAGGTGTTCGCAAGTTTTTCCGCCCTGGCGGCATCGCTGCCGGACATGGCGATCATTGCCGTGGATATGCCGATCGGACTGCCCGAAAAGGGCGTGCGCTCGGCGGAGCGGGCCGCGCGGGCCCATCTTGGCGAAAGACAGTCGAGCCTTTTTTCCATTCCGCCGCGCGCCGCCGTCCATGCCGGGGATTACCGCGAGAGCTGTTCCCTGTCGCTGGAGCGGACCGATCCGCCGCGCAAGGTTTCCAGGCAGGCTTTCGGGCTTTTCCCGAAAATCTGCGAACTCGATGTCCTGTTGCGCCGCGATGCCGGACTTGCAATGCGCGTCATCGAATCGCATCCCGAACTGGCTTTTGCGGCGCTGAACGGCATGAAGGCCATGTCCCTGCCCAAGAAGATCAAGGGCCGTGTGAACCCGGAAGGGCTGGCCGAGCGCCGGGCATTGTTGCAGCGTTGCGGACTGCCGGAGGATTTTTTAAAAAGTCCCGTTCCGCGCGGCGCGAAGGAGGATGACTTTCTTGATGCCTGCGCCATGTATCTCGTGGCCCGTCGCCATGCACGTGGCGAGGCGCGTCCGTATCCCGACCATGTGGAACGCGACGATTTTGGTCTCCGCATGGCGATATGGGCTTGAGAAACATGCGTGAATGCGAACGGAATCCTGCGTCCAATTCGACGCAGCCCGTTCAGTGCATTTCGATTGATCTCGGTTTTCGATAGGGATATTGGAAAAATATGGTTGATCTTCCAGACTCACTTCTCGCCGGTTATCGAACCTTCATGCGCGAGCATTTTGCCCACGAAACCTCACGATATCGCCATCTGGCCGACAAGGGACAATCACCGGAAACGCTGGTTATCGCTTGTTGTGATTCCCGTGCGGCCCCCGAAACCATCTTCAACGCGGCGCCCGGCGAAATCTTCGTCCTGCGCAATGTTGCCAATCTCATCCCGCCCTACGAACCCGATGGCGAATATCATGCGGCTTCCGCAGCACTGGAATTCGCGGTTCAGAGCCTGAAGGTGAAGAATATCGTCGTGATGGGTCATGGCCGCTGCGGCGGCATCAAGGCGGCGCTCGACACCGAAAGCGCGCCGCTTTCGCCGGGTGACTTCATCGGCAAGTGGATGAGCCTGATCGCGCCCGCCGCCGAAGCCGTCAGCGGCAACCAGCTCATGACGCAGAGCGAACGCCAGACCGCGCTGGAGCGCATCTCGATCCGCTACTCCATCAACAATCTGCGCACATTCCCCTGCGTCGATATTCTGGAGAAGAAGGGCAAGCTTACCCTGCATGGCGCGTGGTTCGATATTTCGACCGGCGAGCTGTGGGTGATGGATCACCAGACGGGCGATTTCAAGCGGCCCGATCCAGCCTGATCCGGCCTTCGGAAAAGAGCTTCCAGAAGCGGCTCCTTTCGGATCGAGAGGGGCCGTTTTGTTTATTCGGAAGAGCGAAAAATCGGCTGTTTTGTTTCCCAAACGCGAAAAATCGCAGCAAAAGATGCAAAAATAGCCCCAAACTTTGGGGCTATTTTGTGAAGTCTGCGGCTTTTCTGTGGCAATTTCGAAGCGAAATTGCGATTTTCGGCATAAGAGCGGGAAATTGAATCTTCCTCCCGCTCCAAATTTTCAGTTGAGTATGATCTTATCCGAGAAGCGGTTTCCGCTTTTCAGGATCATGCTCTACTTGCCGTCGATGGCCTGGCCCATCACGGCGATGGCGCGCTGATAGACCTGTGCGGCGTTCCAGCCCTGGATCGCGCCGTAGTTCGGTTCGCCCGGCTGATAGCCCGCACCGCGCCGCCAGCCGTGGCCGACGAGGAAGTTCGCGGTCGAATGAAGCGCGTCCGCCTTGTTGCGCAGGTCGAAATGGGCGCTGCCCGAACCGCTGACGCCATACTTCAGGACGTTTGCCGGCATGAACTGGGTCTGGCCGACTTCACCGTGCATCGCGCCTACGGCCTGCGGGCTGAGGTCGCCCTGATCCACGAGCTTGAGAGCGGCATAGAGCTGGTCGGTGAAGTAATCGGAACGGCGGCAGTCATAGGCCAGCGTTGCGACAGCCGACAGCGTGTGCTGCTTGCCGAGATAGGAGCCGAAACCGGTTTCCATGCCCCAGATGGCGATCAGCGGGCCGGCCGGGACGCCATAGCGCTTCTCGATTGCAGCGAAGAGAGCGGCGTTCTGCTGCTTCTGGGCGCGACCGCGCTTGATGATCGTATCGGCGCCGCGCTTCTTCATGAAGTCTTCAAAGGAGAGCTTGAAGCTCTTCTGATTGCGGTCGGCATTGATGGTGGCCTGCGCATATTTGGTGTTGGCCAGCGCGTTGAGACCCGCCTTGCCAACGCCGCGCGACGGCGCTTCCTTCAGGGTCTGCTGGAGCCAGGCATTATAACCGGCGGCGTTGTTGCCGCACTGGGCTGCCCCGGCAATGCCCGTTCCCGTCATCATGCCCATTGCAAGAACTGCTGCTGCCGTCCAAGTCCGGCCCTTGGCAACCAATGCCATTCGTTTCTCCTTTGGAGTTGATTCGACCTCAGCGCGAATTTGCCATTCCTTACACCAAATGTCATGCGGCAACGGCAAAGCGGGCAGAGGCCTGTGCGAAATGCCGCGTTTACAAACATTTTTGCATCAAAACAGCAAGCGTTTGTTGGCTCCCAAATCATGGGTGAAATTTTTCGCTTGGAAGCTGTGGCTTTCATACCTATTGCTTATAGCGGGACTGGTAAAGAATATTTACCACCCCAGATACAATTGATTTTCAAGATTCGTGACATTGACGAGGGAGGACGCCACATGTCGAACGGATTTCTTGCGCTATTTGCGTTTCTGCCAATTCTCGTAGCCGGTGTAATGCTGGTTGGATTTCGTATTCAGGCCCGCATCGCAATGCCGGTGACCTATGTGCTGACCGTGGTGATCGCCATGGCGGTCTGGGGCATGAGCGGCAACCGGGTCATCGCTTCGACCCTTCAGGGGCTGATCCAGACGGCGGGCCTGCTCTGGATCATTTTCGGAGCGATACTGCTTCTCAACACACTTAAATATTCCGGCGGCATTTCGGCAATCCGGTCCGGCTTTGCCCAGATCAGCCCGGACCGCCGCATCCAGGTGTTCCTGATTGCCTGGCTGTTCGGCTCGTTCATCGAAGGCGCTTCCGGTTTCGGCACGCCTGCCGCCGTCGTGGCGCCGCTGATGGTGGCTGTCGGGTTTCCGGCCCTTGCCGCCGTTACTTTCGGACTGATGATCCAGTCCACGCCGGTTTCGTTCGGCGCCGTCGGCACACCGCTCATCGTCGGCGTTCAGTCAGGTCTCAATCGCGAGGCATTGACGGCGCAATTGCAGGGCGTCGGGTCGGGCTGGGAACAGTTCTTCCATATCATCACATCGGAAGTGGCGATCCTGCATGCGCTGTGCGGTACGTTCATGCCGCTGTTTCTCGTGGTCATCATGACCCGCTTCTTCGGGCGCAACCGCTCCTGGACGGAAGGCCTTGCCATCCTGCCTTTTGCGCTGTTCGCGGCCTTCGCGTTCACCATTCCCTATGTGTTGAGCGCGGTTTTCCTCGGCGCAGAATTTCCGTCCATGATCGGCGGTCTCGTCGGTCTGGCGCTTGCGACATTCGCAGCACGCGCCGGTTTTCTCATGCCCAAGGAAAAATGGGAGTTTCCGCCCGCATCGGAATGGCCTGCGAGCTGGCTCGGCAGCGTCGAAATCAAGCTCGATGAGTTGACGTCGAAGAAGATTCCGCTGGCATTGGCATGGACGCCCTATGTGCTTCTGGCGATTTTCCTTGTCGTCAGCCGCGTGTTCCCGTCGGTGGGCAATGCGCTGAAGTCGATCACCTTCGTTGCCAAGGACATCATGGGTGAAACCGGGATCGGTGGCGATTTCACGCCGCTTTTCCTGCCGGGCGGTCTTCTGGTCATCGTCTGCCTGATCACCTTCTTCCTGCATCGCATGAATGGCGGGCAGTTTGCCAAGGCTTTCGGGGAGAGCACCAAGACGCTGGTGGGGGCGGGCTTCGTGCTGCTGTTCACCGTGCCGATGGTGCGCGTCATGATCAATTCCGGCGTCAACGGCAAGGAACTGGTCAGCATGCCGCTGATGGTGGCCGACTGGGTGGCCACTGAAGTCGGAAACGTCTATCCGTTCTTCGCCCCGTCAGTCGGTGCGCTGGGTGCGTTCCTTGCAGGCTCCAATACGGTTTCGAACCTCATGCTCAGCCAGTTCCAATATGGCGTGGCGGAAGGGCTCGGCATTTCCGGTGCGCTGATGGTTGCCGGCCAGTCGGTCGGTGCTGCGGCGGGCAACATGATCGCGATCCACAACGTGGTTGCGGCTTCGGCGACCGTCGGCTTGCTGGGGCGTGAAGGCACAACGCTGCGCATGACCATCATTCCCACGATCTATTACGTGGTGCTGGCGGGAACGCTGCTCATGATCGGCCTCTATGTGCTGGGCATCGGTGATCCGCTCGCAGGTGTGGCGGCACAATAAACGCAATCGAAAGCGAAACCGGCCCGGTTTCTCCTGGGGCGTATCCTGTCCGAAAACCGTTTCACACTTTTCGGGATGCGCCCCTGAAACAACCAGGGCCGGTTTCAGTGTATTTAGGGCCTTTTGCTTGACATTGCGGGCTGATCGCCTTAAAGCCAGCTCCAATCTATCCGCGATCTTCAGAACGCGAGCCACCGACCGGGACCCATCATGGTATAAAGCGATCCCGGAGGTCCACATCCGACAGCGCGATGCGCCCTCGGGTGCTGTACCGCTTTGGTTGCTTCTTGAACTGGCAGACACACGGGACGATTTATCCCTGACGAAGCATAAGCCTCTTCTCGGATTAAAAGGAAATTCGATGTTTGAATCACTTCAGGAGCGTCTTGGCTCCATCCTGAACGGCCTTACAGGACGCGGCGCTCTTTCAGAAGCCGACGTGACGGCGGCGCTGCGCGAAGTGCGCCGCGCGCTGATCGAGGCCGATGTTTCGCTGGAAGTGGTTCGCTCCTTCACCGACAAGGTGCGGGAAAAGGCCGTTGGCGCCGAAATCCTGAAGAGCATCAAGCCCGGCCAGATGGTCGTCAAGATCGTCCATGACGAGCTTGTCGAAATGCTTGGCACCGAGGGCGTTTCGATCGACCTCAACGCGCCAGCGCCTGTCGTCATCATGATGGTGGGCTTGCAGGGCTCGGGCAAGACGACGACGACGGGCAAGATCGCCAAGCGCCTGACCGAGCGCCAGCGCAAGAAAGTGCTGATGGCCTCGCTCGATACGCGCCGCCCGGCAGCGCAGGAACAGCTTCGCCAGCTTGGCATCCAGACCGGCGTCGACACGTTGCCGATCATTGCCGGCCAGTCGCCGGTGGAAATCGCAAAGCGCGCCGTACAGGCTGCAAAGCTTGGCGCGCACGATGTCGTCATTCTCGATACCGCAGGCCGCACGCATATTGACGAGCCGCTGATGGTGGAAATGGCGGATATCCGCAAGGCCGCCAATCCGCATGAAATCCTGCTCGTTGCCGACAGCCTGACCGGTCAGGACGCCGTCAACCTGGCGCGCAATTTCGATGAGCGGGTCGGCATTACCGGCATCGTGCTCACCCGTATGGACGGCGACGGTCGTGGCGGTGCGGCGCTTTCGATGCGCGCCATCACCGGCAAGCCGATCAAGTTGATCGCCACCGGCGAAAAGATGGATGCGCTGGAGGAATTCTATCCGAAGCGCATTGCAGACCGCATTCTCGGCATGGGCGACATCGTTTCGCTGGTCGAAAAAGCTGCCGAAAACATCGACGCGGAAAAAGCCGCTGCGATGGCCAAGAAGATGCAGTCGGGCAAGTTCGATCTCAACGATCTTGCCGATCAGCTGGGCCAGATGAAAAAGCTCGGCGGCATGGGCGGCATCATGGGCATGATGCCCGGCATGGGCGGGATGAAGGACAAGGTGGCGGCTGCCGGTCTCGACGACAAGGTGTTCGACCGCCAGCTCGCCATCATCGGTTCGATGACCAAGGCCGAGCGCGCCAATCCCGATATTCTCAAGCACAGCCGCAAGCAGCGCATCGCCAAGGGTTCCGGCACCACTGCCGCCGACATCAACAAGCTTCTCAAGATGCATCGCCAGATGGCCGACATGATGAAAGTCATGGGCAAGGGCAAGGGCGGAATGATGAAGCAGATGATGGGCGGCCTTGCCAGCAAGATGGGGCTTGGTGGCCTTGGAGGCGGAATGGGCGGCATGCCCGATCTTTCCAAGATGGACCCCAAGCAGCTTGAAGCGCTTGCCAAGCAGGCAGAAGCAGCGGGCCTGACGAAAGGCGGCGGCTTGCCGGGGCTTCCCGGCGGCGGTCTTCCGGGCGGCTTGCCCGGTCTGGGCGGACCCAAGCTTCCCGGTCTTGGCGGCGGACTCCCCGGCCTGCCGAAGAAGAAGTGAGCATCATGAGCGACGAACAGAATACTGTCCCGGCTGAACTTCTGGCGCTGCGCGCCTCCATCGACAATATCGATGCGGCGCTGATCCACATGCTGGCCGAACGTTTTCGCTGCACCAAGGCTGTCGGCGTGCTCAAGGCCGAACGCGGCCTCGCACCGGCTGACCCGGCCCGCGAAAAGCGCCAGGTGGAGCGTCTGCGCGCGCTGGCAGTCGATGCCCATCTCGACCCCGATTTCGCCGAGAAATTCCTGAACTTCATCGTGAAGGAAGTCATTCGGCATCATGAGCATACCGCCGCCAATCACGGCGGGAAACAATAGCTATATCGATAGCTTAACCCGTTTTGTCCCGGCCATCCCCGGGCGAAGCAATTGTCTAAAGGAAAGAAAAAATGTCTCTGAAGATTCGTCTGGCCCGCGCTGGCTCCAAGAAGCGTCCTTACTACCACATCGTCGTTGCCGACGTCCGCAGCCCGCGTGACGGCCGCTTCATCGAAACCGTTGGCGCATGGAACCCGATGCTGGCCAAGGACGCTGAACGCGTGAAGCTCGACGCCGACCGCATCCAGCATTGGATCGCACAGGGCGCACAGCCGACCGACCGCGTTCTGCGCTTCCTCGACCAGGCTGGCCTTGCCAAGCGTCCGGCCCGCAGCAACCCGACCAAGGGTGAGCCGGGCAAGAAGGCCCAGGAACGTCTGGCCATGGCCAAGCAGGCTGAAGAAGAAGCCGCTGCAAAGGCTGCTGAAGCTGCCGCAGCCGCCGCTGAAGCCGCTGCCGCTCCTGCTGAAGAAGCTGCAAGCGAATAATTTTCGCATAAGCGCGTTATGAGAAAGCGGCGGAGCAATCCGCCGCTTTTTGTTTTTAACCGTCATTTTGAATGGGCTGGACGCGCCGCCAAAATCGCTTATCTTATTGATTTGACGGCTCGCATTTGCGTGAACGCATAAATGTGGGTGTTGAATTTGTTTCCCCGGTGCTTGGCAAAGCGCCTTTTTCAGGAGAAATCCATGTCGGGTACGACGGTTGCCACTTCTCTTTCTTTCCGCCGTATTTTCATCGCTCTTGGTCTCATCGTTCTGGTTCCGCTGCTTTCCGCGTGCGGTTTCAACACGATCCCGACCAATGAGGAACGGGCGAAGGCCGCCTGGGGCGAGGTGCAGAACCAGTACCAGCGGCGCGCCGATCTCGTGCCCAATCTGGTCGAGACCGTGAAGGGCTATGCCGCCCATGAAAAGGAAACCCTGCAAGCTGTGATCGATGCGCGCGCCAAGGCGACGCAGGTGCAGATCACGCCTGAAACGCTGAACAATCCCGAGCTCTTCAAGCAGTTTCAGGACAATCAGGCCAACCTGACAAGCGCCCTGTCGCGCCTGATGGTGGTGGTCGAGCGCTATCCGGACCTGAAAGCCAATCAGAACTTCCTGGCATTGCAGTCGCAGCTCGAAGGCACTGAAAACCGCATCGCCGTCGCACGCCGCGACTATATCGAGGCGGTTCGCGTCTACAACACGGCGCTGCGCACCATGCCGACGATGATCTGGACGTGGATCTGGTATCGCGATGCACAGCCCATGCAGAGCTTCAGTGCCGATGCAGGCAGCCAGGCCGCGCCCAAAGTCAACTTCAACTGACGGCGCGATTTATGCTGGGTGCGGCACTCTTGCGTGATCGTCGCGGTCTTGGCTGGTTGGGCTGGCCGCGACATCTCCTTGCGCTCGCTTTCCTGCTGTTTTCCGCGGCGCTGACGCTGCATACGGCAGCGCTTGCGCAGGATGCGGCGAAGCCGGCGCAGGCCCTGACCGGCCGCGTGGTGGATGCGGCGGGGATCATCGATCCGGCAGAGCGCCAGCAACTGACGCAGAAGCTTGCCGATTTCGAAGCGAAGTCGTCGGATCAGGTGGTCGTGGTGACGGTGCCGAGCCTCAATGGCGAGGACATCGAAACCTATTCCAACCGTCTGTTCCGCGCCTGGGCGCTAGGGCAGAAGCAGGAAAACAACGGCATATTGCTGGTGGTTGCGCCCAATGACCGCAAGGTGCGCATCGAGGTCGGCTACGGCCTCGAAGGCGTGATGACCGACGCGCTTTCAAGCGTCATCATCAACGGCACCATCATCCCCGAATTCCGCACCGGCGATTATTCGAAAGGGATCGTGCAGGGCGTTGACGGCATTCTTTCGGTGCTTTCCGGCGATGCGGCGGAGCTTGAGGCGCGGGCGAAGCGCAATGTCCAGTCAAGCTCGGATGATGTCGACTGGGTGTTCGTCGTCTTCATTGCCTTCTGGTGCCTGATCTTCTTCGGCGGTTTCGGCATGGCGATCCTGACGCCGGTTTTTGGCCGCAAGATCGGGCCGGGCCGCTATCAGTGGCTCGGCATGGTCGTGGATTATAATAATCGCGGCGGCGGCGCCGGTGGCAGGGGTGGCGGAAGCTGGGGCGGCGGCGGTGGCTGGTCGTCC
>UEIJ01000035.1 GCA_900470195.1 Hyphomicrobiales bacterium | reverse complement strand
CGATACGACAAACGCGACGATAATTTCCTCGCATCTATCCAGCTTGCTTCAATTCGTATTTGGCTACGTTCTTATGAGTCAGTTACCTAGATTGAAGCTTTTGAACCCCTGATCCTTGGAGCCATGTTGCAGTTCACCAGAAGAGTTTTGCAAGAAGCTGGGTGGGGGTTGCCAGCATCGGTGGCCCTGCATCTGGTGCTGGCATTGCTGTTTCTGGTTCGCCCCCCCAATCTTCTCTCGCCTGCCTCTGAACAAAGCGTCAATGTGGAGCTGGTTCAACCACCGCCTCCTGAAAAGAAGCCTCAGCCACAAGCGCCAAAGACGCCGGAACAGGCTGCCCCTCCGCCGCAACCCCAGGCATTCGAGTCCGCGGCTGCAAAGCAGGATGTGAAGTCGCCGCCGGAGCAGGACCTGCCGCCCACTGCACCTGAAGAAATACAGAAACCCAACGAGCCTTTCGAGGCTGATGCGGCTACGGATGCTGTGCAGGCGAACGAAAAACCTTCTACAGAGGAAACAGAACTGGCCGGGCAGCTTCTTCAGACGGAAAAGCCGTCCGAAACCAGCCAGTCCAGCGCAGAAAAAACTCAAACCGCGCCAAAACAAAAGGCCGATGCTTCCAAGCCGGCGACACCGGCCAAAAAACTCACGCGGGCGCGTGAAATCTATTCGAAGGATGCCCTTTCCGATCCTCGTGTGAAGCAGGCGCTGGGGAAGCTGGCGCCGAAGGACCGGATCATCCAGATTTGTGGCATCGAGGCGCTTGAACAGGTGCGCCGTCATAAACCCGGCGCCTTTCCGGACATGCTTGCGCGTGAAGGCGGTTCTATTTCAGCGACCGGCCTGACAGTCAGCGACGGCGCATTTCGCAGCCAGCGCAGATGGTATGCTATCGACTTCACCTGCAAAGCCAATGCGGAAACGATGGTGATCGATGCCTTCAGCTATAATATCGGACGCGCCATTCCCGAAGGAGAATGGGCCAGACGACAGCTTCCCAAAGATTAATAGCGGCAAGGACCGATATTTGTAATCGAGACAATGGGGCCAATTGCCCGGGAACATGGATTTCCGGCGTCAGGGCATGTTCTTCATCATTTCATGGGTAACGGGCATCATATTTTCGTTGAGATGGTGCATGACCCAAAGCGAGCCGGCCAGAGCGATGCCAACAATGATAAGCGTAAATATCAGCGCCATCAGCGTCCAGCCGCCCTCCGAATTCGGGCTCATATGCAGAAAATAGATCATATGCACCACAATCTGGACAGCACCGATGCCCATGACCAGCATCGCGGTTAGCTGCTTGCTGGCAAACACATCCCCCATGACAAGCCAAAACGGGATGGCTGTGAGAATGACCGACAGGATAAAGCCCGTCATGTAACCGCTGAAAGTCCCGTGTATTTCGCCGGCTGCTGATGCGTGCGGATCATGATGGCGGTCGGGATGGGTTGCGTGGTCTGGGCCTTTTGCGCTCATCCGAGGACTCCCAATAAATATACGAAGGAGAACACGCCGATCCAGATGACGTCCAAAAAATGCCAAAACATCGAAAGGCACGTCAGGCGTCGACGATTTTCGACAATCAGCCCGTGACGCATGACCTGCAACATGAGCGTGATCAACCAGACAATACCGAAAGTAACGTGCAGTCCATGTGTGCCGACAAGGGTGAAGAAGGAGGACAGAAATGCCGAACGGCCGGGCCCTGCGCCTTCGCGAATGAGATGGCTGAATTCATAGATTTCGATTGCCAGAAACGCGGCGCCGAAAATGCCGGTAATGGCCAGCCAGAACAATGTCGCGGTTTTCTCATTTCGCTGCATCTGCAACATGGCGAAGCCATATGTAATAGACGACAGAAGCAGCATGGCCGTATTGATTGCGACCAGATTGAGATCAAACAAATCTGCCGGTGAGGGTCCTGCGGCATAGTTGCGACCGAGCACGCCGTAGGTGGCAAAAAGAACAGCAAATATCAGGCAGTCGCTCATCAGATAGAGCCAGAAGCCCAGCGTCGTGCTGTTTTCCGGATGATGGTCTTCCGTCAGATAAAACTGCGGCTTCTCGGCTTGATCTAGCTGTATCTCTGTCATCGGACCTATCCAGCGAGAAGTTTTGAACGGGCGTCTTCTGTCGCGGCGACTGTTTCAGCGGGGATATAGAAGTCACGTTGATAGTTGAATGTGTGCCCTATCGCGGCAATCAGCAAAGCGGCAAACGACAGGATCGCCAGCCACCAGATGTACCAGATGAGGGCAAACGCGAGGACAACGCTCAATGCGGCCAGAATGATACCGGCCCCGGTATTGCGCGGCATATGAATGGGGCGGAAGCCGGTCAGCGGTCGTTCATGGCCGCGGTTTTTCATATCATACCAGCTATCGAGATCATGAACTACGGGCGTGAAGGCGAAGTTGTATTCGGGCGGAGGCGAGGATGTCGACCATTCGAGCGTGCGTCCGCCCCACGGATCGCCCGTAAGGTCACGCAATTGCTCCCGCTTCAAAAAGCTCACGACGAGCTGGACGAGAAAGGAGGCTATTCCGAGCGCAATCAAGACAGCGCCGAAGGCTGCAACGACAAACCATACCTGCAACGAAGGATCTTCAAACTGGCTGAGCCGCCGGGTAACCCCTTTTAGCCCAAGGACGTAGAGCGGCATGAAGGCGAACAAGAAACCGATCTGCCAGAACCAGAAGCTCATCTTGCCCCAGAAGGGATCAAGCTTATAACCAAATGCTTTCGGCCACCAGTAAACGAGGCCCGCCATCAGGCCGAAAACAACACCGCCGATAATCACGTTATGAAAATGCGCGATGAGAAAAAGCGAATTGTGCAGCACGAAGTCAGCCGGTGGAATAGCAAGCATCACGCCCGTCATGCCGCCGATCACGAATGTCACCATGAAGCCGATCGTCCATAACATGGGCACTTCATAGCGGATACGTCCGCGATACATTGTAAAGAGCCAGTTGAACATCTTCGCCCCGGTGGGGATGGAGATGATCATGGTCGTGATACCGAAGAACGCATTGACCGAGGCGCCGGACCCCATTGTGAAGAAGTGATGGAGCCACACAATATAGGACAGGATCGTGATGACGCAGGTGGCGTAAACCATTGACGCATAGCCGAACAGGCGCTTGCCGCAGAAGGTTGCGACCACTTCGGAAAAAATGCCGAAAGCCGGCAATACGAGAATATAGACTTCCGGGTGGCCCCATATCCAGATGAGGTTGATATACATCATCGGATTGCCGCCAAGATCGTTGGTGAAGAAATTCGTCCCTACATAACGGTCCAGCGATAGAAGGGCGAGCGTTGCGGTGAGGATCGGGAATGTCGCCACAATGAGCACGTTGGTGCAAAGTGAGGTCCAGGTGAAGACCGGCATTTTCATGAAGGACATGCCTGGCGCACGCATCTTCACGATGGTGGCTATCAAATTGATCCCGGACAGCGTCGTGCCCACGCCCGCGACCTGCAAGCCCCATATATAATAATCCACCCCGACATCGGGACTGTAGTCGATGCCCGACAGGGGTGGATAGGCCAGCCAGCCAGTTCGGGCGAACTCTCCCACAAAAAGCGACATCATGATGATGATGGCGCCGCCGGTCGTCATCCAGAACGAGAAATTATTGAGAAACGGGAATGAAACGTCCCGCGCACCGATCTGCAGCGGCACAACATAGTTCATCAAGCCTGTCACGAAGGGCATGGCCATGAAGAAAATCATGATGACGCCGTGCGCAGTAAATATCTGGTCGTAATGGTGCGGAGGCAGATAGCCTTCATACCCATTGAACGCAATTGCCTGCTGGATGCGCATCATGATGGCGTCGGCAAAGCCGCGCAGAAGCATGATCAATGCGAGAACGACATACATGATGCCGATCTTCTTATGGTCCACGCTGGTGAACCATTCGTTCCACAGGTAACCCCACAGCCGGAAATAGGTAATCAAACCCACGACAGCGATCCCTCCAATTGCGACCACTATGAAGGTCACCAGAAGGATTGGTTCGTGATAGGGTATCGCTTCCAGGGAGAGGCGCCCGAAGATCAAACTCGTGGAACTGTCACCGCCAATCATGATAGAACATTCCCGAAGTTACTGTTATCCGATTGCAGATTCTTCAATCTCTTGGTTTTGCTCGCCAGTTCACCCTGAACGCAGAGCTGCCACCAACCTCCACCGCGCCTTGGGCACAAACGGTCTTCAGGGCATGTTATGCATGTCATGGCCCTGATCCTTTTGCGCGTCGGGTAAAGCTTGAATATCAGTTGCGCTGGATTGCGCGGCATCAATGCTACGACGATTGTCGTGTTGTAGACGGGCCTTGTTTTCGCGACTATCGAGGCCTGCGCCGCCCATCCGGTCGATATGCATCATTTCGCTCATGCACATCTGTCCGGGGCGGACACACATGTTGAGCACGGCTTCAAAAAGTCCGCTTTCAACAGCGCTGAAGTAACGAACCGGCTCCCGGATGCTCGGCTTTTCCAGTTTCAGATAAGTATCCCTGTTCAGGGCGGTCCCATTCTGCTTCACCTGGCCTATCCAGTTGTCGAATCCCGGAGCGTCAAGCCCGTGAAACTGGAAGCGCATGTGGGAAAAGCCTTCGCCGCTGTAGTTGGAGGAAAACCCTTCATATTCGCCGGCCTTGTTGATGACCGCATGAAGCCGGGTCTGCATTCCCGGCATGGCATAGATCATGCCTGCAAGCGCCGGAATATAGAAGGAGTTCATAACCGACGAGGCCGTGATCTTGAACTCGATCGGCGTATCAACCGGCGCCGCCATCTCGTTGACCGTGGCGATGCCGTAATCCGGATAAAAGAACAGCCATTTCCAGTCGAGCGCCACAACCTGGACAGTCAAGGGTTTGGTCCCGGCTTCGACCGGCCGCGTGCCATCAATGCGATCCAATGCCCGGTAAGGGTCGAGCTTATGCGTATTTAGCCAGGTAATCGCGCCCAATGCGATAATGATCAGCAGAGGAGCAGTCCATATGACCACTTCGAGCGCTGTCGAGTGATGCCATTCGGGATCATATCTGGCCGCGCTATTCGACTGCCGGTACCGCCACGCGAAGAAAAGCGTCAGGAAGATGACGGGAACGATGATGATCAGCATCAGGATCGTGGATACGACGATGAGGTCTCTCTGCTGCGCGGCAACGTCTCCCGACGGCGACATTACGACCATATTGCAGCCCGCCAGCCCCGGCAGAAGAAGCACGGCTGGGATCGCTTTTCGCGTGAAACTGAAGAATGCGTTCATGTCTGACCCGACTTACATTCTGTTCCTTCATCATGATAAGGCGCAATTGCATTTCGGAAAGACCCATTTTTCAGTTTATGGAAGTTGTGCAGTCCAGCGATCCGCCGAACAACTATATCTGCTTTTTTTTTGACCCTTTCCTTGATAACTTGTCGTTGTGCGACATCATAAAGCACATGATACGTTTCCTTCGGAGAGTTTCATGAGTTCGTCCGCCACACCGTCATCGTCAGGTCTCGAAGAGGACGCACGACGCATCCATAGCGACGGAAAGCCTTTGTCGCCGGGAAACGTCGCCATCGGCGTTGTCATCGGGCGAACATCCGAGTTTTTCGATTTTTTCGTCTATGGGCTTGGGTCCATTCTGGTTTTTCCCAAGTTGATTTTCCCGTTTGTCCCCGATCCGGTAACGGCAACCCTGATGTCGTTCGCGGTTTTTTCGCTGGCCTTCATTGCGCGCCCGGTGGGTTCGTTCGTCTTCATGTGGATTGATCGTCATTACGGGCGTGGAACAAAACTCACGCTCGCTCTGGTTATTCTGGGCGGCTCAACGGCCTCCATCGCCTTCTTGCCCGGGTTCGAGACGATTGGATATTGGGCTGTGTTTTTGCTCGCCCTGTTCAGGCTGGGCCAAGGGTTCGCACTTGGCGGTGCATGGGATGGCCTGGCTTCCCTGCTGAGCTTGAGTGCGCCAGCGGGCAAACGCGGCTGGTATGCAATGATCCCGCAATTGGGAGCACCGATCGGCTTTGCACTGGCAAGCATTCTTTTCGCCTATTTCGTGCATAATCTCAGCGAAGCTGATTTTCTCGCATGGGGTTGGCGCTATCCGTTTTTCGTGGCCTTCGCAATCAATGTCGTCGCGCTGTTTGCGCGCCTTCGAATCGTTGCTAGCAGCGAGTTCGGCGCGGCAATGGATGCCCAGGAACTACAGCCCCGACCCGTATTTGAAATGCTGAGCAAACACAGCATTGATGTGGTTCTGGGGGCCTTCGTGCCTTTGGCAAGCTTTGCCATGTTTCACCTCGTAACGATCTTTCCGCTCAGCTGGGTCGTCCTCTCCGGCGCACAGCCTGCCGAACGCTTCCTCTGGGTTCAGGTAGCGGGTGCTGCGGTCGGTCTGATCGGAATCATCTTGTCCGGATTTGTTGCCGATCGCATCGGGCGGCGTAACGAATTGATGATCGGCGCTATAATCATCGCCCTCTTCAGCTTTTCTGCGCCCTTCCTTCTCGATGCCGGCAGCGCGGGGCAGGATGCCTATATTCTGATAGGTTTTGGTGTTCTGGGCCTGACATTCGGTCAATCATCCGGCGCGGTTTCTTCCCGCTTCACCCAGTATTATCGCTATACCGGCGCAGCTTTGACGTCGGACCTCGCCTGGCTTGTGGGCGCAGCTTTCGCCCCGCTGGTAGCGCTCGGCCTCGCCAGCAGTCTCGGAATAATTTTCATCGGTGGATATCTTATATCCGGAGCAATCTGCACGCTCGCAGCTCTCAGCCTGTCGCGGGTGCTAGACCAAAGCTGATGAGGACAAACCTCCAGTCCACTACTCACCTGCTCCGTTCGGGCTGGCGACCGGAGTTAGGCGGGCCCTAAAGCCTCCCCGCCTCGATAATGCGTTGGAGAAATTTTCGGGTACGTTCTTCTTGAGGATCTCCGAATATCTGCTCAGGCGGCCCCTCCTCATGGACCTTGCCCCCATAAAGGAAGCATATTTTGCTCGCAACTTCCCGCGCAAAGCCCATCTCGTGGGTGGCGAGCAGCATCGTCATGCCTTCCGCCGCCAGATCGCGGACAATGTTGAGCACTTCCGACACGAGTTCTGGATCAAGCGCCGACGTAATTTCATCAAGGAGCAAAACCGAAGGGCTCATCGCCAGCGCACGCACGATTGCGACGCGCTGTTGCTGCCCTCCGGACAATTGGTCCGGATAGGCTGCCGCCCTGTGTTCCAAGCCGATACGCGTCAGCAGCGACAAGGCGCGGGCCTCGGCGTCCTCCCGCTTCTGTCCCAGCACTTTCATCGGCGCAAGCATGACATTCTCAACCACGCTCATATGCGGGAAAAGATTGTAGCTCTGGAACACGATGCCGACGTCGCGCCGGAGCGCATTGACGTCGACACCGGGACCCGACATGCGGTCGCCATGGATACAGATTTCACCTCCCTGGATTTGTTCCAGCCCGTTCAGACAACGCAGCAAGGTTGATTTACCGCAGCCCGACGGGCCGATCAGGCAGACCACCTGATGTTCGTCCACGCTGAGGTTCAAGCCGTCGAGAATTTTGACCGGACCATAGGTCTTCGTTACATCACGGATTTCTATCATCGCCATCGTTCATATTCTCCGGAAGGGCTACGATTGCGTACGCCGCTGTTCGCGCTCAAGCAGACGGTCGACGAAACGAGCCTGCGGGATCGTTATCAGGATGAACAGCAGAGCAACCGTCGTCACAGGCGAAAGATTGAAATTGTTCGCACCGATAATGCGGGCCTGATTAAACGCATCGATCGAGCCGATGACATTGACGAGAGCCGTATCCTTTTGGAGCCCGATAAAATCGTTGAGAAGCGGCGGTATGATACGCCGAACCGCCTGCGGCACGACCACGTAGCGCAACGTCTGGAAGTACGACAGACCAAGGGAGCGTGCTGCGGCAACCTGACTGCGATGGATGCTTTCGATCCCGGCTCTGTATACTTCGGCGACATATGCCCCATAGGTGAGCGTCAGGGCGATGATCGCATAGGATTCCGGCGAGAGATCTTTCAGATAAGGCAAGCCCGTCAGCGGAATGCCGAAGCCGATCAGATAGATATTGATGATCGCAGGCAAGCCGCGAAACATATCGGTATAAACCGTTGCAATCAGGCGGACGGGCCGTCCGGCTTCTCCGGGCATCAGACGCGCGATCGCAACGACAAGGCCCCAAACCAGGACCAGGATTTCAGCAATCACAAAGATATAGACGTTGACCCAAAAAGCCTTGAGCACAAGCCAAAAGGAACTGGCAATCAATGGTATTTGCAGAAATGTGCGGCTGACGGCAAGGTCGTTCACCAGCAGGAATTGAATGCCTGCCAGAACCAGAACCGTTACCGCGCCATAGCCGAGCGTCGAATAGGCGCAATCGCGCGCAGTTGCCGCCGCCGCGCGAGCCGCAATCAGATCTTTCGTAGTAAGCGCCTGCCGGGCCGACGTCGACATTCGCCAGGATTGGATGGCCGGCTTCAACAACAACAGCGTCGCCAAACCGCACAAAAGCAACAAAGCTGCTGTAATGATCCCGCCCATTCCAAGCTCTGTCAGGGCAGCATTGAGGTCGCGCAGCGTTTTCCAGCTGGCGAGCACAACGATCAGCGCGACGACAAGGGCTGTGACAGCCCAGTTCATCGTGTCGCGCGGCGGCGCACTGGCACTCCAGCCGCGTTCGCTGTCGTAAAGACCAAGTGTCGGCTTGGTGCCGTATTGAGGGGTGTTGGCGGACATCGCGCGAGCCTCCCTTTCTATACGCCGCAATCCTGCCGCTGCTGGTGCAGGCAGAACGAACGATCAATGGAATGGCTGCATCGGACCGCTACACACGGCGATCCGATGCGACAACGCGATTATGGCTTCAGATAAGGAATCTTGGCCGGGTCGGCACCCCAGGCATCGGCCAGATATGTTTTTGACAATGCAGCGAAGGTGCCATCCTTTTTCATATCCTCAATCATCTTGTTGAAGACGGGCTCGTTGGGAGAGCCTTTGGGATAAAGCGCGCCATAGGATTCGCCAGTGGAATATTGATATGGCACCTCAACCATGCCCTTGGAGTTTGACGCGACGCCCAACATGATCGAGGTGTCATGGAGAGCGGCGTCGATCTGGTTGGCCATCAAAGCGGTCGTCAGGGCGCCGGTATCGGCAAAAACCTTGACTTCCTTGGGTTTCAACTTCTGATCGACAAAAGACGCACCGGTCGTACCCTGCATTACGCCGATGCGAAGGTCCTTGACTGTTTCAGGCGTGTAATTTGTCCCCTTTTTGATCGCCACACCGATGTCTGAATCGAAATAAGGCGTAGAGAAATCTACCACCTTCTTGCGCTTATCAGTGATGGAGACTTCAGCCAGAGCGATATCAAAATCCTTGGTCTGGGCGGCGACCAGCGCATCAAAAGACACGTTGACCACCTTCACCTTGTCGAGACCGGCACGGTAAGCCATATCGACGGCCATGCAGTATTCGTAGCCGTCTTTCATGGCATCGGGTGAATCGCCATTCCACCACGCTGGAGCTGGCAATGTGGTCTGGACCGTGAGCTGTCCGGGTACAGCAGGCTTGATCGGGTCCGAGCCCTTCGTGCCGGTGACTTCGCAATTGCCGATTTTCTCAGCCCGGGCAGACAAGCTCGCCGTGAGCAATGCGGTCGAGACAATCAAGCACTTCGCGATAGAATGTGTCGTAAAACCAGTCTTCATTTTTCGGGTTCCCCTTATTATAATTATTAGAATGTTACGGCATACAATAAAGACGGATTTCCTGAAATGCGCAGTAACATTCCTAAAGTATTTGTGACTCAGACCACTCCAAAACACAAGCGCGCCTTGGACGGTGTTTAGGGCGACCATGCTGCAAGAGGGTGTAGACCATCGGCACAAAGTGGAGCAGGCCATACCTCCGTATCGAAAGGGAGGTATGGCAACGGGAACTGCATTCTTCTTCTGCGCGCGCCGGACGGCCGAATGATCGCCAGCGAAAATCCGAAGCATTCCTTGCCCGCATTGAAGAAGAGCCCGACGAACAAAATATTCTATATCATATTGATTTTGCTAAGCTATTACATCCAACTCATTATAGCCTGACTGCAATATGATGCGTCTCGTGTCCGCTCTTGCTGATCCGGCAGACTCGAATCATTGACTTTTCAAAATAGCGGCATTTAAACACCGTTCAAATTCCTGAAATGGGTCATTCCCGAGCGACCGTATTGATCGGCACGCTGCGTTAGAAATCAAGAGTAAATCATGGCAAACGAAGATATCGAAGCTCGTCATCTGGAGACTCTGGATCGAGACTTGGGCCGCTTCGTCAAGCTTGAAACGGCGGCGAGTTACGTCTCGCGTCCGCTTGTGGCGCCGGGCATCGCTCTTGTTTTCATCATACTTGCCGGGCTTGGCGCCGCCATGCTGCTGGGCCAGACCAGTCAGATGCTTGTCGTTGTGGCCGCAGCCGTTTTCGGCGCCTACATGGCATTGAACATTGGCGCTAACGACGTGGCCAACAATATGGGGCCGGCTGTCGGTGCCAACGCGCTGAGCATGGGTGGCGCGATTGCGATTGCGGCGGTGTTTGAAAGTGCTGGCGCGCTGATCGCCGGAGCTGACGTTGTGTCTACGGTCGCAACCGGCATCATAGCGCCAGACACTCTTGCAACACCGACCATGTTCGTCTGGGCCATGATGGCGGCGTTGCTCGCCTCTGCGCTTTGGGTCAACCTTGCGACATGGATCGGCGCTCCTGTTTCGACCACGCATGCGGTTGTCGGAGGTGTCGTGGGCGCAGGCATCGTTGCGGCCGGCTTCGGAGCGGTGAACTGGTCCCAAATGGCGGCTATCGCGGCAAGCTGGGTTATTTCCCCTGTACTGGGTGCGATCATAGCGGCCGGTTTTCTCTGGTTGATCAAAGCCCGTATTGTCTATCGTGCAGATAAGATTGCCGCTGCTCGCGTGTGGGTGCCGATCCTTGTGGGTCTCATGGCGGGAACCTTTGCCACATATCTGATCATGAAAGGGCTGAAGCAATTGATCGACGTATCGATTGGGATAGCCCTGATCTTTGGATTGGCTGTCGGCGTCGGAAGTTGGCTGATTTTGATCCCTATCATTCGCCGCCAGTCCCACGGCCTCGAAAACCGCAACAAGTCGCTCAAGATCCTGTTCAGCATTCCTCTCGTTGTTTCGGCCGCATTGCTCAGCTTTGCCCACGGTGCAAATGATGTGGCAAATGCGGTCGGGCCGCTCGCAGCAATTGTCCAGACGTCGCAGACCGGCGCGTTAAGCGACGGCGTCGTGATCCCACCCTGGGTTATGCTGATCGGCGCATTTGGCATTTCATTCGGCTTGTGTCTGTTTGGCCCCAAGCTCATTCGAATGGTTGGAAACCAGATTACCAAACTGAACCCGATGCGGGCCTATTGCGTGTCACTTTCTGCTGCAATCACCGTAATTTTGGCCAGCTGGCTGGGACTGCCGGTCAGTTCGACACATATTGCCATTGGTGCGATCTTTGGCGTTGGGTTCTTTCGGGAATGGGACACAGAACGTCGATTGAAAAAGGCCCGCCAGGCCCTGCCCTTGGAAGCTATTCCGGTTGAAGAGCGCCGCCGTCGCAAACTGGTCCGCCGATCACACGCACTGACGATTGCCGCCGCCTGGGTGATAACAGTGCCCGCAGCAGCAATCCTTTCAGCCATTCTGTTTGCATTGTTGAACCAGATCCCTGTCGGAAACTCCTGATCCAGCGACCCAAAACAGCGGTTTAACGTCTGGAGCATTTCTCGTGAAAGCACAAAAGCCCCGAGCTGCGAGCTCGAGGCTTTTGTCTATCCATCATATAGCATTAGCTGGCGGAAACGAAATCCGACATGCTGGTAATCAATAGCATTCCCACTGTCGCGCCTGCATCCTGAAGGCCGATGGTCTTTTCCTGGAAAGCTGCGGCCTTGCCGTGCTGGGCGACCATCGTCTTGGTTGCTTCCAGCGCGTCTCCGGCAGCTTTTGCAGCGGCGGCAAGCGCTTCTGGCAGCGGGACACCGGCTGCGGCTTGCGCTTCAAGCGTGACAGCAATCGGGTCCAGCACGTCGAGCAGCGTCTTGTCGCCGACCTTGGCTTTGCCGCGCTCGGCAATGCCATCGCGATAGGCGCGCCAAAAAGCGGCTATCTCTGCTGTCCCCAGCGCGTCGATACCGTCACTGGCCTTGCTTGCACGCAAGAAGCCGGTTGCTGTCAGCGTGCCCATGGTAGATGGTGCAACGCGTGCCATGGTGGCCCCAGCCGTGCGCAGAAGCTTGGCTATGCCTGCCGCTTCACCTTCTGCGGCGGTTGCTTCGGCAGCGGCTGCGAAAGCTTTGCTCATGGTGATGCCGAGATCGCTATCGCCAACCTTGCCGTCGAGCGCGATGAGGAATTCGCGCTGTTCTGCAAAGAGCTGCTTCCAGCTATCAAACAGAGCGATCAGGTCAGATGCTTTAATGACGTTCATCACTGGACCTCAACCCGCCAAATGCTTGAAGAAAGGCGTGTTTGCGGAAGCTGCGATCAACGGTTCCAGTTCTTCATCGAGATGCAACACGGAAACCGATGCGCCGGCCATTTCCATAGAAGTAGCGAACTCGCCAATCCAGACGTGCTTGACCTTGACCCCACGCTCTTCAAAAAGCTGCGAAACACGGCGGAACATGATGTAAAGCTCTTCCAATGGCGTGCCGCCGAGACCGTTGACCAGCACGGCGACTTCATCGCCCTTGGCATAGGCCTGTTCGGCGAAAATGCGTTCCATCAGTTCATCGATAACCGCATCCGCGCCAGCAAGCTTCTTCCGGCTGATTCCCGGTTCGCCATGGATGCCCATGCCGATTTCCATTTCATCTTCACCGATGGAGAAGGTGGCGTGGCCGATTTCCGGTACAACGCAGCTGGAGAGAGCAACCCCCATGGTGCGGGTGCGAAGGCGTGCCTTGTCGGCAAGCCGGGTAACTTCATCGAGCGACAGGCCATTGGCGGCGGCGGCTCCAGCGGCCTTATAGACAAAGAAGATACCGGCGACGCCGCGACGCTTGTGCTCTTCACCCACGATAGAGGAAGCCACGTCATCATTGCCGACAACCTGCTTGACGGTGATACCGTCAAGATCGGCAAGTTCCGCAGCCATATCGAAATTGATTATGTCGCCGCTGTAGTTACCGTAAATGTAGAGAACACCAGCGCCCTGATCGATAGCCTTGGTGACCTGATACATCTGCTCAGCGCTTGGCGACTGGAACACACCGCCGACAGCCGCGCCATCAATCATGCCTTCGCCGATATAGCCGAGGAAGAGAGGCAGATGACCGGAGCCGCCGCCCGTTGCAATGCCGACCTTACCGGATTTGGGATTGGCTGTGACCATGCAACGCTTGTCATTGTCGACAAAGGTAAGTTCGGGATGCGCCCGATAGATGCCTTCAAGCATCTCATCCACGAAATTGACGGGATCGTTCAGGAATTTCTTCATGATTTCCTCTTGAGAGTATCGGGTTATTTCTTGCGTTGGCGGATGACGAAGAAGGCGGCCGCCAACAGGATGAAGCAGCCCACGACCAGACGCTGCCACGTGCTGGGGATGCCCACGAGCACCAGAACACTGTTGATGACGGTGATGAGCAGCACACCGAGAAGGGTGCCGACGACCGTGCCGGTGCCGCCGGTAATGCGCGCCCCACCGAGAACCACGGCGGCAATGACGCTGATCTCGGTCCCGACGAAGTCGAAAGGGCTCGACTGGCGATTGGCGCAGACATGGATGATACCGGCAAGCCCTGCCAGACCACCTGCATAGCCGAATAGGAAGATATGGATGGTACGCAGATTATAGCCCAGGCGCGCAGCGATCTGGCGGTTGCCGCCCATCGCGAAAATCGCGCGGCCCATCAAGGTGCGGTTCAATATCCACCAGGTCAGGATTGCAGCTGCAGGCAACACGAGAAAATAGAACGGCATGGTGATGGTGGCGCCGGTTGCCGATTCAAACTGGAACAGCGGAAGGCGACCGAAAGCACCCATCGTCGGAGGCAGGGACATGATCCAGACCGTACCGACAAAAGCCAGCAGGAAGCCGCGGAAGAGGTATTGTGTGCCGATGGTGACGATCAGTGACGGTACATTGAGATAGTGCACCAGAAGTCCGTTGAGAACACCAAGGAAAATACCACCCGCAATCGCCATCAGAATGATGAAGATGATAGGCAGTTCCGGCATATAGGCCTGCACCAGAAGCGTCAGCGAATAGACCGTGGTGGCAGCAATGGCCGTAAACGAAACATCGATGCCGCCTGCGGCAAGAATGATGAAAACGCCCAGCGCGAACAAGCCCATCACCACACTGGCGCGGCCGATATCGATCAGCGTCGAGGCTTGCAGGAAAGCGGGATTGATGGCCGAAACGGCAATGCAGATTGCCACGAACAGAAAGAACGTGATCGATTCCGGGCGCCTGCGAATGAACTCACCCAGCTTGAAGGATCGGGCGCGAACCACATCCTGCTGATATTGCGACGCACTCATGGGGCAACTTCCTTCTGCGACGACATCATGGCTTGATAGAGCCGATCTTCTGTGGTCTTCGCCGCATCGAATTCGGCAACGATTCCGCCTGCGTTCATGACAAGAATACGGTCCGCATTCTGCAGAAGCTCCGGCAGATCGTCGCTGACGATGATGAGGCCCATGCCGGCCTCGGCCAGCGCCTGGATTGCGCGGTAAATCGTGTCTTTCGACCCCACATCGACGCCAACGGTCGGACCGTGCAGCACCAGAAGTTTCGGGCCGATGCTGAGCCAGCGCCCGATCAGCACGCGCTGCTGGTTGCCGCCCGAAAGCGCGCCAACCGGCAGATCGAGATTGGTGGTGTTGAGCCGCATCTCTTTCATCAGCGAAGCGGCGACATTCCGGCCCTCTTTCTGGTCGACGATGCCAAGGCTGTTGCAGAGCTTTCTGAAGATCAGCGCAATCTCGTTTTGAAAGATTGATTTGTCGAGGAAAAGGCCCTCTGCAAGCCGGTCTTCCGGCACATAGCCAATTCCGCGCTCAATCGCTTCCGCCGGTGTGCGAACGTCCGTTATCGCCCCTTCCAGATGGATCGAGCCTCTGTCGGCAGGCACAACGCCGGTTATTGCCATGGCAAGCTCGTTACGGCCGGAATCCGCAAGGCCGGTAATGCCAAGGATTTCGCCTTTGCGAAGCGTAAAGCCGATATCCTTGAAGCCTGATGCGGCAAGGCCGTCCACTTTCAGCAGCTCGGCATCACCGGGCTGCGCCGTGCGATAGCGCTCGGCATCGATTTCCCTGCCGATCATCAGCTCGGATAGCTGCTTCTTGGTATAGTTTTCGATCGGGCCCTGCGCCACACATTGACCATCGCGGAAAACGACCGCATTGCCGCCAATGCGATAGCATTCATCGAGCTTGTGGGTCACGAAAAGTACCGCAACGCGTTCTGTGCGCAGGCGTTCAACAACTTCAATCAGATTGTCCACTTCGCGACGGGTCAACGATGTGGTCGGCTCGTCCATGATGACGAGCCTGGCGCGGGTCGCAATGGCGCGCGAAATCGCAACAAGCTGGCGCATGGCAAGCGGTAGCTCGGAAACGAGCGTGTCCAGAAAAGCCTTGTCGGTTGGCAGACCAACCATGCTTAATGCGCGCTCTGCGGTCTCACGAAGCTGCGAAAGCTTGACGCTGCGGAACAGTCGGCCATTGCCTTCGACGAGCTGCTCATTCAGCGCCACGTTTTCGGCAACACTCAGATTGGGAATGAGCGACAAATCCTGATAGACTGTCTCAATACCGGCGGCGAGCGATTGGATCGGATTCAGCGCGGCATAGACTTTGCCATCCAGAATGATCTCGCCTTCGCTGGGTGCATGCGCGCCTGACATAATCTTGATGACAGTGCTCTTGCCGCAGCCATTTTCACCCAACAGGTGATAAGCTTGGCCAAGATCGATTGTCAGATCGATGCCGCGCAGCGCGTGAACGCCGCCAAACCGCTTATGGATGTTGCGCAGTTCGAGATAGCGATCCGGAGACCGGTCGTTGCTCGTCCCATTCGTCGTCGTAGTTGACACGTTGAATTCCTTTGTCGCCGCACCGCTCGCAACAGCGACCGGGCTGGCCGTAGGACCGGATGGCTGTAACAGCCATCCGCTAATGTCTTGATTTTTTAATGGTTCGGTCTTAGCGCCCGGATGCGGCAAAGCATCCGGGCTTTCGACACCATCGCATGCGGCTGAACGATGTCCGCACGCGATGGCCGGTCAGCCTGCTGTGGTGCTCTTAGAACAGGTATTCCTTGTAAGTAGCCTTGTCAGCGAGAACCATGCCGTTGCCGATGACGAGAAGGCCTTCGCCAGCACCCTTCTTCACGCGAACGCTGTTGTAGCCTTCAACGCCAAGATCGGTGCCGTCCTTCACTTCCTTCTTTTCAAGGAACATGCGGGCAAGCGCGTTCATGGCCATACCGGCCTTCTGCGGATCCCAGAAGCCGATTGCAGTGATCGCACCGGATTCCAGAAGATCAGCCGAAGGGTTCGGCAGACCGGTGCCCACCAGGCATACCTTGCCGCTCAAGCCAGCTTCATCAATTGCACGGCCGACGCCGAGAACATCGTTACCGGCAGAGGTTTGGAAACCCTTCAGGTCAGGATGCTTGCGCAGGATTTCCTTGGCCTTTTCATAGGTGCCGTTGGCATCGTCGAAGGATTCATTGTTCGGATCAACAAGCTGCATATCGGGATATTTCTTGGCGTTTTCTTCGCCTGCACCAACCCACTGCATATGCGTGCGGCTGCCAAGCGAGCCAACGAAAGTGGTCCACTTACCGCTCTTGCCCATGCATTCTGCCAGTCGCTCATTGAGCGCCGTGCCGTAATCGGCATTATCGAAGGCTTCGACATCGGCCATGGTGTTGACCTGATTGTCGGCCTCATGGGTCACCACAACGATGCCGCGTTCCATGGCGCGCTTGAAGGTGCCCTCCAGAACAGCCGGGTCCATCGGAACGACGGCGAGAGCGTTTACACCCTTGGCGACGAGGTCCTGAACGATCTGGAGCTGCTGCGCGGCGTCGGACGTCGCTGGACCGCTCTGGCTTGCAACCACATCAGGATTTGCCTTCTGATAGGCTTCCACACCGGTATTCATACGGTCGAACCACGGAATACCGCTGATCTTGACGACGGTTGCGATAACCGGCTTTTCCTGTGCAACGAGCGTCCCCGCGCTGCCTGCAACGATAGCCGCGCCAATAATCGTGCCAGCGAGCAGTTTTTTTGTTCTTGCGTTCATTCTTTCCTCCACACTTATAATCCCCCAGTATTTATGCTCGGGTGCCTGAGGGGTGCGCACCGATGTTCCCCTTCTGGCGATTGCCAAGGGTAAAGAATCCCGCGATGTCGTATTTTCCGACTGCTAGGAAGGCGAGCAGCAGCAGGCCCCAGGCAAAGTCGCGGACAAAATTGGAAAGGCCGCCAAAGTTGAGCAGGCTGGACATGAGCTGCAATGCGACTGCACTCAGCACCACGCAGATCACGCGGCCATAGCCGCCTTCAGGCTTAACGCCCGCCATGACGGCGATGAGAATGGCGACCAGAAGATATGAGCTGCCATAGTCGAACTTCACGTTGACGTTGCGTGCAGCGATGATGACGCCGGCCAGCCCAGCCAGCAGGCCGCTCGTCGCATAGGTGGCAATGAGGACGCCATTGCGCGGGAAACCGGCAAAGACGGCGGCTTTCGGATTGGTTCCCATCAGCATCAGCCAGTAACCATATGGCGTGAAGCGCACGACGGCCGCAATCAGCGCCGCTATGGCGATGAAGACGAGGAAGCTGATCGGAACAGCGAGGAACATGTCGTTGCCGATGCGCGACAGAAGATCGGGGCTGCCGACCATTACCGCGCGTCCGCCGGAAACAACAACCGCCAGTCCCGTAAATGCCATCTGCGTGCCGAGCGTGCAGAGGATCGGGGTGATATTGAAACGCGCAATAAGCACGCCGTTTATGATGCCGCCCGCAAGGCCTATCACCAGCGCCAGGCCGATGAAGGCAAGGCTGAAGCCAAGCTGGTTTTCCGCGCTGGAGATAAACATCGAAACCATAACCGCGGAAAGAACACCGGCCAGATTGGCAAGCGCGATACCAGAAAGATCGATCCCGCCATTGCCCGCGCACATTGCCAGCATCACGCCGATTGCCAGGAGCCCGATTTCAGGCACCTGACCTGCCATGGACTGCAGATTGAACAGGGAAAGGAAAGACCCACCCGAGATATACGCGCCAAGTGCGAGCAATCCGAGATTGATGACAACAAGCATAGCAAACTGATTGCTCGGCTTCTGCATGGTCTCCTCCTACCATGTTTAGTAAACAAAGTTATTATTCACTAAATAAATGATCAGAACCACGCAGCTGTCAAGCGCAATGTCGGCAAATTTACGTTGCTTGTGGATCAATTTTGCCTTAATCGGTTTAAAAATCACTCATATTGTTTACTAAACATATGATTTATATGAGGATGTAAATCGAACCTTTTGCCGTTGAAAGATGAGGTCCGTTCGTTCTTGATTTGAGAACCGAACCGGCAACATATTGAATCTGGTGCAATTTGCGGATTTGAAGTTCCTGAGAGCAGATGCCATACAAATGGCAGATGTTTCGTTCCCGAAGCCCGCGTCCTTAATCGAATTCCTATAATCGTGCGGAGCATATGAAAAAGAAAAAGTCTTTTACGATCAGAGACATCGCAGGGACTGCCGGCGTTTCTCCGGCAACGGTTTCTCTTGTGCTCAACGGCAAGGGCGAAATTTCGGGCGAAACGCGCGCGCGCGTCCTCGAAGCTGTTTCCAGACTGAATTATGTTCCGCGCGCATCAAAGACTGCGCCAAGCAGCGGAGAAACGATCCGCTTTCTGAAGATTGCCAAGCATGGTGAGACGGTCAATCGCGATCACAGTGTTTTTGTCTCGGACTATATTGACGGCATGTCCTCGGAAGCGACACGTCGGAACTATACGCTGGAAGTGGTTAGTTTCGACGGACAGCCGATCAGTGCGGTGGCGGAATCGCTGGCCGGCGCGCCGGTGCGCGGCGTGATCGCGCTTGGGACCGAGCTTTCGGCGGCAGATATCCATATGATACAGGGCCTTGGCCTGCCCACCGTCTTTATCGATACGTTTTATGAGGTCATTGAAGCCAATTTCGTCGATATGAACAATGAGGACGCCGTCTTCAAGGTTCTCTCGCGCTTCAAGCAACTTGGCTTTTCGCGGATCGGCTTTGTTGCCAGCTATACGGAAACGACGAATTTCCGACTTCGACGCGACGCATTTTTCAAGAATATGCAGCGTCTGGACCTGAAAGTTCAGGAACGCGATATTCTGTCGGTTGAATCGACCTATGAAGGCGCCCATCGCGATACTTGTGCGATGCTGCATTCAGGGCTCGATCTGGCCGAGTGCTATTTCTGCACGAACGATATTATCGCCTACGGCTTCATCCGGGCGTTGAAGGGTAAGGGACTTCGTATTCCAGACGACGTTTCGGTTATTGGCTTCGATAACCTGCCGCAAAGCGCGACCATGGAGCCGGGTCTCACAACGGTTGACGTCTCCAAACGGAAAATCGGAAATCTCGCTGTCACCGTGCTCGACGATTTGATTAATACTGCGGAACCACAACCACCGGTGAAGATTCTGGTTGGTGCAAATCTCGTCCTCAGGGCAAGCGATACCGCCCGCCCCCAGAAAAACGTCAAACATCGCGAGTTCAGCTAGTGTGGCTTTGAATCCGAAATTCGTACACAACCTCGCTCCAGAGTGCTGCGAATCTCGGATTCGCCACACTAGAGCGTTTCCGTTTTTTTGAATCGACAGCGG
>UEIJ01000007.1 GCA_900470195.1 Hyphomicrobiales bacterium | reverse complement strand
TATGGGTATGTGACCTAGACGGATCGAGAAGCTGCCGCTTACTTGTTCTTGGCGCGTTCGATAGCTTCGACGATGAACTTGCGTGCGTAATCTTCGTCGCCCCAGTCACCGATCTTGACCCACTTGCCGGGTTCCAGATCCTTGTAGTGCTCGAAGAAGTGCGCGATCTGCTTCAGAGTGATCTCCGGCATATCGGTATAGTCGTGGATCTTCTCGTAGCGCCGCGTCAGGTGCGGGGACGGCACAGCGATGATCTTCTCGTCCTTGCCGGAATTGTCTTCCATGACTAGAACGCCGATCGGGCGGACATTGATCACGCAGCCGGGAACCAGCGGACGGGTGTTGCAGACGAGGACGTCAATCGGATCGCCATCTTCCGAAAGCGTATGCGGCACAAAGCCGTAATTGCCCGGATAGGTCATTGGCGTATAAAGGAAGCGGTCGACGATGAGAGCGCCGGCCTTCTTGTCCATCTCGTACTTGATCGGCTGGCCGCCGACAGGCACTTCAATGATGACGTTGACGTCTTCAGGAGGATTGGAGCCGATGGAGATGGCATCAATATTCATGATGTGTCCTTTCGTGTCGGGCTCTGATAACGGGTTTCAAGGTTGCACGCAAGAAAAACGAAAGTTCTAGAAAACGCGGCGAATTGTCGTTCTCGCAACGCAATTGAACGTGATCAGGCCGTTAACATGCTGTGAGGGTTAAACGCCGAGTTCGTTCAGTCGTTGAACGGCTGTCGGCGGCATCGGGGGAGGATTGGGATCTCGGCTGGCGGCGATCAGGAATTCGTCGCAGGCCGTTTCCGTCGTTTCGATCAACCTCTTGAGAAACTCCTCTTTCGGCAGGCCCGGCGGAATGGGCGGCAGAATGCGGGCGCGAATGGTTCCTGGATAACGCAGGAACTTGCGGCGCGGCCAGTAGAGGCCTGCATTATGCGCAATGGGGACAACCGGAATATTGAGCGCTTCGTAGAGATGAACGATGCCGTACTTATATTGTGGCGGAGCGCCCGGCGCCCGGCGCGTGCCCTCGGGATAAATGAGAATCTGGCGCCCTTCCGCAATCGCCTTTTCCGCTCCCGTGGTGATGGAGTGCAACGCCTTGACGCGTGAACCGCGATCGACCGGGATCATCTGCATCTTGGCGATATACCAGCCGAAAAGCGGGATGCGCATCAGTTCCCGCTTCAGGATCAGCACCGGATCATCGAGATAGGGCAGGAAAGCATAGGTATCCCAGGCGGATTGGTGCTTCGGGGCGCAGATATAGGCACCTTCGGGGATATTCTCCAATCCGTCGACAACATAGTCGGTGCCGGCAATGTGCCTCTGCAGCCAGAGATTGACCCGCGCCCACAGCTTCGGCACGATCCAGGCCTTCTTGCGGGGCAACAGGAAATAAAAGGGCGTGTAGACGATCATCTGGACCAGCGTGCAGATATAAAACGCCGCATTGAACAGGATAGAGCGCAGGTAGAGAAGCATCAGTCGGCGGAGACCCTGGCTAAAGCATTTTCGTTCCCGGCTTCCGGAAAACGAACACGCGCGAATTCTGGACTTTCTTCAGAAAGCTTCGGCACCGATATATCAGGAAGATCGGGCATTTCCATCAGGAAATTGTAATCCGTACGAGAGATCAGCTCCCCGCCGTCGCGCTCTGCCTGGGCTGTGTTCCAAACAGCTCGCTCGTGCCAACACGCACGGCGGCGCCCAGATATTTCACATATTCGATGAAGAGCACGCGCAACGTATCGCCTTCAGCCACCCAGCTATGTTCGCGACGCTCCCCGCTCACCACCGGATAGGGGATGAATTCCACATCCTTCATGAGATAGGACATTTCCAGCGTGCTGCGCGGAATATGGTAGTTGTTGGTGACCAGGATTACGCGGCGATAATTATTGGTACGGATCCAGCGTTCGCTTTCCGCGGCATTGCCGACGGTGTTGAGCGCCGACCGGTCGAGATCGACGCAGCAGTCGAACAGGCTTTGATCGGCATGTGTGGTGCGCTGCAGCACCTTTTCGTTGGTCGACGGATGAACGCCGCTTATCAAAAGCCGCTTTCCACGCTTGTCTTTCAGAAGATCGACCGCAGCCTGAATTCGGGACTGGCCGCCGGTCAGAACGATGATCGCATCGGCAGGCTCATCGATAGACGGAGGCTGCATGCTGGTGACCTTCTCGCCGAACACAACGAATCCGACGAGGAACACCAGAAGAATGATAAACAGAATGATGGAAACAGGCTGGAAACGTCTGAACATGCGCATCATGACAGACCACAGGAAATTGCGGGATGCAACTGTAAAGGATTGCAGGGAAACGCTGTTCCGACGCCGGCGCCAGACGACATCCCCTGTACTAAGTCCGTTTGCTGTCTGCCTCTGTGCCACTGCATCGTTATTTGACCGGTGCCCGCCCGATAGCGCTCGCGGGATTCGCATATCATCTCTTCTTCCATCATAGCCAGCATTGCGGCGAGAAGTCGGAGAAGCAGCCGAAAATCGTGGCTTGAAAGCGCCCGTATCGGAAAAGGTCTTCATTCGGAGCGCACCCCCGGACCGTCCATAGTTGCAAGCTGGCGGATCACCGTCAGGCGGCTGGTCAGCATGGTCAGGAAACTGACCAGAATGATGATGACGGCAGCACCGATATAGCCGCTGCGTCCGATAGCGAAGTTGCCGAACATGGCCGCCGCCTGATCGCCTTCGGGCGTCGCCATATGGCTCGATGCCCACCAGGAAAAGATCAGGAACACCAGCATCGCAGCAGCTCCGCCGCACAGAGCTCCCTTCAATGCCGTGCGGAAGAAATGCCATTCGAACTCGCGCGCCACAAATTTCGATTCCGCGCCTATGAAATGCAGCACCTCGATAATATGTCCGTTGCCAGACATTGCGCCCCGCGTGGCAAAGATCACGGTTAAGACGGTCGCCGCGACCACAAGCGAGAGAACGCCCGTCCCCACGAACACCGTCGTATGCGCCATGGAGACAAGCCTGTCGACCCAGGTGCGATGATCATCGAAAGTCGCAGCCGGAATTGCGCGTGTGATTTCAGCGCGCATGGTTTCAAAATCAGGCGGTGCATTTTCGTCAATGGTAACGACGACAAGGCGCGGCACGGGCAATTCATCGATATTCAGGCCGCTGCCGAGCCATGGTTCGAGCAGCCGCGCAGTCGCATCCTTATCGATGATGCTCGTGCCTTTGACGCCAGCAAAACCGCGGGCGATCTCGCTGGCCTGAGCCAGCGCCTTTTCCATATCCTGGCCATCGACTGGCCTGATCTGAATCGTGGCTTCACGCGCGATCTGGCTCTGCCAGGCCGCAGCCGAGGCGCGAACCAGCGTCACGCCTCCCATCGTCAGGCATGCCAGAAAGGTCATGATGGCGATCACGATGACAAGCGCCGTGCCCGTAACACTACCATCGGGCACAATCGGGCTCGGTCCCTGACGTTTCCGGCGCTTGCCGATACGAACGAGCAGCATGTCCTTGAGGTCTTCCAGACGCACCCGGACATCATCGAGCTTACGTTGCAAGGCGTTCTTTGCATCAATCATAGATGTCGAGCCGCCCATGTTCGAGGATCATGCGCCGCGCATCAACCTGATCCATCAGGGAAAGGTCGTGTGTCGCGATAATAACGGCCGTGCCCGATCGGTTCAGCTCGGTGAAAAGGCGCAGGAGACGTTTTGCGAGCGGCGGGTCGACATTACCGGTCGGCTCGTCCGCCAGAAGCAGTTCCGGCTGATCGATAAGCGCCCGGGCAATTGCGGCACGCTGCTTCTCACCGCCGGAAAGAACCGGCGGCAGCACATTCATGCGATCGCCGAGCCCGACCCAGTGGAGAAGCTCTTCCACCTCATGACGGTAGGTCGCCTCTTCCTTTCCACGCACCCGCAGCGGGAGCGCCACATTCTCATAGGTGGTCATATGGTCGAGCAGGCGAAAATCCTGAAACACGATGCCGATGCGACGGCGTAGAAGTGGAATCTCCGCATGATTGAGCCGCGCAACGTCCTTGCCGAAAATATTGATAAGGCCGCGCGTCGGCTTCAGCGCCATGAAGAGAAGGCGCATGAGCGAAGTTTTTCCCGCCCCGGAAGGGCCGGTCAGAAACTGGAATGAACGCGGCGGAATATGGAAACTGACATCGCGGAGGATTTCAGGACCCATTCCATATCGCAGGCCGACATTCTCGAAACGTATCACCGGGCTGTTTCTCTTCAATTGTCCGCGCGTTTGAAGACGAACGGATGCATCGACATCAGATCGACCTTTATCCTCTATGGTTAATGTTGAGTTAAAAACCCGTCTCACAGGCTTCAAAAAAGCTCCGAACGAAGCTGCGCCCATGAAACGTTAACCATTACAGACGAGTATGCGGCACTGGTCGAAGGGGCGAAAAACGCAAAGGAAGATGACGTCATGATGGCGAAACGACCATCGGCAGCGCATATGTCGCGTACAGCTTCGCGCGAAAGCCGCCCGACCGCATGGTTTGCTTCGGATGCCGGCCCCGTCGAGGATGCCGAATTCGAAACCATCGTTCCGCCTTCACCTAAAAGGAAATACTGCTCCTCTGACATTGCAGAAAAGCCGTTCGTATCGCGCAACCTCGTGTCGGAAACAGGTTCGGCCAGCGAATGGCCGGGTTTCGGATATTGGGTCTTCGTCGCACTTTGCGCGACCACCGCTTTCTGGATGGCGGGCGGATACGCACTGCTCGCCGAAAAGCCCCTCGCCGGCGGACAGCCTATGCTGCCGCTGGTTTCGGCGCTTCAGCTTACCGATCTGACAACCAGTGTCGGAATACACGACAAGGGTGATGTCTTGAGTGTCGGTGGCCGTATCCGAAACACCACATCCGAGGAACGCGCTGCGCCGCCGCTGATCTTCATGATAACCTATAGCGACGGCAGCAAACGCGAACGCCGCGTGGATTCGGGAAAAATGTTGCTGAAACCTGGCGGATATATCGACTTCGAGACGATGCTGCCTGCCCTGCGCGGTACAATCGAAAAAGTTGACGTTCGACTGGCGAACCCGGCTTAGCAGGCGCGGCCCATAAATCCCGGCCTGACGTGTTTGGCTACTGCCAGCAGCCGAGATTGCGCCCCTTGAGATTGTGCGAGTCGATTTCGACCACAAGGCGCGGATCTTCACGCAGGAGAACCAGTGTCGTGCGCTGTTTGAGGTCTATCTTCTGCCAGCCTGTGCATTCAGTCGGCATCGGGGTGCTGTCGATCTTTACCTTTTCCGTCCAGGCTGTCGCCGTGCAGCCGGACAGAGCTGCAACGATCGGAACGACTTTGGCCGCTCCAGAAGCAAGCCTTTGCGCTTTCGTTCCACGATAAGTGTTCAAGGCTGACAACTCCAATCTGCCCCGCGAAATCACCTGCCAATCGCTCCTGCGCTGGCGAGGGTCGCCCGTTCGACCTCCTTGCTTATAACGTGCCATAGTCCCTTTCCGCAATATAGCGGGACGCGTTTGGCGGCTTTTTAAAAGTCCGATCGACCACTCTGACAATCCACCGAAACCGATGAGGAAGAGATATAAAAGCAAAATCGAATATAGGAAGAATAGCCTTCTTGTTTACTGAATTTCCGGCGCGAATCCACAGGAAACAAACGCCATCCTTCAAGTTAAACATGGTTGTCGGAAGAAAAAGACGATTATATGCTTCATGCTAAATGATTCGCATGCGGCAGTTTCACTACACCAACCCTGGGGATTTCCATGCTGAATAAATTGTCGGCTGAATTTTTCGGAACATTCTGGCTTGTTTTCGGAGGCTGTGGCAGCGCAGTCCTCGCTGCGGCCTTCCCTGAACTGGGCATCGGCTTTCTTGGCGTAGCCTTCGCCTTCGGTCTGACGGTCCTTACGATGGCTTATGCCGTCGGCGGCATTTCCGGTGGCCATTTCAACCCCGCCGTCTCGTTGGGTCTCATGGTGGCGGGCCGTCTTCCGGCCAAGGACCTGATCCCTTATTGGGTTGCGCAGGTTCTGGGCGCCATCGCGGCTGCGGCCGTACTCTTCCTCATCGCTTCTGGCAAGGATGGCTTCACCGCCGGAGGATTTGCGTCGAACGGTTATGGCGAGCTTTCGCCAGGCGGCTACAGCATGATGGCAGCTCTGCTCATCGAAGTCGTCCTGACCGCTTTCTTCATCATCATCATTCTGGGTTCGACCTCTTCGCTGGCTCCGGCTGGCTTTGCCCCGATTGCCATCGGTCTCGGCCTGACCCTGATCCACCTGATTTCGATCCCGGTCACCAATACCTCGGTCAACCCGGCTCGCTCGACCGGCGTCGCTCTCTTTGCCGAAACGGCAGCCCTCGGTCAGCTCTGGCTGTTCTGGGTTGCACCGCTCGTCGGCGCCGCCATTGGCGCGATCATCTGGAAAGGCCTGCTCGGCAAGGATTGATCCCGAACGACAACCCGCGACAACAACAAGGAAAGGCCGGTTTCAACCGGCCTTTCCTGCTTTCAGAGCCGCGCCGCAATTATCGGGGGCAGCGGTTTACGAAATAGTTCACAAAAGGTGGTTCCGATCATGGGAAGGATGCTGTAAGTAACGTCCATCTTCTTGTTGTCACGCATTGTCCAACGCAAGGCCGCTTCGCACTTTTGTCGGAAATGCTTCAGATGTTATGAGCAATGTCCCCCACAAACGATGCTTCTTCCGCTGATCGTTACGCAGCGTTCCGGCATTCTGCCTTCAAAAAATACTGGGGCGCCCGTTTCCTGAGCGCTTTTGCGGTCCAGATCGTCAGTGTGTCGGTCGGCTGGCAGATTTACGATCTGACCCGCGACGCGTTCAATCTGGGCATGGTCGGGCTGGTGCAATTTCTGCCATCTCTGCTGCTCGTTCTGGTAACCGGTGCCGCCGCCGACCGTTTCGGCAGACGCTTCATCATGGGCCTTTCGCTCATTCTGGAAAGCATCGTGACAGCATTGCTGCTCGGTCTGACGCTCGCAGGCCTTTTTGAGCCCCTTACCGTCTTTGCGGCACTGACACTTTTTGGCGTAGCGCGTGCATTTCTCGGCCCTTCTTCCGCATCGCTTGTTGTCAACCTCGTACCAACCGAGGATTTTGCCAACGCCGTTTCATGGAATTCATCCGCGTGGCAGGTGGCGACAATCGTCGGTCCGGTTGCGGGCGGCCTGCTTTACGGCATTTCGCCTGTGGCAGCCTACTCGGTCGCAACTGTCTTCCTGCTGATCGGTTCGGTCCTGATCTTCTCCATTCCAAAGCCCAGGCAGCACACACTTGCCGAGCAACGCTCGCTGACGAGCATGCTGGCCGGGTTCCGCTACATCTGGAAGGAAAAGATCGTCCTTGGCGCGATTTCGCTCGACCTGTTCGCCGTTCTCCTCGGGGGAACAGTTGCCCTGCTGCCGATTTATGCGCGCGATATCCTTGATCTCGGTCCCTGGGGACTGGGACTGCTACGCTCCGCTCCGGGCATCGGCGCGGTTTTGACCGCCGTCTGGCTGGCCGGGCATCCGATCCGCGATCAAGCTGGCCGCGTGATGTTCGTCTTTGTCGGCCTCTTCGGTTTCTTCAATATCATTTTCGGCGTTTCGACCCTGACATGGCTGTCTGTCGTTGCCTTGGCGCTTGCGGGCGCCGCTGACATGATCAGCGTCTATATCCGGGAAACGCTGATGCAGTTGTGGACGCCCGATCACGTGCGCGGTCGCGTCAATGCGGTGAATATGGTCTTTGTCGGCGCATCGAACGAACTGGGCGAGTTCCGCGCCGGTCTAATGGCTGCGGCTATCGGCGCAGTTCCCGCCGTTGTCATCGGCGGACTGGGATCGATCGCCGTTGCCGTTGCCTGGGCTGCAATGTTCCCCCAATTGCGCAAGGCCCGGCACCTGCAGGGGCGGACCTGATTATTCGAAACCCGATCCGGGATCGTCAGGACGCGGAGGCACCGCGATTCGCCTTGTCCATGCGATCCTCTATGGCGTTCCGATCATCCTGCCGGATGCCGACCAGTTCGGCCACGCGCCACATCACGTCTGCCTCGACTTCGCTCACCTTACCGTCGGCGTAAACCATTTCCCACATCAGGCCGATCAGGTCGAGACGAGCCTGATAGTCGAGTTGCCGCTTGAGAACAGACGTGAAATCCGACAGATCGATTGCTTCCTGGTCGGCCTTTTCGGCTGCACGGATCAGCCGCTTCAGACTGTCGCCCTTCAGACCATATTTCAGCGACAACATTGAAGAGAGCTTCTTGCGCTCGCTTTCACGCGTTTCACCGTCAGCATCCATGATGTGATACAGGAGAGCGGCGGCAGCCAGTCGCGGGTCGTCATTGGAAAATTTTTCATTCCGGTCACGAAAACCGCTGGCCGGAAGTTCCTTTAAAAAATCCAGAAGACGATCGAACATTCAACCTCGCTGCCATATTCACTGCTTGCCGCCATATCAGGGGGGATATTTTTCTCAGCAAGTTTGAAGGTAACGGGCTGGATACGTCGCGCAAGGCGGTAAACGACCATACACGACCGTTTACCGTCCAAGAGTTGCGCTGCGTTGTTTTTCGGCAACGACTAGCGCAGGCAGGATCAGAAAAGACGCATTCCGCCCGGTGCCTTTTGCGCAGGTTTACTTTCATCAACGCCCGGATCATCCACCACGATATGCGCGTGGCGTGGCTCTTCCTGTGGATCATCATCGCCCGCAAGGTCATCGGCCACAGGCGGCTTCATCTCGTGGAGCTTAGGCGCCGGAGGCACCGAGGGCGCTTTGACCGGCTCGGCTGCAGGCACGATGACTTCGGCTTCCTCAACATCGCGGACGAAGGGCTTGTTTTCGGCCCCTGCGGTTGCAGCCATCGTGTCAGCCTTCTCAATCGGCTCGGCCAGAACAATCTGATTGGCCCGCCTCGCTTCGACCGGCCCCTTGATTTCAGGCTTTTCCGCTTCAATAGCCGGTGCCAGCTCCACGACAGGAACCTTCCACTCGAAACTGTTCAGCCGCCCAGTGACCGGCGATACAGGCGACCATTGTGCTGAGACATAGCCATCGGCAGTCCATGCGGGGTCGCGCGGTGCCTTGACGGCACGCGCCAGCCATTCACGAACCTTGCCCTGATCGCCGGTTTCGGCTTCCTCGATGTCGGCGAGCAGAAGATAGGCACTCTCGCGCGGCGACGCGCGCAAAACCTGTTCAGCATTGTCGCGTGCAAGACGATAATCGCCCGCCTCATAAGCCGCACGTGCCAAAGCAAGACTTCCCTCGGCATTGTTGGAGCGCAGCGATACGAGATGCTTCGCACGCTTCAGGCGGTCCTGCGCCGTATCTCCGGACCGGGCATAGACATAAGTCGAAGCGATGTCAGGATGCGGGAAACGTTTCCACGCCGCTTCCAGAATTTTCGAGCCTTTCCGCACATCGCCATCGGCGAAAAGCGCACGCGCGGCAACCACGGCAGCGGGCACCAGATCGGGCGCGAGTTTGTTTGCCTCCAGCGCCAACGTCTTTGCCTGCGCATGATCCACGTCGACGACTGCCATCGCCTTGGCGGTCAAAAGCGCGGCGCGCTCCTTCTTCACCACATCCTTGCCATGGGCAAGCGCCTGCTTGCGCGCATCGACAAGCTTCAACGCGGCATCCCAGTCGCCCTCGGCGCAGAGCTGGCCCATCATGGCCGACGAAGCCCATTCGAGTTGTGGGGCTTGGGCGGCAGCTTCCGCGGCATAATGACGGGCGGCATCATGAGCGCCCACGCGCTGGGCTTCGATATACAGTCCGCGCAAGCCCAGCAACCGTGTCTCGGGATCATCCACCATCGCCTCGAAGCCCTTGCGGGCATCTTCCGTGCGCCCTTCCAGCATGGCGGTCTGCGCCTCAAGAAGCTTTATCAGCGGCTCCTGATCGGGACTCAACAACTTGCCTGCCTGCTTGGTCATGCGACGCGCTGCTTCCGCATCGCCGGCGCCAGCTGCGATCAATCCGGTCGAAAGCGACTGATAGCCCCGATCGCGCTTGCGCGCACGGAAATGCCGGCGCAACGTATAAGGCGACTGGATGATGCTCTTGATCAGCCACCACAGGATGAGAATGGCCGCGACAATGGCAACGATCCCCGCAACGGCGGTTATCAGCGGCACGTTGTAGTGGTTGCCAGCAAAGGTGACATCAAGTTCGCCCGGACGGTCCGCGAGCCAGGCAAAGCCGAAGCCAAGGGCAGCAACGATGACGAGATAGAACAGAACCCGCAGCATCGGCTCGCCTCCTATTGACCGGAAGAGGCCGGAGCCCCGCCGGTTTCATCCGCAGACGCCTTGGGTTTCAGGCTGTCGGCGACGAGCCGCTGCACAAGTGCATCGGCATCACGCCTCGCCCGCATCTGGTCGGCAAATTCCTGCGAGGCTGCCTTGGCATCAGCGGGTAACTGTTCCCACTCGCTGAGCGCACGCTCCAGGTCGCCGGCCTGAAGCGCCGCTTCCATACGAGCGGTAATCGGGCCGACGCCCACGCCGCTGACATTGCCCGCAACCGGGCGTACGCTCACCAGGCCCTTTGCGCTGGCGACAAGCTGGTCCCAAATACCGGCATCGGAAGACAGCTTGTTCTCCGTCGCAACAATCCGGTTTGCGACGGCACCGAACCAAGCATTCAGGTCAGCGACGGTCGGAACCCCCTTATCCGCAAAGCTACGCAACCGTTCGATGGATCCCTCATCCGGCGCAATTGACGCATAGGTGTCCAGTTCAGCCTTGAACGAGCCGCCGCGATCAATCGCCATTTTCAATGCATTGGCCGCTATCAGCACCGTCGCGTCGGGCTGGCGAGAAGCCTGAGTGACCTTTTCCTGCAAGGAGGTCAGTTTCGATTCGAGCGACGAAATCGTGCCGGTGTTTCCCGTGACTCCGGCTGTCGCCTCATCGGCCCTGTTTTGCGCCGCTGAAAGCTTGCTCTCCAGTGCATCAAGCCGCTCGGTCAGGGCGGTGGTATCCGCTGCGGCTTGCTGTCCTGCTTCCTTTGGCAAGGCTGCCACTTGCTGCTGGAGATCGTCGAAGGAACCTGCGACTGCCTCCGCCTTGATTTCGGCTGCCTGCACATTCTTTTCCAGTGCCGCAAGCTGCGCACGGCTCGCATCGTCGAGCGGCGCAGGCGTCGGATTGCTCCGCAAATCGGCGATCTGCTGTTCCATATGCGCCAGCTGTTCCGCCGTCACTTTCGCGCCCGGAGAGGGAATGACATTACCCCATTGCAGCGCCAGCAAACCGCCAAGCGCGATAACACCACCCGCAACACCAGCCAGAAGATGCGACGCACCCGCACTGCCCTTTTGGACAGGCTGCTGGGTTTCTGGTTTCACACCTGAGGTAAAGGGCGGCTTGGCATAAGTGGAACTTTCCGGCTTTTCCGCTTTCGCGGTTTTTTCGGCGGATGTTGATTCCGTCTTGGGCGGCACCGGCTTTGCGGCTTCCGGCTTTGGGCTCTCGGATTCTGGAAAATTTCCCACCGGCTCCGCCTCTGGCGTCGCCTTCGCTGCTTCGTCAACCCGCTTCACATCCGATGGATCGAGATTGATCGTCACAGGATTACGGGCCGGTTTGGAATGTCGCGGAGTGCCGGATTTCGCCATGGATCCTCTCGAAAGTACCGATTGGTTGCCTCAGACTCTAGCAGATAAAATCGCCAGATGAAGGAAGGTTGCGCCAAAATGAGTCAAAGTTTGGCAAACAGCCGGAAAAGTCCTTCTTCATCTGGATGGTCTGCAACAAGCGCATTTGCCCGCCAGAGCGGCGGCAACCGGTCTGCTACACGGGCGGAAATGCACAGAAAACGCGTTTTCTCATCAAAAGGCGGTTCGATTTCGCGCATTGCTTCCACAAAGCTCGTCGCCGCAACGCCGGAATAAAGCATGACTGCGGCAAAAGGCGTATCACCCAGTGCATTTTGAAGCGCCGCGCTCGTATGGGCAATCGTCTCGCTATCATAGACATCAACGACATGCATATCGAGTTTAGCGGCCCGCATCTCATCTTCAAAAACCGGCTGGCGCACCCGCCCGGCGAGATAAAGAACGCGGGATCCTTCGGGAAGATCACGCTGCATGGTCGCCGCCAGGCGAACCGCATCGCCGCCGCCGTCGATCACTTGCCCGAATCCGGCCTTCCGTGCCGCCTGCGCTGTTCCCTGTCCTACAGCAAAGAGCGGCAGATCAAGAAACGGCTTCAGCCGTTCCATGTCTATATGGCGAAAGGCATTGGCGCTCGTCACTGTTAAAGCCGCGAACGGACCATCGGGGAAAGCGAAGGGAAGCGCAACAGTTCGGCTCAGCGGAAGCAGAACGGGCTCATAGCCCCTCGACGTCAGTTTTGCGGCGGTCGTGGAGCCCGCCGGCTGTGGCCGCGTCACCAGAACGCGACCGAGCGAAATGGGTTGTTCCCGCCCCGCCAAGTCTACCCCCAACCTTCGAAGAACCGCGGACCGGCCTTGGCGCGCAGCTGCTCTGCGGCTTCGCTGCCCAGTACGGCGGCATTCGATACCGCACCTTCCGCTCTTATCTCATGCGCCTCCGACCCGTCCGGCTTCAAGATCATGCCGTGGAATGAAACCATATCGCCGCTGACTGTGGCAAGCCCGGCAATCGGCGTACGGCAGGAACCGTCAAGGGCAGCCAGAAATGCCCGTTCGCAGGCAAGGGCTATGCCTGTCTCACGATGCGCGAGCGGCGCCAGCAGCGCATCGATGCGTGTATCCCCGATACGGGTTTCGATGCCGATGGCACCTTGTCCCGGCGCGGGCGGAAAGCTTTCCGGATCGGCCAGATCGGTAATGACATCGCCAAGGCCCAGACGTCGCAATCCGGCGCAGGCGAGAAACGTCCCGTCGACTTCCCCGGCTTCCAGCTTGCGCAAACGGGTATCGACATTTCCGCGGAAAATCACCACCTGAATGTCAGGGCGAAGGCGGCGGATCAACGCCTGACGACGCAATGAGGACGATCCGACCGTCGCGCCCTGCGGCAAGTCGAGAAGACGGGAAGCCGTGCGGCCGATGAAGGCATCGCGCGGATCTTCACGCTCAAGAAAAACGGAAAGATGAAGACCATCGGGCAGAACCGTCGGCATATCCTTGGTCGAATGGACGGCAAGATCGATTCGACCGTCCGTCAGCGCCTGCTCGATTTCTTCGGTAAAGAGCCCCTTGCCGCCGATTTCGGAAAGCGCGCGATCCTGAATGCGGTCGCCAGCCGTCGACATGGGAATGATTTCGATGGCCTCTTCCGGCAGACCATGCGCCTCCATCAGGCGGCGACGTGTCTCGTAAGCCTGGGCGAGAGCAAGCTTGCTGCCCCGCGTGCCTATCTTCAACGTGCCATTCTTCAAGGATGCTGTTTGCATATTGCGCCGTCCATGGTACCGGATTTTTCAATGAATTATGAGACAGGCAGGGTCTAACCGCAAATGCGCATTCTTGGAATAGAAACAAGTTGCGACGAAACAGCCGCCGCAATCGTCGAACGGGACGATCAGGGCGAAGGACGGATTCTGTCCAATGTGGTTCTGAGCCAGATCGCCGAGCATGAACCCTATGGCGGCGTGGTGCCGGAGATTGCCGCACGCGCCCATGTCGAAGCGCTGGACCGGCTGGTTGCCCGCGCGCTGGACGATGCCAACATGAAGCTTGCCGATGTCGATGCGATTGCGGCCACGGCGGGACCGGGGCTGATCGGCGGGCTGATCGTCGGGCTGATGACCGCCAAGGCATTGGCTATGGCGGCACAAAAGCCATTTTACGCCGTCAATCATCTGGAGGGCCATGCCTTGACGGCGCGGCTGACTGACGGCTTGCCATTCCCCTATCTGTTGCTGCTCGTTTCCGGCGGCCATACGCAGATGGTGCTGGTGCGCGGCATCGGCGACTATGAACGCCTTGGCACCACGATTGACGATGCGCTGGGCGAAGCCTTCGACAAGACGGCAAAGCTACTGGGTCTTCCTTATCCCGGTGGCCCCGCCGTGGAACGCATGGCGCTTGAGGGCGATCCGAAGCGATTCGCGCTGCCGCGCCCACTGAAAGGCGAAGCACGGCTTGATTTTTCCTTTTCCGGTCTCAAGACGGCGGTGCGCCAGACGGCCACCGAATTGGTGCCGCTGTCGGATCAGGACGTTGCCGACATCTGCGCCTCGTTTCAGGCCGCAGTCGCCGATACGCTGTCCGACCGGGTGGGCCGTTCGCTCGAACGTTTCAGAAATGAGTTTCCCGATTGTGAAACGCCGGCGCTTGTTGTTGCAGGTGGGGTTGCGGCTAACAAGACGTTGCGTGCTGCGCTCGAAAATCTTTGTACCCGGCATGGTTTCAGCTTCATTGCCCCACCGCTTGATCTGTGCACCGACAATGCCGCGATGATCGCCTGGGCTGGTGCGGAACGGGCAGCAACCGAGGCTCCAGATTCGCTCAGTCTGGCGCCGCGCTCGCGCTGGCCGCTTGACGAGAAGTCAGCGCCGGTGATTGGAACCGGACGACGTGGAGCGAAGGCATGAGCGGTCGGGGCATGAGCGGAAAAACTAGCAAGATCGCCATTCTGGGTGGCGGCGCCTGGGGCACAGCTCTGGCAACGATGACGTGCAGCAGCGGCCACGACACTTGGCTTTATGCCCGCGACGACGAAACGGTTGAGGCCATCAATCAAACACACCGCAATCCGCGTTATCTGGGCGAGATCGAGCTTCCATCCGCTCTCAACGCAAGCACGGACGTCGCCGCTGTCGTCGAGGGCGCAGATGCCGTTCTGGCGGTCATTCCGGCACAAGCCATGCGCGCCGGGCTGGCGCAATTGAGCAGCCTCATTCCGCAAAGTGCGCCTGTGGTGCTCTGCGCGAAAGGTATCGAGCGCAGTACGGGACGGCTGATGTCGGAAGTCGTAGCCGAAGTCCTGCCGGACCATCGGATTGCCGCGCTTTCCGGTCCAAGTTTTGCAACGGATGTCGCGCGCGGACTTCCAACCGCCGTAACCGTTGCCTGCGAGGATGCGGCAATCGCCGATCAGCTCGCAGCACTTTTGTCAGGCCCCGCTTTCCGGTGCTATTCGACAACAGATCTAAAGGGCGTCGAAATCGGCGGTGCCTTGAAAAATGTTCTGGCCATTGCCGCCGGCGCTGCCGTCGGGCGCGGCTTTGGCGCCAGCGCACAGGCCGCACTCGTCACGCGTGGGTTTGCCGAGCTGCGCCGGATCGGTCAGGCCATGGGGGCAAGACCTGAAACCATCATGGGGCTTTCCGGCCTCGGCGACCTGATGCTGACCTGCTCGTCTTCCCAGTCGCGAAATTATTCCTATGGGTTGGCGTTGGGACGCGGAGAAGACCTCACCAATCGTCCGCTCGCCGAAGGCGTGGCCACTGCGCCGATTGCTGCCGAATTATGCCGCAAGCACGCTATTTCCGCGCCCATCATCGATGCGACGGGTGCGCTGCTTGACGGTACGATCACCATTGACGAAGCCGTGACGGCTCTGCTCAACCGACCACTCAAGACCGAAGATTAGAGGACTAGACGATGCTTTTTGCCCTTCTGTGCAACGACAAGCCGGACCATCTGCAAGTGCGCCTCGATACGCGCCCTGCGCATCTCGACTATCTCAAGGGTCTCGGTGACGGGCTGAAGTTCGCAGGCCCCTTCCTCGGCGAAGATGGCAAGCCAAACGGCAGTCTGGTGGTTGTCGAAGCCGCTGACAAGGCGGCAGCAGAAAAGATCGCCGCCAACGATCCCTATGCACTGGCAGGTCTGTTCCAGAATGTGACCGTGCGTCCGTGGAATTGGGCGATCAACAATCCCGCCAACGCTTGAGGTTTGTGACTGATGGCTTACTGGCTGTTCAAATCCGAACCGTTCAAATGGTCATGGGAAATGCAGAAAGCCCGTGGCGAAAAAGGCGAGCAATGGGACGGTGTGCGCAATTATCAGGCGCGCAACAACATGCGCGCCATGAAACTGGGCGACAAAGGCTTCTTCTACCATTCCAATGAAGGGCTGGAAGTGGTCGGCATTGTCGAAGTCTGTGCTCTGGCACACCCCGACAGCACGACGGACGATCCTCGTTGGGAATGCGTGGATATCAAGGCTGTGCGCGACATGCCGAAGCCGGTAACGCTGAAGGACGTGAAAGCCAACCCGAAGCTCGAAAAGATGGCGCTCGTCACCTCGATGCGGCTTTCGGTGCAGCCGGTGACGGAAGACGAATGGATCGAGGTCTGCCGCATGGGCGGGCTCGATGCTAACGAAATCTGATGCTCGAGCCGGCCCAAAAAAGCGCGCGCGATTTCATTCTGGCCAATACGAGCCTGCAAGCGCCGCCGCATGTGCCGGAAATTCTTTTGCATCTGGCCGATGAAGCGCATGACCTCTGGCATAAGACAGAGGAAGAGCTTGCCACGATCGGCCTTCCGCCGCCCTTCTGGGCTTTCGCCTGGGCGGGCGGTCAGGGTGTGGCGCGCTATATTCTGGACCATCCCGAAATGGTGAAGAACAAGTCCGTGCTCGATTTCGCATCGGGTTCGGGCCTTGTCGCGATTGCCGCCATGCAGGCAGGTGCATCAAGCGTGCTGGCTTCGGACATCGATCCTTTCGCGCTTCCCGCCATCGAGATCAACACATCAGCCAACAGCGTGTCTGTTTCCCCAACTCTGGATGACCTCATCGGGCAGGATGGTGGCTGGGACGTGGTTTTGGCGGGCGATGTCTTTTACGAAAAGCCACTCGCCGGGCGGCTTATTCCTTGGTTCTCAGAGCTGGCTCAACGCGGTACCCGCATCATCGTCGGTGATCCGGGTCGCGCTTATCTGCCGAAGGAACGATTGCAGCAACTCGCCGTCTATACCGTTCCGGTGACGCGTGCGCTTGAAGATGCAGAAGTGAAGCGCACAACCGTCTGGGCATTTATTTAAGCGAAGCGCTTGGCACCCGCCACGCAGACGACAACCACCGCTGCGGTCGCGACCATGCCCACACTGACAGGTTCTCCCGCAATACCGGCGGCGAGCATGAGCCCAAAGAACGGCTGGAGAAGCTGCAACTGGCCGACAGTGGCGGCACCGCCTTGCGCCAGGCCGCGATACCAGAAGAAGAAGCCAATCAGCATGGAAAACAGAGAGACGTAGCCAAGGCTTATCCAGGCCGGTGTGCCGATGCCTGCCCATGTCTCAGGCCGCGTCATCACGCTTAGCGGCAGCATGACCGGCAGCGAAAACGCCAGCGCCCAGCAGATCACCTGCCAGCCGCCGAGCCTGCGAGATAGTTGGGCTCCTTCCGCGTAGCCCAAGCCGCAAACGATAATTGCCGCAAGCATCAGCATATCGCCCAGAAGCGTGGACTGGCTTCCCTGTCCATAGGCGTAGGAAGCGACGATGAGACTTCCAACCACTGAAAAAAGCCAGAACATTGGTCGCGGCCGCTCGCCGCCGCGGAGGACAGCAAAAATTGCCGTGGCGAGCGGAAGCAGCCCGATAAATACAATCGCATGAGCAGAGGTCATATGCTGGAGCGCCAGCCCGGTCAGAAGCGGAAAACCGACGACCACGCCAAGCGCTACCACAATCAACGAAATGGCGTCGTTGCGGCGAGGAAAGGGTTCGCGAAACGCCAGCAGCAGCACCAGCCCCAGCACTCCGGCAATCGTGGCGCGCGCCATTGTCAGGAATGTCGGATCGATATCGATCACCGCCAGCCGTGTTGCCGGCAGCGAGCCGGAAAAAATCAATACGCCCAAAAACCCGTTAATCCATCCAGCGGTCTTGCTCATTGTGTCTTTTCGGCTTTCTCTAAAATCGTATAAGGATTTACGAAACAATGCCGTGAAATCGTTCGAATAATCAGGGACAGTTTCCGGACAATTCTGATAAACTGTACTGGTACGAAGGGTAGTACAGATGATTTCGACGGGCCTGCTGCGCAGCCTCGAAGCTGTTGAAGCCGCCTATGCAGGCGGGGACATCGAACGTGGAGAACAAAGCGCCACAGTCGACAGGATGCCGCTCGTCGAAAAGGTGATGTGCATTATTCGCGGACGCATTACCGCAATGAGCCTCGCACCGGGCGCTCGGCTGCCCTCCATCCGGCGTCTAGCCGAGGCGATGAACGTGTCTAAATCCACCGTCGTCGAAGCTTATGACCGACTGGTGGCAGAAGGCATCATCCAGTCACGGCGCGGCGCGGGTTTCTATGTATCGGAGCGAGCGCGCCAGCCGTTTTCGCTCGCCGCCACTGCACCGCACAAGGAGCGCCAGATTGATCCTTTCTGGGTCATGCGGCAATCGCTTGAGGCGGACGACACCACGCTCAAACCGGGATGCGGCTGGCTGCCCGATGCGTGGCTTCCGCAGGACGCGATCCGCCGCGCGATGCGTGTGGTCGCCCGCGACGAGACAAGCAACCTCGCCACCTATGGCGAACCGCTCGGCTTCCGTCCCCTGCGCCGGCATCTGGCCCACCGGCTTGGCGAACAGGGCATTGACGTTTCGAGCGGAGAGATACTGCTGGCAGATTCCGGCACACACGCCATCGATCTCATCTGCCGCTACCTTCTGCAGCCGGGCGATACGGTTCTGGTCGACGATCCTTGTTATTTCAACTTTCAGGCCGTGCTCCTGACCCACCGCGTAAAGCTCGTCGGCGTAGCTTATACCCATACCGGCCCCGACCTCGAAGCCTTTGCCCAAGCCGCCGGCGAACACGCACCGAAACTCTATATATCCAATGCCGGGTTGCATAATCCGACCGGAGGCTCGATGACACCGGCCACCGCGCATCGGCTTCTGAAGCTGGCTGAAGCGCATGGCATCACGCTGGTAGAGGATAATATCTTCGGCGACTTCCATCCTTCGCCTGCGCCGCTGCTGGCCGAGCTCGACGGATTCGATCGCGTCCTGCATATCGGCAGCTTCTCCAAGACGCTCTCTGCCGCTGCCCGTGTCGGCTATATCGCTGGACGCCGCGACTGGATCGAAGGGCTCACCGACCTCAAGCTCGCAACCACCTTCGGCGGCAACGCATTGTCGCCGCAGATCGTGCATGCACTTCTGACCGACGGCACCTATCGCCGCCATGTAGACAGCCTGCGCGCCAAGCTGGCCCACGCCATGACGCTGACTGCCAGCCGCCTGAAAGCCGAGGGCCTCACGCTTTGGACCGAACCGCAGGGCGGCATGTTCCTTTGGGCAAAATTGCCGGATGGTCTGGACTCTGGCCGGATTGCCCGGCATGCTCTGGAAAAGGGTGTGTTGCTGGCGCCAGGCGACGTCTTCAGCCCCTCTCGCACCGCGAGCGGCTTCCTGCGCTTCAACGTCGCGCAATCGCTGGAACCGTATGTTTTTGCGGTGCTGCGCGAGGCAATACGAGAGCTTGGCAGCAAAACCCACGGCTGAAATCGCCTCCAGCATTAGTGCTTCCTCATCGAAAACAATTTCAAGCAAAAGAGACACAGTCATCCGGACAGCTCCGGTTATACTCCTGCGACATGTCTTTGGAGGAGACATCGCGCATTGCATTGTCGGTCCGGCGTCGAATGACAGGATGACACGACGATCCAGCGCAGGGAGAACGGAGAGAGCAGGCAGTCGATGCGTTCGCGCCTGCTGGGAGGGAGTATCATTGAATACGCACCAGTCCGGGGCGGATGCGCTTTCGCGTCCCGAAGATGAAAAATTGTCTGTTACCGCCAATCTGGCTTATGGCTTCCAGCATGTGCTGACCATGTATGGCGGCATCGTCGCGGTTCCGCTGATCATCGGCCAGGCGGCAGGCCTAAGCCCGACCGAAATCGGCCTGCTGATTACCGCATCCCTGTTCGCAGGTGGCGTTGCAACCGTCCTGCAAACCATCGGGATACCTTTTTTCGGCTGCCAGCTGCCCCTGGTTCAGGGTGTCTCCTTTTCGGGCGTCGCAACCATGGTGGCCATTGTCACGTCGAGCCAGACGGGTGAGGCAGGCCTTCAGGTCGTGCTGGGAGCCGTCATCGCAGCTGCCGTGATCGGCCTTATCATCACGCCGATATTCTCGCGCATCACACGTTTCTTCCCGCCGCTCGTCACCGGCATCGTCATCACCACGATCGGCCTGACGCTGATGCCCGTTGCGGCGCGGTGGGCCATGGGCGGAGACAGCAACAGCCCTGAATTCGGCAGCATGGCCAATATCGGCCTTGCAGGCCTTACATTGGTCATCGTCCTCATCCTCAGCAAGATGGGCAATGCCACGATTTCGCGGCTTTCGATCCTGCTCGCCATGGTGATCGGAACGTTCATCGCCTGGGCGCTGGGCATGACGGACTTTTCCCGGGTAGGCGAAGGTTCGATGGTGGCGCTGCCTGAAATCTTCCATTTCGGCATGCCGGTGTTCAGCCTTGCGGCAACGCTCTCGATGTTCATCGTGATCATGGTCACGCTCGTTGAAACTTCCGCCGATATTCTGGCTGTCGGTGAAATCATCGGTACGAAAGTGGATTCGCGCCGCCTCGCCAATGGCCTGCGCGCGGACATGCTTTCAAGCATACTGTCGCCGGTTGTGGGCTCCTTCACGCAGAGCGCTTTCGCGCAGAATGTCGGCCTCGTTGCGGTGACGGGCGTGAAAAGCCGTTACGTGGTGGCAACCGGCGGGCTGATCCTCATAACGCTCGGCCTCCTGCCGGTGATGGGCCGGGTGATTGCTTGTGTTCCACCGGCGGTTCTGGGCGGAGCAGGTATCGTGCTGTTCGGCACGGTGGCTGCAAGCGGCATCCGCACGCTTGCGAAGGTGGATTACGAGAACAATATCAATCTCATCATCGTGGCAACCTCCATCGGCTTCGGCATGATCCCGATTGCCGCGCCGCAGTTCTATCACCATTTTCCGACCTGGTTCGAAACCATCTTTCATTCCGGTATCAGCTCGGCAGCGTTGATGGCCATTGCGCTCAACCTGATGTTCAACGAGATCAAGCTTGGCAACAGCAACCAGATGTCGGTCTTTGCGGAAGGTACGGAGCGCATCATCCGCCATCACAACATCGCAGAACTGCATGATGGCGATTATTTCCTGAACGGCAAACTCTACGACGCCAATGGCAATGAGGTCAAAGTCGCCGTAGCTCATTGAAATGGTTATCTCAGGACACGGATTACGGTCCGGTCCGTCAGATAAGGCAGGAGGCGCGCCATATCGGCGCGCCTCAATGCTATGCAGCCTTCGGTGGGTGTATAGCCGGGCCGCGCCAGATGGAAGAAAATTGCGCTGCCGCATCCGCGGCGGCGTGGCGCGATGTTCCAATCCATGACAATGCAGACATCGTAGAGATCGTCGCGCCGCCACATATCCTCATGGCTTGCGGCATAGGGCAGCCTTACCGGCCGGTTGTAATTGGCGTCGGACGGCGCATCGCACCACCCGTCGAGACGGCGGACGCGACCGAGCGGCAGCCGCGATGACGGCAGCAAACCCTTGTCGCCGCGGCGGTATCCATAGAGCAGCCGCATGGCTGCCAGAGGCGTCGCGCCGTCACCTTCGCGCTTGAAAGCGCTGATACCCCCCTTGCCAAGAGCGCATTCCAGCACCAAATTGCCGGCAACAAGCAAGCCGCGAGTCTTATGGCCCGGCTTGGCACGTACATCAATGACGCCAATTCCCCGGCTAATTCCGTATCTGGCCAAGCTCTGCCTCCGTGACATGCATGTTTCAAACCGTTGTCGGCGAGAGCAAAAACCTCTTTCGCGTTTCGCCGCTTCAACTTGCCTTCATTAAATGTCATAAAACACCAAGAGCCATTTAAATCAAAGAGTAACGAGGACAGGCATGACAGGCCGTACGATACTGATTGTGGACGATGACGAAGATCTCCGTTCCATCCTCGTCGAGCAGCTCGAGCTGTGCGAAGAATTCCAGATACTGCAGGAAGACAATGCCACGAAGGGCATCCAGACTGCGCGAAACGGCATTGTAGACCTCCTGATCATGGATGTCGGCCTGCCGGATATGGATGGTCGGGAAGCTGTAAAACTGCTGCGCAAGGGCGGCTTCAAGGCGCCGATCATCATGCTCACCGGTCACGATACGGAATCGGATACGATTCTCGGCCTCGAATCAGGCGCCAACGATTACGTCACCAAGCCCTTCAAATTCGCCGTGCTTCTGGCACGCGTGCGCGCGCAGCTGCGCCAGCACGAGCAAAGCGAGGATGCGACCTTCATCGTCGGTCCCTATACGTTCAAGCCGGGCCAGAAACTGCTCATCGACGAGAAGGGCAGCAAGATTCGCCTCACCGAAAAGGAAGCGGCGATTATCAAGTACCTCTATCGCGCCGGCGACAAGGTCATCGGCCGCGATGTCCTGCTGGAAGAAGTGTGGGGCTACAATTCGGGCGTCACCACGCATACGCTGGAAACCCATGTCTATCGTCTGCGTCAGAAAATAGAAAAAGATCCGTCCAATGCGGCGCTTCTGGTCACAGAAAGCGGGGGATACAAGCTTGTCCCATGATGGACAGCGCCCGACGCAGGTGTATTGACGATCCATGGCGCTTGATGACGATATTCGCATTCTCGGCACGGTAGGCCTGTTCGAGTCTTTCACGGCCGAACAGCTGCGGTTGCTCGCCTTCGGTGCGGAACGGCTCGTTCTCAGGGCCGGGCGCGAACTATTCCGTGAAGGACAAAGCGCCGACTGCGCTTATATCGTCGTGTCAGGCAATATTACCCTGTTTCACGAACAAGACGAGGGGCGGGTTGCCATCCGCCCCGTCGGTCCCGGCGCCATGATCGGTGAAATGGCGTTGATCGCGCAGACCTCGCGTCTTACCGGCGCAGTCGCCGAGGTGGAAACCGAGGTCATCCGCATCAGCCGCGCAATCTTCCGGCGCATCCTGGAAAAATATCCAGAAGCGGCAGCAGCCCTTCACTCCCATATCAGCCGCAATCTGCTGGAACTGATCGGCGAAATCGAAAAGGTCGCGCCACGCCTGAACGGCGATTAAAGCTCGATCACCCTTTCCATACCGATAGCGTCAAGAAAAGTCTGGTCGTGGCTTACGACGACCAGCGCCCCCTCATAGGCGTTGAGAGCGATTTCCAGCGCCTCGATGGAATCGAGGTCGAGATGATTTGTCGGTTCATCGAGAATCAGGAGTTCCGGAAAATCCGTACCGCCCAGAACGCAGGCAAGTGCTGCGCGCAGCAGTTCACCCCCGCTGAGGCTGCCAGCAAGACGTGAAGCACCTTCGCCCCGAAACGAAAAACGCGCCAGCGCAGCGCGGGCTTCGTTGTCGTTCGATCCCGGATTGAGACGGCGATAATTTTCATAAAGGGTTTGACCGCGATCCATCAGGCTCATTTGCTGGTCGAACATCGCGACCCGCGCCGGGCGCATGACGGTTCCAGCCACCGGCTGAATATCTCCCGTCATCAGCCGCAACAGGCTGGTCTTGCCTGCGCCGTTTGCCCCTGCAACGACCACTCGCTCGGCTCCCACGATCTTCAACGACAGATTACGGATGACCGGTCGGTCAGCCTGAGGACCACCAGAGACATTCTGCATATCCAGCATCACGCGACCGGAAGGTGGCACTGCGCCCGCTACATCGAAATGCATCGGCTTCACGCGCTCGACTTTTGCCTCGGCCTCCCGCAGCTGCTCGCTGGCACGGCTGGACTGGCGTTCCGCCAGTGCCGCGCCCCGGCCTTTCGATTGTTGCGCACGGTCTTCCCGCGCATCGAGCAAAAGCTTGCTCATGCCCGCGTCAGCGCGCGACTTGTGACCGCGCGCGTCGCTGCGCGCCTGTCTTTCGGCTGCGGCCTGCGCCTTGCGCTCCACCTGCTTGACCTCGCGCTTCGCCATTGCGAGATCGCGTGCCGCCGCCTCTCGCTCCTCAGCCCTCTTCCCCTGATAGAAATCCCAGTTACCGCCATAAAGCCGCAGCCCGTCGGGGGATAGTTCGGCTATCGCATCCATGGCTTGCAACAGCTCGCGGTCATGGCTGACCACAATAGCCGCGCCATGCCAGGCGGTGAGCAAGCCGACTACGGCCAAACGACCGGCGCGATCAAGATTATTGGTCGGTTCGTCCAGCAGAATCAGGTCGGGTTTATGAAAGATCAGCGCTGCAAGCGCCGCTCGCGTTTGCTGACCGCCGCTCAAGGCCGAAAGGCGTGTGCCAGGAGCCATATCGGACAGACCAAGCCGTTGCAGCACATCGGCAAAACGCTGCGGCAGAAGCCAGTCGGCTTCATCCAGATCGCTCACGCTGGCCAAGCCGTGTTCGACACGTGCCAGAATGTCGAAGCCCGTTCGCACATCGAAAAGATCGGCCAGCGTCTCGGTATCGCCACCGCCGACATTCTGCCTCAACATGCCGATGCTTCCGGTTGCGGTCACACTTCCGTTTGTCGGAGGCAATATTCCACTCATGATACGCAACAGCGTCGATTTGCCGACGCCATTGCGCCCGACCAGGCCGATTCGGCCTGCGGTTACACTGAGATTGATGGATTCGAAGAGAGTACGGGCATCAGCCGTGACGAAGGAAACGTCCTGAAGTGTCAGAAGAGAAGACATAGCAAGCCATGGAAATGTTGAAAACACTGGTCATTTGAAACAGTGCTGCACAATCCATTGCTCTTGGCTCCTTGTCTTAACTCGCCTCTATATAGAAGCTGCCATCCAATTAATCCAGATTGAATGTCGCAATGACCGGCACGTGATCGGACGGTCGGTCCCAGCCGCGCGCATCGCGGAGAATTTGCAGGCCTTGAATATGGCCCTCCAGATCAGCCGAACCCCAGACATGGTCGAGCCTGCGGCCACGATCCGATTCATCCCAGTCCTTGGCGCGATAGCTCCACCACGTATATATTTTCTGGTCTGCCGGAATCAGATGCCGCATCAAGTCGCTCCAGCCGCCCTTCACGCGCAGATCTTCCAGCGTTTCGGTTTCGATCGGCGTATGGCTGACGATCTTCAAAAGCTGCTTGTGCGACCAGACATCGTTTTCGAGCGGTGCGATGTTGAGATCGCCCACGAGAACCGATGAATGCCCATCCTGCTGGTCGGCCACGATAGCGCGCATTTCCTCGAGAAAAGCCAGCTTGTGCGCGAATTTTGGGTTGATTTCCGGGTCCGGTTCGTCACCACCGGCGGGTACATAGAAATTATGGATGCGAAGTTTCTTGCCACCCGCTTCGACCACCGCGCTCAGGTGCCGGCAATCGCCCATATCGCAGAAACCGATCTTTTCTACGCCCGTCAGCGGACGCTTGGAAACCGTCGCCACGCCGTGATAGCCCTTCTGACCGCTGATCGCGATATGTTCATAGCCGAGAGCTCGGAAACCCTTCGACGGAAACAGGTTGTCAGGGCATTTCGTTTCCTGAAGACACAGAACATCCGGCTGGTAATCGCGCAGAAACTGTTCGACCAGCGGCATGCGCAGGCGAACGGAATTGATGTTCCAGGTAGCAACGGAAAAAGCCATGAAGATAGGACTCGCAGCAACGAAAAAGATGCCGCGAACCTAATCATTTATCCGGCAAATGCAAACGGATTGCCTGTCACAAACTGACGATTACTGACCTTTGCGCTTCATCGCGATGCGCTGATAGTCGATCTTGAACATATCGTCGGTGAAACGCACGCCGCTGCGCACGTTGAAGATCATGACAGTGGTATCGAGCTTCTGCGCATCGGTGATAGTCCACTGCTTCAGCTCGTAGGATTTAGGGTCGAACATCATGGTTATTTTCGAATCGCCGAAGATCGACTTGTCGCCCAGCACCAGCGTGGTCATATCCGGCTCCTGCTTCACATTCTGAAGACGACCGCCGCCAAGATCGATGCGGTCTGCCAGAAGCAGTTTCAGCGGCGTTTTGGAAAGCGGATAGAGGTCCCAGGTGTCCAGCTTGCGATTGTTGATGACGACCGATTCACCATCGGAAATCACACGGATCGGAGAATTGTTGTAGTTGAAGCGAATCTTGCCCGGACGTTCGATATAGAAAGTGCCGCCCGTCTGCTCGCCCTTGGGGCCGAACTGCACGAATTCACCGGTCATTGTGCGAACCGATGAGAAATGATCGGCGATCTGCTGTGCCGCCGCTCCACCGCCCGCGCCCTGCGCCAGCGCGGCGACCGGAGCCAGAGCCAGCGATGTCATGCCAAGACCGAGCGCTCCCATTCCCAGCACGGCTGCGAGACGACCAGCTTTCGCGACAGCGGAGAAACGGGAGAACATCATCAACAAACTTTCTCTTTTCATCATTCTGTTAAACTACGCCACCAGTTGGGCGCGAGTATGGCGTCCGGCCATCACAGGGGGCGATGAGATTTTGGCTGTGGCATGACGAAAATGGTGGGGTTCGAGAACCGGAGCGGAGTGTACTTGAGGTACATGAGCACCGGAAGCGCAGATCCACGCCATTCGCAGGCTGCCAGAGCCGAAATATCCCGCCCCTAGAAATCATCGTCACCGGTCGGCACCAAAATTTCACGCTTGCCTGCATGGTTGGCAGGGCCGACAATACCCTCCTCTTCCATACGTTCGATGATCGAGGCGGCCCGGTTATAGCCGATGCCAAGACGGCGCTGGATATAGGAAGTTGAAGCCTTCTTGTCCCGCAACACCACGGCGACTGCCTGATCATAAGGATCGTCGGAATCTTCCAGGTTGCCGGTTCCAGCCGGGCCGCTGCCACCCTCGTCGTCGTCTTCATCCTCAGTGATTGCATCGAGATATTCCGGCACGCCCTGGAGCTTCAGATGCTGCACGATGCGCTCCACCTCATCGTCGCCGACGAAAGGCCCGTGCACGCGCTGGATGCGCCCGCCGCCCGCCATAAAGAGCATGTCGCCCTGGCCGAGAAGCTGTTCGGCGCCCTGCTCGCCCAGAATGGTGCGGCTGTCGATCTTCGACGTAACCTGGAAGGAAATGCGGGTCGGGAAATTCGCCTTGATCGTGCCGGTGATGACATCGACCGAAGGACGCTGGGTGGCCATGATAACGTGGATACCAGCCGCACGCGCCATCTGCGCCAGACGCTGCACTGCGCCTTCGATATCCTTGCCCGCGACCATCATCAGGTCGGCCATTTCGTCGATGATCACGACGATATAGGGCATTGGCGCCAGATCGAGCTCCTCCGTCTCGTAGATCGCCTCACCGGTATTGCGGTCGAAACCGGTCTGCACGGTGCGCGCGATCGGCTCACCCTTCTTCTGCGCAAGGCCAACACGCTGATTGAAGCCGTCAATATTGCGCACGCCGACCTTGGACATCTTGCGATAGCGGTCTTCCATTTCGCGCACGGTCCATTTGAGCGCGACGACAGCCTTCTTCGGATCGGTGACGACCGGCGTAAGCAGATGCGGAATGCCATCATAGACGGAGAGTTCCAGCATCTTCGGATCGATCATGATCAGGCGGCATTCCTGCGGCGTCATGCGATAGAGCAGCGACAGGATCATGGTGTTGATCGCCACCGATTTACCCGAACCCGTCGTACCGGCCACGAGGACGTGCGGCATCTTCGCGATATCGGCAATCACCGGTTCGCCATTGATGGTCTTACCGAGCGCGAGCGCCAGTTTCGCCTTCGACTGTTCGAAGTCGCGGCTTGCCAGCATTTCGCGCAAGTAAACCATTTCGCGCTTCGGGTTCGGCAGTTCGATGCCGATGGCGTTGCGACCCGGAATGACGGCCACACGCGCCGCGATCGCGCTCATGGAGCGGGCGATGTCGTCGGCAAGGCCGATGACGCGCGACGACTTGATGCCCGGTGCGGGTTCCAGCTCGTAAAGCGTGACTACCGGGCCGGGCTTCACATTGATGATTTCGCCGCGCACGCCGAAGTCTTCCAGCACGCCTTCAAGCAGACGGGCGTTCTGTTCCAGCGCATCCTTGGAAAGCGCCGGATCGCGCTGGACCAGCTTCGGTTCGGCAAGGAAATGCAGCGACGGCATTTCAAAAACGCCATTATCCTTGAGGAAGGATGGCTGTGCTTCACGCTGGGCACGCGGGCCAGGCTTCGGCGAAGGAGCGGCCTGTTCCACACGGGCCTTGCGGCTGCGGGGCGGCGGCGCATCGTGCCATTCCTGACCGGCGAGCGGCGCGCCGTCATCCATATCGTCCATATCGAAAGGCGGCTCATCATCGGCAGCGGCAGGCCCCCCGAAGCCGGGCTCACGACGCGGCGCCCCCCGTGTTTCGGCGTTGCGCCGCACAACGCGCATATCGTCGAAATCGTCCTCGCGCGGGCGGCGGCGGCCAAGTCCCGTCAGGCGCCTGAAATTCGCGGTCGTGGTCAGCGCCAGATGGGTGAGAGCCCCCATAAGCTGGAAACCACCGCCGGTTGATGCTTCATCGTCCTCGTCATCCGCAACAAAATCATCTTCGGCACCGCGACGGGCCGAGACTTGCGCAGGATTGACGATCCCTGTCCCGCGTCCGACGATGCCGCTGGCAAAGAGGCAGAGCCAGAAGGCCGGTACTGCGAGGATGAGCGCAATGCCCGATGCAACAGCACCTTGCGGGAAACTTCCTAGGAAAAGGCCGGGAAATTTCAGAATCATATCGCCAAACACACCGCCAAGGCCAATCGGCATCGGCCAGCTTTCCGGCACGGCAAAGCAGCTGGCGATGGCGGCAAACAACAATGCTGCGCCGAGCCATGCGAAGCTGCGCTTGGCCACGCGCCCGATGCCTCCGCGCGTCATCAGCAGCAGCGACCAGACAGCAAGCGGAAGCAGGGCCGGAACGCTCGCCAGTCCGAAAAACTGCATGGCAATGTCGGAGAATACGGCGCCCGGATACCCAAGCGCATTCGTTACCGGATTGTCGGTCGCATGGCTGAAACTCGGGTCAGCCACATTCCATGTCGCCAGCGCGCCAACAGCCATGCCGGTGAGCGCCAGAAGCCCCAGACCCAACAGGATATAGAACTGCCTGCGGAAGAGATTGGCCAGTTTCAGCCTGTCTTCCGTAATCCGCTCGTCACGCAGCGGGTATGAGGGCGAATATCCTTGCCGCATATAGCCTGTCCCGAACCGAATATCTTTGCTGGCCCGTGAGCGGAAATGCTTCGGGCACATTGAATCGGGCCGATCCTAATCGCCGGATGGTTAATTCCTCATTAACCATGCAAGGACCGCGAACAAATCCGGTGGACGAAATGAAAAAGGCGCGGTTCCCGCGCCTTTTTCCGCTTGAGACAATCCCGTTCTATTGAACGGATTCGCCGTGCAAAGCGATGTCGAGGCCCTCGATCTCGGCCTGCTTGCTGGGCCGCAGGCCCATGATGGCCTTGACCACGTAGAGAATGATAGCAGTGGCAATCGCAGTGTAGACGATGGTGATGGCCGCGCCGAAGAACTGTTTGCTGATGGTCGCCCCTTCGCCCGCCGGGTTGATCGCTGCATCGGCAAAGAGTCCGGTCAAAACAGCACCGACGAAGCCGCCGACCCCATGGACGCCGAACGCATCGAGCGAATCGTCATAGCCGAGCGCGTGCTTGATCTTGACCGCCGCCACGTAGCAGACCGCACCGGCGACGACGCCGATGATGAGCGCCCCCGTCGGGTTGACGAAGCCGGCAGCTGGCGTGACGGCGACAAGGCCAGCAACGGCGCCCGAAATGATACCAAGCACGCTTGGCTTGCCTGCAACCGCCCATTCGACGAACATCCAGGCCAAAGCCGCACCGGCGGTCGCAACCTGCGTGTTGAGCATGGCAACGCCAGCGAGCGCATTGGCGCCGACAGCAGAGCCGGCATTGAAGCCGAACCAGCCAACCCACAGCAGAGCGGCACCGATGACCGACAGAACGAGATTATGCGGCGCCATGTTGGTATGGCCGTAACCATCGCGCTTGCCAATGATGAGCGCCGCGACCAGACCGGCGACACCGGCATTGATATGGACAACCGTGCCGCCGGCAAAATCAAGCACGCCATCCGACGCCATGAAGCCGCCGCCCCAGACCCAGTGTGCGACCGGGATATAGACGATGAACAGCCATAGGGTCAGGAAGACCAGCATGGAGGAGAACTTCATGCGCTCGGCAAACGAACCGGCGATGAGCGCAGGCGTGATGACGGCAAAGGTCATCTGGAAGGTGATGAACACATATTCGGGAATGGTTCCCGTCAGCGATTGCATCGTGACGCCCGAGAAGAACGCCTTGGAAAGACCGCCAATATAGGAATTGAGCGAGCCGCCATCGGTGAAGGCCAGCGAATAGCCTGCGATCATCCACAGAATGGACATGAGACAGGTGATGGCAAAGCTCTGCATCACCGTGGACAGCACGTTCTTCTTGCGCACCATGCCGCCATAGAACAGCGCGAGACCCGGTATGGTCATCATCAATACAAGCGCGGTTGAGGTCAGCATCCACGCCGTATCGCCCGTATCGAGGGTTGGTGTTGGAGCGGCGTCCTGCGCCATTGCCGTCCCGGCCATGGCGACGAGCGCAGGCAAGGTAGCCAGAAGGGCCGTTTGCTTGTTTCTTCCTGTTATGAGCATCGAATATCTCCGTCGAAGGGCGGTTTCAAACGCGGCTGCGCTGGAAAGACCGGTTCAAACAGAGAGAAACAAAATTCATGCCAGTTGGCCGAAGCAGGCGAATTAACTGCAAATTTTATGCGATTCGCCACGCCGATTGCGGAAACGCGGGGCTATGGAAAAGTTGGAACGAATGCAGCTTCAAACCGAGCGATGCCTTAACTGGTTCATTCGTTTCATTTTTAAGCTTTGGCATCGGGGGCAGCCACTAGTGAATGCCCTATATTTAACCACGCCCCCGCCCTTCGATTAAAAAGTAATCACTTCTTTTCGTCATGAACGCGGATCAATCCCTCCTGCGCCACCGATGCGATCAGCACGCCGTCGCGGGTATAAAGCGCACCACGGTTGAAGCCGCGCGCGCCGGACGCGCTCGGCGTGTCCTGCGTATAAAGAAGCCAATCGTCCAGCCGGCATGGGCGATGGAACCACATGGCGTGATCCAGACTCGCCACCTGCATGTCGCGGTCGAAAATGAAACGACCATGCGGGTGAAGCGAGGTATCGAGGAGCGTCATGTCGGAGAGATAAGCGAGAATGGCTGCCTGCAATGCGCGATCATCGGGAACGAGCCCCCTCGCCCGCACCCATACATGCTGCACCGGCTCCAGCTTCTCGCGCGAGAAATAATGCGTGAGAGAGACCGGCTTGATTTCGATCGGACGCTCCCGCTCCCAATATTTGCGAACGCTGGGCGGAGCCATATCGAGGTATTTTTCCTTGATGTCATGATCGCCGATGAGCTGCTCCGGTTGCGGCAGTCCTTCCGGCATCGGCATCTGATGATCGAGCCCGTCTTCGTCGATCTGGAACGAAGCGGAGAGTGAGAAAATCGCCTTGCCGTGCTGCATGGCCAGAACGCGCCGCGTGCTGAAGCTGGAACCATCGCGGATGCGGTCCACCTCATAGACGATGGGAATCGCCGGATCGCCGGGCCGCACGAAATAGGCATGGAGCGAATGTACATGGCGTTCGGACTCGACAGTGCGTTGCGCGGCGATCAGTGCCTGTCCGATCACCTGTCCGCCGAACACCCGCTGCCAGCCGACCTGCGGACTGTTGCCACGGAACAGGTCCACCTCAAGTGTTTCCAGATCGAGGATGGAAAGAAGCTCACGCATTGCATCAGTCTGGGTGCCGATTTGGGTGTTAGCCGGGGCTCCAGCGGACTTTTCTTGATCGGTCATGGACAGCCTGTCTCCTGCAACCATATATATGCTTTGGGTTCTTGTTTGAGCCGGAGCATTGGAACCTGTCAAGAACTGCGCGGAAAAAGCCCTGTCGGCAGATATCCGGACGGCGCGCTGCGGCAGTTCGTTTCGATATGCGCCGCGGCAAAATATCGGGTTCCCTGACCGGCGATATATGCCAAAACAGCGCTCGTGAGATGGATTCTCGAAAGGAAATGGTAAATGGCCGCCCCGAAGAAGCAGGAAGCAGCACGCAATAACGATGTAGTGATTGCAGGCGGCGGCTATGTCGGGCTTGTCACGGCGGTAGCGATCAAGTCGGCAGCACCACATCTTGTCCTGACCGTGATCGATGGCGCACCGGCGGGTGCCTGGAAAAATGACCCGCGCGCCTCCTCCATCGCCGCCGCTGCCTCACGCATGCTCGACCAGCTCGGCTGCTGGCAGGAAATTCTCCCCGAAGCGCAGCCCATAACGGAAATGGTCATCACGGATTCGCGCACTTCCGATCCCGTGCGCCCGGTGTTCCTTACCTTTGAAGGTGAAGTCGAGCCGGGCGAACCCTTTGCCCATATGGTGGAAAACCGCGTGCTCAACACGGCCCTGCACAACAAGGCGGAAGCACTGGGTATCACCGTCCTCGAAGCCACCAGCGTGGATAATTTCAATACACTCCCCGACGGGGTCACAGTCACGCTTTCCAACGGAGACACGCTCGAAACGCGGCTGCTGATCGCCGCAGATGGCGCACGCTCCCGCCTGCGCGATCTGGCTGGCATCAAGACGGTCAACTGGGATTACGGCCAATCCGGGATTGTCTGCAATGTCGCCCATGAACTGCCGCATGGCGGCCGCGCCGACGAGCATTTTCTTCCAGCCGGTCCCTTTGCCATCCTTCCGTTGAAGGGCAATCGCAGCTCACTCGTTTGGACCGAGCGTACCTCGGATGCCGAACGCCTCATTCGCGAAGACGACTTCGTATTCGAAGCGGAACTGGAACAGCGCTTCGGTCATCGTCTGGGCGCCCTTCGTGTCGAGGGCCCGCGTCGCGCCTTTCCCCTCGCCCTGACGCTGGCGCGTGAATTCGTGAAGCCGCGCTTCGTGCTGGTGGGCGATGCAGCGCACCGTATCCATCCTATTGCCGGTCAGGGCCTCAATCTCGGTTTCCGCGATGCTGCGGCGATTGCCGAAGTGGTGGTCGAAACAGACCGGCTGGGCCTCGACATCGGCTCATTTGCCGCGCTGGAGCGTTATCAGTCCTGGCGTCGCTTCGACACTGTACAGATGGGCGTGACGACAGATATCTTGACCCGGCTTTTCTCCAACGACCATCCGGCGGTCCGCTCGATCCGCGATATCGGCTTGGGTCTCGTCGACCGGGTGCCATCCCTGAAATCCTTCTTCATCAAGCAGGCAGCCGGTCTTTCCGGCGATACGCCGCGTCTGTTGAAGGGGCAGTCTATCTGAGCGCTGGACCCGCCCTGCGGATGCCCTATATCGGAAGCGGAAATCCCAACCGAGAGGAGAGCTTCCCATGGACAGAAAAGCAACGGCCGTCTGGCAAGGCACGCTGAAGGAAGGCAAGGGCACCCTCAACACGCAAAGCGGCGCGTTGAAGGATCTGCCCTATGATTTCAAGGCCCGTTTTCAGGATGAAAGCGGACGCTCGGGCACCAACCCGGAGGAACTTCTGGGCGCTGCGCACGCAGGCTGCTTCGCCATGCAGCTCTCGGCACTTTTGACCGAACACGGAACCCCGCCGGAAAAGCTGGAAGCGACTGCGGCGGTCACTGTCGGCCCCGCAGCTGGAGGCGGCTTTGAAATCAGCCGCAGCGCGCTGACGCTCAATGCCACGATCCCCGGCATCTCGACGGAGGATTTCGAGGCCCTCGCGAACAAGGCCAAGCAGTCCTGCCCGCTTTCGAAAGCCTTGGGCGCTATTGAAGTGACACTGGACGCAAAACTAGTCTGAACGACTTCACATCAGGGAAATGATGAGCGGGTGCAAGCCCGCTTTTCTATTCGGGCAGGTGGCAGACCGCCTCGATATTGTGGCCGTCCGGATCAATGACAAAGGCGGCATAATAGTCGGGATGATAGCCAGTGCGCAGGCCGGGCTTGCCATTGTCTGTACCACCGGCAGCGATAGCCGCTTCATAAAAGCGGTCGACCTCGGAGCGGGTCCCGGCCGAAAAAGCGACATGAAGCACGCCCTCAAGCTTCGCGCCCTTCTGCTTGCCAATCCAGAATTCGGGCTTGCCGTTACGGCCGTAGCCCACCCAATCGCCGAACTCCATCGCGCGGCTGATGCCGAGCGGCGCCAGTGCCGCATCATAAAAAGCCCGCGACTTGGGCATGCTGGAAATGTTGAATCCGATATGATCGAGCATGATTTTCACCTAGCCAGAACTAGAATCCCACGGGTTTGCCACAACAGTTTCATCGTTATATAATGCAATCACCCATTGTCGCCAGAACCTGTCCACACGCTCCATCTTGGCAGGATCAATTTCCCGCTTCGCTGCAGAACTAGTCCAATTATCGGCGATCTGAAGCTCATCAACTAGAAACGACAGGATCACTGCTGGAACATCGCCTTTTCCCATTTCTCGGGTCAAAGCCTTGCGAGCCATCAGATCGGCCACATTATTCCATATATCTGCTGATAAATCGGCTTCTTGGCACAGCGTCGGAAAATGCATCGGCGCAACTCTTTGATCAGGGTGGAGACGCATCCATCGCAGCGCCATGACCGGACGCAGGCTGTAAAAAATCTTCTTAAGGCCGACTTCTTTTCCATCGCCTAACGAACGTTCGAACTGATTTCGCGCCAAGTGGAAATAATGACGAGCCACTCCATTTCTATCACAAATTGAATCTGCCAGTTCCAACAATGCCTGGCGAAACTTCTCATCGGAGTGATAAACAATTGGCGAGGTCAGCCATTCCAGGATGACTGCATTGCCGGCAAGCATCAACTTCAGCGCTTTCGATAGCTCCCATCCATTAACATCAATAACAGGTGTTAATGGTGTTTCGATTACATCTCTTCTGGGGAAAAGGGTAAAGCTTGCCTCGGGAGATCGGACATAAACAAAGCGACAGTCATAGTCGCTGTCCGGAGATGGAAATCCCCACGCACGGCTCCCACTTTCAATTGCCAATGGAATAGTAACTTCGTCTCTATCCGCGATATCACTCAACCGCCTGTCAATTTCGGCAACTGAACTGCTGTCAAAATTCTTTGGTATATGACGCATGACTTGCTCCACAAAAAAAGACCGGCTCCATGTGAAGCCGGTCCCCTTAAGCCATCAAACAATATAATTACACGCGGCGCTCGACCATCATCTTCTTGATTTCGGCAATCGCCTTCGCAGGATTCAGCCCCTTCGGGCAGGTCTGCGCACAGTTCATGATCGTATGGCAGCGATAGAGCCGGAACGGGTCCTCGAGATTGTCGAGGCGCTCGCCCTTGGCTTCGTCGCGGCTATCGATCAGCCAGCGATAGGCCTGCAGCAGCACGGCGGGCCCGAGATAACGGTCGCCGTTCCACCAGTAGCTCGGGCACGAGGTCGAGCAGCAGGCGCACAGGATGCATTCGTAAAGGCCGTCGAGCTTCTGGCGGTCCTCATGGCTCTGCAGCCATTCCTTCTGCGGTTCCGGCGAAACCGTCTTGAGCCATGGCTCGATGGAACGGTGCTGGGCGTAGAAATTGTTGAGGTCCGGCACGAGGTCCTTCACCACCGGCATATGCGGCAGCGGATAAACCTTGATGACGCCCTTGATGTCGTCCATGCCCTTGGTGCAGGCCAGCGTGTTCGCACCATCGATATTCATGGCGCAGGAACCGCAAATGCCTTCACGGCACGAACGGCGCAGCGTCAGTGTCGGGTCGATCTTGTTCTTGATATAGAGAAGACCATCCAGCACCATCGGGCCGCAATCGTCGCGATCGACATAATAGGTGTCGATGCTCGGATTGGCGTCGTCGTCCGGCGACCAGCGATAGATACGGAATTCCGTGACGCGCTTGGCGCCATCAGGACGGGGCCAGGTCTTGCCCTCCTGAATGCGGGAATTCTTGGGAAGTGCGAGTTCAACCATTGCTCTTTCCCTTGATTAGTAAACGCGCTTCTTCGGCGCAATCTTGGCGAGGCTGATGCCGCCTTCCTCTTCCGTCGTCAACGGATCGAGATGGACCGGGCGGTAGTCAAGCTTGACCTTGCCGTCCGGCGACAGCCAGGACAGGGTGTGCTTGCGCCATTCGGCATCGTTGCGGTCCGGGAAATCCTCATGCGCGTGGGCGCCGCGACTTTCCTGACGCGCTTCCGCCGAAACAACCGTCGTCAGCGCATTCGCCATCAGGTTTTCCAGCTCCAGCGTTTCCACGAGATCCGAATTCCAGATCATCGAACGGTCGGTGACCTTGATGTCCGGCAGTTCATGCCAGAGCTTTTCCATGCGTTCGACGCCCTGCTTCAAGGATTCCGATGTACGGAACACGGCGGCGTCTTCCTGCATGGTACGCTGCATCTTTTCGCGCAGTTCCGCGGTCGGCTGCGAGCCATTGGCGAAACGCAGGCGATCGAAGCGCTCCATGATCCTGTCGCAGGCAGCGAGGTCGAGATCAGGAATCTTCGACTTGCGGTCGATGACCTGACCGGCGCGGATGGCGGCAGCACGACCGAACACCACCAGATCGATCAGCGAGTTGGAGCCGAGACGGTTCGCACCGTGCACCGAAGCGCAGCCCGCTTCGCCGACGGCCATCAGGCCCGGCTGCACGCGATCCGGATCGTCTGCGGTCGGGTTCAGCACTTCACCCCAGTAATTGGTCGGGATGCCGCCCATATTGTAGTGAACGGTCGGCAGAACCGGGATCGGTTCCTTGGTCACATCCACGCCCGCGAAAATCTTGGCCGATTCCGAAATACCCGGCAGGCGCTCATGCAGAACAGCCGGATCGAGATGGTCGAGATGCAGGAAGATGTGGTCCTTGTTCTTGCCGACGCCGCGGCCAGCACGAATTTCCATGGTCATGCAGCGCGAAACAACGTCGCGCGAGGCAAGGTCCTTGGCCGATGGCGCATAGCGTTCCATGAAGCGCTCGCCTTCGGAATTGACCAGATAACCGCCTTCGCCGCGTGCGCCTTCAGTAATAAGGCAGCCAGCGCCATAAATGCCGGTCGGGTGGAACTGCACGAATTCCATGTCCTGCAACGGCAGGCCGGCACGCGCCACCATGCCGCCACCGTCGCCGGTGCAGGTATGGGCGGAAGTTGCCGAGAAATAGGCGCGGCCATAGCCGCCGGTCGCCAGAACCACCATCTTGGCGGAGAAGCGATGGATGGTGCCGTCATCGAGGTTCCACGCCACGACGCCGGTGCACACACCGTCGGTCATGATGAGATCAAGCGCGAAATATTCGATGAAGAACTGCGCGTTGTTTTTCAGCGACTGGCCGTAAAGCGTGTGCAGGATCGCGTGGCCGGTACGGTCGGCGGCAGCGCAGGTGCGCTGTACCGGAGGACCGTCGCCGAAATTCTGCATATGACCGCCGAACGGGCGCTGATAAATCTTGCCTTCTTCCGTGCGCGAGAATGGCACGCCGTAGTGCTCAAGCTCATAGACGGCGGCAGGCGCTTCACGCGCCAGATATTCCATGGCGTCGGTATCGCCCAGCCAGTCCGATCCCTTGACGGTATCGTACATGTGCCATTGCCAGCTGTCCGGCCCCATGTTCTTGAGCGAAGCAGCGATGCCGCCCTGCGCGGCGACAGTATGCGAACGGGTCGGGAAAACCTTGGTGATGCAAGCCGTCTTCAGGCCCTGCTCGGCCATGCCGAGCGTTGCGCGCAAGCCCGCACCGCCAGCTCCGACCACCACCACGTCGAACTTGTGATCGACATAGGTGTACTTGCTTGCAGCGGCAGGCGCCGCATTGTTTACTGCACTAGCCATCGGGCTATCAACCTCCGAAGCTCAGCTTGAGGATCGCAAAGATGCAGGCGAAGCCGACAACAGCCGTAAAGAAGCTGTTCAGCATCACCAGCACGACCTTCATGCCTTCGCCATGCACATAATCTTCGATAATGACCTGCATGCCCAAACGCATGTGATAGACGCCGGTCAGGACGAACAGCGCCATCACGATTGCAGTGAATGGATGCGACAATGCAGCCCGGACTTCCGCATAGCTTGCGCCATTGAGCGAAACGACCAGACCGATGAAAAACATGACCAGCGGCACAAGCGCGACCGCGCTCAGGCGCTGATACCAGAAATGGCCGGTGCCTTCCTTGGCCGATCCCAGACCCCGGACCTTGCCGAGCGGGGTGCGCATATCCTTGTTCATACCGTTCATGAAACCAGCTCCCCTTAGCGCACCGAATAGGCGACGACCCAGACGAGGATCGTGGCAATGACGGAGAAAACGACGGTCGCCCAGGCAATCTTCGAAGCTGTGTGCTTTTCCAGCCCCGCGCCCGTATCCCAGATCAGGTGGCGAACCCCGCCGGCCAGATGATGCAGAAGCGCCCATGTATAGCCGAACAGGATCAGGCGGCCGATCCAGGACGAGAACAATGCATTGACGGTGTTGAAGCACTCTTCGCTGACCGCAGCCGAGATCAGCCACGCCGCCAGCAGCAGGGTGCCGAAGTAAAGTGCGCCGCCTGTGATGCGATGGACGATGGACATCGTCATCGTAATGACCGGCTTGTAGATAGACAGGTGCGGCGACAAAGGACGCTGGCGCGTTACAGTCGGTTGTGTCATGGCTCTGTAGGCTTCCCTGACGTTTCTCTCCGGCCACACCCCGCTGACGATCATCAGCAAGGCAGCCGGGTTGCGGGTTCTCCCGAACCCTGATTCGACGTCGTCCGAGGCACAGGGAACCGGACTTTACGATCCCGCGCCGGTACGACCCAAGAAAATAAGGCTGGACCGTGGCGTACGGCCCTATGTGGCGCTTTCTACTGCGCTTTTACCATCACGTCAAAGAAGCTTTTTCACGAAAAGACTAACAATTGGTCGCACCTGCGCGACACATTCGCGTGATTGCGGCATTCAAACGATTGAAGACCGCAATCGGCAAAAACATGTGTAATTTCATCCACTTTCGGAAAATCGATCAGTTGCCGAATCGAATCACATAGCTCGACCAGTCGGCAGCCGTGGCGATCTGCTCATAGAGCTTGCGCCCGTCTTCGGGCACACGCGGGGCATTCAGCACCAGCTTGGACCAGCTGCGCTCCTCGGCCTTGTCGGCCAGCACGTCGATCAGCGCCTTGGCGATGCCTTTTCCCCGATGATCGTGATGCACATAGATATGATCGACCTGCCCTGCACGCAGGCCGGTCACCGGTTCGGGCAGATCGTAAAAGATCACGAAGCCGACCAGATTTCCGTCAACCCGCGCCCCCAGCGTTTCAGCGGCGCGATCCTGAAGCAGGTGCTCGGCATAAAAATCGTCGGGGCGGCGCGGCGCGCCGCGCTTCAGCGCCTGCGCGTAGCTCGCCAGCAGCGGCGCGAATTCGTGGGCATCACGCAGATGGAGGAGCGCAATATCGACGGCATGATCTTTGGTCATTGGACGTTCCTTGGCGTTTCCAGCTCTTTCCACGCGCCACGTGCAAAGGCAGGAGCGCTTGGGAAGACCGGTTCGATTGTAGCCAGCACGGATGACAAAGGTAAAGAAAGAGTTAAAATGATCCTCATTCTCTTGGTGATCACGGACGATGAGGCTCGAACGACGATGGCTAAATGCGAATGGACGATGCTTGGCGTCATCGGGGCTCTTGCGCTGACCAGCCCTACACTTGCCGACGATGCGATACGTTCCATTGATGCCTCCGGAAATCTCGTGATCCAGATGCCCGATAATGGCGCCAAGATCATCCGGGTCGGAGCGGCGCAGCCTGTTTCTTCGCCACCGCAGCACTTGAGGATAATTTCTGCGCCACGCGACAATGCCATCGCCTACATCGTGGCAAAGCCCAACAGCAATTGCGAAAGCGCGGTCGTGCTGCGTGGACGCTCTTTCATGCATGGGATCGACCGCGGGGAAACGCCGGTTCTGGACCATCCTGGCTGCGGCTACGAATAGGCTTCGTTCAGCGCGCGGTCATTGAACGAAATTCGAGAACGTTTTCATCCACCAATATTGGCAGGGCGCTGCGGACACAGTTGCGTCCGCCTTTCTTCGCTTCATATAGCGCACCATCGGCGCGTTTATAGAGATCGGAAAACACATCATCGAATTCCATTTCCGCGATGCCGAAGCTCGCGGTGAAAACAATGACGCCGTTGCGTCCAGGAATATGGATATCGCGGCAGACAAGCCGCGCCTTATCCGCAAACCGCCACGCCGACTGAATCGTGTTTCCCGGCAGGATGATCGCGAATTCCTCACCGCCTATGCGGGCCGAAATTCCGTTCTTACTGTTCGTCGCCTTGCGCAGTTCGGCGGAAAAAGCGGCGATGACGCGATCTCCAAGCGCGTGGCCGTGCGTATCGTTGATCGCCTTGAAGTGATCGATGTCGCAGAGAACCAGCGACAGGGCCTGCCGCATGCGCTTCGACTTTTCAATTGCGGCCTCGGCGCGAAACTCGAAACCGCGCCGGTTGAGCAGTCCCGATAGCTGGTCGGTCTCGGAGCGGATCAGCATATTGGCGATCAGTTCCCGCATCAGGCTCAACAGCAGAAGCAACCCGCCAGCAACGGACAGAGCAGCGCCGATCGACTGTGAAAACATCGCATAGGTCGTATCGATATAATCGCTGGGTTCGACACCCGCTCCTCCCGCAGTCACCGCGATGACCGGCTTGAACAGGAAATGAACGGCACTGATCCCGAACAACACCGCCATCAAGGTATCGATGCCGTTGCGATCCCTCCGCAGGATCACCCGCACCGCAAGGAGCAGAACAAGGAAATAGGGTGTCTGATAGAGGAGCATGCCAATCATGTGGCTGCGGGCAATATCATATATGCCGTAAATCATGGTCACGGATGCAATGCTCAGCAGGCCGAGTGCGATCCACGGCACAGGCCGGGCATACATGCGTGCAAGACCGATGACCAGGCAGGACAGCGCCAGATAATAGGTCGTGAAGGCGAGCATATAGCCCATGCGGGGATTGGGAATGGAAGGCATGGCAAGTTCTGCCAGGAAATAGAGCATTGCGAAAATGAAGCCGAAGGCGAAGACGGGCGCTGCCGTATTATCCCGCGCGTAAACGGCTATGCCGAGAAACGCGAAAGCAAACAGACCTGAAACGGTCATGTTGATCAGAAGGATAAAGTCGGCTCCATTCATTCGATTCTCTTCCCGTGCCGGCTGCCAAACTCTTCACGACGCCAGCCACCCTGCCCCTCCATACAATCAAAGCGTGAAAAAGCTGCTAATATACACCAAAGAAAAACCGCCGGGATGAACCGGCGGTTTGATCTTCTGGAAGCCTTCAGGAACGCTTCATCTGTTTTGGAGCCTTAGTTCCACTCGCGAATGTCGACGAAATGTCCAGCAATCGCGGCGGCGGCGGCCATGGCCGGCGACACGAGATGCGTGCGGCCCTTGAAGCCCTGACGCCCCTCGAAATTGCGATTCGAGGTCGAAGCGCAGCGTTCGCCCGGCTTCAGGCGGTCGTCATTCATGGCAAGGCACATGGAGCAGCCCGGCTCGCGCCAGTCGAAGCCGGCTTCGATGAAGATCTTGTCGAGGCCTTCGGCCTCCGCCTGCTCCTTCACCAGACCGGACCCCGGAACGATCATGGCGCTCACGCCGGCGGCAACCTTCTTGCCAGCGGCCATGCGGGCCGCGTCGCGAAGGTCCTCGATGCGGCCATTGGTGCAGGAGCCGATGAAGACACGGTCGATCTTGATGTCGGTCATCTTGGTGCCCGGCTTCAGGCCCATATAATCGAGCGCGCGCCACTTCGATGCACGCTTGGTCTCGTCCTTGATCTCGTCGGGATTGGGCACAATGTCGGTGACAAAGACGACGTCTTCCGGCGAGGAGCCCCAGGAAACCACCGGCGAAATCTTGGCGGCGTCAAGCTCGACGATCTTGTCGAAATGCGCGCCTTCATCCGAATGCAGCGTCTTCCAGTAGGAAATCGCCTGTTCCAGCGCTTCGCCCTTCGGCGCGCGCGGCTTGTCCTTGATATAGGCAAAGGTCGTTTCGTCCGGAGCGATCAGGCCAGCACGGGCGCCGCCCTCGATCGACATGTTGCAGACGGTCATGCGGCCTTCCATCGACAGTGAACGGATCGCATCACCCGCATATTCGATCACATAGCCGGTGCCGCCTGCGGTGCCGATTTCGCCGATGATGGCGAGCGTGATGTCCTTGGCGGTAACGCCGGGAGCCAGCTTGCCATTCACACGCACCAGCATGTTCTTGGCCTTTTTCTGGATCAGCGTCTGGGTGGCCAGAACATGTTCCACCTCGGACGTGCCGATACCGTGCGCCAGCGAACCGAAAGCGCCATGCGTGGAGGTATGGCTATCGCCGCAGACGATGGTCATGCCCGGCAGGGTGAAGCCCTGCTCCGGCCCGACGATGTGCACGACGCCCTGACGCTTGTCGCGCTCGGAATAATATTCGACGCCGAAATCAGCGGCATTCTTGGCCAGAGCCTCGACCTGAATGCGGCTTTCCTCGTTCTTGATGCCGTTGATGCGGTCCGGCGAGGTCGGAACGTTGTGATCGACCACCGCCAGCGTCTTTTCAGGGTGGCGCACCTTGCGGCCAGCCATGCGCAGGCCTTCGAAAGCCTGCGGGCTCGTCACTTCGTGCACAAGATGGCGATCAATATAAAGGAGGCAGGTTCCGTCTTCCTGCTGATCCACTACATGGTCGTCCCAGATCTTGTCGTAAAGTGTACGCGGCGCGCTCATTGCGAGAGGTCCCTTGAATGGTCTTAACTTGAATAGTTCTTAACTGGCTGTCATATGCACCCGCCCGCACAGTTCGTCAAGAAACTGAAACCGCAACAGGGTGTCGCAGTAACAATCTTGCGAGATGTGGGCGAAATTATGCAGTATGTTACGCAGGCTTTCGCGTTTAGCAAATAAAAAAGGCGACCTGTGGCCGCCTTTTTCAAACAGAGTGCTGTGAAGCTTATTCAGCAGCAGCCTTGGCAGCTTCGGCCTTGGCAGCGGCAGCCTTGTCGGCTTCGCGCTCGGCCTTGGTGCGGTTGTCTTTCTTTTCAGCAATACGGGCAGCCTTACCCGTGAGGCCGCGCAGGTAGTAAAGCTTCGCGCGACGAACCTTGCCGCGGCGAACGAGTTCAACGCCTTCAACGATCGGCGAGTAAACCGGGAATACGCGCTCCACGCCTTCGCCGTAGGAAATCTTGCGAACGGTGAAGTTTTCATTGAGGCCAGCGCCGGAACGGGCAATGCAAACGCCTTCATAGGCCTGCACGCGGGTACGCGTACCTTCGGTGACGCGAACCTGAACGCGAACCGTGTCGCCCGGCTGGAAATCTGGAAGCTTGCGCTTTTCTTCGATCTTTGCTGCCTGTTCGGCTTCAAGCTGACGAATGATATCGGTCATCGTCTTTCTCCTTCTGAATTCTTCTCAAACAGTCAGAGCGCTCTGCACTTGCCACCAAGCAATCCTTGGCCCTGTGGCTATGCCTTCAAATTCAGGCAGGAGCGGTACACCATTTATTGGTTTAGGACGTCTGGGCTTCGCCCAAACGGGATATTACAATGTCGGGACCAGCCCGAACTGGCGCGGCAATACACCATTGCCGCCGATGAATCAATATCAGGACGCCAAAATCGCCTCAGATACGGCCCAGATGCGTATCCTTGAAACCGGTGCCATATTTGAGCCCGAAGCCAAGCGCGCGGTCGACGCCGATATGCACGGCCCAGATCAGCGCGATCGCAAAGCAGAGCGACCAGCTCATCGCCCAGCCCAGCACCGCCACGAACACGACGCCGATCCAGCTATGGGCCATATTATAGACCACGGCGCCGATGCGCGGCCCCTTCATATAGCCGAAGAAGGAAAGATCGGGTGCAAGGATGAGGATGGCGAACAGCCACCAGCTCGCGCCGCTGACCCAATAGGCTCCGAGCGCCAGCAGCGCGAGAGAAAGACTTTCGAGCCGCTGGATCAGATTCATTTGCGCTTGCCCTCGCTATAGGCTTCCCAAAGATCGGGACGGCGTTCCCTGGTGATCCGTTCCGCCTGCTCGTGCCGCCATTTATCGATGGCGCCATGATTGCCGGAGGTCAGGATTTCCGGAATCGATCTTCCTTCCCAAACCTGCGGGCGAGTATAATGCGGATGTTCGAGCAGGCCGGTCTCGAAGCTTTCCGTCTCTCCGGATTCGTGATTGCCCATCACGCCCGGCAAAAGTCGCACGATGGCATCGAGCAGCACGATGGCCGCAGTCTCTCCGCCCGACAGGATGTAGTCGCCAATCGAAACTTCCTCGAGATTGCGCGCCTCGATGACGCGCTCATCCACGCCTTCGAACCGTCCGCAGAGAATGATCGCGCCCGGCCCGTCGGCAAGCTCGCGCACGCGCTTTTGCGTCAGCGGTTTTCCGCGCGGGCTCATCAGAAGCATCGGGCGGTGGCCGTCGGCAACGGAATCGAGCGCGCGGGCGATAACATCCGGCTTCATCACCATGCCGGCGCCCCCGCCTGAGGGCGTGTCATCCACCATACGGTGTTTACCCTCGGCAAAATCGCGAATCTGCACCGCATCCAGCCGCCATTTCGCTTCCCCGAGCGCCTTGCCGGCAAGCGAAGTGCCCAGCGGTCCGGGGAACATTTCCGGATAAAGCGTCAGCACGGATGCATGAAAGAAACCGGCCTCGTCTGCGACCTTTGAAACTTCGGTCATCACTTCTTCGGCTTTTTCTTTTCGCTTTGCGGGCGCTCGTCCTCATCCTCGGCGATCAACCCGGCGGCATAGGGTTCGACCAGCAGTGTTCCCTTGTCGAAATCGATCTCCGGAACGGCCGCTTCCGTGAACGGAATCAGCATCGGACGCTTGCCCTTTTCGGAAAGCTCGATGAGGTCACCGCCGCCGAAATCGAACAGGGCGCTCACCACGCCATAGGTCTTGCCTTCCGCATCGACCGCCAGCAAGCCGATCAGGTCCGTCTGGAAAAACTCGTCTTCATCCAGCTCGTCATCCGGCAGCTGTGAGCGGTCGATGAAAAGCTCGGTTCCGTTCAGCGCCTCGGCTGCATTGCGGTCATTGACGCCCTTGAAACGCACGACCACGACTGTCTTGGCGGGACGCGCTTCCAGAACTTCGTAGCTCTTGCCCTGTTCGTCATAGAGCAGGCCGTAATCGGCAATGGCCAGCGGATCGCCGGTAAAGGTCTTCACTCGCACTTCACCGCGCGTGCCATGGGCGGCACCGATGACGGCGAGCTGGATCGGGTTTTCTGGACGCGGCATTGCCAACCTTGTTTCTGCTGAACGGATAGAACTATTTTTCGTTCAATAGCTCTTTCCTTGGTCTTTTTCACGTTATTTCGTCACAAAAGCGCTCTTCGGCCCACGAAAACCAGCCGGTAACCTATCGCTGGCAGACTGCCTTGCGAATCCAGAGTGAACGAGCGGCCCGATTTATGACGACAAACAGCGAGTTTCTGATCCCTGCCCGCGCCGATCTCGCAGCCGCGAGGGAAGAATGGCTGAAGACGCTGAAAGATGCGCGCCGCCTGTCGGAAAATACGCTTCAGGCCTATGAGCGCGATACGCGTCAGTTTCTCAATTTTCTGACCGGCCATCTGGGCGAACCGCCGTCGCTGAAAGATGTCGGCAATCTGCGGATCGCCGATCTGCGCTCGTTTCTTGCCAGCCGCCGCAACGAAGGTGTCGGCGCGCGAACGCTGGGGCGCGGACTTGCCGGCGTGCGCTCCCTGCTGCGCCATCTGGAAAAACGCGGCCTTGCCAATGCAGCGGGAGCAAGCGCCATGCGCGCGCCGCGGCAGCCGAAATCACTGCCGAAACCGCTGACCGCCGAAGACGCCCGTCGCGTGGTTGCCGCAGACGGGCAGCTGGCGGAGGAACCATGGATAGCCGCGCGCAACGCCGCCGTTCTGACCTTGCTCTATGGTTGCGGCCTGCGCATTTCAGAAGCGCTTGGCCTTATGGGTGACGCGTTATCCGACAGCAGTGCCCTTTCGATCACCATCACCGGCAAGGGTAACAAAGCCCGTCTCGTGCCGTTGCTGCCGGTCGTGCACCGCGCGATCGCGCAATACAGGGCGCTTTGCCCATTCGATCTTTCCGCCGACAAACCGCTGTTTCGCGGCGCCAAGGGCGGCATTCTTCATGCGGCGATCATCCAGCGCGAAATGCAGAAACTGCGCGCTGGCCTGGGTCTGCCCGACAGTGCGACGCCGCATGCGCTGCGCCATTCCTTTGCAACGCATCTTCTGGGACGAGGCGGCGATCTGCGCACCATCCAGGAACTGCTTGGCCATGCCAGTCTTTCCACGACGCAGGTCTATACCGGCGTGGATACCGAGCGATTGCTGGAAATCTACGACAAGGCGCACCCGCGCGCTTGATATTGGTCTCGCATCCGCGAAGAACGTCCTTATATTGCCCTCATGAAAAAGCTGTTTCTGACCCTTCTCTTTGCCTGTCTTGCAGGCTCCATCCCCGCTCGCGCCGACAATGCCCCCGCCGCTGCTGCTTGTACCCCACACGGCGTCAACCTCATGGAGGGACTTGCGACGAAAGACCCGGCAAGCTGGCAGGAGTTGCAGCGCGAAGCCGATAAGGTTCCCAATCGCACAGGGCTCCTCTGGAAAATCGAGAAGGAGGGCGTCGAGCCGTCCTATCTCTTCGGCACGATGCACTTTTCCGATCCCCGCGTCATGACATTGCCGAAAGCCACCGACGAAGCCTATCGATCGGCGAACACGGTCGTCGTGGAAACGGCAGATATATTGGACCCGAAGTTTCTCCTGCGCGTCAGGCTCGAACATCCCGACCTGCTGCTCTTCACCGATGGCACCACGCTGAAATCGCACCTTCCCGCCGAACGACGTGAAGAAATCGAACGGAAGCTTGCAGAACGCGGTATCGTTCTCGACGCGGTCGCCAAAATGAAGCCATGGGTGCTGTCCAGTCTTCTGGCACTTCCCAAATGCGAGCGGGAGCGGCAAAGCGAGGGCGAGAAATCGCTCGATGAAAAGCTTGCACTCGATGCACAGGCCGAAGGCCGCAATGTTCAGGGCCTTGAAAGTGCGGAAGAACAGCTTCTGGCGATGAACCGGATGCCGCTCGATTTCCATCTGCGCAGCCTTGTCGCCACCATCGATTATGGCGACGATATCGAGGATGCCATGGAGACGACAACGGCCCTCTATCTCAAGGGTGAGATCGGGATGATCATGCCGGCGCTCCGGAAGATTGTTCCCGACAGCCTTTCCGACGATGACTATGATTTGTTTCTAAAATATCTCATTTCGGATCGCAATCACGTCATGGCTGATCGCGCCGTCCCCATCATCGACAAGGGAAATGCTTTTATTGCCGTCGGCGCGCTGCATCTGCCGGGCACGGATGGGGTAATCGAATTGCTGCGTGCAAAGGGTTATCGGGTGGTTCCGCTATAGGTCGTCGATAGAGCATTTCCAAGGATTCAGAAAATGCTCTAGCCGGCTTTCAGGTCCGTGATGCTGTTTTCAACGGCCGTTATATTGAGTTCAAGTTCGGCAATCTGTCTCAGTATGGATTTCCCCGGAAGCGCCTCTTCCCGAGCCGCTTCATCCAGAAGCTTGAACTGTTCATCGCGCAAAAGCGACGAGAGTTTCTCGAAGCGCTCAATGGTTTTCAGGTTTTCTTTCGACGGCATAATGTCATTCCTCAAATTTCGGCGTCGTCTCTGATCGCTTATAACGATCCTGCCTTATCAGTGCTTTACAGTGATAAAGCCCGGATAGCCAGTTGATCGATCATAATTTCGATCAGCAGGCCACTCCCATGATTGAATATACATAAATGATGTGCAGTTTCTCTTGCGTTAACACCAGCACCAGCGCCCCGCTCCGCACGGCTATTCGTGCTTGCTCCTTCGCATATTAGCGCTTGGGGAACTATCTCCTCCCTTTCTCATTGATATACACCGGGTTTGTTATCGCACCGCATGACGGCACGCGGTTGGAGCATCGATTGCCCGATGAGCAACAGCAAGTACCCGGCCGACTGTCACTTCCCGACTGTCGTTTCGATGGCGGAAGGGACCATTGGAGGAACCCGATATGGTTGATCCCCTTGATCCGAGGAACAACGAACCGCGCACGACAACAGACCCGCGTCTTTCAGATCCATCCGGAATGCCGCCGCCACCGCCACCGCGCGGCGGAAGCGGCTATTTGCTTGGCGCGGTGCTTCTGGTTGCGATCATCGTTCTTGGCTACTTCTTTTACCGAAATGGCAGCGGAACCGACACGGCCGCGCCGCCCCCGCCACCGGCGACACAGAGCGAGCCCGCAAGCCCAGCTCCAGCTCCGCCGGCCAACCCGCCAGCGCAGAATTAAATAGCAATGAAAAAGGCCCGCATCTGCGGGCCTTTTTACAAATATGGAAATCTGCCGATTACATATGGATCGGCTTGGCGAAGGTCGCCAGAGCGGACTCGCGCACGGCTTCCGACATGGTCGGATGCGCATGGCAGGTGCGGGCCATATCTTCCGAAGAACCGCCAAATTCCATCAGGACGGCCAGTTCGTGGATCATTTCACCAGCATTGTAGCCGAGGATATGTGCACCCAGAACGCGATCCGTTGCCTTGTCGGCAAGGATCTTCACGAAACCGTCGGTGTGCAGCATGGCGCGCGCGCGGCCATTGGCCGTGAACGGGAACTTGCCGACCTTGTATTCGATACCGGCGGCTTTCAGCTCTTCCTCGGTCTTGCCGACGGAAGCGACTTCCGGCTGCGTGTAGACAACGCTCGGGATGACATCGAAGTTCACGTGACCGGCCTGACCGGCAATGATTTCGGCGACCGCAATGCCTTCGTCCTCAGCCTTGTGCGCCAGCATCGGGCCTTGCACCACGTCACCGATGGCATAGATGCCTTCGACATTGGTGCGCCAGTGACCGTCGATCGCAACGCGGCCGCGATCATCGACATTGACGCCAGCCTCCTGAAGGCCGAGACCGTCGGTGTAAGGACGACGGCCGGTGGCGATGAGAACCGCATCGGCTTCCAGCGTTTCAGCCGCGCCGCCCTTGACCGGCTCAAAGGTCACTTTCGCGCCCTTGCCCGACTTTTCAACGCCCGTCACTTTCGCGCTGAGCTTGAAGGCGATGCCCTGCTTTTCGAGGAGGCGCTGGAACTGCTTCGATACTTCGCCGTCCATGGGGCCGAGCACCTTGTCGAGATATTCGACCACCGTGACCTTCGCACCGAGGCGCGCCCAAACGGAACCGAGTTCCAGGCCGATCACGCCGCCGCCGACCACGATCAGGCTGCCCGGAACCTTGTCGAAGGAAAGCGCGCCGGTCGAGGAAACGATGACTTTCTCGTCAATATCGACCTTGACGCCAGGAATGCCTGCAACGTCGGAACCGGTGGCAATGATGATGTTCTTTGCTTCGATTTCCTCGACCTTGCCGTCTTCGGCGGTCACGGAAACCTTGCCCTTGGCTACGATCTTGCCGGTGCCGATGAAGGACGTGATCTTGTTCTTCTTGAACAGGAATTCAACGCCGGTGACGTTGGACTTCACGGTCGCATCCTTGTGCGCCAGCATCTTTCCCAGATTGAGCTTCGGCGTCACTTCCACGCCGAGCGTATCGAAGGAATGACCGGCTTCGGCAAAGACTTCCGATGCATGCAGCAGCGCCTTGGAGGGAATGCAGCCAATATTCAGGCAGGTGCCACCGAAGGTCTTGCGCTTCTCCACAACAGCAACGGAAAGACCAAGCTGTGCGGCCTTGATCGCGGCGACATAACCGCCGGGGCCCGTACCGATGACAACCACATCGTATGACATTGAACTATCCTTCTTCAGTCTGTCCTGAACGTTTTCGGGCGACACGGTTCATCCGGCCAGCCCTTCTTTCGCATGTTCTCATAAAACCGGCGTCCTTCGGGACAGCCGGTCATTCCTCGTCGGGCGTGCATCCCTGAAAGCGGAACACTTCCCACTGCAGCGGCTTTTCAGGTTTTGCCGCTCCAAAATCATAACCGTCGAGCGCCGTCACCAGATCGGGCAGCAGGATCGCCTGCGCCGCCGGTTCTTCCGCCTTGGGCAGCACCTCGGCTTCCGCGCCTTCCTTCAGTGCATAGATGACGCTCTGCCAGATGCTGCAATCGTCGAGGTCTTCCGGATTGGAACCATCGCCCTTGCAGTTGAAGGTCAGCAAAGCATAGGGGCGAGCCACGCCTTCCTCCGGCCAGATGACCATGCCGCTCAGCTTGAACTCCGGCTTGTCATTGGCCGTGATCGTGAACTCGTTCGTCGGTGCCGGCGTCATTTTCAGATCATTCGGCTGTTCCGGGCGGAAGGTCAGCGTATAGGCGTCGTCGCGATCCCGATAAATCGCTCGGTTCTGCGTGCAGGCCGCCTGAACGGCGGTCGAGAACAGGGTGAGCGCGAGCACCGAAACGGCGGCGGTCCTGAAAAGCTTGGGTGCTGTATGCATCTGTCGGTTCTCCCTGAGTGTTCCGGCTGAGTGTTCCGGCTGAGCTTTTCCGGCAGCGAATCTTCGACCGCCCGAAGATAAGGATTACATAGCCTTTTCGGTGGCAAGTTTAAGCCCCAGCGCGATGAAGACAACACCGCTGGCACGATCGATCCATTTCGAGGCGCGCGAGAAAGCTGCGCGCATCTTCGGCGTCGTCATGAAAAGGCTGACGCCGACGAACCAGCATATGAGCGCGGTCGCCATCACGACGCCATAGCCAAGCTTCACCTCGGTGGGCGTATGGGCATGAACAACCGTCGAGAAAATCGACAGGAAGAAGAATACGGCCTTGGGGTTCAGCGCATTGGCGGCAAAGCCGAGGCCAAAAGCCTTGGCGAAGCTCTGCTGCTTATGCGGTTCCTTTGGCGAAGCTTCCACGTCGATCTTCGTCGTTCCAGCCCGTAGCGCCTTGATGCCGATATAGACCAGATAGGCCACACCGCACCATTTGACGATATTGAACAGATAGATCGACTTGGAAATGATGAGACCGAGCCCAAGCACCGTATAGGTGACATGCATCATCAAAGCGGTGCCGATGCCGAAGCTCGTAATGATCGCCTCACGGCGGCCATGCAGCAGCGACTGCCGGATGACCATGGCAAGATCGGCGCCGGGGGAAACGATGGCAAAGACGAAAATCGCCATCAGGGACGCAAGTTCGAACAGATAGGGATGCATCGCGTTTCCTTCATTGCGCGTTTCACGCGCAGGCTGCCATCACAGAACCAAAGCCAGAAGCATGATACCGAGCCCCGCCAGGCTGATGAGCCAGACGAAGGAACGGAAATAGGGATGCCCGCCAGATAAAGCGGGATATAGACGATGCGACTGACAAACCAGAGCCACGCCCCGAGGATGCCCCATCCGGATGGGTCGCCTTTCAGCGCGAGCGCCAGCGCCAGCCCGATGAATGCCGGATAGGTTTCGCGGAAATTGGAGGAGGCCCGCTCCGCGCGACCGGCAAACCTGCCGGAAGGTTTCAAACCTTCGTCGCGCGGACCGGCATTCCATCGGGAGCCGAGTTCCTTTGTTGCCGCAAAACCCTGCAGGAGGATATGAACCACCAGCAGGACGGCGCTCCAGCCGACCAGCGGCAGGAACGGGGATGCGGAGAAGAGGCCCGGCTCCATCGTTCTTCCTTAGAGATCGAGAACCAGACGTTCCGGATCTTCCAGGCTTTCCTTGACGCGCACGAGGAAGGTCACGGCTTCCTTGCCGTCCACGATGCGGTGATCGTAGGAAAGCGCCAGATACATCATCGGGCGGATCACGATCTGGCCGCCGACGACAACCGGACGTTCCTGGATCTTGTGCATGCCGAGAATGCCCGACTGCGGAGCGTTCAGGATCGGCGAGGACATCAGCGAACCGTACACGCCGCCATTGGTGATGGTGAACGTGCCGCCCTGCATGTCGGCCATGGACAGCGAACCGTCGCGAGCGGCCTTGGCCAGACGTCCCAGTTCCTTTTCGATTTCCGCGATCGACATGCTGTCGGCATCGCGGATAACCGGAACCACAAGGCCCTTGTCCGTGCCGACAGCCATGCCGACATGGGCGAAGTTCTTGTAGATGATGTCGGTGCCGTCGATCTCGGCGTTAACCGCCGGGATTTCCTTCAACGCATGGGTCACGGCCTTGGTGAAGAAGCCCATGAAGCCGAGCTTCACGCCATGCTTCTTCTCGAAGATGTCCTTGTACTTGGCGCGCAGTTCCATCACCGCAGACATGTCGACTTCGTTATAGGTCGTCAGCATGGCGGCTGTGTTCTGGGCATCCTTCAGACGCTTGGCAATCGTCTGGCGCAGGCGGGTCATCTTCACGCGTTCTTCACGCGATGCATCGTCAGCCGACGATGCCGGACGGGCAGCCGCCGCAGCGACCGGAGCCGGAGCAGCCGAAACACCCTTGGCGATGGCATCAAGCACATCGCCCTTCAGCACCTGACCGCGCTTGCCGGAACCTTCCACCTGATCGGCGGAGAGGTTGTTTTCAGCGAGCAGCTTGGAAGCGGCAGGGGCTGGCTGCATAGCCGGGCCGGACGAAGCGGAAGCAACTGGCGCGGCAGCAGGTGCTGCAGCGGCAGGCTTGGCTTCTTCCTTCTTCGCAGCCGGAGCAGCGGCAGCCGAGCCATCCGTTGAAATCTGGCCGAGAAGCGCATTGACCTCGACGGTGTCGCCTTCCTTGGCCGTGATTTCAGCCAGTACGCCAGCAGCAGCAGCCGGAACTTCCACTGTCACCTTGTCGGTTTCCAGTTCCACCAGCGGTTCGTCGGCAGTGACAGCATCGCCGACTTTCTTGAACCATTTTCCGATGGTTGCCTCAGTAACGGACTCCCCAAGCGTGGGAACGCGAATTTCGGTGGCCATGGTTTTTTCTTCCGTTGATCTTCGAATTTTGAATTTGTGTTCAAGTGCTGGAGCCGCCCGCAAGGCGGCTCCAAAACCGGTTAGCTGCCGAGCGCATCCTCAAGGAAAGCGGCGAGCTGCGCAAGATGCTTCGACATCAGACCCGTTGCAGGCGATGCGGCGGCCGGACGGCCCGCATAGCGCACGCGCTGATGCTTGGCGTCGATATGCGCCAGCACCCATTCCAGATACGGGTCGATGAACGACCATGCGCCCATGTTCTTCGGCTCTTCCTGGCACCAGACCATTTCCGCCTGACGGAACCGCGACAGCTCGTTGATGAGCGCCTTGGCCGGGAACGGATAGAGCTGTTCGACACGCAGCAGATAGACATCGTCGATGCCGCGCTTTTCGCGCTCTTCGTAAAGGTCGTAATAGACCTTGCCCGAGCAGAGAACGACGCGACGGATCTTTGCATCCTTCTGGAGCTTGATGCCTTCATCCTTGTTGTACTGCGCATCGTCCCACAGCAGGCGGTGGAACGAAGATTCGCCCGACATTTCGGCCAGCGTCGAAACGGCGCGCTTGTGGCGCAGCAGCGACTTCGGCGTCATCATGATGAGCGGCTTGCGGAAGTCGCGCTTCATCTGGCGGCGCAGGATGTGGAAATAGTTGGCAGGCGTCGTGACATTGGCCACCTGCATGTTGTCTTCGGCGCAGAGCTGGAGATAGCGCTCCAGACGAGCGGAAGAGTGTTCCGGGCCCTGGCCTTCATAGCCGTGCGGCAGGAGGCAGACGAGGCCGGACATGCGCAGCCACTTGCGTTCGCCCGACGAGATGAACTGGTCGAACACCACCTGCGCGCCGTTGGCGAAGTCGCCAAACTGCGCTTCCCACAGAACCAGCGCGCGCGGGTCGGACAGCGAATAGCCGTATTCGTAGCCCAGCACCGCTTCTTCCGAGAGCATCGAGTTGATGGCCTCGTAGATCGCCTGGCCCTTCTGGATATTGTTGAGCGGGATATAGCGGTTCTGGGTTTCCTGATCGTAGAGAACAGTGTGACGCTGCGAGAAGGTGCCGCGCTCGACGTCCTGACCGGACAGGCGAACAGGGCTGCCTTCGGCAACCAGCGAACCGAACGCCAGCGATTCAGCCGTCGCCCAGTCGATCCCCTCGCCCGTTTCCATCATCTTGGCACGGTTGTCGAGGAAGCGCTGGATCGTGCGGTGGACATGGAAGTCCTTCGGCACTTCAACCAGCTTCTTGCCGATTTCCTTCAGCGTCTTCATCGGCACGGCAGTCTTGCCGCGACGCTGTTCGTCGGCATTGTCGGCAGTGCGCAGGCCAGCCCAGGCGCCGTCAAGCCAGTCAGCCTTGTTCGGCTTGTAGCTCTGTCCGGCTTCAAATTCGGTTTCCAGATTTTCGCGCCACTGCGCTTTCATCTGGTCGATTTCTTCCTGCTTGATGAGGCCTTCCGCAATCAGCTTTTCGCTGTAGAGCTGCACCGTGGTCTTGTGCGCACGGATCGCCTTGTACATCAGCGGCTGCGTGAAAGACGGCTCGTCGCCTTCGTTGTGACCGAAGCGGCGATAGCAGAACATGTCGATGACCACCGGCTTGTGGAAGGTCATGCGGAACTCGGTCGCAACCTTGGCGGCAAACACCACGGCTTCCGGATCGTCGCCATTGACGTGGAAGATCGGCGCTTCGATCATCTTCGCCACATCCGACGGATAAGGCGACGACCGCGAGAAGGCCGGATTGGTGGTGAAACCGATCTGGTTGTTGATGATGAAATGCACCGTACCGGCAACGCGGTGGCCCTTCAGGCCCGAAAGGCCGAGGCACTCGGCCACGACGCCCTGACCGGCAAAGGCAGCATCGCCATGCAGGAGCAGCGGCAAAACCTTGGCGCGCGTTGCGAGCGGAACCATGTCGTCACGGGTGCGACCGGCCAGCAGATCCTGCTTGGCGCGGGCCTTGCCCATTACGACCGGGTTGACGATTTCAAGATGCGACGGGTTGGCGGTCAACGACAGGTGGACCTTGTTGCCGTCGAATTCACGATCCGACGAAGCGCCCAGATGGTACTTCACGTCGCCCGAGCCCTCCACGTCGTCCGGCGCATAGGAGCCGCCCTTGAACTCGTGGAAAATAGCGCGGTGCGGCTTGCCCATGACCTGGCTAAGCACGTTCAGACGGCCACGGTGGGCCATGCCGAAGATGATTTCCTTGACGCCCATGGCGCCGCCGCGCTTGACGATCTGCTCAAGGGCCGGAATCAGCGATTCACCGCCATCGAGGCCGAAACGCTTGGTGCCCTTGTACTTGACGTCGATGAACTGCTCGAAGCCTTCCGCTTCGATCAGCTTCGACAGGATGGCCTTCTTGCCTTCCGGCGTGAAAGCAACTTTTTTGTCCGGACCTTCAATGCGTTCCTGAATCCAGGCCTTTTCAGCCGGATCGGAGATATGCATGAATTCGACGCCGATCGTGCCGCAATAAGTGCGCTTCAAGATGTCGAGCATTTCCGGCACGGTCGCGTATTCGAGGCCGAGCACGTTGTCGATGAAGATCTTGCGGTTGTAGTCGGCAGGCGTGAAACCGTAGTTTTCCGGCTCCAGTTCGTTATAGTCGTTCGGCTTTTCGGAGAGACCGAGCGGATCGAGATTGGCGTGCAGATGGCCGCGCATGCGATAGGCACGGATCATCATGATGGCGCGAACGCTGTCGCGTGCAGCCTGCGTGATCTCTTCGCTGGTAAGGGCCGCGCCGGTGGCACCCTTCGCTTCGCCCTTTGCCGCCTTGCCCTTGAGCTTGTCGGTGACATGCTTTTCGACTTCGGCCCAGTTGCCGTCGAGCGCGGAAATGAGTTCGCCATTGGCGGCAATCGGCCAGTTCTTTCTGGTCCAGGACGCGCCTTCGGCGTTCTTCTTCACGTCGTCGGCATTATCGCCCAGCTTGGCGAAGAAATCGCGCCACTGCGGATCGACCGAATTCGGATCGTCCTCATACTTGGCGTACAGCTCCTCGATATAGTCGGCATTGCCGCCATAGAGGAATGAGGTAAGGGCGAAAACGTCGTTGGCTTGTTCCTGCCTTGCCATAGCCTATCCGGAGCAGCGCTCCGTCTCCTTGTCAGCGGCTCATCTGCGCGGGCCGGAAGCTTTTGACCTTCATCCCTCACGCCGCCGGGGAGGAACCGCTACAGACCCCGGCATAACTAAACTCTACGCGTCGGAACGGGCATATCCGTTCCCGGTTGCCGGAATGGTCCGGCCTTCATGCCAAACCCGGCAGCGGCTTTCGCCGCAGCCGGGATATTCAGATCGTTACGCGATCTCAGCCCTTGAGGACTTCGACCAGCGTCTTGCCGAGCTGCGCCGGCGACGGCGACACGCGAATGCCAGCCGATTCCATGGCTGCAATCTTGTCTTCCGCGCCGCCCTTGCCGCCGGAAATTACGGCGCCGGCATGGCCCATCGTGCGTCCGGCAGGTGCCGTACGGCCTGCGATGAAGCCGACCATCGGCTTCTTGCGGCCGCGCTTGGCTTCGTCCTTGAGGAACTGCGCCGCATCTTCTTCAGCCGAACCGCCGATTTCACCGATCATGACGATCGACTTGGTTTCGTCGTCGGCCAGGAACATTTCCAAAACGTCGATGAACTCGGTGCCCTTGACCGGGTCGCCGCCGATACCGACAGCGGTGGTCTGGCCGAGGCCCTCGTTCGAGGTCTGGAACACTGCTTCATAGGTAAGCGTTCCGGAGCGGGAAACAACGCCCACCGAACCCTTCTTGAAGATGTTGCCCGGCATGATGCCGATCTTGCATTCTTCAGGGGTCAGGATGCCCGGGCAGTTCGGTCCGAGCAGGCGCGACTTCGAGCGTTCCAGACGCTCCTTGACGCGAACCATGTCCATGACCGGAATGCCTTCGGTGATGCAGACGATGAACGGGATTTCAGCTTCGATGGCTTCGATGATCGCATCGGCTGCGCCTGCTGGCGGAACGTAGATCACGGATGCGTCAGCGCCGGTACGTTCCTTGGCTTCGGCAACGGTTGCGAAGATCGGGAGCTTTTCGCCCTTTGCGCCTTCCCAGGTTTCGCCACCCTTCTTCGGATGGATGCCGCCGACCATCTGCGTGCCGTAATAGGCCAGCGCCTGTTCGGTGTGGAAGGTGCCGGTCTTGCCGGTCAGGCCCTGTACGAGAACCTTGGTGTCCTTGTTGACGAGAATGGACATGCCTTAATTCCCCTTCACTGCAGCGACGATCTTCTGCGCCGCATCGTCGAGATCGTCGGCCGAAATAACGTTCAAGCCGCTCTCGTTGATGATCTTCTTGCCAAGCTCGACATTGGTGCCTTCCAGACGGACGACCAGCGGAACCTTGAGGCCGACTTCCTTGACCGCGGCAATCACGCCTTCGGCGATGACGTCGCACTTCATGATGCCGCCGAAGATGTTGACCAGAATGCCCTGGACAGCCGGATCGGCGGTGATGATCTTGAACGCAGCCGTCACCTTCTCCTTGGAAGCGCCGCCACCGACGTCGAGGAAGTTGGCAGGTTCTGCACCGTAGAGCTTGATGATGTCCATCGTTGCCATGGCAAGGCCCGCGCCATTGACCATGCAGCCGATATTGCCGTCGAGAGCGACGTAGGCGAGATCGTACTTGGAAGCTTCGATTTCTTTTTCGTCTTCTTCCGACAGATCGCGCAGTTCCTGAATGTCAGGATGACGGAACAGCGCATTGCCGTCGAACGACACCTTGGCGTCGAGAACGCGCACGCGGCCATCGGTCATGACGATCAGCGGATTGATTTCCAGAAGGCTCATGTCCTTCTCGGTGAAGGCCTTGTAGAGGATCGGGAACAGCTTGAGGCCGTCTTCGCGCGCCTGACCTTCAAGCTTCAGCGCATCGGCGAGCTTGTTGGCGTCTTCATCAGTCACGCCCTTGGCGGGGTCGATGGCGACGGTGACGATCTTCTCAGGGGTTTCCTCGGCAACGGCTTCGATGTCCATGCCGCCTTCGGTCGAAACGACGAAAGCCGGACGGCCAACGGTGCGGTCGATCAGGATCGAGAGATAGAGCTCACGATCAATGTCGGCGCCGTCTTCGATGTAAAGGCGGTTGACCTGCTTGCCGGCAGGGCCGGTCTGCTTGGTGACGAGCGTGTTGCCCAGCATTTCCTTCGCGTTGGCAACCACTTCCTCGACAGACTTGGCGAGGCGAACGCCGCCTTTTGCATCGGCTGGCAGTTCCTTGAACTTGCCCTTGCCGCGTCCGCCAGCATGGATCTGGCTCTTGACGACATAAAGCGGTCCGGGAAGCGTCTTTGCCCATTCTTCCGCCTGTTCGACGGAATAGACAGCCACACCATTGGCGATCGGCGCGCCGTAGGTGTGAAGCAGGCGCTTGGCCTGGTATTCGTGAATATTCATCTGGTTGTCCTCTGCGGATTCCCGGTCCGTTGCATATTGGGATTGAACGGAGCCGTAACGGATTGACAGCCGGAAAAGGCCGGAGCCGCAAAGAAGCGACAAACCGGCCTTGTCTGGAATTTTACTTCAGCGACGGAGCGATGCCGATGCAGGCTTCGCAAAGACCGGCAACAGATGCCACCGACTTGTCGAACTGCGCCTTCTCGTCCTTGTCGAGATCGATTTCGATGATGCGCTCGACGCCGTTGGCACCGATCACGGTCGGCACGCCGACATACATGTCCTTGACGCCGTACTGGCCCGAAAGCTGGGCAGCGACCGGCAGGACGCGCTTCTTGTCCTTCAGATAGGATTCAGCCATCTGGATGGCCGACGCAGCCGGAGCGTAGAAAGCCGAACCGGTCTTGAGCAGGCCGACGATTTCCGCGCCGCCGTCACGGGTGCGCTGGATGATCTTGTCGAGCTTGTCCTGGCTGGTCCAGCCCATCTTGACGAGGTCTGGCAGCGGGATGCCGGCAACGGTCGAGTAACGGGCGAGCGGAACCATGCTGTCGCCGTGGCCACCGAGCACGAATGCCGTGACGTCTTCAACCGAAACGTTGAATTCTTCCGAGAGGAAATAACGGAAGCGGGCGCTGTCGAGAACGCCGGCCATGCCGACAACCTTGTGGGCCGGAAGACCGGAGAACTTCTGCAGCGCCCAGACCATGGCGTCGAGCGGGTTGGTGATGCAGATGACGAAAGCTTCAGGGGCATATTTCTTGATGCCCGCGCCAACCTGTTCCATCACCTTGAGGTTGATGCCCAGAAGGTCGTCGCGGCTCATGCCCGGCTTGCGCGGCACGCCTGCGGTCACGATGACAACGTCTGCGCCTTCGATTGCAGCGTAGTCGTTGGCGCCGGTGTACTTCGCATCAAAACCGTCAACCGGAGAAGATTCGGCAATATCCAGTCCCTTACCCTGCGGGATGCCTTCCGCAATGTCGAAAAGGACGACGTCGCCGAGTTCCTTCAGACCGGCCAGATGGGCGAGCGTGCCGCCGATCATGCCGGAGCCGATGAGGGCAATCTTGTTGCGTGCCATGATTGTTTCTTTCCTCACTTTTGATCCAGAAACGCATCAAGCCCATCCGGAATCCTCGCCGGAAACGCTCAAGCGTTGGAACTGCGAGATAGGACTCTTTGCCGATAAACTCAACTCATTATTTTGCGACTAATGTTTTCAATCGGTTAGATTTATCGGTTCTTACGTAAACGTAAGATAATTTGTCGAGAACAAGGCAAAATCGCCCTCCTCCTACCACCGCCAGCCATACCCGAACAGGCCGTATGGAGCGGCTGGCAAGCTGCCAATTCTCTCAGCGCCGTGCACCGGTTCCAGACGGGCCACGATCTGAACCGATGCGCGTTTCAAGTTTGGGGCAGACCTCGCCCCGAAGCGTGTCGCCCCCCCGATCACGAATTGCGCGGGTAACATAGCCCACGGAACGTATAAGTCCAGTCCATGGCAGTCTGATGATGGTAGCGGCGATGGCGGAACTTTCAGCCGGCCTTGCCGGGCGGCTCGGCCAGATATTCCGCGCTCTGCATCTCGAACAGGCGCGACGCGGTGCGGTCGAACTCGAAGGCCTCTGTGCCCTTGTTGGCAAGATAGAGCTTTTCCGGCTGCGCTTCGGCGGAAATGAACACCCGCGCATGATGATCGTAAAGCACGTCGATCAGCAGGATGAAGCGCTTGGCCTCGTTGCGGCGCGCATAGTCCAGCACCGGCACATCATCGATGAAGAGCGTCGGGTAATGCTTGACGATGGCGATATAGTCCGAGGCGCCGAGCGGTTTCGAGCACAACGCTTCGAAAGTAAAGCGCGCCGCGCCATGCACGGAACGGGCAATCTCGATATCGCGCCCCTTGATGCGGATCACGTCCGGCTTTTCCTGCGCGCCATCCTTTTGCGCCGCCCAGGCCGCATCCATGCGCTTGGTGGTTTCAGCCCCCAGCGGCGACAGATAGACCGGCTGGCGGTCGAGTTTTTCGAGGCGGTAATCGGTACGCGAATCCAGATTGATCACATCGACATGGCTCTTGAGAATATCGATGAAAGGCAGGAAAAGCTGCCGGTTCAGCCCATCGCGATAAAGATTGTCCGGCGCGACATTGGATGTTGCCACCAGCACCACACCACGCGAAAACAACGCGCTGAACAGGCGCGACAGGATCATCGCATCGGCAATGTCGGTCACGGTGAACTCGTCGAAGCACAGCCCCCATGCCTGCTGGGCCAAGGCTTCGGCCACCGGCGGAATCGGGTCGTCCTGTTTGGTCTCGCCGCGCTTCAGCGCCTGGCGATGCGCATAGATGCGCTCATGCACATCGGCCATGAAATCGTTGAAATGCGCGCGGCGCTTGCGTTCGACCGGCAGAAGCGAAAAGAACATGTCCATCAGCATGGTCTTGCCGCGCCCGACCTCGCCGTGCACGTAAAGCCCCTTGATGACGCTCGACGCCTCCTTGCGCTTGCCGAACAGCCAGCCGAGCGCGCTCGACTTGCGTGACAGGCGTCTGGTGCAGATTTCCTCGATCAGCCGGTCGTAACGGACGGTAAGTTCGAGTTGAGCGGGATCGGCTTCCACATCGCCCGCCGTGACCATCGCATCGTAATGTTCACGGACGGAGGGGAAGGCTTTCAGATTACCGTCGAAAGACATGATTGCTTCCGTTCAACCTTTCAATTGCAAAACGGCGGACCATCTCGCGATGATCCGCCTGTCTTTAAAGCGCATCCCGAAAAGTGCGAAACGGTTTTCGGGCAAAGATGCGCGGCAAAACAAAGACAATTGGAGCGCCAATCTGATTCAATCAGATCGAAATGCGCTCCAAGCGCAAGAATGTCTTAGCGCGAGAGCGATACGGCCTGACCGCCCGAAGTCTGTCCATCGAAGCGGCTCGCCCCCGAGGAATAGAGCGAAGCGACGGTACCGCCATTCGCATCATAGAGTACCAGCTGCTTGCCGTTGACGGCCCAGGAAGCGAGATTGCCGAGTTCACCGGGGCAACGCAGCGGACCTGCGCGGTAGCCCTGACCATATTTGGTCTGCGGCGTCGCGATCTTGCAGCTCTGGCCGCCAAGCGATGCGTTCCAGACACCGGCGACGGAACCTGGCGTCAGGTCGGGCGCGGATGCCGGCGGCAGGCTTGCAACCTGTGTGCCGGGCTGCGCATTGGGGTTCGTGGTCGGAGCCGTCGGGAACTGCGAAGCATTGGGAGAAGAAAGATTGCCCTTCTGCACCGTGCCTGCCGGAGCGGCGGCAACAGGCGGAGGCGGCGGCGGTGGCGAAACCGTATCGAGATTGCCGAAGCGGGAGCTCTGGCACCCGGCCAGGACAATGCCAGCCGCCGCGAGGCTGAGCAGACTTGCTTTCGAAATTCCCATCTGGTTCTCCATTTCCGCATTTCTCATCAGGGGTGGGGATGCCCCGGACTTCCTACCGAAGCCCTGCAATGTGACAATATTGGACCGATAAAATGGCTATATGGTTAAAAAAGCAACACCGGAAACTGTCATTTTTTCCCTTCAAACGCTTCAAGAACGCTTGAAACCGCCTGATAATCCTGGAACTGGGACAGGAAGGCCACAGTTTCTCCGATATTGGGGTCTGTTCTGCGACAACGTCCACGCCGCAACTTTTCGCAATCGCATGCGGGTACTGGCAATTTGCGGGCTTTTCCGCCATATAGACCCTAATTGTCCCATAGGCTTCATGAGCATAAGCCGCAGGAAAACGGAACCACGATAGTTATGGCCACCAGGGCAGCCTTCGCCAAGATGAACGGGCTCGGCAATCAGATCATCGTTGCCGACATGCGCGGCCGCGCGGACCGGATCAAGCCTGAAGCCGCGATCCGTCTTGCGGGCGACAGCGAAACCGCCTTCGATCAGATCATGGCGATCCACGATCCGCGCACGGCGGGAACCGACAATTATATCGCGATCATCAATTGCGACGGCACGGAAGCGCAGGCTTGCGGCAACGGCACGCGCTGCGTCGTGCAGGCGCTGGCCGCCGAGACCGGCAGGCAGCATTTCACCTTTGAGACCCGCGCCGGAATCCTGACCGCGACCGAACATGAAGACGGCCTGATCTCGGTCGACATGGGCAAGCCGCGCTTCGGCTGGCAGGACATTCCGCTTGCCGAAGAGTTTCGCGATACGCGCATGATCGAATTGCAGGTCGGTCCCATCGACGCGCCGGTGCTGCATTCGCCCTCGGTCGCCTCCATGGGCAACCCGCATGCAATCTTCTGGGTCGACCGCGATGTCTGGTCCTATGAGCTGGAAAAGTTCGGACCGCTTCTGGAACATCATCCGATCTTCCCGGAACGCGCCAATATCTCCATCGCCCATGTCACCTCGCCCGAAACGATTAACCTGCGCACCTGGGAGCGCGGTGCGGGCCTGACCCGCGCCTGCGGTTCCGCCGCCTGCGCCGCCGCCGTCTCGGCAGCGCGCACGCGCCGCACCGGGCGCATCGTTACCGTCAATGTTCCGGGTGGCCCGCTCAGGATCGAGTGGCGCGACGATGATCACGTGATGATGACCGGCCCCGCGGAATGGGAATTTTCGGGCACATTCGATCCGGCAACCGGCGAATGGAACCGCGACACACAGAATGACAAGCCAACTGACAGGGGTGCGGCCTGATGTCGGTGGAAGTCGTCACATTCGGATGCCGCCTCAACACCTATGAATCCGAGGTAATGAAGCGCGAAGCCGACGCCGCCGGTCTTGGCGAATTGAAGGACGGGGCGATCATCTTCAATACTTGCGCCGTGACAGCGGAAGCCGTGCGCCAGGCACGTCAGGCGATCCGCAAGGCACGCCGTGAAAACCCGGAAGCGCGCATCATCGTCACCGGCTGCGCCGCACAGACCGAAGCCGACAATTTCGCCGCCATGGATGAAGTCGATCTCATTCTCGGCAATGAGGAAAAGCTGAAATCCAATTCCTACCGGATGCTGCCGGATTTCGGCGTCAACCAGTTTGAAAAGGTGCGCGTCAACGACATCATGGAAGTGCGCGAGACCGCAAGCCATATGGTCGATGCCATCGAGGGCCGCGCGCGCGCCTTCGTGCAGGTGCAAAACGGCTGCGATCATCGCTGCACCTTCTGCATCATCCCTTACGGCCGCGGCAATTCCCGCTCGGTGCCGATGGGCGCGGTGGTGGATCAGGTCAAGCGCCTTGTCGGCAATGGTTATGCCGAAGTGGTCCTGACTGGCGTGGACATGACCTCCTACGGTCCCGACCTTCCCGGCAATCTTCGCCTCGGCAAGCTGGTGAAGACCGTGCTCAATCAGGTGCCGGATCTGCAGCGCCTGCGCCTTTCCTCCATCGATTCCATCGAGGCCGATGACGACCTGATGGACGCGATTGCCAATGAAAAACGGCTGATGCCGCACCTGCATCTATCCTTGCAGGCGGGCGACGACATGATCCTGAAGCGCATGAAGCGCCGCCATCTGCGCGACGATTCGATCCGCTTCTGCGAAACGGTGCGCGGGCTTCGTCCCGACATCGTCTTCGGCGCGGACATTATCGCCGGTTTCCCGACCGAAACCGAGGAAATGTTCCAGAACTCGCTCAAAATCGTCGAGGAATGCGGCCTCTCCCACCTGCACGTCTTCCCTTACAGCGCGCGCGAAGGCACGCCTGCTGCCCGCATGCCGCAGGTACGGCGCGAGATCGTCAAGGAACGGGCTGCCCGCCTGCGCGCGGAAGGCGACCGGGCTTATGAAAAGCACCTCGCTTCGCTGAATGGCACCATGCAGCGTCTTCTGGTCGAGAAGGAAGGCATTGCGCGCACGGAAGGCTTTACACTCTCATCGGTTGACGGCGGCGCACCGGGCGAAATCATCGAACGTATCGTGACAGGCCATGACGGGGAAAAACTCCTCACCCGTCAGGCAGAGCCGCAAGCGGCTTGAAGCTTAAGGGCATCAGAATTCATGGCAATGGGTTTCATCAAGAAAATGTTCTCCTTCGGCAAGAAGGAGGTCGAGGAAAAACCGGCCGAGCAACAGGCCCCCGACGCCGTGGAAACGGCTTTGGAAACAAAGCTTCCTGAAACCGTCGCAACGCCTGAAGAAACGCAAGACACCGCCGTTGAAGTGGTCATTTCCGAACCGGAAATGCCGGTGATCGCCCATGAGCCGATCGCCCGCGAGCCTGAGCCGATTGAAGAGCCTGAGCCTGAAACGGTTGAGGAAGAAAAGGCAGAACCGGAACATCCGGTTGCCGAGATTGAAATCCCGATCGAACAGCCGCCGGTGATGGAGCCAATCACGGTCGAAGCGCCTGCGCCAGAGCCTGTTGTTGAGCCTGTTGTCGAGCCGGAGCCGGAACCTGTTGCCGAACCCGAAAAGCCGGAAGTCGCAAAAGCACCCAAGGTCCCGGTTGCAGAAGAAACGGTCGAACCCGCGCCTCAGCCGGAGCCGGTGAAGCCCAAGAAGGTAAAAGTCGCCAAGGCCGTCGAGGAACATGAGGAAGAAGCCCCCGTTGAGGCAGCGCCTGAGCCGAAGCTTTCCTGGTTCGAGCGCCTGCGTCGCGGCCTGGCCCGTTCCTCCAACTCGCTCAGCGAATCCATCGGCGGCATTTTCACAAAGCGCAAGCTTGATGACGACACGTTGCAGGATCTCGAAGACGTGCTGATCCAGGCTGATCTCGGGCTTGAAACCGCCATGCGCGTGACGGACGCGCTTGCCTCGGGGCGTTACGGCAAGGACGTGACGGGTGAGGAAGTGCGCACCATCATGGGCGCGGAAATCGAAAAGGTTCTTGGCCCTGTGGCCAGGCCGCTGGAGCTCGACCTGTCGCACAAGCCGCATGTCATCCTCGTGGTCGGCGTCAACGGCACCGGCAAGACCACCACCATCGGCAAGCTTGCAGCAAAGCTCACCGCGGGCGGACTAAAAGTCATGCTGGCTGCAGGCGATACGTTCCGCGCAGCCGCTATCGAGCAGCTTCATATCTGGGGTGAGCGCACTGGTTCGCCGGTCGTCTCCTCCAAGCTCGGCGCCGATGCGGCGGGTCTTGCCTATGATGCGTGGGAAAAGGCCAAGGAAGCGGGCAGCGACGTTCTGATCATCGATACGGCAGGACGCTTGCAGAACAAGGCCGAACTGATGGACGAGCTTGCCAAGATCGTGCGCGTGCTGGGCAAGCACGACCCGGAAGCCCCGCATACAGTGCTGCAAACGCTTGACGCCACCACCGGCCAGAACGCGCTCAATCAGGTCGAGATTTTCAAGAATGTCGCGGGCGTCAACGGTCTGGTCATGACCAAGCTTGACGGAACCGCGCGCGGCGGCATTCTTGTCGCCATCTCGGCCAAGCATAAGTTGCCGATCTATTTCATCGGCGTCGGCGAAGGCGTCGACGATCTGGAACCCTTTGCGGCCAAGGATTTTGCCCGCGCCATCGCAGGAGTTGCCTGATGGAGCATCCCGTTTTCGAACGCGATCCATCCGAGAAAAGCGAAACCGAGCGCCGGGAAGTCCCGCCGCTCCTGAAGCTGGCGCTGGAGCTGGGACCGCTTCTGGTCTTCTTCTTTGCCAATGCGCGCGGCGAAATGCTGCTCGAGCGGTTTCCGGTGCTGGCTTCCATCGGCGCGCCGATCTTTCTGGCAACCGCCCTGTTCATGGCGGCGACGGTGATCGCGCTTGCCATTTCATGGTCGATGACGCGCACGCTGCCGATCATGCCGCTTGTCTCGGGCATTGTCGTGCTGGTGTTCGGCGCGCTCACGCTCTGGCTGCATAACGACACCTTCATCAAGATGAAGCCGACAATCGTCAACACGCTGTTCGGCTGCATTCTTCTGGGCGGCCTCTTCTTCGGCAAATCCCTGCTCGGCTATGTGTTCGATTCAGCCTTCCGTCTCGATGCCGAGGGCTGGCGAAAGCTGACGCTGCGCTGGGGTCTGTTCTTCATCTTCCTCGCCATCATGAACGAGGTTGTGTGGCGGAATTTTTCGACCGATGCCTGGGTATCGTTCAAAGTGTGGGGCATAATGCCCATCACGGTTGTCTTCACGCTTTTACAAATGCCGCTTATTCAGAAGCATTCATTGACGGAAGACAACAAGACCGCATCGTAACCGAGCATTTTCGAGCCAAAAGGGCGAAACGGTTTTGCGTCGGATAATGTGCCACGCTTTAGGAGGAAGGACGCCATGAACGGGATCGCCCCACGGCTTGAAATCGAACAGTTCATCTGCCGCAGCGATAATTACGGCGTTCTGATTCATGACCCTGAAAGTGCGCTGACCGCAACCATCGATGCGCCGGATGCGGCTGCGATCGAGGCCGCGCTGCAGCGGCGCGGCTGGACGCTCGATTTCGTCTTCACCACCCATCATCACCTCGATCATGTGGAAGGCAATGAAGCGCTGAAAGCGAAATACGGGGTCAGCATCATCGGCCCCAAGGCGGAAGAAACAAAGATTCCCGGCATCGACCGGACCGTGCAGGACGGCGACGAGTTCGCCTTCGGTCTCTTCCGGGTAAAGGCTATCGCCACACCGGGCCATACGGCGGGTGAAATCTCCTATTATATTCCCGACGCCAAAGCCGTCTTCACAGGCGACACCCTGTTCGCGCTCGGTTGCGGAAGGCTGTTCGAGGGTACGCCGCTCACCATGTTCCAGTCGTTGCAGAAGCTGATTGCGCTTCCCGGCGACACGGCCGTCTATTGCGGCCATGAATATACCGAAAGCAATGCACGCTTTGCGCTCACCATCGATCCGGCCAATTCCGCACTGAAGGAGCGCGCCGCTGAGATTGCAAGGCTGCGTGCCGCTGACCGCATGACATTGCCGTCAAGCATCGCGCTTGAAATGGCGACGAACCCTTTCCTGCGATGGCATGATGCCGGCATTCGCAGCCGTCTGGGCCTGCAGGATGCGCCCGACGAAGCCGTGTTTGCCGAAATCCGCAAGCGCAAGGATATGTTCTGACATGCTGTAAGCGCATTTCCGGTAAAAGTGCGAAGCGGTTTGGCGTAGGGTAATGCGTAAAAACAAAAGGCGAATCGTTCCACAGTTCGAGGATAGAAGGATGACGGTGTTTTCCCGTTTCAAGATTGCAGGCTGCGCCGTTTTCCTCGGCCTTTCCCTTGTTACCCTGCCCGCTTCGATGAATCTCGCGTTTGCCGATGACCTGCTGCTCGACGTTGCACCGAAGCAGACGCCTGCCGAAATCAACAATTTCAAGCTGAGCGAAGATTTCCTGTCGCGCATGGAAAAAGTGCAGGAGCAGCTTGGCGGCATGGAGCTTTCGGCAACCGAAGAGGAAGGGCAGGATGCCACGCCGTCCTTCGACAAGATGGTGAAGAGCATCGAGTCCCGCCCGCAGGTCGTGGAAGTGCTCAAGGCCCAGAATATTACGCCGACCGATTATATTTTCGGCTATTTCGCCCTCATGAGCAGCCTTGCCGCCGCTGACGCGGAGAGCGAACCGCAGCTGGTGGACGAGCTGAAGGATATCAATCCCGAACATCTGGCCTTTGGCAAGCAATATAGCGAACGCATCCGCGTCCTGATCGGCGAGTAAGGTTTCCGCGGTTGTCCATCTCCTCATCTTGAGGAGATGGAACGCAGGCAACCAATTTACCGCACAGGTTGCCTCAAAAGCCGCAAAGCGTTGATCGTCACAAGAACGGTTGCGCCCGTATCGGCCAGAATGGCAGGCCAAAGGCCGGTGATGCCCAGCACCGTGGTCACCAGAAAGACAGCCTTCAATCCAAGCGCTATGGCAATGTTCTGATGGATATTGCGCATGGTCCGCTTGGAAAGGTCGACCATTTCCTCCACATCGCCAACCCGTCCGTGCAGGACGGCGGCGTCCGCCGTTTCCAGCGCCACATCGGTGCCGCCCCCCATGGCGATGCCGACATCGGCGGCCGCAAGCGCTGGCGCGTCGTTGATGCCGTCACCGATCTTGGCGACGATCAGCCCTTCCTTGCGCAATTCGCCGACGATGCGCTGCTTGTCTTCCGGCAGCAGTTCGGCCCGCACCTCGATCCCGAGATCGCGCCCGATGGCTTCTGCTGTGCGGCGATTGTCCCCGGTCAGCATGAGGGTGCGGATATTGGCCGCCTTCAACTCCCGCAAGCCCGCAACGGCATCGGCGCGCGGTTCATCGCGCATGGCGATTGCACCGGCGATCTTGCCATTGGCAGCCAGCACGGAAACCGTCTTGCCCTCGTCGTTGCAGGCGGCAATGCGGTTCGCCAGCGCATCCGGAATGGCCGCAATATCATTGGCGGCACGGCGCGAACCCAGAAACAGGTCCTTCTCGCCCACCATGCCCGATACGCCCTTGCCGCCATGGGCCTTTCCTCCCGTCACGGGGGCAAGTTTCAGGCCGCGCTGCTCGGCGGCACCGACAATCGCCAGCGCCAGCGGATGACTTGAGCCCGCATCCAGGGAGGCGGCAAGACGCAGCACTTCATCTTCGGGCAGGTCGCCTGCAAGAACATCGGTCACCTTCGGCTTGCCTTCGGTCAGCGTGCCGGTCTTGTCGAAACAGGCCGCCGTGATCTTGCCGATGGTTTCCAGCACCGCGCCCCCCTTCAGCAGAAGGCCGCGCCGCGCACCGGAGGAAAGCGCGGCTGCAATAGCCGCAGGCGTGGAAATGACCAGCGCACAGGGGCAGCCGATCAGAAGGATGGCAAGTCCCTTGTATATCCATTCGTTCCAGTCGCCGCCTGCAAGAAGCGGCGGCAGAATGGCAACGAGAGCCGCCACGACCACCACGCCCGGCGTATAATAGGTGGAAAAGCGGTTGATGAAACGTTCGGTCGGCGCCTTGGCTTCCTGCGCTTCCTCGACCAGCCGCACGACGCGGGCAATGGTGTTATCCTGCGCGGCAGCGGTGACCCGAACCCGCAGCACGCCGTCGCCATTGATCGTGCCGGCAAAGACCGTGTCGCCTTCAGCCTTCCCGACCGGCGTGCTTTCACCGGTGACGGGCGCTTCATCCACCGCACTTTCGCCTGTCAGGATTTCGCCGTCGGCGGGCATACGGTCGCCGGGGCGCACGGAAATAACATCGCCAACCGCGAGACTGTCAGCCGCAACTTCCGAAGTCGTCCCGTTTTTCTCAAGAAACGCAGTCTTGGGCACCAGCGCGGTAAGCGACTGGATGCTGGCGCGCGCCTTTCCGGCGGCAACGCCTTCCAGAAGCTCGCCGACCAGGAACAGAAACACGACGGCTGCCGCTTCCTCTGTCGCGCCGATGAACATTGCGCCGATGGCGGCAATCGTCATCAGCATCTCGATGGAAAACGGCGTGCCGTTGATCGCAGCCATCCAGGCGCGCCTGGCAATCGGCACGAGACCGATCAGCATCGCCGCCGTGAAAGCCCATAGCTCAATCGGCGGATAAAGATGCCCGACGATGTAGGCTGCAACCAGCCCGCCGCCGCAGGCCAGCATCATCTGGCCTTTCTTCGAGCGCCACCACGGCAGGGGTTTTGCCGGTGCGCTCGCCTTTGGTGCGGCCCTGCCACCGGTGGGAGCGGTGTCGGCAAGCGTGGTCCTGTAGCCCAGAGCCGTCACCCTGGCGGCGATTTCATCGCTCTTTGCCGTTCCGTCATGATTGACGCTCATCGCGCCATTGGTCACGGAAACAGACACGTCCGTCACGCCCGGCAAGCGCCGCACGGCGGTATCGATCTTGGCTGCGCAGGAGGCGCAATCCATGCCATCGACCCGAAAGCGCAGACTGTCTGGCGTTACCGCAATCTCCTTGCTGTGGGCTTCATGGTCGTGCTCATATCCGTGGTCATGCGCATGATCGTGGTCGCCGCCGCAGGCCCCGTGGTCATGGTCATGGTGAGAATGATCGTGCGAATGTTCGCCTTTTGCCGGGGCTTTTTCCGAGGCGACCGGCTCCGCGCCATATCCGAGACTGCGAACCTTGGCGGCAACCTTGTCGAGATCGCCCGTTCCATCATGGCTGACGGTCATCGTGCCTCCCGCAACCGAAACGGAGACATCCTTGATCCCGCGCACGCGCCGCACGGCAGTTTCAATCTTGGCCGCGCAGGACGCGCAATCCATACCGTCGATGCGAAAGCGAATCTGGTTCAGTGTTTCACTCATGATCTGCTCTTTTCAGGACTGCTCTTGAATTGTCTTGAGCAAGGTCTACATCCTCTAGTGACTAGAGGAGCAAGCGGAAAATGATCACAAATGTGCCCATCGGCGAAGCATCGAAGGCGAGCGGGGTAAAAGTACCGACCATCCGTTATTACGAACAGATCGGCCTTTTGCCGGTGCCGCCACGCACGGAAGGCAATCGCCGCCTCTATGACCGTAACGATGTGCAGCGCCTCGTTTTCATCCGTCACGCGCGCGATCTGGGGTTCGAGGTGGATGCGATCCGCACGCTTCTCGACCTTCAGGACAATCCCGGCCAGTCATGCGCGGCAGCCGACGCCATCGCACGCGCGCGCCTGAGCGACGTGGAACACCGCATCGCCAAACTGCTGTCGCTGAAAACCGAGCTGCAACGCATGCTGGAATGCACCGCGCATGGCCGTATCGACCAGTGCCGCGTGATCGAAATCCTCGGCAATCACGAGGAATGCGTTCATTCGAAGCATTGATCCGGCGCGGGCTACCCGTCAGCTCTTTTGTCAGTTCACCTTGGAAAAACGGGTCGCCTGGATCTTGAGCGTGCCGATCTGGGTGCCGATCCGTGCCACGACGGGTGCGTAGATGCCGGAATTGCCAAGCGATGCGAAGGAAATCGTCATCCGGCTGCGATTGCTCAGATAATCGATGGCCTTCTTGCCCTTTTGATATCCGGAAACAGGAACGAACTTTGCCGAGCAGATGACCGATTCGCCGGTAAAACCATCGGTCGTGAACGATTCGGTGCCATTGAAGGAAAGCCTGATCTCCGCGCGCGTCTGCCCGTCGAAGACGCTCAGCGACCTGTCGCAGACCGCCCGGCCGTTCTTTGCGGGTATCATGAGCGCACTCAGCGGATCGCTGACGTTCAGCAGATCCTGCGGCGATGTTTCCACCCAGGGATCGCGCTTTTTCACCGGAGGCTGGTTTTCCGCCGAGACCACATTGCCGTTGGCGAAGCGGATCGTGGTGCTCTTGTTCTTGCGGCCGTGCTTGTAGGCGAGATCGAAGCTCTTCGGCACGACCTTGCCGCTGACGGCGCTGCCGGTGACGTGCACGGTTCCATCGGTATCATCGAACACCCGCGCCAGACCGGACGTCAGAAACCGGCCATTGAGATTGTAGTTCGCGCCATTGACCGTGGTTTCTATGGCGGACCGCGCAATGGAAAGCCCAAAAATGGAGATATCGTATTCTGTCCGGTAAAGATCGTCGGCGCGGGCCGGTCCGCCCGCAATCACCAGTCCCGCGAAGGTTAGGCCCATAAAGGCCAGGCCTGCCACGGTCGCCCCGCCATAATGCGCCAGCCGGTGCCGGACGGGCTTCAACATATGCGACGGTTCGATCATACTCGGCATTCCTTTCGCTAGCTTTTCCCATGAGGGTTTTCAACCACATTGGACCGCGAGAAAGTTGCGTGGGATTCTTCGATACAGTATCTGTGCAGCAGGCAAAACCGGCGAAGTTATGATTGCAAGCTTTCGTGAAGACCGTGCGAAAGCCCGAAAACCGCGTCTTTGCGCGATGGATACGGAATCTCACTTGACTGCAACGGCTGCTGTCACTATAGAAACGCGACTTTCCCAATAGGCCGCCTGTCCGAGATCGCGCGCCAGCAGCATCAAACTGCGTTGATTGCTTGAATTCGGACATTCGGGTCGGGGCCTGAAGAACGTAATTGAAGGTGAGACCAAAATGTCCCGCGCTTGTGAATTGACCGGCAAGTCGGTCCAGTACGGCAACAATGTCAGCCACGCGAACAACAAGACGCGTCGCCGCTTTCTGCCGAACCTCTGCAATGTTACGCTGATTTCCGAAACGCTCGGCCAGAGCTATCGTCTGCGCGTTTCCGCCAACGCCCTGCGTTCGGTCGAACATCGCGGCGGTCTCGACGCGTTCCTCGTCAAGTCCGACGACAAGGAACTGTCGCAGCGCGCTCGCCTGCTGAAGCGCCAGATCGCAAAGAAGCAGGCTGAAGCAGCCGCTGCCTGAGCTTCCGGCCAATAGTTTTGACAAAAAAGGCCGGCTCTCGTCGGCCTTTTTTGCTGGTTCCATCACCCAGGATAAAAAAATGTCAATCGAGACACCCTCTTTTTCCCGGCTTATGCCTGCGATACTGGCCATGTGCGTGGCGGTTGCCGCGTCGAACATTCTTGTCCAGTATCCGTTCCAGCACTTCGGCCTCGGTGAAGTACTGACCTATGGCGCCTTTACCTATCCCGTCGCCTTTCTGGTCAATGACCTGACGAATCGCCGCTTCGGCCCCGCCGCCGCACGTAAGGTCGTCTATGCCGGTTTCGTGCTGGGCGTTGTCATGTCGATCTGGCTGGCAACCCCGCGCATCGCGATCGCCTCCGGCTCCGCTTTCCTTCTCGCACAGTTGATGGACATTACCGTCTTCGACAGGCTACGCCGCCAGACTTGGTGGAAAGCGCCCTTCGCCGCCGCCATGTTCGGCTCCGTGCTCGATACGGTCCTGTTTTTCTCGATTGCCTTTGCAGCCGGTTTTGCGTGGATCGATACGCTCACCGGAATGCCCGATTCGTCGCTTGCCGAACCGGCGTCCTTCCTCGGCCTCGGCGTGCCGCTCTGGGCGTCGCTGGCCTTCGGTGACTTCTTTGTGAAGGTCATCATGGGGACGCTGATGCTGATCCCCTATGGGGCAATCCTCGCCGTCTTCGCCCCGACGCTTTACGCGCCAAACCGGACGACAGCGGAAAAGGCATGAAAAAAGGGCGTTTCAGGCGCCCTTTTCTTTGACCGATATTCTATCGCCGACCAGCGCGCCGTCTGCCCTTGCCCGAGGCCGCAGCCCCCTGCTCCTCGAACAGCGAGGCAAGCTGTTCGGTCATGGCGCCAGCCAGTTCTTCCGCATCGACGATTGTGACGGCGCGCTGATAATAGCGCGTGACGTCATGGCCAATGCCGATGGCGATCAGTTCCACCGGCGAGCGCGTTTCGATTTCCTCGATCACCGCGCGCAGATGACGCTCGAGATAATTGCCGGGATTGACGGACAGCGTCGAGTCGTCGACCGGCGCACCGTCCGAAATCATCATCAGGATCTTGCGCTGTTCCGGCCGTCCGAGCAGGCGCTGATGCGCCCAGATCAGCGCTTCGCCGTCGATGTTTTCCTTGAGCAGTCCTTCGCGCATCATCAGGCCGAGATTGCGCCGTGCGCGACGCCAGGGCGCATCGGCGCTCTTGTAGACGATGTGGCGCAGATCGTTGAGACGGCCCGGATTGGCGGGCTTGCCGCGCCCAAGCCACGCTTCGCGCGACTGGCCTCCCTTCCACGCCTTGGTGGTGAAGCCCAGAATTTCCACCTTCACGCCGCAACGTTCCAGCGTGCGGGCGAGAATATCCGCGCAGGTTGCCGCCACCGTGATCGGCCGGCCACGCATGGAGCCGGAATTGTCCAGCACCAGCGTCACGACCGTATCGCGGAAATCCGTGTCGCGCTCCTGCTTGTAGGAAAGCGGCTGGGTCGGGTCGATCACGATGCGCACCAGGCGTGCCGAATCGAGATAGCCCTCTTCCAGGTCGAAATCCCACGAGCGGTTCTGCTGCGCCATCAGGCGGCGCTGCAAGCGGTTGGCGAGACGACCCACCACACCCTGCAGATTGGCAAGCTGCTTGTCGAGGAAGCCGCGCAGGCGGTCGAGTTCCGCCTCGTCGCAAAGATCGGTCGCCTCGACCTCTTCGTCGAACTCGCGCGTGAAGACCTTGTAGTCGACATGTTCGGCAAAATTGGCGAAAGGCTGGTTCGGGCGGCGCGTGTCGCCTGGCGTTTCCGCGTCGATGTCCTCGCTGTCGTCCATGTCGTCGGCAGAAGCATCGGCGGCATCCATTTCGCCCTGCTCGCCTTCATCGCTCGAACTGTCGGATTCCTCGCTTTCAGCGGAATCGGAACCTTCCTGGCTCTCGTCGCCGCCTTCCTCGTTCTCGTCGGAATCCGGCGTCTGTTCGTCGTTCTGCTCTTCCTCGTCGCTCGGTTCTTCCTGCGACAGCTCTTCCGCCATGTCCATGGAGGCGAGCATATCACGCACCGTGCGCGCAAAAGCCTGCTGGTCTTCAAGATTATCGCCAAGCCGCACTATATCGGCGGCGGCCTTCTGTTCGATCCAGTCGCGCCACAGTTCCAGCACCTGCCCGGCTTCCGCAGGCGCGGCCCGCCCGGTCAGCTTTTCACGCAGCAGAAGCGACACGGCTTCCTCAAGCGGCGCGTCTTCCCTGGCAGTGACGGCAGAGAAATTGGCTTTCGAATATTTGTCCGCGAGCATGGTGGAAAGATTATCCGCCATGCCTGCCATGGCGCGCGCGCCGATGGCTTCGACGCGCGCCTGCTCAACCGCGTCGTAGATCGCGCGCGCTTGCTTTCCTTCCGGCGCGAGGCTCGCGTGAATGCGCGGATTGTGACGCGCCTGACGCAGCGCCATGGAATCGCCAAGGCCGCGGGTGACGGCAATATCGTGCGCGGTCGGGCGCTTGGGCAGGTCGGGGAGACGGGCGCGATTGGCGCTCAAGGCCGGACGGTCGTTGGTAAACGCCACTTCCAGCTCGTGCTCGCCGGAAATGGCGCGGACGCAAGCGGTTAGAGCGCGCTTGAACGGTTCGGAATCCACCGGTCCCGGTTTACGCTCGCGCGAATTATCGCCTATTCCTGACTTCTGGCCCGACATATGCCTATCCTGACTTCGCTTTCAAGCAAGGGCGAAGCTGACCGCCCCCGCATCAGACAGTGCACTGCCGCCGGATGATCGGGCGGCAGGCTTCTTCCGCATCAAGCGAGAACGATATTGGCCGCCGATTCCGGCAGTTCAACGCCGAAGGCGCGCTGATAGAACTCGGCCACAGTCGCGCGTTCCAATTCGTCGCACTTGTTGAGGAAGGTCAGGCGGAATGCAAAGCCGACATCGTTGAAGATCGCGGCATTTTCGGCCCAGGTGATGACCGTACGCGGGCTCATGACGGTCGAGAGATCGCCATTGATGAAAGCCTGACGGGTCATGTCGGCCACGCGCACCATCTTGTTCACGATCTCGCGGCCCTCGGCATTCTGGTAGTGCTTGGCCTTGGCAAGAACGATGTTCACTTCATTGTCGTGCGGCAGATAGTTCAGCGTCGTCACGATGGACCAGCGGTCCATCTGCGCCTGGTTGATCTGCTGGGTGCCGTGATAAAGGCCGGTCGTATCGCCGAGACCGACGGTATTGGCGGTCGCGAACAGGCGGAAAGCCGGGTGCGGACGGATGACGCGGCTCTGGTCGAGGAGTGTCAGGCGGCCCGAGGATTCCAGAACACGCTGGATGACGAACATCACGTCCGGGCGGCCGGCGTCGTATTCGTCGAACACCAGCGCCACATTGTGCTGATAGGCCCAGGGCAGGATGCCGTCCTTGAACTCGGTGACCTGCACGCCTTCCTTGACCACGATGGCGTCCTTGCCGACGAGATCGATACGGCTGACATGGCTGTCCAGGTTGACGCGCACGCAAGGCCAGTTGAGGCGGGCTGCGACCTGCTCGATATGGGTCGACTTGCCGGTGCCGTGATAGCCGGAAACCATCACGCGACGGTTATAGGCAAAGCCTGCGAGGATCGCGAGCGTCGTCTGACGGTCGAAAAGATAATCCGGATCAAGCTCCGGCACATAGGAATCGCCTGCCGCATAGGCCGGCACCATCATGTCGGAATCGATCCCGAACACTTCGCGCACCGAAACCGTCGTATCCGGCAAATTGGCTATATCCCGCTCAACCTTGTTCATCATGCCTCCAGAGCGGCAGGCAGCGACCGGCCGCGAATTGATACCGGCAAGCTGCCGACCGGCAACTTTCATCCGCGGGCATGTTTTTCCGGCGAGCCGGACGGTATGCCCCTTCCGTAATTCGTTGCGGGCATCCGTGCTTGCATCCACGCCTTGGCGCGGCAGAAGAATGTCCGTCGGAGCCGTCGGCGACAACTCCATAGTCAGCCTTTCAGTCCCAAACAGGCTTTAGCAAAAACCTGCCTGCTTGAGCAATTGATAAGCCTGAATAACATCGCGAAATCTCTCTTCCGATCCGCGATCACCACCATTCGCATCCGGGTGGTGCTGTTTTACCAGTTCTTTATAGCGCGCCTTGATCTTATCGCCAGTCGAATTTGGTTCAAGACCGAGGGTGGCGAGCGCCTTTATTTCCAGCGTTCGCGGCTTGCGCTGCGCCTTCTGGCCCGGCGCATGCCCCTTCGCTTCCTTGAAAAGGTTGAAGGGATCGCGGATGCGGTTGTGATAGGAGGCCGAACCGGAACGCATCTTCGCCATGTCGGGCGAGGTGCGTGCCTTGGCCGTCGAATTTGCCGCCGTCGACCATGTTGGGCGATGGCCGGTGATCGCATCCTTCTGGAATTTCGCGATGTCGCCATCGGAAAGACCGGAGAAGTAATTGAAATTCTTGTTATATTCCCGCACGTGATCAACACAGAAGCGGAAATATTCACCTTCGCGCATGCGTCCGACAGGCGCGCGATGCGTGCCTGGCTTGTCGCACCCGTCCCACTGGCAGCAAGGACCTGAAGCCTTCGCTTCCGCGGTCTTCTTGGGCTTGATGCGGATACTGTCGAAAAATTTTGAGTTCGTTGTCATCGAATCGAATTATGCGGATTATCAGTTGCTGAACAAGAATTGACATTTCGTCCAGTCTGGCTTTTGGCCATTTCAACTGGGCGAAATTTGGGAGCAGTGTGCTTTCCTGTGCGGATTTGCCCCACCTTTTGCCGCCGAAGCAGCGTTATATGAGGCACAGCGTCTATATGGGGAGAAGTGGCTCAAATGTCCATTCACAATAGCAAACAAAGCGCGATGGAAGCGAAACTGACCACGGCTTTCGCTCCCGAACGGCTTGAAGTCATTAATGAAAGCCACCTGCACGCCGGGCATCACCATGACGATCGCGGCCATCATGAAGTCTATGACGGCACCGGCGAGACGCATTTCCGCATCCGCATCGTTGCCGATGCCTTTGCCGGAATGAGTCGCATTGAGCGCCACCGGGCCATCAACGCGCTTTTGAAGGAAGAACTGGATAGCGGTGTCCACGCGCTGGCGCTTGAACCTTCCGCTCCGGGGGAAGCAACGCGGCGATAGACAGCTTTTCGGAATACAGCCGGAGCCTTCGGCCCTGCCCGGCCCTCAGGAGCGGGAGACAACTTATCGCCGGATCGTCGCAGGAGCACACCCCAAAGACATATCCCGAACATGCCCAAACATGCAAAGCGCCCGAAAGGGCGCTTTTGCCATGTAATTAAAGTAGACCGAACTTCGCGGAGAAAAGAAATTCCAGGATAGAATCTAGTGTCATCACAAACAGATCGTGACTGTATATTTCTCACCATAAGAATGCGATACGCATATATCTCCGCAGTTTTCGTATCGAAATATAAGATACTTATAATCTTTCGCGCCCGCTTAAGGCGCACCATAACGACACACACATGGTTACATATATCTACAATAACTGCAAATAAAATATTTTGGCGATCAAAATAACACCGAATTTGAATGTTAGTTAGTACTTATATTGTACTGATGCACTGAATTAGAGATTTTTAATATTATCGACTGAACGCCTTGCCTAAAACCAAAAATCTGAAGGCCAGGCGGTTTTTTTTGGAGAGAACTGTATTCCTTTCTGAAATGAAGATTTTCAGAAAGAGAGCATTACGCAGCCCCCCTTATGGAAAGCGTCAACGAGGCAGCGCCGCAACAATCGGGGCCGGTTTGCCCTCGGCGTCGAGCGGCACGATGCGCAGGCGCGTCAGCCGGTTCTTTTCCTTTTTCAGCACGGAAAACCGTTTCCCGTAAAAGGTGAAGGCCTGCTTCACTTCGGGGATCGTCTGGGTCTCGTGAATGACCAGGCCAGCGATCGTGGTTGCCTCCTCATCCGGCAAATGCCAGTCGAGAGCACGATTGATATCGCGAATCGGCAATGAGCCGTCGACGATCACAGAGCCGTCCGGCTGCAGGCGCACGCCCTGCATGTCGATATCGTGTTCGTCGGCAATATCGCCAACGATTTCTTCCAGAATATCCTCAAGCGTCACCAATCCCTGCACGTCGCCATATTCGTCAACGACGATGGCGATATGCGCCTTGCGGCGGAGAAAGGCGTTGAGCTGGTCCTGCAACGTGGTCGTATCAGGCACGAACCACGGCTTGCGGGCCACTTTCATGATGTCGACGCGCGAGAAATCATTGTCGACGTCATAAAGCGCGCGCAGCAGATCCTTGGTGTGGATGATGCCGATGATATTGTCGATATCGTCGCGCCAGACCGGAACGCGCGTATGCGGACTGGCGAGAATGTCGCGCACGATCTCGTCAGCAGGAACATCGGCATTGACGGTGCCCATCCCCGTGCGGTGCACCATCACGTCGCTGACTTCCAGTTCCTTCAGGTCGAGAAGTCCGCCGAGCTGGTCGCGGTCTTCCTTGATGAGTGACTTGTCGCGGTGCAGCACCTCGACCGCGCCGCGCAGTTCCTCCTGCGGGCTCAGCATGGAGCGGCCTGCGGCAAGATTGACGCCGCAAAGCTTCAGGATCGCGCGCACGATCCAGTTCACGGCGGCGGAAACCGGCCCGAGGATCAGCACCACCACCGATACACCCCGCGCAACCGCAAGAGAAAACCGGTCGGGACCGGAGATCGCCCAGGATTTCGGCAGCACTTCGGCGAAGATGACCAGAATGACCGTCATTGCCAGCGTGGCATAGGCAACGCCCGCATCCCCGAACAGGTTGAGGAACATACTGGTCGCGATGGAAGAGGCAAGGATATTGGCAAGATTGTTGCCGATCAGAAGCACGCCGATCAGCCGGTCCCGCCGCCCGATCAGCCGCTGGACCAGACTGGCGCGTGCGTCGCCATTATGTTCGAGCGTGAGCATGCGGGCGCGCGACGCGGCCGTCAGCGCCGTTTCGGAGCCCGAGAAAAACGCCGAGAGAATGACGCAGAGCAGGATGATGCCGCACATGACCCAGAGCCCGAAAGCCATTCGCCTTATCCTCTCATTTCGTTCCAGTGGTCTGCTTCCGACATTTGCGTGCCTCCGATACAGGCACCGGGCAAATATCGGAATCGCAAAGACAACTGGCAACTTTATGTATCTGGTGGATTTTTCGAGTTTGACGTCTGAAACAGCATCTAATTCAGTCGGAATTCAAACGTCAAATTCAATCCACCAGACGGTCTTTCAAAAATTCCAGCACGGCTGTCGGCGGCACATCCTTGGCAATAAAGGACTGGCCGATGCCGCGCGTCAGGATGAAGGTGAGCGCGCCGCGCGCCACTTTCTTGTCCTGCGCAATGTAATCCATCAGCTTTTCCGCGGGCGGCAAACCGCCCGGCACATCCGACAGCCGGTATGGCAGGCCGACTGCCTTCAGATGCGTTTCGACACGCTCCGCATCCTCGATGCCGCACAGATTCATCTTGACGGAGAAGCGATGGGCAAGCGCCATGCCGATGGCGACACCTTCGCCATGCACCAGACGGCTCGAATCGTAGCCGGTCGCGGTTTCCAGCGCGTGGCCGAACGTATGGCCAAGATTGAGGAGCGCCCGGTCGCCGGTTTCGCGCTCGTCGCGCGCAACGACCGCCGCCTTGCAACGGCAGGATTCGGCGATGGCTTGCGTCCGTGCCGCGCCGCCGGAGAAAACCTCCTGCCAGTTCTGCTCCAGCCACGCAAAGAAATCGCGCCGGTCGATCAGCCCGTATTTCGCGACTTCCGCATAACCGGCGCGGAATTCACGCGGGCTCAGCGTATCCAGAACTTCCGTATCGGCCAGAACAAGCTGCGGCTGATAGAAGACGCCGACGAGGTTCTTGCCGTGCGCCGTGTTGATGCCGGTCTTGCCGCCGACCGAAGAATCCACCTGCGACAGGAGCGAAGTCGGCATCTGCACGAAATTCATGCCGCGCCGCACGATACCGGCCACGAAGCCGGAAAGATCGCCGACGACACCGCCGCCGAACGCCACGACCGCATCGCCGCGCTCCAGCCGGGCCGCCAGCACGGCATTGGTGACCGTTTCCAGCGTGCCGAAGGATTTGGATTTCTCGCCCGGCGCAACAATCACCGGCGTTACATCGATCCTTGCCCTGGCAAAGCTCTCGGTAAGCCGCTCCAGATGCGCCCTGGCGACATTCTCGTCGGTCACCACCGCCACGCGCACGCCTTTCAGACGCTTCGCCACCTCCTCGCCCGCACGATCAACCAGCCCCTTGCCGATCAGAATATCGTAGGAGCGGTCGCCGAGCGACACAGGGACAGTGGTGACACCGGGAGCGGTGGACGGAGCATTCATGCGTAGTCTCCAATAACGTACAGCGAGGCAATCAGCCGTTTATTCCAGCGAACAGCCGTTAAGCCTCTAAACCTTCAAGATGCCCGGCCAGAACATCGAGCAGTTCGGCGGCGATCACTTCCTTCTTGTCGTCGCGCGTCATCAGCTGCAGATCGGCCAGTGCATAGACGGGATAACGTTCGTTCATCAACCTCTGCATGACGCCGCGCGGATCGCTGTTTTTCAGAAGCGGGCGGTTCTGGCGGCGCGATACCCGTTCCATCAGAATATCGATTTCCGCATTGAGCCAGATGGAAATGCCTGCGCGCGCGATTGCCGCGCGTGTTTCGGCGTTCATGTAGGCTCCGCCGCCGGTTGCCAGAACCATCGGCCCGTCTTCGAGCAAGCGCATGATGACGCGGCGTTCAAGATCGCGGAACTCGACCTCGCCATAGGCTTCGAACAGTTCTGGAATGGTCATGCGGGAAACCGCTTCGATCTCCGTATCGGCATCGCGAAACGGCAGGCCGAGCAGGCTCGCTGCCTTGCGGCCCACAGTGGATTTGCCCGCGCCCATCAGTCCCACAAGCACCACGACTTTTGAACCGAGCAGATCGCGGATCAGCTCCGCTTTTTCATGTAGATTGTTTTGTTTTGCCGTGCTGCTCATTGACCTCGTCCATTTGCTCCGGTTCCACATGAAAAACGGGACGACGTCAATTGCTTTGATGGGTTTTCCGGGCGCGCAGGACCGGATGCATGGCTTTTTTGCATGGTTGCACGCTCGCGTCATCGTTTGCCGACCTTTGCTTTCGCTCCACTCTTTGCTTTCGCCCCACTCCTTGCTTTCGTCCAAATGCCACAGCATAACAGATGAATGCCTACGCTGACGCGCCTTGTCCTCTTTCTCGCTCTGGCCGCCGCCATCGTCTATGGCGCGATGTATGCGCTTGCCACTTTCGTGAAGCCCGACACACGCGAAATCACCATCGAAATACCGGCCTCGAAACTGAAGCCGGTCATCATCGCTCCCCCGGCAACACCCGCGACCGCCCCTGCCCCGGCGGAAACCGCCGATACGGGAACCCAATTGCCGCCGACACCGCAGGAGTGACGATGCGCGCTTCACTGGCGATCGAAAATTTTCTGGAAATGATGAGCGCTGAGCGGGGTGCTGCCCAGAACACGCTTGAATCCTACCGGCGCGATCTGGAGGCGGTCGCGCAAGCGCTGGCAGCCCGGGGCGTCAATCTTGCCGAAGCGGGCCCCGACCATATCCGCAGCGCAATCGATGCCATGGCAACCGAAGGCTTTGCCGCGACCTCGCAGGCAAGGCGCCTGTCGGCGCTGCGCCAGTTCTTCCGCTTTCTCTATTCGGAAGGCTACCGGCAGGACGATCCGACCGGTACCGTCGATGCGCCAAAAAAGCAAAAGCCGCTGCCGAAGATCATGAGCGTCGAAAACGTCACGCGGCTTCTCGACCGCGCAGTACTCGAAGCCGGTGAAGCAGCGGAATTGCCCGATCGTATCAAGGCCTTGCGGCTGCATGCGCTTCTCGAAACGCTTTATGCCACGGGGCTTCGCGTCTCCGAACTTGTCGGCCTGCCCGTCACCGTCGCACGCACCGACCATCGTTTTCTGCTGGTCCGCGGCAAGGGTTCCAAGGAGCGCATGGTTCCGCTTTCGCCAAAGGCGCGTGAAGCGCTGCAGCTTTTTCTGGCCTTGCGGGATTCCCTGCCCGGCAGCGATGAAAATCCGTGGCTTTTTCCGGCTTTTTCGGAAAGCGGCCATCTGGCGCGCCAGGTTTTTGCCCGTGAGTTGAAAGGGCTTGCAGCACGGGCGGGTTTATCGGCCTCTGCCGTTTCGCCCCACGTGCTTCGCCACGCCTTTGCCAGCCACCTGCTGCAGAATGGCGCTGATCTGCGCACCGTGCAGCAATTGCTCGGCCATGCCGATATTTCCACGACGCAAATCTATACGCATGTGCTTGAGGAAAGACTGCATAAGCTGGTCAGCGAGCATCATCCGCTTGCCGATTAGCCTCTGTCCGGTTATGAGAAAACCGAAAATTTGCAAGATGAGCCCGCAGTGAATATGTAAGGCGCCGTAAAACAGCCTTTTTCAGGCTCGCAATTGCGGCGAGTTCATCAGAAACGCACGAACAGTCAGGCCCGATGTACAACTATCTCGATTTTGAAAAACCCGTCGCCGACCTTGAAGGCCAGATTCTTGAGTTGAAGAAGCTCGCGCAGGAACAGGGCAGCGTCGAGATGAGCGACGAGATTCGTCGCCTCGAGAAGCGTTCGGCCGATGCGTTGAAGGACATCTACCGCAAGTTGACCCCGTGGCAGAAGGCGCAGATCGCCCGCCATCCGGACCGTCCGCACTGCCTGGAATATATCGAACGTCTGTTCACCGAATTCACGCCGCTTGCCGGTGACCGCAAATTCGCCAATGACGAAGCCATCCAGGCCGGTTTCGGCCGCTTCAACGGTCAGGCCGTCGCGATCATCGGGCAGGAAAAAGGCTCCGACACCAAGACACGCCTCAAGCACAATTTCGGCTCGGCCCGCCCGGAAGGCTATCGCAAGGCCGTCCGCATCATGGAAATGGCCGACCGCTTCCAGCTGCCGCTCATCACCTTCGTCGATACTGCCGGCGCCTATCCCGGCGTCAGCGCCGAGGAGCGCGGCCAGGCGGAAGCCATCGCCCGCTCCACGGCGGAATGCCTCAGGCTGCGCGTTCCGGTCATCTCGATCATCATCGGTGAAGGCGGCTCCGGCGGCGCGATCGCAATCGCCGTCGCAAACCGCGTCTACATGCTTGAGCATTCGATCTATTCGGTGATCTCGCCCGAAGGTGCGGCCTCGATCCTCTGGCACGATTCGACCCGCGCCAAGGATGCCGCCTCCAACATGCGCATCACCGCACAGGACCTTTTCGACCTCAAGATCATCGACGGCATCATTCCCGAACCGATGGGCGGCGCGCATCGCGGCAAGGAAGCCGTTATCGATGCGGCTGGCGACATCATCACCGCCTCGCTGCGCTCGATGAAGGATATTGACGGCGAAACGCTGAAGCAGGAACGCCGCCAGAAGTTCCTCGAAATCGGCCGCAACATCTGATTTTCACCATCAATTGATGGATAATTCATCCGGGAAGCCCCGCGCTTTCCGGATTTGCATCATGCTGCAAATTCGGCCATATTGCCGACGCGCCGGGTTTTAGCTATCTGAGCAAGGATTTATAAACGATACCGTAAGGTTTCATTTATAGGATCGGACCTTCAGGAAATCGACTTTTGCTCATAAAGTCTCTGGCGTAGCTCTAACAGACTTGATGCGACATGAAGATCAGAACCGCAATTCTAGGCTCCTTATTGGCAACCGCGCTTCTCGCGGGCTGTCAGGGTTCGTCCGTATCCGACCTCAGTCTGCGGGCTGAAAAGCCGCTTCCCGAAAAGGTCGTCGCCAAGATGAAGGCGAAGGGCATGACCCGCACCTCGCCGATCATGGTGCGCATCTTCAAGGAAGAAGGTGTTCTGGAAGTCTGGAAGCAGAAGAACAACGGCAAATACGACCAGATCGCTTCCTACGAAATCTGCAAATGGTCGGGCAAGCTCGGCCCAAAATACATCGAGGGCGACCGTCAGGCGCCGGAAGGTTTCTACACCGTCCGCCCCGCCCAGATGAATCCGAACTCCAATTACTACCTTTCTTTCAACATCGGCTTTCCCAACGCCTATGACCGCGCCAATGGCCGTACGGGCCAGCACCTGATGGTGCATGGCGCCTGCTCCTCGTCGGGCTGCTATTCGATGACCGACGAACAGGTCGCCGAGATTTACGCCTTCGGACGCGACGCCTTCAAGGGCGGCCAGCGCGACTTCCAGATTCAGGCGTTTCCGTTCCGCATGACCGCCGCCAACATGGCGCGCTACAAGAGCGATCCGAATTATTCGTTCTGGAAGATGCTCAAGCAGGGCTATGACGCCTTCGAGACCACCAAGGTTCCGCCGAAGGTCGATGTCTGCGAGAAGCGCTACGTCTTCAACGTATCGACGCCGGACGGCCAGCCCCTTTCGCCGACCGATGCCTGCCCGCCCTCGGTTGGCGGCGAGGCGATGTCCTATGCGTCCTATGAAAAGACCTATCAGTCCGCTTTCAGCGCCGCGCAGAAGGCACCGGCACCGTCCATTCAGGGCATTGCCGAAGCCAAGCTCGTCTCCGCATGGTCTGCGGCCCGCGCGCGCGGCGAAAAGGTAACGCGCGAACCGCCGTCGCTCACGCCTGCTTCGGCTGAAAAGGCCGGTGCGCCGGACATTCGCCCGGCAACACCGTCCGTGCAGCCGACAGCCATTGCTGCAACGCCGCAACCGGCAGCCACTCCGGCTCAGCCGGCGACGCAGACCGCAGCCGTGCCGGCACCGCAGCCGAACCCCGCAACAGCACAGGCCGCTGCGACGCAGGTTTCCCCCCAGGTCTCTCCAATGACGACCGCCAGCACGGTGGCGCAGAGTGTCGAACAGACGGCACCTGTTGCGGCTGCCGAACCGAAGAAGCCATGGTGGAAGATCATCGGGAATTGATGGCCTTGCAGGATGAGATTCCTGTCTACGATCTGAGGGGGCTTAAATGCCCCCTTCCGGTTTTGAAGACCCGCAATCGTCTGGAAAAAATGCCAAGCGGAGCGCTTCTCTGGGTAGAGGCCACCGATCCGCTGTCAGGCATAGACGTGCCGCATTTCTGCACGCAGGAAGGCCACGCCCTCGTCGCGCAGAAGCGGGAAGGCACGCTGCACCGCTTTCTCATTCGCAGAAAGTGAGTATCAGTTCCGGGGCGAAAAGCCCGGAATGGCCAGCGGATTTTCGGTCAGTGCGGCACGGTCCGGCCGGCCGAGGCTCGGACGCCCCAGAAACGCATCGAAAAGTTCACGCACATAGGTTTCCGGCAGATCCTTTACGATCATCACCAGAAGCGTCTCATGTTTGTCCTGCGGCCAGTGCGGCAGGCGTGCAGGCGGATGGAAAATCTTCTGCACGCCGTGAATGACGACAGGGCGGTCCGGGTCTTCGGCAATCTGCACAATGCCCTTCACCCGCAGAAGCTTCTCGCCATGCGTCGAACGCAGCAGGTCGAGGAACATGTCGAAAGTCGATAGCGGGATCGGCGCATCGTGGCGAAGCGAGAAGGACCGGATCGCATCGTCATGGTGATGATGATGCGCATGGCCGTGATCATGATGGTGACCGTGATGATGGTGGTGGTCGTGATCGCAATCCGGCCCGCAAACATGATCATGGTCATGATGCGCATCTTCATAGGCTTCCGCCTTGAGCCAGCGCTGCACATCCGCCGTTTTCGTTTCCGGGTTATAAAGACCGCATTCGAAAAGCGCCGCATAGCCTGTGCGCTGTTCCCCGGCTTCCAGAATATCCGCGCCGGGATTGAGCGCACGGAGACGCGCCTTCAGCGCCGCCAGTCCTGTCTGCGCTTCCGGCAGATCGGTTTTGGTCAGCACGATGCGGTCGGCCATTGCCGCCTGCTTGACGGCTTCCTCATGATTGTCGAGCGTCGCCATGCCGTTGACGGCATCCACCGTCGCCAGAACGCCATCCAGCCTGAAAGCCTGCATGAGCACCGGATGCCCCATGATCGAATGCAGCACCGGCGCCGGATCGGCAAGGCCGGTGGTTTCGATGATGACGCGCTTCAGCGCCTTGATGCGCCCGGTCTGGAGCCGGTCGATCAGATCGGCCAGCGTATCCACCAGTTCGCCGCGCACGGTGCAGCAGAGGCACCCGTCGGAAAGCTCGATCACGCCCTCGCTCGCCTGCTCGACCAGCAGATGGTCGATGCTGACCTCGCCGAACTCATTGATGATGACCGCCGTATCGGTCAGCGCCGGATCCTTCAGGAGCCGGTTGAGGAGCGTCGTCTTGCCTGAACCGAGAAAGCCGGTCAGCACGGAAACTGGAATGGGATTCATGTCAGTTGATCGCGGTGGTCGTCGCGCCGGCGGAGCGCTGCGGGCGCGGCATCGGCACCGGAATCTGCGAAATATCGAGCTGGCCCGGCCGGGTGATCGGCCCCGGCTCGGATACGAGACCGACGCGAACCGGAACGGGATCGCGATCCATCGCATGGATGTAGGGCGAGTTGATTTTCAGCTTGCCCTCGACATCGCGGCCGTCCCAGCGATCCGCCATCGCTTCCTGGCTGCAGATCGCCTTGCGCATATCGGTGGCCTGGTTGAGATTGCCGCCAGCCGTCGGACGCAGCGTCGCCAGCGTCACGCCGCCACCGGCATTGGCGCGGAAAGCATCAGTCATCAGCTGCGCGGCCTGAACCGCACGCGCTTCCTGCCGGTCGGCGCCCAGAACGATTGCCAGCACGGTGCGGCCGTTACGGGTGGCCGAACTTGCGAGGTTGAAACCGGATGCGCAGACGAAACCGGTTTTCATGCCGTCCGCACCGTCGTAGCGGCCAAGCAGGATGTTGTAATTGGCCTGCACCTTCTTGCCAGCGCCCGGATCGATCGCCTCGGTCGCGAAATAATGCGCATATTGCGGAAATTCGCGGCGAAGCTGCACCGCCAGGACTGCCAGATCGCGCGCCGTGGTGTAATTGTTGGGATCGTGCAGCCCGTTCGGATTGGCGAAATGCGAGCCGACCATTCCGATGCGCTGCGCTTCCGCATTCATGCGCTGCACGAAGGCGGATTCGGTTCCGCCCACGGCTTCGGCAACGGCAACCGCAACGTCATTGGCCGACTTCACCAGCATGATCTTCAGCGCCGAATCGAGCGTCATGACAGATCCGGGCTTGTAGCCCATCTTGCTCGGCGGTTCCTTGGCAGCATTGACGGTCATGCGCACCGGCGAATCCAGCGTCATCTGGCCCGACTGAAGCGCGCGGAATGCTACATAGGCCGTCATCATCTTGGTCAACGAAGCTGGATACCAGCGCTGGAATGCCTCCTGCTGCGCATAGACCTTGCCGGTCGCCACATCCACTGCAATCGATGGATTGGCCTCAGCGGATGCCAGTGCGGCGGCGGACAGGCCGGCAGCTGCAAACCAGATTTTCAATGATTTCGACATCATTCCGTAGTTCCAATCGAAATAGCCTGCAACTTCTGCGGGTCCGAACTGCGCCATAATGGGAGATTAACGCTTTCTTTATCTATGCCATGTGGCGATGAAAAGGCAAACAGGGATTGCCCGCTTTCACCGAAACGTCATATCCTGTTTCCTTCAAATCATGCCCAATCCGGGGAGCCCTCAGAAAATGCCAGTGTTGAATCGTGCCGTTGAAATGCAAGCGGAAATTGCCGCATGGCGGCGAAAACTGCACCAGAATCCTGAACTGCTCTATGACGTGCACGAAACTGCAAAATTTGTCGAAGACAAGCTGAAATCCTTCGGTTGCGATCTTGTGGAAACCGGCGTTGGACGCACTGGCGTGGTCGGCATCATCAAGGGCCGCCACGGCGACGGCCCGGCCATCGGCCTGCGCGCTGACATGGATGCCCTGCCCATCACCGAGACGAGCGGCGTCGAATGGGCCTCGCAAAATCCCGGCAAGGCGCATTCCTGCGGCCATGACGGACACACTTCCATGCTGCTGGGCGCGGCGCAATATCTCGCAGAAACCCGCAATTTCCGCGGCTCGGTCGCGCTCCTGTTCCAGCCTGCCGAAGAAGGCGGCGCGGGCGGGCTTGCCATGGTCGAGGACGGCGCGATGGACCGCCATAACATCACGGAAGTCTACGGCGTCCACAACATGCCGGGCTTGCCGGTCGGACAATTCGCAATGCGAAAAGGCCCGATCATGGCCGCGACCGACGAATTCGACCTTTTCATTTCGGGGTGCGGCGGCCACGCGGCACAGCCGCACCGCACCATCGATCCGATCCTTGCCGGTTCTCAGCTCATGATCGCCTTGCAGGGCATCGTGTCGCGCAACACCGATCCGCTCGATTCGCTCGTGATCTCGGTGACGAAGTTCATCGCGGGCGAGGCCTATAATGTGATCCCGGAAAAGGCGACGCTATCGGGCACGGTGCGCACACTGAAGAAGGAAACACGCGCTTTTGCCGAACGCCGCATCCGTGAAGCCGCCGCCGGCATTGCAGCCGCCACCGGCGCGGGAATCACCGTGCGCTACAAGAACAATTATCCGGTCACCTTCAACCACGATACGCAGACGGAATTTGCCGCCCGTGTCGCAGGCTCTGTTGCGGGCGAAGGCAAGGTGGACGAAAATGTCGGGCCGATGATGGCGGCGGAAGATTTTTCCTACATGCTGGAAGCACGGCCCGGCGCCTATATCTTCCTCGGCAATGGCGACACGCCCGGCCTTCACCACCCGGCCTATGACTTCAACGACGACGCCATTCCTTATGGCGTGAGCTATTTCGTGACTTTGGCAGAAACGGCGCTTGCCGCCTGAAACTGAATAAATCCGCCTGCCCCGCTTTTTGCGGGGTTGGCGACCGGCATGAAAAACAGTATGTGTCTGACAGCATTCGCAATGCCGGAATCACCGGCAAATGCGCATCGGTTGGTCCCGTAGCTCAGTAGGATAGAGCGACAGATTCCTAATCTGTAGGTCACAGGTTCGATTCCTGTCGGGATCACCACCGAAATCGGCTTTGTTTAGACGCCCGGTTTTCCAGAGAAAGCCACCCGCCTTGCCGTTCCAAAACGGCCAATTCAGGAAACATCATGATTTCATTGACTTGGTGGCAAGTCATAATTGCCTTGCTGTCGACCTATTGGCCTCTAACGGTACTGAGTGCCGCAGCTATCGTTGCGACAGGCTTTTTGGGTACTGAACGCACGGCATGGCGAATAGTCTGGATAATTGTGGCGTTGCTTTTATCTTCGCCGGTCTGGTGGTTTTTCCTCTTTGTCTGAGCGCAAAATGCGCCCGTTGCAGACTGGAACCAAAACCGCGCCTATCCCTCATACGGCCAGTTGGCCTGCGAAAAGACACCGCCATCGACCCAGATCGTCTGGCCGGTGACAAAACGCGCAGCGTCGGACGCAAGAAACAGGACCGGACCCGAAATGTCCTCCGGCGTTCCAACCCGGCGTAGCGGCGTGATGCGCGCCCAGGTGCCTGCATAGTCGGGCTGCTCTTCCGCCGTCCGCTCATTGAGGATCGCACCGGGCGCGACGCAATTCACCCGGATGCCGTGCGGCCCGAGTTCCACCGCCGAAGCCTTGGTGAACTGCTCTATGCCGCCCTTCGATGCCGTGTAGGAAACAAGTTTCGGAAAGGCAAGCTTGTTGCAGCCGGAGCCGATATTGACGATGGCGCCGTCCTTGTCGGCCTCCACCATGCGCTTGGCGGCAGCCTGCGTGTTGAGGAAACAGCCTTTCAGATTGGTGCGGATGACATCGTCCCAGCCCTCTTCGGAAAGTTCCAGCAAGGGCGCCCAGGTCTGGATGCCCGCATTGTTGACCAGCACGTCCGGCGCATCGCCGAACCAGTCGCAAACCTCGTCGAAAAAGGCTTCAACCTCGGCGCGTCGCCCCACATCGCAGCCAAGCCCCAACGCCTGGCCGCCAGCCTCCTCGATGGCTTCCACGAGCGATTGCGCAGCTTCGTCATCGTGCCTGTAGCTGAACGCCACCGTGTAGCCCGCTTCCGCAAAGGCGGAGACGAGATGCCGCCCGATGCCGGTGCTGCCTCCCGTCACGACCGCGAATTCACCCATAACTGCTCCCTCCCGGATATAATTCCGGCAATGAATTTAATCGGTTTTCGGCAGTGGTAAACCGGCAAAAAAGAAAATAGCTTTCGTGCAAATGCAAGGAGAGAAAATGAATCCCGATATCAAGGAAGCCAATGGCGCATGTCACTGCGGAACCGTGCGTTTTCGCGTAAAACTTTCCAATGGGCTGCACAGCGCGCGACGCTGTACCTGCTCCTATTGCCGGATGCGCGGCGCTGTGGCCGTTTCAGCCGATCTGGACGGGCTGGAAATCCTTGAGGGAGAGGATGCGCTGACGCTCTACCGGTTCAATACCGGCGTGGCGAAGCATTATTTCTGCTCGAAATGCGGGATCTACACATTCCACCAGCGCCGCTCCAATCCGCGCCAGTACGGCATCAATGCCGCCTGCCTCGAAGGCGTCTCGCCTTTCGATTTCAGAGCCGTTCCGGTCAGCGACGGCGTCAACCACCCGTCCGACAACCCGGACCGAAAGGGGTCGGGTGTGGTGGGATATCTGCGTTTTGAGCCAGCCGCTGACGGCGACTAAATCCGCGCCCGTTGCTTCTGTTCGTTTTTCTCCCACGAAAACACTGTGGGCGGCAGGGGATCGAGACCGCGAATAATATCCGATCCCTTTTCGCCGATCATGATGGTCGGCGCATTGGTGTTGCAGGACGGAACGCGGGGCATGATCGAGCTGTCGCAAACCCGCAAGCCCTCCAGACCGCGCACTTTCAGATCGAGATCGACAACGGCCATTGCATCGGTTCCCATCTTGCAGGTGCCGACCGGATGGTGATCGGTCTTCGCATTGGCACAGGCATAATCGAACAGATCATCATCGCTGACGATCTTCGGTCCCGGCAGGCGCTCGGCCATGACATAGGGTTTTAATGCATCCTGTTGCATGATTTCGCGCGCGATCTTCAGGCCTTCGAGCGACATTTTCAGATCGTGCGGATCACTCCAGTAATTGGGGTCGATCAGGGGAGCAGCAAGCGGATCGCTGGATGCCAGCCGCACCGTCCCGCGCGAGCGCGGATGCAGATAGGCAGAGTTCAGCGTCACACCGGCATTCCTGAGCTTCTCGACACCCGCCTCGATGCCCGAACCGAGCCCCAGATGGAACTGGATATCCGGCGAGCGCGCATCCGGGTCGGCATACCAGAAACCGCCTGTTTCAAAGAGGCTCGACGCCACCGGGCCGGAGCGCAGCAACATATATTGCAGGCCAGCCGCCATTGTGCGGTGCAGCTTCGCCACGCCGTCATAGGTGTGGTCGCCGGTGCATTCGGCAATGACAAACAGGTCGAGATGATCCTGCATGTTTTCGCCGACGCCCGGCAGATCGTGTTTTACCGCAACGCCAACCTGTCGGAGATGATCGGCGGGACCGATGCCCGATTGGAGCAGAAGTTTCGGCGAGCCGATTGCGCCGGACGAGACGATCACCTCGCGGCTCGCGCGCAAGGTCTCGCCACTCATCAGCGTAACACCGGTTACGCGGGTCTTTTCCAGCTCAATGTTGCGCACTGCCGCATTCATGCGGATCGTCAGGTTCTTGCGGCCCCTGATCGGCGTAAGATAGGCGAGCGATGCCGACGAACGGCGGCGGTTGCGCTGGGTGAGCTGATAGAAGCCGACGCCCGCCTGTTCACGGCCATTGAAGTCGGAATTGTAAGGAATGCCCAGTTCCTGCCCGGCGCGGATATAGGCATCGCAGATCGGCAGCGGCGCGGCTGGCATGGAAACGCCAAGCGGCCCGCCATAGGAATGATAATCGTCGTTGAAACGCTGATTGTCTTCGGCCCGTTTGAAATAGGGCAGCACGCTGCGATAATCCCAGCCGGTGCAGCCATCCTCGCCCGCCCACAGATCATAATCGGCGGCATTGCCGCGTGTATAAATCTGCGCATTGATCGAGGAGCCGCCGCCGATGACTTTCGCCTGCGTATAACGCAGCACGCGGTTTTTCAGGTGTTTTTGCGGAACGGTTTCAAAACCCCAGCTTGCTACGCCCTTGGTCATCTTGGCAAAGCCCGCAGGCATATGGAACAGCGGGTTCCAGTCGCTGCCGCCCGCTTCCAGCAGCAGCACTTTGACGGACGCATCTTCGCTCAGACGATTGGCGAGAACACAACCGGCAGGCCCGCCGCCAACGATGATATAATCGTATTCCATCGCCCTACCCTTACAGTTTTGCTATCGACAGACCACCATCGGCATTGATTGCCGAGCCGGTTGCAAAGATGAAATCGCCACCGGCAAGCCCGGTCACGATAGCGCCGACATCGCCCGCCTCGCCCCAGCGCTTCATCGGCACCAGACCGCCGTCAATGAGCGTGTCGTAGCGCTCTGCGACCTTCGCCGTCATATCGGTGCGGATAATGCCCGGTCGCACCTCGAACACGCCGATCCGCGCCTCGGCAAGCCGCAGCGCCAGCCCCTGCACGAAGGCGGTCAGCCCGGCCTTGCTGATGCAGTAATCGAGCCGCTCCGGCGAAGTCATCACCGACGATACAGAGCTGATTGTTATGATGCTGCGCGGGAAACGCACTTCATTTGCCGTCAGCATCGCCTTCACCACCGCTTGCGTGAAAAACACCGTGCCGCGCAGGTTCACATCCATGATCGTGTCGAAATTTTCAGGCTTCAGCCGCAGAAAATCGCCGCGCTCGACCGAACCCATGCCCGCATTGTTGACGAGACAATCGATGCCGCCAAACTCGTTGAGCACGGCGGCAATCGTCGCCTCGTGAGTTTCAACAGCAGCGAGATCGCTTTTGAAGAAAGCCACCTTGCCGCCCATGTCGCGCAATTCGTGGATGACGGACTCGTCGTTTGCAATATCGGTGATCGCCAGATCGAAACCTTTCGCCGCCAGCGCGCGGGCTATGCCGAGCCCGATGCCGCGGCGTCCGCCGGTGACCAGCGCAACAGGTCTTTGACGGTTCATGCCAGCACCTCCCGGTTCAAATGGTCAGCGACGCGCAGCGCCTGCGCGGCGATGGTCAGCGCCGGATTGACCGCCGCCGATGTCGGCAGGAACGACGCATCGACCACATGGAGATTGGGGTGGTCGTAGGCGCGGCACCAGGGATCAAGCGGCGCCGTCGCCGGATCATTGCCGATGCGCACCGTCCCGCATTGATGCGACGGCGTGCGCCGGTCAAAGGCTCGCGACAGAACCACCGGAAATCCCGCCTGCCTCAGCGCTGATTTAAGCTTCTCGACCAGCAACAGATGCGCCTTCCAGTTACTGCGCACCCAATGCAGGACGATGCGGTCGCCATCCACCGTCACGCGGCTTTCCGGCGATGGCAGGTCTTCGCTCATGGCGTAGAAATCGATCGTGTGTCCGGCAATCCGGTTCAGAAACCATTCCGGCACATGGCGCATGCTGGATTTCAGGATCGCACCCGAGATACGTCCCAGCAATTGCACATTGCCGAGCGGCGGGCCTCCTGCCCCATCCGAAAGATAGTAATCGTTGAAGCCGAATGTCTTCTGATAGACGCTGTCATTGCGATAGCGCGGATCGAAAGCGATCACGGCGCTGGCATTATGGTTCATGAAATTGCGTCCGACCTGATCGGAACTGTTCGCCAATCCCGAACGCAGCAGGATTGCCGCCGACTGCACTGCACCGGCAGACAGGATAACCAGCTTCGGCCGCAGAACCAGCACCTCACCGTTCTTCACATAGTGAACAGCCGTAATGGTCTTTCCATCAGGCCCCGCTTCCAGCCGCGTCGCCCGCGCTTGAGTTTCCAGCCGGACATTCGGATATTGAAGCGCCGCCGCAAGCGGGCAGCTTTCCGCATCCATCTTGCCATCATTGCAATTGGGATGCGCATCCCAAGGCGTTTTCGCTTTGGCCAGCCAGCGATCAATATCGACACCCAGCGGCAGCGAGGCCGGATGCAGTCCCGCCTTCTTCAATCGCGCCCGCACATCGGCAATAGCCGGTTCATCGGGGATCGCTGCAAAAGGATAAGGCGCGGAATGATCGGGCTCGGTCGGATCGTCGCCCAGTTCGCCCCGCACCCGGAAAAGCTGTTCGGCGCGGCTATACCACGGCTCCAGCTCCTCATAGGCAAAGGGCCATGCCGGGGACACGCCCTCCAGATGCGCAAGCTCCGCAAAATCCTCGCGCCGATAGCGGATCAGCACCGCGCCAAAAAATTTGGAATTGCCGCCGACATTGTAATAATTGCCGGGATTGAACGGCGCACCGTTCGTCTCGTACCAGAACTCTTTCGGACGAAAGAAGCCCTGTTGGAAAATGGCGCGCGGATCGCGGTTTTCCGGCCTGTCCGGCAAGCGCTCCCCCGCCTCAAGGATGAGAATGTCAGCGCCTGATGCGGCAAGACCGGCGGCCATCGTCGCGCCGCCGATACCCGATCCGATGATGACGATATCCGGCTGTCCTCCCAAAGCCGTCTCCTCCTACTTCGCTTGCGGCATCCACCAGCCCGTCCGCGCACCGATATGCATGTTGAGCGTCTTGGTTTCGGTGTAATCCTCCACCGCATGACGCCCCAATTCGCGGCCCAGACCGGACTGGCGATAACCGCCGAAAGGCAGTTCCGGCGTACCGTCCATAAAAGTGTTCATCCAGACCGTGCCCGCCCGCACCTTGCGTCCGATGGTCATGCAGGTATCGAAATCACGGCTCCACACACCTGCCGAAAGCCCGTAATCGACCGCGTTGGCAATGGAGATCGCCTCGTCCACCGTATCGAAGGAAAGCACCGACAGAACCGGCCCGAACACTTCCTCACGCGCCACGGCCATGTCGGCCTTCACGCTAGCCAGAATGGTCGGTCCCATATACTGGCCGAGGCCAAGGTCCAGCACCTCGCCGCCATGGGCAATTGCAGCACCGGCCTTCCTGGCTTGATCGACATAAGCGCCAACCTTGCTCAGATGCTGCGGCGTGATGATCGCGCCCACCTGTGTGCTGACATCCAACGGGTCGCCAACAATCACCTTTTTCGACAGATCGGCCACGCGCCCGACAATCTCATCGACAATCGAGCGATGCACGATCAGCCGCGAACCGGCATTGCAGCACTCGCCTGCATTGAACCATGCGCCGAACACGGCAGCGTCGATAAAGGCATCCATATCCGCGTCCGGGAACAGGATTTGCGGGTTCTTGCCGCCAAGCTCCAGCGACACTTTTTTCAGCGTCTGAGCGGCATTGGCCATGGTGAGCTTGCCCACACCAGTGGAGCCGGTAAACGACACCATGTCCACATCTGGATGCATGCTCATATGCTGACCGACATCGGCACCTGTTCCGGTGACGATGTTGACGACGCCATCCGGCACACCTGCCTCGGCCAGAATTTCGCCGAGCAACAATGTCGAACCGGAGGTGAGTTCCGACGGCTTGACCACCGCCGTGCAACCCGCCGCCAGCGCGAAGGGCAGTTTCTGGCCGACGATCAGGAACGGGAAATTCCACGGCGTGATGATCGACACCACCCCGATGGCCTCGCGCAGCACAACCCCCAAAGTACCGTCGCCCAGCGTATTGTAGCTTTCGCCATGCAGGTCGCGGGCCAATGCCGCCGCATAGCGCCAGATATCGACCGAACCGGCAATCTCGCCGCGCACCTGACTGATTGGCTTTCCCGCCTCAATCGCATCGAGATAGGCAAGCTCTTCGGCCCGCGCTTCGATCAGATCGGCAGCTTTCAGCAGCACCAGCGAACGCTGCGATGCAGTTTTGGACGACCAGCGCCCGTCATCGAAAGCCTTGCGTGCGGCTGCAACAGCGCGTTCCACATCCGCCTTGTTGCCAGCAGGATAACGGCTGACCGTGACGCCATGGCCGGGCGCAACGCGCTCGATGCTCTCACCGCTTTGGCTTTGCACCCATTTGCCATCGATCAGCATGGAGAATTCGCGGACGGCCAGTCCGGCCAGCGGTTGCGGCTTTACAATCGTGCTCATCACCATTTTCCTTCAAAATTCGCTTCGCGCTTTTCGCTGAACGAGCGCACGCCTTCCTTCAGATCGCCGGTCTTGGCGACAAGGATGGAACCAAGCGCCTCGACAGCGGTTCCGTTGTCCTCGCCATTGGCGACCGACAGCATCAGTTTGGAAATTTCGAGCGCGGCGGGTCCGCGCTTGGCCACCCGCGCCGCATATTCTTGTGCTGCTTGCAGAGCAGCACCCGTCTCAACCACATGATCGACCAGCCCGTGCGACAGCGCTTCTTCCGCCGTGAACATCTCGCCACCCAGCACCATGCGCCGCACGATCTGCGCACCGAAGCGGCGCACAAGACGCTGCGTGCCCGACCAGCCGGGGATCATGCCGAGCGAGGTTTCCGGCAGGCCGATCTTCGCCTGTTTTTCGACAATGCGGATATCGGCGGCACCTGCCAGCTCCAGCCCGCCGCCCAGCGCATGGCCGTTCATCGCCGCGATCAACGGCACACGCAAAGTCGCAAGCCGCTCGAACACCCGATGACCATAGCGCACCCAGGCGTGGCCGAATTCCGCCGGCTCCATGCTGCCCCATGCCTTGATGTCGCCACCTGCGGAAAAAGCCTTGCCCTCGCCCGTCAGGATCGCAACCCGCACTTTGCTGTCCGCCTCCACGCGATCACAGGCAGCAGACAGTTCCTGCAACATCTCAATGTCGAACGCATTGAGCTTTTCAGGCCGTTTGATGGTCATGACCGCGATGTGGTTTTCGATCGCGATTTCTATCCGATCAGTCATTTCTCGCCTCCAGCTTTCGCGCAGGCTTTTGCGGCAGCGTGAGGCCAATCGGCTCTTCGCGGAACAGCGCTTCGTCCATGGTCCTGAGCTGCTCGGAAACGATCAGCGGAAATTCGGACTGATCAAGAATATGCGCCTGCAAATCCACTCCCGGCGCAATCTCGGTGAGCACGATGCCTTCTGGCGTCAGCTTCATCACCGCGCGTTCGGTGACATAGGTAATGTCCTGCCCCTGCGCGACGCTGCGGGGGCCTGAGAAGGTGACATGCTCGACCTCATTGACCAGCTTTTTCAGCTTGCCTTCCTTCTCGATCACCAGCTTGCCGTCAGCGACCGACAATTTCGCCCCCGCATTGAACATGCCGGAGAAGACGATCTTTTTTGCCCTTGCGGTAATATCGACAAAGCCGCCAGCGCCTGCCGTGACATGCGGACGGAAAGAAAGTTTCGACACATTGACCGAGCCGTCGCGTCCGATCTCAAGGAAGGACAAGAGCGACGCATCGAAGCCGGCGCCCTGAAAATAGGTGAACTGATAGGGCGATGGCATGTAGGCATCGGCATTGGATGCGCAGCCAAAGGCAAAATCCAGCAGCGGCACGCCGCCGACAGCCCCCTGCTCGATCACCCATGTCACGGCACCATGCAGGCCCTCTTCCAGCAAAATGCGCGGCACATTGGCGGAAATGCCGAAGCCGAGATTGACCGCGCTTCCCGCCTGCAATTCCTGCGCGACACGGCGCGCAATCGCTTTCTGGATATTGAACTCAGGCAAACGAAACGTATCGAGCGGGCGGAAAATCTCGCCGGAAATTGCCGGATCATACAGTGTCTGTGTCGTCTGCTTCTGGTCGGGATCGACCACGATATAATCCACCAGAACACCCGGCACGCGCACGTCATGCGGCTTCAGCGTGCCTTCCTTGGCGATGCGCTTCACCTGCGCAATGACGATGCCGCCATTGTTGCGGGCGGCCAATGCCTGATCGAGACCGCCGAGATAGGCACCCTCATGCTCATAGGTGAGATTGCCGCGCTCATCCGCCGTCGTTGCGCGAATGATCGCTACTTGCGGGATGATGGCCGGAAAATAGAGCCAGTCCTCGCCCTCGAAACTCACGTGTTTCACGACCGGTTCTTGCGCGGCCTTTTCATTCATCGCCGTGCCCTGACGTTTGGGATCGACAAACGTATCGAGCCCTACCTTGGTCAGCACGCCGGGGCGCTTGGCCGCCGCCTCGCGGTGCATGTCGAACAGGATGCCTGACGGGACATTATAGGCCGGGATCTCGTTATTGGTGATCATCTGCCAGATCAGCGGCGGCTCGGCGCTTGATGGCCCGGACGGATAGGACCCGCCGATGATCTTCTTCAGCAATCCGGGCTTGGCGATGTAATCCACCCCCTTGATGCCGCTCATATCGCCCGCCGCAATCGGATGCAGCGTGGTGATATTTTTGGGGTGCCCGGTTTCGTCGAACCGCTCGCCAATGGCTTTCAGCGTCAGGTCGGGGCAGCCGAGACCGCTCGATGACGAGACCGAAACGACAGCATTGTCGGGGATGAGTGCGGCCGCTTCCGCAGCCGAAATATGCTTGTTCATGGTGTTCAGAGTCCAGATTGAACGGCGGTTGCCTTGCCGGTCTGGGCGGCCTCAGCGACCGCAAGCCCGGTGGCGAGCGACCAGATGCCGTCTTCCAGTGTTGCGGAGGGATGGCCCTTGCCCGCAATCGCATCATGGAAAGAATGCAAGGCGGTTTCATAGAGATTCTTCTGGTCGAGCGGCAATTCGTGCTCGCCACTTTGATCGCGTAGGATGACAGTCCCAACCGGCTTTTGCGTCATGACATTGCGTGCAATGAGCGAGCCTTCGCTGCCATGCACCTCGAAGCCGGTTTCGGCATATTTGGTGGTGAAGCCATCGTGGAACTGGGCGATTGCGCCGGATGGGAAACGCAAGACACCCATCACGCCATCTTCAAGACCTTCTCCACTTAAGCCACCCTGTTGGCTGAAAGCGACCGCTTCGACCGGGTTTTCACCCAGCACAAAACGCAGCGTATCGGCATCATGTACGGTAATATCAAGGATGACACCGCCGCCCGCATCGGGGCGCTTGATGCGCCAGCCTTGCAGGTGCGGCGGCAGATAAACGGCGTGGAAAACCCGCGCACCCAACACCTTGCCGATCTTGCCCGCAGCAATGGCATCGCGCATGGCGCGGTGGCTTGCGGCATTGCGCAAGTGATGGTTGGTGCCTGCCACGACACCAGCCTCGCGCACGGCTTTCAGCATTTCATGCGCGTCGCTAATCGTCAGCGCCAGCGGCTTTTCGCAAAGGATATGCTTGCCCGCTTGTGCTGCGGCAATCGCCTGATCGCGATGCAGTTCATTGGTAGTGGAGATATAGACCGCATCGATTTCCGGCTCGGACAAAAGCGCTTCTAGGCTGGTCACGGAGCGGGCAATGCCGTTGTCGCGAGCATAGGTTTCGCCGCGCTCGGTATTGGTGCTGTAGACGGAAACGACCTCGCCGCCGGTGGCGCGAATGGCTCCGATCACCCACTCTTTTGCAATGGTGCTTGCGCCTATAAGGCCCCACTTTGCCATTCGTGTTTCTCCTCCTTTTTGGTCTGCGTGCCGCAACTCGCACGCACCGCAAGACGCACCGACAGGCGCTGCGCCTCCGCCTCCACCCGTTCCGAATTGATCTGTTTCAGCAAAAGCTGCGCCGCACGTTCTCCCAAACCTTGCGGATCGACAGCCACAGTCGTCAGCGCCGGAACAGCGGTCTTTGCTTCAATCACATCGTCAAATCCGACCACGCCGAAATCCCGGCCCGGTTCCAGATTTGCGGCGCGCAGACCATCGCAGACACCAAAAGCCACCGCATCGTTGAAACACACCGCTGCTGTCGGCTTCATGCCGTGCCGCAACATGCGCTCGACAGCCTCCGCACCGCCAGCCCGCGACGGCGCTGATGGAAAGACCAGCGCTTCATCCAATGCGATTCCGGCTTGCTCAAGTCCGGCGCGATAACCCGCAAGACGCTCGGAAAACACCGCAATATCCGCATAGCCGCCCATGAAGGCGATGGCGCTATGTCCAAGGGAAACCAGATGCTCGACCGCCTTCGCCACACCGCCGCGATTATCCGAAACGATGGAAGAAACGCCCGAACCCGGCACATCGCGCACCATCTGCACAACCGGCAAGCCGCTTTTCGCCAAGGGTTTCAGATCATTGGCCTCAGTTCCACGCGCTGGCGAAACGATCAGGCCTGCAATGCCGTGTTCACGCATCGAGGCGATCACCTCGCGCTGACGATCGACACTTTCCGCCGTATTGGCCAGAAACTGCACATAACCCGCCGACTGCATGACGCGATCAACACCGACGGCCAGTTCGGCAAAGAAGCTGTTGGTCAAATCATTGACCACAAGGCCGATGATCTTCGACTTGGCCTGACGGAGATTGGCAGCGGAGCGGTTATAGACATAACCGAGTTTCTCGATCGCCTCCTGCACCTTGACCCGCGTTTCGGCATGAACCAGCGGACTGTCGCGCAGCACCAGCGAGACGGTCGATTTCGACACGCCAGCCTCGCGCGCAATGTCGATAACGGTAACGCTGTTCCTGCTCATGGCCTGCTCCGATTTCGATTGCTGATTTAATTGGAACGTTCCAATGCTGTCAAGAGCAGAGACTGAAACCGCCGTTTGCCATCAGTTCGCCACAATTCAAGACGGTTCTGGAGGCATGTTTTTTGCTGAAATGCGTATTTTAAGCCTAAAGCCACTCAAATCACATTTCTGCCGCAATTTTCGACGGGATTGCCATTTGGAACGTTCTAAAATAAAAATCGAACAACAGGCGGAGGAACAATTATGGGCATGAGCGATCATCAACTGGTCTTGCCGGATGGCGATGGAAGCCTGAACACCTACAGGCTGATCGGCACGCAGACGCCCCGCCCGGCGAGCCCGCCGCAGTTCAACCGCATCGCCTATGCGGCAGCGCATGTCGTTTCCGATCCGCTGAAGGGCGCCCGCCCGTGGAACGACCCGGCCATAGACTGGAATGCGACCATGGCCTTCCGCCATCATCTTTGGAGCCTCGGTTTCAGGATAGCGGAAGCGATGGACACATCACAGCGCGGCATGGGCCTGAACTGGACGGGCGCGCAGGAACTGATCCGCCGCTCACTGGTGGAAAGCAGGACCGTTGCGGGCGCCGATCTTGCCAGCGGTGCCGGCACCGACCACCTTGATCCGGCGGAAGCAAAAAGCCTCGATGACGTCATCAAGGCTTATGAAACGCAGGCCGGTTTCATCGAGAAACACGGCGGTCGTTTCATCCTGATGGCAAGCCGCGCACTGGCGCGCATTGCCAGATCGCCGGATGATTACATCAAGGTTTACAGCCGGATTCTGGCCCAGGCCCGGGAAAAGGTCGTACTGCACTGGCTTGGCGACATGTTCGATCCGCAGCTCAAGGGCTACTGGGGTTCGGAGAAATTCGACGAAGCGCTCGATACGGTGATCGATATTATCGAAACCAACCGCAACAAGGTGGAAGGCATCAAGATTTCATTGCTGGAGGAGCGTCATGAAATCGCATTGCGCAGCCGCCTGCCGGAAGGCGTACTGTGTTTCACCGGCGATGATTTCAACTATGCCCCGCTGATCGAGGGCGACGGGAAAAAGCACAGCCACGCGCTGCTTGGCATTTTTGACGCGGTCGCGCCACAGGCCTCCAACGCGCTTTCAGCACTGGCTGCGGGCAACAAAGCCCGCTTCCGCGCGATCATCGAGCCGACTGTGCCGCTGTCGCGAAAAATCTTTGAAGCACCGACCCAATATTACAAGGCTGGCGTGGTGTTCCTCGCCTGGCTCAACGGCCACCAGAGCCATTTTACCATGCCTGCGGGAATGCAGTCGGCACGCGGCATCCTGCATTACGCCGACATTTTTCGTCTTGCCGATCAGGCCAATGTGCTCGACCAGCCGGACCTTGCCGTCCACCGCATGAAAGAGCTTCTGGCCATCCATGGCATAGCGTGAAAACAGGCGGGGATCTATATTCTGCGCATGCCTTATCCCGAAACCGGTTCCCACTTTCGGGAGACATGCTTTCACCGCCTGTTTCCAACTCGTCACCGCCAGCCCATTATCGCCAACCAAGACCCGGCGCGACATGCTTGAGGATCGACTCGATCACATGCGCATTGTACTCGACGCCAAGCTGGTTCGGCACGGTGAGAAGCAGCGTATCGGCCTCGGCAATCGCCTCGTCCTTGGCCAGTTCCTCGATCAGCCGGTCAGGCTCGGCAGCATAGGACCGCCCAAAGACGGCCCGCAGATCTTCCTCAATATAACCGATGGAATCCTGCTCCTTGCCGCCATTGCCGAAATAGGCCCGGTCGCGATCATCGACCAGCGCGAAGATGCTGCGGCTCACCGAGACACGCGGCGTGCGCGTATGTCCGGCTTCCTTCCAGGCTTCGCGATAGGCGCGTATCTGCTTGGCCTGCTGGATGTGCAGCGGCTCGCCTGACTCATCCTTCTTCAGGGTCGAACTTTGCAGGTTCATGCCAAGCTTTGCCGCCCACACCGCCGTGGCGTCCGATGCGGCGCCCCACCAGATACGGTCCCGAAGACCCTCCGAATGCGGTTCAATGCGCAGCAGACCGGGAGGGTTCGGAAACATCGGGCGCGGATTGGGCTGGGCAAAGCCCTGCCCCTTCAGCGCTTCAAAAAACACCTCGCCATGCTGGCGGCCCATATCGGCATCGGTCTTGCCCTCTTCCGGCGCGTAACCGAAATAACGCCAGCCATCGATCACCTGTTCCGGCGAGCCGCGGCTGATGCCAAGCTGCAAACGGCCCTTGGATATCAGGTCGGCGGCACTCGCATCCTCAACCATATAGAACGGGTTTTCATAGCGCATATCGATGACGGCGGTGCCGATCTCGATCCTGTTCGTCTTCGCGCCAATGGCTGCGAGCAACGGGAAGGGCGAAGCGAGCTGGCGGGCAAAGTGGTGAACGCGGAAATAGGCGCCATCGGCACCCAGTTCCTCGGCGGCAACAGCAAGGTCTATCGATTGCAGAAGCGCATCGCTCGCGGAACGGGTTCCCGATTGCGGGGACGGCGACCAGTGGCCGAAGGAAAGAAAGCCGATTTTCTTCATGGTGATGTTCCCTGATTGCGGGCAAAGGATTGGTTCCCGTCCAATATGGCGGCGCGAGCCAGGATTGAAAGGGCGGGGAACGGAACACACTGTTCAATATTTGAAACCCCGGCTTTCACTCCACCGCTTCAGGAAGCAGTAAAATACCGAACTCAACAAATGAAATCATCGAACAGATCAAGTCTCATGGACTGTTGAGCCTTTTCAAAGCGAGTATTTTGGAGCCTTGGATTGCAAAAGGCGAAATTGTCAGATTGGAGGCATCGCCTCCAATCTCAACCTTATGTCAGGATAAAGGAGTATTGATAATGACCGTGCAATCCCGCGGGCTATCATCTGTGTCACTCGTCGTCGCAATAGTGATGGACCTCGTTATGCTATCCAGCCGGTTATGACAGAAATTCACCTTTCCGGGTTCGGCGCCCTCTTTCTCTATGCGTACACAGATATTTCCGGTGCATGATGAATACGTCCTAATACCAATGACGGTATTGCTCTCGCCTTTACCAGAAAATGCATCAACGAGTTGATTATCAATATAGACAGAGACTGTGTGTTGGCGGTCGCTATTGGCATAAGCCGTCAACCCGAATTTGGTGTTGGGCGAAATCTGGAAAGAATATTGTCCATCGCCGGCATCGCCGCACTGGCAGCAGCTGCCCATGGCAGCGTTATCGACCGACACAGACGCCTGGATTTGAGTAAATGTAACACCGTGCCAATATTTATCTATTTGAACGCTGCCTTTGTCGATCTTATTACTTGTTAAATTATATCTAATATAGTTATTTCCCTTAAAAATATAGGCATAGGAAGCAGCATTCGACTTCCAGACGTGTAAAGTGTCAATATCATTGCAGAATTCCGGATATGCATCCGCAGAAAATTTTTCAGCTATGCTTTGCTTTATGATGGTATTATCATCAAGATTATATGTTATGCATTCCGCACCTTTTGTGAACAATACGCAATTGATACGACTTCTGTCAGTGACGTCTGGCCATTCCGCCGCGGCATCAATACCGTCCTCAAATCCGGTTCCCGCAAGGCCGGACCAACCGTCAACAATCGGCCTCGGCCCTTCTACGACCTTTCTCCAGATGATGGAGAACTTTAGGTATTTATCTTTCTTAAAGATAAACAAATAATCATTTGCATTGATAATATCGTCAATTTCACTTCGAAAAGTAATGGGCAGGGAATCCCAATTGATACTATTTCTTATGGGAAACCCCTCTTTGCATCGATCAAGAAGGTCATTATATTCTATATTTTCGACGCCATTGAATAGATATGATGTTGTTGCCATGATTATATCCTGATGATTATTAAATAACACTTCGCGCAACACTAAAGAACAGCATTTCAATAAGGCATATTTTTAGTGTGGCGTTGCATACTATTCGCTTTATGGAGGAAATTTTACTGTCTACTTGGACAGCTGCTGTGCTGCTTGCAAAGATGCGACACCGGCGCTTGCCAGGAAAAATGTCGGCTCAACCAGGGGATTAAGAACATTGCACCAACGGCACATCGACAACGTGACGTAACTTTCACGCATCAAGAGTCGGTGTTGCTCCCTCTCCCTACAAATTACCCCATACGTTGACAGTCCATCCGGACGCTATTAAGCCTCGAAACAGGCGGATAAACCTTCAATCTGAGGTTATTGGAGAAAAGGTGTTTGCCGATAAGCAACGCACCAAAACAGGGGAGATTTTCATGCGTTCGATGCTTCTGGCCTTGCTGGCCGCAACGGCCATTGCCACCTCGGCACAGGCAAAAGACGTCACCGTCGACGTAACCGCCATCGTTGAACATCCGGCCCTCGACGCCGTGCGCGACGGCGTGAAGGATGCGCTGGCAGAAGCCGGCTACAAGGAAGGCGAAAATCTCAAATTCGTCTATCAGTCGGCGCAGGGCAACCCGGCAACCGCAGCCCAGATCGCGCGTCAGTTCGTCGGCGAAGGCCCGGATGTGATCGTCCCGATCTCCACGCCGTCTGCACAGGCCGTCGTTTCGGCCACCCGCGACATTCCGGTGGTCTTCACCGCCGTTTCCGATCCGGTCGGCGCGCAGCTCGTCAAGGACATTGCAAAGCCGGGCGGCAACGTGACCGGCCTTTCCGACATGTCGCCGGTGGCGGAACATATCAAACTCATCAAGGAAGTGATGCCGAACATCAAGAAGCTCGGCTATCTCTACAATTCCGGCGAAACCAATTCCGTGTCGCTGCTGGCAGCGCTGAAGGAAGCCGCTTCGGCCGACGGCATCGAGATCGTTGAATCGGCCGCCACCAAGTCGGCGGAAGTTCAGGGTGCCGCCCGTGCCCTCGTCGGCCGTGCGGATGCGATGTATGTGCCGACCGACAACACCATTGTCTCGGCGCTCGAAAGCGCCGTCGGCGTTGCCGAGGAAAGCAAGCTGCCGCTCTTCACCGCCGATACGGATTCGGTCAAGCGCGGCGCGCTGGCAGCGCTCGGCTTCAACTATTACGATGTCGGCAAGCAGACCGGCGCCGTCGTGGTCAAAATCCTCAAGGGTGAAAAGCCGGGCGACATTCCGGTCGATATCGCCAAGGGCACCGATCTCGTCATCAATCTTGGCGCCGCCAAGAAGATGGGCGTCGAGCTCCCGCAGGCCGTTATCGACCGCGCGACCAGCAAGATCGACTGATCCAGCGATCCGTCTCCGACATTTGCCTCGCGGGTCGATGCAAATGTCGGAACAAAACTTCTACCGGCTTTTAGAGCGGTTCCTATTTTAACGGAGCGCGGGCCTGATTTAGCCAGATCGCGCTCCAAAAAATGCCGGGCCGCGCCCGTCATGCGCGAGGCCCTGCGCCAAAATCCGGATCAGGCCGCTTCTCTCAAGATAGGGCGGATGGGCAGCGGTCCCGTGCCCAAATATCCCGCGATCATCCGTGTAATATGTTCCACAATCTCGTCTTCATCGGACAGGGAATGCCCGCAGTCGTTGAGAACTATGGCATGGGTCAGCGTCTCGACGGTGGTTACGCAAATAAACGCAGCCGTATCAAGGTCCTTGAGCTGAACGTCGTCCCTGCATTCCTCGAGATAATGGCGAACCAGATGTAGCGTATCCTTGCGGATCGCTTCCACCTCGGCCAGTTTTCCAATTCTGGGGACTTCTTCCTTCAGGATGCGGTGGAGCTCGGGATCGACCCGATGCGCAGCGATCATGGCGCGAATGAGTTCCCGCATGGCGCTGTTCAGGTCGTTGGACGCGCATTCCTGCATGGCATTTTCCAGCAGGGCCAGAATTTCGCGATTGTGCCGCGCGACGAGCGCCGCCACAAGCGACTCCTTGTTGGGAAAATATTGATAGAGCGACCCGATGCTCACACCAGCTACCGCAGCGATGCGATTTGTGCTGGTCCGGGCATATCCCTCACGCACCAAAACGCGAGCAGTCGCATCCAGTATCGCTTCGACCGTCATTTTTGATCTTTCTTGCGAAGCCGATTTTCTGGGATTTGTGGCTCTCAACTTGGCCATATCGCGTACTTCCCCAATGCGAGTAGACAATGTGAGTAAACACTCACATATTTCGTACAGACCGTCAACAACAATGAATATGAAGTATATTTCAGCGCTAAAACCGCTGAATTTGCAATTCATTGTTCAAAATCAAAAATGAAATGCAAGGATTTTATAGTAAAATGAAGACAATAAATTCTGCTTTACTTGTGGCTTTAATGGTAACAGGCGCAGGATGCGTTAGCACTGCGCCAAAAGATGTAAGGGTTATCGAGCAAGAATGCGCAATTGCAAAACATGACAGGACATTTAATGAAAATTGCGACACGCCCAAGCTGGGATGGAAGGGCGCGAACGGGAGCAGTTTCACCATTGGCCATTGATCGTAATGGCGGAAAAATGTCGACAGCTGCTCATCTGGTTCCATAGCAGAAATCGGTTGGACGGAAAGTGGCTGGAGTTGCTCGGGCCGCTGCTGTTTGCGTACCATATGAATACGTTAGACCGGCTCCGCTTAAAACGGGGTCGCCGGAGCCGCTCTATCCATTTGTTTTTCCGCGCACCTTGTTCCGAAAACCGCTTCGCACTTTTCGGGATGCGCTCTAGATCCCAGGTCCCGGCCACGGTTTTCACCTGAAGACGGGCATGGATCACCCCACATTTGACCGGAAAGCTGGAATACCACCTCCCTTCCCGATGAAAGTTTTTTGGCCTCCCCTCAAAAATGGGCTTGGTCTATTTGGCCAGAATGCATCCCCGATCCGCGTAATCCGGTTCGTCGGAAATGCTCCTTATTGCGATTGCCCCACAAAATGCCGCACTTCGGAGCCTGCGCAGCGATATTGCTTGCACACTGGAACTTGTGAGTTGTATCTCGCCTGGGCTATAAAGCCGCAAAAATGCGGTTTCGCATGAACAACCGGGGAAGGTCCGGCGCGCTCGGACGAACTCAACTCAAAACCGGTCGTGACTGAATGGCCGAGCGGAACAGCCGGGATTCCGGTTTCCGCGACGTCGATGATCGATGCCGCGCTCAAACGCGGCCGCTTTCATCCGGTCACGGCGAGAAACAAGGAATGACACTGTGAGTCAGATCGCCTTCTGGGGTGCGGTCGAATTGGGCCTCGTCTTTGCATTTGTAGCCATCGGCGTCTATCTGGCGTTCCGTGTCCTCGATTTCCCCGATCTGACGGTTGACGGTTCGTTTCCGCTGGGTGCTGCCGTAACCGGCGTGCTGATCCTTGCAGGCGTGAATCCGTGGCTGGCCGCAGTCATTGCCATGATTGCCGGTTCGGCCGCCGGGCTGGTGACCGCGACATTGAACGTGCGGTTCAAGATTCTCAATCTTCTCGCCTCCATTTTGACCATGATCGCGCTGTTCTCGGTCAATCTGCGCGTCATGGGGCGTCCCAACATTGCGCTCATCAATCAGGACACCATGCTGACGCCGTTCTTCGGCCACGGCATTCCCGAATATTACGTCCGTCCGCTGTTCCTCTTCGTTCTGGTCGCCATCGCGGTGTTTGCCGTCTGGCGGTTTCTGGAAAGCGATATGGGCCTTGCCATGCGCGCGACCGGCGCCAATCCGAAAATGGCGCGCGCGCAGGGCGTCCGCACCGACCGGCAGATCTATCTCGGCATGGCCCTTTCAAACGCACTGGTGGCTCTCGGCGGCTCGCTCTTCGCACAGACAAACGGCTTTGCCGATGTGACCTCCGGCGTGGGCACCATCGTGGTTGGCCTCGCAGCGGTTATCATCGGTGAAACCCTGTTGCGCAGCCGCTTCATTCTGGTGATCCTGATTGGCTGTGTGCTTGGCTCGATCATCTATCGTATTGCCATCCAGTTTGCGCTTTCGAACGGTGACGTTCTTGGCCTGCAGGCGTCCGATCTCAACATCGCGACCGCCCTTCTCGTCACCTTCGCCCTGATATTGCCGCGCCTGCGTCGCGGAGGAGCATCGGCATGATCGAACTTTCCAATCTCGATGTCGTGTTCGGTCGCGGCACGCCCCTTGAAAAACAGGTCCTGAACAGGATCAACCTCACCATGGACAAGGGCTCCTTCGTCACGGTCATCGGATCGAACGGCGCCGGCAAATCGACCATGCTCGGTGTTCTGGCCGGCGATGTGATCCCCACTGCCGGAAAGGTCGTCATCGCTGGCCAGGATGTGACCCGCAAGCCCACAGCCGAGCGGGCCGGACTGGTGGCGCGCGTGTTCCAGGACCCGCTGGCCGGAAGCTGCGGCGCGCTGACCATCGAGGAAAACCTTGCCTTGGCAGCCTCGCGCGGCAAGGCGCGCGGCCTCACCCACGCGCTCAATTTCAAGCGCCGCGCCTGGTTCCGCGAACGGGTGGCGAGCCTCAATCTGGGGCTGGAAAACCGCATGCATGATCGCATGGAGCTCTTGTCCGGCGGCCAGCGTCAGGCCCTTTCACTCATCATGGCGACGCTTGCCGGTTCTGAAGTTCTGCTGCTCGATGAACATACGGCAGCGCTTGATCCCGGCATGGCCGAATTCGTCATGGAACTCACCCGCACGCTGATCGCCGAGAACAATCTGACCGCGCTGATGGTCACGCATTCCATGCGCCAGGCGCTCGATTATGGCGACCGCACGATCATGCTGCACGGCGGCAAGATCCTGCTCGATGTCACCGGCGACAAGCGCAAGACGCTGGGCGTGGAAGACCTCATCGAAATGTTCCGCAAGGTGCGCGGTCAGACGCTCGATGACGACGCATTGCTGATTGAATAAGGTTTTGCAAACAGCTTTGTTTCACAGCCGTCGTTCAGTTTTGAGCGGCGGCTGTTTTGTTTGAAGGCGAATTGCGCTAGTGAACGTTCATGGCGCAGAAGAAAGCAAACGAAGTCGATAGTTTTCTGGCAAGACCGACGAGCTCGTTCCCGGTCGTGCTGCTTTACGGACCCGACAAGGGACTGGTGAGCGAACGCGCGCGCCGTTTTGCCGAGGCGAGCAAATTACCGCTGGATGACCCGTTTGCCGTCATTCGCATGGAAGCCGACGAGATCGAGGCTGACCCGGCGAAACTTGCCGACGAAGCCCGCACCATCTCCATGTTCGGGGGCCAGCGCCTGATCTGGATCAAGAATGCCGCTGGACAGAAGAAACTCGCCGAAGCGGTCAAGCTGCTCGCGACCGAGCCGCCACAGGAAACATTCGTTCTGGTCGAGGCGGGTGATCTCAAGAAGGGTGCGGGTTTGCGCAGCGCCGTCGAGAACGCGTCTGCGGGCATGGCCCTGCCCTGTTATTCCGACGATAGTCGCGGGATCGATGGCGTCATTGACGACGTTCTTGCCGAATGGAAGATGCAGATCACGCTCGACGGTCGCCAGCTTCTGCGGGCGAGCCTCGGCGGTGATCGTCTTGCCACACGCGGCGAGCTTGAGAAGCTCTGCCTTTACGCGCGTGGCAAGGAGCGGATCGATATTGACGATGTGCGTGAAGCTGTCGGTGATGTGGCCGGTCTTTCCACCGATGAGGTCATCGACGCGGTTCTTGCTGGCGACCTGCCGCGTTTCGAGGTCTCCTTCGATCGCGTCGTGAAATCCGGCACGGCACCCTTTCTGCTGCTCAACACGGCGATGCGCCAGTTCCAGCAAGTGCAGACCTTGCGCCATATTGCCGACACGGAGCGCAAAAGTGCTTCTGTCGTTGTGGCTGCGGCCCGCCCGCCGATCTTCTTCAACCGCAAGAAACTGATCGAAAATGCCGTAAGCCGCTGGACCGGGGAAAGCCTTGCGCGCGTCATGGAACGCCTGCAACGCGCCGTTCTCGAAAGCCGCCAGAATGCGGGCCTCGCCATTCCCATCATCCGGCAGTGCCTGCTGGCAATCAGCGTCGAATCCTTACGGAACTCCCGCCGATAATAGGTCCGTTGGAACCGCTCTATCTGTTGTTTTTGCCGCATTTCCGAACGTAAAACGTTTCACAGTTTTGCCGGAAATGCTCCAGCAGTCGCTTCAAGTAATTTTACGCTGGAAATAAAAAGCCCGCCGCATTTCATTGCAGCGAGCTTTGATATTCGGGCTATCGTCTTAACAATCAGCTCTGAAGACGGCGGCAAATCTCATCGAGCTGCTCAAGAGAACTATAGCGTATCTTCACGTCCCCGCCACGATCCCGATGATTGATCTCAACCTTCATGCCGGTAACGTCCGAAAGCAGCTTTTCAAGCGCCTTGGTGTCGGCATCCTTTTCGGCCTGGCCCGGCTTTGCCGGCTTGGTAGCGGCTTCGCCGCGGGCTTCCGCCTGCGCAAGTGCCTCGACCTGACGGACCGACAGACCATCCTTGACGATCCGTTCCGCCATTGCGGTCGGGTTTTCCATGGTGATGAGGCTGCGGGCATGGCCTGCTGAAAGCGCTCCATCGACAATGAAATCCTGTACGGGCTGCGGCAGTTTCAACAGGCGCAGCGTATTCGCAACATGGCTGCGGCTTTTGCCGATGACCTGCGCCAGATCGTTCTGCGTATAGTCGTGATTATCGATAAGTTGTTGATATCCAAGCGCTTCTTCAACCGCATTCAGGTCGGCGCGCTGCACGTTCTCGATGATTGCGATTTCAAGCGCGACGCGATCATCGACGTCACGAACGATAACCGGGATCGTATCGACGCCAGCCCGCTGCGAAGCACGCCAGCGGCGTTCACCCGCAATCAGTTCGAAGCGGTCCGGCTGCCCCGGCGCGGGGCGCACGACGATCGGCTGCACGACGCCGTGCTCCTTGATCGACTGCGCCAGATCCTCCAGCTCGCCTTCCGAAAACATGCGGCGCGGATTGCGCGGATTGCGCGTGACGAACTCAATCGGAACGTTCCGCTCAATCGGAACAGGTGCCTTACGCTCTTCAACAGGGCGGTCGATTTCGCCGATCAGCGCCGCTAAACCGCGGCCAAGGCGCTTTTTTGAAGGATCGTCATTCATCGTTCGGCTTATTCCTGAATTGTTTCGTCGTCGAATCGATTGGTCTGGAGCTTTTCGGGATCATGCTCATGCCGCCTGCAATTGCCGCTCGCGCTGGATAACTTCCGATGCGAGCTGCAAATAAGCCTGGCTGCCAGCGCATTTCAGATCATAGAGAATGGCCGGCTTCCCGTGTGAAGGCGCTTCCGATACGCGCACATTGCGCGGAATCACCGTACGATAGACTTTCTCGCCCATGAAAGCGCGAACGTCATCCACCACCTGCGCCGCGAGATTATTGCGGCTGTCGAACATGGTGAGCACGATGCCCTGGATCGAAAGCTCGGCATTGATGGTCGACCGCACCTGATCCACCGTCTGCAGGAGCTGGCTTAGGCCTTCCAGCGCAAAGAACTCGCATTGCAGGGGTACCAGAACGGAATCGGCCGCAGCCATCGCATTCAGCGTCAGGAGATTGAGCGACGGCGGACAATCAACAAGCACGTAGGAAAAGCGTTCGGATACCGCCGAATCGAAGCGGAGGGCATCGCGCAAACGCCGCGTGCGGTCGGCTGACTGGGCAATTTCCATTTCAATTCCAAGAAGGTCGAGCGTCGATGGCACGATATGGAGGTTTGGAACATCGGTCGGCATCGCTGCATCGGGAACCGAGGATTCCTGTGTCAGCACGTCATAGGAAGACACGGGCCGATTGCGACGATCAATGCCCAGACCGGTGCTGGCATTCCCCTGCGGATCGAGATCGACAATCAGTACTGTCTCGCCAATCGCTGCCAATGCCGTGGCCAGATTGATGGCAGTGGTCGTCTTGCCCACGCCGCCTTTCTGGTTTGCAATGGTTATGATCCTGGACATTTTGTTCATCACCGTCGCCTTGCTGCTGTCCGCCCGTTCGAAAGTACCAGTCATCAGGCGCAATTCCGCCGAAGGTTGGTGATTTCGAGTATGACCGAAGCCTGATCGATAGCACTTTGATGTTGTACCAGATCGAAACTCCAACCGACACGGCTTTCATCGATCTCGCGCTGATAATCCCGACCTTTTTGGAAAAGCGCCTTTGCGCCCTTGGTCAGCCACGGCTCTGCCAGGCTGAAAAGATCGTTCAGCGAAGCCAGTGCGCGTGCGGTAACCACTTGCGGCGTTTCGATTTTCTGCCACATCGTTTCAATGCGCGCTGAATGAACCCGCGCGGGTATGTGCAAATGTCCCGCTGCCGTGCGCAGAAATGCCGCTTTTTTCCCTGCGCTTTCGATGAGATCGATTGCGCCATCCGCTTCATCAGCGAGGAAACAGGCCGTCACGATGCCCGGAAACCCGCCACCCGAGCCGATATCCAGCCAGTGTCTGGCCTCGCTCGCCAAGGGGAAAAGCTGCGCGCTGTCCAGAATATGCCGCGTCCACAATTCGTTCAGGGTCGACGGCGACGCAAGATTGATCGCTTTCGACCATTTGCGAAACAGTTCTTCAAAGGCAATCAAACGATCCGCTGTTTCACGTGAAACAGCGGGTACGATTGCTTTCAGGCTTTCAAACCGCGTTTCGGCGCTCATGCAGCGCCCTGCCCGAGTTCTGCGGATGCTTTATGGCGATAACCGAACTTCTTGATCTGGGCGATAAGAAGCGCCAGTGCGGCAGGCGTCATTCCGTCGACGCGCTGCGCCTCGGCAATCGTTTCCGGCTTGCGCTGCTTGAGCTTGTGTTTCAACTCGTTGGAAAGACCGGATATTCCATCAATATCCAATCCTGCCGGAATGAGCAGTTGCTCCTCACGTTCCATGACCGCGATGTCGCTTTTCTGGCGGTCCATATAGACGGCATACTGCGCCTCGATCTCCAGCGCTTCCCGCGTGGCCGGATCGATGCTGTCCAGTTCCGGCCAAATCGACTTTAGCCGATCCAGATCGATTTCCGGGTAAGACAAGAGATCATAGGCCGAGCGGCGAACACCATCCTGATTGAGACGCAAATCGTAGCGGTTGGCGAGATTGGGTGTAATCGTCAGCGTCCTGGTCAATGCCCTCGCCTCGCTCAAAGCCGCTTCGCGCGCTTCAAATCGCTCCTTGCGTGCGCTTCCCAATATGCCGAGCCGGTCCGCCAGCGGCGTAAGACGCTGATCGGCATTATCGGCACGTAGCGACAGGCGGAATTCCGCCCGCGAGGTAAACATCCGATAAGGTTCGCTGACACCGCGCGAAGTAAGGTCATCCACCATGACGCCGATATAGGCTTCAGTACGCTGGATAATGACGGGCTCGCCGCCCGATGCCCGACGCGCTGCGTTGATACCGGCAAGCAGCCCTTGCGCGCCAGCTTCTTCATAACCGGTCGTGCCGTTGATCTGCCCAGCCAGAAACAAACCACTGACCTTGCGTGTTTCGAGGCTGCGCTTCAGCTCACGCGGATCGATGAAATCATATTCGATGGCATATCCAGGTTGCAGCATGACGGCCTTTTCAAGCCCCGGTATCGTCTTCAATATATCGAGCTGCACGTCTTCCGGCAGCGATGTAGAAATACCGTTTGGATAGACGGTGTCATCGTCCAGGCCTTCCGGCTCAAGGAATATCTGATGGCCATCGCGGTCGCCAAACTTGACGATCTTATCTTCCACGGACGGGCAATAACGCGGTCCGATCCCCTCGATCGAGCCAGAGTACATCGCGGAACGATGCAGGTTGGCGCGAATGATCGCGTGGGTTTCCGGCGTCGTGCGGGTGATACCGCAATCGATCTGCGGCGTGGTGATCCGATCCGTCATCAGGGAGAACGGCACAGGCTCTTCATCTGCAGACTGCATGTCCAGGCTCTGCCAGTCGATCGTGCGGCCATCCAGTCGTGGTGGTGTTCCCGTCTTGAGCCGTCCAAGAGCAAAGCCGAACGATGTCAGCCGTTCGGAAAGACCAAGTGCCGGCTTTTCACCCATCCGGCCTGCCGGAATCTTTTTCTCGCCAATATGGATCAATCCATTGAGGAACGTGCCGGTCGTCAAAACGACAGCACCGCATGTCAAGGTCCGCCCATCTGACAGAACGACGCCGGTGATCCGTCCGTCCTGTTCCAGAAGGTCATGAGCCCCGCCTTCCACGACAGTCAGATTATCCTGCGCGGCAATCATTTTCTGCATGGCAAGCCGATACAGCTTGCGGTCGGCCTGGGTGCGAGGGCCGCGAACGGCTGGGCCCTTCCGGCGATTCAAAAGGCGGAACTGGATGCCGGCTTCGTCAGCGACACGGCCCATCAAACCATCAAGCGCATCAATCTCGCGCACGAGGTGGCCCTTACCCAGTCCGCCGATTGCCGGATTGCAGGACATAACACCGATCGTATCAAAGCGGTGCGTCACCAATGCGGTTTTTGCTCCAGCGCGTGCAGCAGCGGAAGCCGCCTCGCATCCCGCGTGGCCGCCACCAATTACAATGACATCAAAGGCTGTAGCTTCGGTCGAACTCATTGGGTTCATCCTGACGCAACTCGAATCCGTTTCAGAAAGATGTCTCTTTGCCACGATTGGCCCTGGAACGGAAGATCAAATGAGCGCCTGCTTGATCAAATATCGGATATAGCTCGACTCATGAATGGTGAGGGGAGTCAACTGGCGTGTCGGAATTCCACAGATGTTTCACGTGAAACAATTCATGTCGTGGTGGTTCCAAATGTGTTTCACGTGAATCATTTCCCGATGCAGAACTGGGAAAAAATAACGTCCAGAATCTCCTCAACATCAACGTCGCCAGTAATCCGTCCGAGATATTGCGAGGCCAAGCGCATATTCTCGGCGCGTAGCTCGAGCGGGAGGCTTGTTCCGTTCAATGCCCTGTCGATCTCCGCGACGGTAGATCGCAAAAGGCTGATATGCCTTTGCCGCGTAGGAACTGCGTCTTCAATCAGCCCGATTTGGGCTTCTGCAAAGTTTTGCAGATCAGTCAGCAAGCCGTCCAGCCCTTCACCTGTTTTCGTCGAGATGCGGTAGGACCACTCGCCATGTGCCTTCTCGCTCAGGTCGGCTTTGGTACCGACCTTCCACAGGGTAGCGGACGTCTCGTCCACCCCAATGGCGATGGGATCGTTCATGTCTTCCAGCAGCAGAACCAGGTCGGCGTCGGCCATGCGGGCGCGAGCGCGTTCAATGCCGATTTTTTCGACGGTACTTTCCGTTTCGCGCAGACCTGCCGTGTCCGTCACATAGACCGGAATGCCGCCAAGATCGAGCTTTACCTCGAGAAGGTCGCGGGTGGTTCCGGCTTCCTCGGAAATGATCGCCACTTCGCGCCCGGCCAGAAAATTCAACAGGCTGGATTTCCCGGCATTTGGCGCACCGACAATAACGACATGCAGACCATCGCGCAGCATGGAAGCGCGCTTGCCGCTCGCAATATGGTTCTCGATTTCTGTCTTTAGTTGCGCCAGCGATTGCCAGACCTGCTCCGAGACCGAGCCCGGCACATCGCTTTCATCAGCGAAGTCCAGCTCCGCCTCGATGAATGCACGAGCGCGCAACAGACGCTGGCGCCATTCGGTGTACAATTCGCGCTGCGCGCCGGAAGCGACCTGCAAGGCAAGCCGCCTCTGCCCTTCCGTTTCGGCCGCGATCAAGTCAGCAAAGCCTTCGGCTATAGTCAAATCCATCTTGCTGTTGGAGAAAGCGCGTCTTGTGAACTCCCCTGCTTCCGCTATGCGGCACCCGGCGAGCTCTCCAAGCTCCGATAACAGTTTTTCGACAACGGCTTTGCCACCGTGCAAATGAAATTCTGCACAGTCTTCCCCGGTAAAACTGTTTGGACCTGGAAAGAAGATCGCCAGTCCACGGTCAATAGGGTAACCATTACGGCTACGGAACAGCTTATATGCTGCGTAACGCGGTGACGGAATGGAACCGATAATCGTTTCGAGTACGAATCTAACTCTTGGACCTGAAATGCGCACCACTGCCACACCAGACGGCAAACGCCCGCTCGACAAAGCAAAAATCGTATCTTGAGGGAAAGCGACCTCGCTCATTCCATTTCCTGACCTATAATCATAAGGGAAGCAGCCGAATATTGCTGAAGCAATGGCATATTCATTCGCGCAGTGAAAGAAAAGCCTTATGACAGAGTTAGACCGCAATCGCCTCGCTGACAGCAACCGCCTTGCCGAAGAGCCGAGCGCCTATCTGCGCCAGCACGCGCATAATCCCGTGCATTGGCAGCCATGGGATAGGCAAGCGCTGGATGCCGCGAAGGAACTGGACCGGCCCATTCTGCTGTCAATCGGCTATGCCGCCTGCCATTGGTGCCATGTCATGGCGCATGAATCGTTCGAAGACCCGGACGTAGCCGCGGTCATGAACGCGCTTTTCGTCAATGTGAAGGTGGACCGCGAGGAACGGCCGGACATTGACCAGATCTATATGGCGGCACTGGGAGCGATGGGGCAGCAGGGCGGATGGCCGCTCACCATGTTTCTGCGCCCCGATGGCAAGCCCTTCTGGGGCGGTACTTACTTCCCCCGGCACAAGCGCTACAATATGCCGGGTTTTGTCGATGTGCTGCACGCGGTCAACAATCTCTGGAACAAGGATAAAGAGAAAATTAACCATAATGCGCATGCTGTCTTCGACCATCTGGAAGGCAGGTTGGCGGCGCAGATCGCCCCGGTTACGAACGAGGTTGAGCGGTTTGACGAGATCGCGACACGCATCAATAGCCTGATCGATCCGGTCCGCGGCGGCATAGAGGGAGCACCCAAATTCCCGAATGCGCCTTTCATGGACAATCTGTGGCTCTCCTGGCTCTATGGCCGCAATGAAACGCATCGCGACAATTATCTCCTCTCGCTGAAAGCGATGCTGCAAGGCGGGATATATGACCATCTGGGTGGCGGCCTCTGCCGTTATTCTACCGACGCCGAATGGCTGGTGCCACATTTTGAAAAAATGCTCTACGACAACGCCCAGCTAATCCGTCATGCGAACTATGCTTTCGCCGACACCGGACATGATTTGTTTCGTTTGCGAATCGAAGAGACAATCGATTGGCTTATCCGGGAAATGCGTTTGTCGGATGGAAGTTTTGCCTCCAGTCTCGATGCCGATAGCGAAGGCGAAGAAGGACGGTTTTATGTCTGGAGCGAACAGGAGATCGATGAGGCGCTCGACGACGACAGCAAAGCCTTCAAGGACTATTACGGCGTCACGTCGGGCGGAAACTGGGAAGGTCACAACATCCTGAACCGCCTTCACGCCGTCAATGACAGCGCGATCTTGCCCCCGTCGATTGAAGCATCGCGGCAAAAGCTCCTTGCACGTCGTGAATTGCGGATACGTCCCGGACGGGATGAGAAAGCGCTGACCGACTGGAACGGGCTTGCCATCCGCGCTCTGGCTGAAGCAGGCCGCAGCTTCGGCAGGCAGGACTGGATCAATCTGGCGGAGGGTGCCTATCGCGCCATAATGAGCAGCTTTCGCGATGGCCGCATCGCGCATTGCCGCATGGAAAATTCACTTCTCTACCCTGCCCTTTCGACCGATTACGCATCGATGATAAACGCGGCCATCGCCCTTCATGAAGCGACGAGCCAACGCGCCTACATCAATGATGCCTTGAAGTTCAAGAAGGCGCTCGATGACGCTCATAAGGATGGCGTCGGCAATTATCGTCTGTCCGCGCTGGACGCCGATGACGTCATCCTGCACGCCTATGGGGATTATGATGAAGCAATACCCAGCGCGACCAGCCAGATCATCGAAGCGCTGACAAGACTGTTTCTGGCAACGGGCAATATCGAACTTTATCAGAGCAACGAGACGCTGATCGAACAGGCGCTCGGACGGGCATTCGCCCAGCAATATGGGCAGATCGGCATATTGAACGCAGCACGTTTTGCGGCTGAACCGCTCTCCCTTGTCGTCGCCTCCGAGGACGACGGGGAACTTGTTTCGACGGCGAATCGAAATCCGGACCCGCGGCGTGTCGACAAGTTCGTGCGGTTCGAACCCGGCCAGACGATAGAACTGCCGACTGGAGGAACCGCTGACGTGGAACAACCGTCCGCATGGTTCTGCAAGGGCCATGTCTGCCTGCCGCCCGTCGAAAGCGCCGACGCGTTACGACTGCTGCTTGGTAAAGCATCCTGAAACAAAAACGCCGCAACGGTTTCCCGCGCGGCGTTTCACATGCTTGCAGACTATCGATTACGTATTCATCGAATCGAAGAATTCGCCATTGCTCTTGGTCTGCTTCAACTTGTCGATAAGGAACTCGATCGCATCCGTCGTGCCCATCGGCGCGAGGATACGGCGCAGAACGAAAATCTTCTGCAGATCGGCGCGCGGAACCAGCAGGTCTTCCTTGCGGGTGCCGGACTTGAGAATGTCCATGGCCGGGAAGATACGCTTGTCGGCCACCTTGCGGTCGAGCACGATTTCCGAATTGCCGGTGCCCTTGAATTCTTCAAAGATCACTTCGTCCATGCGGCTGCCGGTATCGATCAGCGCCGTTGCGATGATGGTCAGCGAACCGCCTTCTTCGATGTTGCGCGCCGCACCGAAGAAACGCTTCGGGCGCTGCAATGCATTGGCATCCACACCGCCGGTGAGAACCTTGCCGGAAGACGGCACAACGGTGTTGTAGGCGCGGCCAAGGCGGGTGATCGAATCGAGCAGGATCACGACGTCGCGGCCATGTTCGACAAGGCGCTTGGCCTTTTCGATGACCATTTCAGCCACCTGAACGTGACGCGCTGCCGGTTCATCGAAGGTCGAGGAAATCACTTCGCCCTTCACCGAACGCTGCATGTCGGTCACTTCTTCCGGACGTTCATCGATCAGAAGAACGATCAGATAGCATTCGGGATGATTGGCCGTGATCGAATGGGCGATGTTCTGGAGAAGGACGGTCTTGCCGGTGCGCGGCGGCGCGACGATGAGACCGCGCTGGCCCTTGCCGAGCGGCGCCACCAGATCGATGACGCGGGGCGAAAGATCCTTGGAGGTCGGTACTTCCAGTTCCATCTTGAAGCGCTCATTCGGGTAGAGCGGCGTCAGATTGTCGAAATGAACCTTGTGCCGGATTTTCTCCGGATCTTCAAAATTGATCGTATTGACCTTGAGCAGCGCGAAATAACGCTCGCCTTCCTTGGGACCGCGGATCGGTCCTTCGACCGTATCACCGGTTTTTAGAGAAAAACGGCGCAGCTGCGAAGGAGAAATATAAATATCGTCGGGGCCCGGCAGGTAGTTGGCATCGGCAGAGCGCAGGAAGCCAAATCCGTCCTGCAGCACTTCAACGACGCCCTCGCCGATAATTTCGACGTCCTGGGCGGCGAGCTTCTTGAGGATCGCGAACATCAGTTCCTGCTTGCGCATGGCGCTCGCATTTTCGACCTCAAGCGTCTCGGCAAAAGCCAGCAGCTCCACCGGAGTCTTGTTTTTCAGTTCTTGTAGTTTCATTTCCTGCATGGATGAGGAACTCTTTGTAAATATAAAGGGAAAATGCAGTTGTTCGGAAAGGTGGCCACATGGAATTGTGACCGGCATCGAAGGCCTGCTGTCTTGAAGGGAAGAGGCTTACTACATACCGATTTGCAGCATGCAGAGCAAGTCTCATGTAGGGATAGCGCGAAATTTCTGCAATAGAAAAATGGCAGAAAACCGGTCGTGTGGCGGATTTGAAGTTATCTTGCCCATAAAAGGACAGGTCATCGATAACTTCAAATCCGCAAACCACACGAATTCAAGGTGTTGCCGGTGTGGCTTTTGAAGCCGAAATTTCCATTTTCACGGGCAATCTTCGAGAAAATTTCGGTTTCGCCACACTGGCGGGTCTCTTTTTTAAAGTCTTTTTCAGATCAGAACGGCTTCACGATCACCAATATGACGATCAGGATCATGAGAACTGTCGGCACTTCATTGATGATTCGCCAATGCTTAGCCGAGCGCGTGTTGCGGTCTTCCGCAAAAAGCCGCGTGGATTTTGACAGATAGCCGTGCAGGCCGGACATCAGCACGACAAGCAGCAGCTTGGCATGCAGCCAGCCGCCCTGAAAGCCATAGATTTCCCAGGCCATCCACAGGCCGGCGATCCAGGTTACCATCATGGCCGGGTTGATGATGAAGCGCAAAAGCCGCTTTTCCATCACCTTGAAGGTTTCCGATGTTTCGGAACCGGGTTTTGCGGCTGTGTGATAGACGAAAAGCCGTGGCAGATAGAGCATGCCCGCCATCCATGCGATGACCGCAATCACGTGCAGCGACTTGACCCAGAGATAGGCGTCGGCCGGATTCACGTGAAACAATGCCCAGACGCCGAGCGCCACCACGACGAGTGCGACGATAGCGCGAACGGCAACTGCCGAGCCGCGATTTTCGGGAGCTGTCTGGCTCATGCTTTTCCTCCGCGAATACGGTCGATCATGCGTTGCACATTTTCAATCGGCGCCTGCGGGGTGATTCCGTGGCCGAGATTGAAAATCAGCGGCCCCTGGCCGAGACGGTCGAGAATGGCATCCACGCCTTCATCCAGCGCACTGCCCCCGGCGACGACGCGCAGCGGATCGAGATTGCCCTGTACCGCGCCTTCGTTCTGGAGGGACGCGGCAAAGGACAGGGGAACGGACCAGTCGAGGCCGAGAGCGTCCACGCCGGTCTTCTCGCGATAGCTCGCATAAAGCATCCCGGCCCCTTTCGGGAAGCCGATGATGCGCGCCTCCGGATAGACCGCCCTCACCTTCTGGACGATCCGCGCAACAGGCTGGATGCAGAAACGCTCAAAGCAGTCCTCATCCAGAACACCCGACCAGGAATCGAAAATCTGGACCGCATCGGCACCGGCGTCGAGCTGTTCGATGAGATATTCGGCGGAAACATCGGCAAGATCGTTCAGGAGCTTTTCAAAAGCTTCCGGGAAGCGATAGGCGAAAAGACGGGCCGGTGCCTGGTCCGGCGTGCCATGACCGGCGATCATATAGGTCGCAACGGTCCAGGGAGCGCCACAGAAGCCGAGCAGCGTGGTTTCGTCGGGCAACTGCTCGCGCAGCAGCCGAACCGTCTCGTAGACCGGCTCAAGCCTTTTGGCGACGCCTTCTGTCTCAAGCCAGAAAATCTCGTCGGCATCGATCGGCGTCATCAAGGGTCCCCTGCCTTCTTCAAAGCGGAGGTCGCGTCCAAGGGCATGGGGGATGACGAGAATGTCGGAAAACAGGATGGCTGCATCAAAGCCAAATCGGCGGATTGGCTGAAGCGTCACTTCGACAGCCAGATCGGGCGAATAGCAGAGGTCGAGAAAGCTCCCGGCCTTTTTCCGCGTCTCGCGATATTCGGGAAGATAGCGCCCGGCCTGGCGCATCATCCAGATGGGCGGTGGAAAGATCGCTTCACCGTCGATCACTCTCAAGACTTTGCGCTTCATGTCTTTTCCATTCCACCCTGTTTGTTGCTTTAACCGGTTCTGGTCTGAAACTTATCCAGTGCGGTTCTCATAAAGAAAGGATGATTCAGGAATCTTTTGATTCTTAGAGTCTGTTGGAATCGGGGATTAAGCTCTGTCCTGTTTTTCCCCACAGGTCCCACGCAGCCACGCCATCCTGTGTAATCATTCAACGACAGTCTGACCAAAAACAATGAAAACGCAATTCCCTCTTTTAATATAAGAGGTTACGAATTGACGCAGTTCCTGGGCATTTGTGGAAAAGCTGGGAATAAAGACGGGCTTTCGCAGTCTCATGAGTCTTGTCCACACATGTTGATGACCGCTTGCCACATGTTCGCCCGCTGTGGATGACTTGCCAAGTTTCCCACGGCCTGCCATGGCTTGTGGAAGACGTTCGGCCTTTACGCACAGCCGTCAACAGGAGGGCAACAAAACTGTGGTGAGATCGCTTTCCTACTTTCATCTCCATCTGATTTCTGACGCGACCGGAGAGACTCTCCTGGCGGCAGGCCGCGCGGCGGCGGCGCAATATGCCAATGCACGGGCCATCGAGCACATCTATCCGCTGATCCGCACCGAAAAGCAGCTGCGCAAGGTTCTTGAAGGCATCGATGCGGAGCCGGGCATCGTTCTCTATACGATCGTGGACCAGAAACTGGCGGCGATCATTGACGAAACCTGTGCCGAAATGGGTGTGCCGAGCGTTTCCGTGCTGGAGCCGGTGCTGAACACGTTTCAATCCTATCTCGGAGCGCCCGCGCATCGCCGCGCCAGCGCGCAGCATGTCCTCAATGCCGATTATTTCCGGCGGATCGACGCGCTCAATTTCACGATGGAGCATGATGACGGGCAATTGCCCTACGATATAGAGGAAGCCGACGTCATTCTGGTCGGCATTTCACGCACATCGAAGACGCCGACGAGCATCTATCTGGCCAATCGCGGCATCAAGGCCACCAATGTTCCGATCGTGCTCGGCATTCCCCTGCCGGAAGTGCTGTTCACGACCAGACGGCCGTTGATCGTCGGGCTGGTCGCAACTGCCGAACGGATTTCGCAGATTCGCCAGAACCGGCCGCTTGGCAATGTGCCGTCGCTGGATACCGGGCTTTACACGGACCGCGTATCCATCTCGGAAGAACTGGCCTATGCGCGTAATATATGCAATCGGCACGGCTGGCCGATCATCGATGTGTCGCGCCGGTCGATCGAGGAAACCGCGGCGGCTATCCTCGCTTTGCTGCGCGAAAAGACGAACAGAAGGGATTTCGATCATGTCTGAACTCATCCTCGCCTCCAAAAGTCCTTTCCGTTCGGCATTGCTGAAAAATGCCGGCATAGAATTTTCGACGGCAAGCGCGGAGATCGACGAGCGCGCGGTGGAAGCCCCGCTCTATGAAACCGGCGCCACCCCTGAAGACGTCGCACAGGTTCTGGCCGAGGCGAAAGCGGTCGATGTGAGCGAGAAGAACCCCGGCGCGGTGGTCATCGGCTGCGATCAGACATTGTCGCTTGGCGACGAGATTTTCCACAAGCCCGCCGATATGGAAGCAGCCCGCCGCCAGCTTCTGAAATTTTCCGGCAAGACCCACCAGTTGAACAGCGCCGTCGTGCTGGTGAAGGATGGCGAGACCGTGTGGCGTCACGTTTCGATTGCCCGCATGACCATGCGCGATCTCGATCCGGGCTTTGTCGGGCGTTATCTCGGGCGCGTCGGCGATGCCGCGCTTTCGAGCGTCGGCGCCTATCAGGTCGAAGGACCGGGCATCCAGCTTTTCGACAGGATCGATGGCGATTATTTCACGATTGTCGGTCTGCCGCTTTTGCCGCTGCTGGCTGAACTGCGGAAGGAAAAACTGATCGATGGCTAAGAAAGCTTTTGTCACCGGCTTTCCCATAAAACATTCGCGCTCGCCGCTGATCCACGGTTTCTGGCTCGGCGAACTGGGGATCGACGGTTCATATGAGGCGGTAGAAGTGAAGCCCGAGGACTTTGTTTCCTTCGCTTCGTCGCTTGCCGAAAACGGTTTTGCGGGCGGCAATGTCACCATTCCGCACAAGGAAGCAGCCTTTGCTGCCGTGGAAAGTCTGGATGAGGCTGCGAGGGCCATCGGCGCGGTCAACACGCTCTGGCTTGAAAACGGCAGGCTTCACGGCGGCAATACGGATGCTTACGGATTTGCCGCCAATCTCGATGCATCGGCTCTCGGCTGGGACAATGCCGACAGCGCCCTTGTTCTGGGTGCGGGCGGCGCAAGCCGCGCAATCGTCCATGCGCTTTTGACGCGCGGCTTTACGAAAGTCGCCATCGTCAATCGCACGGTGAGCCGGGCGCGGGATCTCGCTGCCCATTTCGGACCGCGTGTCTCGGCGCATGGCTGGGACGCGGCACAGGATCTGGTTTCGGACGCGGGGCTGATCGTCAACACGACATCGCTTGGCATGAGCGGCCATGACGAGGGCGAGACCTTTCCGCTCGATCTCGGCAAGGCGTCACCAAAGGCGGTCGCAACCGATATTGTTTATGTGCCGCTCAAGACGCCGTTTCTTAAGAAAGCCGAAGAGGCCGGACTGGCGACGGTGGACGGGCTCGACATGTTGCTGCATCAGGCCGTTCCGGGCTTTGAGCGCTGGTTCGGCCAAAGGCCGCAAGTGACGAACGCGCTGCGTGAGCATATTCTGGATGACATGAAAAAGGCTGGCGCTCTGGTATCTGAATCAAAAAGCGTCAGGCCGTAGTGAAAATGGTGATTTTCGAGAACCGGAGCGGAGTGTACTCAAGTACATGAGCACCGGAAGCGCAGAAAGACGCCATTTGCAACAAGGCATGGCGATTTTGGAACAGATAGCATGATCGTGCTCGGACTGACCGGCTCTATCGGGATGGGAAAAACAACGGCGGCGAACATGTTCGCCGAAGCCGGCGTACCGATCTATAGCGCCGATGACGCGGTACACCGGCTCTATTCCGGTCGCGCTGCCCCGCTGATCGAGGCAGCGTTTCCGGGCACTGTGGAAAACGGTGCGGTCAACCGGGAAAAGCTTTCGGCGGCCGTCATCGGAAAACCGGAAGCCTTGAAAAAATTGGAAGCCATCGTTCACCCGCTTGTGCGTGAGGAAGAAGAAGCCTTTCGCCGCGATGCGGAAGAAGCTGGCGCGCCGCTGGCACTGATCGACATTCCGCTGCTTTTTGAAACAGGTGGCGACAAGCGCGTGGACAAGATCGTGGTTGTCTCCGCCCCTGCCGAAATACAGCGCGCGCGTGTGCTGGCGCGGCCGGGCATGAGCGAAGAAAAGCTCGATGCCATCCTCGCACGCCAGACACCGGACGCTGAAAAGCGCGCAAGGGCCGATTTCGTCGTCGATACGAGCGGGAGTTTTGACAACCTGCGCCGCCAGATCGCGGAGATCATCGCGAAATTGAGTGGAAAGCCCGCATCGACTGCCGAATAAGTTCCATTGCCGTGCTATGGTGTGCGGATGATTTTCGAGAGGTTCTTCAATGCGTGAAATCGTTTTCGATACGGAAACCACCGGTCTTGAAAGGCTGGAGGACCGTGTGATCGAAATCGGCGGCGTGGAACTGATCAACAAGTTCCCCACAGGCCGGACTTTTCATAAATTCATCAATCCGCAGGGCCGTCAGGTTCATCCTGAGGCGCTTGCGGTGCACGGCATCAGCAATGAACAATTGCTGGACAAGCCGACCTTTGCCGAGATTCTCGACGAGTTTCTGGAGTTTTTTGACGGTGCGAAGCTGGTCGCGCATAATGCCATGTTCGACCTCGGCTTTATCAATGCCGAACTGATGCGGCTCGGACAGGCAGAAATCGTCTCGGAGCGCATCGTGGATACGCTGGCGCTCGCGCGCCGCAAGCATCCGATGGGGCCGAATTCCCTCGACGCGCTGTGCAAACGCTACGGCATCGACAATTCGCGCCGCACATTGCACGGAGCGCTGCTCGATTCCGAAATTCTGGCCGAAGTCTATATCGAGCTGATCGGCGGCAAGCAGACCGCGCTTGGCCTCAGCATGAGCGATGCGGCAGGCGGTAATAATGCCGGGGCGAATAATACCGCCATCATTCTTGCGGCCCGTCCCCGCCCCCTGCCCCCGCGCATTTCGGATGAGGAACGTGCGGCCCACGCAGCACTTGTGGCAAAGCTCGGCGATAAGGCCATCTGGAAGAAATACCTGTCCTAGAGCATTTCCAGCAAAAGTGGGAAACGGTTTTGCGTCCGCAATGCGGCAAGAACAAATGGATAAGGCGGTTCCAGCGATCCCGTTAGAACAGGAACCGCTCCAAACGAAAAAAGCCCGGTCGAAACCGGGCTTTTTGCTTCATGAAGCCTGCGATCAGCTCTTCACAGCGGACTTGGCCTGTTCTTCGGCCATGCGCGTCTGGAACATCTGCGCGAAGTCGATCGGGTCGATCATCAGCGGCGGATAGCCGCCATTGCGCGTTGCATCAGCAATGATCTGGCGGGCGAACGGGAACAGGAGCCGCGGGCATTCGATGAACAGAAGCGGCAGCATATGCTCCTGCGGGATGCCCTGAATGCGGAACACGCCGCCATAGACGAGCTCGGTGTTGAAGAGGACGTCCTTGCCGTCGACGGCCTTGGCTTCCAGCGTCAGCACGACGTCGAAATCCGTTTCGGAAAGCGGATTGGCGTTGACGTTCACGTTGATGTTGATGGAAGGCGCCTTCTCGCGCGGGCGCAGCGACAGAGGCGCGCCCGGGCTTTCAAAGGACAGGTCCTTCACATATTGCGCCAGAATGTTGAGGGACGGCTCGGCCGTCGCGCCATTGCCGTTCTTTACTTCGCCCGCGGCCTTATCGCTCATTATCGGTATGCCTTCTATCGGTGATTAGATTTTTGCGCTTCCGGCGCAGGCCGCAAACAGCCTGCTCCGAAAGGTCGGAGTGTTTGGCTAGCATGAGCGCGGGCATGAGGCAAGAAAGGCTTTTTAGGTTAGTATTTGCGTAATCAGTGATCTTTGCCCGGATGTTTGCTTGGCGGGTTTTCGTCGGGCCTGGCCGTGTAATCCTCGGGATCGAGATCGATGATATGGTCCTGACGCGGATCCCGGCCGGAACTTTGATGCCCGTAACCGGTCGAATAGCGTGTCGATGTGGCGACGACCATGCGACCGCGCATGAATTTTTCCCACATGAAATCCCGGATGAACGGAATGAACAGCAGGATGCCGACGGCGCTGCTCACAAAGCCAGGCACGATCAGCAGGATTGCCGCCAGAACCAGCATGGCGCCATGCACCACTTCGCGGTCGGGGACGCGTCCCGCTGCCGTTTCGGTGCGAATGCGCTGCAGAAGTCCGATACCCTGCACGCGCAGCAGGAAGAAGCCCAGCATTGCGCTCAGAATAACGAGGCCGAGAGTCGCGAAAACGCCGATCTTGCTGCCGACAATGACGAAACCGGCTATTTCGATGAAGGGCATCGCCAGCAGGACGAAAGGGGCGAGGGAGGAGGACACGGAGGTTACGACCTTTGTTGTTTGGTTTCTGCATTCAAGTCTAACCTGAATTGTAACTTTTTCAGGTTCGGAACGAAATTGAAACTGTCTATCATGCAATATCAAATAGGTACGCGTGATCGGGATTTGAATGATGACGTAAGCCGATCTATATGTATGAGATACACACAGGGATAGGGAAAGGCGCAACGCCTCATCCTTCAATCAGCGGCAGGCGGCATGGAATTTTTTGATTTTGGCACGATTTTCTTCTTCATCGCAGCGGTGATCATCTTTCTCCAGCTGAGGAATGTTCTTGGCCGTCGTACCGGAAACGAAAAACCGCCTTTCGACCCCTATACATCGGCCCGCAGTGCCGACACGGGGCCTACTGCCGCCGATGCCGACAATGTGGTTTCCCTGCCGCGCCGCGCAGGCGAAAAGGATTTCACCGCCATCGACAAGGCCGCTCCGGCCGGCACGCCTCTCAATGACGGCCTGCGCGCGATTTATGCCGCCGATCCTTCGTTCGATCCGGCCAGCTTCGTGGATGGCCTCAAGATCGCCTATGAAATGATCGTGATGTCGTTTGCCGATGGTGATCGCAAGGTTCTGAAAAATCTGCTTTCGAAGGAAGTATTTGAAGGGTTCGTTTCGGCAATCGACGAACGCGAAGCCCGCGGCGAAAGCGTGCGTTCATCCTTCGTCGGCATCGACAAGGCGGAAATCACCGGTGCCGAGATGAAGGGCCCGGAAGCGCATGTCACGGTCAATATCGTCAGCCAGATGATTTCCTCCACCTACGACAAGAACGGCAAGCTGATCGACGGCGATCCGGACAATGTGCTTGAGATCAAGGATCTGTGGACATTCTCCCGCGATACGCGCTCGCGCGATCCGAACTGGAAGCTTGTCGCGACCGAAGCGGAAGATTAAGAAAAAGCTTGTGAATCGGGCCGCTGACCCAACGCAGCGGCCTTTTTGTTTGTGCATGGTTAGACGGATACGGCGATGAACGGCTTGGCGAGGATTTTGCGCCCCGTGGCTTTTTCCGATTGTCCGGGCTGGAACCGTGACGATCAGTCCGCTGCGTTTGCCGCGTTTCGCCGTTCCGCGGACTATGCTGCCGCCCACTCATACAAAAGCGGCGGCCTCGGTATCAGTTTTGAAGCGCTGCAGCCTATCTTTGCCGCTGCGCGCATGCTCGACAATCCCGCACCGGCGCAAGCGCGCGCTTTCTTCGAACAGAATTTTATCCCCTGCCGGATCGTTCCCGACGAGGGAAACGGCTTTGTCACCGCGTTCTATGAACCGGAGATCGAGGCCTCCCTTCAGGCCGACGACCGATTCAAGGTTCCCTTCCTGCGCCAGCCGGACGATCTTGTGAAGGTAACGGACGACAATCGCCCGGCGGGTCTCGATCCTTCCTTTGCCTTTGCGCGCCGGACCGGGAATGGTCTTGTGGAATATGACGACCGCCGGATGATTGAACAGGGAAGCCCTTCCGGGCGCGGACTGGAGATCGCTTTCGTGGCGGATCGGGTCGACGCCTTTTTCGCGCATGTGCAAGGTGCGGCCCGTTTGAGACTGCGCAACGGCGCGGTGTTGCGCATCACCTATGCCGCCAAATCCGGTCATCCGTTCACAGGCATTGGCCGCATTCTGGTCGCCAATGGCGAAATTCCGGCTTCTGAAATTTCCATGCAGTCGATCCGCCGCTGGCTGGCCGGGCATCCCGACAGGGCTGATGATCTCATCTGGCAGAATCGGTCCTATATTTTCTTCCGGGAAGCGCCGGTGGACGATCTGCTCGCCGGTCCTATTGCCGCCGCAAAAGTTCCGCTTTCTGCCGGGCGTTCGCTTGCCGTCGACAGATTGCTCCATACATTCGGGACGCCGATCCATGTCAGCGCGCCGACTGTCACCGTTTTTGACGGGGAGCCTTTTGCGCGGCTGATGATCGCGCAGGACACCGGAACGGCCATTGTCGGCCCCGCCCGCGGCGATCTGTTCGCCGGTTCGGGCGATATTGCGGGCGAGATCGCCGGCGGCGTGAAGGACGAAGCGGATTTTTATGCGCTGGTGCCGCGCAGGCTTCTGGAGGTTTGAACGGAATGGCGCGCGCAACCGACAAGCCGGAAAAGGATTATCTGCGGCCCGAAGACCGCATCTTATGGGAAACGGTCGCGAAGACCGCAAAGCCGCTGGTAAAGCCGAAGGCGAAACCGGACGAGCTTCCCGACTTCAAATCATTGATGGCGGAAGAGGAAAAGCGTCCCGCCAAGGCGAAGGTCCCGCCTGCGGTGGAGGCGGCCAAGCCGAAGAAGGGCTTGTCGGCGCTCAGCGAAATGCAGATACAGTCGCTCGACAAGCCGACACACCGGAAGATCGCCAAAGGGCGGGTCGATATCGAAGCCCGCATCGATCTGCATGGTCTCACGCAGGGCGAGGCCCATGGCCTGCTCTACGGTTTTCTGGTCAGCGCCCATGCGCGCGGCCTGCGCCATGTCATGGTCATTACCGGCAAGGGCCGTTCATACGGCAGCGAAGGGATATTGCGGCAGGCGGTGCCGCACTGGTTCTCTACGCCGCTGTTCCGGCTTCTGGTCAGTGCCTATGAGGATGCGGCGCGTCACCATGGCGGGCATGGCGCCCTTTATGTAAGACTTCGCCGGCAGACCCAGAACACGGCCCTGCAAGCATTGCCCGGAGGAAACAGGCCGCGATGACGCCATTTGGAATACGCCTGCGCGAGTTGCGGGAAGAGCGCGGAGTGACGCAGAAGGATATGGCGGCAGCGCTGCGCGTTTCGCCTGCCTATCTGTCGGCGCTGGAACACGGGCGGCGCGGCCAGCCGACCTGGGACCTGCTCCAGCGCATCATCACCTATTTCAACATCATCTGGGACGAAGCGGAAGAGTTGCAGAACCTCGCCGCCGTGTCGCATCCGCGTGTGGTCATCGACACGTCGGGCCTGTCGCCGCAGGCGACCGAGCTTGCCAATCTTCTGGCGCGCAATATCCGCATCATCGACCGCGAGACGATCAGGCATCTGAGCGAGGAAATCGAGGCGGCGCGAAAGCGCCGCCGTGGGATCAAGCCTGTTCAGCCCCTGTGATGTTCAGCCCCTGTGGTGTTTCAGCCTTGTGATCAGAACAGCGCTTTCAACTCGTCCAACTTGGAATTGACCAGCCAGCCGTAGTAATTTTCCTGCGGCAGCTGGGGTTCCTGTCCGGCCGCCTTGCGCTGGGCGTTTTCATTGGCCAGCACCCGTGCCCGCGCTTCCGCGCCGCCGGTATTGTAGAGAGTGGCGGTGAGGCCCGGATTCTTCGAAATGTCGAAATCGGCGATCTGCCGGTAGGAATTGATCGACTGTTTCAGCGTCGCCGCGATGTATGGCAGCGTCAGATCGGGGTCCATGATCGTCTTGTAGACCACGTTGCCGTCTTCGGCATTGAGCTTCGGCAGACCGGAAACGCGGTTCACCATGTCCGACATCTGCAAGGCCGTCAGCGGATTGATCTGGCCAAGGCCGAATGTCTGCCCGGCATAAAAAGGCTGAAAGAAGACCGCGCTGAAACGATTGTTGGGATAGGTATTGCCGCCGACCGATTTGCCGCGGAAGCTTTTGTTCCAGACATTTTCGCGGCATGACCACAGCGAATAGCTGTCCTTGTATTTCAGGCAGTCGGCAAATTCCGGGCGCTTGATGAACTGGCCGATGCTCTCGCCGTTATAGCCGAAGCTCACTCCCTGATTCACATAGGACATGGCCTTGACGTAATAGGTCTGCAGCCGGTCATAGACGTCGACATTATAGGTGTGCTCGCCGACGATCGCGCCGACGATGTGGATAGGCTCGATGCCATAGGCCGCCGCCGTGGAACGGATTTTCGAGCGCAGCGAGGCATCCTTCTTCAGAAGGGTGTAGATCTTCTGATACTTCTTCTCGTAAGTCGTGCTCAGCTCACGCGTGCGCTTGGCGGACGCGCCGGGGATCGGTGGCTGTTCCGCATTGCGATTGCCGGGAGGGACGAGTGTTGCCGCATGGGCGCTCTGGCTGGCTACAATGAAGGCGAGGCAAAGGCCCGCAATGCGGTTCAGTGATCTGGTCATTGTGCGGAAACAGCCCCAACATGGTGAAGATCTGATTAATTTGGGCCGGAAAATAGAAAACCCCCCGATGCAAGTCGAGGGGTTTTTGCCAAATCCTCTAAAGTGACCGGAAGTCGTGGCTTTCCGGTCACTTATCGAGCATTTGCGTCACAGGATGAAGCGCGACAGGTCGGTGTTCTTGGCAAGGCCGCCGATCTTGTCCTTGACATAGGCTGCATCGATGGTGAAGACCGCGCCGGTCTTGTCGGGAGCGGTGAACGAGATTTCATCCAGAACGCGTTCCATCACCGTCTGCAAGCGGCGCGCGCCGATATTTTCGACCGTTGCATTGAGATCGACGGCAATATCGGCCAGAGCGTCGATGGCGTCGTCGGTGAAGGTGAGCTTCACCTCTTCCGTTTCCATCAGGGCGATATACTGCTTGATCAGGCTTGCTTCGGTCTCCGTCAGAATGCGGCGGAAGTCTTCACGCGTCAGCGCATTGAGTTCCACGCGGATCGGCAGGCGGCCCTGCAATTCCGGCAAAAGGTCGGACGGCTTGGAAACGTGGAACGCGCCGGATGCGATGAACAATATATGGTCGGTCTTCACCGGCCCGTATTTGGTCGCAACCGTCGTGCCCTCGACCAGCGGCAGGAGATCGCGCTGCACGCCTTCGCGCGAAACGCCCGCCCCCATGCCGCCTTCCCGCGAGGCGATCTTGTCGATCTCGTCGATGAACACGATGCCTTCGTCCTCGGTGACGCGAAGCGCTTCCTGCACGATCTGGTCCTGATCCAGAAGCTTGTCGGATTCATCGTTGATCAGGATCGGGTAGGAATCCTTCACCGTGGTCTTGCGCGTCTTGGTGCGCCCGCCCATGGCCTTGCCCAGCATGTCGGACAGGTTCATCACGCCGATATTGGCGCCCGGCATGCCCGGAATCTCGAAGCTCGGGCCGGAGCCGGTATCGGCGACCTCGATTTCGATTTCCTTGTCGTCCAGCTCGTTATTGCGCAATTTCTTGCGGAAGCTGTCGCGGGTTGCAGGGCTGGCGGTCTTGCCGACCAGCGCATCCAGCACGCGTTCTTCTGCATTGAGATGCGCCTTCGCTTTCACGTCTTCGCGGCGTTTTTCACGTACCAGCGTGATGGCAACCTCGACGAGATCGCGGATGATCTGCTCGACGTCGCGGCCGACATAGCCGACTTCGGTGAACTTGGTCGCTTCCACCTTGACGAAAGGCGCGCCGGCGAGCTTGGCAAGACGGCGGGAAATTTCCGTCTTGCCGACGCCGGTCGGTCCGATCATCAGGATGTTTTTCGGCATGACCTCTTCGCGCATCTGGCCTTCGAGCTGCTGGCGGCGCCAGCGATTGCGCAAGGCGATGGCCACCGCGCGCTTGGCGTCGTTCTGGCCGATGATGAAGCGGTCGAGTTCGGAAACGATTTCACGAGGCGAAAAATTACTCATAATTACAACCCACTTTGCCACTGCTTGATGAACTCGAACGGATGCAGCAGCATGATCACGTTGAGCGTAAGATTGTCGCGGATGACGATCAGCGCCAGAACTTCCATGAACAGCGCGATGGCGACGGTGATTTTGGTTGGCAGCCTGGCTGCGATCAGAAAGCCGATAGCGGCAGCGAGCGTATCGGAAACCGAATTGACGATGCTGTCGCCGAAATAGTCCACTGAGGACGTATTGGCGCGATAGCGTTCGATGATGAAATTCGAGTTTTCGACCAGTTCCCAGGCCGCTTCGATGCCGACCGCAGCCGCAAGCCTCAGGCCGAGCGGGGCTTTGGGTGCGATGACCGTGAAAAGCCAGTAGAACAGAAAGCCATGGATGACATGCGACAGCGTATACCAGTCGGATATATGCTGCGAGTTTTCAGTCATCAGCGAACCGGACCATAATTTTATGGTCCCGCATTCGCACATGGCGATCCGCCCGTCGAGATAGAGCCAGAGGGCTTGTACCGCGATGATGGCGATGACGATCAGGGCGCCCAGGCCCCAGCGTTGCGCGCCCGGTTTTGAGGCCTGCGCCAGCGAGCTCATTCTGCGTCCAGGCTTTCCACGAGGATATTGTGGTTGGTGTAGATGCAGATATCGGCTGCGATCTCCATCGCCTTGCGGGCGATGTCTTCCGCCGATTTGTCGGTATCGACGAGGGCGCGTGCGGCGGCGAGCGCATAATTGCCGCCCGAACCGATGGCCATCACGCCATGTTCGGGTTCAAGCACGTCGCCCGTGCCGGTCAGCGCCAGCGTCACCTTGCTGTCGGCAACCAGCATCATGGCTTCCAGCTTGCGCAGGTAGCGGTCCGTCCGCCAGTCCTTGGCAAGTTCCACCGAAGCGCGCATGAGCTGGTCGGGATATTGCTCCAGCTTCGCTTCAAGGCGTTCCAGAAGGGTGAAGGCGTCGGCGGTGGCTCCGGCAAAACCGGCAATCACATTGCCCTTGCCGATGCGGCGTACTTTGCGCGCATTGCCCTTCATGACGGTATTGCCAAGCGAAACCTGCCCGTCGCCGGCGATGACGACCTTGCCGCCCTTGCGCACGGTAACGATGGTCGTGCCGTAGATTGTCGTGGGATTGTGTTCGATCATGGATGCTCCTTTGGCGGCACAGGCAATCCCGAAAGGCAATTGCAGATGCCCCTTCATCTATTAGAGAAACAGGCTCCGTCAGCCAGCGGCGGATGAATCGTGCTTCGCTGAGAATATTTAAGAACGTACGCACGAATTGCAAATGCCGAATTGCAGCTTGCCAAACCGGCAAAAGGAATTGGCAAAGTGGGCAAGCTGTTCTAGAACGCCTCCAAGCTATTGAATGAGGAAAGCTTATGACTGCAGAAAGCACCCGCAAGGCAAGCATCGAGCGCTCGACCAAGGAAACGAGCATTGCCGTTTCCGTTGACCTGGACGGCGTGGGCAAGTTCGACATCACCACCGGCGTCGGCTTCTTCGATCATATGCTGGAGCAGCTTTCCCGACATTCGCTCATCGATATGCGCGTGATGGCCAAGGGCGATCTCCATATCGACGATCACCATACTGTCGAGGACACCGGCATCGCGCTGGGTCAGGCCATTGCCAAGGCCCTGGGCGAGCGCCGCGGCATCGTGCGCTATGCCTCGATGGATCTCGCCATGGACGATACGCTGACCGGTGCCGCCGTCGATGTATCGGGACGCGCCTTTCTGGTCTGGAACGTCAATTTCACCACCGCCAAGATCGGCACATTCGACACCGAACTGGTGCGTGAGTTCTTCCAGGCTTTCGCGATGAATGCGGGCATCACGCTCCATATCAACAATCATTATGGTGCCAACAACCACCATATTGCGGAATCGATCTTCAAGGCGGTGGCCCGGGTCCTGCGCACGGCGCTTGAAACCGATCCGCGCCAGAAGGATGCAATCCCCTCCACCAAGGGTTCGTTAAAGGGATAGGTCCCGAACGAAAGGACAGGTCATGGCGCAATATGTCGTGCTGGAGCCGAGGGATAGTAAAGCAATTTCAGGAAAAGTGGAAACCGGTTTTCCGTCCGAAATTGCGACAGAAAAAAGCGCCGAAAAGGCTATTTTTGTGCGCGATGGATTCCACGTATGGGCGCTGGTCCTGCCCTTTGTCTGGTTGCTGGCGCAGCGTCTGTGGTTCGAAGCCTTTGCCGTGGTAGGCGTCACGATCCTGCTCGGTCTCGTCGCGACGCACTTCGGCATTGACGGCGCGGTGCCTCTTCTCACCCTGTTCATGTCGCTCTTCGTCGCGCTGGAAGGCGCCAACTGGAAGATCGCCAAGCTCAGGCGGCAGGGTTTCGCCGAAAAGGCGGCCATCGACGCGTCCGATCTGGAAGAAGCGGAAATCCGCTATTTCCATGGTCGCCCGGAGACGGCCCGGCCCGCAACGCTCGTCGCGGACAAACCTGCCCCCGATTGGGCGCAGCAGCCCCCTCGTCCCACCTATTCCTCATTTGGCTCGACGATCGGATTCGTGGGTCATCGCGGAGAAAACTGAAAATGCGTGTTGCAATCATCGATTACGGCTCCGGCAATCTGCGTTCGGCCACCAAGGCTTTTGAGCGTGCTGCGCATGAGAGCGGTATCGCGGCCGAAATCGAACTGACGGCGGATGCCGACCGCGTGGCGACGGCTGACCGCATCGTGTTGCCTGGTGTTGGCGCCTATGCCGACTGCCGTCGCGGCCTTCACGCCGTCCCCGGCATGGTGGAAGCGCTGGAGGACGTCGTTTTGAAAAAGGCGCATCCTTTCCTCGGCATCTGCGTCGGCATGCAGCTCATGTCGGAGCGCGGACTTGAAAAGGAAGTGACCCAAGGTCTTGGCTGGATCGCGGGCGATGTGCGTGAAATGACGCCAGCCGATCCGGCACTCAAGATTCCGCAGATCGGCTGGAACAGGATTCACGTGAAACATTCTCACCCGATCTTCGAAGGTATCGAGACCGGCGAGAACGGGTTGCATGCCTATTTCGTCCATTCCTATATGTTCGACGCGAAGAACAGGGCGGAAGTGCTGGCCGTCACCGATTATGGCGGTGATGTCACCGCAACGGTCGGTCGCGACAATATGGTCGGAACGCAGTTCCATCCTGAGAAGAGCCAGCTTCTCGGTCTCTCGCTCATTGCCAATTTCCTGAAATGGAAGCCCTGATATTATGATCCTTTTTCCCGCCATCGATTTGAAAGACGGTCAGTGCGTGCGCCTGAAGCTTGGCGACATGGATCAGGCCACCGTCTATAATGAAGACCCGGCAGCGCAGGCCAAGGCCTTCGAGGATCAGGGCTTTGAATGGCTGCACGTGGTCGATCTCAACGGCGCCTTTGCCGGCGAAAGCGTCAATGGCAAGGCTGTGGAAGCGATCCTGAAAGCCACGAAAAATCCGGTGCAGCTCGGCGGCGGCATTCGCACGCTCCAGCATATCGAGAACTGGCTCTCCAAGGGGCTGCGCCGTGTCATTCTCGGCACGGTCGCCGTGCGCGATCCGGCGCTGGTGATCGAAGCCTGCAAGGCATTTCCGGGTCAGGTTGCCGTCGGCATCGATGCCAAGGGCGGCTATGTCGCTGTCGAAGGCTGGGCGGAAGCGTCTGAACTCGGTGTGATCGAACTCGCCAAGAAGTTCGAGGGCGCAGGCGTCGCCGCCATCATCTATACCGATATCGACCGCGACGGCGTTCTCGCCGGCATCAACTGGGATTCGACGCTGGCGCTGGCACAAGCTGTTTCCATTCCTGTGATCGCGTCCGGCGGCCTGGCTTCCATGGATGACATTCGACGCCTTGCCGCTCCCGATGCGGCCAAGCTGGAAGGCGCGATTTCGGGACGTGCGCTCTATGATGGCCGCATCGATCCGGCGGAAGCATTATCCCTGTTGAGGGCTTCAGCATGACACTCAAAGCACGTGTGATCCCATGCTTGGACGTTAAAGACGGTCGGGTCGTCAAAGGCGTCAATTTCGTTGATCTGATCGACGCCGGCGATCCGGTGGAAGCGGCCCGCGCCTATGATGCGGCGGGCGCGGACGAACTGTGCTTCCTCGACATCACGGCGTCTTCGGACAATCGCGAGACAATTTTCGATGTGGTGGCGCGCACGGCAGAACAGTGCTTCATGCCGCTTACCGTTGGCGGCGGTGTGCGACAGGTTTCTGATATTCGCAAACTGCTTCTGGCCGGTGCCGACAAGGTTTCGATCAATACGGCTGCGGTGAAGAACCCGGAATTCGTCGCCGAAGCTGCCGACAAGTTCGGCGACCAGTGCATCGTCGTCGCCATCGACGCCAAGAAGGTTTCCGGCGAAGGCGAAGCCGATCGTTGGGAAATCTTCACCCATGGCGGACGCCGGACGACCGGCATCGATGCGGTGGAGTTTGCGCAGAAGGTCGTGAGCCTCGGTGCCGGTGAAATCTTGCTGACCTCAATGGATCGTGATGGCACCAAGGCCGGTTATGATGTGGCCCTGACACGGGCCGTTGCCGACAGCGTGCGCGTTCCGGTGATTGCATCGGGCGGTGTCGGCAATCTCGATCACATGGTTGCGGGTATTCGCGATGGTCACGCAACGGCAGTTCTCGCAGCATCCATCTTCCACTTCGGCACCTATACGATTGGCGAGGCCAAACGCTATATGGCCGAAGCTGGCATTCCGATGCGGCTTGATCCGGTCCGCTGAGAACAAGATTTAAGGAAGTCCGATGACCGAGTTCACACTTTCCGACCTTGAACGCATCGTCGCGGAGCGTGCCAGCGTGACGGACGGCTCGTCCTATACGGCAAGCCTGGTGGCCAAGGGGCAGTCGCGAGCCGCCAAAAAGCTTGGCGAGGAAGCCGTGGAAACGGTCATCGCCGCCGTCGAAGGCAACCGCGCGGAGGTGGTGACGGAAAGCGCCGACCTGCTTTATCACCTGCTGGTGGTTCTCAAGGTTGCAGACGTTTCGCTTGATGAGGTTCTTCAAGAGTTGCAACGCCGCACGGCGCAGACCGGCCTTGAGGAAAAAGCCGCTCGTCCGAAAGCCTAAATGCAAATTGGACCGGAAGCTGCTAGTGCAGAATTGGCGTTGAGGGAGAGCAGCGACAATATGTGGGAAAAAGTGGACCAGCTAACGCCGTCGCGTTACTCGCCTTACCGTTTCTTTTCGGCTGAGGAATGGGCGGGCTTTCGCGCCGACACGCCGCTCACTTTGACTTACGACGAGGTCAAGCGGCTGCGATCGCTGGGCGACCCCATCGATCTGGACGAGGTGCGGCGCATCTATCTGTCGTTGTCGCGATTGCTGTCGGCGCATGTGGAGGCAAGCCAGCTTCTGTTCGAGCAGCGCAAGCAGTTCCTCAATATGGAAGAGTCGTTCAAGACGCCGTTCATCATCGGCATCGCCGGTTCGGTCGCGGTCGGGAAATCCACGACCGCGCGTATCCTGAAAGAACTGCTCGCCCGCTGGCCGTCGAGCCCGAAGGTCGATCTGGTGACGACCGACGGTTTTCTCTATCCCAATGCGGTTCTGCGCGAGCAGAACATGATGGAGCGCAAGGGCTTTCCCGAAAGCTACGATGTCGGCGCGGTTCTGCGCTTCCTGTCGGCGATCAAGGCTGGCATGAGTCAGGTGCGCGCGCCGCTCTATTCGCACTTGAGCTACGACGTATTGCCGGGCGAATATCAGATCGTCGACAAGCCGGATATCCTCATATTTGAAGGCATCAATGTGTTGCAGGTGCGCGATCTGCCGGAAGACGGCAAGATGGTGCCCTTCGTGTCGGATTTCTTCGATTTCTCCATCTATATCGATGCGGAATCGCAGCTGATCCACAAATGGTATATCGACCGCTTCATGCGGCTGCGGGAGACCGCCTTCGTCAATCCGGAATCCTTCTTCCATCGCTATTCGCAACTTTCCGAAGATGCGGCGCGTTCGATTGGCGAAGGGCTGTGGAACAATATCAACCTGAAGAATCTCAAGGATAATATCCTGCCGACGCGCCCGCGCGCCGATCTGATCCTGCGCAAGGGCAGCGATCACCTGATCGAGGAAGTCGCGCTCAGGAAGATATGAAAAAGGGCCGGATATCCGGCCCTTTTCTTTTGGCGGCATAGGCAGCCGATCAGGCCGCGCAGTCGCGCATGAAACGCTGCAGATACGCATCGAAGACGGCTGGAGTCTCGCGGAAAGGCGCATGCCCTGCCCCATCGATGACATGCGTCTTGCCTTCCCACAGATTGCCGAAACGGACTTTCGAGACGAAATCGAGTTCGACGAACGGCTCGTCGCGCCCGTTGACCACAGCTATGGGAAGCGTCGCCGCGGCAACGATATCGCGCTGGTTTCCGCCGGTCCCGGCTGCGAACTTCTCGAACATGATGCGCCGCGCGCGTCCGTCCGTACGGGCGACGATATCGAGCAGCGAGGCTTCAAAAGGTTCGCCGCAGGTACTACGGGCATAGGATTCGACATCACGGGCTGAAAAGACTTCCTGTCCGGCGAGCGCCATGTCGGGACCGCTCTTGAACCCCTGCCCCACTTCCTCGCGCGCCACTGGCGGCGTGCCTGTGATCATCAGGCCGCGCATGCCGGGAAAGCGCGAGATCATCTCGATGCCGATATGGCCGCCGAGCGACCAGCCGAAGACCACCGCCTCCGAAATGCCGAGTTTTGCGAGAACTTCCGTCATCGCGTCGGCATAGCCTTCCATGGAATAGCTGCGGTCCGGATCGAGCGCATCGCCGGACTGGCCATGGCCCGGCAGATCCGGTGCGATTATCCGCCAGTTCCTGCCGATCTCGCCTTCAAGCTGGGGCGCGAAGATTGCGCCTGCGCTGGAATTGCCGTGAATCATCAAAAGCGGCATCTTCTCGCCCGCGCTTTCACGAATGGCAATGCTGCCGTGGCTGGTTTCAAGCTCGCGATAATTGATCGTCATGTCATCTGTTCCCACAGTCTGGATATTTAGTCGAAAGAAATCTTTCCGCGGCCCTTCTTGATGTCGGATCGTCCGGACTTGGCCTTGAGACGGCGTTCGACGGAGCCTTTCGTCGGCCTGGTCTTCTTGCGCGGCGGCGGCGGTGGTTCGGCTGCCTTGGCAACAAGTGCGATCAGCCGTTCGCGCGCGTCCTCGCGGTTGCGCTCCTGGGTGCGGAAACGATTGGCTTCGATCAGGATATCGCCGTCCTTGGTGCCCTTCTGTCCGGCGAGCTTGAACAGCCGCGACAGGATATCCTCCGGCAGGCCGGAGCGGGCGGCGTGAAACCGCAGCTGCACGGCGGTGGAAACCTTGTTGACGTTCTGGCCGCCGGGTCCGGAGGCACGAATAAAACTCTCCTCCAGATCGTCTTCACGGATCGTCAGGTGATTGGTGATGCGGATGATGTTCCGGTTCTCTTCCATGACGAGGAGATATACCGCTTTGTATCCCTTATACAAAAGAAAAACCCGGCCTTTCAGCCGGGCTCTCCCTCCTCCTCAGGATGGTAGAAGCATGTCTCCAAAAAGTGGGAACCGGTTTTTGGATAAAGACATGCGTAGAAAAAGCTATTCCGCGGCGATGCGGATCGACGGAGCCGCGTCCTTGACCTCATGATCGACATGGCTTTCGAACTTTTCGAAATTCGTGACAAACATGTCGACAAGCTTCTTGGCCTGCGCGTCATAGGCAGCCTTGTCGGCCCAGGTCGAACGCGGATCGAGGATGGATTTGTCCACGCCCGGCACTTCGACCGGAACCGCGAAACCGAAATTCGGATCGATGCGGAATTCTGCATTGTTCAGCGAGCCGTCGAGCGCTGCCGCGAGCAACGCACGGGTTGCCTTGATAGGCATGCGCTTGCCGGTGCCATAGGCGCCGCCGGTCCAGCCGGTATTGACCAGCCAGCAATCGACCTTGTGCTCGGCGATCAGCTTGCGCAGCAGGTTGCCGTATTCCGACGGGTGGCGCGGCATGAACGGTGCTCCGAAGCAGGTCGAGAAGGTCGCTTCCGGTTCGGTCACGCCCTTTTCGGTACCGGCGACCTTGGCCGTATAGCCGGACAGGAAGTGGTACATGGCCTGTGCCGGGGTCAGCTTGGCGATCGGAGGCATCACGCCGAAGGCATCGGCGGTGAGCATGATGATGTTCTTCGGCTGGCCGCCCTTGCCCGTCTTCGAAGCGTTCGGAATGAAGTCGAGCGGATAGGCGCAACGGGTGTTTTCCGTCAGCGAGCCATCGTCGAAATCCGGCTGGCGGTGTTCGTCGAGAACGACATTTTCCAGAACCGTGCCGAAACGCTGCGTGGTCGCGTAGATTTCCGGCTCCGCTTCGGCGGACAGGCGGATGGTCTTGGCGTAGCAGCCGCCCTCGAAATTGAAGATGCCGTGTTCGCCCCAGCCATGCTCGTCATCGCCGATCAGCGTGCGGGTCGGATCGGCGGAAAGCGTGGTCTTGCCGGTGCCGGACAGGCCGAAGAAAACGGCGGTGTCGCCGTTCGGGCCTTCATTGGCCGAGCAGTGCATCGGCATCACACCCTTGGCGGGCAGGATGTAGTTGAGGGCGGTGAAGACGGACTTCTTCATTTCACCAGCATAGGAGGTGCCACCGATCAGCACGATCCTGCGGGTCAGGTCGACGGCGATCACCGTTTCGGTGCGTACGCCGTAGCGCTCCGGATCGGCCTTGAAGGACGGCAGGTCGATGATCGTCATTTCCGGCACGTAGGAAGCAAGCGCTTCCTGTTCCGGACGGATCAGAAGATTGCGGATGAACAGCGAATGCCAGGCATATTCGGTGATGACGCGGGCATTGATCTTGTTGTCGGCGTCGGCGCCGCCGATGAGATCCTGAACGAAAAGCTCCTTGCCCTTCGCATGTTCGATGAAATCGGCATGAAGCAGGTCGAAGGCCTCGCGGCTCATCGGCTTGTTATTGTCCCACCAGACGTGATCTTCGGTGTCGGCGTCACGCACGACGAACTTGTCCTTCGGCGAGCGGCCCGTGTGCTGGCCGGTGCGTGCGACGAGCGCACCCTGCGCCGACAGCTCGGCTTCGCCCCGGCGAACGGTTTCCTCATAAAGACGCGCTGGCCCGAGATTGTAAAAGACTGCGGAGAGTTCCTTCAGTCCTGAAGTGGCAATGGAAGCGGCCGTGTTGTGAATGCCGGTCTCTCTCATGATGTCTCCGCCGTGGTTTGACAATTGATCGGTCTCTTTTCGCGTCATCATATTTGAACGCAAAACAGAGGATGGCAGTCAGAAACAGATTAATCGTGGCAATTCAAATATTTAATCGATTTAAAATTTTTGAATTTTTTTTAAATCGGTTAACCTGCATGTTATGAGCTGTTCGATTCCGGGAATGTCCGCCCTACGGCCATTAACCAAACGGCGATTCGGTGAAAGGCGTTTCACCGCTTCTTCGGGCGCTGCCACATTTTGTACCTAATTTGTACTGCACAAGCAGGCGCATTATACTAGTATCGACGCCGAACCGGACGTTCGATCCATGAATCCGCCGGTTCTGGCGGCTGAAAGACGTCCCCGGCCGAAGCTATCGGTCGGCTTAGTTGAAGGAGAAAGGTTCGCATGAAGGAAGCCTCGGCAACGCAGACAATTGCGCTGGTCGACGACGACCGCAACATCCTGACCTCCGTGTCCATCGCGCTGGAATCGGAAGGCTATCGGGTCGAAACCTACACCGATGGCGCATCCGCGCTGGACGGTCTGATGGCGCGTCCGCCCAATCTTGCGATCTTCGATATCAAGATGCCGCGCATGGACGGTATGGAGCTTCTGCGCCGCCTGCGCCAGAAATCCGACCTGCCCGTCATCTTCCTCACCTCCAAGGACGACGAGATCGACGAGCTTTTCGGCCTCAAGATGGGCGCGGACGATTTCATCACCAAGCCGTTCTCGCAGCGTCTTCTGGTGGAGCGCGTCAAGGCGGTGCTTCGCCGGGTCGCGGCACGTGACGGCACGGCCAAGCCGACCGGACAGCAGGCAAAATCGCTCGAACGCGGCCAGCTGGTCATGGATCAGGAACGCCACACCTGCACCTGGAAGGGCGAACCGGTCACGCTGACGGTCACCGAATTCCTCATTCTTCATTCGCTGGCGCAGCGCCCGGGCGTGGTGAAAAGCCGTGACGCCCTCATGGATGCGGCCTATGATGAGCAGGTCTATGTGGATGACCGCACCATCGACAGCCATATCAAGCGCCTGCGCAAGAAGTTCAAGGCGGTTGACGACGATTTCGAAATGATCGAAACGCTCTATGGCGTCGGCTATCGCTTCCGCGAGGCTTGATAGACAATTACATATCGCCAGGCCGTGAGGTCTGGCGGTAATTCAGTGAGAGCAGACAGAGCGACATGGTCGCAGAGACCCGGAACGATGGCCTGGCCGGCCAGAAATCGGATTTGCGCGAACGCAGGGCCCGGCGGCAGCGCTCGGTCTTCTGGCGTCGCTTCTTTGCGCCCCTGCGCAAGTTTCTCGGCCAGTACCTGTTCTCGAGCCTGACGCGCCGCATCCTGTTTCTCAATCTGGCGGCGCTGGCGGTTCTCGTTTCCGGCATTCTTTATATGAATCAGTTCCGCGAGGGGCTGATCGATGCGAAGATCGAAAGCCTGCTCACGCAGGGCAAGATCATTGCGGGCGCAATCTCCGCTTCGGCGACGGTCGATACCAATTCGCTGATGATCGACCCGGAAAAGCTTCTGGAGCTTCAGGCCGGGCAAAGCCTGACGCCCTCGCCGGATTCCCCGGATAATTGGGAATTTCCCATCAATCCCGAAAAGGTCTCGCCGCTGCTGCGCCGGCTGATCTCTCCGACGAGCACGCGGGCGCGTATCTATGATCGCTACGCCAACATGCTGCTCGATTCGCGCGCGCTCTATTCGCCGAGCTTCCCTTCGGCGGGACCGGTTCTGCGCTATGACCTGCCGCCGATCGAGGAAGAAACGCCGTCCATATGGGAACGCGCCGGAACATGGATTTCGCACCTGTTCTACGGCGGTGGCCTGCCGGTCTATCAGGAACAGCCTGGCGGCAACGGCCTCGCCTATCCGGAAATCGTCAAGGCGCTGGCCGGTTCGCCGCAAACGGCGCAGCGGCGCAATGAAAAGGGCGAGCTGGTCGTCTCCGTGGCCGTGCCGATCCAGCGTTCGCGTGCAATATTGGGCGTGCTCCTGCTTTCCACCGAAGGCGACGATATCGACAAGATCGTGCAGGCCGAACGCATGGCGGTTTTCCGCGTGTTCGGCGTCGTGTCGCTCGTCATGGTCATCCTGTCGCTTTTCCTCGCATCGACGATTGCAAGTCCCCTGCGCAAGCTTTCCGCCGCTGCCGACCGCGTTCGTCATGGCGTGAAAAGCCGTGTGGAAATTCCCGATTTCTCCGAACGTCAGGATGAGGTCGGCCATCTTTCCACGTCCATCCGCGAGATGACCGATTCGCTCTATACCCGTATCGAGGCTATCGAAAGCTTTGCCGCGGACGTGAGCCACGAGTTGAAGAACCCCCTCACCTCGCTGCGCAGCGCCGTCGAAACCCTGCCGCTCGCCAAGACCGATGAATCGCGCAAACGGCTTCTCGATATCATCCAGCACGACGTCCGCCGCCTCGACCGCCTGATTACCGATATTTCCGACGCATCGCGTCTGGATGCGGAACTTGCGCGCGAGCATATCGACCGCGTGGACATGAAGACGCTTCTGACCAATCTCGTGACGGCAGCGCGCGAAGTGCGCCGCAACAAGGTTGGCACCGAGATCGTCTTCAATACTGGCAAGCTGCCAGCCGGAAAGAAGGGTTTTTATGTTGCCGGTCACGACCTGCGTCTCGGCCAGGTGGTGAGCAACCTGATCGAGAATGCCCGTTCTTTCGTGCCCGACGATACGGGCCGCATTGTGGTGACGCTTTCCGGCGAAGGCAGCCGCCTGCGCGTGCTTGTCGAGGATAATGGTCCCGGCATTCCGATCGAAAATATCGAGCGTATCTTCGAGCGCTTCTATACGGATCGCCCGGCATCCGAGGCTTTCGGCCAGAATTCCGGTCTCGGCCTTTCGATCAGCCGCCAGATCATCGAGGCGCATGGCGGCACGCTGACGGCGGAAAACATTGTCGATCCGGCAAAGCCCGACCAGTTCAGGGGCGCGCGTTTCATCGTCGACCTGCCTGCAAGCGCATGACGCCGGAAGAGGAAAAAAGCGGGCTTCACGCGACAACGCTTCAGGTGCGGGGTCGCGGCGTCATGATCATGGGGCGTTCCGGCGCGGGCAAGACCGAACTTGCCTTGACCCTTGTGGAAAGAGCGCTCCTGCGCGGTGAGGCGGCATCGCTCGTCGCCGACGACCGCACATTGCTTCATGTGGAAGACGGCAGGCTGGTCGCCAGCGTTCCCGCAAGCCTCGCCGGTGGCGTGGAGATTCGCGGCGCCGGGCTTTTCAAGGTCGCTTTCGTGGAGGCCGCGCCGCTTTATCTCGTTGTCAGGCTTGTGGATCGTGACGAGGCGGAGCGCTATCCGAGCGGCGGGACGTGGGAGTTCGAGGGTGTTTCCCTGCCCCGGCTTCTTTTGCCGGCTTTGTCGTCGAATGGCGATTCCAACGCGCTTTCGCGGGCTATCGAGGCCAGCCTGTTCTACGAAAAATGGCCTTCCGAGGAAGGCTGAAACGGGCTTCGTTACGAATCGATTAATTTTTCGCGACACTGCGGCATTTTGCTTTTTTCATGGCAGCGTGGGAATTTTTCACTTGCTATCAAGATTTGCGCTGCCAAGATGCACAACTCGCCGGCGCTTTTCCGGCGTGGTTTCAGTGCCATCTGACACTCTGGCGGGGTGATGCGGCGGGCACGCGACGGGAGCTTTTATAGTATGATCGGACTCGTGCTTGTTACGCACGGAAGATTGGCCGAAGAGTTTTTGCATGCTGTCGAGCATGTAGTCGGGCCGCAAGACAATTTCGAGACCGTTTGCATCGGTGCCGAAGACGATATGGAACAGCGTCGGCGGGATATCGTTGACGCGGTGGAGCGCGCCGATAACGGCAGCGGGGTCATCATCCTGACCGACATGTTCGGCGGTACGCCGTCCAATCTCGCCATTTCCGTCATGAAGGAAGGCAAGGTCGAAGTCATCGCGGGTGTCAACCTGCCGATGCTGATCAAGCTGTCGAGCGTCCGCATCGGGGGCGACATCAAGACAGCCCTGCGCGAGGCGCAGGATGCGGGGCGCAAATACATCAATGTTGCGAGCCAGGTCCTGACAGGAAAGTAATTCATGCACTCCAGCGTGCCCGTTACCGGTGAATACGAACCCGAAACCGCAGTTTCCCGATCCTTCGAGATTGTCAACAAGCGCGGCCTTCATGCCCGGGCTTCGGCCAAGTTCGTGCAGCTGGTCGACGGTTACAACGCCCATGTCCGCGTGAGCAAGGATGGCATGACCGTGGGCGGCACATCGATCATGGGCCTGATGATGCTCGCCGCATCGCCCGGCTGCTGCATCGATGTCAGCGCTTCCGGCGAACAGGCCGACGCGGTGCTTGATGCCCTTCAGACACTTATCGCCGACAAGTTCGGCGAAGAATGCTGATGAACGAAACTGCCGCCGCTGCGGGCGATCTAAAAGATCCGGTGGCCGTTTTCGATGCAGGCATCGGCAGCTATGCTCTGGTTGATCTGATCAGGCGCAGCCAGCCGCAGCGCGATATCATCTATTTTGCCGACCGGGCGAGTTTTCCTTATGGCGCGAAGAGCCGCGATCAGCTGCTTTCCATTATGAGCCGTACGATTCATTACCTGACGGGCCTTGGCGCTCAAACAATCGTGCTTGCGTCCAATGCACCTTCCGTCATGGTCCTCGATACGCTGAAAAGCGAGTTTTCAGTGCCGGTCTACGGTGTGGCGCCGCCGGTTCGTGCCGCGCTTGCGGCAAGCCGCAGCGGCAAGGTCGCGGTCATGGGCGTGCGCTCGATGATCGAGAGCGAAGAGCTCGGGCGTTTTATCCGGACACAGACCGATAGTCCTGACGATGTTGCCTTGATCGATGCGTCCGCGATGGTGGAATTGGTGGAAAACGGCGCTTTCCTTCGGCAACCGGACGAGACTGCGCAACAGGTCGCCGCATTCTGCGATGAGATTGCCGCAAGCCACCCGCGCATCGACACGCTGACACTCTCGAGCACCCATCTGCCTTGGTTGCGATCATTCTTCGAGCAGGCGCGGCCGCACTGGCGGTTTTTCGATCCGGCTGACGATGTGATCGCCGCGCTCCCGCAACCCGAAGGCGGCGCGGGCCGCACGGTCGCCCTTGTCACGGAAAGCGACGCCTATCCCGTTTCCGGTTTTCGCCACATGCTGGAAATATTGCAGGTCGATCTTCCTTTGACGGTCATTGATCCCCTGCCCGGCAGACATGCCTGATATGCACGTATAAAGATTTCTTTATATTGCGTTGTGCTCCGGCCCGCAATCTGCTAGTCAGATCGCCAGCCGGAGCGCTTTCCCGCATGGAAAGCCGCTCCTATACTGGAATGCAATTCCGGCCACAGACCACATTTTCGTCGCGCTGGAACTGCCCCGGAATTGCTTTTTGATTGGAGCACGCGATGACCGCAAGCCAAGATTTTGTCGTCAAGGATCTTAGCCTGGCCGACTGGGGCCGCAAGGAACTCGATATCGCAGAAACCGAAATGCCGGGCCTGATGGCGGCCCGTGAGGAATTCGGCAAGTCGCAGCCGCTGAAGGGCGCGCGCATTTCCGGATCGCTGCACATGACGATCCAGACCGCCGTTCTGATCGAAACGCTGCAGGCGCTCGGCGCACAGGTTCGCTGGGCTTCCTGCAATATTTTCTCGACGCAGGATCATGCAGCCGCCGCGATTGCCGCAACCGGCACGCCGGTTTTCGCCATCAAGGGCGAAACGCTTGAAGAATACTGGACCTATACCGACAAGATCTTCCAGTGGCCGGATGGCGAGCCGTCCAACATGATCCTCGACGATGGCGGCGACGCCACCATGTATATCCTCATCGGCGCGCGCGCCGAAGCGGGCGAAGACGTTCTGTCGAATCCCGGTTCGGAAGAAGAGGAAGTGCTTTTCGCGCAGATCAGGAAGCGCATGGCTGAAACGCCCGGCTTCTTCACGCGCCAGCGCGACGCCATCAAGGGCGTGACGGAGGAAACCACCACCGGCGTCAACCGTCTATACCAGTTGCAGAAGAAGGGCCTGCTGCCTTTCCCGGCCATCAACGTCAATGACAGCGTCACGAAATCGAAGTTCGACAACAAGTATGGCTGCAAGGAATCGCTCGTCGACGGCATCCGCCGCGGTACTGACGTGATGATGGCCGGCAAGGTCGCTGTCGTCTGCGGCTATGGCGATGTCGGCAAGGGCTCGGCCCAGTCGCTTGCCGGTGCCGGCGCGCGCGTCAAGGTGACGGAAGTCGACCCGATCTGCGCGCTTCAGGCCGCAATGGACGGTTTCGAGGTCGTTACGCTGGACGATGCCGCTTCCACCGCCGACATCATCGTGACCACGACCGGCAACAAGGACGTGATCACCATCGACCATATGCGCAAGTTCAAGGACATGGCGATCGTCGGCAATATCGGTCACTTCGACAATGAAATTCAGGTGGCTGCGCTGCGCAACCTGAAATGGACCAATGTGAAGCCGCAGGTCGATCTCATCGAATTCCCGGACGGCAAGCGCATCATCCTGCTTTCCGAAGGCCGCCTGCTCAATCTGGGTAACGCGACCGGCCATCCGAGCTTCGTCATGTCGGCCTCTTTCACCAATCAGGTTCTGGGCCAGATCGAGCTGTTTACCCGCACCGACGCCTACAAGAATGAAGTCTACGTGCTGCCGAAACATCTCGACGAGAAGGTCGCGCGCCTGCATCTCGACAAGCTTGGCGCCAAGCTGACTGTGCTTTCCGAGGAACAGGCTGCCTATATCGGCGTCACTCCACAGGGCCCGTTCAAGTCGGAACACTACAGGTATTAACCATACATTAAGCATTGCACTACATGTTGAGACCGGACAGTTGACAAGCTGCCCGGTCTTTCTTTTTGCGAGCAAGATGCTTCACGTGGATTCGCCGGAAGGGTATTGTGTAGGCGAATCAAGGTGTTTGAGCGGGTGTTTGCGTTGCGCGTTTTTTGCCGGTTGTGGCGGGAAGCGACAGGACGATTCATCCGTTAAGCGCCGCGCATTGGCCCGGAAATCGGAACCGGTTTTCGGAAAGCACAATGCGCAGATCAAACGATTAGAGTGTCCCTTGTGCGCTGGTAAGAGCGCACGGCGCTCTAAAATGTGTCGGCTATCGTGCACTGTGGTGGCGTGCGTATGGTCGGCCTTGATGTGTATTGAAGTGTTTTAATGCGGCCAGTCTGCCCAGTCGGCAGTTTTCATGGCCGAGTGGCGGAGAAAAGGACAACATGCCAGAGTTCGGCGCAGCGGGGATTTTGCGGAATGTTTCCGCAATCGTTACTGGCAGGCAATGGCGTCCTGCCGCCCATGTTGCAAGGCCGTTTGCCTGGCTTGCCCCAAAAAAGGCCCTGATGAAGGCTTCCGTTTCTGCTGCAACGCTTTTCGCGGCGGCGCCCGCCTTTGCGCAAGGCGCGGAATCGGCCCGCCTTGCCCTTCCCTTTGGCGGCGGCAGTATCGGCGCTTTCGAGGTTATCCAGTTTTCCATGTTCCTCGGCGTCATGGGTGCAGCCCTTCTTTCTGCCGGATGGCTGATTCGCGAACGGTCGCGCGTTACCGCCGAAAACAAGGAACTGCGCTCCAAATTCGCCGATCTCAATCTGGTCGCCCAGCGCAATGAAGCGCTGCTCAACCTCAAGGATCAGCGCATTGTTGTCTGGGATGGCCACAGCACGCGCGCTGAAGTCGTTGGGCTTTTGCCGGACGAAAGCGCTGCCCCGCAGGACCGTTCGGCCTTTCTGGCCTTTGGCCGCTGGCTGCGCCCGCAATCGGTCGTGGCGCTTGAACGGGCCATTGCGATGCTGCGCGAACAGGCGCGGTCTTTCGATCTCACGGTTGAAACCGTCAACGGCACCCTGCTCGACGTGCGAGGGCGCACGTCCGGCGGATTTGCGGTCGCCCGTTTCCTGAGCTTGCAGGGCGTGCAGGCGGAACGCGCGGCGTTGCAGGCGCAGAATCGTGAATTTTCCGAGCGTATCGAGCTTTTCCGCCGTCTTCTTGACCGGATTGAGCAGCCCGTCTGGGTACGTGACACCGGTGGTCGCGTCGAATGGGTCAATGCGGCCTATGCACGTGCGGTCGATATGGCTGATGCAAGCCAGGTCATTACCGAAGGCCGTGAACTTTTCGGAGCGCAGGCGCGCCAGCGCCTGGAGCGCGACCGTTTTGCCGAACCCGTCCTGCAGGAACAGCTCACGGCTGTCGTGCACGGCGATCGCCGTCTTTTCAACGTGACGGATGTGAGTGCGGAAACGGGTTCAATCGGCCTCGGCGTCGATCAGACCGAAGTGCAGGCGGTGCGGGAAGAACTGAGCCGTACGCTGAAGAGCCATGCGGAAACGCTTGACCAGCTTTCGACCGCAGTGGCTATTTTCGATCCTGAGATGAAGCTGCAATTCTTCAATCAGGCTTTTGCCAAGCTCTGGTCGCTTGATACGGCGTGGCTGGAATCACAGCCGAGCAACACGCTGATCCTCGACCGCCTGCGTTCGGAAGGCAAGCTGCCCGAGCAGCCGGAATGGCGCAAGTGGAAGGATTCAGTCCTTTCTGCCTATCGCGCGGTCGAGCCGCAGGAACATATGTGGCATTTGCCGGATACGCGGACGATGCGCGTCGTCGCCAATCCGCATCCGCAGGGCGGCGTGACCTGGTTCTTCGAGAACATGACCGAAAAGTTCGAACTCGAAGGCCGTTACAACACGCTCATCAAGGTGCAGGGCGAAACGCTCGACCATCTGGCGGAAGCCGTGGCGGTGTTCGGTTCCGATGGCCGCATCCGGCTTTCCAATCCGTCCTTTGCCGATCTCTGGGCGCTGCCGATGCCGCTCATTGTCGAAGGCACGCATATTTCGTCGATCGCCAAGATCTGCAGCGAGCGCGGCGGCAATGGCCTTTGGGACGATTTCGTCTCCACCGTCACCGGCTTCCTCGACAAGCGCGACGGGCGCATGGGGCAGGTGGAACTGGATGACGGCACCATTCTTTCCTTTGCCGTGGTTCCATTGCCCAAGGGTCAGACCATGCTGACCTTCATTGACGTCACCGACACGGTGCGCGTCGAACGGGCACTCAAGGAAAAGAATGAGGCGCTGGAGCTCGCCGACCAGATCAAGAACGATTTCGTCCAGCACGTTTCCTATGAACTGCGTTCACCGCTGACCAACATCATCGGCTTTACCGAACTGTTGCAGACCCCGGCCTTCGGATCGCTCAATGAGCGCCAGATCGAATATCTCGACCATATCAGCACGTCGTCATCGGTTCTGCTGACAATCGTCAACGATATTCTCGATCTTGCCACCGTCGACGCGGGGATCATGGAGCTGGAAGTCGGCGAGGTTTCCGTCGTGGAAGCAATTTCCGCTGCCGCCTCCCGCGTGGGCGAGCGCATGCGCGACCACGATATCGGGCTCGATATCGACATTGCCGATGATGTGGATGTGTTCAAGGCCGATGCCAACCGCGTCCGTCAGGTGCTTTTCAATCTGCTGTCCAACGCCACGAACTATGCGCCGGAAGGCTCCAGCATCCGGCTGCAGGTGGCGCGCGAAGGATCGGAAATCGTCTTTGCGGTTCACGATGACGGTCCGGGAATGCCGGGCGAGGTGCTCGACACGGTTTTCAAGCGCTTCCAGTCCTATCCGAATGGCGGGCGCCGCCGCGGTGCCGGACTTGGACTTGCCATCGTCAAGAGCTTTGTCGAGCTGCATGGCGGTTCGGTCGATATCGATACGGGCTCCGGGCGCGGAACAACGGTCATTTGCCGCTTTCCGTCGGAAACACGCAGCTTCCGCATCGCTGCCGAATAAGATAAAGGGTGCTCATGAGCGCCTTACCATCCAGCATCAGCTATTTCTTGCCCGACGAAACCGCAACGCAGCGTTTCGGTGAAGATTTTGCCCTCGCCTTGCAAAAGGGCGATCTTGTTACGCTTTCCGGTGATCTGGGGGCGGGAAAATCCTCGCTTGCCCGCGCAATAATCCGGGCAATTGCCGATGATGAAGGGCTGGACGTTCCAAGCCCGACTTTCACGCTGGTGCAAAGCTACGAGAGCCTGCGTATTCCTGTGGCCCATACCGACCTTTACCGTATTTCGCACGGCGAAGAGCTGGATGAGCTGGGCCTGCCGGAATTTATCGAGGATGGCGTCGTTCTGGCCGAATGGCCGGAGCAGGGTGAGGGCTTTCTGCCCGAACCGTCTTTTGCCGTCACGCTGAGCCATGAAGGGGCAGGGCGGCGCATTGCCGTGTCCGGTCCCGTGGCCGCGATCCAGCGGCTGGAACGGAGCCGCGCAATCCGCGCTTTTCTGGAAAACAACGACCGCAGAGAGGCTTCGCGCCGGTATTTTCAGGGCGACGCTGGGCCACGTCGATACGAGCTGATTGCAAGCGCTTCTCATGGTGCAGAAGTTCTCATGAATGCGCCGGCGATGCCCTATGATCCGCCGCTGCGTGATGGCAAGTCCTATCGCCAGCTCGCCCATATTGCGGAAAATATTCAGGCATTCGTGGCAATAAATGGCTTGCTCGCAAAACATGGTTTTCGCGTACCGCAAATGCGTGCGCTGGATATTGATGCAGGGCTTTTGATCCTCGAAAATCTTGGAACCGAGGGCGTTCGGGCAGCTTCCGGTGAACCTGTCGCGGAACGCTATGAAGCAGCCGGGCGCTTTCTGGCGCATCTGCACGGTGTTGCCTGGCCGGACCATGCCCCGGTGGCGGGCGAGCCCGACCACATCATCGCCGGGTTTGACCGTAATGCGATGATGATCGAGGTCAGCCTGATCGGCCAGTGGTATGCGCCGCGCATGATGGGCAGGCAGCTTACGGACGCGGAAAAGCAGGCTTTTGAAGCCGCATGGGACCGCGTGATCGCCGATATTGCCGATGTCGAGAAGAGCCTGCTCCTGCGCGATTATCATTCGCCGAACCTGTTCTGGTTTCCGGAGGCAGAGGGCAAGGACAAGGTCGGTGTCATCGATTTTCAGGATGCGATGATCGGACCAGCAGCCTATGACGTGGCTTCGCTGGCGCTCGATGCGCGGGTGACGATCTCGCCGGAACTGGAGCAGGCCGTGGTCGCAGCCTATTGTGATGAGCGCCGTGCGCTCGGACACGCATTCGACGAAACCTTGTTCCGCAAGGCCTATGCTGCCATGGGCGCACAGCGCAATGCCAAGCTGCTCGGTCTTTTTATCCGGCTAGATGAGCGCGATGGCAAGCCGGCTTATCTGCAACATCTGCCGCGCATTCATGACTATCTGGGGCGTGTGCTGAAGCATCCGGTCATGGCGCCTGTGGCGGCATGGTTTGAGGAATTGGGGCTGATGCAGCAGGAAGAGGCCGCGCAATGAAAATGCCTGAAACGTCCCCGAAGACGGCTATGGTTCTTGCTGCCGGACTGGGCAAGCGCATGCGTCCCATCACGGAGACCATTCCAAAGCCGCTGGTCAAGGTGTCGGGCAAACCGTTGATTGACTGGGGACTCGACGCGGCAGCACGGGCAGGCATCCGCACCGCAGTGGTCAATGTGCATTATTTAGCCGACCAACTGGATGAATATCTGCGTGATCGAAACGATATGGAAATCGTCATTTCGGACGAGCGCGACATGTTGCTCGATTCCGCTGGCGGTATCGTAAAGGCGCTGCCGATACTGGGAACGCAACCGTTTTTCATTCTGAATGCCGATACATTCTGGGTCGGCGACGAGAACGCCTCCAACCTCACGGCGCTGGCCGACCTTTGGGATGCAGACCGGATGGATATTCTCTTGATGACAGCGCGTCTTGATCAGGAAACCGGCTATGAAGGCAAGGGTGATTTCGTTGCCGACGAGAAAGGGCATCTGCGGCGCGCGCGCGATGTTTCGGGCGAGCCGGTGATCTATGCCGGAGCAGGGATAATCCATCCCCGCATCTTCGATGGCGCGGAGCCGGTCGTGTCCTCGCTCAACCGTTATTTTGATGAAGCGATTGCGGCGGGTCGCCTTTATGGTATGCCAATGACCGGGCACTGGCTGACCGTCGGCACGCCGGACGCAATCGGCAAGGCGGAGGCGGCACTGACCGCATTCGCATAAGGAGGCAGAACGCATGAGCGCACGCAGACCCAGAGATGGGAAACAGCGCCTGTTTTCAATTCCTCCCGGCACACCGTTTCTGCCAGCTTTTGCCAAGGCCCTTCTGGAAGGGCGGCTGGTCGAAGGTTTTCCCGGCAATCCTTCCGATCCGCTGGCATTGGCCAATGCCACCATCTATGTGCCGACGCGCCGTGCGGCGCGTGCGCTAAGATCGATTTTAGTAGATAAGAATCTAGCTAGAAGCGCAATTTTGCCGACGATAAAACCGCTTGGCGATGTGGATGAAGAGGCGGCTTTCTTCAATGCCGGTTCGTCGGGCGTGTTCGACATCAATCCGCCTATCGGCACGGCGGAGCGGCTTCTGCTTCTGGCGCGATTGATCCGTCCGTGGCGGGAATCGCTGCCATCGCATGTGCGTGCCTTGTTTGGTGTTGACGACGTTTCCGTTCCGGCAACCACTGCCGACGCGATCTGGCTCGCTCGCGATCTGGCGGGGCTGATGGACCAGGTCGAGACCGATGGGGCGAAGTGGAGCGAGCTTGCAGAGATTGCTCCGGAAGACCTTGCCGACTGGTGGCAGGTCACGCTCGGCTTTCTCAATATCGTCACCAATCTCTGGCCGGATATTCTGGCGGAGCGCAAGCTTTCAAACCCCGCCGCGCATCGCAACGATCTCATCTTTAGCGAAGTAAAGCGCCTGCGCGCCCATCCGCCTGCCGGGCCGGTTATCGTTGCGGGTTCCACCGGTTCCATACCGGCCACTGCGGAATTGATTTCCGCCATTGCAAACTTGCCGAATGGCGCGGTGGTGCTGCCGGGGCTGGACCGCGACTTGGACGATGCCGCCTGGCAGCTGCTGGCGTCGGCGACTGATAATCCGTCGACTTTCGGTCATCCGCAGTTCGGTCTACGCAAGCTTCTCGATGCAATGCAGACCTTGCGCGACGATGTGGAACATCTGGACGATATGCCAGCCTCCAAACGCCTGCGCGAGCGGGTGGTCAGCGAAGCGCTGCGTCCGGCGGAAACGACCGACGCGTGGGGTAAGCTCGATATAGAGGCTGGCAGCCTGCACGCCGCCGCGCAGACGATCGACCTGATTGAAGCCGCCAACGAACGGGAAGAGGCGCTTGCCGTCGCGCTTGCCTTGCGCGATGCGATCAATGAAGAAGGCAAGACGGCAGCGCTCGTCACCGCCGACCGCAATCTGGCTCGGCGTGTGGTGGGCGAGCTTGCCCGTTTCGGCATCGATGCCGACGATTCCGGCGGCAGGCATCTGCGCGATGTCGAAACCACGACATTGCTGCGGCTGCTGGTCGAAACCGTGTTTAATCCGGGCGATCCGGTTGCCCTGCTCGCCCTGGTCAAGCATCCGCTGTTGCGGCTGGAGGCTCCTCGTATCGAGCGACGCCTTGCTGCCGAAACGCTTGAACTCATTGCTTTTCGCGGCGGCACGGGCCGCGCTTCCGTGCTCGACCTTCCGGCATTTTTCGACCGGCGGCTGGAGGAAAGCGCCGGCCAGCCGTGGCAACCGGCATGGCACGACACGGTTACGCCGGACATGATCGGGGCGGCACGAAATCTTTGCGAAAGCTTGTCGAAGGCCGTGGCGCCGCTCGCACCTTTCGTCATCGCCGGACGCCGAACCGAGATCGGCGAAATCGCCCGCGCCACGGTGGAGGCGCTGGAAAATCTCGCGCGGAATGAAAAGGCGAGCGTCGCGCCCTTTTATTCCGGCGAACGCGGCGAACAGCTCGCCGCCTTTTTGCGTGGTCTGGTTTCGAGCGAAGCCGGGCTCGATTTCGAAGCTTCGGAATGGCCGGCCGTGCTGGATGCCCTGATGGCGGGTGAGACCGTCAAGCCCCATCCGGGTGGCCATCCGCGCCTCTTCATCTGGGGTGCGCTTGAAGCACGCCTGCAAACCATGGACACGGTGGTGATTGGCGGTCTCAATGAGGGGAGCTGGCCCGCCCGCACCCGCAATGACCCATTCATGTCGCGCCCGATGAAGTCGATGATCGCGCTCGATCCGCCCGAACGGCGCACCGGCCTTGCCGCTCACGATTTCCAGATGGCGCTGGGCATGGATCATGTCGTGCTGACGCGTTCGCAGCGTTCCGACAATGCGCCAACCGTGCCGTCGCGCTGGCTGCAGCGGCTTGAAACGGTGCTGGGCGCTGATGTGACTGCCGAAACGCGCAGGCGCGGAACGCGTTTCATCCAGTGGTCACGGGAAATCGATCAGGCACCTGACGTGCCTTTCGTCAAGCGCCCGGAACCTGCCCCGCCTGTCGCTGCCCGTCCGAAGCATTTTTCGGTGACGGAAATCGAAACGCTGCGCCGTGACCCTTATGCGATCTTTGCGAAAAAGATACTGAAACTGCGGCCTCTGGAGCCTCTGATCCGTGACCCGGCGGCGGCAGAGCGCGGCACCTTGTTCCACGATATTCTGGGCCATTTCACGCAAGAGGCAATCGATCCGCTGGCGCCCGATGCCGCTGAACGTCTGATGGAGCTGGGGCGCATTCTTTTTGCCGATATGGACCTGCCGACCGAAATCGAAGCCGTGTGGTGGCCGCGCTTCACGGCGCTCATTCCGCAGTTTCTAGCCTGGGAGCGCGAGCGCGCCTATAATGTGCAAACCCGCTTTGCCGAAATTGCATCCGATAAACGCGAGGTCGAAGGGCTTGGCATTACGCTTTCGGGCCGTGCTGACCGCATCGACCTGATGCGTGACGGGACAGCGGAAATCATCGACTACAAGACCGGCTCGACACCGTCGCCCAGACAGGCGCATGTGCTGCTGTCGCCGCAGTTGGCGCTGGAAGCCGCACTTCTGGTGCGCGGCGCGTTCCGGGAACTGGGCTCGGTCCGTGCTTCGGACCTTACCTATGTGCGCCTCAAGGCGGGCGGCGAGGTAAAGCCGGAGTCGATCCTCAAGATCGGACGACCGCCGTCGGAGAAAACCGCGCCGGCGCTTGGCGAAGAATCCTGGCAGCGGCTGGCGCAATTGCTGGCTGAGTATCAGAAGCCGGAAAAAGGTTATCTTTCCCGCGCATTACCGTTTCGCGAAACCGACCTGACGGGCGATTACGATCATCTGGCGCGGGTGCTGGAATGGTCTGCCGGAGGCGATGCTGGCGGGGAGGGCGAGGCATGAAGAAGAAGCTCCATATTCCGCCGGAAACATTGTTTGCGCAGGGCAGGGCCGCCGATCCGTCAGCGTCCGTCTGGGTTTCCGCCAATGCGGGTTCCGGCAAGACGCATGTTCTGACCGAACGTGTTATCCGCCTGTTGCTGGAAGGCACCGACCCGTCCAAGATTCTCTGTCTCACCTATACGAAGGCGGCGGCGGCGGTGATGCAGAATCGCGTGTTCATGCGGCTTTCCGAATGGGCCGTCTTGCCCGATGAAGAGCTGGCCGAACGCCTGAAATCGCTTGAGGGGCGCAGACCGGGCGATGCCCGTCTTGCGGCAGCGCGAAGGCTGTTCGCGCGTGCGCTGGAAACGCCGGGCGGGCTTAAAATCCAGACCATCCACGCTTTCTGCGAAGCAATCCTGCACCAGTTCCCGCTTGAGGCAAACATTGCCGGTCATTTCGAGATGATGGACGATCTGATGCAGGCCGCACTTGTCGGTGAAGCACGGCGACAGTTGCTCGAAAACGCGCATGGCGGCGGTGACATGGAGCTCGCCGCGGCCTTTGCGGATGTTTTGCAGGCAGCAGGCGAGATGGGCCTGCAATCGCTTCTCGATGAGGCCGTAAGCCGGCGCAACGGCTTGCAGACCTATATCGCCGAATTGGGCGTGGCGGCGCATCGCAGCGAAGCTTTGCACCGGGCATTCGGCTTCGACCCGCAAACCAGTGAAGACGATCTTCTGGCCGACCTCTGGCCGATACCGGAATTTTCCGACGATGCGCTCGATCTTATCATGTCGGTCCAGAAGGGGGCGTCGCGCGCGCAGGATTTTGCACTGCAGCTTCGGCGTTTCGATAAGGTGACGAACCAGCGCGACCGCGAGGCCGTGTTGCGCGCCGCCTTCCTGAAGAGCACCGGCGAGCCGAAATCCGGTTCCTATGTCTGCTCGGCAGCGGTGAAAAAACTTCTGCCGGATTTCGAGGAGGATTTCGACGCGGCGGCGGCGCGTGTCGAACAGGGGCTGGACCGGCTGAAGGAGTTGCGCCTTGTGCGGCTCAATCTTGCCGCGCTGACGCTGGTCGACAATCTGCTGCAACGCTATCATGACCTGAAGCGCCAGCGCGGCCTGCTCGATTTCGAAGATCTCATCACCCGGACCGTGGCGCTGCTTGCCCGCAACGGGGCAGGGCAATGGGTGCAATACAAGCTTGATCGCGGCATCGACCATATTCTGGTCGATGAGGCGCAGGATACCAGCCCCGACCAGTGGCAGGTGATCCGCATGTTGTCGGAGGAGTTTTTCTCCGGCCTCGGCCAGCGCAATATCGGCCGTACACTCTTCGCCGTCGGTGACGAAAAACAATCGATCTATTCGTTTCAGGGCGCAGTGCCGGAGGATTTTGCGGCGCAGGGGCGTTCCGTCAGCCTGCGGGCGGAAGATGCGGAACTCAAATTCGAGCGCGTCAGCCTCAATTTCTCGTTCCGTTCCGCTCCCGATGTTTTGCAGGCGGTGGACGAGGTTTTTGCCAGACCTGAGGCCAATCGCGGCCTGGCGGGCGCAACGGTACATGAAGCCATTCGTTCCGATGCGCCGGGCGAGGTGGAAATCTGGGACATGCTGACGCCGGAAGCGGTGGAAGAACCCGACGACTGGCGCGAGCCGGTCGATCATCTGGCGGCACCCGCTGTCCGTCTGGCGGATCAGATTGCGGCCACCATTCGCCACTGGCTGGATAGCGGCGAAGCTATTCCCGGACAGAACCGGCGGATCATGCCGCGCGACATCATGGTTCTGGTGCGAAAGCGCGACCAGTTCATGCCTGCTCTGTCACGGGCGCTGAAAAACCTGTCCGTCCCGGTGGCGGGGGCCGACCGCCTGCGCCTCACCAGCCATATCGCCGTTCAGGACCTGATGGCGCTTGGGCGTTTTGTGCTGCAGCCCTCGGATGATCTTTCACTGGCGTCTGTCCTCAAAAGTCCGCTGTTTGGCTGGGATGACGATCAGCTCTTCGAGATTGCCCATCCGCGCGGTTCAAGCCTTACGCTGTTCGAGCGGCTTTATCAGGTCTCGCGTGGCGATGCCGCGCTGGCCGAGGTGCACAAGACCTTGAGTCGCTGGCGCAATATGGCCGACACCATGCCGGTGTTCGAATTCTATGCGCGCATATTGAGTGCAGACGGTGCACGGCGAAAACTTCTGGCGCGGTTGGGGCCGGAGGCGGGCGACATCATCGATGAATTCCAGAATTATGCGCTTTCCGCCGAGCGTGCCGGTTTGCCCGGCCTGCAAGCCTTTCTTGAAACGCTGGAAGCGGCATCGCCGGAAATCAAGCGCGAACTCGATCAGGGCCGCAATGAAGTGCGCATCATGACCGTCCACGCCGCCAAGGGGCTGGAAGGGGCGGTGGTGTTCCTGGTCGATCCGGGAAGCGCGGTCTGGACCGGCAGCCGCGCGCCAAAGCTCATTCCTTTTGATCTTTCGAACGATAATTCCCCGGTGAAGGGCTATCTCTGGCAGCCGAATGCCGGATACCAGACCGGGTTCACGGCGGCGCAGATCGATAAGCTGAAAACACGGGCGGAGGAAGAATATCGCCGCCTGCTTTATGTCGGCATGACGCGGGCCGAAGATCGCCTCATCATTTGCGGCTATCGCGGCACGCGCGAAAGCGGCGAGACATGGCATCGTCTTGTCGAGGATGCGCTGGCCGCGAAGGCCGAGACATTCGTGCACCCCGTGCTGAAAGTTGCCGCAAGGCGTTATCGCAATACGCCGCGCGGAATGGTCGAGATTGCCGATCAGGATAGAGCCGAAGAGCATAAACTGCCGTCACTGCCGCTCGACTATCTGCGCCCGATAAAGCCGGAAACCGGACTGCCGCGCCCGCTGGCGCCGTCCGGCGCGTCGGCGCTGATCGAAGCCGATGAAGAGCCGCCGCTCGATACGATTTCGCCAGTTCTGGGTCAGGGCAACGGGACACCGGCCTTTGCGCTGCGGCGCGGCACGGCAATCCACATGCTGCTGCAATATCTGCCCGATGTGCCGCAGGCTGACCGTGCAACGCTTGCGCATGACTATCTTGACCGGATCGCCGCCGATTGGCCGGAAACGGAGCGCCAGATGGCATGGCAAAGTGTGCGGACCATTCTGGATGATCCGACCTATGCGCCTGTCTTTGCCGAAGGCTCACGCGGGGAGGTGGCCATCATGGGCACGATCGAGCTGGGCGGGCGCGATCACGCGGTGTCAGGCCAGATCGACCGTATCAGCGTTGGCGAGGACCGTGTGCTGATCGTGGATTACAAGACCAATCGACCACCGCCGAAAACCATCGAAGCGGTCCCTTTCGCCTATCGGGCGCAGCTTGCGCTCTACCGGGAATTGCTGGCGCCGCTCTATCCGGGGCGGATTGTCGAAACGGCGCTTCTGTTCACCGAAGGCCCGTTTTTGATGCCCTTGTCGGATGCGATTCTGGACGAGGCGTTGCAGTCCCTGAAAGACTCTCAAGTAAAGGTGACGAACCAGAACTTGACGGATGGCAGCAGACACGCCACATGATATAGCGAATAAAGAGCGGATTGTGTTGTGAGTCTGGAAAGACGTCTGCCGTTCTTGGTGAGAAAAGAGGATAGCCCTATGGCAACCGTTAAGGTCGATAACAGCAATTTTCAGTCGGACGTTCTTCAGTCGAGCGAGCCTGTCGTGGTGGATTTCTGGGCGGAATGGTGCGGTCCGTGCAAGATGATCGCCCCGGCTCTGGACGAAATCGCGAGTGAAATGGCCGGTCAGGTCAAGATCGCCAAGGTGAACATCGATGAGAATCCGGAACTGGCCGCGCAGTTCGGCGTGCGTTCGATCCCGACGCTTCTGATGTTCAAGGACGGCGAACTCGCCGCCAATATGGTCGGCGCTGCTCCGAAGAGCCGCCTCGCCGACTGGATCAAGGCTTCGGCTGCGTAAGAACAGCACCATAAAAAAGCAAAACCCGGCCTTCGAGCCGGGTTTTTGTTGGTGCGCAGAAAGAGTTCGGACTTACTTCGACTTTTTCTGAGCACGGGCTCTGTCGTCGTCGCTTGGATTGCATTCCTGATGCGTTCCCGGGACGTAGAATTTTCCGTCAGCGGCGGGATTGGTGCCGCCATCACATCCCGGCATTCCATTTCCCGTGCTTCCCCCATCGCCGCCATTGCCGCCGGACTGAGCGAAAGCGGGTGTCGCGACGCCAACCACAAGGAATAGAATTAAAAACACAAACGTCCTCATCTCGATTCCTCCCGTGGAGCGAGACAGATTGCTCGTTATTCTATTGCCGGAAGACCTTTGCCGCATCCCCCACTTGTTGCCAGCAACTGGTCAATCAAACAGGCGGAGTTCCATTGTCTCGCAGGACTTCACCCGCAAGATAAAGCGATCCGCCGATCAGGATACGAGGCGGCACTTCATCCGGGGGCCAGGTGTCGCGCAGAAGTTTCAACGCGTTGGCAACCGAATGAACGGGCTCCGCCGAGAGATTGGCCTTCTGCGCTGAAACAGCCAGCTCATCATTGGGTATACCCACATCGCTGGACGGGATCGGCACGGTGAAAACATGCCGCGCCATGCCGGAAAAGGCTTCGAAATAGCCGACCGGGTCCTTGGTGTTGATCATGCCCGTGATGAGGAACAGCGGGCGTGCATTGCGCTCCTCAAGATCGCCGAAAGCTTCCGCGATCACTGCGCCTGCACCCGGATTATGACCGCCATCGAGCCAGATTTCGGATGCAGCCGGAGCCATGTCGACGAGCGCTCCGTGGGTCAGCCGCTGCATGCGGGCGGGCCAGTCCACCACCATCAGCGCCTTTTCGACGGCTTTGTCGGTCAGGCTGAAACCAGCCATCTGCACGGCTTCGATCGCCGCTGCGGCGTTGGAAATCTGGTGGCGTCCGGGCAGGCGCGGCAATGGCAGGTCGATCAGGCCGTCCTCGTTCTGGAACACCATGCGACCGTGTTCCTCGAAGGCGAGGAAATCCTGCCCATAGACCGACACCGGACAGCCAAGCCGGTCGGCGGTCGAGACGAGCACTTCGCGCGCCGCATCGAAAGGCTGGAACCCAACCACGACCGGGCAATCCTTCTTGATGATACCGGCTTTTTCAGCAGCGATCAGTTCCACGCGGTCGCCCAGATAGGCCTGATGGTCGATAGAGACCGGCATGATGAGCGAGACGGCGGGATCGGTAATGACATTGGTGGCGTCGAAACGTCCGCCGAGACCGACTTCCATGACGACGACATCCGCCGGATGCTCGGAAAAGAGCACGAAGGCGACCGCCGTCAAAATCTCAAAAACAGTGATATGCTGTCCGCCATTTGCCGCTGCAACGCGCTCTATGGCGTCGGCCAGAACATCGTCGCTGACCAGCTTTCCGCTACCGGGCGCCGCCAGACGATAGCGCTCGTGCCAATGGACGAGATGCGGCGAGGTGTGGACGTGAACGTCAAAGCCGCCTGCTTCCAGAAGGGCGCGGCAGAAAGCCGTCGCCGATCCCTTGCCATTGGTTCCGGCGATATGGATGACCGGCGGCAGCTTCAGATGCGGATTGCCAAGCTTCTCCAGAAGTCCGCGGATGCGGTCCAGGGAAAGATCAAAACCCTTTGGATGCAACTGCATAAGCCGCTCGATTGCGGCGGCGGCTTTTTCTGTCACGATCAGGCTGCCTTGCTGTCTGCTTCCGTCTTCTTGCCGTCCGGAATATCGCTGTTGGCAGGCTGCTTGGTCATGATCTTGAGCAGGCGCGCAATCGTGCTCTTCAGTTCAAGGCGCGAAACGACCATGTCGACCATGCCATGTTCCATGAGATAATCGGCGCTCTGGAAGCCTTCAGGCAGCTTTTCGCGGATTGTCTGTTCAATGACGCGCGGTCCGGCAAAGCCGATCAGTGCGCCGGGTTCGGCAATATGAATATCGCCCAGCATGGCGTAGGAAGCCGTTACGCCGCCGGTGGTCGGATTGGTGAGGACGACGATATAGGGCAGGCCGGCTTCTTTCAGCATTTCCACGGCAACCGTGGTGCGCGGAAGCTGCATGAGCGACAGGATGCCTTCCTGCATACGCGCGCCGCCCGAAGCGGCGAACAGGACCAGCGGGCGCTTCAGCTCGATGGCCTTTTCAAAGCCCTGGATGATCGCTTCGCCGGCGCCCATGCCAAGCGAACCGCCCATGAAGCCGAAATCCTGCACAGTCGCGACAATCGGCAGGCCTTCGATCGTGCCGAGGCCGTTGACGACGGCGTCGTCCATGCCGGTGCGGGTGCGATAATCCTTGAGACGATCGATATATTTCTTCTCGTCACGGAATTTCAGCGGATCGACCGGCACTTTCGGCGCTTCAAGCGTGGTGTATTCGCCATTGTCGAAGAAGAAGCGCAGGCGATCCTTTGCCTTGATGCGCATGTGATGGCCCGAGGACGGGATCACGAACTGGTTGCTCTCAAGGTCCTTGTGAAACACCATTTCACCGGTCGACGGATCCTTGATCCAGAGGTTTTCCGGCATTTCACGGCGGCCGAGCATCGAATTGATCTTCGGACGGACGTAGTTGGTGATCCAGTTCATGACGTTTGGTTCCGTTTCTTGTTCTTCGGCAAAGAGCTTGTCAGGCGCTTAGAGTCTTAGCGCGCATCTTGCCCAAAAACCGCTTCGCACTTTTTAGGATGCGCTTTAAATGGACGATTTATTGGGCGGCTTCAAGGCGTGTGGCGCGCACGCTCTCTGCAAGAGCGTGGACAAGCCGGGTTGCGGCGGCGACTGGATCGCCCTTCGCCTTGCCGTTTTCGTCCAGTTCACCGGCAATCGCGTTGACAATCGCCGTGCCGACGACGACGCCATCGGCATGGGCGGCGATGGCTGCTGCCTGCTCCGGCGTCTTGACGCCGAAACCGACGCAGATCGGCAGATCGGTGCTCTTTTTGATGTGGCGCACGGCTTCGCCGACCTTGGCCGTATCGGCAATGGCCGATCCGGTAATGCCGTTCATCGAGACGTAATAGACGAAGCCCGATGAATTATGCAGCACCTTCGGCAGGCGCTTGTCGTCGGTGGTCGGGGTGGTGAGACGAATGAAATTGATGCCCGCCCTCATGGCCGGAATGCAAAGCTCGGCATCCATTTCGGAAGGAAGATCGACGACGATCAGCCCATCCACGCCGGAAGCCTTGGCATCGGCCAGAAAGCGTTCCACGCCATAGATATAGATCGGATTGTAATAGCCCATCATGACGATCGGGGTGGTGTCGTCTTCCTTGCGGAATTCTGCTGCCATATGCAGCGTCTTAGCCAGCGTCTGGCCGGCATTGAGCGCGCGCAGGCCAGCCGCCTGAATGGCGGGGCCGTCCGCCATCGGATCGGAAAAGGGCATGCCAAGCTCGATCACGTCCGCACCGGCCTTTGGCAGGGCCTTCATCACCTTGAGCGAGGTTTCCAGGTCGGGATCGCCACCCATGAAATAGGTAACGAGCGCCGGACGGCCCTCGGCCTTCAGTTCAGCGAATTTGGTGTCGATGCGAGTAGTCATACCGTGCCCCGTGGCAAAGTGCGCGCCAGATAGTCGGCAACGGGCTTGCCCGCCATCGCCGTTTCCATCCATACGCGCCGTTCAAAGTCTATGATTCCGAGTTCCCACACGCAGGCCATCAAAATTGGCTGTGCGGGCATGAAGTCTACCTCGTCGCCGAGTTCCGACTGCCAGAGGATTTCCGTCGCGATGCCGCCCTCAAGCCACCAGTGCAGAAGCAGCCACAGGCTTTCCTCGCCTTGATGCAGAATGGCAAAGCCAGCGCCCAGATGCGGCAATGCGGTGAGTTTTTCGGCAGCGGTTTCGATCTGCCGCCGGGCGAGGCCGACAGCGGCCTCCGCGACAGGATTGGCCGGATCGGCTTCTATGATGTTGAGCTTGATCGTCGCCGGACCGCACGTCGTCAGGCCGTCGAACCATGCGGCACGCGGCTTGTAAACGGAGATTTCGGCGACGTCGTTACCCATGTCAGATGTCCATGCCGAGAAGCTGGCCGACCGTGTGGACATCCTTGTCGCCACGACCGGACAGATTGACGATCATCACCTGATCCTTGCCCATGGTCGGGGCCATTTTCACGGCCTGCGCTATGGCATGGGCGGATTCGAGCGCGGGAATGATGCCTTCGGTGCGGGTGCAAAGCTGGAATGCGTCCAGCGCTTCCGTGTCGAGGATCGGGACATAATCGACGCGCCCGCTATCCTTGAGCCACGAATGTTCAGGACCTACGCCCGGATAATCGAGACCGGCGGAAACCGAATGGCCTTCAAGAATCTGACCGTCATCGTTTTGGAGGAGATAGGTGCGGTTGCCATGCAGCACGCCGGGACGACCTGCGCTCATCGAGGCGCAATGCTCTTCCCCGTCGAGACCGCGTCCGCCTGCTTCAACGCCGACGATCTTCACGGAGGCGTCGTCAAGGAACGGATGGAACAGGCCGATGGCGTTGGAACCGCCGCCAACCGCTGCCACGATCACATCCGGCAGGCGTCCCTCCTGTTCCAGAATCTGCTGGCGTGCCTCATTGCCGATCACCGACTGGAAGTCGCGTACCAGTTCCGGATAGGGATGCGGCCCGGCAGCAGTCCCAATCAGGTAATAGGTGTCCTCGACATTCGTCACCCAGTCGCGCAGGGCTTCGTTCATCGCATCCTTGAGCGTGCCGTTGCCGGCGGAAACCGGCTTCACTTCGGCGCCGAGCAGCTTCATGCGGAACACGTTCGGCTTCTGGCGCTCGACATCGGTCGCGCCCATATAGACCACGCAGGGCAGGCCGAAGCGCGCGGCAACCGTGGCCGAAGCCACGCCATGCTGGCCAGCACCGGTTTCGGCGATGATGCGGGTCTTGCCCATGCGCTTGGCAAGCAAGATCTGGCCGAGGCAGTTGTTGATCTTGTGGCTGCCGGTGTGATTGAGATCTTCGCGCTTGAAGTAGATTTTAGCACCGCCCAAATGCCTGGTCAGGCCTTCGGCATAATAGAGCTTGGAAGGACGACCGGCATAGTAGGTGGAAAGCGCGGAAAGCTCAGCCTTGAATTCAGGATCGTTCTTCGCCGTTTCATAGGCTTCCTGCAATTCGAGGATCAGCGGCATGAGCGTTTCGGCAACGAAGCGTCCGCCGAAAATACCGAACATGCCCTCTTCATCGGGGCCTGTTTTGTAGGAATTGGGTTCAACCGGCTTGTTCAACGCTTTCGCTCCGTCATTTCAGGCTGTCTGCGGGCGTCAGTGACAGCCCGGAAAAAATTCTCGATGAGACGCACATCCTTTTCGCCGGGCGCGCGCTCGACGCCGGACGATATGTCGATACCCGGCGCCTTGGTCTTGTGCAGCGCCTCGGCGATATTGTCCGCATTCAATCCACCGGAAAGCATGTAATCGATATCGGCGTCAAGCGCAGCCAGAAGTTCCCAGTCGAATGACACGCCGTTGCCGCCCGGAAGGTCCGATCCCTTCGGCGGCTTGGCGTCGAACAGGAAGCGGTCGGCTATGCCCTTATAGGCCGCAATCGCGGCAAGATCGCTCGCCTCACGCACCGCAAAAGCCTTCATGACCGGCAGGCCATAGCGCGCCTTGATGAAGGCCACGCGTTCCGGCGTCTCATGGCCGTGAAGCTGCAGAATATCCGGCTTTACCGTTTTCACGATGTCGTCCAGCGTGCCATCGTCGGCATCGACCGTAACGGCCACCGCAAGCGCGCGTCCCTTGACCGCATCGCGCAAGGCTGCCGCGGTCTGCGGCGAGATATGGCGTGGGCTTTTGGGAAAGAAGATGAAGCCGATATGCGTCGCACCGCCGTCGAGGGCGGCGGCAACGGCGTCGGGGTTTTTAAGCCCGCATATCTTGATATCGAGAACCATGGTTTTCCGTCGCATAAATCGGGGGGCTACTCAAGCTATTCCGTCCATTCCGATCTATTCGGAGACCGGATGGCCATCAAAACCCTGTGCGATCAGAAAATCATACGCTTCCATGACCTCAAGGGGAACCGCTTGAGCGATCTGATAGCCCTTGGCGGGATATTCCAGAATGCGTTGCAGGTCGCCTGTCATCTCATGGATAAGCATTTCGACCGGATGATCAGCCGTCGGCTGATCCTCAAAGGAGGTGAGCGGAGCGGTGATGCTTGCGCGCGCTTCCGGCCATTGCCGGGCTACTGTTGCGAGAACACGGCGCTGCGTCTGCGGCTTGGTCACGAGGATGGCGCTGATGGCGCCGGGCGCCAGCCTTTCGCGGCTGAACCTTATGTTTTCGCCGATATTGGTGGCATTGGGTTCGACGGTGATCGCTTCTTCCGGAACGCCCCGCTTGATGGCGATTTCGGCAAAGGCTTCCGCTTCGCTGGCCTTATAGAGTTTCTCCGTCCAGTGACCGCTTTTGCCGGTAAACACCAGCCACGTCGCCATGCCGGACAAAAACAGATCGGCTGCCCGTTCCGCCACACGCGGATCGTAGCTGCCAAGCCCGATGATGACATCGGCGGTTTCCAGCGGATCATAGATGCAGTGATAGTCCCACAGCACCCTGGCGGCGGTCAGTATGGATGGTTTCATGTAAAATCGATAGCCTGCAATGCGCTGCCATTGCGCTTCAGCCAAGCCTTGCAGCGCTCCGTATCGGGGCAAAGCTCATGGCAGAGTTTCCAGAATTTCGGCCCATGGTTCATCTCGATGAGATGGGCCACCTCATGGGCGACAAGATAATTGATCACCGGGGCGGGGGCCATGCCGATGCGCCAGGAGAAGGAAAGGACTCCGTCCGACGTACACGATCCCCAGCGGCTCTTCGTATCCTTGAAACGCACCGCTTTGGCCTTGCGGCCCACAGTGGCGGTGTGACGGACGACGAGCGCCTCGATCTCGCGCTTCACTTCGCGCTTGATGTGATCGGCAACGCGACGCGGCAGATGTGCCGGGTCGCCATGGACGAGCAGGATGTTGCCTTCGAGAAGCTCGGTCGTGCCGCGCCCGGGCTGATGCACGATCTTGTGCGGCACGCCGCGCAGGGGAATTTTGATACCGGCGCGCACGCCCGGCTGGTCGGGCAGTTTTGCGATGCGGCTTTCGATCCAGCCCGCGTGGCGGCTGAGAAAACTCAGCACTTCGCGCTCGGGAAGTCCGGGAGGAACCGTGACGCGTAATCCCTTGCCGCCGGTTTCGATGCGCAAGGTCAGCCTTTTGGCACGCGGATTTTCAAAAACACGCAAAGGAAGTTCTCGTCCGGCGACCGCATGAATGCGCTCGCTGCGAACCGTTGTCGTGCCAGCGGATGCCCCTTTACCGCTGATTTGCCGAAGAAAGGAAAGGCCCATCTCTTAAGAATAAGCGATTCGTGCAGGAGCGCATCCCGAAAAGTGCGAAGCGGTTTTCGGGTACGGATTGCGTGGAACGCGTTGAAAAGGCGGGTTTTTCTGTGAAAGACAGGAAAAAACGGCGCGGACATGCCGCGCCGTTCAATGATTTTGCACGCTGTTTTACCGATCAAAGATCGGTGATGTCGTCCTTGCCGCCTTTCGCGCGGGTGGCAGGAGTTTTCTTCGCGCTCGCACGGCGCTCGGCCATGAAGCGGTCGAACTCTTCCTTGTCGCGGGCGCGGCGCAGTTCTGCAGCATAAGCTTCGAATTCGGCGCGGGCTTCCTCGAGTTTACGGCGTTCTTCGGCCAGTCGCTCCAGCTCGGCGCGACGCCAGTCGTCAAAAGCCTCGTTGCCGGTTGTGCCGCCAAAGTTGAAGCTTTCGCCCTTGCGGCAGTTGCGGAACGAGCCGAACATGGAATCGGTCTTCTCGTTCACGCCGCGCTTGAACCCTTCGAGGCGATCACCCCAGAGGATATAGGCGAGCATGGCAAGGCCAAGCGGCCAGAACAGGAAAAAGCCGAGCACCATCAGCGCAATCGTGGCTGGCGTCCATGCCGGGCGGATCAATGCAGTATTGGTCATGGTCTGCTCCGTCGAAAAGCGCATGCCTTTGACCGTCCGACATCGTCCGGCCACATGCGCGAAACCAAGGCCTGCCAGCCCGCTCCATGCGAGCATTCTCTTCTGGCGGCTTGACTTCGACGTGGTGAAAAGATTGCGGCTTTTCAAGAATGCAACCGGAGGATTCGCAACCCTCTTCACCTAACCAATGTAATTATTTCGAGATTTTTTTGCGAAGATGTTCGAGAAAAGTCACGCAAAGGCCGGCGATCAGCGCCCAGAAGGCGGAGCCGATGCCGAAAAAGGCCATGCCGGAGGCCGTCACTGCGAAAGTTACGGTCGCCGCAAGACGTTCCTGTTCATCCTTCAGCGCCAATGACATCGCATTGATGAAAGGGCCTGTCAGCGCCAGACCGGCAACAAGGGCGATGAGTGTCACCGGCAATACGGCGAAGATCGCGACCAGTGATGCCCCGAACAGGGCAAACACCACATAGATCGCGGCATAGACTGGCCCGGTGAGCCAGCGCCTGGTGGCATCGGGATGCGCGTCGGGGTTGGTGCAAAGTGCTGCCGAAATCGCGGCAAGATTGGTGGTCGAAGCGCCGAAAGGAGCCGTCAGCAGGGAAAACAACCCGGTTACGCGCAGGCAGGCGCTGGTCGGCGGCTCATAGCCTGATGCCCGCAATACGGCGAAGCCCGGCAGGTTTTGCGACGCCATGGTCACCAGATAGAGCGGGATCGCAATGCCGATCATCGCGCCCATGTGGAACTCCGGCCAGATAAGCGTAAGCGTGGAAATCTCGGGCGCGGGCAGCGCGGGCGAGCGCCCCGTGACCAGAGCAAAGACCATGCCGATGACCAGAACCGCAATGACGGCGAGCGACGGATTGAACAGGCGAATGACGAAGAACAACGCCACCAGCGGCAAAACGAAAACTGGATCGCCGGGCACGGTCTTGGCGGCGGCAATGACGAAACTGAGCAGCACACCTGCTAGCATGCCCGATGCAACGGAAGCCGGGATGCGTGAAACGAGCACCGACAATTGGCGGATAAGCCCGGTGGCAACCAGTGCCAGTGCGGTCACGATGAAAGCGCCGACCGCTTCCGGCATGGTGAAACCGGCACTCGCGCCGATCAGCGCCAGCCCGGGTGTGGACCAGGCTGCGATGATGGGCATCTTGTAGCGGGTGCTGAGCCAGGCGGATGAGGCGGCAATTGCAAGGCAGATAGCCGTGACCCAGCTTGCGGTTTCGGCCTGTGTGGCGCCCAAAACCTGCGCTGCGGCAATGATGAGTGCCAGCGTGCCGCCGAAGCCGACAATGGCCGCAACCGCAGAGGAAGCAAAAACCGAAAAACGCATGATCGTGCCCCGCTATGATTTTTCGCCGATGCGTTCCGCCAGACCGGATACGGTGCGGATCAGAAGTTCGAGGTCCTGCGGTCGCGAAAGGCGATGGTCGCCGTCGCGCACCAGCGTCAGGGTCACGTCATCGACGGGCAGGTGTTCCACCAGCGTCAGCGCGTGCCTGTAGGGAACGTCCGGATCCTGCATCCCTTGAAGGATATGCACGGGACAGCCGGTCTCGATGATGCCTCTGAGAACCAGATTCTTCCGGCCATCCTCGATCAGCGCCCGGGTATAGATATAAGGATTGGGGGAATATTCGGAGGGCTCCTCGAAATAGCCTTTCTCCTGCAGATCGGCTTTCTGTGCGTCGGAAAGCGTGGGTTCGACGAGCACAGCCGTAAAATCCGGCGCCGGCGCAATCAGCACGATGCCGGCAGGCGGCTTGCCTTCCTTCTTGAGTTCCTGCGCCATGCGCAGCGCGATCCATCCGCCCATGGAGGAGCCGACGAGAATCTGCGGGCCTTTGGCAAACTGCCGGTAAACGGCAAGACTTTCGGCGAGCCAACGCGAGATGGTGCCCTGATTGAAATCGCCGCCCGATTCGCCGTGGCCGGAATAGTCGTGCCTGAGCGCGCTGTGGCCGGTCTGCCCGGCCCAGTCATCGAGAACCGCGGCTTTGGTGCCCAGCATGTCCGAACGATAGCCGCCGAGCCAGACGACGCCCGGAGACTTGCTTCCGGCTCTGTGACGCAGGGCGATTTTCGCTCCGTCCACGTCGATGAATTCCGGCCCCGCAACGTCCATGTCAGATCTCCTTAATTTACCGGGCTGTTTTGGCATGTTCCCAAAAGAGAGAAAACCCGCCATGTGGGGCGATGCCCTTGAAATGACGGGAAATGTGACCGATATGCCGCTTGTCCGCCGCGAAATGATGATAAAAAGCACGTTTATCACGCGGGGGTGATTTTTCCTGTCAAAGATGCTATTGACTTCGCCGCGTGCTTGACGACATTTCCGCGATCAACTGTGGTTTGATCGGGGACATGCCGTCTGGCAGCAAGCATCCGACCGCATGAGACGTAACAATTAGGAGATAACGACCATTCGCCGACCCTTCAGAGCGACGCCGGTTCAGAAAGACGGACCGCGCTCCAACCGTGATATCCGGGTTCCCCGGGTTCAGCTTATCGATGCCGAAGGCCAGAACCACGGTGATGTTTCCATTCAGGAAGCTATCGCCATGGCTGAAGAAGCAGGTCTCGATCTCGTCGAGATCGTGCCGAACGCGGAGCCTCCGGTTTGCAAGATCGTCGACCTCGGCAAGCTGAAGTATCAGAATCAGAAAAAGGCCGCCGAAGCGCGCAAGAAGCAGAAAACGGTTGAAATCAAGGAAATCAAGATGCGACCGAACATCGACACCCATGATTATGAGGTGAAGATGAAGGCTGCTCAGCGTTTCTTTGAGGAAGGCGACAAGGTCAAGGTTACCTTGCGTTTCCGCGGACGCGAAATGGCGCACCAGGAACTTGGCATGAAGCTTTTGCAGCGCGTCAAGGAAGACACTGTCGAAATCGCCAAGGTCGAGTCCGAGCCGAAGCTTGAAGGCCGTCAGATGATGATGGTTCTCGCTCCGCGCTGAACATTTCGAAATGCCTTGGAAAAGCCGCCTTCGGGCGGCTTTTCATTTGCCCGGACAAATATGAGATAACGGAAATACAATGAAGACTTTGGGCGAACTGGGGAAATATCAGCAGCGGCGGCGCCTCGCAATCGGCATCGTAGTGGTGCTTCTGGTTGTGGCGCTGCTTTTCGTAGGCTCGCGATCGACCGGGCATTTTCACGAATATATTGAGGCTTTCGGCCTCAGCCTGATCGTTGCGGCCATTATCGGCCGCATGTGGTGCACACTCTATATCGGCGGGCGCAAGAGCGCGGAAATCGTGCAGAGCGGGCCCTATTCGGTCACGCGCAATCCGCTTTATGTCTTCAGCAGCATAGGTGCGATGGGTATCGGCGCGCAGACCGGCAGTCTCATCATTGCGATTACTTTCGGCGTGCTTTGCTATCTCGCTTTTTCCGTTGTCATCCGGACGGAAGAGAAGTTCCTCCGGCAGAATTTCGGCAAGCCGTATGAAGCCTATTGCGCCAGTGTCCCGCGCTTTTTCCCGAAGCTTTCGCTGTTTCGTGACGACAAGGAGCTGATCGTCCGTCCCGACCGGCTTTACCGCACCTTCACGGATGGTCTGGTGTTTTTCGTCGCCTATCCGTTTTTCGAGTTCGTGGAATATTTGCAGGATACCAATGTTCTGCCGGTGCTCCTGCACCTTTATTGACGTCTAGATGGCGATTCAGCCCAATTCGGGCATTGCCTTTTGCGGTCTTTGAGCCTATAAGGCCGCGTTCGAACCGCCCGGCAGGGCATGCCGTGGCGGTTTCGTATGCTTTTCAGGCTTGGTCAGTCTGGAAGTGAAAACAGGGTTCCGGTCGGTGGTGAGCACCGACGCCGCTTAAAGCAAGAGGCGTGGAGTGCCGCAGGCACGACGGGGACTAAACAAAGGAGTAGCAAAATGCCCAAGATGAAGACCAAATCGGCCGCCAAGAAGCGGTTCAAGATCACCGGCACCGGCAAAGTCAAGGCCGCAGCTGCTGGTAAGCGTCATGGCATGATCAAGCGTTCGAACAAGTTCATTCGCGATGCACGCGGCACCATGGTTCTCGCCGATGCCGATGCAAAGATCGTGAAGCAGTTCCTGCCGAACGGCCTCTAAGATTAGTCTGAGAAGGAGATCATAACATGGCACGCGTAAAACGCGGCGTTACCGCCCACGCAAAGCACAAGAAGGTTCTGGATCAGGCTGCTGGTTTCCGTGGCCGTCGCAAGAACACCATCCGCACCGCCAAGGCTGCAGTTGACCGTTCGAAGCAGTATGCTTACCGCGACCGCAAGAACCGCAAGCGCTCGTTCCGCGCTCTCTGGATTCAGCGCATCAACGCTGCTGTCCGCGAGCAGGGCCTGACCTATGGCCGTTTCATCGACGGTCTTGCCAAGGCTGGCATCGAAATCGACCGCAAGGTTCTGTCCGACATCGCAATCCACGAACCGGATGCGTTCGGTGCGCTGGTTGCATCGGCAAAGAAGGCTCTCGAGTACCTCAAGAACACCGAGACGCCGAACGCTTTTGAAGGCGCTGTCCGCTAAGCCAGCCGCCTTTCCCAAGCAGTATTGATAATTTTGGGGACCCGCGCTGGCTCGGCTGGCGCGGGTTTTCGCTTTTCGGGAGTTCAAACCGGGCATGAAGGATGAACCGGGCAAGCTGAGACTGGATCTGGATGCGGATGATCTCCGCAGCCTGCTGGTGCTGCTCGCCCAGAGCCAGGGCAAGCGCATTTCCAGCGCTGTCATTGGCGGTCATCGTGTCTGGATCAAACGCTATGATGCCGAAAGACGCCCGCTCCCGAAGCGCCTGCACAGCCTGATTTCGCCTCTGCTTCCCTACCCGTTCCTGCGTAGCCCGAAGGATGAAGGTGAGGCGCGCATGGCCGACCGCGAAGAGCGCAAGATGGCCGCTTTCCTTCAGGCAGGCTTTCAAGTGCCCCGGATCGTCTACCATCAGGGAGCGGTGATGGTTCTGAGCGATGTTGCACCGATCATTCAGGATCGGCTTGCCCGCTTGCGCCGCGACGATCAGCAGGGACATGACGCGCTTCTCGTCCATTGTGCGCGTGCTCTGGGCGAGGCGCATGCGGCCGGGCTTTGCCACGGGCGTCCGCATCCGCGTGATTTCTTCGAGAAGAACGGCGTTGCCGGTTTTCTCGATTTCGAGGAGGAACCGGAAACCGTCATGCCACTTGCGGCCGCGCAGGCGCGCGATGTCTGGCTCCTGTTTTTCCAGATCACCGCGCAGGCGCGCCTTGCAGAAACGCCGAAACGGGCATTCGCGGCCTATCGGACGGTTGCGCCGGCGGCAGTGATTCCCGAACTGAAGAAAATCGTCGGATTTTTCCGATTTACCATCGCGCCTTTGAGGCTGTTCCGCCGCATTTTTCTCGGTGGCGACGGAAGACGGCTTTTGCAGGCGATGGAATTTTTTGACGCCAATCTTGATGCGTCTCACCAATCAGGTCAAAGAGAGTGACGACAACGCTTCTTTGGCTGCCAAGCGAAATATGTGGAGCGCTGCAGGCGCAAACAGGGAACTCGAAACAAGAGGCGTGGCGTGCCGCAGGCACGCCAGGGATGTGAACCAAGAGGCGTGGAGCGCCGCAGGCGCGACAGGGATTTAAACAATGAGTGATCTAGAACAACTCGAACGGCAGATTCTTGAAGACATCGCGGCTGCGTCTGACGAGCCGGCGATTGAAGCTGTGCGTGTCGCAGCCCTTGGCAAGAAGGGTTCGGTTTCGGAAAAGCTGAAGACGCTGGGCAGCATGACGCCCGAAGAGCGCCAGGCGCAGGGACCGGCCATCAACGGCTTGAAGAACCGGGTTACCGAAGCGCTGACCGAGCGCAAGACCGAACTGCGCCGTCAGGCGATTGCAGCGCGTCTTGAGCGCGAAAAGGTCGATGTGACGCTTCCTGTTCGCGAAAGTGCTGCATCGCGCGGTCGCATCCATCCGATTTCACAGGTGATCGACGAGATCACGGCAATCTTCGCCGATATGGGTTTCTCAATTGCCGAAGGTCCGGATATCGAAACCGACTATTACAATTTCACTGCGCTGAATTTCCCGGAAGGGCATCCGGCACGCGAGATGCACGACACCTTTTTCTTCAATGCGGATGAGAAGGGCGAGCGCAAGCTTCTGCGCACGCACACCTCGCCGGTGCAGGTGCACACGATGGAGAAGTTCGCCGCCATCCGCGACAAGGAAGGTCGCGACGAGCCGATCCGCATCGTCATCCCCGGAAAAACCTATCGCATGGATTCCGATGCCACCCATTCGCCGATGTTCCATCAGGTCGAGGGTCTGGTGGTCGACAAGTCGGCCAATGTCGCCAACATGAAGTGGGTCCTGGAAGAATTCTGCAAGGCCTTCTTTGAAGTGCCTTCGGTCAAGATGCGCATGCGTCCGAGCTTTTTCCCGTTCACCGAGCCATCGGTCGAAGTTGACATCCAGTGCGACCGTTCCGGTCCGCATGTGAAGTTCGGAGAAGGCAATGACTGGCTCGAAATTCTGGGCTGCGGCATGGTGCATCCCAACGTGCTGCGCGCTTCCGGCTACGATCCGGATGTCTATCAGGGCTTTGCCTGGGGCATGGGTATCGACCGCATCGCCATGCTGAAATATGGCATGCCCGATCTGCGCGCCTTCTTCGACGCCGATGTGCGCTGGATCGAACATTACGGTTTCCGTCCGCTCGACATTCCGACGCTTTTCGGCGGATTGAGCGCGTAAGGACAGGAAGGGACAAAACAAATGAAATTCACGCTTTCCTGGCTCAAGGATCACCTTGAAACCGATGCGACGCTGGAACAGATCGTCGAAAAACTGACCGATATCGGTCTTGAAGTGGAATCGGTCGATGACCGCGCCGCCTTCAAGGCTTTCAAGATCGCGAAGGTCCTGACAGCAGTTCAGCATCCGGACGCCGACAAGCTGCGCGTGCTTTCCGTCGACACGGGCGACGGCAAGCCGGTTCAGGTCGTCTGCGGCGCGCCGAATGCCCGCGCCGGTCTGGTGGGTGTTCTGGGCCGTCCAGGCGACTATGTTCCGGGTCTTGATGTCACGCTTTCCGTCGGCAAAATTCGCGGTGTCGAAAGTTTTGGCATGATGTGCTCGGAGCGCGAGCTTGAACTTTCCGACGAGCACAACGGCATTATCGACCTGCCGGAAGATGCTCCGGTCGGCACCAGCTTCGCGACCTATGCGGGTTTGGATGACGCGGTGATCGAAATCGGTCTGACCCCGAACCGGGCCGACTGCACGGGCATTCATGGCATTGCACGCGATCTTGCCGCAGCCGGTCTCGGCACACTCAAGAACACTCTGCCGGAAGCCATCACGGGCGAAGGCGAAACGCCGGTCAAGGTCGTTCTCGATCAGGACGCGGAAAATCCGTTCTGCACCGGCTTTGCGCTGCGCATGGTCAAGGGCGTCAAGAACGGCCCCAGCCCGAAATGGATGCAGCAGCGTTTAAAGGCCATCGGCCTGCGCCCGATCAACGCGCTGGTGGACATAACCAACTATGTGACCTTCGATCAGGGCCGTCCGCTGCACGTCTTCGACGCGGCCAAGGTCAAGGGCAATCTGACGGTGCGTGCGGCCAGGGATGGCGAAACCATTCTCGGCCTTGATCAGCGTGAATATAAATTCAAGCCGGGCATGTATGTGATCGCCGACGAAAACGGCCCCGAATCGATTGCCGGCATCATGGGCGGTGAACATTCCGGCTGCGATGAAAATACGGTGGATGTGCTGATCGAGTCCGCACTTTGGGACCCGCGCATGATTGCACGCACGGGTCGCGAACTCGGTATCGTCACCGATGCGCGCTATCGCTTCGAGCGTGGCGTCGATCCGGAAATGATGGTTCCGGGTGCAGAAATTGCGACCAAGCTGGTGCTGGAACTCTGTGGCGGCGAGCCGACAGTTCTCGACGTGGTTGGCTACAGCAAGCCAGAGCCGCGCGTGATCGATTTCCCGGTATCGGAAGTCAAGCGCCTGACGGGTATCGACGTTCCTTACGAAACGTCGCTCGATATTCTGAAGCGTCTGGGTTTCGGCGCGGAAGGTGACGGCAAGGTGATCAAGGCAATCGTTCCGTCATGGCGCGGCGATGTGGAAGGCAAGGCCGACCTCGTTGAAGAAGTCATGCGCATTCACGGCATCAACCGGATTGATCCGCAGCCGCTGCCAAGCCACGGCGCGGTCAATGGCCGTATCCTGACGACGCTGCAGATCCGCACGCGTCATGCGCGGCGTATGCTGGCATCGCGTGGCATGATGGAGGCGGTGACCTATTCCTTCATTTCCGAAGCACAGGCAAAAATCTTCGGTGGCGGCACGCCGGAGCTGAAACTTGCCAACCCGATTGCAGCCGACATGTCGGACATGCGCCCATCGCTTCTGCCGGGCCTCTTGGCTGCAGCGCAGCGCAATGCGGATCGCGGCTTCGGCGATACGGCGCTGTTCGAGGTCTCTGGCATCTACGAAGGCGATACGCCCGATAAGCAGCGTCGCGTTGCGGGCGGCGTGCGCCGCGGCACGGCCAAGGTTGACGGCTCGGGCCGTTTCTGGGCTGGCAATGCGGCCCCCGTCGGTGTGTTCGATGCCAAGGCGGATGCGCTGGCGGCACTGGAAGCAGCCGGTGCGCCGGTAGATCGCATCCAGATAGAAGCCGGTGGACCGGAATGGTTCCATCCGGGCCGTTCGGGTACGCTGAAGCTCGGTCCCAAGGTGGTGCTGGGCTATTTCGGCGAGTTCCACCCCGATGCACTGGAAGCGCTTGATGTCTCCGGCGCGCTCTGCGGCTTCGAAATCTATATCGATGCGATCCCTGAACCGAAGGCAAAAGCGACCCGCACCAAGCCTGCTTTGAACCTCTCACAGTTCCAGAGCCTGAAACGTGACTATGCGTTCGTGGTGGATGCGACCATCGAAGCCGGAAATGTCGTGAAGGCGGTTTCCTCTGCCGACAAGAAGCTGATCGTGGGCGTGCAGGTGTTCGACATCTTCACGGGCAGCACGCTTGGCGAAGGCAAGAAGTCGATTGCGGTTGAAGTGCTGTTGCAGCCGCAGGAACGCACATTGACCGATGACGATCTGGAAGCACTGTCGAAGCAGGTCGTGGCAAGCGTCGCCAAGCAGACCGGCGGCGTCCTTCGCGGGTAAAGATCGGAAACGTGATGAAGATGAAAACGCCAGTCTGATGAATTCAGACTGGCGTTTTTTTTATTTACAAATATAATAACCGAATTATTCAATATATTTTTGAATTTAACAATACTGCAATAGGATAGATATGCGCTATTTTCATGTTGTTTTGATTTTGTTTTTATTTTCTCTTTCGGGATTGTGCTCCAGCGCGGCAGAGCCGCAATCGAAGCTGGATCAAATCATTGCCCGCGGAGTTCTGAAAGTCGGCACGCCGGGCGATTACAGTCCGTTCAGCTTCAAAGATCCGAAAACCGGAGAATTTACCGGGCTTGATATCGATCAGGCACACAGTCTCGCAAAGTCCCTGGGTGTCCGTCTGGAAATCGTCGAAACATCGTGGCCGGTGCTCACCCAGGATTTTCGCGCCGACAGGTTCGACATCGCGATGGGCGGTGTTTCGATCACGCTGGAACGGCAAAAGATCGGGCTGTTTTCCCATCCCTATCTGGAGGACGGGAAGGCTCCGATTGCACGCTGTGCAGACAAGGATAAATACAGGACAATAGCCGAGATAGATAAGCCCGGTGTGAAGGTTATCGCCAATCCGGGCGGCACGAATTCTGTATTCGTGCGCGACAATATCAAACAGGCGCAAATCATCGCATGGAAGGACAATAAAAGCATCTTTGACGCGCTCGCAGCCGGGGAAGGCGACGTGATGATTACCGACGGGGCGGAAACGCACTATCAGCAGAAGCTGCGCCCCGGCATCCTGTGCGCTGTTGATGTCGCTAAACCCTTCAATCATATCGAAAAAGCCTACTGGATTCAGCGTGATCCCTACTGGGCTGCTTTCGTCGACCAGTGGATCGACCTGTCGAAACAGGACGGCAGTTTCGATGCAATCCGTGACAAGTGGATCAATTGACGAGATCAGGCTGGCCGGTTGCACGGACAGGCATGGCAAGCATCGCCATATCGATGATCTTTTGCACCGCGGCGCGTGAATTGCCGTCGCGGGCTTCAAAAGAGATGCTCTGCTGGATCATGTGGTAGAATTCGGTCATCTGCGCAATATCGGCATGCGGAGGTAAGTCACCGGCATCGATAGCCCGTTTCAAACGCTTGAAAAGCCGCTCATGATTGGCGTGGCGGATAGCCTGGAGAAATTCCTTCACAGGCACATTTTCAGGTTTGCATTGGATCGAGCTGACGCTGATCATGCAGCCGCCCGCCGGGCAGGCGAATGCGCTGTCTGCACTCAATTCCAGCCATTGGCGCAAGCCGTCCTGAATGGCTGGCGCATTTTCAAGCGCGTCGAAAGGGGCTGCACCGATGGTGCGGCGATAATAATCGACAGCCTCACGAAACGCCTGCTCCTTGTTGCCAAAGGCGGCATAGAAGCTTGGCGGGGTGATGCCGATGGCGGTCGTGAAATCGTTGATCTGGGCGCATTCATAGCCCTTGGCCCAGAAAACCTTCATCACCTTTTCCAGCGCGGCATCTCGGTCGAAGCTGCGCGGGCGTCCGCGTGGAACCATTTTTCTCCCTTTCTGTAGTCTTCCCTATATAATTCTCTTGACCGTTGGGGGCAAGGTGATAATAGATTATGTAATCTACACTACATAAATAGGATTCGTCCCATGAACGATACGTGCGAATCTGCCCTTGCGGCGGAAGGGGTAGCTGTGCCTGCAAAAAAGGCGCGCGCGATCCCGCTGGTTGTCTATTGCCTCAGTCTCGGTGTTTTTGCGCTCACAACTTCGGAATTGATGATTTCCGGCATGTTGCCTTCGCTTCAGCAGGCGTTCGGCCGCTCCATTGCCGATATCGGCAATCTGATATCGCTCTATGCGCTTGGCATGATGGTGGGCGGGCCGTTGGTAACGATACTGTTTTTGGCGCTGAAGATTGAGAACAAGCGGGGACTCCTGCTTCTGCTGGTCTTCTATGCGGCGGCGCAAAGCGTTGCGGCGTCCACCAGCAGTTTTCAGGTCTTGCTCGTTGCCCGCGTCCTGACCGGCATGGCGGCGGCGACAAGCTTCGGGTTGATGCTGGCCATAACGGCGCAGCTCGTCGGGCCGGAACTGCGCGGGCGCGCCTCGTCGCTCGTTTTTGCGGGCCTCATGCTTTGCACCGTCTTCGGTGTGCCCATAGCAACCGCAATCACCAATGCGTTCGGCTGGCGGGCGAGCTTCTGGGCCATTGTGGTTCTGATTCTGGTCTGCGCTCTTGTCATTGCAATCAAGATTGAGTCGTCGCCTGATGCGCCGCAGGCCGATCTGCGTTCCGAACTGAACGAAATGCGCAAGCCGAAACTCTGGGCTGCCTACGCCACAAGCGCGCTCGTCATCGGCTCCTCCTTCGCCGTCTACAGCTATCTGTCGCCGATCACGACGCGGCTTGCCGGCTTTTCGGCGATGCAGGTGCCATTGCTGCTGGCAGTCTATGGCGGCGCCAATATCATCGGAAACTATGTTACCGGGCGGTTCGCCGATCGCCATACGATCCCGACTATCGCTATCGGTATCCTGTTCATGCTGTCGGCCATGCTGATCTTCGCGCTTTTCGCAGAGTTGAAGCCCGCTGCAATCCTCGCCATCGTGATGATCGGCCTGACGGGGATTGCGCTCAATCCGGCCTTCATCGCGCGGGTGATGCGGATCGCACATCCGGGCGCGCTGGTAAACGCGATGCACGCTTCGGTCATCAATATCGGCCTCGGGCTGGGGCCGTGGGTTGGCGGACAGGCAATGGAGGCCGGGTATAGCCTTCATGCGCCGCTCTGGGTCGGCTTTGCCATGACATTGGCCGGGCTTCTGACACTCGCACCGCCAGCTTTGCGCAGGATGTAAAAAAAGGGAGCCCGAGAGGCTCCCTTTTTTTGGCATATTTTGATCAGAGACCGGTCAGCGCAAGTTGCTGTTCGTTGTAACGCTCGCCTGCAATCAGGTTCGGCGTGGACACTTCGTCCAGGCGTTGCAGGTCCTCCGGTGTCAGCACAACTTCGACGGCTTTCACATTGTCTTCCAGATGGCGGATTTTTCGCACGCCGGGGATCGGCACGATGAAATCGCCTCGGCTCAACACCCACGCCAGCGCCAGTTGCGCAGGCGTGACCTGCTTTTCCTGCGCAATCTCGATGATGCGATCCACCTGCCGGTTGTTGGCTTCCAGATTGCCCGGCTGAAAACGCGGCAGGGTCTTGCGGAAATCGTCTACGGCAAGGTCCGACTGCGAGCGCAATGTGCCAGTCAACATGCCGCGCCCGAGCGGGCTATAAGGTACGAAACCAATGCCGAGTTCACGGCAGACGGGCAGCACACTCTCTTCCGGATCGCGCGCCCATAGGGAATATTCGCTTTGCAGCGCGGCGATGGGGTGCACCGCATGCGCGCGGCGCAAGGTGGTGCTACCTGCTTCCGAAAGGCCGATGGTGCGAATTTTTCCCTCATAGATGAGGTCCTTCAAGGTGCCGACCACATCTTCGATCGGCACGGACGGGTCGACGCGGTGCTGGTAGAACAGGTCGATCACATCGATGCCGAGCCGCTTCAGGGAAGCCTCGGCTACGTCGCGAATATGTTCGGGACGGCTATCGACACCCTTCATCTGGCCGTCTTCGATCTTAAAGCCGAACTTCGTTGCAATCGTCACCTTGTCACGGAACGGTTTGAGCGCCTTGCCGACGAGTTTCTCGTTCTCGAACGGACCATAGACCTCTGCCGTATCGAAAAATGTCACGCCGAGATCGACGGCGCGGTGCAGGGTGCGGATGGCGTCCTGCTCGTCCTGTCCGCCATAGGCATGGGTCATTCCCATGCAGCCGAAACCAAGGGCGGAAACACTCATTTGCTGGCCGAGTTTGCGCTGTTGCATTGTAGTCCCTTTCGAATGATTGATTGAAAGTACTGAAAATTGTGCGGGAAATCGGGAGGCGAACCGGGCTGGACGGGCCTTCGCAGCGACTGCAATCCGTCCGAACATCATGCTGCGAACCATAAAACAGTGCGATCAGTTCGATAATACCGATTTATTTTCACGGCTTGTTCTGTAATTTATAACAATGAATCGAAGCCAACTGTCACAGCTTGCCGTTCTTGCCGCTGTTGCCGCGCATGGAAGTTTTCGCGGCGCGGCGCGGGAATTGGCGATTGCCCCCTCAGCCGTCAGCCATGCGGTGGCCGCGCTGGAGGACAGTCTGGGCGTACGCCTTCTGGCCCGCACAACGCGCAGCGTCGCGCCGACGGAAGCCGGGCGGCAATTGCTGGAGAGACTGGCGCCGGCGCTTGAGGAGATCAATGCGGCTTTGGGTGCGGCGGTCGATTCGCGGGATCGCCCGTCAGGGGTGCTGCGCATCACTGCGCCCTATGTGGCGGCACAGCTTGTCATTGCGCCGCGTCTGGGCGAGTTCGCCAGAGCCTATCCCGATATCACGCTCGACTTGCGGGTGGAAAATGGCTTCACCGATATCGTAGCGGCGGGCTTCGATGCAGGCGTGCGCCTTGGCGAAAGTCTCGAAGCGGATATGATTGCAACGCGGTTAACCGGCAATGTGCGTGCGGCAATCGTCGCAGCCCCGGCTTATTTTGCGAACCGTCCGGCTCCTGTCGAACCGCGCGATCTTCTGCATCACGCCTGCATCCGCCATCGGTTTCCCAGCGGGCGAACCTATCGCTGGGAATTTGAAAAGGCGGGCGAAGCGCAGGAAATCGCCATAGAAGGACCTTTGATCGTCAATGACGACAGGGTTATTCTCGAAGCAGCTTTGAACGGTACCGGGCTTGCCTATCTGTTCGAGGCCTATGTGCATGACGCTTTAGCGGAAGGACGTCTTGTCCGGGTTCTGAAAGACTGGTGTCAGCCTTTCGCGGGGCTTTATCTCTATTATCCAAGCCGCCGCCAGATGCGCCCGGCGTTGCGCGCTTTCATCAATTTTTATCGTCATGGAAGCAGTCAATGAAAGTACTGTCGAACCATTTGCGCCATGCTGGTCTCTCGCCCTCACAGCAGCGGAATATCTTTTCGCGGATGGTGCTGGAAAGCCCGATGCTGACGGAGGCGCTGCATCGGCTGCAAGAGCTGGGCGGAAAGGCGTCCGAGTTCTGGCTCGTTTCGGGCGCGCTTTACAACACCATCTGGAACCGGCTGACCAGGCGACCGAACCTGCATGGAATCAAGGATCTCGACATCATCTATTTCGACGGCAGCGATCTTTCCTGGGAGGCGGAGGATGCGGTTATCGCGCGCGGCGCTGAAATCTTTCGCGATTTTCCGCTTCCAGTCGAGATACGCAATCAGGCACGAGTGCATCTGTGGTTCGAAAAACGATTCGGAAAGCCTTATCCGCCGCTTCTTTCCGCGACCGAATCGATAGAACGCTATTCGACGATTGCCCATTGTGTGGGCGTGCGGCTGGCAAAGGACGGCGAGACGGCCGAGGGCGGGCTGCTCATCCACGCTCCTTTCGGCCTCGACGATATTTTTTCATTTCGCATTCGGCCCAATCGTGCCATCGATAACCGCGAAACGCATGAAATCAAGGCTGCCCGTGCGCTGCAATTCTGGCCGGAACTGATCGTTCAGGGCTGGGACGTGCCGGATTGAGTTCATAAGAATGAGGGAATTGCATGTTTCGTTGGGGTATTCTTTCAACCGCCAAGATTGGTGTCACGCAGGTGATTCCAGCACTTTGCGCTTCCGAGAATGGCGTCGTTCATGCCGTCGCAAGCCGTGATCAGTCGCGTGCGCGTGCTGTCGCCGACCGTTTCGGTGCGCCGCTGGCATTTGGTTCCTATGAAGAGCTTCTCGCAAGCGACGCTGTCGATGGCGTCTATATTCCGCTGCCGACTTCGCAGCATATCGAATGGAGCCGCAAGGCGGCGGAAGCGGGCAAGCATGTCCTGTGCGAAAAGCCGATCGCGCTCAAGGCCGATGATATAGACCAGCTCATCGCGGCCAGGGACGAGCATAAGGTCACCATAGCTGAAGCCTTCATGGTCTATTACCATCCCCAGTGGATCAAGCTGCAGGAACTTCTGGCCGAAGGCGCCATCGGCAGGCTTCGGCATGTGCAGGGTGTCTTTTCCTATTTCAATGTCGATCCGGGTAATATGCGCAACCAGCCGGAACTGGGCGGCGGTGCTCTGCCGGATATCGGCGTCTATCCGACTGTGGTCACCCGCATGGTCACGGGTCAGGAGCCGCTATCGGTCCAGGCGTCGGTGGAGTATGATCCCGCCTTCGGTACAGACCGCTACGCCAATGTTTCGGCCCGTTTCGACGGCTTCGATCTGACCTTCTACGTCGCGACGCAGCTTGCAGGACGCCAGACAATGGTTTTCCATGGCGACAAGGGCTTCATCGAAGTCTACGCGCCTTTCAATACCGGCAAATACGGTCATGGCGGCATTGCGCTTTTCGATGCGGGTCACACCACGGCAAGCGAATGGTCGTTCGGTGATGCCAATCATTATCAGCTGCAGGCTGAAAGCTTTGTGCGGGCCGCGCAGGGCGACAGGGATGCGCGGCTGTTCTCGCTCGAGAACTCGAAGGCGAACCAGCAGTTCATCGACGCGATCTATCGTGCGGGCAAAACCGGCGTGAGCGAGACAGTCCGTTGATCCTGTAAGGAATATCGGGCAAGGAATCTGTCTTTGTCCGGCTCTTGTGACTTGCAGTGAAAAACCGCGTTTCTTATATACGCCTCGCACAGGGCATTGATGTGCGTCTGGAAACCGGGAGCGGTATCCGGATGCGCATCGTGAAAAGAGCATTGTGAAACCGATAGGAACCGCCCATGGAACGCTCGGTAGAGGTCTTGGCGGTTTGCTGAATGGAGAGAAATATGGCTAAAGTTATTGGTATCGATCTGGGAACGACCAACTCCTGCGTATCCGTCATGGACGGCAAAAGCGCGAAGGTCATCGAAAATGCCGAAGGTGCGCGTACAACCCCTTCGATCGTTGCATTCAGCGACAGTGACGAACGTCTCATTGGTCAGCCTGCAAAGCGTCAGGCTGTCACCAATCCGGAAGGTACCATTTTTGCGGTCAAGCGCCTGATCGGCCGCCGTTTTGACGACCCGATGGTTACCAAGGACAAGGGCCTGGTTCCATACCAGATCGTCAAGGGCGATAATGGCGACGCCTGGGTTGAAGTCCACGGCAAGAAATATTCCCCGTCGCAGGTCTCTGCGATGATCCTTCAGAAGATGAAGGAAACGGCTGAGTCCTATCTCGGCGAAACCGTCACGCAGGCTGTCATCACCGTTCCGGCCTACTTCAACGACGCTCAGCGCCAGGCAACCAAGGATGCCGGCAAGATCGCTGGTCTTGAAGTGCTGCGCATCATCAATGAGCCGACTGCGGCTGCGCTCGCTTACGGTCTGGACAAGAACGATGGCAAGACCATCGCCGTCTACGACCTTGGTGGCGGCACCTTCGACGTGTCGGTTCTCGAAATTGGCGATGGCGTCTTTGAAGTGAAGTCGACCAACGGCGACACCTTCCTCGGCGGTGAAGACTTTGACATGCGTCTGGTGGAATACCTCGTTTCCGAGTTCAAGAAGGAAAGCGGCATCGACCTCAAGAACGACAAGCTCGCTCTACAGCGCCTCAAGGAAGCTGCCGAAAAGGCCAAGATCGAACTGTCGTCCTCGCAGCAGACCGAGGTTAACCTGCCGTTCATCACGGCGGACGCCACCGGTCCGAAGCACCTTGCCATCAAGCTGTCGCGCGCCAAGTTCGAAAGCCTGGTCGATGATCTCGTCCAGCGCACCATCGAGCCTTGCAAGGCAGCGCTGAAGGATGCCGGCCTCAAGGCTGGCGAAATCGACGAAGTTATTCTGGTCGGCGGCATGACCCGCATGCCGAAGATTCAGGAAGTCGTGAAAGCCTTCTTCGGCAAGGAGCCGCACAAGGGCGTCAACCCTGACGAAGTCGTCGCCATGGGCGCGGCAATTCAGGCAGGCGTTCTGCAGGGCGACGTGAAGGACGTTCTGCTGCTCGACGTGACCCCGCTTTCGCTCGGCATCGAAACGCTGGGCGGCGTGTTCACCCGTCTGATCGACCGCAACACCACGATCCCAACCAAGAAGTCGCAGACCTTCTCCACCGCCGAGGACAACCAGTCGGCCGTGACGATCCGCGTCTTCCAGGGCGAGCGTGAAATGGCTGCCGACAACAAGATGCTCGGCCAGTTCGACCTCGTCGGCATTCCGCCCGCACCGCGTGGCGTGCCGCAGATCGAAGTGACTTTCGACATTGACGCCAACGGCATTGTCAACGTCACGGCCAAGGACAAGGGCACCGGCAAGGAACACCAGATCCGCATTCAGGCATCTGGTGGTTTGAGCGATGCCGACATCGAAAAGATGGTCAAGGACGCCGAGGCGAATGCCGAAGCCGACAAGAAGCGCCGCGAGGCTGTTGAAGCCAAGAACCAGGGTGAAAGCCTCGTTCACTCGACCGAAAAGTCGCTGAGCGAATATGGTGACAAGGTTTCAGCTGAGGACAAGAAGGCCATTGAGGATGCTCTCGCAGGCCTCAAGACCGCGCTCGAGGGCGATGATGCCGACGACATCAAGGCCAAGACGCAGACGCTCGCGGAAGCTTCCATGAAGCTCGGTCAGGCCATGTACGAAGCTGCTCAGGCTGCTGAAACCGGCGCTGCCGGCGGTAGCGAAGAAAAGGCTTCGAACGACGATGTTGTCGACGCCGATTATGAAGAAATCGACGACGACAAGAAGAAGTCGTAATTTCAGGCTCAATACGCTCAAGCCCGGGGTTTGCCCCGGGCTTTTGCCAATTTTCGAGATGTTCATATTCGCAGGTTTTGTATAAGCCTGCATAGAGGCCGGTGTCGGTGGAATTCCGATGGAAGCATCGGGCAAAGCCTCCATTTGAAAAATAGCTCTGGCCTGCATACATCTTGAAAAGCACGAGGCGGTTTCGGGCAAAGTGGGTGCTGATACTGAAACCCGGAGTGCTCCTCCGACATATGGGTCGGAACGCACTTCGATCGATGAACAATTGGAAACGCTGGCCCCTGACGAGTGTTGAATGCTTCGGGGCGTATCGCACGAATGTGGGGACCGGTTTCGGGATACGATGTCCGTGAAAACAAAAGGCGCGTTCCTGTCGCCGGGATAACGAACTGATGAAGATCGACTACTACGAAGCTCTGGGTGTTGAAAGAACAGCCGACGACAAGACCCTGAAGACGGCCTTTCGCAAACTCGCCATGGAATATCATCCGGATCGCAATCCGGATAATCCGGAGGCTGAACGCAAGTTCAAGGAAATCGGCGAGGCTTACGAAACGCTGAAGGACCCGCAGAAGCGGGCCGCCTACGACCGGTTTGGCCACGCAGCCTTTGAAAATGGCGGCATGGGTGGCGGTTTCGGCAATGGTTTTGCCGGTGGCGGCGGTTTTGCCGATATCTTCGAAGACATTTTTGGCGAGATGATGGGCGGCGGTCGCCGTCGCTCCAGTGGCGGACGCGAACGCGGCGCCGATCTTCGCTACAACATGGAGGTGTCGCTCGAAGAGGCCTATGCGGGCAAGACCGCACAGATACGCGTTCCGACCTCCATTACCTGCGACGAGTGCTCCGGTTCCGGCGCGAAGGCCGGTTCGCAGCCCACCACCTGTACCATGTGTTCGGGTTCGGGCCGTGTCCGCGCTGCCCAAGGCTTTTTCTCGGTGGAGCGCACCTGTCCGACCTGTAATGGCCGCGGGCAGATCATCAAGGACCCTTGCGGCAAGTGCCATGGTCAGGGTCGCGTCACGCAGGAACGTTCACTGTCGGTCAATATTCCGGCAGGCATCGAAGACGGCACCCGTATCCGTCTTGCCGGTGAAGGCGAAGCCGGTATGCGCGGTGGCCCGTCGGGCGATCTCTACATTTTCCTTTCCGTCAAGCCGCATGAATTTTTCCAGCGCGACGGCTCGGACCTCTATTGCAAGGTGCCGATCTCAATGACGACGGCAGCACTTGGCGGGCAGTTCGAAGTATCGACGCTCGATGGCACGCAGACGCGGGTCAAGGTCCCGGAAGGCACGCAAAACGGCAAGCAGTTCCGCCTCAAGGGCAAGGGTATGCCCGTACTGCGTCAGGCAGCTGTCGGCGATCTATATATACAAATCGATATCGAGACGCCGCAGAACCTGTCCAAACGCCAGCGAGAACTGCTCGAAGAGTTCGAAAAACTTTCCTCGCAGGAGAACAGCCCGAAATCAGCGGGGTTCTTCTCAAGAATGAAGGAATTCTTCGAAGGTATCGGAGAGTAATAAAGGGAGCCTTCGGCTCCCTTTTTTGTTCTTTTCCTTATTCCCGCCTTGCTTAAGGAATTTAAAGCGGCATAAACTTGTCCAATAACGACAATGGGAGCAGCAAGAATGGCAGGACAGCTCGGCAGGAAACTGGCCGCTAAGTTCGATGAGGAGATCCGTTTTTTCAAGGGATGGATTGACGGGCCGAAAGCCGTTGGGGCCATTTTGCCCACGAGCTCCATTACAGCGCGCCGCATGGCTAGCGTCATCGACATCGGTTCCGGGCTTCCGGTTCTGGAGCTCGGACCGGGTACGGGCGTCATCACCAAGGCGATCCTGAAACAGGGCGTGAAACCTGCCGACCTTTATTCCATCGAATATTCGCAGGATTTTGTGGACCACCTGAATACGACTTTTCCAGAGGTCAACATCATTCAGGGCGATGCATTCGATCTCGACGCCGCGCTGGGTGAGAAGAAGGACCAGAAGTTCGACTGCATCATTTCTGCCGTGCCGATGCTGAATTTCCCAGTGGACCGGCGCGTCCAGCTGGTGGAAAGTCTGCTTTCGCGCATTCCACGGGGCCGGCCCCTGATGCAGATCACCTATGGTCCCCTGCCGCCGGTTCCAGCCGGTCGCGGCAACTATGTCGTCCAGCACTATGATTTCGTGGTGCGGAATGTGCCACCGGCACAGCTCTGGGTTTATCGCAGCCCATTGGTCTAATTTCGCACGAGGCTTTTCATGACTGCACGTATTCTCGTCTTCGCGGGCTCGGTTCGCATCGGCGCTTTTTCCGGCCATATGGCGGATGCCGCCGAAAAGGAATTGCGGACGCAAGGCGCTGAGGTCACGCGTATCACGCTTGCCGATTATCCGCTGCCCTTGATGGACCAGAATCTGGAAAAGGAGCATGGCGTTCCAGAAAACGCCATGAAGCTCGGTCGGCTGTTTGCCGAACACGACGCGCTTCTGATCTGCTCGCCGGAATATAATGCCTCAATCCCGCCGCTGCTGAAGAACACGCTCGATTGGATCAGCCGCATTTCCAGGGACGGCGACCAGCCGCTTCGCCCCTATAGCGGGCTCACGGTGGGTCTGTGCTCGACGTCGGACGGCATATTCGCCGGTATGCGCGGACTTTATCATCTGCGCGCGGTGTTGATGGCGGTTGGAACGCAGGTCGTGACCGAACAATGCTCGGTCGGTCGCGCCTCGGTGGCATTCAACGAGGACGGCACGCTCAAGGACGAGCGCAGCGCCAAGATGCTCACTGCCGTCTGCCAGAGCGTGATCAGCCGGGTCGGCTGATTCTCCCGTTCAATCTGCATATTTCAGGGCGCGGTATCTTTCGTACCGCGCCTTGTTGTGCGATTAGAGCATGATCCCGAAAAGTGGGCACCGTTTTCGGAAAAGATCATGCTCAAGCAAAATGCTTGGGCGGGATGATGTTCAACGTGAAATGGATCCCGCTCAAGATAAATTCGCAGCGGAGAATTTCATGACGACGACAGAATTGCGCGATCAGCTGATCGTGGGCCTCGACGTGCCAACTATCGCCGAAGCGGAAAAAGCCGTTGAGGAACTCGGTGATGCGGTCTCCTTCTACAAGATCGGCTATCAGCTGGTTTTTGCGGGCGGCCTCGATTTTGCGAAGAGCCTGATTGCGGCGAAGAAGAAAGTCTTCCTCGACATGAAGCTGCTCGATATCGACAACACCATCGCCAAGGGCGTGGAGAATGTCGCGAAGATGGGCGTTTCGATGCTCACGCTGCATGCCTATCCAAAAGCTATGCGCGCTGCGGTCGAAGCCGCCAAGGGATCAGATATTTGCCTGCTCGGCGTGACGGTGCTGACCTCGATGGACAATGCCGATCTGCGCGAAGCGGGCTATGCCGACAACGCGGAAACGCTGGTCCTGAAGCGCGCGCGTCAGGCGTGCGAGGCGGGCATGGGCGGCATTGTCGCATCCGCGGTTGAAGCCGCCGCCATCCGTCAGGCCATTGGTCCGGACATGGCCATCGTCACGCCGGGCATTCGTCCCGCAGGGGCGGAGAAGGGCGATCAGAAGCGAGTCATGACGCCAGCGGATGCCTTGAAGGCCGGAGCCAGCCATCTTGTCGTTGCCCGACCGATCGTCGGTGCGACCGATCGCAGAGCGACAGCCCTTGCCATTCTGGAAGAAATGCGCTCGGTTGCGTAAATAATTTTCGAGGAGGAAAGCATGACGAAAGCCTATTGGATTGCCCGCGTGGACGTCCGTGACCCCGAGCGATACAAGGACTATGTTTCGACGGCAAAACCGGCCTTTGAGCGTTATGGCGCAAATTTCATCGCACGCGGCGGCAAGGCTGAAGCCGTTGAGGGACAAGGCCGCGCCCGCAATGTTATCATCGAATTCGAGACCATGCAGCACGCGCTCGATTGCTACAATTCTCCCGAATATCAAGCCGCCAAGGCGATCCGGCAGGAGGTCGCCGACGGCGAGATACTCATCGTGGAAGGTATTTAATCAAAAGGGCCCGCAAGGGCCCTTTTGATTTGCTGGTCGCAGCGGGATGTTTTTAAGTCGAAACGTCACCCGCTCTGAGCTTTTGTCTGAGTGTGATTCTATCCGACACCGGTTTCCTCTTTTCGGAATCATGCTCCAGAGCCAGACTGACGGGCCTCACGGTCCAGGCTTTCATGTAAGCTTATGACAATCACCGCCGTCACATCCGGTCCGACGAAAGCAGAATCGACTTGCAGAAGCAGCGGACTGGTCTGTCGTAATCATCCAGTTCATTTGGAGCAGGGTCCAATCCAGGATCAAGGAGTTGTCTTATTAATCCTGGGTCAAACTATTACAATGCTCGCACCGTTAATGTTTGGATTATCAGAGGTTGTTCGTCTTGGGTGTTTACGGAGGGCACTACCGTGAATGTCAATGTTGCAAATTCACCCGCGTGAGCCGTATGAAAAATTTCCAGTGTTTGGGGAAGAATGATGGTAAACGCTGTATCGTCTGACATTGTCATACCACTCATTGGTGGCCCAAAAAATGCGACTGTACCTGCGTAATATGGACTGTCTGTATCGACGGTTGTCATACCTTGGGGAGCATTCACCAAGATGTCGAAGCCGCGTCCTTTGTCCGGCCTTTTAAAGCTGATAGTAACGACCAGAGATTTATTCGTTTCGTTGGTAAGATCTAGGAACTTGGACGGAATTTGTATTGACATGGAATCTCCGTCGCCGTCGCCATAATATGTATAGGAATTACCTAAATCAGCACGGACAGAGGTGTTTATTATATTTTCTCCAGAGCCTGGCTCATAGTCATACCCCAATGTAGACATATAATGATAGCTAATAGCTCTAGTAGATGTTACGGGATTGCCTAACTCATTCGTAAAAAATAAAAAACTATCTTCCTTGTAAAGATAACGATCCTCAATTTTTGTGGGAAGATCTGGCAATCTAAGTGATTCCTGCTTTCGTGCCCACACATCCCATAGTCTATCAATATTTGCATGGTGAAGAAAAAATATGGGATCAACGGGTGATAGAAAATTGGCCATGTAAGCATAAGGGCCTGGGTCTAGAGGGCCGACACCACCTATGCAATTATGCACCGAATTATGTGGCTGGTTTTCGAGTATGGAAAAAAACTGCTTTTCCTGTGGCATGACTACATGAGAATCAGTCTTGGCACTGGTGAAGCTAAGGGTAGTATCGGTAGAATAGAACTCTTGTGGTGCTAGTGCATCCTCGATAACGTTCAACGATACATTTGATTTTGTCCTCTGATCTAGGGAGCGTTTCAATAGTTTAAGGTATCGTGCATTATCTGTTGTTGCGAAAGCTTCACTGCCTGGGTCTTTTTTGCCTCCATTATAACCAAGCATAGCTTGCCACATGTCGTTAAAGGATTTGTACCCCCGCAGCTGCATCTGATAGCTTTGCATTGTGTTCATGCTGCTGTTCCAGTAAATCTCAAGGGGGCCCTTGATAAATTTTGTAAAAACTGCCTCGTCTTGTGTATATGGGAGATAGGCTTCATCAGTTGGTGTTAATACACCCTCAAACATACTTGCTGGAATTTCAGGGCATTCCGTCCAATCCCAATAAGGTAGTGTGAATAGTGCGTCACCGCTGAGTTTTCGAATGATGTTCTCAAACCAATATAGGTAGGCACGGTGCCAAACTGGAAACCACCAATTGCCGTGGGGGCAGTCAAAAAAATGAATAAATGCGTGTCTGAACCAATTTCTTCTATCGCTAGCGGGCAAATCAAGCATTGCTTGTATGCCTTTTTTATAGCTGGCCAGCATTGCTTGACCATTGTCCGTTAAAACGTTGTAGCGTCTATATTCGGCTTGCGCTCTAGAGTGCGGTTTTGGATTATCTGATAGTGTCGGCATAATATTTCCTTATACAATTAAGTTAAAATGTAGAATTATATAAGTGTCTGAAAAATAATTTTTTGTATGTCGGAAAAAACTAGGTATATGGGCGGAAAATTAGATGATTTTATTCATATAATTATGTATTGCTGTCGAATTGACTTCTTCCTGCGAATGATAGTGCTTCGCTGCGATCCAGAGTTTTTGGTCCGGGCGCTCGATAATTCAAGGAAGCATGATATGTTCCAGGTAGGCTGTCTATAAGAATACCGGCGGATCGTGTCGTCCGGCAACTGTGAGATCAAGCAGCAGGACCTTTCCCGCGTGGGGATCGGCCCGGCGGGCCTCATCGTCCAGGCCTTCATGGGCGCTCGTCACGATCATCGCCGTCGCATCCGGTCCGACGAAAGCCGGGCATGATGGCTGGCGCACAGGCAACGGAACGGAGCGGATGAGACGGCCTTGCGGTGAATAGGCATTGAGCGAATTGCCGCCCCAGCAGGCATTCCACAGCGTGCCTTCGGCATCAACGACCGAGCCATCGACACCGCCCTCTTCGGTTCGGTGGTGGAAGACACTTTTGTCGGATATCGGCAATCCGGTTTCAGGATCCGTATCGACCCGCCAGATGATGTTGCGATCCGTGTCGGCAAAATAGGCGATCTTTCCGTCAGGGGAAAAGCAGATCGAATTGGTGATCGTGATGCCGGAGAACAGCTTTTTCACCTGCCCTTCCCGATACCACCAGATGGAACCGGCATCGGGTTCGGCTTTTTTGCCCATCGTGCCGATCCAGAACGACCCTGATGGATGCACCCGTGCGTCGTTGGAGCGGGTGATTTCATTGTCCGCTTCAAGCGGATGATGGAGGGTCAACCGCCCGTTGGCGCGCTCACGAATGAATAGCCCGTGTTCGCTGACGATCAACTGCCGGTCGCGGTCGATCACGGCCAGGGCGCTCGCTTTCATGCCGAGCGCATGGACATGCGTTTCGCCACTTTCCCAGTTCTTCTCTATCAGTTTCTGGCCGAGAATGTCGAACCACCAGACATTTCCGCTCAGCGGATCGTAGCCGGGGCCTTCGCCCAGTTCTGCTACTTGGTCGGCAAACAGGGTAGTGTTAACGACGGTCACCTTTTCCTCCCGAAACGGCCGCGGCGATTGCGTCCAGCATAGACAATGGATGGAAGCCGATCCAGTTCAACTTCACGCACCGGGAAAGCACAACCTATGTCCGGGCCGGATTGAGAGAAAGGACTATATTGCCTGATCATTCCGTTTTAGATTTCCCGCAACTTCGAATCGCGAGGAAATCATGGCTCTCAAAGTCGCGGTCCAGATGGACCATATCAGCACGGTGAATATCGCGGGCGATACCACATTCGCCCTCTCGCTCGAGGCGCAAAAGCGCGGTCATGAGCTTTACCATTATACGCCGGACCGGCTTTCAATGCGCGACGGCGTGGTTTCTGCCCGTTTGGAAAAGATGGAAGTGCGCGATATCAAGGGCGATCACTATACGCTGGGTGAGCCGATCCGCCGCGATCTGTCGGAAATGGATGTGGTTCTGCTGCGTCAGGACCCGCCATTCGACATGAACTACATTACCACGACCCATCTGCTGGAGCGGATTCACCCGAAAACACTCGTGGTCAACGATCCGGCATGGGTGCGCAACAGTCCCGAAAAAATCTTCGTGACAGAGTTTCCTGACCTGATGCCGGAAACGCTGATCACCAAGGACCCTCAGGAAGTTATGGATTTCCGTCGCGAGTTCGGCGACATCATCTTGAAGCCGCTTTACGGCAATGGCGGCGCGGGCGTGTTCCATCTGGCCGATGGCGATCGCAACCTGACCTCGCTTCTGGAAATGTTCGGTCAGCTCTTCAAGGAGCCTTTCATCGCGCAGCGCTATCTGAAGGATGTGCGTGCTGGCGACAAGCGCATCATCCTGATCGATGGCGAACCGGTCGGCGCAATCAATCGCGTGCCTTCGGAAACCGATGCCCGTTCCAACATGCATGTCGGTGGCCGCGCCGAACAGAGCAAGCTCACGCCGCGTGAACGCGAAATTTGCGAGCGCATTGGCCCATCGCTGAAAGAGCGCGGCTTCATTCTGGTCGGCATCGATGTGATTGGCGATTACATGACCGAAATCAACGTTACGTCGCCGACTGGCATCCGCGAAATCCAGCGTTTCGACGGAACCAACATCGCAGCCCTGTTCTGGGATGCAGTCGAAGCCAAGCGTTAATTTGTTCCCTTAACGTTCTTGTGTTTGCCGCTCGTCCGTGCTTAACTCTTCAAGTTGTATTTGAGTATTTACTCACTTAAGAGTGGTGCGTGGCGAGCGGGGGCACATGGTCGCGCGGGTTGGAACAGTTGCTTTTCAGGGCATAGAGGCTGTGCCTGTCGACGTGCAGGTTATGGTGGCGCCGGGCAAGATGGGCATTTCGATGTATGGGCTAATTAAATTAGAATGTTTACACTAAATCGTCGTCCCTTAGAACGTAGAATTAGCCGATCACTGGCGGGATGATGCGAGTGTTGAAAGTGAAATTAATTCGTCTATCCACGCATCGTCCAGCTTTTCAGCATGAAGGATAAGGCTCCGAAGCTTCAGACGACGCTCCGATTTGGTATGCTCAGACATTTCATCCGACCAACCGAAGAAATAATTTGGTTCAATTTCCAACGAGTTACAGAGTGAAAGGACTGCGTCATAAGACGGCTTGTTTACTCCAGACTCCAATTTACTGAGCGTGATTGTTGATAATCCGGACTTCAACGCCAATTCGTCCTGCGTTAATCCGAAATATTTTCTCGCAGTTTTGAGGCGTTCGCCAAAGCTTCGCGCGGTTGTTGTCGTGGAGCGGGTACTCGTCATTCATATCTGATGAGACAAGAAACCGCGCAAAAGAATATCCAGAGGTATTATAATTCAGTTGAAACCAGTCTAATTATATAATAATTTCCAAAAACTTATCCATTGGTATGAGTTTCAGGAGGTTTCCCTTCATATTTTTTGAGGAGAAAACCGATTTGTCTCGAGAAAGGGAATGATAGTGAAATCAGGAGTGACAGCATTCTTGTTGTGGTGTTGCGGCTTCGTTGGGCTATGCGGACTTCACCGCTTCTACCTGGGTAGACCGTGGACAGGCTTGCTTTGGCTTTGCACTCTCGGTTTGCTGGGAATTGGCCAACTGATCGACCTTTTCATGCTAGGCTCAATGGTCCGTCAAACTAATTTACTGAACGGGTTAGCGCGTGCGTCAGCGAATGTTTCCAATCACAACGTCGTTGCTCCGGTGATTCACGTTAACGTCGATCCTACAAAGCTGTCGTCCTGATATAGGAGTTAGGAGTGCTAAACTCCGTCACAACCAACCGTGAACTGTCTTCAAACATCCTGAAAACAAGAATCTGGAATGGTTTGGGGCTTTCCATGCTGGTACTTCTCTTGGGTGCAGCAGAGAAACCCGTTCCGGTTGAATCGGAGAGGTCCAGTTTGGCGGAGGCAGCCGACCAAATCTTGAGCGAGAACAAGACGTGCACTGCGATAGATGACGGATGCATCACTTGTTCTTTGGGCGGTCGTGAACTGGTTTGTTCAACGCCTAGAATCGCGTGCATTCCTCATGAGTTGAAATGCACACTGACATCGAGTGGTCATGTTGACGGAGGCGCGAACAGATGAGAATTCCCTTGGTTCCCACAGTGTGCTTGATGGCGCTATTCGTCGGTCATCTATCCCCAGCTTACGCGGAAAAAATGCGTTTAAATAAGCTGGATCGGAAAACCGAAGTCTATCTTCAACGAGGATTGAACGACGCAGACTCCAGATGCTTCACGTACATTCTCAAGAAATTACGGAAAGAAGATACCAAACAGTGGTACATCAGCTTTGAGGAACCTGACCAAGTTGGTGTTGGATTTGGTGCGGCGGATTCCGATTCGAATTATTCGTGCGAAAATGGTCAACTCGTAAGCTATGAGATCGGGGAAAAATACGTAATCAAAACCTTCAGATAGCCGTGATGGGCAGCTTATCTCTCGACGTGCACATTTCCCAGTTGTCCATTCATCCGGTGACCAATGAGAGCAAGCCGTCCTCGCTTTGGCAGGAAGGTGATAATCGCACCCGAGTAGGTATATACTTTTCGTCCATCAGTAAGCTTCTGGTAGTATATGGAATGTTACCCCTAGATCATCACCATCTCTGGTGAAAGCATCAAATTTCATTGTATATGATATCACTTTATCTATATCGCTCGTATACCGCTTTACATCCACATTCTCAATGTCAATTGCACCACTAGGTTTCTCTAGGATGTTCTTGATAACTTTATCAAAACACTCCTTCATCGAAGAATTCAAAAGCCAAACAGAATGTATATGGATGTTATTCAAGTCTCCCACTTCACTCCAGTAGCGTGACCCATTCGCATCAATGCATGCAATACTCAGAGGCTTCTCTGAGTTTGGAGCCTTATTATATTTTCTCCCTAATGCCTCTCGACAAACCAGATTATACAGATGACGGAATTGCTTTAGCTCAACCTCACCAATTGCATACTCCCGATCTTCATCCTTGTATTTTTGTAAAATTTTATTCTGGTTGAACACCAATGTTACGAAGTAGAAATTGAATATCAGATAGGTCTCAAATGTTTGATATGCAACTTTCTCAAACTCATATCTTTCCTTGATTAATTCCCTTATCCATCCAATAAGGGCCTCACTATATTCAGATTTTTTTATTTTATTCATTGCTCATTTTCCCATTTTAACACTTACAAATGTCCGCTTTGTCGGTCAATTATGTTCTCCAATCTAATTAAAGTTACATTCCATAGCGTTAAATATTTTTTATGTTTTTCTTTTATATGGCTTTTGCACACTATGACGGGAGGCAAAAAACTGATTCTTATAGTACAATAATATGATGTTATATTATAATTACAAATTATATACATAGACAATAATACCAATTTTATATCCATTTTCTTTTTGTAATATATTTAAACATAATAATATACTCCCACCGAAGGGTAGGACGAAAATATGCAAACGAGTCGAGTAAAAACGCAGAGGATAGCCGTAAGGTAGATAATTCGAGCCTATATGGACTATTTAGGCTCGGACGCAGGCCAACTCGGATTCTAGCTAATTTTTTTGGGGGATTACCGAGCAACTGGAACCACAGTTGCGGGGCTCGGTGGCATGTTACTTCTGGCTTCGACGACGGCGGCAGGAACGGGCACCAATGAGAAGTTCGCAGCCGGAGACTGAAGCACTGTATTGATTACTGGGAAAGCGATCAGCCGTTCCGACAAATTCTCGTCACTTACCCTGATAGTACAGAGGCAAATCTGACGACTGAGACCTACGACGATGGCTGTTCGGTTCTCCGGCGGCGTGATTGGTACGTTGCCGATGACACCGAGTCAGCTGAAAGACGTGAGAAATCTGTATCACGCCCGTCAGTACCAAAAAGAATGAGCCGCGAAGCCGTCTATGACTGCTGTAACTAAGGTCACTGAGGAGGCGTTTGATTAAAATCAGCCAGCCCGAAAATGCATTCAGAAAAATTGCGTTCTTCATCTTCTAAAGAAGATGCATTCAAATCAAAATAATATTGATGCAATGCTATACCTTTTATTCGCCCTATCAACGACAGACCACCTCTTCCGTCGGGTCTCTTCTGCGTCACAACCACAACATTTTTGGTGTCGTATGCTAAAGCATAAGATATTACTTGATTTATATCGTCTCTATTAGGCTTATCCTTGTATTTTACTTCGACAACAAGGGATTTTTTTGTAGTCTTCTCCTTGATAACGATGTCTGGTTGGGCGGGCGGATTCTTCCGGTCATCGAAGAGAGGTTTCTGTCCTCCGTTGTTGCCGTCTAGTACCCAGAATTCTTCATTATTCCGCGCCTGCAAAATGTTTCTCAGGTAATTTTCAAACAAAGTTTCGAAGTTTATAAGGAAGCCACTCATTTCGATGTCATTGCCCTCAGACTGTATGGATATGTAGTTGTCTGAAAGAGCCATGATGGCGATGGATAGCGGTTTGTAGTAATAATCCCTACAGGCAGGTAGCGACCTTTTACTGATACTCTGGAAGCAGTATTGAAGGTCCGAGGACGTGGCGCGGCGAATTGTATTCGGCATATGCCTTAGAAAATTGGCGAGCTCAACAAATTCCTTACTACTCCCAATCCCACTTTTAATAGCGTTTTGAAGAAGCAGTTCGCAGGCGCTCCGCAGAACACGGTTCACGCTAATGTCAACTAAGTGTTCAAACCTTGAGGTGACAACCTCGTGTGTATTTCCGACGCTCCAACACCTTTTTATAGTAGCTGTAAAATCCAGCTTTCCTCGAAATTGGGAGCTTTCGTGAGTGCGCCGAGTGTATTCCTTGTGAAAGCCGTTAGTTGATATCGCCTTGATCGCCCCAGCAAAATCGCGTGCAACGAACTCGAAGATACTGAGAATCGAATTGCTTTCAGAGCGATAAGAGTGCTGAGTTTCGGTTAGATTCACCAAATCGCCATGAGCGACATCCACGATGCGAGCAACACTTCTGACGGGAAGTCTAGGTGTCACCTCAATGGTGATGTTCCGCGTTAATGGAATTCGCCCCACGAAGGGCCCCGCAGACACGACCGCTTTGCTCTGCCGGAACTGCAAAAATAAATATCCACGGTGCTCAACAAACGGAAAAATCTGCGAGACACCATCGTGGAATAGTTGAGAAATATCAACCTCGCACGACTTTCTCGACTCAAGAGCAATATTAATCTTCTTATCGTTCGACGGAGTCACTTAGCACCTGATTTGTAGACTCCGCTGGGGAAGAAGGTTCTATGGGTGCACTAGCCAATTCCAGAGCAGTTATACCGGCAACACAAGCGGTCCAAAGAGCTTCTACCTCGGAAAGCGCATCTGGAGAGAACCGGAGTTTTTTCTTGACGAGAAACTTGATTTGGGTTTCCCAGAGGCGAAGAAGAGAATCTTTGTCTCGCACAGTTCTGAAAACAGCGTGTCCGATTTCAAGGTAGCTTTGGAGTCCAACGAAAAATTCGACGGTTCGACCTAATACATGGTTCTCAGTTCCGTTATCCGCCAGAAATTTACTCAACGTCTCCTTATTTGGATACATCGTCACCTTCGACCAACGGCGCTCCATTGCTGTATCTATTTCATCGACGGAGCGGTCATCTGGGTTCATCGTGGCGAGGAAGATGAGGTTCTTGGGGATTGCAACCCGTCTTCCGGACAGCAGATAAAAAGGAACATCTCTAAGAGAACTCTCCATATAGGTTAAAGCTTCTCCAATAACCCTTGCTGGATCAGAGCGACTAAACTCATCTATAATTATTACAACCGGTAAATCCGTGGAAGATGCGACCGAAATCATCTTTAGAAGATGCTTATCGGTCAGGCGGAACCCGCCTCCATTATCCGGCGTATACCCCTCAACGAAATCTTCATATTGGTATGAGGGGTGAAATTGGACGTCGCACACACGCGTTAGGTCGCCGTTGGTTAACTTCAGAGCGATCTGGCGAGCATACCATGATTTCCCTGTACCCGGCGGCCCGACAAACATGATCCCCGACGCATTGTCGATGGTGAGTAGCTTTTGGACCTCAAGTAGGATCGGGTCGTCATCGTCAATGGAAGAAGCGATAACGTTAGATGGGTCCTCTGATTTATCGGAGTTGATGGCGACAGCGTCATTAAGATGTTCAAACCACGCCCTCTGGTTTTCGCCAAAATCGAGCCACTGCTGATGCTTCGCCAATTCCTCAGGAACAAGTAGCGCGCCAAGGGCTGTGAAGGATCTTCTGCCTTGCGTAGGCTCTTTATCGATCAGGAGCCCCCCAAACCCTGCAGCAGAAAACCAAGGCGTTATCCGACGAGCTGCCTGTTCAGAGTCGGGGTAAATGGCAGGCCCCAAGTGAGCAGTTGCGCTTTCTGTATTCTGCGGATCATAGTCATTGTTAGTCCGTGCGGCTTCTATTTTAGCGATGGCCTCATCGACTTCTTCAGAGCGCATAGCGCGCAGTAGTACCCGATGCACCTCTTCCCAATGTAGGGTCTTAAGGCGGTCGATGGCCCGCCAGATAGCTCGATAAGGCAGAACATCACATTCAGCCGGATATCCTCTGTTTTTGGTAGTGGGGTTGAGTAGTTGTTGGCGACCCAACACCCGCACTGCTGTCGCGGCGATCTTCAACCTCTCCCGATCCACCGCACTTTTACATTCAGCGTGCCCGTCTAAAATGACTTCCCCGAAGTGCGTATGATGTAGTATGCCGTCTTCGACCCATACAAGGCCCAACTCTTGAAAAAGCTTTTTCCAAGTTTCCAGCCGGTTCTCTGTGATCTGCTCCTTGAGATTCGCTCTTATTTCATCGTAAGGGCGTCGGTAGGGCTGACCCGAGCTTTGAAGAAAGCCCATAAGCCGGGAGTTTAGCTCTCCCAGCTCAAGGCGAAAATCGGCATCTGCCAGCACATCTCGCAGGGGAGTGCCCCAATTATCTATAGGCAAGTATCGGACCCCTTTTGTTCACAGTGGAGCTTGGATAAAGTATCAGAATCGGTAATGGTACCATCGGGTGAGATGAATAGCACGGGATTACCCTGCACGTTAAGATGCATAGGAACGCTCAAGTGAACGCAGAGATTGATGTAATTGATTTGTTCTGCGGATGTGGTGGATTAAGCACCGGATTTCAGTCTGTCCAGGGCGGTTATCGATTTAACGTGTTAGGAGGCGTTGACGTTGATACTCACGCAGCGATGACCTTTCAGAAACAGGTCAATGCGCCGGTCTTGGTCGCGGACGTCAGAAAACTACTTGCCGAGGAAGAGCTATCAAAGGCATCTGGCCTCTGGAAACCACGTGGGGAGGGTCCGCTCGTGGTGGTCGGCGGTCCCCCGTGCCAAGGCTTCTCAGCTCACAGGAAAAAAGACCTTCGGAATGATTCTCGCAACGACTTAGTTGATGTGTTTTTTCAGGTAGCGCTAAAGCTAAAGCCCGAATTCATTTTAATGGAAAACGTGCCAGAGGTTTTTGATGATAAGCACTGGCCTGCAATCTCGAAAACGATAGAAAGAGTTGAGAATGCGGGATATCGGGTTCGCGCTCGCGTTCACAACCTTGCCGACTTCGGAGTACCCCAAGCCCGGTTTCGCGCCGTGATCATCGCCAGAAGGGGCGGCCGTGTGTTTAATTTTCCTCGGGAACTAGAGGCGAGCCACCGTACAGTGCGCGATGCAATCGGTTCACTGCCGCCTATAAGAGCCGGTGAGCAGCACCCTGACGATCCAATGCATGTCGCGCCGGCCCACACAAACCGGATTCTAGAGTTGATAGCATCGGTGCCCCATGACGGTGGTAGTAGGAATGAAGCAAACCGTGAACTCCTACCCAATTGTCATGACGAGGTGGATGGCTTCCGAGATGTGTATGGAAGATTGGCTTGGGATCGACCTTCTATAAGTATTACGTCGAAGTCCTCAACCCCATCATGTGGGCGATTTCTCCACCCAGTGCAGGATAGGAATATTTCGGTGCGCGAGGCAGGCCTTTTGCAGGGCTTTCCGTCGGACTTTGTTTTTTCTGGTCCTCTGGTTCAACGATACCGCCAAATCGGAAACGCAGTCAGTCCAATTTTTTCGCGACATTTGGCAGCTCAAATCATTGTCGAGCTGGCTACACCTTCCGTTGAATGCCTTGACCTGGAAAGGGATGTTTGGAGCGCGCAAGGCCGATCATTTACCAGCTCCATCGCAGCCAAAAAGAAGAGAGGCCGCTCAGGTCAGCGTTCTGTTTGTAATCGGTTGACAGCAATCGATCTGTTCGCTGGTGCAGGTGGACTCAGCTTAGGCTTAATGCGTGCGGGATTTGACGTCCGATTAGCACTCGATAATGACCCTGACGCAGTCCGGACGTATCGTTACAATTTAGGGCCGCACATAATTCAGCGTTCCGCGAATGACATTTCTTTTACCGAGATTTTGGCCCTTTCCGGTGTAAGTCCAGGTGAATGCGACTTCTTAGTCGGGGGGCCTCCATGCCAGGGCTTTTCTCAACAGCGAAGAGGAAATGATGAAGACAAGCGCAATGATCTGATTCATTGGTTTGGCTCTGCTATCGTTCACATTCGACCGAAAGTGTTCATGTTGGAGAACGTGCCTTACATAGCAGCCAAACGAGGGCGCGCGATACTCGCGGAATTCATCCATCAGGTTGAAGGTGCTGGCTATCGCGTGCAAACCTCAATTGTAGATGCATCGAATTATGGCGTGGCTCAGCGTCGCCAGCGATTCATAGCTGTGGGGTTCTCGAGCAATCTGGCTGGGGGTTTTACGCTGCCGCTCTCTGCCGATGTTTCGGGACGGACGGTTCGCGATGTTATCGGCCAATTTCCGACTCCCGACATCAAGCAAGAACATCCGGATTTTGCAAATCATATTGGAACTGCCATATCGGAAGACAACCGCAAGCGGATTTCTTATGTGCCCCAAGGAGGGGGCTGGATGGACATCCCTGAAGAGCTTCGTCTGAACTGCCATACTAATCATCGCGGTCATGGGCACCTTGATGTTTATGGACGCCTCAGCTGGTCGGGCTTGGCGACAACCATAACAGCTCATTCGGATAGCTTTACACGTGGACGATATGCCCATCCAGAGGAAAACAGACCATTGACTGGACGGGAACTTGCGGCATTGCAATCCTTCCCCGCTTGGTTTCGGTTTGTAGCCGACAAAAAGAGCGTTGCGAGATTGATCGGCAATGCGGTTCCGCCGGCCTTAGCCGAGACTTTAGCCGCGGCTGTAAGGGAAGAACTGCTGCGGCCAGACAACATGCGATTGAAAATTAAAAGGGTCGCATGAGCGGCTAGAAAAATTTTTAACCTTGCAGAGGCTAAAGACCTTACCTGGACATGCTCTGAATTACTCCGCTTTTTACTGAAGTTGACGGTTTGGTAGAAGCAGGGGCAGCTAATTGAAATAGAAGGAAACCGTACCACTGTAGCGGCGCCGAGTCTTTCCAGCGAGATTCCCGGCGTTGTATGCGCTAGGCAATAAGCTTGAGATGCTTATGCTCTACCGTCACCAGAGGAATTAACGGCATTGAGGCCGTTCACAACGTCACGTGCCTTGCGGGTAACAACAGCCTGTTCAAGGTGGGCATATCGCATCGTTGTTCGAATATCGGAGTGACCAAGCACAGCCTTGACCTCTTGGATTGAGAGTCCGTTTTGAACAAGGCGCGTCGCGTGCGTATGACGAAGCGTGTGAATAGTGCAGTCTTCAAGGCCAGCGCGAAGGAAGGCCTTGCGAATGGCGGTTGCTGAATATCCTCTCTTCTCTCCGGCCTTATTCACGAAAACGGTTGGCGCATTGCTCTCCCGTAGACGACGGTGCAGGATCGTTTCCACGCGATCCGTCATGTAGATCACGCTCTCATTTTGAACTTTGGAGCGCCACAGGCGTATTTCACCGCGGGTTAAATCAATGTCCTGCCACGCAATGTTAGCGATTTCGCTGTAGCGCGCTCCGGTATCGAGTAGCATAACGACGAGATCATAATTGTCCTGCATCCATTTTTGCCGATCTTCTCGACGGGACGGGTCAGCAGATAGGCCATTTGCGACACGTGAGGGGGAGAGTTCATGCAGCAGGCGACGCTCTTCCTCGATACTCAGATATCGCATTCGGGAATTGGGTGTTCTAATGAGGGGCGCGCTGATTGACGGACTTTGATAACCGTCCTTCCGAGCAAGCTGAATCGCTCCTATCAGACAGTTCATGGCGTGCTTGATAGTCTGCGATGCGCATCCTTGGGATAGTCGCTTTTGCCGAAACCGTTCCAGTGTGTCGGAGTTGACCTTCATCAAAGGAATCGAGCCATTCAGTATTTTCAGTATCACCCTGATCTGACTTTCCAGATTCCGGTAGTTCGGGGTTCCGAGCTTCGAGTTCGCAAATCGATGAAGAGCAGTTTCCAACGTAATCGCCTCCTTTTTGCCAAGCAGCAGCTCGGAGTGGAAATTAGCCCGAATCCTGGCGGCGACTTGCAGGGCAATTCTGCGGTCAGTCGTCTTTGTTGACCGGACAATCGTTTGATGTTCAATTTGAAACTGCGCATACCAGAATTTCGAATTTCCACGTTTTACCAGCAACATAGGCTCCCTTTTTGAATATCGAGATATCCTACCGATGCAGGGCAACGTTCAACGGCACTATGAGATCAAGTATTCTGGCAAGCCCTCGAGATTATGACGACGTTCCCCAACACATCGATGTGGTAGAATCCGGAAAGGGCGTAGATGCCTAAGCCCAAGCTTGAGAACAAATTCACCTTCAAGATCGAACCCGACGATGAAGGGGGCAGAACAAAAACGGTTTCTATTCAGAGCGAGAACATTTTTGAGCCGCCAGTCGCCGGAAAAAAGCGAAAGACAAGGAAGGACCCGAGCGCTTATCTGCTCCTTGGTTTTGACACCGAATATCAGTCTTTGAAGGCAAACGAGCAGGAAAACTGCATCGAAGCAGGTGCAAAAAATGAGCTTCTTTCGTACCAGTTCTCGATCAAGCTGATTACTAAAGATGGACAGCCTGGCACGCCCGAAACAGATGGAATTATTATCCCCGATGCCGAACAGAGGTTAACGCTCGCCGAGTTTCTGGGTATTGCGGTCGGATCGCTGATCGAGAAATTTCCCGATGTGAAGGTGCCGAAATCCATCTACCTTCTAGGGCATTTCATTCGCGCCGACTTCCCGGCATTCAGTGATTTCAAGGACAACGCTCGACTGACTTCAAATGTCAGAAGCACATTCGTCAGCATTGACAGTGCTATTCCAGTAAGGTTTGGCGAAGCGGATAATCCGATTGCCGAGTTCAACGTCATTGTCCGCGACACTATCCTGCTTGCTCCGAGCAACGCTAAATCGCTTGCAGATATCGGTGATCTTCTCGGTTTCCCAAAAATCCAGCTCGGTCAGACGCCGAAGGAAGAGCGGGAAATCAAGGAAAACATGGCCCGTTTCAGAAAGGAACGGTGGAGCGAGTTTCGTGAGTATGCGATCCGCGATGCGCAGGTGTGCGTCCGTTTTGCCGAACGGATAATTCAGCAGAGCACTGCGCTTTTCACCTCTTTCAAAATGCCTGCAACGTTGACGTCCTTTGGAACCGGGTTGCTGCTTCTCGGGTGGCAAAACGATGGGTTGGATAGCAATCAAATCTTGGGGCGAGAAACCATCAAAGAGAGATTTTTCAGCAAGAAAGACGGCTATTTCAAAATCAAGACCGTAACGCCGCTGAAAGAGGAAGCTTATTTCAACGAGGCGTTCATCACAGAAACCTACCATGGCGGCAGAAACGAGCAGTTCATATACGGCATTGCTGACGAAGGTCAGTGGAGGGACCACGATCTCAGTTCTGCATATACCACAGCGATGTCACTGATAGGCATGCCTGACTGGGACAATATCACTAATCTGACAACGCTTGATGATGTTGGACCGCTCGACCTCAGTTTCTTCTCCGTGGACTTTGAGTTCCCCGAAACTGTACGTTTCCCAACTCTCCCTGTCCGCACGGCAAATGGAATCATCTTTCCTCGTAAGGGCAACTCGAAGTGCTCGGCTCCCGAACTATATCTTGCCCAGAAACTCGGAGCGCTACTGACTTTCCGCAAGGGCGTTCACGTACCATCCGATCCCAAGCAACCAGTTTTCAGGGATTTCATTAAGGAATGCATTGAAAAGCGTGCAGCGCATAAGAAGGGAACTTTTGACAACCTGTTCTGGAAAGAGGTCGGCAACAGCACCTACGGAAAAACGGCCCAAGGTCTTCGTGAAAAGCGGGTATACAACCTTCAAAACGATGGAATGGAAGCCCTTCCACCGAGCAAGATCACCCAGCCGTATTTTGCATCATTCATCACGTCGTACACGCGAGCAGTCCTCGGTGAAATTCTCAACGGTTTCCCTGAGGACGTACATGTCTTCAGTGTCACCACAGACGGCTTCCTCTCCAATGCCAGCGACCAAAATATCACAAAGGCAACCAGCGGAGAGTTATTCGAATCATTTCGACAGGCCCGAAGTCATCTGGATAAAGGCAGTCCTTTGGAGATTAAGCATATAGTTCGCCAACCTGTCGGCTGGCGAACGCGAGGCGCGGCAACGTTGAAACCGGGTGACGGCGACAACGGGATTGTCTTACAAAAAGGAGGCATCAAAACAAACCCGCTCAACGGTCTGTTTGAAGAGAATCAGGAGACGTTACGACTGTTCTTCAACCGCAGTCCCGACCAAAAAATTCAATACAAATCGGGCGTCGGTATCAAAGACATGCTGCGCGGCGAAACCGATTTCGTTTTTCGGTCCGTGACCAAGCGACTTTCAATGGAATTTGACTGGAAAAGGAAGCCCATAAACGCGCGCGATACTATCTTCGAGCTCGAAGGCAAGCAGTACATACACCTTACGTTCGAAACGAGGCCGGTGGAGGACGTTGCAGAATTCAATCTTGTGCGCGAGAACTGGGAAAACTACGACAAGAAATCTCCACACCTTCTAAAAACACTCGAGGATTTCAACTCGTTTGAAACATACCGCACGTCAAGAGATTCCCTCGGAGGTCGATCCAAGAAGTATCTGCGACAAACCGACGGAGATTTAAAAAGGCTTCGGGAAAGCTTGACACGAGCTTATCAGCAGCACCAAGCGGGGTTCGACCTCATCCGAAGCAAACAAAAAATGAAACACGCCGACTTTGTTATTGCCTTGGAGGCTTGCGGTATACCGTGCAAAATCAGCGATATCGACAACGGCAAAAGAAAGACGTTCGAACCACACTGCACACCGGCTACGGACAGGGTAGTCAAAGCCTTGAAGAAGTTGCAGGTGGAACATTACCCCGAATTGGAAATCGAGCTATTTGTCCCGGGAGAAGCCCTGTAAAAAACTCAAAAATCGTGGGATGACGAGGAATATGGGGAGAGGGGGCAATTCGATTTTAGAGTTTTTTCCACGCCTTCCCCCTTACCGTTGATGATGGTGGAAAGATAAAATCCGTAAATGTTGTGTCCCCACCTCCCATATATAACATTTACGGATTTTGATAATGCATTTAGTGATTGTTGGCGGGTTCACTACGGCGTTCCTTAGCTAGACGCCGTCGGCAGTTGTACCAATACGTGAGGGCGCCTTTTTCTGTCAGTGTTGCGCCTTCGATAAATGCTCTGACAATCACGTCCTGCTCCATCCCTTCCAGCTTTGCGTAGATTGCCAACGCAGTATCAATCTTGGATTTGCCAGCAGCAATCAGTTTTTTCCCTTCCGAAATCGCTTCCTCGATGATCGCTTTGTCGGCGGGAACGTCCGCAACGTTTTTCGGCTTCGCCATATCGTTTCTCCTTACTTGGTGAAACGAGAATCCCGTCAATTCTAGGTCAAGACAACGCGATCTTCTGAAAAAGGCCATAGCAAGGGATTGCTGCCGCTGAAACAGGGTCAGATTTTCAGACTTTCGTGGGTTTGTTCAGTTTCGATAATGAGACCATGCTTATCGACGGCTATCAGTTGTATGACTTTTAGAGGCTCCCTCCGGCTTACAGTCACTCGTCTCATAATGCCGTCCAACAGAACGACGGAGAACGACATGCCCGTGCTCACCTCACCTGACTGCGCTCCTGTTTCGAAGAAATCGAACAGCGCTTCAGACGATCCAAATTGAGATAGCACCAGTTTTTCGGCATCTTTTCGCAAACCGTCCGGAGCAAGGGTAAGAGATTTGATCATCATCTGAAGTCTGTTGGCAACGACACGACGTTTTCGCTCCAGATCGCCATCGTCAGCATCCTGAAGTTCCTTGATCAACGATTTGATCTGTTGGTCATCAACCGGAGCGAGGGCAGCATCTTTCTCCAGTTTGGCTTCCACCGCTCCCTTCTGATTTTCAAGTTCCAGAATTTCGGATGAAATCTCTTCAATTTTCGACTGGATGAAATCCTTGGAGGCATTGCTTGTTTGAAGCATGTCAAAAGTTGTATTCAGTAGCTCCCTCTTCCCTCGTATATTTTCATTAATGGAGACCAGTTTTTGCTCCAGCGTGTACCGTTCTGATTGTTCGTCAGCACGTTTTAAAGTTTCAACGAGGTCAAGTTCATGAACAAAATAAAGAAATACGTTTTCAAAATGGTCATATCGCCAACCCGATGCGGAGCATTCGAAATGACGCTCAGCGTTGGTGCATCTTAGGAACTGACCTCCTTTGGGTGGTTGCCCTTTGTGTACAAAGCGCATGGGGGAGGCGCAGTAAGCACACTTGGCAATTCTCGAAAATAAATTTCGATACACAGGACCTTTTCGACCAGCTCCTTCGACCAGTCGCTTCCGGCGCGCATGTTTAATGCGCAAAAACTGTTCCTCATCAATCAAGTGTGGGAAATAATCCGGGACTATATCGCCATCAGGCTCGGCGGTTCCATTCACCAACTTGTGCGGCTGGAACTCACCCAAAACCGATCTGTTGTTGAGTATTCTCGTGATATATGAAGCATGCCAACCCTTTGAATTTTCGCTAAAGGGAAGAACGCCTTCGTTGTTGAGAATGCGGCCAATCGAATAAGAACCATATCCTGAATCGGCCAGATCAAATATACGTTTAACAACATCATCCCTGCCCGGAATAACTTCAAACGAGTTTGAGTCTGTATTCAGTTTCAGCCAAGCGGGGCATACTTTTGTAAGTTTGCGTTGGTGGATGTTTTTCCTCTTGTTCGCCCAAGCTTTGCCAACTCGAAAACTCTTTGCGACCGATTCCTCATGGGCGCGACTGAGTACGACCATCGGGTACAGCAAATCTTTGAAATCAGCATTTTCCGCGCCATACACTTGCTCATCGATAAGTGTAACGATTTTGATTCCGGACTTAAGTATTTTTATGAATAAGGGGATAGATTCAAATATGTTTTCTCTACTGAGTCTGTCCAGCGATTCAATTAATAGGTAAGACCCAGCAGGGACAGTTTTGTTTTCGATAAGGGAGATAAAATCTCCGAGCATTCCCTCCTTAATATTCTTACCCTTGAACGCAGAAACGCCGATATCTTCAAAATTTTCAACCAATTGAAGATCATGGCGAATTGCATATTCTTTCGATTTTTCTTTCTGTCGTTCTAAACTGTTGCCCTTAAGCTGCATATCCGTCGACATGCGAACGTAGGAATAAGCGAGCGGTTTAGTGTTTTCTCTGTCCATTATGCGAGTGTAATCGATAAATTAATTAGCCACAACATCTCCATCGTGGGCTTGCCGGACAAGGCTGTGGCGGAAAGCCGGGAGCGCGTGCAGGCAGCACTTCACGCTTCTGGCCTTTCCATGCCGACCAAGCGGGTGACGGTCAATCTGGCGCCCGCCGACCTGCCGAAAGAAGGAATCCTTCTGCCATATCGTAAACTGTATTCAGATAAGCAAGTATCGGAAATTACTCGATATTAATCCGTGAAATATCTGGATATTGGTATCCGTTATAGTACTTCTCAATATACGTCCTCTAGTTGTGACGAGCGTTCGGCTGATAAAAATCGCTTTGCTCGCTGGCAGAGGTAAGACTTAAGCTGAGTAGCTTCCTCACTAAGCCCCTTAATCCATATTGTTCGATATTCCCCATTGCTTCCTCATTAGCGTAGTGGGGGAGGATTGAGGCGTTCACTGACGATGATCTATACGGTCAAAGCTATCCCCCTCAGTTTCGTTGAATGTAGCTTAAGATGCGGATGCATTTTACCATAGTTGATATCATGTATAGAATCATGTAATAGTGATTCTTGGTGGAAAGAAGGAGTATTAATAATGTAGATAATTATAAAAAACATTTTTCATTTAAATATATAATTATTTAAATGAAAAATAATTATTAAATTCGCTATTTCCTTTATTTAAATACCAATAATGGAAATTAAGAGATAAAAAGGCTGCGAGATTTGGAGAATAATTACGAAAATATCCGCATGGATCGATGTCGCGGTAAGGCGCGCGTGATGGAGCCTGAAGGTGACGATGCCGATGCTCTATATAGCGATATGGTGAGGGCTCGTCCCCCCAAATACTCCTTTAGCATCGAAGGACATCGTTTCTCGTATCACCTCACAGCCCTTGTTCCCTTCTATGGAGAAGCCTTTTGTCGACGATTCGAGGTTGCATGGAGAAATTCTGCATCTTTTCGGTCTGGAGCGACATCAGACAATTATTTTAAGGCGGCTCGAAAGGCTTTTATTCTGATTGCACGAAAAGGAGCAGTCGAGCCAAATACACCTTGTGGTCTGATTTTAGGCGGGTTTCGCGATAGAGAGAGCTGGACTCCGAGCATTAAAGAATGGGGGGCGATCTTAGAAGAGATAGCTGCATCGATACTCGATCTCCGCGATCATTCTTTTATTGAAAATGGAACGCCAGAGAGTCGGAATAAAAAGTTTGAGAGTCTACGTTGTGCACTTAGATGGCTGTCATCGCAGGGCTTAATTCCAGAAGTTGAGCTCGAAGGTCGTCGGATCAGAGAGGAGTTTGGCGCAGCTTCGAAATGCTTGGCCACCGTTAAGTTTGAAGCAGGTCGCCTCGATGTGTCGGGCGCAAGTTTGTCGGATGCAGCTAATAAATTCTCTATTTGCAACCGAGAAATGCTAGAGGAAATACGAAAGTGCCTTTGGTTGGAGCTAAAGGAAAATATCGATCTTTATGAAGAAGGCAGCCGGTTAATGAGGGATCCCTCAATACCGGATGTTTCAGATTTTGAATCGGTGTTAAGAAATTATACGGATCAGAAAATTAGAGATAAAATTGTACAAAGGGAAATAAAATTTAATAGAAGTCAAATTCTAGGAATGGCTTTAAAAATATATAAGAGAAGCTCAATAGATAAGAGATGCATTTCTCGCAAAGCTGATCTTTTTATGAGAAGTGTAATTAGGTATGACGAAGCGCAACCTTATTATGAGGCTACCATTAAAAGCCTTAACGCGGCTTATCATATAATATTAATTGACCTAGGAGCGAACTGCCAGCCAGTTGATGACATTGCTTTTGACTGCTTTTCAGGTGGTCCTCAGCGAGGAAAGATAAAAGTTCGTAGTCTTCATCTCATTAAAAATAGGAGCAACGGTAGAGTTGTTCCAGGATCTTTAAGAGAAGATCTCTCAGAGAGAGAGTTATACCTGGCGACTAAAACCGTGCCGGATCGCCCCTCCGGTGTGATGATTATAAACATGTGGAAGATGCTAACTCACTCCATGAGAAGTGAAGCAGGACCAGCAATGGAACGTCTTTGGGTGTGGCGCAAACCAGGGGCCACTAAGGTAGAAACTTCGTTAGTTTCCATGTCGAGCGAGCGGTGGCCTGCCTTCCTAGAGCGCCAAAAAAAGAACGAGGTGTTTGGTGGGCTGCGAATCCAGCGTCGACACATTCGTACCGCCGTCCGCAATTTGAAAGGCGAGGACGGAGATCCAGATATCGCTGTCGACCGAGCACTGATGGGCCATTTGAGCACTAAAACTACTTTTCAGTATCTGAGCGAAGGGGCCGTCAGATCGCTTCTAGAAAGTAAAATAAGAGCTTTCATTGAAGCTTGGGAAGCAGTGAGCGTTCAAGATATAGACGCTGCGGCAAGCTTTCTCGGAATTCCGCAGGCGGAACTTTTTCGTCGATCGCAGCTGGGTATCGCCAACGGTTTAGCCGCTTTATCTACTCGCGTTCTTCAGCGGCGGTCAAAAATAAAAGTCGGTTCTGCAGAAAACTTGTCCGATGCCGCTCAGGAGTTTTCAGTTTCGATTTCATCTATGACGAATTTGGACCTAGCTCGACGCGCTCTTCGCGAGCAGTGCTTACTCATGGTCAATACTAACCCCCAGCGATTTGTGCGGAAGTGGCTACCGTGGATGGCAATAGTGGAAGGCTATTGTGAACGTTTAGAGCAGAGCCGCTTTCGTCTCCAGTTTTCGAAGGTTTGTAATGACGTTGAGAAAAAACTTCTAGCTGGGCAGTTAAGGACGCCACTCTTATGGTAATCAAGTCACGCAGACAGACGCAATTTCTTCCGCTCCATGACGAGATTATTGGAGCACTTCCGAGACCATACTGGCTTGAAGGAGGTACTCTTTTAGATAATCTATGGGCTATAAAATTGGGTGAAACAGACTCTGAAAGCCTGATGATTTTGGATTTTAATCAACCGATCACTCCGTGGCCGAACATGAAATCCCTTACAGATTTTGATTTTGAAAAAGATCTAATTACAATAAAAAAATTCATTATATTAGCTTTAAAACAAAAACCCATGGGATGGGTAAGCTCAAAAGACACTTTGTCTGTTGAATTCAATAACTATATTGATTTTGTTCGGTGGCGTACCGACAGAGGGGTATTGAATAATAATTCTCTGAGTCCAGTTTGGTTCAATGAATACGATAGCTCATTTAAGCGAAGCGGACGTGAAGGGCTGTTAAAGCTCGAAAGTCGAGTACGTTCACTTCTATTAGCGGTCAAAAGTAATGCTATTGAAATAGCTACGGACCGCAGGGGGGATGCTGTTATAGGTGAAATTGCAAAGCTACTTGGAGTTGGCAGCGGAGCGTCCCTAACACCAAATGCACGCAACTATCTAGAACAGTACTTTAAAAGCGAGGGAATACCGTACACCCGCTATTCGAGGAGCCGAGAGCTACCTTTATTGAGCGAGGAGAATGTTGTTAGTACAGCAGCAGCCAAACGCTACGCGATTTGGTTTCAGCTTTGGCGTTTAAGAAGTCATCTCTCTCATGACCCCATCGGGCATAGAGCTTTCAAAACAGCCCGCGAAATTTCAGAGTACTGCCAGAAGCATTTCCGCAAGCCGCGTCGAACACCAGACGCCCCAGCGTATCAAGTAAGCTTCCTTATAAATTCCTCACTAAAGATCTTATTGGACCACGTTACCTTAAAGCTTATCGATCTTGTCGGTCACGGGGTAAATAAAGATGGGGATTTGAAGAACAAGGATCTTCTTGTTGAGTGTAACAAACGCCTATCCTCTTTAGGTTTTCCAGAGATATCAGAGTACTATCATCTTCGCAAAGGAAAAACACAAAACAAGGCCACGTTGCGTCAGCTTCTATTTAAAATTCTGCCAATGGCCGCGAGAATAATCACCGCCGCTTTTTCAGCGCGTCGTGATAATGAAATCACAATGAGTAGAATGGACTGCGTTTCTCGGGATGAAGCGGGGCAACCTTGGCTTAACTGCAGAATCTCCAAAAATCTGAAGCGTACTCAACGCATTCCTATCCCTGAATCCGTAGTCAGAGCGGTGGAAATAGTTTTGAAAATACGGGCTCTTGGAAACAGAGAATCACAGGTTCTATATAAGTTTCGCTGCCCAATCACGAAAAGGAATGTGTCGTTTAACACAAACCGATTAATGTCGGTCGTAGACGATTATTTTCAAACGCCTCTGCTCGAAGACGGAACTGCATGGAAATTTCGTCCTCATCAGTTCAGGAAACTTTTCGGTGTAACCTATTTCTGGCGGTACGCGTTTCCAAATCTCACGGCGCTTACATATCATTACCGACATTTCAATCCTGAAACAACACGGGGTTACATCGAGTTGGAGGCGGCAGAGGGCCTTCGCATGCGCGACGAGAAGCTCGCGGCAGCGGCGCGAGAGAGAACAGGAGAACGAAAATCTGATCTCGAATCGAGCAGGTCGGCTTTCGTCCTATGGGTACTAAGCGGCGTCGCAAAAGGGGATAAGCTTGATGGCGCGCTTGGTAAACGCATAACTGCGCAGGTCGAAGAACTTAAGAAAAGGTATTTACCGGAACTACAGATCACAGGTGGACAAACGAGTTCGCCGTCATTCGATAAAGCGCTGACAGCGCTTGCGAAAACGACTTCCCTGCAAGTGCATCCAGAAGGGCATAGTTTATGTGGGTGGGGATCTGGATCAAATGAAATTACCTCTCAGAGGTGTGCGTCCCGATGTCTGGAGCTTCGGCGCGAGCTAACTGGCGTGTCGAGCAGTGAAGCCATGGGGCCTGACTTTGCTTATGCGGAGGATACTGGGTGCTTGGTTTGTCCACTTAGAGCAGCTTTACCAACCATGGCTCCTAGATGGGAAAGTGACGTCCGAGAAGCAGAGTTGGCGCTCGCTCATTCAAATGTCATTCAGTCGGAAATAGTCAGAGAGCGTTTGGAATTAATATCCACTCACCGGTCGGATGGTTATGATGCAAGCTAAGCGACTTTACGGAGCAGAAAAGACGGCTACGACGCGTGCTTCATTCGAACGAAAAATCGAAGAAATGTCTCGGGTGTTAAGTTGTTGGCAAAAAAATGGTGTTCGAGATCAGCAATTCTGGCCAACGAGCTTAGCTATGCTAGCAGCGTGGGAAGACGATCAAAAAGGTATTTTTCGATGGAAGAGCAACAACGTAACAAAACGCGACGGTGTGTTCAGTGATCTAGTCAATCGATATTGGAACTTACAAAAGAAGGCCGATACATATTTGAAGAAGACGGCGCGCACGAATCCCGATAGCGCTTTAAAACACTTTAACTCAGTATTGATCCATCAGAATACCGCTCTGATATGGAATGTGATGGAACTCCGTGATGCCCTGTCGCGGGTGGACCCCGAAAATGAAGCATTGTCGAGATTACCATTTCCATGAGCACACAACGCAACAGCGCTGCGACCCGTTTAAGCAAGGCACCGGTTGACTACCAAATTGACGGGATACCAGTTGGCAGGCTGCCATGTTCAGTGAATGACAATGAAGGGGTCGTAATTCCTATACAGGCCTACTTGCTTGAGAATGCCGTTCGAATTGGTGATGCTTGGCGCACGACAGAGAAAGAAGCGTACATATTAAATCAGTGGTACGATTACTTAACACTGAAAAATGTGGGCATATTTAATGCAGACGAGGGGCATCTCCGTAGTTTTCTGCTCGGTGGCGGTCAACGCACTGGCACGGTCATTGCTTTCAACAATAAAGCAGGTGTTGTTGGGTCACAAACCAGCTTACATAAATTTCGGGTCATAGTGGGATTTTATGAGTTTTGGCAGAACAAGCGTGGACAAAAATTAAGAAAATTCCGTGGAATCACGCTCGCGGAGATTAAGGAAGAGTTGCTAGCTCGACCAAAGAAATCGTTGGCAAAGGCCGAAATAAACTTCAGTAGACCTGGAAAGATCGAACCGAGAAGAAGGCCTGGTACCCCCTCGACGGAGGAATCCGAAGAGATTTTAACGATGGCACTTCAACAAAAAGACCCCAATCGGGCTCATACTTATTATCTCATCGGCTGCTTAGCGCGACACAGTGGATCGCGTGGTGTGGGGATTGCTGGATTACTCGTTCCAAACTTGCTCAAGGGGTTGAAGAATGAGCCCGCTTTCAAAAAAATCGATAATTATAGATCCGTCATCGATAATCATTTGCAGCCTGAGAACAGGCGTCTGATAGTTCACACCCTGCAACGCATGCGCAATGACCAAAGGAACTTCATTTATTGCGACGTTGTGAACAAAGGTGGCAGCTGGACGACCATCGCAATCCCTCTAGAGCTTTGTGCAGAGCTAATTGATTATATATGCACGTCTCGTCAAGAATTAGTAGAAGCGCGCTTTCTCAAGAGAATCAAGAAAGTTCCGCCCAACGTTTTTCTATCTTATAAAAACGGCGCTCTATCTCAGGAGGCAATGGGTAATTTTTATAATAGTATATTTAAAAAACTAGAGGCTGACGGTACCTTTCATAGATTAAGGGCCGCATTTTGCCAAGAAGTCATAAGAGACATTTACGTACGGGAACGAGCTGTTAACGGCCGAGCTTGGCTAGTAGATAATGTACTTGAATTCGCAAGAAAATTGCTAGGGCATAAGAGCGTAAAATCTCTGCGACACTATCTCGACCAAATTCAAGCAGAAGAGGTTCTGTTCGGTCACCCCATTATGGTCGATAGGGTTGACGATGCAAACTATGTTCGGGCGATTGCTCTCCAGTTGAATTCATCGGATGGCGAAGAGTTTCGGAAAGCGCTTCATCTATTTTGTCACCAGCAGAGATTGGAACCAAATGTAGAGGAAGGTAGACGCTACGCGCTCTTTTGAAAGAGGTGAAAAGCGAATGCCGACTATCGCTACTTTGTCTCGATCACCAAATCCCACCGAAATCCATTCAGTCCGTGTTCCCATTTATAACCAAATGGATTGCAGACAATTCGGCTTCGACCGACGAAAACGTCGAAAGCATGATGCGTGTGCCCGCAAATCCATAAATTAGGTGCCGTTTCGGAATGAAGGATGTCATCGAAGGCTTCTGATCCGCACGCAAACAAATAGTTGCCGATAGAGTGTGCATAGACTGCTGGTGTGCAATCGGAGTGCGGCATGTGATGTGTCAGAACAACAGTGCTGCCATTAAATGGCTCTGCTAGTTTTTGTCGAATGTAAGCGGCATCTGAAAGGTGCAGATCGAGCATATTTTCGGGCGTGAATGGCTTCCCGTTTTCCATGCGGATAGCACGGAAGTCATTCAGAATTGCTCGCGCTTCTTGCATTCGCTGCGCTAGATCAGACTTCTGGGAGAGATTCATCTGGAAATCCACCCATAAACTTGCACCCACAAACCGCGTATTGTCGATTATGACTTCATCTTGATCGAGACAATAGAAGCGCTGCGGCCAATCCAGCGACATTGTTTGGATTTCTTTGATCGTGCGCCTGTCGCTCTCCAGCGAGCGATGTTGATCACTCATGAGCCACTTGTTTTGGTAGAATTCATGATTTCCAGGCACATATATGATAGGCTTTTCAAAGCGTCTGATCAGGAATTCTAGCGTAATGTGAAGATCAGGCGCTGCGTTGAGATCGCCAGCGATTATTATCAAATCGCATTCTGGCGCGTTCTCATGTGACGGATAGTCGACTTCTTGCAGTTCATGGTGGACGTCAGACCAGATCCAAAGTTTCATTCCCTTATCCCCTTTGTTGTCCGCAATTGCCGACAGTTCTCATGCCAGATTTCCTCTGGCAGGCGCTGACGTCTTTCAGCTTGTACGCAGCGAAACTCAAACTGCGATGTCAGTCGACGACGTGCAGCACGATGTACGTTTTTCTCAATTACCGATGTCTTTTTGGCCCAGTCGGTAAAAGCGGCTGAATGTGCGAGCGTAGTTTCTGTCGAGATCGAGAAGCCAAAGTTCTGAAGTGATGCCATTAGGCACGATTTGTCCGAGCCGAGGATGTTCGAATAATACACCCTCTAGGCAAGTTGCGCGGCGTGCGCTGAGCTTCCAGCAAGTTATTGCTGGAGAATTTGAAAGTTGGCGCTCATCTGGATGTTCACCGTTGAATATGCGTTCAAGATCCGTGACCAAGGCCTTCAGCATATTGATTTCGATTTCCAGTTGTTCGCGATTGTATTTTCCGTTTTTGATTATGACAGCCATAATAAGATCCTGAAGAATGAAGAAATGAGGGGCCATTCGGGCGCGCTACAACGCGCCCGTGGAATGGCGTTTCTTGTTCAACGTGTTTGATTAATGTTGCGAGCAAACGCTGAACCGTTCAGCGTGGAACATGCAACAGTCGGAGAATGGCTCAGGAGCCCCGCTTACTGGGCTTGATCTGGAACGAGTGTGTGGAAGTGCAATGGTTTCGCTCGTGTCAGTTCTTCAAGCGCCAGCCGATTGATGATCGAATCGATCTTTCGATGTTGTTCCGTCTCATCAGTGGAAATGCTGTTACTAAACCAAAAGCTCAGCATGTGCCGTTGCTGTCTCTGAATTTCCAGCGCGTGTTGTGCGGTACCCGGTCTACCGGTTAGCTGGTCTAAATCGTGAAGCGCCCAAACGCCTTCCAGATATTTTGTCTCGCTGAGTAACGGATCTATAATGACGAACTCTGTTCGTTCTATCTCAACGCCAAAGTACTGTGCCGCCAAGCGAGGCAAAAAGCCTGCGAGCCTCGCCTTGTCTTCTTCGTACTGAATTAGCGCAATTCGTTCAGCGCCAATACCGTAGGCGATATAAATATAACGCAAGCATTTTTGTTGCTTATCGTAAACGATGAGATCGAATGCAAAGCCGCCTGATAAATAAGTCGGCGTCAGAGAAGGCTGATAGTGCATAATGCCCTCGGCTTCTTCCGAAAGAGCGCCCACCAATTTTCTCATGCTACTGGATGATATTGGAATTCCTGACGTTGTCGTGGAAGTTCTTTCATCAGCGACCGAAATTATACTCTCAAGGTAACCAATGATTTTTTCTCCCTCGCTCCAGATTGCGTAACGAAAATATTCGTCGACACGCTCCGTATTCTGAAGATCGCATTTTTGCTTATTAATGCGATTGTGAAGTTGGCTTAGCTGCAAAGAGGCATTCAATCCACGGCCAGGATGCCGCCGTGGAACTTCATTATTCATGAGAATAACATGACCGATTGGGGAGTTTTCAGGCATAAGTTCTCCTGTCCGGCACATGGGTTACATGGGCCAAATTCGATGTGAAACCAATTTAGACGATGACGTCTTCGACGGTAAAAATGGGTAATCCGCCTATTTCATCAAATCTTTAACTCACTGATTCGGTGTCTGTGTGAGCGATAATCCAGCTTATGTCAGAATTGCCGTAATTAGGCAATTAAATTCCTAAAAATGGCAAATAAATACCGATTTAAGGCAAATTAGAGGGTGTAGCAGTTGCAAACTCCCTGAATTAAAAGAAAAGGATGGATATACCGATTGCACTTTTGCGAGCCGCAAGACTCGCACTCGATTTAAGTCGAGAAGAGCTCGCTGCAGAGGCGGGTGTAAGCGTGCGTACCATCGGAAGCTTTGAAAGAAATTCAGGCGTTAAAATTGAAACCCAACGCAAAATTCAAGCGGCGCTTGAACGACGGGGCGTGATCTTTATTTATAAAGAAAAATCCAAGGGCTTCGGCTTAATGATGCCGGCAAGCTGGCCTGCATAACCTTTAAATTATTTCAACGTTCTTCATAAAAATCGCGGCCTTTAATTTGTACGGGTCGCCACACAAAGCGCGCGTGAGTGCGTTCAAAATCTGGGCATTCCAATGTCGACAAGCAATTGGAGGAAGCGCAGATCGTACATTTGAACCTAAGAGCCTGAATCATAATGAA
>UEIJ01000034.1 GCA_900470195.1 Hyphomicrobiales bacterium | reverse complement strand
ATGGGTATGTGACCTAGAGCGCATCCCGAAAAGTGTGAAACGGTTTTCGGAAAAGATACGCGTCAAAACAAAGAGATAGAGCGCTACCAAATCAGTCTATTTCGGTCTCGGGAACATCGAGACCGGCCAGTTCGGCAATGGTCAGACGGGCGGCGCCCGCCCGCGCAAAGCGCAACATCAACGCCTTTCGTGTCGCGCCGGGCAACTTATGTTCCGGGGCATCGCGCATGATTTCAGCTCCATATCCGTCAGAGAGAATGAAGCCGCATTCTTGCGGAAATATTCCGCTCGGCACTCCCGGATGAGTAGCGAAGAACAGCCGGTCGCAATAGGCGCGATATTCCGGCCATTTGCGGTCCGCCTTCCAGTCCTCGATAGAGGATTTGATCTCCACGATCCAGATTTCTCCCTTGCGGCTGATTGCAATCAGATCGGCGCGCCGGCCTGACGCCAGTGGCAGCTCGGGCAAGGTGGCAAGACCCATTTCCAGAAAAAGGCGCTGCACGCCGCGCCGCACGAGCATGGCATTCTCAGATTGCCTGCCGTCTGAAAGAGGATGGGTCTGGTTGGGAATCACAATGGGCATGGGGCGCATTTTGTGCGCGGTCTCAGAGGGAGACAATCTAAAATCAGGGGCGGACTGCACAAAAACTGACGCCGACAAGGCGAAACATGGCCAAAAAATGTCTTAATCAAGGAATTTTCAATTTACGGTTAACGTCTGGTTAACAATACTGCCGCATCTTCAACGGCAACGAACGATTCGCATCTATCTCCGGCCCATCGCGGTCCCATTGACGGAATGAACCAATCTGGGGGAATGCATGAATTCTCGCGTCCTAAATCTGACGGCGGCTCTCTTTCTGGGCAGCGTCGTCGCTGGCTGCTCGACCGCAGGCGGCACTTTCTATACGGCTTCCTATTCTTCGGTCACTGACGCCGGCTATGTCGTCCCGGCAATTCCGAGCGAAAAGATTCAACCGCAATATCGCCGTCAGATCGTCAAATATCCAACGGACGAAAAGCCGGGCACGATCATTGTCGATACGCGGGAAAAGTTCCTCTATCTCATCATGCCTGAAGGTAAGGCGATGCGGTATGGCATTGGCGTCGGCCGTGACGGTTTCGAATGGTCCGGCACGGCGCGCGTTGCCATGAAGCGCGAATGGCCGACCTGGACACCGCCTTCGGCCATGATCAAGCGCCAGCCGGAACTGGCAAAATATCGCAATGGCATGGACCCCGGCCTGCGTAATCCACTCGGCGCTCGCGCACTCTACCTGTACAACAAGGGTGGCGATACGGGCTATCGTCTGCACGGAACGCCGGAATGGTGGTCCATCGGCAAGGCAATGTCTTCCGGCTGCATCCGCCTGATGAACCAGGACATCATGGACCTTTACGACCGCACCGAACAGGGCGCGAAGGTCATCGTAAAGCAATAAGTCCGGGCGATACAGATATGAAAAAAGCCGCTTGAAGCGGCCTTTTTCATTTGCAATTTCAATCAGCTCAAATCTGTTCGACCTGCTGCACTTCCGGCACGAAATGGCGCAGAAGGTTCTGGATGCCGTGCTTCAGCGTTGCAGTCGATGACGGGCAGCCTGAGCAGGCGCCCTTCATATTCAGGAATACGGTGCCGTTTTCAAAACCGCGGAAGGTGATGTCGCCACCATCCTGCGCCACTGCCGGACGAACGCGGGTTTCGATCAGTTCCTTGATGATCTCGACGGTTTCGGCATCGGCCTCATCGAAAAATTCTTCATCGCCATGTGCGGCAGCGGCGTCGGCATTGCTATTGCCAGCCATTGCAGGCGCGCCGGACATGAAATGCTCCATGATCGTGCCGAGAATGGCAGGCTTCAAATGCTGCCACTCGCCGTCTTCCTTGGTGACGGTGATGAAATCATAGCCGAAGAAAACACCCGTCACGCCCGGAACAGAAAAAAGCTTGGCTGCGAGCGGCGATGTGTTGCCAGCGGTGGAAGCATCGCGGAAATCAGCGGTGCCTTCCGGCATGACGACCTTGCCGGGAAGAAACTTCAGGGTCGCCGGGTTGGGCGTGGTTTCAGTCTGGATGAACATGCCAGTTGTCCCGCTTTCAGATTTTGGAACGATTTTCGTAGGCGCAGATCGCCATGGACGCAAGTGCTGTCCCGATGCTGCGCGTATCAGTTGTCATCAATATAGGGTGATTAGGTCACCGCATCAATGTCGTCGTCGCTCATACCTGCGGGAATGACCGTAACCGGGATCGGGAACTGGGAGCGACTGGCGAGCGATTGCACGAGAGGGCCGGGGCCTTCCTTGCCCGAACCCGCAGCCAGAACCAGAATTGCGATATCCTGATCTTCCTCGATGAGGCTCGTCAGTTCCGCGGCGGTTTCCCCCTCGCGGATGCTGATTTCCGGCTCGATTCCCTGATCTGCACGCACGGTTGCCGCGAATTTCTCAAGCGCGGCCTGGGCACGATCCTGCGCTTCGGAACGCATGATTTCACCAACGCCCAGAATTTGCTGGAAATCGGAGTCATCGATCACGAAAAGCAGGATGAGCGAGCCGCCGGTGTTTTTCGCCCGGCGTGCGGCATAGGCGACGGCGCGCCCGCATTCGGGCGTTTCGTCGATGACGGCAAGAAACTTGCGGCGGTGACCGGCTTCCCGGCTAAGTCGTTTTGATACCATGGCCGCAATTTGCCATCGGGATCGACCGTCTGCAAGCTGACATTTACAGGAGCTTGCGGATCGAAGGTTGATCTTTAAACGGAAAGGACGGTGGCAAAAATGCCGCCGCCCTAAGTCGCAATCGAGAAATTCAGTTCTGCAGCCAGCCCACAATATCGCGGACATGGCGCATGGTCTGTTCCGCGATCACACCAGCCCGTTCGCCGCCATCGCGCAGAACACTGTCGATATAGGCAGGATCGGCCACCAGCCGCCGCATCTCATGGGTGATCGGCGAAAGCTTGGCCACCGCCAGATCGGCAAGCGATGCCTTGAATTCGGAGAACTGGCGTCCGCCAAATTCCTTGAGCACATCTTCCTTCGATCGAGAGGAAAGCGCTGCATAAATGCCAACCAGATTATCCGCTTCCGGGCGTCCGTCGAGGCCGTCAAGCTCCGTGGGCAGGCCGTCAGAATCGGTCTTTGCCTTGCGGATCTTCTTGGTGATGGTCTCTTCGTCATCGATCAGGTTGATGCGCGACAGGTCCGACGGATCGGATTTCGACATCTTCTTGGTGCCGTCGCGCAGCGACATGATCCGCATGGCCGGGCCGGAAATAACCGGCTCGGTGAGCGGGAAGAAGCCCGATACCTGCTCGTCACCGACCTTCATATCCACACCGATCCCCAGTGAGGCGATACGGTCGGAATAGTCGTTGTTGAACTTCTGCGCGATATCGCGGGTCAGCTCCAGATGCTGCTTCTGGTCCTCGCCAACCGGGACAGCTGTGGCGCGGTAAAGCAGGATGTCGGCGGCCATCAGGCTCGGATAGGCGAACAGTCCGAGCGAAGCATTTTCGCGGTCCTTGCCTGCCTTGTCCTTGAACTGGGTCATGCGGCTCATCCAGCCGATACGCGCGACACAGTTGAACACCCATGCAAGCTCCGCATGCTGCATGACGCGGCTCTGGTTGAAGACGATGCTCTTCTTCGGATCGACGCCAGCGGCGAGATAGGCAGCGGTCACTTCCCGGGTCGAGTTCGTCAACTCGGCCGGATCGGGTGAAATGGTCAGCGCATGCATGTCAACCACGCAATAAATGCAGTCGTTGGTGTCCTGCATGTCCACCCACCGCTTGATTGCCCCGAGATAATTGCCGAGGTGAAGATTTCCGGTCGGTTGTGCGCCGGAGAAAACAAGCGGTTTGAACGTGCTCATGAGCGTTTCCTAAAAAAGTTAGCCCCGCCGGTGGAGAGCGGGGATTTTGAATGCTGGTCTTTTCGCAGAGACGCAGCCGCCTTTCAAGCGTGAATTATTGCTCGCTTTCTGGCGCTTTCTTTGCCGCGCCGCGCTTGATGTTGCGACGGATCATCCCGGTATTGGCGCCGCCGAGACCAAAGGCAAAGCCGAAATAAACCACCATTGCGGCAACAACGATTGCGGTCACGGTTCCCGCCCGTACAACAAGCGGCGCTGCCGAGGAAAGCTCGTGGGCAAAGTAGCCAATGGCAAAATGGATGCCGATGGCCATGATCCCTGCCGCGATGAGGAGACGCGGGATGCGGGTGAGGAGTGGAATATCCTGTCCCCAATGGCCCCGCTTCACGAGAGTCGCAAAAAGCAGCACGGCGTTGACCCAGCCGGCGGCGATTTCAGCGGTGGCGATGCCGGCCGGCCCGAAATGCGGGAAAAGCGAGATGGCAAGTGAGACATTCACCGCTACCGAAATAGCGGCGAAGATCATCGGCGTGCGGGTATCCTCGCGGGCGAAGAAGCCCGGAATGAACGCCTTTATCAGCACGAAAGCCGGCAGGCCCAAGCCATAGATCGCCAGAATATTGGATACGACGAGCGTGGAATCCGGGCTGAACTTGCCACGTTCAAACAGGAGCCGGACGATGGGTTCCGACATGACGAGGAGAGCGGCTGCGGCTGGCAGCGTGAGGAACAATGTGAACTCGACCGACCGGTTTTGCAGGTTGGCCGCTTCCTTCATGTGACCGCCACGCAATGCGCGAGACAGTTCCGGCAGAAGCACGGTCGCGACCGCAATGCCGACGACGCCGAGCGGCAGCTGATAGATGCGGTCGGCATAGACGAGCGAGGATACAGCGCCTTCCATGCCCGATGCGATATTGGTGTTGATGAGCAGGTTGATCTGGGTGATGCCGCCGGTAATGGCGGCAGGAAGCGCCAGCACCAGAAGCCGCCTGACGTTGGGCGTGAGGCGCGGACGGCGGAAGCCGATCTTGATGCCTGCATTGCGCACGGCAATCCAGACGATGGCAAGCTGCACCAGGCCCGCAGCCATGACGCCCCAGGAAAGGCCATATCCAACGGCCAGCGCATCATAGCCGCGCCACCAGGCCACGGCCAGGACGCCGATCAGGATGATGTTGAGAAACACCGGGGCGATTGCCGCCGCGAAATAACGGTGCAGCGAATTCAGCATCCCGCCCATCATCGCGGCAAGCGACATGCAGGCGAGGTAGGGGAACATGATGACGGCGAGACGCACCGTGTTCTCGAACTTCACCGGATCGTCAGTGAAGCCAGGCGCGATGACCGTGCGCACGATGAACGGCATCGATAGTTCCATTACGATGGTCAGGAACAGAAGCACGGTGAAGAGAACGCCAAACACTTCTTCGGAAAAGCGGCGTGCACCGTCCATGCCGTTCTTTTCGATTTCCTTGGCAAAAAGCGGCACGAAGGCAGAATTGAAGGCGCCTTCGGCAAAGAGACGGCGAAAGGTGTTCGGGAAGCGGAAGGCGGCATTGAAGGCATCGGCTACCGGACCTGTGCCAAGGGCCGCCGCCATGAACATCTCGCGTGTGAAGCCGAAAATGCGGCTCATCAGCGTTCCGGACGCGACCGTGGCAAACTTCTTGACCAAACTCATTTACTGAAAAACCTATGCTGCGGCCTGCGATGAGCGGCCCTGTGTCTTGCTGCCGTTTTCCCCGCCCAGAACACCAAGCAGCTTGCGCCTGATATTGCCCTGACGGTTGGCATTTGAAATCTTGTGGCCCACTAGGTCCGTTACGTAAAAACTGTCAATCACCTTCTCGCCGAATGTGGTGATATGGGCTGAAGCAATATCCAGTGAAAGGTCGGAAATAAGGCCGGTCAGTTCCGAAAGCAGGCCGGGACGGTCCAGACCTTCCACCTCGATGACGGTGAACTTGTTGGAAAGCGTGTTGTTGATCTCGACCCGCGGCTCAACCTTGAAAGCCTTGGCGGCCCTTTTCGGCTTGGTGCGCTTGGCCAGAACGTCGGGCAAATGCGCCTTGCCGGACAGGACATCCTCGATAACCTTGCCGACGCGTTCAGCACGGCGGCGCTCGTCATCGTCGGTATTAAATTCACGGCTGATGAGAATGGTGTCGAGCGCCCGCCCGTCACCGGTCGTGAAAATCTGCGCGTCGACGATGTTGGCCCCTGCCGCAGCGCAGGCACCCGTTATGATCGACAGCAGGCGCGGATGGTCGGGTGCCAGCACCGTGATTTCAGTCACGGCCTCGAATGTATGCGGTTTCGCCATCGTGGCCAGCGCCCGCTCGTTGCGGTCGGCTTCGCGGATGAAATGGGCGTGCCGGACCTGATCCTCAAGGCTGACGGTGAGGAAATAGTTGGTGTAATGAAGTGCCAGATAGGCATCGCGCTTGTCCTTGGACCAGTCGGAAAGCCGTTCCGCCAGCGCTTCCCGCGCCTGATAGTCACGGTCGGCGCGGGATAGTTCCGAGAAACCGCCGGTCAAAACCAATTCGGTTTCGTAGAACAGCGTGCGCAGAAGCTGGCCCTTCCAGCCGTTCCATACACCGGGGCCGACCGCCTTGATGTCGCAGACGGTCAGGATCAGGAGAAGTTTCAACCGCTCCATCGTCTGCACGGTATCGGCGAAGTCGATGATGGTCTTGCGATCATTGAGATCGCGCGACTGCGCCACCATGCTCATGGTCAGATGTTCGCGCACAAGCCATTCGACGGTTTCGGTTTCGGCGGGGCTAAGGCCGAAGCGGGGGCCGAGCTTGCGGGCAATGCGCGCACCGGCAACCGAGTGGTCCTCCGGTCGCCCCTTGGCGATGTCGTGCAAGAGCAGGGCCACATAAAGCAGGTTGCGGTCGCGCTTGACGGTGGTGATGAGGTGGTTTGAAAGCGGATGTTCGTTTTCAAGCTCGCCATGCTCGATTTCCGACAGCACGGCGATGCAGCGCAGCAGGTGCTCGTCCACCGTATAATGGTGGTACATGTTGAACTGCATCATGGCGACGACCTTGCCGAAATCCGGAATGAACTTTCCGAGCACGCCGGATTCGTTCATGCGGCGCAAAATGAGTTCGGGATTGCGCGGTGAGGTCAGAATTTCGAGGAAGAGCCGGTTGGCTTCCGGGTTCTCGCGCAGATCGGCATTGATGAGTCTCAAGGAGCGGGTGAGGCTCTGCATCGCTTCGGGATGGAACTCCAGCCCGTGCTTGTCCGCCAGATGGAAGAGACGGATGATGTTGACCGGGTCTTCCTTGAAAACATCGGGCCGCGCGATGTTGATCCGGTGATTTTCCGAAACGAAGTCGCCGTCTGCGGAAAGCTTGCGCTTGCGCCGTGAGAAGGTGAGGAAGATGCGGTTGAAGCCCGGCACATGCTTGGCCTGCTGTTCTTCCAGCGCTGCGCTGATGATGCGGGTAAGGTCGCCCACATCCTTGGCCACGAGGAAGTAGTGCTTCATGAACCGCTCGACATAGTTCTGTCCGGGATGCGCCGTATAGCCAAGGCGCTCAGCGATTTCCGGCTGTATGTCGAAGGAAAGGCGCTCTTCCGCCTTCAGCGTCGCGAAGTGCATGTGGCACCGCACCGCCCATAGAAAGTCTTCCGCCTTGTTGAACAGTTTCAGCTCGGCTCGTGACAGAACACCGAGCTTGACCAACTCTTCCTTCGTCTTGACACGGTAAAAATATTTGGTGATCCAGAACAGCGTATGCAGGTCGCGCTGGCCGCCTTTGCCTTCCTTGACGTTCGGCTCCACCAGATAGCGGGTTTCGCCGGCCTTGCGGTGGCGCTGATCGCGCTCGGCAAGCTTGGCCTGAATGAATTCCGGGCCGGTATCCTTGACGATTTCTTCGTCGAAGCGGCTGACAAGCGTTTTGAAGAGCTCGCGATTGCCGGTGAGAAACCGCGCATCGAGAATTGCCGTGCGGATCGTCATGTCCTCACGCGCCAGACGAATGCATTCATCGATGTTGCGCGTGGAATGGCCGACTTTCAGTCCCATGTCCCACAGCATGTAGAGCATGTATTCGACCACCTGCTCACCCCATGGGGTCTGCTTGTAGGGCAGCAGAAACAGAAGATCTATATCCGATCCCGGCGCCAGCCCGCCGCGCCCGTACCCGCCGACGGCGACAATGGCCATGTTTTCCGCCTTCGATGGATTGACCATCGGATAGGCCTTGGTGGTGGCAAATTCGAACAGCGCCTCGATCAGCGTATCCATGAGAAAGGAAAGGCGTTTGGCGCAAAGCGTGCCGCCGCCGTCCTTCATCAACATGCCTTCCGCATGGGCGCGGCCGCGCACCAGTGCATCCTTCAGGGCCTGAAGAACCACTTTGCGTACGGTAGGACTGGTGTAGTTTTCGTCCGTGGAATCCGCCAGTTCGTTGAGCTTGCGCCGCAGCGTCTCGGGATTGACGATCTCTTCCAGCTTAAGGTCGTGTGCGCTCATGCGGGTTTTGGGTCCGGCTACAGGATTGGAGGCGACGGAGTATCCTATAGCCGCTTTTACAGGACATGAATATCCAAAAGGAAAGGCCGGTTGCCCCGGCCTTTTATCCCTGGTTGCTGCTCTCTCAGTTCGTCGCGTTATAGGCGGTGATTGCCGCCATATTGACGATGTCGGAATCCTTCGCGCCGATGGTGACGATCTGCGCGGGCTTGTCGAGGCCGACGAGCAACGGGCCGATGATCGTCGCGCCACCCAGTTCCTGCAGCATGTCGGCGGCAATCGACGCCGAATGATTGTCGGGTGTGACGATCACATTGGCCGGACCCGACAGGCGGATGAACGGATATTGTTCCATCAGCTTCGGGTTCAGAGCCACATCGGCACTCATTTCGCCGTCGAATTCGAAATCCACATGGCGCGTTGCAAGAATGCGGACGGCTTCCTGGATGCGGGCGGAGCGTTCACCGCCCATATGACCGAAGGTCGAGAAGGCGGTGAGCGCCACGCGCGGCACATAACCCATGCGGCGCGCCATGCCCGCAGCCTCGACTGCGATATCGGCAAGCTCGGCTGCTGTCGGCATTTCATGGACGGCTGTGTCGGCGATGAATACGGTGCGTCCGCGGCACAGCGCAATGGAAACGCCGACCACGCGATGGCCGGGCTTGGAATCGATGACGCGGCGCACATCGTCGAGACCCGTCGCGTAATTGCGGGTCACGCCCGTCACCATGCCATCGGCATCGCCCAGCGCCACCATGCAGGCCGCAAAATGATTGCGGTCATTGTTGATGAGGCGGTGGCAATCGCGGGTCAGATAGCCCTTACGCTGCAATTTCTCGTAAAGATAGTCGGCATAGGCGGCATTGCGGCTCGACAGGCGCGCATTGATGATTTCGATGCCGGGACGGTCGAGATCGAGACCGGCAGCCTTCGCTGTATCGCGCACGCGTTCTTCGCGTCCTACGAGGATAGCGGTGCCGAGACCCTGATTGACGTAGGAAACGGCGGCGCGCATCACCTGTTCTTCCTCGCCTTCGGCAAAGACGATGCGCTTCGGCTGGCGCCGCACGCGTTCATAGATGCCGCGAAGGGTGGAGGCGATCGGATCGCGACGGGCCGACAGTTCGCGCTTGTAGCCTTCGATGTCGGCAATGGCGCGTCCGGCAACGCCGGTTTCCATCGCGGCCTTGGCGACGGCAGCCGAGACCGATGCAAGCAGGCGCGGATCGAACGGTACCGGAATGATGTAGCTCGGGCCGAAGCGCGGGCGGCTGCCCTGATAGGCAGCCACAACATCGTCCGGCACGTCCTCACGGGCAAGTTCGGCCAGCGCGTTGACGGCGGCGATTTTCATCGCATCGTTGATGGTGGTCGCACGCACGTCGAGCGCGCCGCGGAAGATGTAGGGAAAACCAAGGACATTGTTGACCTGGTTCGGATAATCCGAACGGCCCGTCGCAACGATGGCATCGTCGCGGATGCGCGCCACTTCTTCGGGCGTGACTTCCGGGTCGGGATTGGCCATGGCGAAGATGATCGGGTTCGGCGCCATGGAGCGCACCATATCTTCCGTAAACGCGCCTTTCGCCGAAAGACCGAACACGACGTCCGCGCCATTCATGGCATCTGCAAGCGACCGCTTGTCGGTCTTGACCGCATGGGCCGATTTCCACTGGTTCATGCCCTCTTCGCGACCCTGATAGACAACACCCTTGGTGTCGCACAGGATGACGTTCTCCGGGGCAAAACCCATCGCCTTGATAAGTTCGATACAGGCAATACCCGCCGAACCCGCGCCATTGCAGACGAGTTTCGTCGTCTTCATGTCGCGGCCGGTCAGATGCAGCGCATTGATCAGGCCCGCAGCAGCGATGATTGCCGTTCCGTGCTGGTCGTCGTGAAAAACCGGGATGTCCATCAATTCGCGCAGGCGACTCTCGATGATGAAGCAGTCGGGCGCCTTGATATCTTCCAGATTGATGCCGCCGAACGACGGGCCGAGATAGCGCACCGCATTGATGAAGGCGTCGATGTCAGTCGTATCGACTTCAAGATCGATGGAGTCGACATCGGCGAAGCGCTTGAACAGCACGGCCTTGCCTTCCATGACGGGCTTGGACGCGAGCGCGCCCAGATTGCCGAGGCCGAGAATTGCGGTGCCGTTCGAAATGACGGCGACCAGATTGCCCTTGGCCGTATAGTCGTAAGCGCGGGCGGCGTCTTCGGCGATTGCCTTTACCGGCACGGCGACGCCCGGAGAATAGGCGAGCGACAGATCGCGCTGTGTGGTCATGGGCTTGGTGGGGTTGATCTCCAGCTTGCCCGGGCGACCCTGCGCGTGAAAGTCTAGCGCTTCCTTCTCACTGGCTGTGGGTGCGCGTTCTGATGTGTTGCCCTTCGGCGTCGAGGCTGGCATGTTCCCTCCGGTTTCATCTGCGGGAGAACCTCGATAGCGCCAGTCACGCATTGTGTAAACAGCGCTTACGGGAATAGATATTCATCCAAAAACGATGGAATACGAAATTTTATGACTTTGGCACTGTTTGCCAAGCAATAAATGAAGGTTTACCGATGGAAGCGACGGCTAACGAACACACCTCAGAAGCGGAAGAAAATGCCGCCGAGGCAGCCCCCGTTCGCCTGACGCCCATGATGGAGCAATATATCGAGATCAAGGCGGCGAATGTCGATTCGCTGCTCTTTTATCGCATGGGCGATTTCTACGAGCTGTTCTTCGATGACGCAGTGGAGGCATCTGCCGCGCTGGGCATCACGCTTACCAAGCGTGGCAAGCATCTGGGCGAGGATATTCCGATGTGCGGCGTGCCGGTTCATGCCGCCGACGATTATCTGCAGAAGCTGATCGCCAAGGGCTATCGCGTCGCGGTCTGCGAACAGGTGGAAGACCCGGCAGAGGCGAAGAAGCGCGGCTCCAAATCGGTCGTGAAGCGCGATGTGATCCGTCTCGTCACACCCGGAACGCTGACCGAAGAAAAGCTGCTTGATCCATCCGAAGCCAATTTCCTCATGGCGATGGGGCGCACGCGCGGCGATGGTGCGCTGGCGCTCGCCTGGATCGATATATCGACCGGAACCTTCCGCGTGGCGGAAACCACGCCGGACAGGCTCTTCGCCGATGTGATGCGGGTGGACCCGCGCGAATTGGTCGTAGCCGACAGCGCCTTCCACGACGAGGAATTGCGCCCCGTCTTCGATCTGGTCGGCAAGGCGGTGACGCCGCAACCGGCGACCCTCTTCGACAGTGCGGCTGCGGAAGCCCGCATCCAGCGCTATTTCAACGTGGCGACATTGGACGGTTTCGGCCAGTTCAGCCGCTCCGAGCTGTCGGCCATTTCAGGTGCGATTGCTTATATCGAAAAGACGCAGATTTCCGAGCGCCCGCCCTTGATGCGGCCGGAGCGCGAGCATGAGGGCGGCACGATTTTCATCGATCCGGCCACGCGCGCCAGTCTGGAACTGGTGCGCACCATGTCGGGAAATCGCGACGGCAGTCTTCTCAAGTCCATTGACCGCACCGTTACCGGAGGCGGTGCGCGGCTCCTCGCCGAACGTCTGACGGCACCGCTCACCAATCCGAAGGAAATCGCGCTGAGGCTCGATTCTGTTTCCTGGTTCCTGAGCGAACCGTCGCTCTGCGAGGCCATGCGCGCTGAACTGAAAGGCGTGCCGGATATGCCGCGCGCGCTTTCGCGTCTTGCTGTCGGGCGCGGCGGACCGCGCGATCTGGGCAGCCTTGCCCGGGGCTTCGAGGCCGCGCACACTATTGCAAGCCTGCTGGAAAGTGCCTTGCTGCCGGACGAACTGGCCCATGCCCGCGATGCGGTCAGCGCCATGCCTGCCATCTTCACCGCCCATCTCGACCGGGCCTTGGCCGATGAACTGCCGCTTCTGAAACGCGACGGCGGTTTCGTGCGCGCAGGCTATAACGCCGAACTGGATGAAATGCGGGCCTTGCGTGACCAGTCACGCCGGGTAATCGCCGGACTGCAAGCCGACTATATCGAAGAGACCGGTATCAAGTCGCTGAAGATCAAGCACAACAACGTGCTTGGCTATTTCATCGAGGTGACGGCCAACAATGCCGGAGCAATGACGGATACGGATGAGGCCAAGGGCCGCTTCATCCATCGTCAGACCATGGCCAACGCCATGCGCTTTACCACGACCGAACTTGCGGAACTGGAAAGCAAGATCGCCAACGCTGCCGACCGCGCCTTGTCTATCGAGCTTGCCGTGTTTGAGGAATTGACAGCGGAAGCCGTCTCCCATGCCGACAGCATCCGCGCGGCAGCATCGGCGCTCGCGGTTTTTGACGTTTCGGCAGCGCTTGCCGTGCTGGCGGAAGAGCAGGGCTATTGCCGCCCACAGGTGGATGACAGCCTGTCTTTCAACATCGTGGCTGGTCGTCACCCGGTCGTCGAACAGGCTTTGCGGCGGCAGGCGGCCAACCCGTTCGTCGCCAATGATTGCGATCTCTCCCCGCAAAAGGATGGCGGGAACGGTGCGATCTGGCTTCTCACCGGCCCGAACATGGGCGGTAAGTCGACCTTCCTGCGCCAGAATGCGCTGATCGCTATTCTTGCGCAGATGGGTTCCTTCGTCCCTGCCGGTTCTGCGCAGATCGGTGTCGTGGACCGGCTGTTCAGCCGCGTTGGTGCTTCCGACGATCTGGCGCGCGGGCGCTCCACCTTCATGGTCGAAATGGTGGAAACGGCTGCGATCCTCAATCAGGCGGGCGAACGTTCGCTGGTGATCCTCGATGAGATCGGGCGCGGTACGGCGACTTTCGACGGACTGTCTATCGCTTGGGCGGCAGTCGAATATCTGCATGAGAAGAACCGCTGCCGTGCGCTGTTTGCCACGCATTTCCACGAAATGACCGCACTTTCGGAAAAGCTGGAGCGGCTTTCCAATGTCACCATGCGCGTCAAGGAATGGGATAACGATGTCGTCTTCCTGCATGAAGTGGCAAAGGGTGCTGCCGACCGTTCCTATGGCGTGCAGGTGGCGCGTCTGGCAGGACTGCCCGAAGCGGTCGTCAACCGCGCCCGCGACGTGCTGCACCAGCTCGAAGCTGGGGAAACCTCCGGCAAGGCGGACAAGCTGATCGACGATCTGCCGCTGTTCTCGGTCGTCTTGCAGCAGGAAAAGCCGAAGCAGCAGGTTCAGGCCAAAGACAGCGAACTGATGAAGGCGGTCGCCGCCATCAGCCCGGATGAGCTGACGCCGCGCGAAGCACTGGACCTGATCTACAAATTGAAGGAATTGGCAGGAAAGGCGTGAAAGTAAAAAGGCGAAGTTGGTGCTTCGCCTTTTCTTTTACACAAAACGGTTCGCTTCAGCGCCGTAATAGGTGATGTAGCGGCTGGAAATACGCTCAATCGGCAGAATGATGAAGACATCGGTGGTGCCGAATGCTTCGTCGATCACAGCGCCATCCCCGATCATCGCGCCAAGGCGCAGATAGCCTTTCACCAGCGGCGGCATCGAGAAGAGTGCAACCTTGTTGTTGATGGCTTCCTTCGGCATCAGGTCCATGGCCTGATAGCGATGGGGCAGAGCGCGCACGTCCCAGTCCGGCGTTGCCCGGCAGTTGTGATAGAGGAACGACAGGCCGAGTGCGTGAGCGGCAGGCACAGCCCCATGGAACGAGGCGCAGCCGAACATCACATCGATGGAGTGGCGGCGGCAATAGGCCCAGGCGCCTTGCCACAGAAGCTCAACGGTGCGCTTGGAACGATATTCCGCCTTCACGCAGGAGCGACCCAACTCAAGCAGACGAAGATTCGGGCGCGAAAGGGCGACGCGCTGCACGTCATATTCATCAGCGGAGTAGAAACCGAGCGCCTTTTCCGCCTGATCGCTGCGCATCAGGCGGTAGGTGCCGACAATCTGCTGGTGCTCCGGCACGGGCAGGGCGGTATCGTAAACGAGAAGATGATCGCAAATGGCGTCGAAGCGGTCGGCGTCGCGAAGTTCCACGGCTTCGATGCTTTCGCGGCGCGCACCCATTTCGTCGAAGAAGACACGAAAGCGCAATTCCTGCGCGGCTTCCACGGCCTCAAGTGAATTGGCAAGCCGAACTTCCAGCGATCCGATGCGTCCCAGAACAATGGGATCGCCGCCGGACGCGAACAGCGCCTGTTGTGCTTCTAAGCCTGACATGACGGTATCATCAATGATTTGCTGGTCCATTCCAAGCAGTACTGTCATGATGATGGCTCCTGATTTGTCTATTCACGTATTCCTGAACGGCTTTCCCACTGATATTTCAGCAAGCGCCATTCCAATCCACGTTCGGACAGATTGCGTGGACGCGACGTCCAGTTCGGCCGAAGCATTACAGATTCAGTGCTACGCGAGGATGACAGAAGCATGTCACCAATGTGTCAATTCAGGTGGCTGGACCTTATCCTCTTCAAAAAGCTTCTAATTTCACGACATCAAATTATGCGAAAGGCCGAAACCGTTCAAGCGGCCTCGTCAGCGGGCGGCCCGCTCGCGCCGCCAGCCGAGAAACTCCTCAAGAATGATGAGCCCGGCACCGATGGTTATGAACGTGTCGGCAAGATTGAACACGGCGAATGACCACGTTGGCAGGTGGAACAGAATATAATCCACGACGTAGCCATCCATCACGCGGTCGATCAGATTGCCGATGGCGCCGCCAACGACAAGTGCAAAACCGTAACGTGCAAAGATGCGGTCCGGCGCGTTGGTCCACCAGAGATAAAGCACGAACAAGATAACTGCGGCGGTGATTGCCACCAGTCCCCAGTCGTGCAGCCAGGCCAGCATGGAAAAGGCGATGCCTTCATTGTGGGTGCGGAACAATGCGAGGAATGGCAGAAGGTCGATCTGCTGGCCGTAGCCCATCCGTGTCTCCACCAGATGCTTGACGCCCTGATCGATCAATATGGTGAGAATGACGACAAAAAGTGAGGACCAGACCGCATGTCGCTTCATTCAGAAGCCCTTTCATCAAGCGTGAGCGCGTCGCGACGGATTTCGTAGAGCATCACGCCGGTGGCGATGGCAAGATTGAGAGAATCGGCGCGCCCTGCTTGCGGAATGCGGGCAAGCTTGTCGCAAGCACCGGCAAGGCTGTCCGGCAGGCCCTGCTGTTCATTGCCCATCATCAGCACGACCGGTTTGCTGGCATAGGGAATGGTGCGATAGTCGACTGCACCTTTCAGGTGAGTGCCGACGACAAGGCCGGAAAAGCCTTTGCGCCAGTTGAGGAAATCGGCTTCGCTCACCTTATAGAGCGGCATGGAAAAGACCGACCCCATGGTGGCGCGCACGGTTTCCAGCGAATAAGGATCAGTTGTGTCGCCGATCAGAATAACGCCCTTGGCACCGACCGCATCGGCGGTACGGATGACGGTGCCCAGATTGCCGGGGTCGCGTACGCGGTCGAGCGCGATATAAACGTCGTTGCCCTTCGGCTTGAGGCTTGCAAGCGGACGGTACTGCTGCTCGAAGACGCCGACCACCATCTGCGGATTGTCGCGTCGCGTGATGGCCGAAATGACCTTTTCGGTCACTTCCAGCACCAGTCCACCCTTGGCGAAGGTGCGCGCTGCAACCTGCTCAACCATTTTGTTGCCCTTGCCGGATTTCGCAAAGACAAGCGTCTTGATGCGCCAGTCCTGTTCCAGCGCGTCGATGACAAGCTTGAGCCCTTCAGCCAGAAACACGCCCTGCTGGTCGCGGAATTTTTTCAGCGCCAGCGAGCGAAGGTCCTTCACAATGGGATTGGTGAGGCTGGTAACTTCCTTGACCTGACCGACTTTTGAATATTCGCCCCGTGGGCCTTTTGAGAAATCGTCGTCACGGCTCATTTTGCTACCCAGCGGCTGAACATGGATGTGGAAAGCGCGCGCCCGCCCGTCTGATCGCTAGAGCGTTCACGCAGAATAAGTTCGCCCGATTCGACCGTGCCGCCAAGACCGGTGAAACGGTCGCGCATCAGCTCATGAATGGCGAAAAAGGATGCGCGGATCGAATAGGCAGTCAGAATGACGGCCAGCGGCTTCGGCGTCAGGATCGACCGGCATGTATCGACCATTGCGGGCAGATGTTCGAACAATTGCCAGACCTCGCCGCTCGGGCCGCGCCCATAGGCGGGTGGATCAAGCAGGATGATGTCGTAGAAGCTGCCGCGCCGTTCCTCGCGAGCCACGAATTTCATCGCATCTTCGCAGATCCAGCGGATGGGCTTGTCGGAAAGCCCGGCCATTTCCTGGTTTTCACGCGCCCATAAGATGGCTTTCTTGGATGCGTCCACATGCGTTACTTCCGCACCGGCCCGTGCCGCCACCAGCGACGCCACGCCCGTATAGCCAAAAAGATTGAGCACCTTCACGCTGCGCCCGGACCTTACGCCTTCCCGGATAAGTCCATCCATATAGGACCAGTGCGCGGCCTGTTCGGGGAACACGCCGACATGGCGGAAAGACGTGAAACGGCCATGAAAGGAAATACCGTCGTGCTGCATGGGCCATGTTTCACCGAGCGGCAGTTTCGGAAACGCCCAGCGGCCCATGCCTTCCTCATCGGTGTTGCCGGTGAAGACGGCATCCGCCTGATCCCACTCCCTTTGCGGCAGGTTGGGCAGCCAGATCGCCTGACCTTCCGGGCGGACAATCCGATAGGGGCCATATTGCTCCAGCTTCAGCCCGTTGCCACTGTCGAGCAGCGCATAATCGCGTGAAGGTTCGGTTTCGAGGATAAGCGGCAATCTCTCTGACGGACGGGCGCCGGCATAGGGCTTGATTTCGCGAATGGGTGCGGCGGGCTTGTCATCGACCGGCTTCGGCGCAGCCTTGGCGAACTGGGGGCGAGGCTTTTTGAAGGATGCGCCCTTATTGGACTTGCCTTCAAATCTGCTTTCAAGTTTGTTTTCCGGGCGTGGCGCATCGTGTCTTGTGCGCTCGAAACCACGGTCCTGCTTTCCGCCCGACGGCTTTTTGCCTTTTCCCTTTGGCGCTTTCACCCGAAACTCCAATCATCATGATTGGGGTCTAGGTAGGATAAACAGGGCCGGTGTGGAAGGGGAAAACGACGTTCAACCGTGCACAAAGGATATTTCAGCAGTCGAAAACCCGGAAGTTTGCTTCCGGGTTCGATAATAAAGACCGTTTCAGGAGTTCACGACCGGTATATTGCGCTGTTCGGCGGCTGTGCTGCGTTCAAGCAGGCGGGCCGCCTCCTGCTTGTACATCCGCTCCTTGCGGCGATGCTTGCCCTGCGTGAACCATGTCACCAAAGAGCCTATGACGACGCCGAGAAGAAGTGCTCCGAACAGCCACAAGAACAGCGGCGCATTATAGGAAAGAGCAGGATTGCCCGGATTGAACGGATCGATCGTGAATTGCACCGACGCGCGATTGGCGACCGACAACGCAATCAGAACCACGGCGAGCGGTACAAGAACGATGATGGCGATGATGCGTTTTGCCGCCATAGTGTCTATCAGACTGCGCCGTTCAGACGGTCGCGCAGTTCCTTGCCGGTCTTGAAGAAGGGAACCCACTTTTCTTCCACGTCAACCGTTTCGCCGGTACGCGGATTGCGGCCGCTGCGGGCGGGGCGGTTTTTCACCGAAAAGGCGCCGAAGCCCCGGAGTTCAACGCGATTGCCTTCGGCAAGGGCGTTTGTGATCTCGTCGAATACCGCGCCGACGATGTTTTCAACATCGCGCTGGAAGAGATGCGGATTGCGGCTGGCGATAATCTGAACGAGTTCCGATTTGATCACGGCTTTAAACCCCTGTTCTTCTGTTTGTTTCGTCCGGTATCTGCCGGATATTGTGTGCGTTTGCCCCGACGGCGTCAATTCGCTTCAGGCGTACCGTCAACGTGCCAAACCGAAAGAAGTCCGTCAAGAAAGATGCGTTCCTTGGCAATCTGCTTCAACATGCCATCGGCTTCCTGCGGCACGCCGATAAGGCGCGCACCGGCATGAATGATAAGATCGCGCAGCGAAAAACCCGTTTCACTGCTGACCGGCTTCCATTCCAGGCGCGGCAAATCCTTGGAAAGCCCTTTGCCCGCAAGCCAGGCGACGGCTTCTTCTTCACCGCCCAGCCCGTCGATCAACTTTTTATCCAATGCCTGCCGTCCGGTAAAAACAGCGCCATTGGCAAGCGCCAGCGCCTGTTCATGCGTAAACGAACGGCGTTTTTCGACAATATCCACGAACCATGCGTAGGAATCCATGATCATGTTGCGGATCATGCTCTTGGCTTCTTCGCTGGCCGGGCTGAAATAATTGGGTTCCGCCTTGAGCGGCGAGGATTTGATGGTTTCGACCTTCACGCCGATCGTATCGAGCAGCTTCGAGACGTCGGGATATTGAAACAGAACCCCGATGGAGCCGACGATGGATGTCTGTCGCGCGATGATGTGATCGGATGCGCTGGCAATCATATAACCGGCGGAGGCGGCAAGCGTGCCCACCTGGGTGACGACGGGCTTTTTCTCGGCAATCTTGCGCACGGCTTCGAAGATCGCTTCGCCGCCGACCGTCGTTCCGCCCGGCGAATCGAGGACCAGAATCACACCTTTGACGGCATCGTCCTTGGCGATCTTGTCGAGGCGCTTCAGCAATTCTTCATTCTCGAAGATGGTGCCTTCGATGCGAACCTTGGCAATATGTGGCTGGCTGAAATTGGTGCCACGCATGGACCATGAAGCAAACACGGCAATCAGGGCTGCAATCAGAAGCAGGAAAGCTCCACGCCAGATCGTCAGCTTTCTGCGCAATTTCCGGCGTTCGATGATTGCTTCGGCGTCTTGAGCCATTCCCGTCCATCCGTTTGTTAGTGGCGCTTTTCGCGCACCGGCAACTCACCTTTTGCCTCGAATGGAGGCATGCGGCAAGTATCTTCGACAACTCGGTCCGGCTAAAGATAGTGCCCGAGTTAGATATTGCATGAAACACCGACAGAATCTTATCACTTTGGGCTGGCCGCCCAAGGCAGCATTACGCACCGCTGTAATTTGGACAGGTTTTGTGGTATCAAAGAGTTGATTAGCATTCTACCAAATTTGGTAAAGTGCGAATTGGGTTGAATTATCAAAGGCATAAACCGTTCCTGCTGCCCCGTTGGGAGGCGGGTGCGGTGTTTTGTGCGGTATGAAGCTATTGAGCGACCGTCTATTTCACCCCAAATAAACCTTATTGAAATGAAAAAGCGCGACATAGGCGCGCCGATTATTGAATTCTAAGAAAGCATTGAGGAACTGAACGCGACATGACCGCCGACACGACACCTAGCCATGCGCCGCAGAACGTGACTGTCCAAAGTCGCGGCAAAGGTGGCATGCGTTTTGGGGCGTCGGAGAAGGCCGAGGCGCTTTTCCATGCGGCGCAACGCCATTCGGTCCGTGTTCGCGTCTTGAAGACCGCGCTGCCGGTGGCCGCTGTTATCGTGGCGGCTGTTTTCTCATGGTATACATTTCTTGCGACGCCGAACACGCCCATAAAGGTGGAAGTGAATAATGGCGGGGAAAGCGGCAAGCTTGTCATGACAAGCCCGCACCTCAATGGATATACCAAGGACAATCGCCCCTATTCGATGACCGCTTCCAAGGCGACGCAGGATGCGAAGAACAGCGGAGCTATTTCGCTCGAAGGCATTTCCGCCGAGTTGCCGGTTGGTGAAAAAGGCATGGCCAAGGTCGAGGCAACGTCCGGTGTCTATGACAATGCCAATGGACGTTTGCAACTTGATAAGGACTTTACTGTTACCACGGATGACGGTTTGCGTGCAGTGATGCATTCTGCGGACGTGAATCTCAAGAGCGGGCAGATCACCACCGACAAGCCCGTCGACATCCGCAGCGGCAGCACGCATATTCTGGCGGACAGCATGCAGGTCAAGGACAACGGCAAGGTTCTGATTTTCGAGAACAAGGTCCGAATGACTGTTGACGGCAGCGTTGTTTCGCCCAACAAGGCTCCCTGAAAAGGAAGCCTGATTTGAGGATAGGGGAAGCGTTCGGGCCGGTTCATATCCGCGCGGACGCTTGAGTACGTTCCGAAACCGGTTTTCGGATTGAAACGTGCTCGAAAACAAATTGTTAGAGCGTGATTCTGATGCAGTCGGAATGCTACAGGCTCTAAACCGCTTTTTTGATCGCATTTTGCGATGCCGAATGTTCCCATTTGGACGCAAAGTGCTTAATGTTGCGTCTGACCGCATGTCGGCCCAGGAATGGTCGAATGCTTCGGGGAGCTGGTGATATATGGAACGCGAGACGGGCAGGATGAACAAGGGTACGATGGCCCGCACTTTGCGGATGGGATTTGCAGTTCTGGCGCTTGGGCTTGTCGCGGCTCCGGCAGCCTCTCTGGCGCAGGAAGGTGCGGCTGTGAACGGCCTGAAGCTTTCCAACAGCAAGGCTCCCGTCAAGATCGACGCTGACAAGCTGGAAATGCGCGACAAGGAAGGCGTTGCCGTCTTCACCGGCAATGTTGCCGTTTCGCAGGGTGATGCCCTGCTGAAGGCAGGCCAGATGACCGTCTATTACAACAAGGCCAAGAAAGACGATAATGCGCAGGCGCCTGAACCGGCAAGTGCTGGCGTCGGTGGCCTTGATTCATCGAGCATCGATCACATCGACATCTCGGGAAAAGTTTATCTCAAGTCTGGTACGCAGGTCGCAACCGGCGATACCGGCCGTTATGACGCCAAAAATCAGGTGATGGTTCTCCAGGGACAGAAAGTTGTCCTGACCGATGGCGACAATGTCGTGACCGGCTGCAAGCTGACCGCGCATCTCGATACGGGGCGCGCCAACGTCGAAAGCTGCAAGGGACAGTCCAAGGGTCGGGTATCGATCATCATGGCTCCGAAAGATCAACAGCAGGGCGGTGCTGCGCCCAAGCAGAACTGACCGGAGCGGGCGTGGGATTGTTCTGGAACAAGAAGGCCGATGGGCCGCAAGACGCATCGCAAAACGTGAACGCACCGTCCGACGTCGCCGGAGCCATGCCCGGCCAGCCGGGCAAGTCGACGCGTCTTAAAGGTACGCTGGTGGCGCGCGGTCTCTGCAAGAGCTATCGCGGACGTCAGGTCGTCAACGGGGTGTCGTTTGGCGTGCGTGCAGGCGAGGCGGTCGGTATTCTGGGGCCGAACGGTGCAGGCAAGACCACCTGCTTCTATATGGTGACCGGCCTCGTTCCGGCGGATGCGGGCTCCATCGAGATCGACGGTTTCGACGTCACATCGATGCCGATGTATCGCCGTTCGCGTCTTGGCATTGGCTATCTGCCGCAGGAAGCTTCGATTTTCCGTGGTCTTTCGGTGGAAAACAACATCAAGGCCGTGCTGGAAGTGGTGGAGAAAGATCGGTCCAAGCGGGCGTCTGAACTGGATGCGCTTCTGGAAGAGTTTCACATCGCCCATCTGCGCAAGGCCCCTGCCATTTCGCTTTCCGGCGGCGAACGTCGCCGTCTCGAAATTGCCCGTGCGCTGGCATCACGCCCAAACTTCATGCTGCTTGATGAGCCTTTTGCGGGCGTCGATCCAATTGCCGTTTCGGACATTCAGCAACTCGTTCGCCATCTGACGAGCCGGGGCATCGGCGTCCTGATCACCGACCACAATGTGCGTGAAACGCTCGGCCTTATCGACCGCGCTTACATTATTCACGCCGGTCAGGTGCTGACGCATGGCCGTCCTGCCGAAATCGTCGCCAATCCGGATGTGCGCAGGCTTTATCTCGGCGACCAGTTCACTCTTTAAAGCGCGTTTCGATCTGATTGAAGTCAGATCGACGCTCCAATTTTCCACGTTTCAAGCATCATCATTTGGGCGCGCGAAATGGCCGCGTTTCCAAACTCGCCCCGTCCTTCCGCGACTAATTTCCCTTTTGCTTGAAAAACGCGCATTCTGAATTGACAAGCAAGGTTCATACCAGTTTTCATCCTGTTCGGCCTGAACATGCGGTCCATGGAGGTCGGCAGGGGTAAACCGGGGAGAATAACACGTCGCATGGCTCTGTCGCCCAAGCTCGATTTCCGTCAGTCGCAATCGCTGGTGATGACCCCCCAGTTGATGCAGTCGATAAGACTGCTACAGATGACGCATGTGGAACTGGAACAGTTTCTCGACACCGAAATCGAAAAAAATCCACTTCTGGACCGAATCGAGGCAGCGAATGATGATTTTGCGGGCCCGGATTCCGTGCGCGACGAAGGAGGAGCCGGCGAGGGAGAGCTAGAGCCCCGCGCATCGGAGGACGACTGGTTCAGAACGGAAGTCTCCGACGATGCGGAGAGCCTTTCTTCAGCCTTCGACAGTTCGCTTGAGAACATCTTCCCCGACGATCCGGGGCGCTCCGATGAAATCGGGCCTGATCTCGCCGCGCAATGGAAATCCGTCGGCGGCGACGGATATGTTTCAGCGAGCGCTTATGACATCGACCAGGTCACGGCAAGTCGTATTTCGCTCGGCGAGCATGTGGCGGAACAGATCGCGCTGACTTTTTTCGCAACGATGGATCGGTTCATCGCGACCGCGCTTGCCGACGCGCTTGACGAGAGCGGCTATCTGCGTGTCGATATTGTGGGGCTCGCCCAGAATCTGGGCGTGGAGACGGTCGAAATCGAGCGTGTGCTTGGCGTAATGCAAACCTTCGATCCACATGGCCTTTTCGCTCGTGACCTGCGGGAGTGCCTGGCGATACAGCTGCGCCTCAAGGATCGGTTCGATCCGGCCATGGAAGCTTTGATCGATAATCTCGATCTTCTGGCGCGGCGGGATTTCACGGCGCTCAAGAAACTGTGCGGTGTCGATCAGTCCGATATTCTCGATATGCTGACTGAAATCCGCATGCTTGATCCCAAACCGGGCGCATCCTTTGAGGTTTCTGTGGCTGATGCCATAGTGCCGGACGTGCTGGTGACGCCGTCGCTGGATGGCGGATGGGCTATCGAGTTGAATGCCGCGGCCATGCCGCGCCTTATTGTCAACAATGAATATTATGCCGAGGTCAGCGCCTCGGTAAAAGCTGAGGAAAAGGCGTTTCTCTCGGACTGCATGCAGACTGCGAACTGGCTCGTGCGCAGCCTGGATCAGCGTGCCCGCACCATCCTCAAGGTCACGCAGGAAATTGTCCGGCAGCAGGATGGTTTTCTGCGCCACGGGGTAGCCCATTTGAAGCCGCTCAATCTGCGCAACGTCGCGGATGCGGTCGGCATGCATGAATCCACCATCAGCCGCGTCACCGCGAACAAGTTCATGGCCACGCCGCGCGGCGTGTTTGAGCTGCGCTATTTCTTTACGGCCTCGATTGCTTCATCCGAAGGTGGCGATGCCCATTCATCCGAAAGCGTGCGACACCGTATCCGCCAGATGATCGACGCCGAAAAGGCCGATGACGTGCTGTCCGACGATGCCATCGTGGATGCCCTGAAAAAGGACGGTGTGGATATTGCGCGTAGAACGGTCGCAAAATACCGGGAATCGATGAATATTGCCTCATCGGTACAACGCAGGCGGGAAAAGAAGGCGAGACTGTCGGTTTCCTGATTGCCGGTCAGAACGGTTCCAGCCATTGTTTTTTGGGGACTGTTCCGGTCCATTGGCTGTATCTCAGGCTCATTCCCGTATGGGAATTGTGGAGGGACGCTCTAAAATTTTGGATTTGCGAGGCTGCTCGTTCAGAAAAATTCGATCTCGATTTGTGGAAAGATCGACCTTGCAAGACGACGAGCTGGCAAGAGGGCCAATTGACAAGCGCCAATTCAACCAATAGAAGCCCGCTCGCGCTGCGGCCCGCGATTGAAGCCTTGGTTTTCCGGGGTTCACGACAAGTCGTCAGCGTGACTTGACGTGCTGCCCGTAAAAACAACCCCAGTTTTTGTGCCGAAAGCGCGTCAAGGCAGAATTGAAGCATGTCTCCATGGCTGGGAACCGGTTTTGGGAGAAGGCATGGGTTGACGTTTCCAGCGAATTTATGCGGGGAATGTTTGAGAATCCGTAATTTCTGGAAGAAATTGCGATTGTTCATATGTTTGAAGGAAGGACAATGTGACGTTCCAGGGCAATCCCGAAAGTGGGCAGTTACCGGAGCGTTACGTAAGAGAAATGTGCGGCATCCATCCCGTCAAGGGACGTTTTCTTGAAACAGCCACGACTTCAAAGGCTTTTCGGAAGGTGTTTCAACGCCTCGCCGGAGAGTTCGCCTGAGAAGCTTGTCTGCGCCGGGAAGCTGGTAGGAAACGCACAGGACGAAAAGCATGTTTGATGCCGGTTCGCTTTGCGCTTCGCTCGCCTTGTGATTAGACTGAGTCCTGTGGTGTAACGCAAATGAGGTGTGCCAAATGACACTGCGTGTATCTGGAAAGCATATGGACGTCGGTGAAGCTTTCACGACCCGGATTGTCGATCGGGTCAACGAGGCTGTCGGCAAATATTTCGATCATGGCTTTTCCGGACAGGTTACGGTCACCAAGTCCGGTTCGCGTTTCAGTGCGGATTGCACTCTGCATCTCGATAGCGGTGCAACGCTGCAGAGCACTGGCGAGGCGCAGGATCCGCAACTGGCTTTCGAAGCGGCGGCGGACAAGATCGAAACCCGCCTTCGCCGCTACAAGCGTCGTCTGAAGTCACGTCCTGCCACGCAGCCGGATGCGATCTATGATGACATTGCATATCGTGTTATGGCACCCCTGCCGGAGGAAGAGGAGGATCTTCCGGCGGATTACGCGCCGACAATCGTTGCGGAATCGTCCGTCGCCCTGCGCACCATGTCGGTGGCGTCGGCGGTCGTGGAACTGGATCTGATCGAGAACCCGGTTCTGGTATTCCGCAATGCCGGCAATGATGAAGTTAATATCGTCTACCGTCGGGCGGACGGCAATATCGGCTGGGTCGATCCATCGATGGTCACCCGCCAGGCCGCGCCCCGCGCCTGACGGCAAACCTGAAGCGCACGCAGCGGACCGCGATTGGCGGCCGCGTGCGCTTCCCAAAACCGGGCCTCAAAGGCCTGATTGAAGAAGGAACGGAGAGAATGGATCTTAGTGATCTGATTCAGCCAGGGGCGATTATCCCTGCGCTGAAAGCCAGCTCCAAAAAGCAGCTTTTGCAGATTCTGTCTGAGAAGGCTGCGGAACTGACCGGTCTCCCTGAGCGCGAAGTTTTCGAAACAATTCTCCAGCGTGAACGCCTCGGTTCCACCGGGGTGGGGAATGGCGTTGCCATTCCGCACGGCAAGCTGGCGAACATCAACAAAATAGCCGGAATCTTCGCTCGTCTGGAAACCCCGGTCGATTTCGAGGCGCTGGACGATCAGCCTGTCGATCTTGTTTTTCTGCTTCTCGCGCCGGAAAATGCCGGCGCGGATCATCTCAAGGCTCTCTCGCGCATCGCCCGTATGCTGCGCGACGCAGATACTGTTGCCAAATTGCGCGGCACGCATGACGCGCAGGCGCTTTATTCATTCCTGACCGCTCAGCCCGCTTCCAACGCGGCCTGAGTTCAAATAGTTTCTCGTAAATAAAACCGCCGTTCAGCTTGAACGGCGGTTTTATTGTTTGCTCGCAATGATGGGCAAGTGAAGGGAAACACTGCAGGCAGAAGCAATATCCGCCTCAAGAGGGTCTGCGGCGCTTGCGCCGAAAGGTTCCGACATTAACCTGTGCGGAATATGATACCGGCGATGGCCGGTATCCCGTTCCTAATGCAGCATCACCGTGCGCAGTTCGTGCTCCTGTGCGCCCTGCAGCGCGGTGGCGCGAACATCGGAAAGCACGATCGGCTCGCCGCTGGCGCCGAAAAGCGCCCAGAGTTCCAGGCCCGGCTCGATCGGTGGAAGGGCAGGGAAGCTGCGGGCAAGGTCATCAGAACGGATCTTGCGCACATAGGCAACTTCACCCTCGCCGAGATGGGCGAATTCGTTTTCGGTGAATATCTGTCTGTTCATGGTCTTAGCCTCCATTTCGTCGGCACGTCATTTGCGACCATGCCGCTTCAGAGCTTCGCATTTTTCAATATAGCGGGATTGTGCTGAATAAAAACTGAACAGTCTCAGTCTTTCACCGCTATGTTGATTCGTTTGATCAGCCGCTCCGGTTCCGGGCGGTCGAGATCGATGGCCAAAAGGCCGTTTTTCAGATCGCAACCGAGAACCCGCATGCCGTCTGCCAGAACGAAAACCCGCTGGAACTGCCGGGCAGCGATGCCGCGATGCAGAAATTCCCGTTCGGTATCGTCGGTCTGGCGTCCGCGGATGACGAGTTGATTGTCTTCCGTCATGACTTCGAGGTCGTCGCTGGAAAATCCCGCCACCGCCAGAGTGATGCGCAGGCGTTCAGAACCCGTCTCGCCACGCAGGCGTTCGATATTATAGGGCGGATAACCGTCGCCGGATTTCGCGATCCGTTCCAGCGTCTTTTCCATCGTGTCGAATCCGAGCAGCAGAGGGCTCGAAAACGGTGTCATTCTTGTCATTGCATCAGTCCTTGATGAGAAGCGACCGTTACGAAGAGAACCCTTACGGCATATCTCTTCGGTAACTGATATGGCTTGTGAAAAGCCTGACTTCAAGGGCCAATCCGTATTCCTTCACTCCATCGTAAGATGAAGTTCAGGCCCAAGATACCCGGAAATATTAGGAGTGGTGTTATCGACGAGCTTCGGCGAGCGCTGCGCCTAAGGCCGTTGCGAAGCTCTCACGATCATCGGGATTGAGAAACTTGCCGATGGCGACGCTCTTTTCGCGGCTCTCGACACTCATGCCGGTGATCCCTATGTCCGGCTTTCGCGCTACCTTGAACCGTGTCCAGAATGGATTGAAGCGATGGGCAGTCAACTTGCCGGATGCAGCATATTTGCGAATATGCAAGGCGGAGCGGGACACGGAGATTTCCTCGCGCGCACGGGCGGCGCGATAATTCCAGCGAAAAGCCAGATAGATAAGCAGAACATCGAGACCGAAAAACCCGAAGATGGGCCAAGCCCCGATGGACCAGAAAAGAATGCCTACAAACATCCAGCAACCGATCAGGGCTCCCATCAGCACGGTAAAGCCCGTCCGTCCCAGCGAACGATAGGGCGTGAGCAGGGCCTCAAAAATGGGTTTGTCGAACCGGTCGGGTTCCGCGCCGTCTGGATGGTGCATCGTTTTAGATCATCTTGCAGGGCTGTGATGGGCCTGCGTCAAGCTGCTGATTGTTTTGTCGATAGGGAAACCAGTATAGAGGCGGAATGGAAAAGGCCAAAATCAAATCGCCCGTGAACACATCTCCCGCCGCCCGGTCTCAACGCCGGGTGCGGGGCACGCTTTATACGGCGGATGAAATTCACGAGATATTCCGCCGCTTCTCCATCCAGAGACCGGAGCCGAAGGGCGAGCTTGAGCATGTGAATGCTTTCACGCTTCTTGTCGCCGTCGTCCTGTCGGCACAGGCCACCGACGCGGGCGTCAACAAGGCAACGCGGGGGCTCTTTGCTGTCGCCGATACGCCGCAGAAAATGCTGGCGCTCGGCGAGGAGAAAGTCGGCGACTATATCCGTACCATCGGTCTTTGGCGCAACAAGGCAAAAAACGTCATCCTTCTGTCCGAAGCCCTGATCCGTGATCATGGCGGCGAAGTTCCCGGCGACCGGGACGAACTGGTGAAATTGCCGGGCGTTGGCCGCAAGACGGCCAATGTGGTGCTCAACATGGCTTTCGGTCAGCCGACCATGGCGGTGGACACGCATATTCTGCGCATAGGCAACCGGATCGGTCTTGCGCCGGGCAAGACGCCGGAGGCTGTGGAGGCCATTCTGGTCCGGGTCATCCCTGAGGAATACATGCTTCATGCGCACCACTGGCTCATCCTGCATGGCCGTTATGTTTGCAAAGCGCGCAAGCCCGAATGCGAAAAATGCGTGATTGCGGATATCTGCAAATATCCGGCGAAAACCTGCGACGTTCCTGCGCCGCTTAACCCCTTGCCACAGCAGGCGTGAGCTTGCTTTCGCGCCGCGAGATCGCCTGGTGCAGATGGACCATCATGGTTGCCGCAAAAAGCGGGGTCAGCAGGTTGACGATGGGGATCGCCATGAAGCCTGCAATCAGCAGCCCGGCTAGAAACACCGTCACGCCATAATGCGATCTTAGCGCCTTGGCTTCGGCTTCGGACCGATAGCGCATGGCCGCAAACTCGAAGAATTCCCGCCCGAGCAGATAGGCGTTGATGACGAAGAACGCGATCAGGTTGATGCCGGGTATGAACAGCATCAGCAAGGCGACGATATTGCCGACGATGACGATGCCGAGAAATTTCAGTGAAACGACAACGGAGCGGGCGATCGGCAAGGGCGTGCCCGGCGGATCGTTCGGATAGTCCTCGCGTTCGACCACTTCGGCGACATCATCGAGAAACAGGCCCGCTACAAGTGCGGTGACCGGCGCAACCATCAATGCGAGCACAAGCGCCAGGCCAAGACCCGCAACAATGGCGGCGACGATGCCGAGCCAGCCTGCCCAATCCGGCATGCCGGGCAATATCTGCTCCATCCACGGCCAGGCAAAAGTAAAAAAGATTTGACGGACTGCGGCCCACAGGCCGACCAGCAGCAGAAGCGTCAATCCGAGTGTTTTCCAGAAAACTGCACGCAATTCCGGTGTGGTCAGGCGCTTCAGAGCCTTCAAGGCAGCATCCAGGATCATTTTCGCCCCGATTTCGACTGTGGACAAAGATGGAAATAGGTATGCCTCTCTTCCGAAGCAACCCGCGTGATCACGTTACGGAAGCCTGCAGGGTAGCCAAAGGGATTGCAAACGGCTAAACCGGCACGCACGTGACCGATCTGCTTCAGGCGGACAGGAGACCAATCAAAAGGGGAGCTTCTCGCGCTCATGGCCACATTCGACGTTCTTTGCATCGGCAATGCCATTGTCGATATTCTTTCGCGTACCGATGACTCTTTTCTGGAAACAAACGGTATCGTCAAAGGCGCGATGAACCTGATCGATGCGGAGCGGGCCGAATTGCTTTATAGCCGGATAGCGGGGCCGGCGACGGAAATGTCCGGCGGCAGCGCCGGAAACACGGCAGCCGGTGTGGCGAGCCTTGGTGGTCGCTCCGCCTATTTCGGCAAGGTGGCGACCGACCATCTGGGCCGTGTTTTCGCGCATGATATCCGCGCGCAGGGCGTTGCTTTCGATACCCGCCCGTTGGAAAAAGGATCGCCAACCGCCCGCTCCATGATTTTCGTGACGCCGGACGGCGAGCGCTCGATGAATACCTATCTCGGCGCCTGCGTGGAACTTGGACCGGAGGATGTTGAAACTTCCAAGGTATCGGATGCGAAGGTGACCTATTTCGAAGGCTATCTTTGGGACCCGCCGCGTGCCAAGGAAGCCATTGTCATGGCCTCGAAGATCGCGCATGAGAAAAATCGTCAGATGGCGATGACGCTTTCCGATCCGTTCTGCGTGGACCGGTATCGCGAGGAGTTTCTGGAACTCATGCGCTCGCGCACGGTCGATATTGTTTTCGCCAATGAGGACGAGGCCCGGTCGCTCTACAAGACAAAGTCGCTTGAAACTGCGATCGCCTCCATGCGTATGGATTGTGCGCTTTCAATCATCACCCGTTCGGAAAAAGGTGCGGTCGTGGTCACGCCTGACCAGACCTTGACCGTTCCCGCCATCGAAATCGATGCGCTGGTCGACACGACGGGCGCGGGCGATCTTTACGCCGCCGGTTTCCTGTACGGCTATACGAACGACCGTTCGCTGGAAGATTGCGCCCGCCTTGGTTCGCTGGCGGCGGGTCTGATCATCCAGCAGATGGGGCCGCGTCCGCAACTCAGCCTGCAGGCCGCCGCAAGCCAGGCCGGGCTGGTATAAGGCTTATTCCGGCCTGATTATCCGGTCGCGCTGAAGTTCTTCTTCGGTGCGTCCGGGGCGGCTTTTATAGACGGGCAGCGTCCAGCCGAAATAAAGTGCCCCACCACGAATGACAAAGGCGGTCGAAGCCGCTGCGAGGGCGCATATGGCTGGTTCGACATGCAGCCAGGCCAGCAGGACATAGAGACAAGCCCCGGCGAGCGAAGCCGTGACGTAGATTTCACGGCGCATCAGCACGGAAGGCTCGCCAGCCACCATATCGCGCAAGATGCCGCCGAGCGTGGCCGTGGAAATGCCTGTCACAACGGCAACGGACGGCCCGAAACCGAGCGCCAATCCCTTGGCTGCACCCAATACCGTATAGGCGGCCATACCAATGGCATCGAGCCAGAGCAGGACGCGATAGCGGGATTCGACCATGTGCGCGGTGAAATAGACGACAATCGCCGCCAGCGTTCCGGCAAGGAGATAGACGGGTTCGACAACCCAGAAGACCGGCGCGCCGAGGACAAGATCGCGAAAGGTCCCGCCGCCAATACCGGTAATATTGGCAAGGAACAGAAAACCGATAATGTCGAGCTGGCGACGCGAAGCGGCAAGAGCGCCGGTCGCAGCGAAAACGAAAACGCCTGCGAAGTTCAAAAACTCAGGAATCGTCACGCAGCCGGTCTCCTCCCACACATCTTGTGACAACCTTTCACCGGTTCGCTCCAATAGCAATATGCAAGTTATTCCAAGGTACTGAGGTGCTGACGCATCACGCCTTGAGAATGCTCAGTCACCGCGGGCTTGGCAGTATTGGAAACTGAACCGCTGATAAAAAAGAGCGGCAGACAAAGCTGCCGCTCCAGATTTCATTGGTTATCTATCAGTTCAGGCATTGCCTTCGGGAGCGGCGGCACCGTTATCGGCGGGTGCCTTTGGGCCGCCCTTGGAAACGCCGACCATAGCCGGGCGCAGAACACGGTCGCCGATGGCGTAACCGTCCTGCACGACCTGCACGACGGTATTGTTCGGCAAATCCGCATTCGGTACTTCGAACATGGCCTGATGGAAATTCGGGTCGAACTTCTGGCCTTCCGGTTCCAGCTTCTTGACGCCGTGGCGTTCCAGAGCGTGCAGCATGGCGCGTTTGGTCATTTCTACGCCGTCTGCGAGCGACTTCAGGCTGGCATCGGTTTCCAGAGCATCGGCAGGAATAGCCTCGAGTGCGCGGCCCAGATTGTCGGAAACCGAAAGCATGTCGCGGGCGAAGTTGGTCACGGCATAGGTGCGCGCATCCTGTACGTCGCGCTGGGTGCGCTTGCGCAGGTTTTCCATTTCGGCTGCAGCACGCAGCAGCTGGTCTTTCAGCTCGCCATTGTCCGCTTCGAGCATGGCAATCCGGTTCGCGGTTTCGTCCACTTCCGCTTCGGCTTCGTCCTCGGCAGCTTCTGCTCGGGCTTCGGCCTTGCGCGCCTTCAGAAATTCGTCGGCAGCGCGGTTGAGCGCCTCACGATCCCGGGGATTGTTGATATCGCGCTGCTCAAGATCGGGGTTCTTGGATTTGTCTTTTTCGTCAGCCATGATGCTACTTCCGTCTTGAATAGGGCATTTCCAGCAAAAGTGCGTGAGCCTTTTGCAGAGGATAATGCGAAGAACAAATAGATAGATAGAGTGGGGCCAACGCTTTTGTCAAAGTGGGAACCGTTCTATCTGTTGGGGCGGATATCGAGTTTCAAGCCAATAAAATCAAGGTCTATTTTCCGAGCCTCGGCCATCCCCGGAAAGTCTGACAGCTACCGCAGAAGCCGGGACACGATCTGGGCAGTATAGTCAACCATCGGAACGATCCGTGCATAATTGAGTCGCGTCGGCCCTATGACACCGAGGGCACCGATAACCCTTTGCTCGCTGTCACGATAGGGGGCGACTACCAGCGACGAGCCGGAAAGGGAGAAAAGCTTGTTCTCCGACCCGATGAAAATGCGGACACCCGAACCGGCCTCGGCGAGGTCCAGAAGCTGGACCATGCCGTCCTTGGTTTCGAGGTCATCGAAGAGATGGCGCAGCCGCTCGATATCTTCCTGCGCATGGATGTTTTCCAGAAGATTGGCGCGCCCGCGCACAATCAGCCGCGCCGGTTGATCCGTTCCGGCTCCGCTCCAGACCGCCAGCCCCTGGGCAACCAGTTCCTGCGACAGCTGGTCGAGTTCCTGCCGCGTTTCTTCCGTCAGTTTTTCCAGTTCCGCCTTGGCTTCGGAAAGCGTGTGGCCGTGAATATGCGCGTTGAGAAAATTCGATGCCTCGACCAGCTGCGAATTGCTGATGCCGACGGGCAGATTGACCACGCGGTTTTCGACATCGCCGTTCTGCATGACCAGAACCGCAAGCGCCCGGGTCGGCTCGAGACGAACGAATTCGATATGTTTCAGCGCGCCTTCCGCCTTGGTGGCAAGCACGAGGCCCGCGCCGCGCGACAGGCCTGACAGGACTTGGCTTGCTTCCGTCAGGACGCTTTCAACCGAATTGTTTGTACCCGCAGAGCGAACCTGCGCTTCAATGGAGGAGCGTTCCTCCGGCGGCAGATCGCCCACTTCCAGAAATGCGTCGACAAAAAAGCGCAGTCCGATCTGCGTGGGCAGGCGTCCGGCCGAAACATGCGGTGCATAGATGAGGCCCAGATGCTCCAGATCGCTCATCACGTTGCGGATGGTCGCAGGCGAAAGCGTATGCGGCAGCAATCGTGACAGGTTGCGCGAGCCGAGCGGATCGCCATCGTTGAGATAGGTTTCCACGATCAACCGAAAAATATCACGCGAACGCTGGTCGAGCGAACTCAGAAGCTGGTGTTCCGGCGTTTTCATCATATTATGGTCGCAAACTTTACGAATGGCATAGGCCGAATATAAGGTCGCCAGACAAAGCGTCAAAGGGTTTAGTACCATCCTGACAGACCTCTCAACATCTCTGTCGGTTTTTCGGGCAGAGCGCCTTTCTATTTGTGTGTGGGAAGCCTAAAAAGCCGCACCGGAAAATGAATCGAGGAATTCCCTATGCGTCCATCCAAGCGTGCGGCTGACGAAATGCGTGCCGTATCTTTCGAACGCGGCATCTCCAAACATGCCGAAGGTTCCTGCCTCGTCAAGTTTGGCGATACGCATGTATTGTGCACCGCAAGCCTTGAGGAAAAGGTGCCGGGCTGGATGCGCAATACGGGCAAGGGCTGGGTCACGGCGGAATATGGCATGCTGCCGCGCTCGACAGGCGACCGTATGCGCCGCGAGGCCGCAGCTGGCAAGCAGGGTGGCCGCACGCAGGAAATCCAGCGCCTGATCGGGCGGTCCTTGCGCGCTGTCGTGGACATGCAGGCGCTCGGCGAAGTGCAGATCACTGTGGACTGCGACGTCATCCAGGCTGATGGCGGCACCCGCACTGCGGCTATCACCGGCGGCTGGGTGGCGCTTCATGAATGCCTGCGCTGGATGGAAGCGCGCCAGATGGTGCGCGTCGAGAAGGTTCTGAAAGACCATATCGCCGCAATTTCCTGCGGTATCTACGAGGGCGAGCCGGTGCTCGATCTGGACTATGCGGAAGATTCTGTCGCCGAAACCGACAGCAATTTCGTGATGACCGGCAAGGGCGGGATCGTAGAGATTCAGGGAACGGCGGAAGGCGCACCTTTTTCGGAAGAAGAGTTCGCCAGCCTGATGAAGCTTGCACGCGGCGGCATTGATCGTCTGGTGTCCTTGCAGAAGATGGCCGTAGCCTGACCGTCCGCCATTATTCCGGCCCTGGCGGCCCGCAAACGGCGTTCTTTTCGCTTCCGGTGCTCACGTACTTTAAGTACACTCCGCTCCGGGTCTCAAAGATCACCATTTTCGGCTAGCCATGACCGGAATCTCGACACACCGTGTGTCGGGCGCGTTGCAATCGAGGGAAAAATTTATGCGTGCCGCCCGCATTCTTGAAACTGCGCTCTATGTCCGCGATGTCGCCGAAGCGATAGAGTTCTATCAGGAAACGATGGGACTGGAGCCGGTTGGGAAAGTCAGCGAGCGCAATGCATTTTTCCGCTGCGGAGAGGGCATATTGCTTCTGTTCAAGGCGGAGGAAACATTGAAACCGCCGCTCCCCGGACATTTGCCCGTGCCGGCCCATGGCACCAGCGGGCCCGGTCATGTCTGTTTTGCCGCAAGCCGTGAGGAGATGGAAGGCTGGCGCAGCCATCTGGCCAAACATGGCATAGCGATAGAGGCCGAGTTCGATTGGCCCAATGGCGCGCATTCGATTTATTTCCGCGATCCATCCGGCAATTCGCTGGAGATTGCCGAACCCAAACTATGGAATTGAAAATGAGAAAACTGGAACAGGGCAAGCTGATCGTCGCTTCGCACAATGCGGGCAAGCTGAAGGAGTTCGACGGACTGATCGGCCCGTTCGGTTTCGAGGTCAGTTCAGTTGCCGCCCTTGGCCTGCCTGAGCCGGACGAGACCGGCACCACGTTTGAAGAAAACGCCTATATCAAGGCGCTTGCGGCTGCTGAAGCAACGGGATTGCCGGCGCTTTCGGACGATTCCGGCATGATGGTCGATGCGCTTGACGGTGATCCGGGGGTCTACACGGCAAACTGGGCCGAGACCGAGGACGGCACACGAGATTTCGATATGGCCATGCAGAAGGTCGAAAACCTTCTGCAGAAAAAAGGCGCCGTAGAACCGCAGCAGCGCAAGGCCCGGTTTGTATCTGTCATCTGCCTGGCCTGGCCGGATGGAGAGGCGGAATATTTCCGCGGCGAAGTCGAAGGCACGATTGTCTGGCCGCCGCGCGGTAATACCGGTTTCGGTTTCGACCCGATCTTCCTGCCTGATGGCTATGAGAAAACTTTCGGCGAAATGACCGCCGATGAAAAGCATGGCTGGAAGCCGGGCGATGCTTCGGCCCTGTCGCATCGCGCCCGCGCTTTCAAGCTTTTTGCCGAAAAGAAGCTCAACATGGAAGCGGCTCCCGCGAAATGAACAAGCTGTTTCCCTCTTCACAGGCGTTAGCGGACGGCGTCAGCACGATTCCTATCGCGCGTGCAAACGGGGAAAATGCGTTCGGCGTTTATGTGCACTGGCCATTCTGCCTCGCCAAATGCCCATATTGCGACTTCAACAGCCATGTGCGTCACAAGCCGGTCGATCAGGCGCGTTTTTCCGAAGCCTTTCGGCGCGAGATGGAATGCTTGCGCGAACGCACCGGCCCGCGCACCGTCACCAGCATTTTTCTGGGCGGCGGCACGCCATCGCTGATGCAGCCCGAAACGGTGGGCGCGCTTCTTGATGGAATTGCTGGCTTTTGGTCTGTCGCACCCGACATCGAAGTGACGCTGGAAGCCAACCCCACCAGCGTGGAGGCTGATCGTTTTCGCGGCTATCGCGCAGCAGGCGTCAATCGCGTGTCGCTCGGCATTCAGGCGCTGAATGATCCCGATCTGCGCCGTTTGGGGCGCATGCACTCGGTTGAAGAGGCCAAGGCGGCTATTCGCTTAGCGCGTGAGATTTTCCCGCGCCTGTCCTTCGATCTGATCTATGCGCGTCCGAACCAGACAATCGAGGCCTGGCGCGAGGAACTGAAGGAAGCCATCGGGCTTGCTGCCGATCACCTCTCGCTCTACCAACTGACGATCGAGGAAGGCACGCAGTTTTATAATCTCTGGAAGGCCGGAAAGCTGAACACGCCCGAACCGGATCACGCCGCAGCGCTCTATGAAGAAACGCAACGGGTGACGGCAGAACATGGTCTTCCGGCCTATGAGATTTCCAATCACGCGGTGCCGGGACGTGAATCGCAGCACAATCTCGTCTATTGGCGTTATGGGCAATATGTCGGCATCGGTCCGGGCGCGCATGGACGTTTCGTGGAAAACGATGTGCGCACCGTCACCATGACCGAAAAACACCCGGAAACCTGGCTGGACAAGGTCGAGCGCAGTGGCCACGGCATTATCGAGGAAGAATATCTCGATGGCGGGCAGGAAGGCGATGAGTTCCTGATGATGGGGCTTCGTCTGCGCGAAGGCATCGATCTGGATCGCTACAAGAGGTTGTCAGGCCAGAGTGTTGATCAGAAGCGTCTGGCGAAACTGATTGCCGAGGGCATGATCGAGCCTATGGGCGGTAGCATCATTCGCGCAACGCCGGACGGTGCGCTGGTGCTGGATGCGTTGGTCGCCGATCTGGCCGCATGAGGGACTCACCATGACTGCAGAAGCAGGCGAGGGGCGACGGGAATATGTGGTCGGCGGGACGACGATGCGCGCCCGGCCGCTTGAGCCCGCGCTCTATATCGTCTCGACGCCGATCGGCAATCTTGGCGATATGACGCTGCGCGGCATCGAAACGCTCGCCGCAGCCGATGTTCTGGCCTGTGAGGATACCCGCGTGACCCGCGTTCTCCTTGACCGCTACGGCATTGCCCGCCGTCCGATCAGCTATCACGAACACAATGCCGCCGAAGCCGGTGAAAAACTGATTGCCGCGCTGTCAGCGGGCAAAAGTGTTGCGTTGGTGTCCGATGCGGGCACGCCGCTCGTCTCCGATCCGGGCTTTCGTCTGGTCGGTGAAGCGCGTGAGGCAGGTATTCGTGTCGTGCCCATTCCCGGCGCTTCCGCGGTTCTGGCTGCACTCGCCGCTTCCGGCCTGCCGACCGACGCCTTCATGTTCTGCGGCTTCCTGCCGTCAAAACACGGGCAAAAACAATCGAAGCTCGAAAGCCTCAAGGGCATCGATGCTACGCTGGTGTTTTATGAATCGCCCAACCGGACAGCGGCGACGCTGGCCGAAATGGCCGAAGTGTTCGGGCCGGATCGTCTGGGCGCGCTCTGCCGTGAACTGACCAAGGCCTATGAGACCATTCGCACTGCGCCGCTGGGCGAACTGGCGAAGGAATTTGATGGCGAGGACCGCATTCGCGGCGAGGTCGTTCTGCTGGTCGGCCCGCCGACGGGCAATGCCGCTCCGCAGAGCGAGGAAGACATAGACAAGCTGCTTTTGTCGCTTGCCGCCGAACTGCCGCCATCCAAGGCCGCAGGCGAGGCAGCGCGCATGACCGGCGGACAGAAATCGGTTCTCTATCAGCGTCTCATGCAACTGAAATCGGATCAGCGATGACAGACCTCCGCGAGAAAAAGCGCACTGCTTTCTTTCGCGGACACAGCGCCGAACGCTTTGCCGCCATCGTGCTTCTTTTGAAAGGTTTTCGCATTGTCGCGCGGCGCTATCGAACACGTCTCGGCGAAATCGATCTGATCGCCCGGCGGGGCAATCTGGTGCTCATCGTCGAAGTGAAGGCGCGGGCCAGTCTGGAGGCCGCGCACCTCGCTGTCACGCCGCAGGCCATGCGCCGTATCGAAGCCGCAGCCGATCTCTGGCTGCAACGCCAGCCTGACCATGTCCGCCTGTCGCTGCGTTTCGACCTGATCGCCGTTCTGCCGCGCCGCTTGCCGAAACACGTCCCGGCTTTCTTCATCAGCGGCAACTATCGATAAGTCTATGTAAATCCTATAAAAATTGTGGGGTATATTTGCTTCACTTATGGGAATGAAAATCCCGCAATCGGCTGTTTTGAGGAAAAGTGATGCTCGCCGTGATTTTCGCGCGCAAGCCCGTTTCTTATAAAATTGCGCCGCTCAAAGGATAATGGCGCCATCTTAAAAGGATGGTGCCCATGTCTTTTTCGCAGAAGCGTCTGCTGGCTGATTTTCCTGCCTTCTTCCGGGTGTCGGAAGAGGTGGTTGTCGTCGTTGGCGGCGGCGAGGAAGCGTTGAACAAGGCGCGCCTCGTGGGGCAGACCTCAGCACGCCTTCGCATCGTGGCCGAAGAAACAGAACGCCATCTGGCTGAGTTCATCGCAATCCATGGTGCGGAGCATGTCGCCGCACCTTTCGCACCGGAACATGTCGCGGGCGCAAAGCTTGTTTTCGTGGCGACCGGCGATGAAGCGCAGGATCGTGCCGTTGCTGCGGTGGTCAAGGCCGAGAGGGTTCCGGTCAATGTTGTGGACCGTCCAGCACTTTGCGATTTCCTCACGCCTGCCATCGTCAACCGTGCGCCGCTGACGATTGCGATTGGTTCGGAAGGAACCGCCCCGGTTCTGGCGCAGATGGTCCGTGCGCGTATCGATGCCGCTTTTTCGCCGCGCCTTGGCGAGCTTGCGCATTTCGCCGAAAGCTGGCGTCCGCTGGTCGAGCGTGCTTTGCCGAAAGGTCTGGCACGCCGCAGTTTCTGGCGTGGCTTCTTTTCGGGCCGTGTTGCCAGTGCCATCGAAAATGGCGACCGCGTGGAAGCCTATAAGGCCGCGGGCGATCTGATCGATCAGCGTGACAATGCCGCCGGTTATGTCTGGCTGGTCGGCGCTGGTCCGGGCGCGGAAGACCTGCTGACGCTTCGCGCGCACCGCGCTTTGATGGAAGCCGATGTGATTGTGCATGATGCGCTGGTGCCGGAAGGCGTCATCGCCATGGGACGCCGCGATGCCGAGCGCATTTCCGTCGGCAAGCGCAAGGGCTGCCATTCCAAAAGCCAGGAAGAGATCAACCGCCTGCTGGTCTCGCTGGGCCGGGAAGGCAAGCGCGTTGTGCGGCTGAAATCCGGCGATCCGCTGGTGTTCGGACGCGCAGGCGAGGAAATGGCGGCGCTGCGTGCCGCCGGTATCGGTTTCGAAATCGTACCGGGCATTACTTCTGCCTTTGCTGCCGCCGCCGATATGGAGCTGCCGCTGACGCTGCGCGGTGTTGCCTCATCGCTTGTGTTCACGACCGGTCATGACATGACCGGCGACGTGCTGCCGGGCTGGGCGAAGCTCGCCGTCTCCGGCGCGACCATCGCCGTCTATATGGGCTCCACGGTCGCCGCATCGGTTGCTGCACGCCTGATTGGCGCAGGACTGCATGAAGATACCGCCGTGGCGGTGGTGGAGAACGCGAGCCGGCAGGACAAGCGCCTGTTCCACGGCACGCTGAAGGATTTGCCGGATCTGGAAAGCCGCAAGGAGCTTTCCGGCCCGGTCATGGTGATCATTGGCGATGCGGTCGCCGGTGCCGCAATCGACAAAGCCGAAGCGCTGGCCCTCAAGCCGGTTTCCGTCGCAGCCTGAACCCGCAGGATGCGCGGTTAACAAAAGTTTGGAGTTTGGAAATGGTCGTAAAAGTTCTCACTGCAAACCGGCTGATCGACGGACAGGCTGTGTGGCTCGGTGCCGACGGTTCGTGGCAGGAGACCATCGACGGCGCGCTGGTTGCCCGCCATCCCGAAGCCGTTGAGGCGCTTGAAGATGCGGGCAAGGTTGCGGCGAAAGCCAATCTGGTTGTCGATGTGAATGTGATTGATGTCGAGGAGCGCGAGGAGGGGCTCTACCCGATCCGCCTGCGCGAGCGTATCCGCCTTTCCGGGCCGACCATCGTAACTTTCGGCGATTTGCTTCTTGATAAGCCTGCTTTGAAGCGCGCCTCCTGATTTTGTTGTTGGAATAGCTCATGTATCGTTATGATGAATTCGACCGCGATTTCGTTGCGGCCCGCGTTGCGCAGTTCAAGGATCAGGTCGAGCGCCGTCTGGCGGGAGGGCTGACCGAAGACCAGTTCAAGCCATTGCGCCTGATGAATGGGCTTTATCTGCAATTGCACGCCTATATGCTGCGCGTAGCGATCCCCTATGGCACGCTGTCGAGCCGCCAGTTGCGCAAGCTCGGCCACATTGCGCGTGCCTACGACCGAGGCTTTGGCCATTTCACCACCCGCCAGAATATCCAGTACAACTGGCCTGCATTGAAGGATGTGCCGCGCATTCTGGAAGAACTGGCGGAAGTTGAGATGCACGCCATCCAGACCTCGGGCAATTGCATTCGCAATGTGACCGCCGATCATTTCGCAGGCGCTGCCGCCGACGAAGTGGCCGATCCGCGCCCCTTCGCTGAAATCCTGCGCCAGTGGTCGTCGCTGCATCCGGAGTTTTCCTATCTGCCGCGCAAGTTCAAGATCGCCATTGTCGGCTCGGACCAGGACCGCGCCGCCATTCAGGTGCATGACATCGGCTTGCAGCTGAAGAAGAACGAGGCGGGCGATCTGGGACTGGCTGTCTATATTGGCGGCGGACAGGGCCGCACGCCGATGGTGGCGAAGAAAATCCGCGATTTCCTGCCTATCGAGGACATGCTGACCTATGTGACGGCCATCGTGCGCGTCTATAATCTGCATGGCCGTCGCGACAACAAGTACAAGGCGCGCATCAAGATTCTCGTTCATGAAACGGGCGTTGAAGAACTGACGCGTGAGATCGATGCCGAATGGGAAGATATCCGCCATGGCGAGCTGAAGCTGCCGCAGCGCGATATTGACGCCATCGAAAGCTATTTCCGTATGCCGAAGCTGCCGCAACGGCCGGAAGGCTGGGAAGTGCTGGCTGTTACCCAGAAGGCCGATGCGGAATTTGCAAGCTGGGTGGCGCGCAATGTCACGCCGCACAAGCACCCGGATTATGCGGTCGTCACCATTTCGCTCAAACCCATTGGCGGCATTCCTGGCGATGCAAGCGCTGAACAGATGGAACTGGTCGCGGACATTGCCGAAACCTATTCCTTCGATGAAATCCGCGTCAGCCATGAGCAGAATCTGGTTCTTCCGCATGTCGCCAAGGCCGATCTCGCCGCCGTCTACGATCTCTTGCAATCGGATGGTCTGGTGACGCCCAATGCCGGTCTCATCACCGACATCATCGCCTGCCCCGGTCTCGACTATTGCGCCCTTGCCAATGCGCGCTCCATTCCGGTGGCGCAGCGCATTTCCGAGCGCTTCGGCGATCAGCAGCGCCAGCTTGAAATCGGCGATCTCAAGATCAAGATTTCCGGCTGCATCAATGCTTGCGGCCATCACCATGTCGGCCATATCGGCATTCTGGGCGTCGAGAAAAAGGGTGAGGAGCTTTATCAGATCACGCTTGGCGGTTCGGCGGATGAGCATTCGACCATCGGTGAAATCACCGGTCGCGGCTTTTCGTCGGAAGATGTGGTGGATGCCATCGAAACGGTGGTCGACACCTATCTCGCCTTGCGCGAGAGCCCGGAGGAAAACTTCCTCGCCGCCTATCGCCGCGTTGGCATGGAACCGTTCAAACGCGCGCTTTACGGAGAAATAAGCCGTGCAGCTTGATGCAGAAGAAAGTGCTGCCGCCGAAGCCCGCCTTCTGGAGGCAAGCCACGGCGCATCTTCCCCGCAGGAAGTGATCGCGCTTGCCACGCGCGAACTCTATGACGGGCAGATCGCGGTTGTGTCTTCCTTCGGGGCGGAATCGGCTGTGCTTTTGCATATGATCTCGGAAATTGACCCGGCGACCCCGGTCCTGTTTCTCGATACGGGCAAGCATTTTCGGGCCACACTCGATTATCGTCACGATCTGGTGGACCGGCTTGGCCTGACCGACGTGCAGGATATTTTGCCGCTGGAGGAAAGCCTTAAAAGCGACGATCCGTTCGGTGCGCTCTCAATGACCGACAAGGACCGTTGCTGCTTCATCCGCAAGGTTGAGCCGATGGCGCGCGCCGTCGCGCCCTATCGCGCATGGATGACAGGCCGCAAGCAGTTTCAGGCATCGACCCGCGAAAGCCTGCCAGTGTTTGAATCCGTCGGTCCGCGCATTCGTATCAATCCGCTGGCGCGTTGGCAGGCCGGCGACCTCAAGGCATATGCCGAAAAGCACGATCTGCCACCGCATCCCCTGACCGCGCAGGGCTATCGCTCCATTGGCTGCATGCCATGCACGCGGGCCGTAAGCGATGGCGAGGACCAGCGTGCCGGACGCTGGGCGGGTTCGGAAAAGACAGAATGCGGCATCCATCTGACTGGCCTTGCCGACAGCCTTAAAACACTGGGAACCGTGGATCGGAAATGAGCGATATCAACGAAACCAAACTCTGGTCTGCCGATGGCTTTCGCGAAGACGATTATGTCTTTGCCGACGATCTTGAAGCGGCGGGCGATGCCCCGGCCATCGTCATTCCGCTCGCCGTCTGGCTCGGGCTGGATGAAGAGCGCCGCCGCGCCTCCAATCGCCGCATCGGCGTCACGGTTGCGCCGGGCGAAGCGATTGAACCACTTCTCAATGATCTGGGCAGCGTGCCGCTGATCGCCTTGCAGTTCCCGGCATTCAATGACGGTCGCTCCTATTCCAAGGCCGAGATTTTGCGTCGCGAAGGTTTTGTGGGCGAATTGCGCGCCGTTGGCGACGTGCTGATCGATCAGGCCGCCTTGATGCTGCGCACGGGTTTCGACACATTGCAGGTGACGAACAAGGTCGCGCAGAAGCGCCTCAATGAAAATCGTCTCATTGATACCCCCGGCTATTATCAGCCGGGTCGCGGTTCAGTTCCGGAAGAGGGCGGTTTCGCCTGGCGTCGCGTCAAGGCAGGCTGAATTTCGCCCCTGAGCGTCTGCAAATGTCGTCTTTCTGCGCTTCCGGTGCTCATGTACTCAAGTACACTGCGCTCCGGTGCTCGAAAGCCACTATTTTCGCCAACTCAGGAACGAAATTGGACGCGTGGAAGATCGACAATTATTTGCCATTTTTCTGCGCGCCTTGATGCGCTAGACACGCCTCACCAATTTCAGGGAGTCGCGGCGTGATCCGGCACATTGTTTTCTTCAGCGTCAAGGAAGGTCAGGATATCGAGACTGTCAAAAAGGGGCTGGAGCAGCTTGGCACCATTCCCCACGCTGACCTTTTCGAAGTTCTGCCTAATTCCAAGGTCGACCCGATGTGCGATCGCATCGATCTGGTGGTTTATGCCGAATTCAAGGACGAGGAAGCACTTTTCGCTTTCAAGAAGCATCCGACTTACGACGCCACGACTCAGCTTGTGCGTCCCATGCGCGAACTGCGTTTTTCCGCAGATGTGGTGACAGAGAAGCGCTGAAGCATTTTGGAGCCAAGTGCGAAGCGGTTTTGCGTTCGCAAATGATAACTACCAGTCGGCCTGTGGCCGTTCCTGGAGCGGTAATCCGCCGAAAAGGTCAGGCTCGCTGGACGTCCTCGCCCGTTCGATATTGAGAAGCCTGAGCTTTGTCGCCGTGCCACCTGCCGCCGAAAAGCCGCCGACCTTGCCGTTGGAACCGAGAACCCGGTGACAGGGCACGATGATCGGAAACGGGTTTTTACCCAGCGCATAGCCGACAGCCTGTGAAAGACTCACATCTCCCAGTCGTCTGGCGATTGCGCCATAGGTCGTCGTCTCGCCCGCTTTCAGTTCGAGGATGATTTCATAAACCTGCCGGTTAAGGTCGGGTTGGGTATCGAGCGCCAGCGGCGTACCGGAAAAATCGACATCGGCTCCGGTCAAAAGCGCCCGGACACCTTCGACTGCCTGGGTAACGAAAGCCGGCGCCTCGGTATCCTCTGCCCCGGGAAACCGTTCGCGCAGACGATATCGGGTTTCCTTCTCGTCGGCATCTCCGATTTCAACACCAACGATCCTCCGGTCGCGCCACGCGATGCCGCATGGTCCGATTTCTGTTTCGAAAATGGTGACGCCTGACGATTCCATGATGGTGATGTTACCACGATTTTGATCGGGACAAATGACGGTTATCGGGCGGCTACAGGAACGTTCGCGTGAAAAGTCGCAACAATTGCCGAAAATGGCGCAGTGAAATGGTTGAAGAACGACACGAATAATGATTGTGTGAAGGCGACCGGCCAATGCCCTTAAATGGCCAAATGGATTGACGAAAGTTTCCGGCACCTGTCACGGCGGGAGCGGAACCGAGGAATTTAAATGGACGATTACGAGCGATATGCCACAGGGTTGATGATCGTTTTTGGCGCGCTGATTATCGGCGGCCTCATGGCGGCTAACCTGTATCACGGCGACAAGCCGGGCTTTTTATTCGCGCTTGGTGCCGCGGTTGTCAGCTGGTTTGCGGCTTTTGCCGTCCTGTTTGACAAACCGCGCGTCTATGGCGTGATGATTGCGGTTGCGATCGGACTGGTTGCGGCTTCAATCGGTGCTTATGTTACCTGATTTTTGAGCAATTCATTTTGGAAGAAGCCCCGGATAATCCGGGGCTTTTTTTCGTTTAGAGATATGGCGAGTAGCACTGGCGCCGTGGTCCGTAATTGGGCTGGAATGTATTGTCATAGGCTCGGTAGGAGCGATAACGATTATAGCACCAGCGCACATGCGGGTTGCCGCCGCGATAGACCGGCGCTGCACGGTAGCGATAAGCGGGCGGCGGTCCCCAATAACGCCGATCGTAGCGATAGTATGGACGATAACGCGGGTAGTCGTGCCGCCAGTGACGGCGATTTTCCCGCCAGTAGCCGCGGTCGCCGCGATAGTCATAATACTGAACCTGGTGCGTAATGGGTGCCGAAGTCTGTGCGGACGGCGTCGTCATCAGGGACGGCTGTGCCGCATTGGCGTCCCCGGTAGCTGCGGCAAGTCCCATGCCAAGCGACAAACATGCGGCAAACAGGGAATAAGCAAACCTTTTCATTGGTCTCTCCTCACAGCGCACCCCGAATGTGTGAAACCGCTTCGGAAGATGCGCGTAAAAACAAACAACACATATTGTCCCTGCGGTCATTTTTGCTCCCACATTGTGGCGTGGCGGTGGCTCCGCGCAGTCACGATTTCTTCCTTCGGGCAATAGACGGGTGATGCCCCGATCAGGGGCGGAAAACATTTAGCTCGAATTGACATAAAGATATGTTTATGTCATTAAGCGACCTTCACGGTATGCGTATGGCAGGCAATCGAGGTTTGTGCGTCGCGAACAGACCTGTTGCCTGATAACAGATAGAATACAGGCGGTGTTTTATGGCCTCTCCCCTTGACGGTCTTTTCGGTGCAACGGCAGCGCAGCCGGATGGCTCCGAAGTGCTGGCAGCTCTCACCAGGGCGGCGCGTGAGCGCATCCTGATCCTCGATGGTGCGATGGGAACGCAAATTCAGGGGCTTGGCTTCCACGAAGAGCATTTCCGGGGAGAGCGTTTCGGCGCCTGCGATTGCCAGCTTCAGGGCAATAATGATCTGCTCACGCTGACCCAGCCAAAGGCCATCGAGGAAATCCATTACGCCTACGCCATTGCGGGGGCGGATATTCTCGAAACGAATACCTTCTCTTCCACGAGAATTGCACAGGCCGATTATGGCATGGAAGAGCAGGTCTACGAGCTGAACCGTGACGGTGCGCGGCTTGCTCGCCGCGCCGCCCTGAGGGCCGAGCAGAAGGACGGCCGCCGCCGTTTCGTCGCGGGCGCCCTGGGGCCGACAAACCGCACCGCGTCGCTATCGCCGGATGTCAACAATCCGGGCTTTCGCGCCGTCACTTTCGATGACCTGCGCATCGCTTATGCTGAGCAGATCAGGGGGCTGATCGATGGCGGTTCCGACATTATCCTGATCGAAACGATCTTCGATACGCTGAACGCCAAGGCGGCGGTCTTCGCCTCGGAAGAAGTGTTCGAGGAAAAGGGAATCCGCCTGCCGGTGATGATTTCCGGCACGATCACAGATCTTTCCGGACGCACCCTGTCCGGCCAGACGCCGACGGCGTTCTGGCATTCGCTGCGTCATGCCAAGCCGTTTACCATCGGTCTCAACTGCGCGCTCGGCGCCAATGCCATGCGCGCGCATCTGGATGAATTGTCGTCTATCGCCGACACCTTCATCTGCGCCTATCCGAATGCCGGTCTGCCGAACGAGTTCGGTCAGTATGACGAGACACCGGAAGCAATGGCTGCCCAGATCGAGGGCTTTGCCCGTGACGGGCTGGTCAATGTGGTTGGCGGCTGCTGCGGATCGACGCCGGAACATATCCGCGCCATCGCCGAGGCGGTTGCAAAGCATCCGCCGCGCAAGCCTGCCAAGGTAGCGCCGCTGATGCGCCTGTCGGGTCTTGAGCCTTTCACGCTGACCAAGGATATTCCCTTCGTCAATGTCGGCGAGCGCACCAACGTGACCGGCTCTGCCCGCTTCCGCAAGCTGATCAAGGCGGGCGATTTTGCCGCCGCCCTTGATGTGGCGCGCGATCAGGTAGCCAACGGCGCGCAGATCATCGACATCAATATGGATGAGGGCCTGATCGATTCCGAAAAGGCGATGGTCGAGTTTCTCAATCTGATTGCCGCAGAGCCGGATATTGCCCGCGTGCCGATCATGATCGACAGCTCCAAATGGGAGGTGATCGAGGCTGGCCTGAAATGCGTTCAGGGCAAGGCGGTGGTCAATTCCATTTCGATGAAGGAAGGCGAGGAGGCCTTTATTCATCACGCCAAGCTCGTCCGCGCCTATGGCGCTGCTGTTGTCGTCATGGCGTTCGATGAAACCGGACAGGCCGACACCGAGGCGCGCAAGATCGAGATTTGCTCTCGCGCCTACAAGATTTTGACCGAACAGGTCGGTTTTCCACCGGAAGACATCATCTTCGATCCGAATATCTTTGCAGTCGCGACCGGCATCGAGGAGCACAATAATTACGGCGTCGATTTCATTGAGGCGACCCGGCAGATCATCGCGACCCTGCCGCATGTCCATGTGTCGGGCGGCGTGTCGAACCTGTCCTTCTCGTTCCGCGGAAATGAACCGGTGCGCGAGGCGATGCATGCCGTGTTTCTTTACCACGCTATCCAGGCGGGCATGGATATGGGCATTGTCAATGCCGGACAGCTTGCCGTTTATGACACGATCGATCCCGAGCTGCGCGAGGCCTGCGAGGATGTGGTGCTCAACCGCCGCTCCGACGCAACCGAACGCCTGCTGGAAATTGCCGAGCGTTTCCGCGACTCCGGTTCCAAGGAAGCCAAGGCGCAGGATCTGACATGGCGCGAATGGCCGGTCGAAAAGCGTCTCGAACATGCGCTGGTCAACGGCATTACCGAATATATCGAAGCCGATACGGAAGAAGCGCGTCAGGCGGCTGAACGGCCTTTGCATGTCATCGAAGGCCCGCTGATGGCTGGCATGAATGTGGTTGGCGACCTGTTCGGCGCAGGCAAGATGTTCCTGCCGCAGGTGGTCAAGTCCGCCCGTGTCATGAAACAGGCTGTAGCCGTGCTCCTGCCTTACATGGAAGAGGAAAAGCGTCTTAATGGCGGCGGTGAACGTCAAAGCGCCGGCAAGGTGCTGATGGCGACCGTAAAGGGCGACGTGCACGATATCGGCAAGAATATTGTTGGCGTTGTGCTGGCCTGCAACAATTACGAGATCATCGATCTTGGCGTCATGGTGCCTTCGCAGAAGATCTTGCAGGTGGCGCGTGACGAAAAAGTGGATGTGATTGGTCTTTCGGGCCTCATCACGCCGTCGCTTGACGAAATGGTGCATGTCGCTGCGGAAATGGAACGCGAAGGTTTTGATATCCCGCTCCTGATCGGCGGTGCAACGACGAGCCGCGTTCATACCGCGGTGAAAATTCATCCGCGCTATGAGCGCGGGCAGGCTGTTTATGTCATTGATGCCAGCCGCGCTGTCGGCGTGGTTTCGAGCCTGCTGTCGCCGGAAGGCAAGCAGGCCTATATCGACGGCTTGCGCGGGGAATATGCCAAGGTAGCCGCCGCCCATGCGCGCAACGAAGCGGAAAAGCAGCGTCTGCCGATTGCTCGGGCTCGCGCCAATGCGCATAAGCTCGACTGGGATAACTTTGTGCCGACAAAGCCGACCTTCATAGGCACCAGAACCTTCGATGATTACGATCTGGCTGAAATCGCTCGCTATATCGACTGGACCCCATTCTTCCAGACATGGGAATTGAAGGGCCGCTACCCGGCGATCCTCGAAGATGAAAAGCAGGGCGAGGCAGCTCGCCAGCTCTGGTCCGATGCGCAGGCGATGCTGAAGAAGATCATCGACGAAAAATGGTTCGCGCCGAAAGCTGTCGTCGGCTTCTGGCCTGCCAATGCGGTAGGGGACGATATCCGGCTCTTCACCGATGAAAGCCGGAAAGAGGAGCTTGCGACTTTCTTCACCCTGCGCCAGCAATTGAGCAAGCGCGATGGTCGCCCGAATGTGGCCATGTCCGATTTTGTGGCGCCTGCCGAAAGCAGAAAGCAGGACTATGTCGGCGGTTTCGTGGTGACGGCGGGCATCGGGGAAGTCGCCATCGCCGAGCGTTTCGAGCGCGCCAATGACGATTATTCGGCCATTCTGGTGAAGGCGCTGGCTGACCGTTTTGCCGAAGCCTTTGCCGAATTGATGCATGAGCGGGTGCGCAAGGAGTTCTGGGCCTATGCGACGGATGAAAGCTATACCCCGGAAGAACTGATCGGGGAGCCCTATAAGGGCATTCGCCCTGCTCCGGGTTATCCCGCCCAGCCCGACCACACCGAAAAGACCACACTTTTCCGTCTTCTGGATGCGACTGCGAATACAGGCGTGGAACTGACGGAAAGCTACGCCATGTGGCCTGGCTCCTCCGTATCGGGTCTCTATATAGGCCATCCTGAAAGCTATTATTTCGGGGTGGCCAAGGTGGAACGCGATCAGGTCGAGGATTACGCGGAACGCAAGAGAATGCCGGTGGAGGAAGTGGAGCGCTGGCTCGGTCCTGTTCTCAATTATTTGCCGGGTGCTGAAAAAGACGAGGATGCGGCGGCCTGACCGGTCGCCATGAGGCTTTTTCTTACCAACGTTTATTAATCATATCTCAAATACTCGTCATTCTGACAGGTTTGCCGAACCTGCCAGAGGGCTCTACTGTTCTTGAATGCAAATCGGTTTCAGGTTCGGCGGTGCATGAGCATTTCCAGCGAAATATGAAACGGGTTCCATTCGGAAGTGCTTACAATAAACAGTTGGAGGTCTTGGCCATTCCGGCAGCGGGAGCGCACGGGTGCTTGCGGCTGAATTGGCGGTCAAAGTATTTCGTTAGATACTAATTTAGTAACTAACTGTTGTGATAAAAATATTCACAAATTATCGCTTTGAGTTCATATGAAACTATTTTGCTATATAGTCAGGAACTGATGGTTGTGATAGCCATCGACCGCGCAACTGTTTTGTGTAAGGGCGCTACATTTTAATAAATTCAAAATTAGAACTTTAATTGGGATGTCTGCAATGAAATGGGAACAAATTTATGAATCCATGCAATCTGCTGACGATGCCGGGCAGCTCCTTGAATACATAAACACCTATGCCAAACAGTGCGGATTTGCACATACGGCTTATATCATGCGCGTTCCCTTGCTGAACGGCGTGGTCAAATGGCTTAGCTTTGGCTCGCTACCCCAGGAATGGATCGATCACTATGCGGACAGAAAATATGCGGATATAGACCCGCTGGTTCGCAAGGCATTGAACAGCATAGAGCCGCTGGTCTGGTCATCGAAGCTGTTTGCTGAGGCTCCGCAGATATGGACAGATGCCCAGCGCTTCGGCATCAGGGTCGGCATTTCGCAACCGTGCTGGGCGGCGCAAGGCGTATTTGGAATGCTGTCTTTTCTGAGAAGCGGTCCTGCACTGTCGTCCGGTGAGATTTCAATGTTGCGGCGTCAATTGCAGATCGCGGCCAATCTGCTGCATCTGTCCATGTATGAGCATCTTGATGTTCCAGCCATGAACTGCGTTTCGGAAGTGAACCTGACGATGCGGGAGCGGGAGATCCTGCGTTGGACGAGTGAAGGAAAGACTGCCGAAATCATCGGCACGATCCTCAATATTTCGACACGCACGGTAAATTTCCATATCAGCAACGTGCTGACCAAGCTGGTTGCGGTCAACAAAGTTCAGGCGGTCGCCAAAGCCCGCACATTCGGACTTCTCTGACTATGTCCCAAGTCCCTCGGCGGTTTGTTCCGAAGGGCGTTTTTTCCGCAGCTTCCAGTTTGCGCTTTTTCTGAAACGGGCTACAAATTCATTATCTTTCTGGAGGATGAATGAATGACTGCTCAGCCGAACTCTCTTGAAGCCCGCGATATCCGTTATCATCTGCATTCCTACACCGATGCTGTCCGACTTGAGGCCGAAGGGCCCCTTGTCATCGAGCGCGGCGACGGCATTTATGTCGAGGATGTAACGGGCAAGCGTTACATCGAGGCGATGTCGGGACTTTGGAGCGTCGGCGTCGGCTTTTCCGAACCGCGCCTGGCGGACGCAGCCGCGCGACAGATGAAGAAGCTGCCCTTCTATCATACATTCTCTTATCGTTCGCATGGCCCCGTCATTGATCTGGCTGAAAAGCTCGTCTCAATGGCTCCCGTGCCGATGAGCAAGGCCTACTTCACCAATTCAGGTTCCGAAGCCAACGATACGGTCATCAAGCTGATCTGGTATCGCTCCAACGCACTGGGTGAGCCGGAGCGCAAGAAAATCATCTCGCGCAAGCGTGGCTATCATGGCGTGACGATTGCTTCCGCCAGTCTGACGGGCCTGCCCAACAATCACCGTTCCTTCGACCTGCCGATCGACCGCATTCTGCATACGGGCTGTCCACATTACTATCGCCAAGGGCGGGCGGGCGAGAGTGAGGAACAATTCGCAACGCGACTGGCTGATGAACTGGAGCAGTTGATTCTCGCCGAAGGCCCGCACACCATTGCGGCTTTCATCGGCGAGCCGGTGATGGGCGCTGGCGGTGTGGTCGTGCCGCCCAAAACCTATTGGGAAAAGGTGCAGGCTGTCCTGAAGCGCTACGACATTCTGCTGGTCGCAGACGAAGTCATTTGCGGCTTCGGGCGGACAGGCAACCTCTTCGGAAGCCAGACCTTTGACATCAAGCCGGACATTCTGGTCATGTCGAAGCAGCTTTCGTCCTCCTATCTGCCAATTTCGGCATTCCTCATCAACGAGCGCGTCTACGCGCCGATTGCCGAAGAAAGCCACAAGATCGGCACGCTTGGCACGGGCTTCACGGCATCCGGCCATCCGGTGGCGGCAGCTGTGGCGCTGGAAAATCTTGCCATCATTGAAGAGCGTGACCTGGTCGCCAACGCACGCGACCGCGGCACCTATATGCAGAAGCGTCTGCGTGAACTGCAGGATCACCCGCTGGTCGGCGAAGTGCGCGGCGTTGGTCTGATTGCCGGTGTCGAGCTTGTCACAGACAAGCAGGCCAAGACGGGCTTGGAGCAAGCTGGCGCGCTCGGCGCACAGGCAAACGCAGCGCTTCAGGAACGCGGCGTGATTTCCCGTGCAATGGGCGACACGCTGGCCTTCTGTCCGCCGCTCATCATCAACGATCAGCAGATCGATACGATGGTGTCCGCGCTTGAAGCGTCGCTCAATGATGTCCAGGCGAGCCTCGGCCAAGTAGCACTCGCCAAGTAATAATTTGCGCTGGAGCTGCCCGAATGACGGGCAGCTCCAGCTCGAAAATCCATATAATATCACAAAAATTGTAGGATTTTCCGTAACTTGGCGGAAAGTCGGCTTTTCCCGGCACGCGCAAGTTTGTTCCGGCCCGGCTTGCAAATACGGTAAGTTTTTCGCGCAAGCCAGTTGCAATACGCGATAGGTTTCTTTCACTTTTCCGCATCATTTCACGACAATGCGCGCACTGTGGCTCTTGCCGCATCTGCGCCGGATGAAGGCTTACGCCAACCCTCCCGCGAGTATCGAGATTCCATCCGGTTGCCGGGAGTAACTAGTCGTGCATCATGCATCCCTGATCAAGAACCTCACGCATCTGCAGCGCCTTGAGGCGGAAGCGATCCATATTTTTCGCGAGGTCGCGGCAAGTTTTTCCAATCCGGTGATGCTTTACTCGGTCGGTAAGGATTCTTCCGTCATGCTGCATCTGGCAATGAAGGCATTCTATCCGGCGCCGCCGCCCTTTCCCTTTCTGCATGTCGATACGACATGGAAGTTCCGCGAGATGATCGAATTTCGCGATGCGCAGGCCCGCGAGAAGGGCTTTGAACTGCTCGTGCATATCAATGAGGATGGCGTGCGTGAAGGAATCGGCCCTTTCACTCACGGGTCTAACGTCCACACCCATGTGATGAAAACGGTTGCCTTGCGGCAGGCGCTCGACAAGTACAAGTTCGATGCTGCATTTGGCGGCGCCCGTCGCGACGAAGAAAAATCCCGCGCCAAGGAGCGTATCTTTTCTTTCCGTAATGCGCAGCACGGCTGGGACCCCAAGAACCAGCGTCCCGAAATGTGGAAGATCTACAACACACGCGTATCCGCCGGGGAATCGATCCGCGTCTTCCCGCTGTCGAACTGGACCGAGCTCGATATCTGGCAATATATCCTGCAAGAGAATATCCCCATCGTGCCGCTCTATTTTGCAGCGCATCGCCCGGTGGTCGAACGTGATGGCATGCTGATCATGGTCGACGACGACCGCATGAAACTGCGTCCGGGCGAACAGGTGGAAAACCGTCTGGTGCGGTTCCGCACGCTTGGCTGCTATCCGTTGACCGGCGCAATTGAATCCAGTGCGGCTGACCTCTCCGATATCGTCGAGGAAATGCTGATCGCCCGCACATCCGAGCGGCAGGGCCGCGCCATCGATAGGGACGAAGCCGGGTCGATGGAGAAAAAGAAGCGCGAGGGCTATTTCTGATGAATGCTATAATCAAGCCTGTTGCGACCAATGCCGCAGTCAGTGATTTTCTGGCGGATCAGGAACGCAAGACACTGCTGCGCTTCCTCACTTGCGGCTCGGTAGATGATGGTAAGTCGACGCTCATCGGGCGGCTGTTGTATGACACCAAACTGATCTTTGAGGACCAGCTTGCTTCGTTGAAGAACGACAGCCGCAAGTTCGGAACCACCGATGACGATTTCGACTTCGCCTTGCTGGTTGACGGTCTGGAAGCCGAGCGGGAGCAGGGCATTACCATCGATGTCGCCTATCGCTTCTTTTCGACGCCCCGCCGCAAGTTCATCGTCGCGGACACGCCGGGTCATGCACAATATACCCGCAACATGGCAACGGGTGCCTCTACCGCTGATCTTGCTATCGTGCTGGTCGATGCCCGGCAGGGCGTGCTGACCCAGACCCGCCGCCATTCCTTCATTGCTTCGGCACTTGGTATCCGTCACATCGTTCTGGCGGTGAACAAGATCGATCTGGTCGATTTCTCGCAGGAGGCCTTCGAGCGCATCGTTGCCGACTATATGAGCTTCGCCAGGGAACTCGGCTTTGTCAGCATCCAGCCTATCCCGCTTTCGGCTCGTTTTGGCGATAATGTCACCCAGCCGTCTGCCCACATGGGCTGGTATCAGGGGCCGCATCTGCTGGAACATCTGGAAACCGTGCGCATCGACACGGAAGCGGTGGCAAAGCCCTTTCGGTTCCCGGTGCAATATGTGAACCGGCCCAATCTCGATTTTCGCGGTTTCTCGGGCACAGTGGCGTCAGGTTCGATCAGTGCCGGTGATGCCGTCGTGGTTGCCAAATCGGGCAAGACCTCCCGCGTGAAGCGCATTGCCACTTATGACGGTGACCTCTCCCGCGCTTCGGAAGGCCAGGCCGTCACTCTGGTGCTGGAAGATGAGATCGAGGTTTCGCGCGGAAACATGCTGGTAGGGACGGAATCCCGACCCGAAGTGGCTGATCGTTTCGCCGCCAATATAGTCTGGTTCGGTGAAGAGGCATTGCATCCCGGCCGTTCCTATCTGCTGCGCACAGAGACGGATCAGACGCCGGTAACGATCAATGAAATCGTGTACAGAACCGATGTCGACAGTTTCACCCGGAAGGATGCATCCCGTCTCGACCTCAACGAGATCGGGCTTTGCCATCTGCAGACCGTGGACCAGATAGCCTTCGACCCTTACGCCGACAACCGTGTAACGGGCGCGTTCGTCCTGATCGACCGGCTTACCAATGCGACCGTTGGTGCTGGAATGATCGACAGCGCGCTTCGTCAGGCGACGAATGTGCATCTGCAATCCTTCGATCTCGACAAGCAGGCACGCGCGGCGCAGAAATTCCAGAAACCGGCTGTGCTCTGGTTTACGGGCCTGTCCGGCTCCGGCAAGTCCACCATCGCCAACCGGCTGGAACAGCGGCTCCATGCGCTCGGCAAGCACACTTATCTGCTTGACGGCGATAACGTCCGCCATGGCCTCAACAGCGATCTCGGTTTTTCCGAGGAGGACAGGGCAGAAAATATTCGTCGTGTCGGTGAGGTTGCCCGTTTGATGACCGATGCGGGGCTGGTGGTGCTGGTTTCCTTCATCTCGCCTTTTCGGGCCGAGCGGGATCGCATTCGCTCCCGGCTGCCTGAAGGTGAATTTGTCGAAATCTTCGTCGATACGCCGATAGAGGAATGCATCGCCCGCGATCCCAAGGGCCTTTATGCGCAGGCCTTGCGCGGCGAGATAAAGGCTTTCACCGGCATCGATTCTCCATATGAGCCGCCGGTATCGCCCGAGCTTCGGCTGAGCACGACGGGCCGGGACGTTGACGAACTCGTCGCGGAAGTAGAAAAGTACCTTGCCGAACGTGGTATCATCGGCAGTTATGGCAGCGATTCCTGGTCAATCTGAGCAAATGAAGATTTCAGCCTCCCCGAAAGCCGATTCGAGCGGCGAAGCAATGCTTGCCGTGCTGCAGGAAGCTGTGCTCGAGGCCGGGCGCGTTATCATGAAGCACTATGCCAATGGTTGCGCGGTTCACAGCAAGAAAGATTCCTCGCCCGTCACGGAAGCAGATCGTGACGCGGAGGCCATCATCCTTTCGGCGCTGGCTGCGGTCGCCCCGGATATTCCGGTTGTGGCTGAAGAGGAAGTGGCGGCGGGGCGCCTGCCTTCGCAACTGGGAAGGCAATTCCTGCTGGTTGACCCCCTTGACGGAACACGTGAGTTTCTGCTGCGCAACGGCGATTTCACGGTGAATATCGGCCTGATCGAAGACGGTATTCCGACGCTGGGCCTCGTTTATGCACCCGTTCGCAATCGCCTGTTTATCGGAACCAGCAGCGGTGCCGAAGAAATAACGACGACCAAAGATCATGCAGTCGGAACACGGCGGGGGATAGCAGTGCGTATCCACGGGGCGGAGCGGGTCGCTGTCTGCAGCCGCTCGCACAACAATCCGGAGACGGAAAAGTTTCTGAACGACAACAGGATCAGCGACTGCGTTTCCATCGGTTCGTCGCTGAAGTTTTGCCTGATTGCCAGTGGAGAAGCCGATATTTATCCGCGTTTCGGCCCCACCATGGAGTGGGATACGGCGGCAGGCGATGCGGTGTTGCGCGCCGCCGGTGGCCTTACGACGACTTTTGATGGAATACCGCTTTCCTATGGCCAGCGCGCCAGCGAAGGTGTTGCCGGTTTTGCAAACCCCAATTTTGTAGCGTTTGGAGGCGGGGAGCGGCCTGTTTTCGAGGCCGTTTGAAGCTCCTTGCGGCTTTTCGGGCCGGGCTTTCAAAAAAACGACAAGATGCTCTTGCGGCTTGAAATCTGGAGCGTTATAAGCCGCCTCAATGGTCAAGGCCACATGGTCACGGAGTGTAGCGCAGCCTGGTAGCGCACCTCGTTCGGGACGAGGGGGTCGGAGGTTCAAATCCTCTCACTCCGACCATCTTAGAAAGCTGAAATCGTTTTTCTCTTCCTTTAATGTCCGGCAGGCGCTCATCGTCAGCGGTGAGTTGCGCATACGTCGCGTGCTTATAGGCGCTGAGCAAGCTCGATCCCGCAAGTGGCATAAAGACGGATTGCTTCAGCTTCTTAATCCTCTTTCCCGAAAACCGACATACGCATGAACTCGCCATCGTACTGGGCAAGGGCAACCATTCGTTTGCGGTCCAGAATTTCCACCCGGTTCGAACGGAACAGGATCAGCCCTTCTTTACGCAAGTCGCGCAGCATCCGGTTGAGGTGAATTGGCGTCAGCCCCAGCGCATCGGCAAGTTGATATTGTGTCAGCGGGCAATAGAAGGAATTTGCATCGCCCATGCCGCACGATTGCACACGGTCGGAAAGTTCAAGAAACAGATGCGCGGTGCGGACGAAAGCAGCGCGGCATCCGATATTGGTAAGATGCTCGACCAGCATGGATCGCTGGCGTGCAAGAAGCTCTATAAAGATCAGGCTGAGGCGCGGCGCACGCTCAATTGAGGTTTCAAGCGAGGCAAGCGGAATCTCGAAAACCGACATGGGCGTAATTGCCGTGACGGTGTTGTAACTGTAACCATCGGCTGTTCTGAGCCCTAGAAAATCGCTCCGCATAGGGAAGTCGATGATCTGCCGTTCGCCGCTGGACAAGTCGCGATAGACACATCCCCAGCCGGAACGCACGAGATGGAGGCTTCTGATTCGCTCCCCTTGCCTGATGATTGCAGCATCGGCGGCAAAGTCGTTTTCGATAACAGTGAGAGAGGAAAGCGCGTCTGTTTCCCGCGCTTCCAGCTTGGCGAAAATTGGAGGGGCCTCCAATAAACCAATGAGCGCTTCCGTCGATGGGTCTGTGGTTTGCTTGCCAATGTTGTGCATTTTCAACCCAATAGAGCGTATTCCGATATGTGCGAAACAGCCTTTCGGCAAGAATGCGCATTAGAACGAACAGTTAGGGCGCTTATCTCATCAAGCAAATGGAAATGCGCCCGGATCACTTTTTGTAAAATTACTTGGCGATCTTCCGTTTGAAAAAATGCATGAGCAACCGGTTGGAAATTTCTGCCTGGAGCATGAATATCTTTAAGCATGAGATACGTAACTGCGGACGCGGTATCTCAGGTTTCACTAAAATCAGAAATCAACTAAACGAAAGATATAGAGCCTATATCTACCGCCGTTAAAGTCTTTCTTATGAGCGGTCATAAATTTTATGCATTGCTAACATAAGTTAATGACACAACTATTTCCCGATAGCAATATTTGCGCTTGTCCTGGCTAGAGGTCTATCCGGACAAGCATTGGAAAACACTCGTCTCTGACGAAAGTAATAGTGGGATGCATAAACATAGAGCAACTTGAGTATGCCGGGAGCATCACATGTTGGAAGCAAGAGGGGATAGCATTTGGACCGCTTCGGAGCATGCGGGTGATAGGGGCAACGCCGCAGGCATTGAAGCCGCACAGGAACGGCGCATGTTGCTCATATGCAAGAGCAACCTTGAACGGCAGTGTCTCTATAACGGGCTGGTATTGAACGGATTGAAGCTTCCCGTGGAAACCTTGGCAGCGGTCGAGCTCGCAGATCCGACCGACGATGTTGCTGTCGTTCTCATCAATATAGGCTCGAAGCGTTTGGCCGACCCGTTTTTCTCCGAAAAGCTACAGTCGGTGATTGAGCTTTGGCGCCCGGTACCGGTGGTTTTTCTCGCTGAACGCGAGGAGTGGGCTCAGGTCGTACGCGCCATGGAGATCGGTGCTCGCGGCTATATTCCCACTTCGGTGGATATAAAAGTCTGCGTCGAAGCCATTCATCTTGCCACCGCTGGCGGCATGTATGTTCCGGCCTCGTTGGTTTTTCAAACCGCGCCGACGGATATTGATGACGACGTTCTGGGAGAATTGCTTACCACGCGCGAGATCGAGGTTGTCCATGCAATCCGAATTGGCAAATCGAACAAGATCATCGCCTTTGAGCTTGGCATGAGCGAAGGCACCGTCAAGGCTCACGTGCATAACATCATGAAGAAGATCGGAGCCGCAAACCGGACGGAAGTGGCGTGCAAGCTGCACCGGATGTATGGCGAGAAGTTCGATCTCGATTGAATAATTTGACGTTCATTTTTGTAAATGCCGATCGTTTCCTGTTTCCGGGCGCGCAATTCCAGGCGCGCCAGTCGGACAGTTGCGCATTTTCGTCCAGTCTTGGGCCGGCTAAGCCGCCGCTTGAGTTTGTTGCTCGGTGTCGAAAATTGCCGGAAAGCGGCGCCGCTGGAAGCCATTTGGACTGAAGTGGTTGCTTTCTATTGAAAAACCGCGAAATTATCCGAGAGCAAACGGAATGAAACCAGCCTCAGGATAACAATGCAGCTCACTCCCCGTCACAATGCAATTCTAGAGCTCGCTCGCAAACAGGGGCAGGTTTTGGTGGACGATCTTGCCGCGGCTTTCGAAGTGACGCCGCAAACGGTGCGCAAGGACCTGAACGACCTCTGCCGTGCTCGCATGCTGCGTCGTATCCATGGCGGGGCGCTCTATCCGTCCGGTGTCGAGAACATGGAGTATGAAGCACGGCGCCGCATCGCTGCACATGAAAAGGAAGCAATCGGCCGCGCTGCCGCAGAAATCATTCCTGATGGTGCTTCATTGTTCATCAATATTGGCACCACGACCGAAGCCGTCAGTCAGGCGCTGGTCGACCACAATAATCTGATGGTCATCACGAACAACATCAATGTTGCCAACACGCTGCGCGTTCACGCCTCGATAGAGGTGATTGTCGCCGGCGGTGTCGTGCGTCCGTCGGATGGAGGAATCGTCGGCGAAGCCGCCGTTGATTTCATCCGGCAGTTCAAGGTCGATTATGCGATCATCGGTGCTTCCGCCATGGACGAGGACGGGGCTCTGCTCGATTTCGATTTCCGGGAAGTGAAGGTGGCGCAGGCGATCATTGCCAATGCCCGCCATGTAATTCTGGTGACCGACGCCACAAAGCTGGAGAGAACGGCCCCGGTGCGTATCGGTCACATATCGCAGATCGACACTTTCATTACCGACCATTGCCCGTCGAACCAATTGCGGGAGCTTTGCCGCGAACACGAGGTCGAGCTGATCGAGACGCTTGGGGAAAGCCGGATAGCAGAAAAGGGAACTTAGTTTCGTTTCATTTTCGATTTGCTTTCGTATCAAATCAATTATATTCGCTTTGGTTTTCGGAGAGCGGTCTTCGGGGTTCGCCATGGCGCAAGAGAAACTATTCGACATTTTTGTAATCGGCGGCGGCATCAATGGATGCGGTATCGCGCGTGATGCGGTTGGCCGGGGATTTTCGGTTGGTCTGGCCGAGATGAACGATCTGGCCAGCGGCACTTCTTCGCGGGCAACCAAACTCATTCATGGCGGATTGCGCTATCTTGAGCATTATGAATTTCGTCTGGTGCGTGAGGCACTGATGGAGCGCGAAGTGCTGTGGGCCAACGCCCCGCACATCATTCATCCGATGCGATTTGTCCTGCCCTATCACAAGGGCGGTGTGCGTCCTGCATGGCTGCTGAGGTTGGGCCTGTTCCTCTACGACCATCTGGGCGGGCGCAAGAAGCTTTCCGCCACGCGTACGCTCGATATGCGCTCCGATCCGGCGGCTGAGCCCTTGAAGCCGCTTTTTACCAAGGCATTCGAATATTCGGACTGCTGGGTCGACGATGCGCGCTTCGTTGCCTTGACCGCCAGGGATGCTGCGGATCGCGGCGCGATGATCCGCACCCGGACCAGGGTCGTGGCGGCCCGCCGTGACGGGAAATGCTGGACCATCACATTGGAAGATACCGACACGCACGAGCGCGAGGAGGTTCGCGCCCGCCTGCTGGTCAATGCCGCCGGGCCCTGGGCTGACAAGGTGCTGCAGGGTGTGGAGGGAGACCGGCAGCTTCACAATGTCCGTCTTGTTCAGGGCAGTCATATTGTAGTGCGCAGGAAATTCCCCGATCCGCGCTCCTATTTCTTCCAGAACAATGACGGGCGCATCATATTTGCGATTCCCTATGAGGACGACTTCACCTTGATCGGCACGACCGATCAGGACTATGAGGGCGATCCGGCCAGTGTTGCGATCACGGAAGGCGAGACCGACTATCTGTGTGCTGCGGCAAGCGAATATTTCAAGGAGCCGGTCAGGCGCGCAGATATCGTCTGGGCATATTCAGGCGTGCGTCCGCTTTATGATGACGGCGCGAGCGCGGCACAGGAAGCGACCCGCGATTATGTGCTGAAAGAAGATGCTCCTGATGGGCTTGCACCCTTGGTCAATGTTTTCGGCGGCAAGCTGACCACGGCGCGCCGGCTGGCCGAACATATGCTGGAGAAGATCGAGCATCGGCTGGGGTCAAGGGGGAAGCCATGGACCCATGCCGCGCCATTGCCCGGTGGCGATTTCGTGGATGTCGAGTTCGAGCGTGAGTTGCAAAAGATAAATGCCGCCTATTCCTTCCTGACGCCAGCTCATGCGCGGCGGCTGTTTCGGCAATATGGAACGCGTATCCATAATCTGCTCGGGGAAGCGGTTGCGCTTGCCGATATGGGAAAGCATTTCGGTGCCGATCTTTATGAAGCCGAAGTGCGCTATCTGCACGAGAATGAATGGGCAATGAGCGCCGAGGATATTTTGTGGCGGCGCACGAAACTCGGCCTTCGGCTTAATGCGGCGGAAGTTTCCTCGCTTGAGGAATATATGAAGTCGGCACTGGTCGCCTGATCCCTCTCAATCTTTAGCCGCACTTGCCAGTTGTGTTCTGAGCGGTCATTATCCTTCCATAAAGCGGGTTCCAGCCTTCCTGGGAGGAAAAGATGGGCACACCGCAAGACCGAACACATGCCGATCGAATCCAGTCCGCGATCATGACGGCGGGCGGGGCTGCACGGTCCGCTCTGGTCGCCTCATGGCGGCGCTCGGCGGAACTGCATGGGCTTGATCCTGCCGAGCCGGGATCGGTGCGCACACTTTCCGATGGCGAGTTCCGGACGGCCCATCAGCGTATCGAACGCCTCGTCAGCATAGCGCAAGCCAGTATGGACCGCCTTTATCTGGCTGTCGGTGGTGTCGGCTGCTGCGTGCTTCTGGCCGACAGTGAGGGCGTGCCGGTCGAACGGCGCGGCGCGCCCGGCGATGACGACACCTTCTACCGTTGGGGGCTCTGGACGGGTGCTGTCTGGAGCGAGCAGAGCGAAGGCACGAACGGCATCGGCACCTGCATCGTCGAACAGCGCCCGCTGACGATCCATCGCGACCAGCATTTTCATACGCGCAATATCGGGCTTTCCTGCACGGTCGCCCCGATCCACGACCATCAGGGGCGCTTGATGGCGGCGCTGGATGTTTCCTCCTGTCGTGCCGACCTGACCGAGGCTTTTGCGCAGCTCATATCGGTGGCCGTCATCGACGCAGCGCGGCGCATCGAGGCTGAAAATTTCCGCCAGGCTTTTCCTGATGCCCGCATCATGCTGGCTCCCAGCCCCGACCGCACCGGCGGCGCGCTGATCGCCGTCGACAAGGATGACCTTGTTATCGGCGCGACGCGCGCCGCACGGCTTGCGCTGGAGCTTGATGACGACGCGCTGGCGGGTCCGTTGCCTGCCGCCGATCTTCTGGGAACGCCCGCCGACCCGCGCGAGGACATGGCTGAATCGGAGCGTGGCGTGATCCTGCGGGCACTTGCCCGCGCCGAGGGCAATATTTCCTCCGCCGCGCAGCTTCTGGGCATCAGCCGGGCGACGCTGCATCGCAAGCTGAACCGCCTCAAGATCATCCGTGCGCACTGATCAAGCCGCGCTGAAATAGGTCGGCGAAACTGTCTCAATATTGCGACACATGATCTTGCGAGCTTGAATGCGTGGGATGACTCTTCCCCGCTGTCGCGCGATCCTCAACCATGAAGCGCTGTAGGAGCAGCGTTGTTTCTGGGAGGATGTCATGAACAAGGTTGAATTCAGCCGGACCGTGAAGCCGGCTTTTGCAAAGCGTTATGGAAACTTCATCGGCGGCAAATGGGTCGAGCCCAAATCGGGGCGCTATTTCGACAACACATCGCCCGTCAATGGACAGGTGCTTTGCGAGGTAGCCCGTTCGGATGCCGCCGATGTGGAGGCGGCTCTCGACGCAGCGCATGCCGCCAAGGATGCATGGGGCAGGACGAGCGCGGCTGAACGCGCGCTCATCCTCAATCGCATTGCCGACCGGATTGAGGAAAACCTGCCTGCGCTTGCTGCCGCCGAAACATGGGACAATGGCAAGCCGATCCGCGAGACCACCAATGCCGACCTGCCGCTCGCTATTGATCACTTCCGCTATTTCGCAGGCGTCATCCGCGCCCAGGAAGGCGGCATTTCGGAAATCGATCACGACACGGTCGCTTATCACTTTCATGAACCGCTTGGCGTTGTTGGCCAGATCATTCCGTGGAATTTCCCGATTCTCATGGCGACATGGAAGCTTGCGCCCGCGCTTGCCGCGGGCAACTGTGTTGTCCTGAAACCGGCCGAGCAGACGCCCGCGTCAATTCTGGTGCTTATGGACCTGATCGGCGATCTGCTGCCGCCAGGTGTCGTCAACGTCGTTAATGGGTTTGGCCTTGAGGCGGGCAAACCGCTCGCATCGAGCCCCCGCATCGCCAAGATCGCCTTCACCGGCGAAACGACGACCGGACGCCTGATCATGCAATATGCCAGCCAGAACCTCATTCCCGTTACGCTGGAACTGGGAGGCAAGTCGCCGAACATCTTCTTCAAGGATGTTGCAGCGGAAGATGACGATTTCCTCGACAAGGCCATTGAAGGCTTCGTGATGTTCGCGCTCAACCAGGGTGAGGTCTGCACCTGTCCGAGCCGCGCGCTCATCCATGAATCGATCTACGACAGGTTCATGGAAAAGGCGCTGAAGCGTGTGGAAGCGATCGTGCAGGGCGATCCCCTCGATCCCGCCACGATGATCGGCGCGCAGGCTTCCAGCGAGCAGCTCGAGAAGATTCTGAGCTATCTCGACATCGGCCGTCAGGAAGGTGCCGAAGTGCTGGCGGGTGGTGAGCGCAACATTCTGCCGAGCGATCTGGCCGGCGGCTATTACGTCAAGCCGACCGTCTTCAAGGGCAATAACAAGATGCGTATTTTCCAGGAGGAAATCTTCGGACCGGTCGTGTCCGTTGCTACCTTCAAGGACGATGCGGAGGCGTTGTCAATCGCCAATGACACGCTCTATGGCCTTGGTGCGGGCATATGGACGCGCGACGGGACGCGCGCCTATCGCTTCGGTCGCGCCATTCAGGCGGGCCGCGTCTGGACCAACTGCTACCACGCCTATCCGGCCCACGCGGCCTTTGGCGGCTACAAGCAGTCGGGTATCGGTCGCGAGAACCATCTGAAGATGCTCGACCACTACCAGAACACCAAGAACATGCTGGTGAGCTACAGCCCGAAGAAATTGGGTTTCTTCTAAAACTGAAACCTGCAAACGCAATGCGGAGAATAATGTCTTCGCATTGCGCATGATCAAGGGCTGTGCCGTTCTGCATGATAGTATTGCGTCGAGCATAACGGCTCTGAATACCCTCCCAAGGGGCCTGGGCGGAAACGCCCGGGCGACCTTCGATCAGCTCCGGTGAGCATTGAATCTTCGACATTCATTTCTTCCCTCCCCCAGGAAGCCAGCTCGATTCGACAACGAAGGAGAAACTTCATGGCAAAGACTATGAAAGCCGCTGTGGTGCGTGCGTTCGGAAAGCCGCTGACGATCGACGAGGTGCCAATACCCGAGCCCGGAACGGGGCAGATTCAGGTCGCCATCCAGGCCTCTGGTGTCTGCCATACCGATCTGCACGCAGCCGAAGGCGATTGGCCGGTGAAGCCCAATCCACCATTCATTCCGGGCCATGAGGGCGTCGGTTTTGTTTCCGCGGTGGGCAGCGGCGTCAAGCATGTCAAGGAAGGAGACCGTGTGGGCGTTCCCTGGCTCTACACAGCCTGTGGCCACTGTCGCCATTGCCTTGGCGGATGGGAAACGCTTTGCGAAGAACAGCAGAATACGGGCTATTCGGTCAATGGCGGCTTCGCCGAGTATGTGGTTGCTGATCCGAATTTCGTCGGACACTTGCCGAAGAACATAGATTTCAACGAAATCGCGCCGGTCCTCTGTGCAGGCGTGACAGTTTACAAGGGGCTCAAGGTAACGGACACCAAGCCCGGCGACTGGGTGGTGATCTCGGGCGTGGGTGGATTGGGGCATATGGCGGTGCAATATGCCAAGGCCATGGGGCTCAATGTCGCCGCCGTCGACATCGACGACCGGAAGCTCGATCTTGCGCGGAAGCTCGGTGCAACGGTGACTGTCAACGCCAAGACGCACAACGATCCGGCAGCTTACATTAAAAAGGAAACCGATGGCGGCGCGCAGGGCGTGCTGGTTACCGCGGTTTCACCGATTGCGTTCGAACAGGCTTTGGGCATGGTATCGCGCGGCGGAACTGTCTCGCTGAACGGCCTGCCGCCCGGCGACTTCCCGCTCTCCATCTTCAACATGGTGCTGAACGGCGTCACCGTGCGCGGATCGATTGTCGGAACACGGCTTGATCTGCAGGAGTCGCTCGACTTTGCCAGTGATGGTAAGGTGCGAGCCACTATCCGCACTGAAAAGCTGGAAGACATCAACTCCATTTTTGATGATATGCGGCAGGGCAATATTGAAGGTCGTGTGGTCATGGATCTCACGCAATAATATCCCACAGCGCAACAAAGATGCGGTAAAATGCACATTTCGAGCGGGCATTGCATAAGTGCCCGCTCGTCTTCCCGGGAGGAGGACATGGCGGAGAGAAGCCCCGATAAGGACCACGGACAGGTGAGCGCCACAGCGGCGGCGCTTGATCTCATCCGGGAATTGCAGGCCGAATATGGGCCGATCATGTTCCACCAGTCGGGTGGATGTTGCGATGGGTCATCGCCGATGTGCTATCCGCAAGGCGAATTCATCGTGGGCGATACGGATGTGAAACTCGGAGAAATCGGCGGTGCTCCGGTCTATATAAGCGGTCCGCAATATGAAGCCTGGAAACATACCGAACTCATCATCGATGTCGTTCCGGGACGCGGAGGCATGTTTTCCCTCGATAATGGCCGCGAGGTTCGCTTTCTGACGCGATCGCGGGTCTGCTCAATTCCCTGATTTCTCTTTTCGTTTCGTGGCGAAGCGGTTAGAGCATTTCCAGCAAAAGTGCGAAGCGGTTTTGCGTCGGATAATGCGTGAAAACAGAAGGATAGATCGGAGAGGGAGGGAGACGATCCGATATGGCCGCAGCAGGAAAACGAGCAACCATTCATGATGTGGCGCGCCTTGCCGGCGTGTCGATCAAGACAGTTTCGCGCGTCTATAACGATGAGCCGAATGTGCGCGAGGCCATTCGCGAAAAGGTCCGGCAGGCAGGGAGCGAGCTGCGTTACCGTCCCAATGCTGCTGCCCGCAACCTTGTCGAACGCCGGTCTCACCTGATCGGTCTTTTCTTCGAAAATCCGAGCGCCAGCTATGTCACCGAATTGCAGATGGGTGCGCTGGAACGGCTTCGCGGCACGCGATACCGCCTGCTGATCTTTCCCGTCGAAAATCGTGAGGACATTCGTGGCGCGCTGATCGAAACCGCTCATGCTTCCGGGCTCGACGGCATCATCGTGACGCCCCCCATGTCGGATGATCCTGAAATCCTGGCCGAATTGACGGCATCGGCAATGCCATTTGCCCGGGTCGCGGGCGATGTGAATGTGCACCCGACGGATAGTGTCACGATTGATGACGAGGCTGCTGCTTTCGACCTCATGGAATATCTTCTGAAACTTGGCCACCGCCGGATCGCCATCGTCATCGGCGATCCGACGCACCGTTCGGCGGAACTGCGCCTCGCGGGCTATCGGCGCGCGCTGGAACAGGCGGGGATCGACCGCAATCGGGATTATGAGGTGCAGGGTGGTTTCAGTTTTGCGAGCGGCCTTGCTGCCGGAAAGAAACTGCTTTCGCTCGATGAGCCGCCGACGGCGGTGTTTGCGTCAAACGACGATATGGCGGCAGCCGTCATGCAGGTCGCTTATGACCGCAACATTGCGATACCCGATCAGCTGACAGTGGTCGGCTTTGATGACAGCGCGATCGCCAGCATGGTTTCGCCACAGATCACCACCGTCCGCCAGCCGATTTTCGAGATGACCCGCGACGCGGCGGACATGCTTCTCGACCAGATCGAGACAGGCCATTTATCGGCCTCGCGGCGGATAGACTACAAGCTCATTATCCGCCAGTCGTCCGGCAAGGCACCCGTTTAGGGGCAAAATGTTAGCTTTGTTCAGGTCGCGAGGGGAAGAAGCGCTCGCGGGCGAAATTGCTTCCGAAGATCATGTCATATTGCAGCATTTGATAGTCGCGCAGGAGCGGCGGGAAAGGCGGCCGTTGCTGCCAGCCTTCCTCTGCATTCTCTGACCGGTCGAAAACCGCATAATTGTCAACGACGCGGTAGCGTTCGCGCAACTGGCGCAGGAAGCCGGTGTAATAGGGATGCTGCATCCCGGCCATGTCCAGAATGTGCAGCGGCAGGAAGGCCGGGCTGATCGTACCCGTTCCCCGCTCGGCGCCGCGCTTGTTCGACCACAGAACCAATGGGGTTTCATGCTGCAGCATCATATCGGCGGCGGGTGCCGTGCGGCTTGCGACCCGGTTCGCCATGAAGCCGGTCTCGACATAGACGGGGCCGAGTGGCGGCAGGTGATCACCGAAAAAGACGAGAATGGTTTCGCGTTCACGCTTGGACGCCCATTGCATCAGCCGTGCGAGGCTCGCATCGGCATCCATGGCGCCTTGCGAATAGGAGCGGATCGATTGGCGGGTATGCTCGCCAGCGTCGGTCTGCACCTCAAGTTTGGAATCCGGATAGCGGTTGGCCTCGTATGGGCCATGTCCCTGAAGAGAGACGGCAAAGAAGAAGAACGGCGCATCCATGGAATCCGCTTCGCGGATGATCTCATCGGTCAAGGCATCGTCGGATGCCAGCGCGCCGCGCTTTTCCAGAGGCGGCATGTTTTCTTCCGACATGAACCGGTCGAAGCCCATGCTTTCATAGACGGGACCGCGGTTCCAGAACCATTGGCGATAGGGATGGATAGCGCGCGTCGCATAGCCCTGATCCTTGAAAAAGCTGGCAAGCGAGGGAAGTGGACGGCGGATATACTGCTGATACGGAATGCTGCCCGAAGGCAGGAACGCCTTGGAAAAGCCGGTCAGCGCCTCAAACTCGACATTGGCGGTCATGCCGCCGAATTCCGGGGAGAAGACATGGCCGGATTGTTCCGCCCGGACTGTCGGGATCGGATCGGCGCTGAAAGCCACACCTGGAAGGCGCGTCGGGTCCCAGAAGGATTCGCTCATCACCATGATGACGTCCGGCTTGCTGCTGTCGAAGGCGGCCGGGATCAGCTGCGCAGGCGGTTCGATGGCGGCAATCGCCTCGGGAGAATAGCCTTCCGGGGCAAACACGGTAGCCATTGGCACATTGAGGATAAAGGCCATGGTGAAGCCGTTATGCGCGTAATTTTCCTTCTGGTCCCACATGATGGGCAGAATGCGCAGCCGGTCGCGCGCCAGCGAAAAGCTGGCATAGTCTGAAATAACCGCGAACCAGGCCAGCAGCGGCAGCGCGAAGGCGAGGCGCAGCATGCGCCCTTTCCAGGGGATCGGATCGAAACGCCGCCACCAGAACAGCGTCACGGTGATCATCAATGCTGCCGAGGCAAGGAGCAGCAGGGCTATGCCCAGGGCACTCCACGGGCGGTCGCGCACCAGAAGCGGCAGAAGGTCGACGATCTGACGGGCATAGAGAAAATCGCTCGGGTAAAGCGGGTCGCCGAGATAAAGGCTTTTCTCACGGGCGGTCGTGGCTGCAATCAGCGCCAGCGGCCCGACAACAATGAAGCCATAATGGATGCGCCCGAAAATGGCATCGCTTGCGGTGAGCACGACGACGAAAAGCGCCACGGTCGTCCATGCAGGCTTGTGCGGTGTGCGGAAGAACTGCATCGTTTCGGTGAACGAGCCTCGCACGATCCATTCGATGGCGAAAACCAGCAAGGTCGAAAGCACGACGGAAGCAAGCGCAATGACGGCTAGGCGCAGCGGCCAGGCAATACGGGCAGGCCCGAAAATCGCGGCGTCGCTCCAGCGTCGCTCAGCAGCATTTTCCATCACACCCGGCATGTTCTACTCACTCACTCCCAATATTTCACAAAAAGCCTGTCACATTTCTGTCATGGAAATGTCAACTCACGTTTGGGGCACGCTTGAGGTGCGCCTGATACGCACCGTGATCTGAATGGATGATGAATGGAGCATGTCTCCCGAAAGCGGGAAACGGTTCAGGTGAAAAGACATGCGAAAAAACAAACAGTTACAAAAAAACAGGGCCGGAATTTATCCGGCCCTGTCCATGGCAACATTGTTGACCGGATTACGAAAAGACGTCTTCCAGTCCCTTGGTCAGTTCCAGTGCCTGCCGCTCGAACAGGCGGCGATAGATGCCACCCGGCTTGCGGATAAGCGCATCATGGTCGCCTTCTTCCAGGATATTGCCCTTGTCGAAGACCAGTAGCCGGTCAAGCGCACGAACCGTCGAAAGCCGATGTGCGATGACAAGCGTGGTGCGGCCAACCATCAGCCGTTCCATCGCCTGCTGGATCAGCACTTCCGATTCCGAATCGAGGCTTGATGTGGCCTCGTCCAGAATAAGGATCGGTGCATCTGCCAGAAATGCACGGGCAATGGCGACACGCTGGCGCTCACCGCCCGACAGCTTCACGCCGCGTTCACCGACGAGCGTTGCATAGCCCTTCGGCAGACGGCTGATGAAGTCGTGCGCGCTTGCAAGCTTTGCAGCTTCCTCGATCTCCGCCTGTGTCGCGCCGGGGCGGGCATAGGCGATGTTCTCGGCCAGCGTCCGGTGAAACAGGATCGGCTCCTGTTGCACGATGGCGATCTGCGATCTGAGCGATGCCTGCGTGACTTCGGCAATGTTCTGCCCGTCAATGCGGATTGCGCCGCCGCTGACATCATAAAGCCGCTGGATGAGCTTGACGAAGGTCGTCTTGCCGGAACCCGAATGCCCGACAAGGCCAACGCGTTCGCCAGCTTCGATCCTGACCGAGAAGTCGCGATAGAGAGCCGCATCGTGATTGCCGTAATGGAAGGTGACGTGGTCGAAAGTGATCTCGCCATTTCCGATCTTTATCGCCGGAGCGCCCGGCTTGTCGGCAATGCCGTAGGGCTGCGCCTCGATATCGACCAGTTC
>UEIJ01000023.1 GCA_900470195.1 Hyphomicrobiales bacterium | reverse complement strand
CGCAGCGTCTTCCACCGGCACTCGTGGCGCAGCGTCTTCCACCGGCAAAGCTTCAGTAGCCATGTCATCCGGCTTCGCCGGAAAAGCAAAGGCGTCTGAAGGCTCCGCGATCTTCCTAGTCGAGCGTGATTTTGATTGGAACATTGTCGCGGTGTTCTCCGGGATCGCGGGGAAGGACGGTCTCAAGCCCGATACTTGGTATCGCCTCGAAAGCGGCAAGCCTGTGGAGGTAGCCCAATGAGCAAGCTCACTAATTCCACGCGCGAAGCAATCGCCAGATCAGCTATCGCTTTTGCATTCGACCCGAAGGAAAAAGCATTAGCTGAGGCCGAGGACGTGCTTGCACGCGAAGCCCACGCTCTGCTTTTCCCGAAGAAGGTTGTTGAAACGGCAAAGAGCCTACCAGCAGGATGGATCACACATCTTTCAGGGCTAAACTTCAATGTCGGCGGTCAGAAGATCGAATTACGATCCAGTGAAGCTTTACCGGTTCCGGCCTATGACAAGAGCGGTAACACCGCTGGATATTATGGCCATCGCGTTGGGAGTATCCCCTTTGGCGATTTGTGCGACCGCATCCAAGGCCATGCACAGGCAAAGGAAAAACTGAAAGAAGAAAGGACACTCGCCCTTCGCCAGATTGAGGCGATGCTCGCCAAGGTTACGACCGTCAAGAAGCTTGCGGAGGCATGGCCTGACGGCGAGCCGTTCTATTCCAAGTATATCGATAAGCCAGCGCCGCAAGTGCCTGCACTTCGTGTTGATGAAATCAACGCAATGCTAGGTCTTCCCGTTGAAAAGGTGGCTGTATAATGGTCGCCCTTCCTGTAACCGTATCGCCAACGATTGCCGCTATTGAAGCGGCAGTCGAGGCGGCAGAGAACCGGGACTTCGACCGTGTTATTCGCGGTTCGTCTATCGGCCACCCCTGCGAGCGGCACCTTTGGTATCGCTTCCGGTGGGCGCATCTGCCCGAACAATTCGACGGGCGCAAGCTGCGCCTGTTTCATACCGGACACGCGGAAGAAGCCCGCATGGTCGCATGGCTTCGCATGGCTGGTGTCGAAGTCGAGGACGTTGACCCGGCGACTGGCGAACAATGGGAAGTTGTCGCGGTTGACGGCCATTTCAAGGGCCATACAGACGGCAAACTGACTGGCGTTATCGAAGCGCCGGTAGTTCAGCACCTTTTAGAATGCAAGACACACAACGCTAAAAGCTTTGAACAGTTGAAGAAGTACGGGGTTGAGGTTGCGAAGCCTGAACACGTTGCGCAGATGCAGGGCTATATGCACCTTCTCGGCCTGACACGTGCTTTTTATCTGGCGAAGCATAAGGATACGGACGAGCTTTACGCAGAACGCATTCATTACAATGCTGCGCAGGGTGCTGCACTGATCGCCAAGGCGGAACGCATCAAAGATGCCAATTCTGCCCCGGTGCGCGTCAGTGATGATGCCAACTACTTCATGTGCAAAGCCTTCAACTGCGCATCCTATGGCGTTTGCCATGGAAGTTGCTTTGCTCTGCGCAACTGCCGGACCTGCCTTCATTCAACGCCTATCAATGATGGGCAATGGTACTGCCAGCGGCACGAGAAAGAGCTTTCGACCGCTGATCAGAAGGCAGGTTGTCCAACACACCTTTTCCTTCCCTCGCTCGTGCCCGGCGAACAGATCGACGCAGACGAGCAATCCGAAACAGTCATTTACCGGCTTGGCGACGGGTCCGAATGGATCGACGGGCCGAAGGAGGCATGATCATGTCTAAGTCAACTCTCTATATTGAAACGACCGCGCGTCATCTGACTTCGGCTCTGAAGCTGGCTGGCAAGGTTGTTGAGCGCCGTAATTCTATCCCGGTGCTATCCATGGTTCTATTCGAGGCCGGGCGTCTGTTCGCCACTGATCTTGATATGGAAATCAGCATCGCATTGCCAGTAACGCAGTCTCGCGGAACGGCTGCACTCGATTATAGTTCTCTTTTCAATCTGGCCAGCCATCTGCCACAGGACGAAATTGTCAAGATAGAGGTCAACGATCAGAGAGCCACAGTTTCATTCGAGAACGGCAAATACGAAATTCCGGCATTGCCTGCTTCTGATTGGCCGCGTCTTTCAATCGGTGAATGGAATACTATCAGCATTGACGGTGATGATCTGAAGAAGGGTATGCAGTTCATCCAGTCTTTCATATCGACCGAGGAAACCCGCTATTATCTTAATGGCATCTGTCTGGACGGTAAAAATGCGGTCGCCACAGATGGTCACCGCCTTGGTTGCTACCCACTGAAGTCAGATTTCGGGAAGGCCAAGCGCGTTATCATACCGCGCAAGGTTGTGTCGATCATGTGTGGGCTTCCTGCGCCTAAAACCTTTTCCATTTCCGATAAACCCGCCATCCGTTTCTATTTTGACGGTATCACGATCATTTCTAAGGCTATTGATGGCACTTTCCCAGATTGGCCGCGTGTAGTGCCAGCCTATGAACCCAATGCCATCAAATCGGTAACGTTTGACCGTGAAACTGTTCGTCGGGCTGTTGGGCGTGTTGCTTCTGTGCTTCGCAGCAGGGAGGTTCAACACGGCTGCTTTGCCTTTGCTAATAATAAAATTGTCCTGAAGCGCAATCATTCGGAAGTGTCGGGCAGCGAATGCATTTCAGCCGAAACGGCATCTGAATTGTCGCTTGGCCTGAACCTTGGCTATCTGTCGGCGCTTCTTCGCGCCATCCCTTCCAGTGAGAAAATCACTCTGCTTGCGAAGGATAGCGGTTCTCCTATGAAGTTCATGGCACCGGGCCGCGATGAATATGTGGTCCTGATGCCTGCCCGCGTCGATGATCGCGTTACCATTGCCGCGTTGCAGGAAGCCAAGGCCGGAGGGCTGGCATAATGAACCGGCGCGATATCATTGAACAGAAAATCAGGGAGCGGGTCATTGTTGACCCGTCTTCTGGCTGCTGGAACTGGACCGGCCCCACGTCCGGTTCGTCCGGTCGCGGGCATTCTTATCCTCGCATGAGCCTTGATGGGCAGACCGTTGCTGTGCACCGCGTCATGTTCACCAACGTGCATGGTTATGTGCCGGGCCGAAAGCAAATCGACCATCTTTGCAAAAACCGCTGCTGCGTGAACCCGGATCATCTGGAAATGGTGACGCAGAAGACGAATTGCGCAAGAAGGGATGGCCGCGCATGATCGATCTTCGCTATTATCAGAATGACGCTATCGAAGCGGCAATGGATTACTGGCGCGAGGGCGGCGGCAATCCGCTTATCGATCTGGCGACCGGCACCGGGAAAAGCGTTGTCATCGGCAAAATGATACAGGACTTGCTCACGCAATATCCTGACATGCGCGTCCTGATGCTGACCCATGTAAAGGAACTGGTGCAGCAAAATTTCATGGCGCTGAAGCGGGTTTGGCCCGACAGCCATGCAGGTATTTACAGTGCTGGCCTCAACCGTCGCGATGTGCATCACCGCATTACGTTCGCATCCATCCAGTCGGTTTTCAAAAAAGCGTCTGCGCTTGGTCGGCGTGATCTGGTCTGTATTGATGAGGCACACCTTGTGCCAATGTCAGGCGTCGGAATGTATCGTCGCCTGCTGGATGATCTGCACGCAATCCAACCTGACGCGCGCGTGATCGGCTTCACCGCTACACCATACCGGCTCGATAGTGGGCGGCTTGATGAGGGTTCGACACGTCTATTTGACAAGGTGGTTTACACTTACGGCATCGCACAGGGCATTGATGACGGCTTTCTGTCGCCGCTTCGCTCACCTGCGACCGCAATTGAAATCGACGTGTCCAAGGTCGAGCGTCGGGGCGGTGAGTTTGTCCCGGCTTCTCTTGAAATCGCATCCGATGCGGTGACTGCCGAGGCCGTTGCCGAGATTTGCCAGTTTGGCCAGAACCGCCGTGCGTGGCTTGTTTTCTGCACCGGCATCAAACATGCGATCAACGTTCGCGATGCGATCCGGGCGGCGGGCTTCTCATGTGAGACTGTGACAGGTGCCACGCCAACCGGCGAGCGCGACAGCATTATTCGCCGGTTTCGCAATGGTGAAATCCGCGCTCTGACAAATGCAAACGTCCTGACAACAGGTTTTGACGTTCCGCATGTTGATCTGGTCGCGATGTTGCGCCCCACGTTATCGACAAGCTTGTATGTCCAGATCGTCGGGCGTGGCACTCGAAAGGCTCACGGCAAGGAAGATTGTCTAATTCTGGACTTCGCGGGCAATATCCGCCGCCATGGTCCAGTTGATGCCGTGTCTGTTCTTCCAAAGGGCGGCGACAACGCCAAGGGCAAGGTTTCCGTCACTGATGTGCGGGCGAAAGAATGCCCCGGCTGCAATGAGCTTGTCGCGCTCAATGTGTTCGAATGCAAGTTTTGTGGCCACCAGTGGCCGCGCGACGAAAAGCCGAAGCATGATGCTCATGCAGATAAGGGCGTAGGCATTCTTTCAACCGAAGCCGTGCCTCCTACAATGTTGCCGGTCGTGGACTGGAAGATTGAACGCTATGAAAAATTTGGTTCTCGCGACAGCGTTCGCGTCACCTTTCTGGCCGGTCTGAATTCATATCCTGAATGGCTGGCGTTCGAACATGGCGGCAGCGCAACGCAGCGGGCGCAACAGTGGTGGATTTTGCACGGCGGTCAGACGCCTTTCCCGAAGACGACAGATGAGGCTTTAAGCCGATCTGGGGAACTCACGCGGCCCGATACGATCAGCGTCAAGCCGCGCGCCGGAACGAAATTTCATGACATTGTGCATCGCAACTTTCCGCGCAGGCAGATCGAGGCAGCAGAATGAGCTTTGTTGACCGAACTGGACCCGGCCTTTGTGCGGTGTGCGCCCGGCGCGAAATCGGCATTGGCTTCACTGACAATCCAAGCCGTAGCCATCCTATTTTGTGGCTGTGTGATGACCCGGAATGCATCACCATTGCACAAGGAACCTATTCGATGAGACAGGACAACTTTGACCGTATCGAAAGCCTCGCAGCGGGCAAGGGCGGGCAGAAAGCTGGTGCGTTCCTTGAGGAAATCGGCAAAACTGATCTGCAATCACTCACGGTAGATGAGTGGCACGAATTCTGCCGTCGCATGATCGCCGGCTATCGCGTCTCGCTGAAGGAAGAACTCAAAAACGAGGCTCCTTTCTAATGATTGCTGCCAAGGAACATAATCTCGAAACCGCGCTGAAGCTCGCGGCATCCGGTCTGTCTGTGTTCCCATGCTTTGCAGGTGGGGAGCAGGCAAAGAGGCCGATGCCGTTCATTAAGTGGCGTGATGTTTCCACGACAGACGTTATGCAAGTCAGACAGTGGTGGGCCAAATGGCCCGGCGCTGCAATTGGTCTCGATCTGGCAAAATGTGGCTTTGTCGTCATCGACTGCGACCGCCACGATGCTGACGCTGACGGCGTGGAAGCTTTCGGTCAACTGGCTGCTGCCCATTCGCACGATATTGACGCATCGCCATTGGTTGCCACACCGAAGGAGGGAAGCCACGTTTATTTCCGTCAGCCAGACGGCAAGAGCTATGGCAATGCTCGCGGCACGCTGCCTGCCGGTGTAGATGTTCGCGGTGCTGGCGGCTACGTCATTGCGCCCGGCACGGTCATGGAGGATGGGCGGGCCTATGAGCTATTCGGCAATTTGTCTGCCGCGCCCGTTCTTCCGCAATGGGTGGCTGACATTATCGATACCGGCGAGGAACAGCCGAAGGCGCAGCCGGTCCCGGTTCCGCGAGAAGCCCATAGCGATGCCCGCGTGAATGCGTATTGTGAAGCTGCTATATCCGCCGAGATTTCCAAGGTAGAGAACGCAGCGAAGGGCGGTCGCAACAACACCTTGAATGAAGCTGCCTTCGCACTTGGCCAGCTTGTCGGCGCAGGTTGGAAATCAGAGGCAGAGATTGCGGGCCTGCTTATGAACGCTGCTGCTGCATGCGGTCTTAATCCTGTCGAAAGCCGCAAGACGATCCAGTCAGGCATTCGGGCCGGGGCAAAAGAGCCGCGCCAATTGCCGCCGAGCGAAGGGCCGGAACTGGAAGCGCCTGAAGAACTGGCCCGCATTAATGCCATGATCCTTGCCGCATGGGAAAGGAAACAGCGGGAGAAAGAGGGCACGCGGCAGATTGTCGAGCAACAGGACGGAACCATTGCCGACGCTGAAACCGGTGAAATCATTGAAACACCGAGCCTGACAGTGCAGGCAGAGGGCGGCATTGATTATCCACCTGGACTAGTTGGCGATATTGCGCGCTGGATTGTCGATACGTCCCGGCGTCCGCAGCCGGAGCTTGCCATAGGCGCAGCGCTAGCGATTGTTGGCACTGTGGCTGGCCGTCAGTTTGCCGGGCCGACGCGATCCGGTACGCATTTATATGTGCTTGGCCTTGCCCCGACCGGAAAGGGCAAAGACCATCCCTTGCAGCAGATATCCCGCATCATGAGCGCGGCCAGCCTTGGCCATCATATTGGCCCGTCTGAATTCATTTCCATGCCTGCCGTTGTCAACTTCCTGACGCGCAAACCTCTTTCTATCTGCCCGATGGATGAATTCGGCGGCTTCATGAAGCGCATCAATTCCCGGCGCGCAAGCGGGTTCGAAAGCTCGATATCGAAGGTGTTGCGCACCATGTGGTCATCGTCCTTCGCGCCATATCTGACGCCAGAGTGGGCCAGCAAGCCGAGTGAGACCATTCATTCGCCATCCATCACCATTTTCGGGGCATCGACGCCAGAGCAGTTTTATTCTGCCATGGAGGGGGCGAGCCTTGAGGATGGGACGCTCAACCGCTTTCTTCTCATGTCAGGCCGTTCCAGTGCCAGCGAGCGCGACCCATTGCAGGACGCTGCCGTTGTTCCGACCGACATTATTGACCGCCTGCGCCGCATCTATTTCCGGTCTGGCGAATTGGCATCTGCGATCCGCAACGATCCGAATGCAGACCCTTCAACATCTAATCAGCTTCGCTTGCTGCCGTGGTGCCCAGATGGGGCGCAAACCCGGTACGGGGATTTTTCCCGCGAGATTGAACGTTTGATGGATAAGGATGTGGAGGCGAGCGCGTTCTATGCCCGAACCGTTGAAATGTCGCTGCGCATTGCCACCATCGTTGCAATAGGGCGGCTGGATGATGAGCAGGTACGCCGTGCCGATATGGAATTCGGTATCGAGGTTGCGCATCAGTCCGCACGCTTCATGGCTTCCGGCGCTGCCGATTACATGGCCGACAATGAGAACCAAGCGAATGCGCAGCGCATCATGCGGGCAATCAAGGGGCGCAAGGGCCGGGCCAGTCAGCGGGACCTTATGCGGTCGCTGCAAAATTCTATCCGTCCTCGCGATCTGCGCGAACTGCTGCAAGCGCTTTGCGAGGCCGGACAGTTGGAGCGACAAGAGGTCAAGCCGCCGCAAGGCGGGCACCCCGTCATATGGTTTCAAATCGGCAAATGACCCGCTCAGGCGGGTTTTTTGTTGTCAGGCTTCAGCCTGTCGGGAATGTGTTCAGCGATGACCCTTGCCCTGTGACGAACCCGGATTATCCGTTCAGGTCGAAGCTCCACGGCTTCACGATATCCGCCAAGCGCCACCAGTGCATTCATAGAGCATCCAATCAACGTATCCACGTGCAGGTCATCATCAGTCCATTGCTCGATATTGAATTCACAGTCGGCGTACTGCTGGTGGGAATAGGTGGCCATTTCAATCACTCCTACGGGTTGGGGAGGAAAGCCTATAACTCTTTTATCGATAGGAACAAAAGCAGAACTTTCTATGAAAATAATCCTTTGTGGATATCGGGGCAACCGTCAATTTTTGCTTGGTGCCACTTGGTCGAAATTTGTTGACGCTTGCCGAAATCAGAAGTTGACGGTTGACGCTTGAGTTGACGCTTGTAAGTACAAAAAATATAATAAAAACAATTAATTAATATCAAGCGTCAACCGTCAACTGAAATTACAAATCCTATTTTATAAGGCGGGTTTAGGGGTAGTTTATATAGTATGAGTGACGCTTGACACTCGCTATATGTAGTTGCTTGTGCCGTTAAAATCGCATATGTTGTGTCTGCCCTACCGTGGCTTTTCCTTCAGGTCCGTCAAACCGAGGAAGCCACATGAAGACCATCACCGTGATACCTACACAGGACGGCCATTATCTGGCCCGTTGTTTGTCGTCTGGCGTTGTTGCCAGCGGCAAGACGCATAATGCTGCTCTGGAAAATGTTCGCCGCCTCTCTCAGAACGGGGAGGGCGAATAATGGGCAACGATCTTATTCTAAGCCCGGCTTATTTCTGGTTTCCGGGGAATATCTATAATCAGGCAATGATGCCGTCTGAGCAGAATGATAGCGTGCGCTTTTGCGCGTCTCAGTCTGCCAGCCTGCCAGCTACTATTGATGAGCTTCTTCGGTTGCTTTCTGTATCGCCTACCAATCCACTTATCATTCTGTCGATTTGCGTTTCTCTGGCGACGATAGCAATAGGCGCGACCTTTGCTTTGCTCGAATGGTGGCAGTCATGACCATCCATTGCAAACAGGATCGTGATCGCATCCGCCAACATGCAGTGCGTCAGCGCAAGGATAACGAGCGCATAGCGAACCTTGCCCGTCGCCTTGTCAAAGAATGTCAGCAGGGACGTGCGGCATCTGCCTGCATGATCGACTTGATGAAGATTGTGAAGGGCTGACAACATGGCACCGTTTCACGTCTATTCATCACGTAACAAGAAGGGCGGAAAGCCACATCCTCTTGTCTTTCGTCGCAAAGATCGGGCCTTGACCATGTGGTGGGAGTATCGCACCGCCGCAGAGATTGCCGAGGAACTGGATATCTCGATTGAGACAGTCCGCCGCTATATCCGCAGTGGACGTAAGGCAGGCGATCCGCGCGCAACCCGCACCCGTCCAGCAAAGCGCATCATGGCGGCAGAAGCCCGGCGCAGAAACATCATCGAACTGAAAACACGAGGTCTGGAAGTGAAGGAGATAGCCAAGGCTCTATCGATCCATCCCCGGCTTGTGCAAATGCGGCTGAAGGAGGCGACGGCCTATGCCACCTAAGAATACCACGGCAAAGAAAGCACCGGCGAAGAAGAAGGCACCACAGAAGGGACGCGACGAGAAGGGGAAGTTCCTGCCCGGTAGTCGCTTCTGGGAAGCCCGTTCATCACATGGACGTAATCCGAAGTTCGAAAGTCCTGACGATCTATGGTCAGCCTGCTGCGAGTATTTCGATTGGGTGGAAGCCAACCCTCTCTATGAGGATAAGCTTGTCACCTTCCAAGGCTTTGCCACGCATGAGCCTGTTGCGAAAATGCGTGCCATGACGCTGGCAGGCCTGTGTTTCTTCATCGATATATCCCGCAAACAGTGGACCGAATGGCGTGAGAGCCGTCCCGATTTAAGTGACGTCATTTCTCGCGCCGAGGACGTGATCTATCAACAGAAGTTCGCCGGTGCCGCTTCCGACCTGTTGAACGCTAATATCATTTCGCGTGACCTTGGCCTTGCCGACAAGTCCGATGTGAATAGTCAGACAACCGTTACCTTCAACACGGTCTATGAGGCGGGGCCTGACGACGAATGATGCATGAATTTCGCGTCCGGTGGTATCAGCGCGCCTTTCATGAAGCACTGGTACAGCAGAAAAAGAAGCGCCTCATAGAGATTGCGCACCGGCGATGGGGCAAGGATGAGATTGTGCTGAATGGCTTCCGTGAGCTATCGCAGAAGCGCATAGGCACATATTGGCATTGCTTCCCTGAATATGCGCAGGCCCGTAAGGCCATCTGGAACGGGATCAACGGACGGACAGGAAAACGCCGTATCGATGAGGCTTTCCCGCCTGAAATCCGTAAGCGCGTCAATGACAATGACATGTTCATTGAAACGGTATGGGGTTCCACGTGGCAGTTGCTTGGCTCTGACCGGTACAACGCTACGGTGGGTTCCGGCCCGGTGGGCATAGCATATTCAGAATGGGCGCTCTGTAACCCTGCTGCATGGGCGTATCACAAGCCCATGATTGAGGAAACGGACGGCACCGCCGCATTCATCACCACGCCTCGCGGTAATAACCATGCCAAGACCATGTATCAGCGTGCGGTGGGAAATGAGCAATGGTTCGCCCAATTATCCAGCATCCACGAAACCAAGGCCTTGAGCGCCGAGCAACTTGCAGAGAGCCTTGAGGAATATAAGGATTTGTACGGGGCCGATCTGGGTCTAGCGATGTTTGAGCAGGAATATTATTGCTCCTTCGCCGGTGCCATGGTTGGCGCTTATTATGGCTCAGAAATGAACACTGCCGAGCGGGAAGGGCGTATTAAGCTTGTGCCTATCGATCCCCGCTATCCAGTGCATACGGCATGGGATTTGGGCAAGGCTGCAAACAACCCGATTTGGTGCTTTCAGGTCATTCCGGGTGAAGCCGGGCCGCGTATCGTGGATTTCTACCGGCCAGACAGTGACGATCTGGAAGAATGGGTAAAGTGGCTGGATGGCAAAGGGTACAAGGGCAATGACTATGTGCCTCATGATATTCTGGTTGCCGAGTGGGGATCGAAGCGGACGCGGTTCGAAACGCTAAAGCTGTTGGGACGCAAGCCCGTTCGTGTCGCCAAGGTGTCGGTAGCTGAAGGCATCCACGCATCACGCCAGACCATCAAGGTTGCCGTGTTCGATAGTGAGCGCTGCGAGCTTGGCATAGAAGGCCTGAAGCAATTCCGCCGCGAGTGGGACGATGAACTGAAGGTGTTTCGTGACAACCCGGTCAAGGACTGGTGCGAGCATATTGCGTCCAGCTTCCGCTATTTGTCGCTGGCATGGAAGATGGCCAAGCCGAAGGATGAGCCGCCACCGCAGCCGAAAGAGCTTGTCTACAAGGTAGGCCCGACCGGTCTTATTCAGGGCAATATGAGCGTGAAAGAGGCGGTCGAAGCCATGGTGAAGCGAAGGCGAGAGAGGGAGTAGACTATTCAGGTATCAGACCCGAACTATCTCACCTTTGATCGCCTTCATTTCCAGTTCCTGAATTTCTTGTAATGACTCTACGACATAGATTTCATTACCACCGGAAAAGGTAATGCGTGTCCGTTGCGGGTTGTGCGTTGCTTTTGCTATTTGGTTAGTGTTGACCAAAACATAGCTCTTTTCTGCTGAAGCGTCCGAATCCCACTGCGTCAACCAAATCAACATGCTATCCTCCTTCTGAAAAGAAGATGTATCCATAGTTCAAGTCGTTCCAGTTGCAAATCCCTCTCTCTTTCGCGGTGTAATTCATAGCCTGCGAGCATGGAACAGAACCCGACTGCACATCCTGAATTGACCGGTGAACAGTTGCTCGAAAAGGGCAATAAATGGCTTGAGCGTATCAAGGCAGCGGAAAGCCGTGAGGATGACTGGCGCAAGGATGCCGAGGCGGCGGAAAAGACCTATGCTTGCGATCCGAAGGCCCGGCACGGCAAGCTGTACGATTTCAACATTCTGCATTCGAATGTAGAAACGATTGTTCCAGCGATTTACAATTCCACGCCGGTGCCGGACGTGCGCCGCCGCTTCACGCTTGCGATAGGCGAGCCGCCGCAGCCACCACAACAGCAGCCGGGGCCGGAAGGTCAGCCAGCGCAGCCAGACCCGCAGGCCATGGAGCAATTCAAGGCCGCAATGCAGAAGTGGCAGGCCAAGCTTGCATCCGATCAGGCTGCAAAAGACTTCGGCACGATGATTGAGCGGTCTATTACCGTCCTGATTGATGACAACCGACTTGATAAGGAAGTTGAGAGCGTTTCTCAGGACAGCTTTCTGGGTGGTCGCGGTGTCATACGTCTGGCGTTCGAAGCCACATTCATTCCGCACCCTGTCGCCGGAGAAGACGGACAGCCCGCAGTGGATGAGGATGGCGAACCGGTCACGGAAGACAAGGCCACCGGCGAAACTATCGATTTTCAGGCATGGTCATGGCGTGATTTCCGCATGGGCAAGGCCAAGCGATGGAAGGACGTGCCGTGGGTTGCCTTCCGTCATTGCATGCCACGCGAGGACCTTGAAGACTTCCGCGATGCTGATTTGTATTCGTCGCAGGCGCAGCCGACTGATAGCGCAGATGATGACGAAGACGATATTCAGGTTTGGGAAATCTGGGACAAGCGCACGAAACAGGTCTGGTTTATCGACGCGAACAGCGGTCGTGTGCAGAAGATCAGCGAAGACCCGCTTGGATTGCCCGGCTTCTTCCCAACGCCTGAGATTGTCCAGCCTATCACTCTCACCGGCAACATGACGCCTGTTTGCCCGTTCACGGTCTACAAGAAACTGGCCGACGAACTGGACCTTTGCACGAAGCGTATCAATGCCATCATGAAGGGCCTGAAGGTTCGCGGCGGTGTAATCGGTGACGCGTCGGATATCAAACGGCTGTCGGAGGCTGGCGATAACGAACTGATTGCAATCGAAAATGTCGAGCAGTTGGCACAGACTGGCGGTCTCGAAAAGGCAATTGTTTGGTGGCCGATCCAGCAGGCGATTGCCGTTCTTCAGCAGCTTTACCAGCAGCGCGGTGAGATTAAGGCCGCTATTTACGAAATTACTGGTATTTCCGATATCGTGCGTGGTGCATCGAACGCCAACGAAACCCTTGGTGCGCAGCAGATCAAGACGCAATGGGGATCGCTTCGCATTCAGAAGATGCAGCGAATGATTGAACGCCTTGTGCGCGATATCTTCGGCATGATGGCAGATATCATCATCACCAAGTTTTCACCGGAAACGTTGCAGGAAATGACCGGTATCGAGATTACCCCGGATATCATGCAGCTTATGAGCCAGCCGGTTTCGTCGTCGTATCGCGTTGATGTGGAGAGCGATAGCACGGTCAAGGCCGATATGAGCCGTATCAAGGGTGAAATGTCTGAATTCCTGCAAGGCACGGCTCAATTCTTCAATGTCATGGCCCCTGTCATCGGTCAGGCCCCGGAAATGGCCGAACCCATGTCAGAAATCTATGCATCGTTCGCGCGTGCCTTCCACCTTGGGAAGCAGGCTGAAGACGCCATTGAACGCATGTCGCAGAGTGCTAAGGATGCGGCGAAGCAAGATAAGCCTGATCCGGCGCAGCAGGCGATGCAGCAGAAGCTTGAGCTTGAGGCCAAGAAGCTGGAACTTGATTTCCAGTCTGCGCAGAAGGAATTCGAAATCAAAACCGCCGAACTGCAAATCAAGCATGCCGAGTTGCAGCTTAAACAGCAGGAACTTGGGTTAAAGTCGCAGGAAAGCCAGCGCGATGGAGAATTCCGGGCCGCTGAACTTTCCCTTGAGGCACAGCAAGGCAGGCCGGTTCTGGTTGGCGCATAGACAACGCCCGCAATGTTTCGCCTGCTGTTTGTCAATCTGTCATCGTCAGCCATCCCCATAGAGGAAGAACGATGAGTAAGGACGAACAAGCAATCGAACAGGAAATTCAGAGCAAGGGACTTAATGCACCGCGCCTGACGCCTGATCATATCGACCGCCAGATTAAATCTGTCGATTACCATGTATTCCCCGGCACCACGCTTACGGTCTGCGCTTTGACCCTTCAGAATGGGTTCAACGTGACCGGCGAGAGCGCGGCGGCATCACCGGAGAATTTTGACGCTGAGATTGGTCGCAAGATTGCGTTCGACAATGCCCGCAACAAAATCTGGGCATTCGAAGGTTACAGCCTGCGTGACCGTCTTGCAGGGCGAACCCAGATCGCCAGCTAATGAGCGCCAGAGGGGCGCGCTTCCATTCAAGCCCCTCAAATCCCTCTTTCTTTCGCACGAATAATCCGAGGCTGAGGCTGTCTTTAAAGGAGGCAGTTTTGGGCGCGTATGTCTGGCGAAATGGTGCATTTGTAGACAAGCAGACCGGTGAGGCTATGCATAAGCCCTTTGCTGGTCAGGTTTGTATGCCGACCGTCATTTCGGACATCCCAGAATATCGCTCCCCCATCGACGGCAAGCCCATCACTTCGCGTTCCTCGCGCCGCGAAGACCTGAAGCGCAACAACTGCGTGGAATATGAGCCGTCACTGTCTCCGACAAAAGGAAAGATCAGAAACAAGGCCTTTGCCGAGAAACGCGGACTGAAGGTTTCAGAGGAATTCCTATGACTGTCGAAAACGCACAAATTTCATCCCCCCAGATCGAGAGCGCATCGCCACCGGTCGAGCAGGCCAATATTGGCGGCGAAGGCGGCGAGCAATCAGAAGATGACGCCATGGGCGCTATCTTCGACCGCCTGTCTGCTGAAGGCATTCAGGATCGCGGCGAGGACGGCAAGTTCAAAGCCAAGCCCGGTGAAGGTGGGGAAGAAGGTCAAGCTTCGCTGGAAGGCGATGAGGGGGCCGAGGTTGAGCAGCCGGGTTCGACAGCCGAGCAATTTACTTCGGCCCCTGCACATATGCCGCAGGCTATCAAGGATCAGTGGGCCAACCTGACGCCAGAAGCACAGAAGGCCATTGCCACCCATCAAGCGGAAATTGATCGGAAGTTTGGCGAGTATGGCCGGTTCATGGGTGAAAACAAGCCTGTGATTGATCGTCTGGCCACCGCCCGGCAGCAGATGCCGGAACTGTTCGACGGCATGACCCCGGAACAGCTTGCGCAGGGTGCGCTTGAGCTTGGTGCCGTACAGGTCAACCTCAATCGCGATCCGGTGGGCACAATCCTACAGATCGCACAGACATATGGTGTCCTTGGTGGAGTGGCGCAGGCTTTGACGGGCCAGCAGCCGACCGGGGATCAGCAATTGGTGCATGGGTTGCAGAGAGAGATAGCGAGCCTGAAGGGCCAGCTTCAATCCCTTGGCGATCCGGCAGCAATAGACAAGCATATCAATGCCACGATGGCGAAGAAGGACGCCGAGAGGATCATAGGCGATTTTGCCAAGAGCAAGCCGCACTATGCTGAAGTCGAGGCCAGTCTTCCAGCGTTCATAGACGTTGCATTGAAGACCAAGCCGGGTTCGTCCCTGCCGGACGTACTTGAGGCCGCATATGACATGGCAGTCAACGCAATACCGGAAGTCAGGGAAAAGATACGAGCATCCGAAGCCGAGGCAGCAGCCAGAGCGACGGTAGCCAAGTCGGACCCGAAGCGGACCGAGGCAGCGCGGAAAGCCGCATCCATCAACGTGAAATCAAATTCGAACGGTCGCGATAAGCCAAGGAGCGAAGAAGAAGCCATGGCCGATGCGTATGACCGCGCGATGAATAGCTAACAGGAAAAGTAGATGGCTACTCCCTCACAGGTATTCACGGAAATGGTGACGACTACGGATCGCAACTGGTCCACGAAGGTCACCGACAACGTGAGCAAGCACAATGCCCTTTCGAATATTCTGAAGAAGAAGGGGAAAATTCTCACCGAAAGCGGCGGTTATGAAATCGCTCGCCCGCTCGAATATGCGGAAAACGGCACCTATCAGCGCTATTCCGGCTATGACGGCCTCAATACGAATGCGTCTGACGTGCTGACCACCGTGAAGTATGACTTCCAGCAGGTCGCGCTTCATGTCACCGCGTCGGGCCGTGAAATCCGCATGAACATGGGTTCGAAAGAGCGCATGATCAATCTTGTCAAGGCGCGCAAGGACAATGCGCTGAAGACGGCAGCAAACGGGTTTTCGACCGATATCTATTCGGACGGTTCGTTGCTCAACCAGATTGGCGGCTTGGCCCAGATCATCCAGATCAACGGTCAGGGCGTGGTGGGTGGCATCGACAGTGCTACTTGGACTTTCTGGCGCAACAAGTTCCGTGAAATCACCGGCACTGACGCCTACACCCCGCAGACGCTGAAGGGCGAATTCAACAAGCTCTGGCTTCCGCTTAATCGCGGTGCTGACAAGCCTGATTTGATTGTCCTCTCTCACGATTTCTATTCGGTCTACGAGAGCGGCGAGCAGCAGCTTCAGCGTTACATGGATGCCGATCTGGCGAAGGCTGGCTTTGTCGGCCTGAAGTACAAGACGGCTGATGTGATCTTTGATGACAACACCAACTTCGCGACCAATGCCGAGAAGGGATACTTCCTGAACACGGATTATCTCTATGTCGTGCAGCACAAGGAAGCGCAGTGGACGCCGGACGATGAAAAGCGCCCGACCAATCAGGATGCCGTTGTGGTGCCAATCTACTGGATGGGCAACATGGTGTGCACGAACCGGTCGCTTCAGGGCGTCCTCATCGATCAGGCGTAAGGAGAAAATCTGATGCCTTATCCAATCACTCCCTTTGTCGGCATGAAGCCCGGCGAAAAGAACGATCAGGCCAGCAAGGTGAAGCTCGGAACGACTTTCACTGCTGATGACGGTCACGTCTACATTTACGCCAAGGCGTCGGCAGCAATTGCCGCCTCCACGGTGTCAGTGCTGACCGAACCCGCCATGACCATGGCTGGCGGTGATGGCGCTTGGACTTCTCCCGCCTTCGCACTCGCGAACGGTGATGAAGCTTGGTTCAAGAAAACCGCGATCTGACGAACGGGCGGGGTTTCGGCCCCGCTCTCTGCCTTCCAACGATAGAGGAATAGAGAAATGGACGCTCCGACGATCCGGGTTATCGGGTTCAAGACTGAATATCTTTTCAACCCGAAGACCAAGAAGAATGACCGCGAGATTGAGCTTGTCGAGTATGCCCCTGTGCATGCAATCATGACTTCGCGCATCACCGACCGCGTGGCCAACATGATGCCGCCTGAAGCCATCGACAATGACGATGACGGCAAGAAGCTCGGCTTTATGCGCGCCCGTTGGGAAATGATCGAACCAGCCTACAGGGCTTGGAAAGAGGGCCGCGAAATGCCGCTGGACGGTACGCCGCTCGCAGTCTGGCCCGGCGTAACAGCGGAACAGGCGGAAGCCTTGCGCCGGGTTGGGCTGCGAACCGTGGAAGATGTGGCCACTCTGACCGATAGCGTCATTGGCAAGGTTCACCTTCCGAATGTTCGCGATCTTGTCACGCAGGCCAAGGCTTTCCTTGAAGCGGCTGACCGCACTGTTGTTGCTGACCAGATGGCCAAGCAACAGGACGAAATTGACGCCCTGAAGGAACAGCTTGCCGCCGCTATGGAGCTTCTCGAAGAAGCAAACAAGCCGAAGCGCGGTAAGGCCAAGGCCGAACCCGAAGACGAACAGGAAGAAACCGGGGAAACGGAGAAGGCCTAATGGAAAAAGGGCTTGAATTCCTTGGTTTTGCACTCAGCGCCAGCATTTTTGCTGCCGTCTTTCTCGTGGGGATCATCGTTTATGGCGGTGATTTTTCGCGGGCGGTCGCTCTGATTGCTGCCTTTCTGGCCGCTGCATCGCAGTTTGTCGGGCAGGATCGCCAGTATTGGCGGTTCTCTATCAAGCTTGCGTATGGCTCTTTTGCCCTCGGTCTTTTCGCTCTGCTTGCAATGATCGGGGGCAAGTAATGGTCAAGGTGTCGGAACTCATGAACCGGGCCGCGCGTGAGTGCAAATTGAAAGCACCGGGCGCATGGGTTCCGGCCACCGATCTGTCATACATGGACATGAAGGATTATCTCAGCGACACGGTTGAGGAATTACTTCAGCGTCTGGACTGGCCGAACCCGGTTACCATTGACTTGCCTGTCATCGGCACTGGAGCCGAAGATTACAATCTGCCGCCTGACTTCCTGCGTGTTACACGTGATGAACTGGCCGTATATGAGCCGACCACGACACGCCGAGCCTGCATACCCATCACCAGCAATGGTGCATGGTCGCATCTGAAGCAGTTAGGCTCTGCCGGTGGCAATCGCTATTATCGTATTCAGGGCAGTGATGGGGCTTATAAGATCGGCTTTTATCGCCCGCTTGAAGCAAATCAGCGGGTCATTGTCTCTTACGTCTCGAAAAACTGGAACGTAGCGGCTGGCGTCTACAATAGTGATTGGCTTGTCGAGGAAGCGGAATGCCTGTTTCCTGCCGATCTGGTGCGCCTTGGTGTGGTCTGGCGCTTTCGGCGCGCAAAGGGCATGCCATATGCCGACCGGCTCAATGAATATGAGGGCCGCTTGTCCCGCCTGATCAATGACGCGCGCGGCATTCGCTCTATCAGCTTTGGCGAACCGCCCTCAATGCGCAGCCCATTTGATATTCCGGTTCCTGATTTCATCCCGCCATCGTGAGGATAGGCCATGCTTTTCAGCCGTATCGGCTCGGCGCCTACCAGTGACGTGCAGGTGTCGCAAACCAAGATTTTCCCCGCACCACGTCGCGGCCTGATCCAGAATGACAGTTTGGCCGTGCCGCAGGGCGAGGGTGCCGAGGTCATGGATAACTGGTTTCCGACGCCGCAAGGCGCTCGCATGCGCCGGGGTAGCACCAAGCGCGCCGATGTAGGTTCGGAAGATATTCGCACTTTCATGAGCTATGAGACTGGCGGGGCAAAGAAGCTGTTTGCGGCAACGCCAACAGGCATTTTCGATGTGACAACGCCGCCTGACCCGGAGACAGAGCTTTCCCCGGTGCTGTCTGGTCTATCCAGCGGAAAATGGTCCAGCGTCATGTTTTCGAACAGTGCCGGTAGTTCATCGCTCATTGCCGTGAATGGCTCTGATCCTATGAAGCGCTATGACGGCACCGCTTGGACCGATATCATTGACACTTCGACGCCCGGCATAACCGGTGTGCAAACCTATCGTCTCTCAGCCGTCTGGGCTTACCAGAACAGGCTTTTCTTTGTTGAAGGCGGCACCATGTCGGCATGGTATCTGCCGACGCTCTCTTATGGCGGCGCTGCCAAGGAATTGCCCATGGGCAGCACCTTCACCAAGGGCGGCGCGCTTCTATTCGGCGGAACATGGTCAACCGATAGCGGCAGCGGCATGGATGACATGTGCGTGTTCGTCACGGATATGGGTGAAGTTGCGGTATTCCAAGGGACGAACCCGGATACTGTCGACACTTGGTCCAAGGTGGGCACTTATGTGATTGGCCGACCGCTCGGCAAGAATGCTTTCTTCAAAACGGGCGGTGATATTGCAATCATCACCGATGACGGCATTGTCAGTGTTTCCCAGATCATGCAGAAGGATCGGGCCGGGTTGGCATCCGTCGCCATTACCTTCCCTATTGAAAGCTTGTGGCGCGATGTTGTATTTGCGCGCGCCTTTGCAGGATATGACTTCAGCGCGATTGTCTGGCCGACCGAAAGCCTGTTGCTTGTCGTGGTGCCTTCATTCGCAGGCGGCACAAAGTTCAGTCTGGTGGCAAATGCCAAAACCGGCGCTTGGTGTCGCTATACTGGATGGGATGCCCGCTGTGCTATTGTCTTCGATGACAAGCTATATTTTGGCACGAGTGACGGGCAGGTCATTCAGGGCGAAACTGGCGGCTCTGAATGCGGCCTGCCGTATGCAGCGGCGGTTCTGCCTCGCTTTGACAACATGGGTTCACCGGCCAGCAAGAGCGCGGTTCATGCCCGTTGCGTTATGCGTTCGAATAACAAGTTCGAGCCTATCATGTTTGCCAACGCTGATTATCAGGTTGACATTCCGAATGCCGGTATCAGCTACGGCGATGCAAGCGGAAATGTCTGGGGCGGCGCAATCTGGGGTGAAAGTACCTGGGGTCAGGCCGAGAGCAAGAAATATCTTAGCCAATGGCAGTCTGTTGCTGCAAACGGCGAGGCGCTTTCTGCTGGTGTCGTCGTCACTTCTGGCCGCGTGTCACCGCCTGAACTGGAATTGATTGCCGTGCATCTGCTGTACGAGCCGGGCAGCGTGATATGAATATTGTCTGGGGTGATAGCAGTAACCCGCTTTTGCGCGCTCACCTGTGTGCTTTCGTTGATAAGCAGATCGGCGGCTCAGGCCTTGGCTTTGGTGACAGTGCCGTTGCCATGGGAGTGAGCGAAGATCACGGCGGTTTGGCTGGTGCAGTCGTGTTTCACAATTACGAGCCGCGCGCCGGTGTCATAGAAATGTCTGCCGCATCTTTGTCGCGCCGGTGGCTGACAAGGCCAGTTTTACAGCGCATGTTCGATTATGTCTTTGACGATGCTGGTTGTCAGATGGTCGTTATGCGCGTCTCGGAACGCAATACGCCTATGATCCGCATTGCGCGTGCATACGGATTTTCTGAAGTCCTCATTCCCCGGCTTCGGGGCAGGGACCAGAACGAATTCATTTTCACCCTGACAGATGACGATTGGAAGGCAAGCCGCTTCAATCGCAAGTCCCTCAGTCTTTCGCACTGAAAAATTCATTCTTCGGTCATGTGATGAACTGGCCGGAGAATATGCCGTGGGTAAGAGCAAGGCTCCAAAATCCCCTGATCCGAAGGAAACGAGCGCAGCCCAGACCGGCACCAATATTGGAACGGCGGTTGCAAATTCGTATCTGAACAATATCAATCAGGTCACGCCTGACGGATCGCTGACCTATTCCCAGACGGGCAATAGGCAGTATTACGACCCGTACACCGGGAAAACCTACGATATACCGCAGTTTACAGCCACGCAGCAGCTTTCGGCGCAGCAGCAGGCTATCAAGGATCAGGAAGACGCTACCAACCTGAACCTTGGCAAGCTTGCGAATTCTCAGTCTTCGCGCCTTAATGATCTGTTGGGCCAGCCCTTCAATCTGAATGGCGCACCGGCAGCGGGCAATACTGGAAATTTCAACCTGCCGCAGTATCAGCAGTTTACGGGCGGGCCGCAGCTTCAGACCAGTTACACCGATGATTTCAGCGCCGACCGGCAGAAGGTTGAAGACGCGCTTATGTCGCGCATTAACCCACAGCTTGAGCAAGATCGGTCCGCGCTGGAACAGAGGCTGGCAAATCAGGGTATCATGCCGGGTTCCAAGGCCTTTGAAACGGCGATGAACCAAAACTCGCAGGCGTCGAACGATGCCCGCATGCAGGCCATTCTTGCCGGTGGGCAGGAACAGACCCGCCTTGCGCAGCTTGCGAACCAGCAGGCAACATTCGGCAATAATGCCAATCAGCAAATGTGGAATAACCAGTTTCAGGCCACGCAGGGCAATAATGCTCTTGCCGGTCAGTCATTTGCCGATCAGCAGACCATGTTCAATGCGCAGAACGCGCAGCGCAATCAGTGGCTTCAGGAACAGTATCAACAGCGCAATCAGCCGATCAATGAAATCTCGGCCCTTCTTTCTGGCGCTCAGGTTACAAATCCGAATTTCGTCAATTCGGCTAATAGCCAGATCGCAACCACTGACGTGGCTGGTATCATCAATCAGGATTATCAGAACCGCCTTGGTGCATGGCAGCAAAATCAGGCCAATGCAGGCGGCATTCTCGGCGGTCTGTTCGGCTTGGGCGGCAAGCTGATTGGTCTGTCTGATGCTCGCGCGAAAGAGAATATCCGCCGCGTCGGTGTGCTGGACAACGGGCTTCCGGTTTATGCCTACAACTACAAGGGCGACGGCATGACCCATATCGGACTGATTGCACAGGAAGTTGAGCAGGTGAACCCTGATGCAGTGAGCCGCATCGGTGATGTTCGCATTGTCGATTACGGCAAAGCCGTGGAGGCTGCATAATGGTTGGGTTCATCTTCGGCGGCGACACTGGCGAAACCCCGGAAAGCATCAAGCGCAAGCGCGAAATTGCTATGGCGCTTCTCGGCCAATCACGTGCCCCGCGAACGATAGGCGAGGGTTTAAACGCGCTTGGTGACGGCATAGTTGCAAATGTCATGAACCGGCGCGCGAATTCTGGCGAGAAAGCCGGACGCGAAAGCGCCGATCAGGCTTTTGGTGGCATCGACTTCAGTTCTCTTTTCGGCGGCGGTGCGGCTTATCCATCGGCTGTTGCTGGTGGTGCTTCTCCTACGAGTGGGGCGGCGACTGGCACGGCAGCGCCGCTTGCTGGCACTGAAACAGTCAACCTTTCTGGCGATAAGCAAAAATTCATTGATACGCTTTTGCCCGCAGCAATTGAGCATGGGCAGCGTATCGGTGTCGATCCGCGCATTATCGTTGCGCAGGCTGCGCAGGAAACCGGATGGGGTAAGTCAGCGCCGGGCAACAACTTCTTTGGCATCAAAAGCCACGGTCAGGGCGGCGGGCAGAACCTTACCACGCATGAAGTCATCAATGGTCAGCGCGTGAAGATTAACGACAGCTTCCGCACTTTTGCCAGCCCGCAGGATAGCGTTGCCGGGTATGCTGATTTCATTGCGAGCAATAAGCGCTATCGGCCAATGCGGGAAGCGCAGGGCTTGGATGCGCAGTTACAAGCGCTTGGCGCTTCTGGTTATGCAACAGACCCCAACTATTCGCGTTCTGTCGGCGCAATTGCGCGGTCTATCGATCTCCCGCAACAGCCACAGGGAACGCAGGTTGCAAGCCTTGACCCATCAATTGGAATGTCACCGGCTGCGCCGATCCCAGCACAAACAATGCCTGAGACACCTAACGGCCCGGCGATTGACCCACGGCAGGCATTACAGCCCATGGCCAATGATCAGCAGGCTGCGCCTGCTATCGCACCCTACGACTTCACAGGAAATCCGCAGCTTTCGGCAGGCGCTGGCATGCCTTTTCAGGGCGGTCAGCCTCAGCCGCAGCAAATGGCATCTGTCCAGCCTCAGCAGCAAGCGGACCCGAAAGCGGCGATCCGCGATGCTCTCTTGCGGCAGAATGATATGATGCTTGGTGGGGCGCTTGCGCCACAGGGTCAGGCACCGCAGCAAGTTGCCGACGCCTCAGGCGCTTTCCCACCTGTGCCGACTGGTCAACCATTTGCAGGCCAGCAGGGCGGTGACGCTCGCGGCGCTATGGTGCAGAAGCTTATGCAGGCAGCGCAAAACCCATGGCTGAACGACAATCAGCGCGCCATGGTCAATGCGTTGTTGCAAAAGCAAATGGAGCAGGGCGACCCGATGCGCCAACTTCAGATGCAGAAACTTCAGCAGGATATCGCGCGGGGCGGTCAAACTTCTGATTGGTCGAAGCTGGACGATAACCGGCTGTTTAATCAGCGCACCGGTGAAATTCGCGACCTTCCGACGAACCCCAACGCACCTTCAGGTGACCTTGGTCTTAACCCGCAATACGGCTTGGACAAGGACGGGAACCCCGTTCTGTTGCAGTTGGGGAAAAACGGCAAGGTTGTTCAATCTCAGATGCCTGATGGTGTCACTTTGTCGAAAGAACCGATCAAGCTTGATGCCGGAACGCATTTTGTCTTGCTCGATCCGATCACGCGCCAGCCTGTCGGGCAAATTCCCAAGGATGTTGCAGGCGCAGCATCGGAAGGGGCATCAGGCAAGGCGCAGGGCGAAGCATCGGCAAACCTGCCAGTGGTCGAGGCGAACGCTAATGCCATCCTCGGCATGATCGACAGTCTGGATACTGACCCATACCTTGACAGCATGGTGGGGCCGGTCAGTAGCCGGTTGCCGAATGTTTCGGCAGAAGCTGCGCGGGTTCAATCGAAAATGGATCAGATCGGCGGTCAGGCATTCTTGCAGGCGTTTAATTCTCTCAAGGGCGGCGGTCAGATCACTGAGATTGAGGGCCAGAAGGCAACACAAGCCATTGCGCGTCTGAATGCTGCTCAAAAACCAGCTGATTATCGTCAGGCACTGAATGAGCTTCGACAGATTGTTTCGACCGGCGTTCAGCGCGCCCGGCAGCAGGCTGGCGGTGGCGCAGCAGGTCAGATCGCGCCTGTCCAGCAGCCACAAGCGCCAGCACCGGCCAACAATGGCGGCTTCCGCATCATAGGGGTTGAGTGATGCCAGTTTACAAAATTCAGGCTCCTGACGGCAAGGTGTACTCTATCGAAGGGCCAGACGAGCAAGGCGCTATAGGCTTCCTGCAACAGCACCTTTCCACGCAGCAGCCTGCCGCGCCTGCGCCGCCTGTAAGTGAGGATCGGGCCGCGCTCGATCAGCTTTCGCAAATGACGCAGGGTGACGGATCGCAGAACAAGCGTTCCACGCTCGGCGCTATCGGTCATAGTGTTGACAGCTTCGGGCGTGGGGTTGCTGACGTGGCTTCCTTTGGCTTGGCAGATGAATTTGCCGCTGGCATGGGCGCGCTTACTGGTCTGGGTGGCGATTTCGGAGATTATGACCGCAATCTTCAGCGCCAGCGTATCGAACAGAAAGTGCGGGACAACTATAATCCATATGCGTCAACAGCCGGCCGGGTAACTGGTGCTCTTGCTGGCGGTGCCGCACTTGCCAAAAACGGTGCATCCTTGGCAGCTAATGCGGCAAACTCTGGCGCAGGCCTGAACAGACTTGCAGCCATGTCGGCCATAGACGGTGCCCTGATGGGCGGCGCATATGGCTTTGGCAGCGGCGAGGGTGAAGGGCGGTTCGCTGAAGCCTCCAAAGGCGCGGCACTTGGCGGTGTCACTGGTATGGCGGCTCCATATGCTATTGCAGGAATTTCCGCTGCAACAAAGCCATTGATCGCGCCAATTGCTGCACGTCTTCAGCCGCAGAAATATGCTGACGCCGCTATTGATACAGCTTTGCAGCGCGCTGGAACAACACCTGACAAGGTTTCTCGCGCTCTGGAAAACGCGGCTGCTGACGGGCAGGATATGTTCACTGTGGCGGACGCCATGGGCTTAAATGGCCGTCGCCTGCTTTCCACAGTCGCGCGAACCCCGAACGATGCCCGGCAGGAAGTTATTGAAGCGCTCGTGCGCCGACAGACTGGACAGGGTGACAGGCTTGCTAATACCGTGGCTGAGGGTTTCGGGGCGACCGATACCGCCGCGCAGCGCGCAACCAGTCTTACCGCAGCACGTGACGCCTTGGCAGATACAAACTATGCAGCAGCCCGGAACAGCGCAGGCTCGGTTGACCTGTCGTCTGCCATCCAGCATATCGATGATACTATTCGTCCCGGCGTACAGCAGATTGTTTCGCCGGCCGACGATATTGCAGGTGATAGCATTGAGCGCGCTCTGACGGGTTTTCGCGCTCGGATGACTGATGACAAATCTATTTTGTCAGACTTCAACCGGGTACTGACGCTCAAAAAGGACGTTAGTGATGCTGTCGAGGCCGCGAAGCGCGCAGGGCAGGGAAACCGTGCCCGCGTTCTCGGTCAGTTGAATTCTCAGCTTGATGCCGCATTGGAAAGCGCTTCGCCAGCATATCGTGCTGCAAACGATACTTTCAAAAGTCAGAGCAAGGTTATTGACGCAATAGATACAGGTTCGCAGGCTGCATCCAGTCGGGCACGTGCCGCAGATAATATCGGCGTTTTCAATGATCTGTCTGCTGGCGAGCAGGCGGCTTTTCGTTCCGGTTATGCTGACCCTTGGATTGCTCGTATTGAAAGCGCGTCTTCAGCACCCACTACGAACAAGGCCCGCATGCTGATTTCGGAAAAGACCGGGCAAGAATTCCCTGCTTTCGCTATGCCTGATCGAGCGCAGCAGATGGGCCGCAGGATCGCGCGGGAACAGAAAATGTTCACAACCGCAAACGAGGCCATGGGCGGTTCGAAGACTGCCGATAATCTCGCAGATATGGCCGACATGGCGAAGTTTGATCCTTCGATCATGGCAGGCCTGATGCGCGGCAGTATAAAGGACGCCATGGTGGCCGCTGCAACAAAAGTTTTGACCGAAGCGAAAGGCACGCCTCCTGCCGTGGTCGAGCGTGTGGCCAAGATCATTATGGAAACTAACCCGCAGCGTGCCGCTGAAGCGTTGAACCGTGCCACCCTCAAGGGGGTCAGTGATGCGAACCGACGCGCCCTTATCAACACTATAATGAATTTGGGTGTGGCCGCAGGAGGAAACCGGGCGCTGAATTAGCGTCTGGTCTTCCAGCTATCTGGGACGCGGTTTCCAGTCTTGTCTATTGCCCACGATGCCAACATGCCCACTGTTAACCCACCAACAGCGAGCGACCATAGATCAAGCTTATGATAGGCGAGGTAACCGGTCCAGATCAAACCGACGACAAGCCAAGCTGCCCACCATGGGAAGGGGCGGCGGTCAATCTTTGGCTCATAAGGGTCGTGGTCTATATCATTCATCAATAACAAGTCGTGTTGATTGTTGTGCCATAACCACGCGATGACGTGCAGTTTACGGGCCTATTCATCGCAGCGTTACGCTGCATGTTTGCACCAGCTTCGCTCATTGCTTCACCAAATGCAATCTGGCGCTGCCTGTTTGCAACGCGGGTTGACTGTTCCCGTCCAATCTCTTGACGAATACATATATCATACTCGCGAGTGTTAGGCTTTACGCCTTGAGCATAGCAACGCTTCTGAATTTCTCCGGCGAGCACCTTGACTTCAGTATAGCTCATTTGTTCGATGGGCTTTGTTTGACAGGCTGCGAGCGAAAGAACGCAAAGACAAATAGCAATGGTAAGCTTCATGAAATCCCCCATAGTCAAATGAATCCTGCCAGAACATAAGGGGAAAATAAAGCCCCGAAAGCGCAAGTGCCTCTCTCTTTCGCGGTTATTTTCCAACAATCCAACCAGATATTTAATCTGGAAGGAAGCCAATGCCCCGCAACGGACAAGGCGTTTATTCGCTGCCGCCAGTCTACGAGGCGGTGACTGGCGAAACCATCGAAGCGCAGCAGCACAACACGCCGCTTGAAGATATTGCGTTTGATCTTAATCAGCCGCGATCTGTGGCGACGGGCGGAACGGGCGGGGCAAGTGCCACGCAGGCGCGCAACAATCTCGATGTTTACAGCACCACTGAAGTTGACGAAAAAATCACGTCAACGATAACTGGCGCTCCTGAGAAGGAAACGCCGGTCGATGCTGACGGCTTTGCAATCTCAGACAGCGCCGATACCAACAAGCCAAAGCGGGTGTTGTGGAGCAAGATCAAGAGTACGCTGAAAACCTACTTCGATACGCTCTATGCTGGCATCAACGACTATCTGAAACTTGCTGGCGGAACAATGACCGGCCCGTTAGTTCTTTCCGGCGCGCCGACAGATAATCTTCATCCAGCAACCAAAAAGTACGTTGATGATCTTGGCGCACTGAAAGCCGCGCTCGCAGGGAACAACATTTTCACCGGTATCAACGAGTTCAAAACTCAGCTTACTATTAAGGCTGACGGTGTTCCTCAATATCGACTGGCGAACGCCGCTGGCAGTGCAGCCGCAATTTTTTACGTCGACACCACGACCAACTTTGCGAAGATTGAGACCTATACGTTTGCCGGTGCGGTATGGAATTCCTTCTCGATTGAAGGCGGTGGCTACAACGCCTTTAAAATGAACGGTGCCATTGCTTGGAACAAAGGGAACCTCTTCGAAGGTCTTCCAGCGGATATTTCCGGTTCAAATGCATCCTACAAGGTGTTTACCGGGGCGCAAATTGAAAGCCGTATTCAGGCGGTCGCGCAGGCATGGGTTCCTTTTCAGGCCGCTGGCTATTTCAGCACGACAATCGTCAACACTGGATACGTTTGGCAGAATGCGACTGGCAAACCGGTGATGATAACCGGGTCTATTATAGCAGGTGGTCAAGCAATCGCAGAAATCAGCGCAAATGGATCTGCTTTCGAGCAGATTGCAGGAGCTTCGGCATCGAGCGGCGCTTCAGCAAACTTCTCCATCATGATCCCTCCAGCGTGGTTCTTTCGGTTCCAGTCTGTTTCCGGGTCATCATATAGCTTGAAACTTCAGAGGTTCTAAAATGGAAATCGGGCTTTTCAGCCAGTCTGCTGGCTATTTCGAAGCAACGGCCCCTGACGGCGCGGAACTTATTTCGTCTGAAGATGGGGTGTTGAAGTTTAGGCTCCTTGATGAGGCCGAGCATACCGTAGCTACTCTTTCCGACGCTGTTATTGTGCCGCTGAAGCCAGACGGCCCGCATGAATGGAAAGATGGCGAGTGGGTGGCCATCACCATTCCAGAACCGACGCCGGACGAAAAGCGTGCCGCAATGCCAAACCTGACGGCTCGGCAACTTCGGCTTGGCCTTCTTTCGCTCGGCAAGCTGGATGCGGTTCCTGCTGCTATTTCTGCGCTGCCAAGTCCAGATAGAGAGCAAGCAGAAATTGAGTGGCAATATGCCAGTGAGTTCCGCCGCCTACATCCACTCATTGTCCAGCTTATTCCGATCCTTGGATTGACTGATGACCAAGTAGACGCTGTTTGGCTTCAATTCGCTCAGGTTTAAGGCAAGTCCCTCAGTCTTTCGCCTCGCAAATGCCGTCCTTCGGGGCGGCTTTTTCATTTGGCGGAAGGCAAGTTTATGGACAAGACAGTCCCGGCAGGAGCCGCAATTCTTCTCGATTTCATTGGCGATATCGAAGCCCCGCGCGGTTATGACGTGATCTATGGCAATAATCAGAACAAGTTGCCTACTCCGATCACCAAAATGACCATTGGCGAGCTTATCGACGCGCAGGCGTCTTTCACCAAGCGTTTCAAATCGTCGGCATCAGGCCGATACCAGTTCATGCGCGCCACATTGCAAGATTTGTCACGCGAGCTTGGTTTGCGAGGAACACAGGTATTCGATGCCAACTTGCAGGATCGGCTTGCATTCCACCTGCTGAAGCGGCGCGGCTATGAGGACTATATGTCAGGCAAGATCAGCCGCGCAGAATTTGGCAAGCGTCTGGCGCAGGAATGGGCTTCCCTTCCGGTTCTGACCGCAGTCAAGGGCGCGCACCGCGACCTGAAGCGCGGCCAGAGCTTTTACGCTGGCGACGCCCTCAATAAGTCTCTGGTTTCGCCGGAAAAGGTCGAGGCGGTGCTTGATCGAGTGAAGGCAGCGCCAAGCGGCGTGACTTCAATTCCGGTAGGCGCGCCGGTGCCACAATCGTCAACTGGCTTTTGGGCATCCGTCTTCGCGGCCATCGCTGCATTGTTCGGTGGGGGCAAGTGATGGATATCGCCCTTCTCATCCCAATCATCCGCCAAATCCTTCAGGTTGTCGGCGGCATGTTGATTGCGCGCGGCTGGCTGGATGACGGCGCAGCCGATGCCCTGATAGGCGTCATCGTGAATGGCATCGTGTTTGTCTGGTGGCTGTACGACCGCCACCAGATCAACAAAAAGGCACGCCTTCTGCGATACAAGGTAGGAGAGGCAGACCATGCTTGAAGCAATCATTGGCCTTATCGCCGCTTCGAATGGATGGGTGGCCTATATCGGTCTTGCCATCGCTGGCGCGCTCGGCCTGTACCTGAAGGGCCGGGCAGATGGCAAAGGTGCTGAAAAGACCCGGCAGAAGGATGAAAGCTCTGCCGCTCGCTCCGTTGCCGACGAGATTGACGCGGCCATTGCGGGCCGGGACGCCGATACAAACCGTGAAAGGCTGTCGAAATGGTCAAGGTAATTGCACTGGCGGCATTCTGCGCCCTTTCGGCCTGCGCCAGCCCGCAAGGCTCATTCTGTTTGGTTTCGTCCCCTATGCGCCCTTCGCTTGCCGCTCTGGCTGCTATGACTGACCGGGAGGTTTCAGCGATGCTTTCTCACAATGAAAAGGGCGCAAAGCTATGCGGGTGGAAGGCATGACGCCAATGGACAACGAAGCACCAACAGTTAACCGCATGGTCGAACTTCCAGAGCGAACGAAGGATTTTCTTTCGAAGCTGGACGAAGACGATATCGACAATCTGGAAGATGCCATCAAGTTTTATGCGACCGTCCGCACCATGGGCCATGTCGTGAAGTGGCTCGCGATAACCGTTCTGGCAATCATTGTCGGCATCGCATCATTGTACGAAAACACGCTTAAAATCTGGGGCTGGTTTCAAAAATAGCAATCTTACTCACTTGTGAGTATGTGGTGAGTAGGATTTTTGCCGGACTGTGCATCAGGTGCTAAGTCATTGATTTTATGGTGCCGCTTAGGTGACTCGAACACCTGACCCCATCATTACGAATGATGTGCTCTACCAACTGAGCTAAAGCGGCCCGGAACGTTGCGTTCCAATTTCCCGAAGGAAGCCAACCGTTTCCGGCTGGACGGTGCGCTGATAACCAAAAGCAGGAAGGAAAGCAAGGCCCAAATCAAACAATCTCTACGTTTGTTCAAAAGCTTTTACCGCACGGACATCACAGGCGTCCGGCAATGTGGAAACACGACCATTCTGGAGGATGCAAACGGCATTGCATTGTGAATGTGGACGGTGAGGGTCCCGCGCCAGGCGTCTCGCCGGCGCGGTACCGACATAATCCGGGAATCATATACCCGCGCAGAGACGCTGGCGAGCTTCCTTATATTCGCGCTCAAGGCGATCGATCAGTTTTCCGGCAGGCGCAACTTCATGGATCGCACCGATACCCTGGCCGCAGCCCCAGATATCTTTCCAGGCCTTGGCGCCTTCGTGTTGCGCCGTCTCGAAATCCATCTTGGAAGGATCGGCTTCCGGAAGATTGTCGGGGTCCATGCCCGAATTGGCGATGGACGGCTTCAGGTAGTTGCCCGCAATGCCGGTGAAGTAGTTTGAATAGACGATGTCGGATGAAGTCGAATCGACGATCATCTGCTTATATGCATCCGTTGCACGCGCCTCCGTCGTGGCAATGAAGGGCGAGCCGATATAGGCGAGATCGGCGCCCATGGCCTGCGCGGCCAGGATCGAGCCGCCATTGGCGATGGCGCCTGAAAGGAGCAGGGGGCCGTCGAACCAGGAGCGGATTTCCTGCACGAGCGCGAAGGGCGACAGCGAACCGGCATGGCCGCCTGCACCGGCCGCCACCGCGATGAGGCCATCCGCACCCTTGCGGATCGCCGAATTGGCGTGACGGTTGTTGATGACGTCATGAAGGACGATGCCGCCATAGGAATGGATTGCCGCATTCACCTCCGGCACGGCACCGAGCGAGGAGATGACGATCGGCACCTTGTACTTCACGCAAAGGCCGAGATCGTGCTCAAGGCGCTTGTTGGAACGGTGCACGATCTGATTGACGGCAAAAGGTGCCGATGGCTGGTCCGGATTGGCCTTGTCGTAAGCGGCAAGCCCTTCGGTGATCTCCGCCAGCCACTCGTCGAGCTGCGCTTCAGGACGGGCATTGAGCGCGGGAAACGAACCGACGACGCCTGCCTTGCACTGCGCCATAACCAGAGCCGGATGCGAAATGATGAATAGGGGGGCGCCCACCACCGGGATGCGCAATCTGCTTTTCAGAATATCCGGCAAGGCCATCTTCAATCGTCCTCCATGATTGACGTTTCCGTAAACGTAATGGTTCTAGCATCTCCATGCCCAACGGCAATATCAAAAGCGCGCGAACCGGTCTGTCGTCGTCAGTCATCTCTCGGACATTGCAATAGAACATGCCGAACCGGGTCGATATGGGATTCCCTCTTTATGGCGCCACCTTCAAAAAGGAATCGCCGCTATAGTTCAGGATGTTTCGCGCACCTGCAATGGGTGCAGTTTGGTATTACAGAACTATACGGATGGGGGAAAACCGCATTCAGAGTTAATATTTGGTGTCTCTGTTAAGCTTATCGGCTAGTCAAAGCGGGTGATGAACAGGTAAATGCCTTGATTCAGACGTTAATTTCGCTGAGGCTTATGAAATCGTCTGCATCGGGAACCGCCAGCTCCTGTTGAGGGCGTGATGAAACGGCGGGAAAAACGAACAAGGGAAGAGCAGCCTTTGGAAAGTATCGAGCGCGCGATCAGGAATGCATTTGCCAAGGCTGACGCATATAATCCGGCGACCCGCCAGCGAATCTATGAATCGGCCTGGGGTGCGCATGAGCGCGCGCTCGCGACGAACACCGCGCTCAGCGACGCGCAAAAGGAACAGCGTCGCCAGAAGCTGAAGGACGCAATCTCCGGCATCGAACAGGAATTCAAGACTGGCGAAGATAAGAGCGCTCGTCACGAGCCGACGCTCGATGCTCCGCTGAGGGAAGACCCGGTTTTGGGCGACAGGGTGGAGCAAACGTCGCCCGCGCTCGATACCGGCGATATTCGTTCGACTTCGCGGCAGAAAAAGCGCAGCAATTCAGACCTTGGCTATGAAGGCGGCGTCTCGCGGAAGGATCGCCGGAAGAAGAAGCGCCATTCGCCTTTCTACAGCTACGGCATTCCGGCGCTTGTGCTCGCCGTAGCGGCTTTCATCGGCTATTCGCTTTATAACAGCTTTATCGATCTGAGCCGCGGACCGGCGAATAATCCGCTGCATGGCGAAGGCAATATTGCGCCTTTGAAAGAAGGCGAGGAGCCGGGCGGGTTGAAATGGATAACCATCTTCCAGCCCTCTGAGGCCACACGCATGGCCGTCAAGGGGCGCGCCACGGCTGAAATCAGGCAGGAGGGCACGCGCAGTTTTGCCCGTATCCAATCCGCCGGTGCTGAAGATACGGTCACATTCGATGTGGGTGAAGGCATTTTGGATCAACTCGCGGGAAAGACGGCGACCTTCGATATCGTGGCGCGTGCTGATGATGGCAAGATGACCCAGATGTCGGTCAACTGCGATTTCGGCGGTCTCGGCGATTGCGGACGCAGGCGCTATGACGTGCGCGATTCCGCGAGCGATTTCCTTTTCGACATGGATATGCCATCGGGCAAGAAGGCAGGCCGTGCAGGCACGATCACGGTCAATTCGGACCTCAGCGGTTCCGGCAAGCCGGTCAACATCTACGAAATCCGCGTTTCCACGGCGGCCGAATAATCAGGTCAGCAGTTTTTCCAGTGTTTCAAGCCGGTCCGCTTCGCGGGGCGGCTTGTCCCAGCGAAGCCGCGAGAACCGCGGAAAGCGCATGGCGACGCCCGATTTGTGGCGCGTGGAACGGTTGAGACCTTCAAAGGCGACTTCCACGACCAGCCCATGATCAGGTTCGGCGCGCACGGATCGCACCGGCCCGAAACGTTCTGTGGTATTTTCGCGCACAAACTTGTCCAGCAATTTCAGTTCCTCGTCCGTAAAGCCGAAATAGGCCTTGCCGACCGGCACCAGCACGGGTTCATCCTCCGGTCCCGTCCAGACGGCGAACGTAAAATCGGAATAATAGCTCGACCGTTTGCCGTGCCCGCGCTGGGCATAGACGATCACCGCATCGACGGTGAAGGGATCGCGTTTCCATTTGAACCACGGTCCCTTGGGACGGCCCGGAAGATAGGTACTGTCGTGGCGTTTCAGCATGACGCCTTCGATGACCGGATGTGGCGGACTGGCGCGAAACCGCGCCAGTTCCTCAAAGTCGGAAAATGGCAGAACGGGCGAGAGATCGAAGCGGCGCGGATCGAGCCTGCTGACAAAGCTTTGCAGGCGCGCGCGGCGCTCCAGAAAGGGCAGGGCGCGCAAATCGGCACCGGTCTGCTGGTTGCCTTCCTGCAACAGGTCATAGGCCCGCACGAAAGCCGGATAGTCGCGTAGCTGCTTTGCGCTTACGGTCTTGCGGTTCAGCCTTTGCTGGAGGTCGGAAAAGGTAGCGGTTTCTATGCCGGTTTCGCCGTGATGGCCGACGAGCAACTCGCCGTCGATTGCACCTTCGAAATCCATGGCTTCCAGAATATCCGGAAACGCGCCGGAAATATCGTCCCCGGTGCGTGAATAGAGACGGCGTATACCGTTTTCGGCGACGGCCTGAACGCGAATGCCGTCCCATTTCCACTCGGCGGTAAAGGCGGATGCGTCGAGCGCGGGAATTTCCGCTTCATCAAGGGCCGTCGCCAGCATGACTGGGCGAAACGGCGCGGCTGCGGTGGCTGCCGGTTTTTCACCGCGACCTTCCAGCCAGGCGAAAAGCGCTTCATAGGGCGGTGACTGGCCGTGCCAGAGTTCTTCTATTTCCACGATGTCGACGCCACCGAAATCCGCCAGCGCCTGTTTGGCGAGACGGGCGGAAACACCGACGCGCAAGCCGCCGGTGACAAGCTTCAACAGCGCATAACGTTCAGAAATGCCAAGTATGTCAAGCCACCCGGCTACGAGCATCGGACCTTCGCGGCGCGACGCATTCTGTAATTCGTGCACTACGATACCAAGCGGAAGATCTGCCCCGGGAGCCGTTTCGCTGGGGCCGGGCCAGATCAGCGAAATCGTTTCGGCAAGGTCACCGACATAGTCGTAGGAATAGGCAAATAATGTCGGGTCTGTCCGCTCGGCGATGAGCGCCCGCAACATGGCCGGTTTTACGCTTTGCAGTTCAAGATCGCGGGTGATCGCGGCCAGCGCCACCCCGCGATCAGGATCCGGCGCGGTGCGGAAATAGTCGATGAGCAATCGCAGCTTGCCGTTGCGCTGCGGCGTCAGAACCAGCCGGTCGAGAAGTTCGGCGAAAGCGCGCATCAGTCGCCCTCATCCTCATAGCCGATGAGGTGCAGCGGCTTTGCCGCTATGTTCTGCAACTCGCACCAGCGAACAAGGGCTTCTTCCCGCCCATGTGTGACCCACACTTCGGCGGGAGCGATTTCCGTTATGGTTGCCGTCAGCTCATCCCAGTCGCAATGGTCGGAAATGATCAGCGGCAGTTCCACGCCTTGCTGCCTGGCGCGCTGGCGAATGCGCATCCAGCCGGAGGCGAAGGCTGGAACGGGATCGGGAAACCGCCGCGCCCAGCGGTCGGAAAACGCCGATGGCGGGCCGACGATGATCTTTCCTGCAAAATCCGGCTGTGCCTCATTGCGTTCCAGTTTCGCCGGTTCGAGAGGCCCGAGATCGATACCTTGCGACTGGTAATATTCACATATCTTTTCCAGCGCACCGTGAATGTAGATCGGCTCGGCATAGCCGGCATTGCGGATGAGTTTGATGACCCGCTGTGCTTTTCCCAGCGAATAAGCCCCGACAAGATGCGCACGCTCGGGAAATTGCCGAATTGATTTGAGAAGCGTCGCGATCTCGTGGGATGCATCCGGATGACGAAATACCGGCAGGGCAAAGGTTGCTTCGGTGATGAAGACATCGCAGGCGACAGGTTCGAAAGGCGCGCAAGTTGGATCGGCTGCGCGCTTGTAATCGCCGGAAGCGACGATGCGGATGCCGTCCATTTCCACCGCGATCTGAGCCGAGCCAAGCACATGGCCCGCACCATGAAAACTTATCCGGACGCCGTTGATCGTCAGGCTCTCGCCGAGGCTTATCGGTTGCGTCGCTTCCGCGAAGTTTGCGCCGTAGCGCAGCGCCATGATGTCGAGGGTTTCGGGGGTTGCCAGCACATGCGAGTGGCCCGAGCGTGCGTGATCGGAGTGCCCATGGGTGATGAGCGCGCGTTCCACCGGGCGCACCGGATCGATGTAGAAATCGCCGGGCGGGCAATAAAGGCCTTTGGGAGAGGAGCGAAGAAGCTGATTGAAGCGCATGGCTTCAAGATAGGTCACGAAGTTTGCGGCGAAAAGGGAGGGAACCCTTTGCTGCTGACAAAATGAGAACAAAAGTGAACAAACATCTTGGCGGCTTGCCTTGCTGCGATTAGATTGGCGGTGTGACACTGAACCTGAAACCCGCCGCCGCATCTGCCGCTTTCCCCTTGCCGGACCGTTTTCTCGAATGGTTTGCGGCCAAGGGCTGGTCGCCGCGCGCGCATCAGCTGGAGCTTTTGGCGCGTGCCGAACAGGGGCAGTCCACGCTTCTGATCGCCCCGACCGGAGCGGGCAAGACGCTGGCTGGCTTTCTGCCTGCGCTGGTGGACTTGGAACGAAATGGCCGAAAAAAACCGGGTATGGCGAAGCGCGGCGTGCATACGCTTTATATCTCGCCGCTAAAGGCGCTTGCGGTCGATATTCATCGCAATCTCACGGCGCCCGTCGAGGAAATGGGCCTCGACATCACCATCGAGACGCGCACCGGCGACACGCCAGCGCACAAGCGCCAGCGCCAGAAGCTGGCTCCCCCGGATATTCTGCTGACGACGCCGGAGCAGCTTGCGCTGTTGATCGCATCCAAGGGTGCGGAACAGTTCTTCAAGGGGCTGCGCTATGTGGTGCTGGACGAGTTGCACTCGCTGGTCATTTCCAAGCGCGGGCATCTTCTGGCGCTGGGGCTGGCGCGGCTGCGCCGCCAGCAACCGCAATTGCGGACCATCGGCCTTTCCGCCACGGTGGCCGAGCCCGATGAGTTGCGCCGCTGGCTGGTGGAGCAGGATGGCACCGGCTCCATGGCTGGCCTTGTGACGGTCGATGGCGGCGCCAAGCCCGAGATCACCATTCTCGATTCCGAGGAGCGTGTGCCATGGGCGGGGCATTCCTCGCGCTACGCGATACCCGATATTTACGAGGCGATCCGCCAGCACCGCACGACGCTTTTGTTCGTCAATACGCGCAGCCAGGCAGAGATGCTATTTCAGGAGCTCTGGCGGATCAATGAGGACACGCTGCCGATTGCGCTGCATCACGGTTCACTCGATGCGAGCCAGCGCCGCAAGGTCGAGCAGGCCATGGCCGCCAACACATTGCGGGCTGTGGTTGCGACCTCGACGCTCGATCTCGGGATCGACTGGGGCGATGTCGATCTGGTCATCCATGTTGGCGCACCGAAGGGCGCAAGCCGTCTTGCGCAGCGTATCGGCCGCGCCAACCATCGGATGGATGAGCCAAGCCGGGCCATTCTCGTGCCCGCCAACCGCTTCGAGGTGATGGAGTGCCGGGCCGCACTCGATGCCAATTATCTGGGCGCGCAGGACACGCCGCCCTTGATCAACGGCGCGCTGGACGTGCTGGCGCAGCACGTCCTCGGCATGGCCTGTGCCGAACCTTTCAATGCCGATCAGCTTTATCGTGAGGTGCTAAGTGCTGCACCTTATTCGACCCTTCCGCGGGACACGTTCGACCGCATTCTGGAATTCGTGGCGACGGGCGGCTATGCGCTCAAGACCTATGAGCGATTTGCGAAAATCCGCAAGACGGTGGACGGCACATGGCGGGTGTCCAATCCGCGCATCGCGCAGCAATATAGGCTCAACATTGGCACGATCGTCGAAGCGCCGGAATTGAATGTGCGGCTTACACGCGGCGGAAAGGGCGGAAATGCCAGGGGCGGACGGGTCCTTGGCCGCATCGAGGAATATTTCCTGGAAACGCTGACGCAGGGCGACACTTTCCTTTTCGCGGGCAAGGTGCTGCGTTTCGAAGGCATCCGCGAAAACGAATGCATCGCCTCCAATGCTGCGGGGCAGGACGCGAAAATTCCCGTCTATGCAGGCGGCAAGTTTCCGCTTTCCACCTATCTCGCCGCGCAGGTGCGCGCCATGCTTGCCGATCGCACACGGTGGCAGTTTTTGCCGGAACAGGTGCGGGAATGGCTAGAAGTGCAGCAATGGAAATCCGTGCTGCCAGCAACGGATGAGCTGTTGATCGAAACCTTTCCGCGCGGCAATCGCTTCTACATGGTTGCCTATCCGTTTGAGGGCAGGCTTGCGCACCAGACGCTCGGCATGTTGCTGACCCGCCGTCTGGAACGCATGGGCGCGCATCCGCTCGGCTTTGTCGCGACCGATTATTCGCTGGGGCTATGGGGCCTCAAGGATATGGGTGCGATGATTGGCACGCGGAAACTCAGCCTCACCCGGCTGTTCGACGAGGACATGCTGGGCGACGATCTCGAAGCCTGGCTCGATGAAAGCTATCTCCTGAAACGCACTTTCCGCAATTGCGCCGTGATTTCGGGGCTTATCGAGCGTCGCCATCCGGGGCAGGAGAAGACAGGCCGTCAGGTTACGGTTTCCACCGACCTGATCTATGACGTGCTCAGGACCCACGAACCGGACCACATTCTGTTGCAGGCGACGCGTGCGGATGCGGCGACCGGACTTCTGGATATCAAGCGCCTCGGCGACATGCTGGCGCGCGTGAAAGGCCATCTGCTGCACAAGCCGCTCGACAGGATTTCGCCATTGGCGCTGCCGGTGATGCTCGAAATCGGACGCGAGCGCGTGGCAGGCGAGGGCGATGAAATGCTGCTTGAAGAAGCTGCGGACGATCTGATCAGGGAAGCAATGCAATGAAGACTGCGGTGTGGGGAAATGGAGAGGCCTACAATCTGGCCTATGCTGAGGTGCGCGGCGTCGCGGCTCTATGCGATCCATCCGGCGCGCTGTTCCTGCCCGACCTGCATATACTCATCGTTTCCGACCTGCATCTGGAAAAAGGATCGTCCTTTGCCCGGCGCGGCCAGCTTATCCCGCCCTACGATACGGCAGCAACGCTCGACACGCTGGCGCTTGCAATCGCGCGCTATCAGCCGCGAACCGTCATCAGCCTCGGCGACAGTTTTCACGATGCCAAGGCCAGCGAACGCCTGCCGTCGCTTTATGCCATCCGGCTGAAGTCGCTGATGGAGCATCGCGACTGGTTCTGGATCACGGGCAATCACGATCCGGATCGCCCGGTCGATCTGCCGGGCGATTGCGTGGAGGAACTGGCAGCCGGGCCGCTCACTTTCCGGCACGAGCCGTCACGCAAGGCGGGACAGGGCGAGATTGCAGGCCACCTTCATCCCGCCGCCCGCATCGTCAGGCGCGGCCGGTCGGTGAGGCGCCCCTGCTTTGTGAGCGATGGCGAAAGGCTCATCATGCCGGCTTTCGGGGCCTATACGGGCGCGCTCAATATTCTGGATCGCGCATTCCGTGGGCTGTTCGCCGACGAGACCCTGCGAGCCTATATGCTGGGGCAGGGCAAGGTTTATCCAATTGCGCGCGGCGCCCTTTACTGGGGTTAATCCCGACGGAACAGAATGCGTCCGAACCAGCCGGTGAAGACGGCGAGGAAAACGGCAAACAGACCGTAGAGAAAGCTGTTCTGGTGGGCGGCGTTGTAGATGCTCTGTTCGAAACCGGCCTTGACGATTTCCAGGCTGGCATTGGCTTCCCGCAGGAAAACGCCGTTGCGAAACAGAAGCGCTCGGGCCTTGTGACGGCCGACGGGGACATTGGCGGGCAGGTTCAGCGTGGCGCGGAACAATGTGCGTGAAATGAACTCCACGCCACCGACGCGCTGCGTATAGAGACCTTGCCGGATTTTCATTTCGCGCAGTTCATTGCCGAATCTCGGAATATTGCCCGACAGGCTGGCGGGATCTTCCGGCACGAGATAGAAATTACGCACCCCCACCGAAAGCTGGCGATAGGTTTTCTCGTCCGTAATGTCCTGCAGGTTGCGGGTGGAAGCCAGCGAATAGGAGAGCGGCACGCCCATGAAGGTTTCCGAAACCGCATTTACCCACACGCCGAGATAACGGTCCTTCTTGCGCACCACCAGATCGCGGGACGGGCCTTGCAGAACCACGACGATATCGTAACGGCCCTGCCGCTGAATGGACGGATCGGCATTGTCGAGCGCGCCGAATATGGTGAGATCGGTGCCGCCGAAATTCGATGTGATGGCGATGGTTTCGGTTGAAAGGCCGATTTCGATGGTTTCATCCGCCGGGTTCTGCAACTGCGGAACCGTATTGCCACTGCCGCTGGAATCGACCTGCGCCAGCGCACTTCCTGCCGTCAGGAGCAGGAACAATGCGGAGAAAAGCGTAAGGCTCCGCATGTCAGATATCCGCAATCGAGATGGAGAACAGATTGTCCGGCCGCACGAACAGGCCGAAGGCAAGGCGCAGGCCAACTGCCAGCACCAGAAGCGCCAGCAGGAGACGCAACTGTTCGCCGCGCAGCTTCTGTCCGGCGCGCGCGCCATATTGCGCGCCGATCACGCCGCCAACCATCAACAGGAAGGCAAGCACGATGTCGATGGACTGGTTGGTCGTCGCTTGCAGGACGGTCGTGACCGCCGTGACGAAGGTGATCTGAAAAAGCGAGGTTCCGACTACCACATTGGTCGGAACATGCAGCAGATAGATGAGCGCCGGCACCATGATGAAGCCGCCGCCGACACCCATGACCGAGGAAAGAAGGCCGATGAAGAAGCCAATGCCCAGTACCGGAATGATGCTGACATAGATTGTGGACGCCCGAAACCGCATCTTGAAGGGCAAGCGGTGTATCCACGTGTGCTGGCCGGAGCGCCGCACCGCACCGCCTTGACCCTTCTTCACCCGGCGAAGCGCACGCAGGCTTTCCACCAGCATCAGTCCGCCGACCGTGCCGAGAAAGAAGACGTAGAGAATGGAGACGATCAGGTCCAGCTGGCCGAGATCGCGCAGCCAGGAGAATACAAATATACCGACGAGGGAGCCCAATATGCCGCCCGCCACGAGAAACAGGCCCAGCTTGATATCGAGTGTTCGACGTTTGAAATGCGCAAGCGCGCCGGAAACCGACGAGGCGATGACCTGATTGGCGCCTGTCGCGACCGCGATTGCAGGCGGGATGTTATAAAATATCAGTAGTGGCGTGATGAGAAAACCACCGCCGACGCCGAACAATCCGGATAGAAATCCCACAGCGGCGCCCATGCCGAGAAGAACCAGCATGTTGACCGATAATTCCGCAATGGGAAGATAAATACCCAATTCCCAACCCGGCTTTCACGAACGCATGACATACAGCTGCTTGCGGTCGCGTTTCTCCGCAAGATATCTCAGCTTACCAAAACATCTCCGGCAACATTATGAAACTCTTCTGCGCACGGAAATGCATGAAAACAAGTAGTTAGGCTTTAGTTCGCTCGTGAGTTCCAGCCTTGCCACTCCTGATAATGTCTTGCTCTGTCGCTGCCGCGAAGTCAAACGCCGATTGCCGATAAAACTGCCTTGCAGGAATGTATTGAAGGAAAAATGCGAGGTGTTGTTTAAGAACAACAAAAATAGCGCCAAAGAGCATCGAAATAGCTTCAGCCGACATAATCCTACTGAATATATAGGATAAACTTGAACGGTCGTGGCGCTGACGGGCAGTCAATTAGTCGGCTGCGTTCTGGCGATTACTGATGACGATGTTGATATCTTCTTTCGGCGTGATGACCGAATAGCCAGACGACGGATAAAACTGCGCACGGATTGAAATGTTGTCCGACATTTTACTGTCGGTCAGGCTGCCGTTCTTTATGATGTAAAGATAGGGATTGGTCAGGTTGACACTGAAATTTCCGGCAAAGCGACTGCTGGATTTGAAGCCGAAGCAGTTCATGCTTTCGGCATAATAGCTGCCGTTCATCACATTCCAGTCTTCCATCGGGCTGGAGCGCGTCAGGCAGGTTTTCTTGCCGTCGGGCGTGGTGAAATTGGCATTGAACGACACGGCTATGAAGATGTTCTTCAGTTCAAAACTGCCGGAGAAAACCTTGAAAATGGATTTGTAGGGATGAATGTCCTCGGCAGGGACCAGTTGCTTGTCGCCGGAGGAAATTTCAAAGTCGATCGCGTCCCCCTGGAAATTCTTTATATCCTTGTCGAGCGCGAGAGGGATTTTCGCGATGACACCGTTTTCCATGTCGTTGTTTACATGCAAGAGCATAGTCTATCCCCTCGTTGATAGGGCCTAGATAATAAGCCTCAACGAGTCGGATCAACCTGTCACTTCTTTCAGACGATTGCTGCCGGAACGTAAAAAGGGCAGCGTGCTGCCCTTGCAAATACTCTTATGTCTCCAACGAGTTACTTGTTCTTCTCAAGAAGAAGCTGCACCAGATTCTGGTCGACATCGCCCGTGGGCTTCTGCCCGTTCGCCTTCTGGAAGGCAGCAATCGCTGCGCGGGTCTTGCCGCCCATCAGCCCATCCGGTGAACCGACGTCATAGCCGTTTTTCTGAAGGATGAGCTGGATGTTGCGAACGGCCTTCTTCATGTCAACGGAGCCGGTGGTGACCGGCTTGCTTTCCGTCCATGCGTCCGGCACGTCAATGGAATTGGTCGCCTGATCGAGCGGCTTCGCCTTCCACAGCTTCACAATATCCTTGGCGCGTTCGAGCTGTTCGGGCTTCAACGCCTTGGCGATCTGGTCGCGCTTGTCGGCGGCATCCTTGTCGCCGGCATTGGCGGCGAGCGAGAACCACTTGTAGCTTTCTTCCAGATTGACCGGCATGCCCAGCCCCTTGGCAGCAAGAATGCCGAGATTGAACTGGCTGTCCTTGACGCCGAGTTCAGCTGCATCGGTGAACCAGCGCACGGCTGAAGCATTGTCCGGGTTGCCATTGGCACCGGTTGCGAAAAGGACGGCGAGATTGTGCATCGCACTCGCATTGCCCTGCTGCGCCGAGAGCTGATACCAGGTCTTGGCTTTCTCCAGATCGCGGGGCATACCAAGGCCCTTCTCATTGAAGTTGCCGAGACGGTATTGCGCCGGGGCAAAACCCTGGCCCGCTGAAATCTCGTACCATTTGGCCGCCTTGGCAAAGTCGGCGGCAACGCCGCGACCTTCCATGTAACGATTGCCGACTTCAAAGAGCGCGCGTGCGTCGCCCTTGGCGGCGGCTTCACGAAGCGCTGCCGGACCGGCTTCTTCCGGCACGGGCGGAATGGGGGGCTCAGATTGGGCGTGGGGTTGGCTCGATGCCGCCGTTTCCACGGGCTTTACCGGTTGTGCGGCCGTTTCGGTCGGTGCGGCGGCTGGCTGCTCGATCCGCGTGGGGATTTCCATCGCCGCCTGTTGCTCGTCCGCCTGCGCAGCTTTTTCTGCGCGCGGTTCCGTGATCGGAGCCGTAGCCGCGGATGCAGTTTCAGCGTTTGGCTCTGGCGCCGCGGTGGTATCGGACGCGATCTTGGCGGCGATTTCGTCGGCGGGCGCAGGCGTGACGTCGCTGGCAGTGGTGTCAATCTGCGCTGGCGCAGTATCGATTGCCGTTTCCACCGGTTCGTCACGGTTGAGGAAAGCGGAACCGATCTGCAAGCCGGCCATGGCGATCATCACCGCGCCGATAGCCATCAGGATGGGCTTGCGCTGGCGCTGTATCATGTCGCCGACAGACGATTTCTTCTTGTTCGTGCGCTTGGCCGCACCCTTCTGGAGCTGTTCGGACTCGGCAGCGGCCAGCTGGGCGGCGCGCCGGGCGGCGGTTATGAAGTCCACCTTGCCGTTGGCGGCAAGTGCTGCATCGGCAGCATCTTCGCGCTGGCGGCGTTCTTCGCGCACCCGCTTCATGATCGAATTGAGGTCGGGCATGCCTTCGCCCTCATGGCGAGGCGATGGGGTCCTTTCCAGCTCGGGTTCCTTACGGGTGATCGCTTCGACGGCGGCAAATTCGCTGTCGAAGGCGGGCGCGTCGAGTGTCGCATCGAAGCCGCCTGCTTCAAGCGTTTCGCTGTCCTTTCCGGCGGATCTGTCGGTGCGGCGACCGCGTATCGCCCTGGCAAAACCGCCGAAGAGCGATGACTTTTCGCCCGCGTCGCCTGCTCGCATATCGGCGGAGCCGGTTTCGCTCTGGACGGTTGCGAATGCCGCTGCCGCAGCCGCTGCGGCGGGCGAGCGAGGTGCCGACGGGCGCGGCGAAGTGGAATGGGGGCTGGCAAAGGTCTGTTTTTCACCAGACGATCCCCCCGCGACGTCCTGTTCAAGCCTCGCCAGACGGTCGACAATCTTGACCAGCGTATCGTGGACGGTCTCGAATGTTTTGCCGTTGCGCTCGTCGGAATTGCGCGCCAGGGCCTCGAGCGATTTCATGTCTTCGGCCAGTTGCCGGGCGACCGCGCCGTCATTGTGCGATCCGTGCTGCAGAACGCGTGCAACCGCGCTTTCGGCTGCTTCACGCGCGGCATCAAGCACGGTTTCCCGATTGGAAGCGATGGAACGCTCAATGGAATCGAGACGCGGCTTCAGTTCCGCGATCTCGGCAACCGGTTGCGCAAGATGGTGGGCGATACTCGCAATCTGATCCTCAAGGCTGCGGATCGCCTTCACGTCCAGCCCCGGACCGTCAAAGGCCGGCGCCTGAAGGAAGCCCAATGAAATCTGCTGCGAAAGATCGTCGATCCGGCCTTCCAGCGTATGGAGCGCGCTGGTGTCGACATGCTGCGTGGCATATTGCGCGTCGAGACGCTCGGTCAGTTCCGCAAAGCGGCGGTCGATCTTGTCCAGAACCGAAGGATGCGGCTCTTCTGCACGGCGTTCAGCCGCTTCGAGCTTCTGGCCGATGGCTTCAAGGCGTGCTTCAACCGCGTGATAGTCGGACTGGCTGAGATTTTCCATCACCTTGCCGACCTGATTGGCAAGCAGGTTGATCTGGTGCGCCAGCTGGTCGATGACGCCGTCCGGCAGTGCCGAACCGCCCGAAAGCCCGTCGATACGCGAGGAAAGTTCGCCAAGCTTGCGGTAGAGCGCGTCGGAGTTCTGCTGTGTTGCCGAAGTTGCGAGTTGTTCCGCCAATTCCGCCAGCCGGCTTTCGATCCGCTCCAGCCGGCGGGCGCCGTCCTGATCGGGGCGCTGCGCGCGGCTTGTCGCGATGATGGCGCGGCTGATTTCGTCCAGCCGCTCGTCGATCTGCTGCAGGCGGTCCTGTTCGAGCGACGCCGCGTGTTGCGGGCTCAGCGATTCCTCGATGGAGTTCGCGAGCTGGCCAATGCGCTCTTCGATTGCGCTCAGGCGGTTTGATTGCGGCAAGGTGCCGATTGCATCGCGCACCTGCTCAAGCCGCGAGCCGATGGCGTCCAGCGCAGGATCGACGGCGTTGTGCCGCTGCTCGAATGCCTCGAAACGGGCATCGAAGCGGTCCCAGCGATTGTTGAGGCGATGCAGGGTTTCCTCGCGGGCAAGGCTCCGGACGGTGCGGTTGAGCTCTTCGAGCTGGCGGCGCAGCGCCTGCGCATTGGCCTCGCTGCTGCGATCCGCGAGATCGCGCACACTGTCGCTGATGCGTTCGAAGTCGTCGCTCACCCGTTGCGAGAAGCCTTCTTCGCTTGCGGCGCGCTGAAGGCGGGCCATTTCGCGGCTGGCGTGGCTGACCTCCACACTTGATGCATATGGCCGCGGCTCTTCATGGCTTCCGCGCATGCGGCGAAGATTTTCGGCGATTTCGGCAAGGCCCGTGACGGTCTCGTCCGCAGGGCGTGCTGGCTGCCGCTCCGAGCGCAGAATATTGCGCATGTCGGGGGAGCCATCCTGTTCCAGGTCCATCAGGCGCTTCTCAAGGCTTGCCAAAGTGCGATTGAGTTCCTCCATCGCTGGCGAAGGCGCCCGGCGCTCGCGGCGGGCGTTCAATTCGTCAATGATGGATCGTGAACCTGACGCCAGATCTGGGTTTGCCATGAGAAATTCACTTTTTCCAATGATAGAGACCGCCGGGGCAAATTTCGCCAACGCAACTGGCAAGAATTTGCTCTGCCTACATTTGTACAAACGTGGTAAACAACTCGTTAATATATGCGGCTAAGTGGATGCTTTCGTGGGGTTGAACGACATCCCACGGTTGAGCGGACCGAATTTGGCATGCCCGACACGAGGCTGCATGAAGGCGGATCAATCAAGCATCATAGGCGGGTGAATTGCGGCGGCGAATGTAAATCGAAGCTGTGGCACTGACGGCAATGTCAATGTGAGCTGTCATCAACGGTGGTTCCATCGCGCAAGCGTGCGGTGACCGGGCGTTTCCGGGGGCGGAAACAGGGTAGAAGATGAGTGAACGGTCAAAGGCACCGGAGCAAGCGGCAGATGTAGCGATTGCGGATCTGCTGACCGGTGCAGGTGGTAATGCGCGGAAGGAAAACCAGACAGGCGGTCAACTATACCGGATCGGTGATCTTGCCGAGGAATTCGATCTGACGTTGCGGGCCTTGCGCTTTTATGAAGACAAGGGATTGCTCAATCCGCGCCGCGCGGGCGTGACGCGGCTTTACGATTACAAGGACCATACAAGATTGCGTCTGATCTTGTTCGGGCGCCGCATCGGCTTCACGCTGGGCGAGATGGGGCAGTTGATCAGCGTGTGGGAAAACGGCATCGCCGACCCCGCCGAGATCGAGAGGCTGCGCAAGCGCTTCAAGGAAAAGCTCCACGAACTCGAGAAGAAGAAGAACGAGATAGACCGGTCGGTCGATGAGCTTCGGGCTATTCTGGCACGAATGGCACAGACGCCGATCTGATCTCGACCCCGGAGGCAGCGAACCCGGCGGGGCGGCCCCTACACTGGCCTTAATGTTTCAGCCTGTCGCATGAAGTGTGCCGTCCAGCAGGAACTTAGGCGCCCCAAGCCAGTTATTTCAGCCTTGCGACCCGTAGCGCATCCCGAAGCGACTTTCAGGACGCGCGTCAACGAACCGACAGAGCGCCGATCTGATCCAGATCAGGGTCAATTCCGCTCTGATGCGAAAGTGAGGCTGAAAATGAAAAAGGCTCTTGTTCTGACCGCAGCGGTATTTCTCGCCAGTTCCGGTTTTGCGCTGGCGGAGGACCGGGTGCTTATCGAAGTGCCTCAGGCAGCACGCGACTATGTCATCGCAAACCCTTCGGACCCTGTCGTCATTGATGGCGAAATCCGCGATGGTTATGTTCTGCCCGACGCAATCGCCGTGCACCCGATCCCGGATAATCCGGATTTCGGCTACGTCTATGTCAACGGCGAGCCGGTAATCGTATCCATGCAAAACCGTCAGGTCGTCTATTATACCGAGGGCCCGAATGCCGGGCCGCCGGTGCCCAATGAAGTCGTGACCTATATCGAGACCAACCCGGTCGATCCGGTCGTCATCCAGGGGGAGATCGCTGAAGGCACGATAATTCCTGAAGACGTGCCTCTGGTGGCCGTGCCCGACCAGCCGGCCTATTCCTATGTCTATGTGGAAGATCGGCCGGCCCTGATCGATACGCAGACGCGCCGCGTCGTGTGGGTCAAATAAGCACCTGACCAGGCCCGGTGCATAAAAGGAAGGCGGCAATTCTGCCGCCTTTCACACGGCGAGAAGCGAGTTGCCGCGGTGTCGCCATTTGTGGCCGCTTTGCCGGAGCGAGCCTTCACAAACCGGCAAATTTGACCGCAACGCCGCGCTGGCGAAAATAAGCCTGCATGAGCTTTCTGCCGGAACGGTTGTTCTGAACCAGTTTGGCCGGATCGAATACGGCCTCTTTCAGCCCCGCGCGCTCCAGAGCGGCCTTCAGGGCGGCGATATGCAAGTCCAGATCGAGGTTATCGGCCCGAAGCGATTCATAAATCTGGTCTGTCGCTTCCGCTACGGTTAGTTCGCTCACCGCTGTACTCCTGTTGTTGACTGGCAGGCGCTTATCATACTTTCCCCCGGTCCACTATCAGCACTGAACAAGCCGTTACATACAATTTCCTTATCCCGCACGAACTTGTGTAATTTTTGACGTTTACGGAAACGTCAAAGTAGGTTAGCTTCGGTCCGAAATTGACGGAGTGGACGCGGATTCCGTGATGTGCTCGGTCAAAAAAGCGGCAAAAAGGACTGTTTTTCGAAGAAATTCATCCGGTTTTGCTGCAACATGCGCGCTGTCACAACATTTCGCCATAATGTGGCATGCAGGCATGAAACGCGGTCAAGGGCTCGTTCCGGTCATCGCGGAACGGCTCAGGTGGTGAATTTGGAGGATTTCTATGCCGAGCTATCGCGCGCCAGTTGAGGATACGAATTTCGTTCTCAACGACGTTCTGAATTATCAGCGCTACAACAACCTGCCGGGCTTTGCCGACGCGTCGCCCGATGTCGTCGAGGCGATCCTGTCGGAAGGCGCGAAGCTTGCTGAAGGCACCCTGTTCCCGGTCAACCACACGGCCGACCGCGAAGGCTGCAAGCGTTCGCCGGATGGCTCGGTCACCACGCCGAAGAGTTTCAAGGAAGCCTATAATCTCTATCGTGAAGGCGGCTGGCTCGGCCTTGCCGTGCCGGAGCAATATGGCGGACAGGGGCTTCCCTATCTGCTGCACACCGCTGTCGGCGAATATATGTCGTCGGCCAATATGGCGCTCACCATGTATCCGGGACTGACGCAGGGCGCGATTGCCGCGATCCTGACGCACGGCACCGACGAGCAGAAGGACACCTATCTGCCAAAGATGGTGGAAGGCACCTGGACCGGCACCATGAACCTGACCGAGCCGCATTGCGGCACGGACCTTGGTCTGCTGCGCACCAGCGCCACGCCGCAAGGCGATGGCAGCTACAAGATTTCCGGCCAGAAGATTTTCATCTCGGCTGGCGAACACGACATGTCAGAGAATATCATCCATCTGGTGCTGGCCCGTATCGACGGCGCGCCCGAAGGCGTGAAGGGCATTTCGCTGTTCATCGTGCCGAAGTTCATTCTCGATGAAAACGGCAATCCGGGCGAGCGCAACGGCGTTTCATGCGGTTCCATCGAAGAAAAGATGGGCATCCATGGCAATGCCACCTGCGTCATGAATTATGACGAGGCAACCGGCTATCTGATCGGCGAGGCCAACAAGGGCCTGCGCGCCATGTTCACCATGATGAACGAAGCGCGTCTTGGCGTGGCCTTGCAGGGTCTTTCCATTGCTGAAACCGCCTATCAGAACGCCGTGATCTATGCGCGTGAGCGCATTCAGGGGCGTGCGCTTTCGGGTGCTGCGGCACCGGACAAGAAGGCCGATCCTATCATCGTCCACCCGGATATCCGCCGCAACCTCATGAATATCCGCGCTTTCAACGAGGCTGGCCGTGCGCTTATCCTCTGGACGGCACTCAACTCCGATATTGCGCACCGCTCCGGAGAGGAGGCCGAGCGTCAGGCTGCTGACGATCTCGTCGGGCTGCTGACGCCTGTGCTGAAAGGCGTTCTGACCGACAAGGGTTTTGAGCACGCCGTCATGGCGCAGCAGGTCTTCGGCGGTCATGGCTATATCGAAGAACATGGCATGAGCCAGTATGTGCGCGATGCGCGCATTGCCATGATTTATGAGGGCGCCAACGGCATTCAGGCGCTCGATCTGGTCGGCCGCAAGCTGGCGCTGAATGGCGGACGCGCCATCACTGCCTTCTTCAAGGAAGTGGGTGAGTTCTGCGAAAGCAATCGTGAAAACGAAAAGCTCTCCTTCTTCACCAAATATCTGAAGAAGGGTCTCAACGATCTTCAGGCCGCCACCATGTGGCTGATGCAGAATGCGATGGCCAAGCCCGATAATGCCGGTGCTGCCTCCAATGACTATATGCATCTGTTCGGCCTTGTCGCGCTCGGCTTCATGTGGGCGCGCATGGCCAAGATCGCGGAAGAAAAGCTGGCCGCGGGTGAAGGCAACAAGGCATTCCTCGAAGCCAAGCTTGTCACGGCACGCTATTATTTCGAGCGGATCATGCCGGAAAGCGCTGCACATCTCGCACGTATCCAGTCGGGTGCGGATTCGATGATGGCGCTCGGCGCGGACAAATTCTGAGTGAAAGATCGCGCCGGGCTTTCAGGCTTGGCGGGCCAAAATTTGGCGGGAAGGAGCAAAAATGGCTGAGGCTTATATTTACGATCACGTGCGCACACCGCGCGGGCGTGGCAAGAAGGACGGGTCCTTGCATGAAGTGCCTGCCGTTCGTCTGGGCGCGAAGGTTCTGGAATCCCTGCGCGACCGCAACGGCATCGACACGGCCAAGGTCGATGACATTATTTTCGGCTGCGTCGATCCGGTTGGCGAAGCAGGCGCGGTCATTCCGCGCTCTGCCGCTTTCGAAGCCGGTTACGACTTCAAGGCGCCGGGCATGCAGATTTCGCGCTTCTGCGCTTCGGGTCTGGATGCGATCAATCTGGCGGCTGCAAAGGTCGCTTTCGGTTCCGACGATCTGGTGATCGCAGGCGGCGTCGAAAGCATGTCGCGCGTCGGCATGGGCATGTCGGGGGGCGCCTGGTACATGGACCCGTCGGTCGGCTTCCCCGGCTATTTCATGCCGCAGGGCGTTTCCGCCGACCTGATCGCCACCAAATACGGTTTCAGCCGCGACGATGTTGACGCTTATGCTGTCGAAAGCCAGAAGCGCGCCGCCAAGTCGTGGGAAAAGGGCTACTTCAAGAACTCGGTCATCCCCATCAAGGACCAGAACGGCCTCACCATTCTCGATCATGACGAGCATATGCGCCCGTCAACCGACATGCAGGCGCTGGGCCAGTTGAATCCGTCTTTCGTTATGCCGGGCGAAATGGGCGGCTTCAATGCTGTCGGCATTCAGGCCCATCCGGAAATCGAGACCGTCAATCACGTTCACCATGCCGGTAATTCGTCGGGTATCGTCGATGGTGCGGCGGGCGTTCTGGTTGGCTCCAAGAAGGCAGGCAAGGCATTCGATATCAAGCCGCGCGCCCGCATCCGCGCTTTCGCCAATATCGGATCGGAACCGGCGCTCATGCTGACCGGCCCGGTCGATGTGACGGAAAAGCTTCTCAAGCAGGCCAAGATGAAGATTTCGGATATCGACCTGTTCGAACTGAACGAAGCCTTCGCCGCAGTCGTCCTGCGTTACATGCAGGCCTTCGATATTCCGCATGACAAGATCAACGTCAATGGCGGCGCTATTGCCATGGGCCATCCGCTCGGCGCAACCGGCGCGATGATCCTCGGTACGGTGCTGGATGAACTGGAACGCCGCGATCTCAATACCGCGCTGGTGACCTTGTGCATCGGTGCCGGCATGGGCACGGCAACGATCATCGAGCGCGTTTGAGGCGAGGGAGGTTTTACGAATGGCTTACACGAATTTCAAAGTTGAAACCGACGCCGACGGCATTGCTCTCGTCACATGGGACATGCCTGAAAAGTCGATGAACGTCTTCACCGTCGAGGCGATGCAGGAACTGAACGCCATCATCGACGCAACGACTGCCGACGACAAGGTCAAGGGTGTTGTTATAACATCCGGCAAGGAGAGCTTTTCCGGCGGCGCGGACCTGACCATGCTGGAAGGCATGTTCAAGATCTTCCAGAAGCAGAAGGCCAAGGACCATCAGGCCGCTGTACAGTCGCTGTTCGAGAATGTCGGCAAGATGAGCGGCCTGTTCCGTAAGCTTGAAACCTGCGGCAAGCCTTGGGTTTCGGCCATCAACGGCACCTGCATGGGCGGCGCGTTTGAAATGTCGCTCGCCTGTCATGCCCGTGTCGTGTCGGATGCTCCTGGCGTGAAAATGGCTCTGCCGGAAGTCAAGGTCGGCCTGTTTCCGGGCGCTGGCGGCACGCAGCGCGTTCCGCGCCTTGCCAACCAGCAGGACGCGCTTCAGATGATGACGACGGGTTCCAGCCTCACCGCGCAGCGGGCCAAGGCAATGGGCCTCGTCACCGAGATCGCTCCGGCCAAGAAGCTGGTCGAAACCGCAAAGAAGCTCATCAAGGGCGGGCTTAAGCCGGTTCAGCCTTGGGATGAAAAGGGCTTCAAGCTTCCGGGTGGCGCGATCTATTCAGCCGCTGGCGCCAATCTATGGCCTGCTGCAACGGCCATTCTGCGCCGTGAAACCTCGGGCAATTACCCGGCCGCACTTGCTATTTTGAAGTCGGTCTATGAAGGGCTTCTGGTGCCGTTCGATACCGGCCTCAAGATCGAACAGCGCTATTTCACTGAAATCCTCCAGACGACCGAAGCGGGCATGATGATCCGCTCGCTCTTCGTGTCCTTGCAGGAACTGAACAAGGGCGCACGCCGCCCGGCGGACGAAAAGCCGACCAAGCTCAAGAAGATCGGCGTTATCGGCGCTGGCTTCATGGGCGCAGGCATTGCCTATGTGACGGCGAAGGCTGGCATTCCGGTGGTGCTGATCGACCGCGATCAGGAATCAGCCGACAAGGGCAAGGCGCACACCGCCGACCTCATCGCCAAGGAAATCCAGAAAGGCCGCGCCACCGAGGCCGACAAGGAAAAGCTCCTGTCGCTCATCACGGCGACGCCGGATTATGCCGAGCTCGATGGTGCCGATCTTGTGATCGAAGCTGTGTTCGAGGACCGCGAAGTCAAGCGCGTTGCGACCGAAAAGGCCGAGGAAGTTCTGAAATCGTCGGCGGTCTTCGCGTCGAACACCTCGACCCTGCCGATCACCGGCCTTGCGAAAGTCTCGAAGCGTCCGAAGAACTTCATCGGCATTCACTTCTTCTCGCCTGTCGACAAGATGATGCTGGTGGAAGTGATCCTCGGCAAGAAGACCTCGGACAAGGCTCTGGCTGTCGCGCTCGATTACGTCCGTGCGATCAAAAAGACGCCGATCGTCGTCAATGATACACGCGGTTTCTACGTGAACCGCTGTGTGCTGCGCTATATGTCGGAAGCCTACAACATGCTCGTTGAAGGCGTTCCGGCTGCCATGATCGAAAATGCCGCCCGCATGGCCGGCATGCCGGTCGGCCCGCTGGCGCTCAATGACGAAACCGCCATCGACCTGTCGCAGAAAATCCTGAAAGCTACACTTGCCGATCTGGGCGACAAGGCCGTTGATCCGCGCCATGTGGAACTGGTGGACCGTCTCGTCAACGAGTTCGACCGCAAGGGCCGCAAGAATGGCAAGGGATTCTACGACTACCCGGCCAAGCCCGCCAAGAAGCATCTGTGGCCCGGTCTGAAAGACCTCTATCCGCAGCAGAATCCGGACAAGATCGATGTGAACGAACTGAAGCAACGCTTCCTCGTCACCATCGCTCTGGAAGCGGCCCGCGTGATGGAAGAAGGCATTGTCACCGATCCGCGCGAAGCCGATGTCGGCTCCATCCTCGCCTTCGGTTTCGCGCCTTATACAGGCGGTACGCTCTCCTATATCGATGGCATGGGCGCGAAGAAATTCGTCAAGCTCGCCAAGGATTTGCAGAAGAAATACGGCCAGCAGTTCAAGGCGCCGAAGCTTCTGCTCGATATGGCCGAGAATGGCGAAAGCTTCTACCAGCGTTTCAATCCCTATAAGGCTGAAACGAAGAAGGCGGCGTAAGCTCCATCCTTCCCTGGATCATAGGGCGCGGCGTGTTTCACGCCGCGCTTTGTTTGGATAAGAAAATTTTCCCTGTAATTTCGCACATCTTGCGTAAAATGGGGTTTTCCGATAGGTTTGCCACAATATAGGATAGGATATTAGGTTTAAAATCCTCTTGCGTGGGTCATAAAATGTTTTCTCATGAGAGCGTCTGGGCAGCTATAGATGCCCTGGCTGAACGTCATTCCCTGAGTGCGTCCGGGCTTGCACGCCGCGCGGGACTGGACCCAACGACCTTTAACAAATCCAAACGTTATGCCGCCGATGGGCGCGCCCGCTGGCCTTCGACGGAATCGCTCGCCAAGGTGATGGAAGCAACCGGCTCTACCTTCGATGAGTTCACGCGGCTTATAGGGGGTGAAAACCGCACGCCGCAATTTGGCGAATATACGCAGGACATGCAGTCGATCCCACTGCTCGGTATGGCCGAAGCGGGTGCCGGCGGTTACTTCGACGATGCCGGTTTTCCGGCAGGGCAGGGCTGGGATATCGTGGAATTTCCCGCCAGCACGGGGGAAGGCGTGTATGCGCTGGAGGTTTCGGGCGACTCGATGTTGCCCCTTTACCGTGATGGCGATACGCTGATCGTTGCGCCCAATACCGCCGTGCGCAGGGGCGACCGCGTGGTGGTGCGAACGAAAGACGGAGAAGTGATGGCCAAAATCCTGCATCGCCAGACACCGCGGACCATTGAGCTGCATTCGCTCAATCCCGAACATCCGAACCGTATTTTCGAATCCAAGGATATCGAATGGGTCGCTCGCATTTTGTGGGCGAGCCAGTAAATGGCGCAGTCGCAGGACAGGAGCCATGCGCGCGCCGTTTTCGGTGGGTTAGCTGGCATAACCGGAGCAATTTTGGTCGCCGCCTTCGCGGCGCCGTTCTATGGCGCGCTGGACCGTCCGGTTGTGGTCATCGATTCCGGTGATGCACAGAAGAAGACCGATACAGGCAACGGCATCGTCGTCGAACAGTTCGATTATGATGAACCGGACGCTTCGGCGGGCGGAGGCCATCCGTCTGGGGCGCAGGAAAATGGCAGCGCAAGCGATCCGGCCAATGAAGGCGGAATGGAACGCGAAGCACCGCGCCCTCCGCTGAGCGATCTCGGCCTTGCATCCACGCCCAAGCCGCCCGAGCCACCGGCACCGGCTACGCCCGTTGACGCAGGCGAGCAGATGCAGCTTTTGCAGCGTCCCGTCGCCGTGGCTGCGGGACGGCTGGAAAGCCAGGGCCGCATTATTGAATTGGAGGGTATTGAAATCGTGCCCGTCGAACAGACATGCCAGACCGCTTCCGGCGAAAGCTGGCCGTGCGGCATGCAGGCGCGCACAGCCTTCCGGCAGTGGCTGCGCTCCCGCGCCGTCATGTGCCGCCTGCCGCAGAACGACAGCGGCAGCGCGGTCGCAACCGCATGCACACTTGGCAATGAAGATGCAGCCGCGTGGCTCGTTGCCAATGGCTGGGCGAAGGCCACGCCCGGCGGTGCCTATGACGAAGCGGGGCACAAGGCAGTGGAAGCGCGCCTCGGCATTTTCGGCGACAAGCCCGATACGTCTTTGCCCAATCCGGAATCCGGCGGCGGCAATATGCCGGACAATCCTTCGCCGCTGGCCCCCGAACCGGAGCCGCAACCCTCTTCGCCGTCCCCGCAGCCGCTGGATAATTTTCCGCCCGCGCCGTCCGCTCAATAGAGCGAGATGAATTTGGAACGGGTTTCCAGCGACAAGCCCTATCCTGAGCCGGTGCGAAGCACCGTGTCGAAGGGGCGGACTTGAGCTTTCTGAACTCTCGTCCTTCGATCCTTCGACAGGCTCAGGATGAGGCTAACGCTTCGCTTCACACTCAGGACGTCGGTACTAAACAATAAGGGCGGCTCGAAGCCGCCCTTATTGTTTGCATTTATTCGTCTGGATTAAAGCATGTCTTGATGGTTTACGCCAGTTCGCCAGCCAGCGCCTTTTTGATGAGCGCGCGGGTCTCATCGATGCCGTAAAGCGCGACGAATGAGCCGAAACGCGGGCCGCGTTCCTGACCGATCAGCACTTCATAGAGCATCTGGAAGAAGGAAACTGAAACGCCGGGGCCTCCTTCCGGGCTCTTCTTGCTGTGATCCTGATAGCGCTCGATGGCGCGGGCGACATCGAGAATGGCGTTCTGGATTTCGTTGCCATCGGTTCCCGCAGGCAGCGTTGCGAGCTTCGCATCCAGCGCTTCAAGGGCTGCGCGTTCCACATCGTCGGGGGCACGGAACTGCTTGGTCGGCTTCACGAAATCGTTGAAGTAACGGATCGCATAGCCGACGAGAGCATCGAGTTCCGGATTGTTTTCCGGCGTGACGCCCGGCACGTGCCGCGAGATGAAACCCCACAGAACCGACGGGTTTTCCGCATTCGATGCGCTGACCAGATTGAGCATCAGCGCGAAAGTGACCGGCAGGTCCACCTTCGGCGGATTGCCGTAATGGATGTGCCAGACCGGATTGTTCAGCCTGTCCTTCCATTCCACATTTCCTTGGCGGTGATAAGCCGAGAGATAGCTGAAATATTCGTCAACCGCCTTCGGGATGACGTCGAAATAGAGCCGCTTGGCGGTCTTCGGCTTCTGGAAATTGTAAAGCGCAAGGCTTTCGGTCGGCGCATAGGCCAGCCATTCGTCGATGGAAATGCCATTGCCCTTCGACTTGGAAATCTTCTGGCCAAGCTGGTCGAGGAACAGTTCGTAGACGAAATGTTCCGGCGCGCGTCCGCCGAGGATTTCGCAGATGCGGTCATAGATGCCGGCATTGGTCTGGTGGTCCTTGCCGAACATTTCGAAATCAACCCCGAGCGCCGCCCAGCGCATGCCGAAATCCGGCTTCCACTGCAGCTTCACATTACCGCCCGTGACGGAAAGGGTCGTTTCTACGCCGTCCTCATCGTCGAAGGTGATTGTGCCAGCCTTGGCGTCAACCTTTTTCATCGGCACGTAAAGCACGCGACCGGACTTGGGCGAGATCGGCAGGAACGGGCTGTAGGTGGCCTGGCGCTCTTCGCCCAGCGTCGGCAGCATCACCTTCATGATGTCGTCATAGCGTTCGACGGCCTTGAGCAGCACGGCATCGAACTTGCCGGACTTGTAATAATCGGTGGCGCTCGCAAATTCGTAGTCGAAGCCGAAAGTGTCGAGGAATCGGCACAACATGGCGTTGTTGTGGTCGGCAAAGCTCTTGTAATCGCCGCCGAACGGGTTCGGGACGGAAGAAAGCGGCATTTGCAGATAAGGCTCAAGGGCGGCCTTGTCCGGCACATTGTCGGGGATTTTGCGCATACCGTCGAGATCGTCGGAGAAGCAGATGAGGCGCGTCTTGACCTTGTCGCCGGTCAGGATGCGGAAGGCATGGCGCACCATCGAGGTGCGCGCCACTTCGCCGAAGGTGCCGATATGCGGCAGGCCCGACGGACCGTAGCCGGTCTCGAAGATCACCGTGTCCGGCAGTCCGGTCTTCTCATAGCGCTTGAGGATTTTCTTCGCTTCTTCAAAGGGCCATGCTTTCGCCTCCGCAGCCGCCGCGGTCAGTTCCGGGGTCAGCGTGATTTCGGGAAGGCGGTGCGAAGTCATGATTTTTTCCTGATATCCTGTGAAGGGCTTTATTCTTTGAAAACGATGCGCGAAATGCGCGCTTCTGCTCTATGGCGCGGCAACCCCGTGCCGTCAACGGTCAGCGCCGAATTTCCTTGCGTAACTGCGTGAGGCTTCCTAATTTTCCGGTCAATTCCAATGGAAATGTTGATTCCGATCATGTTGTACAGGAGTAGCCCGATGAAAAAGATCACGCCGCAGGATGCGCTTGTCTACATCATGATCACGACGTCTGCGGCAGACACGACGATGACCGATGCTGAACTGTCGTCCATTGGCAATGTCGTATCCCGCCTGCCGGTATTTCAGGGCTTCGACAAGGAGCGCCTGCCGAAGCTCGCCAGCGATTGCTACGCGCTCTTGGCTGACGAGGATGGCCTGGAAAAAATCCTCGATCTCGCGCATGACGCGTTGCCCGAACGCCTCTACGATACGGCCTATGCGCTGGCCGTCGAAGTGGCCGCCGCCGATCTGCATGTGGAGCAGGAAGAGCTTGAATTTCTCCAGATGCTGCGCGACCGCTGGACGCTGGACGAACTGACCGTCGCCGCCATCGAGCGCAGCGCCCGCGTACGCTTCCGCAAGCTGGCCAACTAAGGCCGCTTGCCTCATCCTGTGCTTGTCGAAGGCTCGATGAACGGGGATAATGTGGTTCTGGATGAATGCAAAACGGGCGGAAAATCCGCCCGTTTCCTTTTCTGTATCGGGACGATCAGCACACGACCGGGAGCAGTCGCGCCTTGCGCCTTTCCAGAGCAACGCGCATGATGCGGGCAGCTTCTGCGAATGTGGGCGTTTCCTTCCAGTGTTCAGCATGGATAATGCCGGTCGGGACAATGTCTTTCAGCGCTTCCAGCGTGTGGCGGGGCACCATGTCGGTGCAGTTCCACAGGCGGCGGAAGACGACGCTGATCCGGGTCACCTTGCCGTTGACCTGCACGGATGGTTCCCCCGTCTCCGAGGTCCAATCCTCATAGGCATCGACTGCATCCTGAAATGCGTGATGCAGATAGATCGGTGCGTGACCGTCATGAAGCGGGGGCAGCAAACTGGACATTTCTGTTTCCTCTCTTCCAATGTGGTTTAGCTTCAAAGCGCATCCCGAAAAGTGAAACGCTTTCGGAACAAGATGCGCAGCAAAACAAGTAATCAGGGGGCATTTGCCGCCAGATGAGTGAATGGGCGCACAATGCATTTCAAACAAGAGCTATGAATGGCTCTCCACTGTCTATGTGTGCCGTGTCGAAATGGAAGCTCACGAAATACGACAACACATAATTAACCATGATCTACGGAGGAGACCCTGTTTGACAAGAGGGGAATTTCTTTAATTTAGCTCTTGGAGAAAAAATAATTTAAACGCGCAGGTTGAATTACTGCAATAATAAGCTAGCAAATCACTGAAATATTATCTTTACTTGGCGGTCATAAATACCGGAAAGCGAAGTGTTTTTCGATATTTATTGTCACCGTAACAGGTTTTAATCCTGTCATTTGCGGATGGCTGGTATAAAAATGCGGACGACTGAAATGTGATTGCGGGGCAACGAATATGGTTCAACTGGTTCTGTCGCGTAGGGCTTTTCTGGCGGGATCGACCGCCTTGGCCGCCGTCGCTGTCTGGCCGCGAGGGTCGAAAGCGGCAGGTACGGCGCAGAAAGGCGGGCGGCTGGTCGTGGCCGCAGATTCAGAGCCGCGCAATCTGAACCCGGCCATTGTGGCATCCAACGGCGTTTTCTTCGTTGCAAGCAAGGTCATTGAGCCTCTGGCTGAAGCGTCCTTCGATGGCGAAAACGGCCTCGCGCCACGGCTTGCCTCAGCTTGGGAAGGCTCCGCCGACGGGCTGACCGCGACGTTCCGTCTGCGCGATGGCGTCAAATGGCATGACGGCACGCCCTTCACCTCGGCGGATGTCGCCTTTTCGGCCATGGAAGTCTGGAAGCCGCTGCAGAATCTTGGCCGCGTTGTGTTCAAGGTGCTGGAAAAGGTTGAAACGCCGGACGACCTCACCGCCGTCTTCCATTTCTCCGAGCCGACGCCTTTCCAGCTTATCCGCAATGCATTGCCAGCCTTGACCGCTGTGTTGCCGAAGCACGTCTTTGCGGGCACTGACATCATGGCCAATCCGGCCAATGAAAAGCTTATCGGCACCGGCCCGTTCAAATATGCCGAACACAAGACCGGCGAATATTACCGGCTGGCGCGCAATGACGATTATTGGGGCGAGGGCGAGCCTTATCTGGACGAGATCGTCTATCGCGTGCTGCCGGATCGCGCCGCAGCCGCCGGCGCGCTCGAAGCCCAGGAAATTGACCTTGCCGCCTTTTCCGCCGTGCCGCTCGCCGATCTGGACCGCATCTCGAAAGTTCCGGGGCTGACGGTCATTTCCAAGGGTTATGAAGCACTGACCTATCAGCTCGTTGTCGAGATCAACCATCGCCGCACGGAGCTGGCAGACCGGAAGGTTCGACAGGCGATTGCCCATGCCATCGACCGTGATTTCGTGGTGAAGACGATCTTCCTCGGCTATGCCAAGTCCTCGACCGGTCCCGTGCCGCGCTATGACAGCCAGTTTTATACTGGTGACGTGCCATCCTATCCGTTCGATGTTGCGAAGGCGAATGCGCTGCTGGACGAGGCCGGATACAAGCGGGGCAAGGACGGCACGCGCTTCACGCTCAGGCTTCTTCCCGCGCCCTATTTCAACGAAACCAAGCAGTTTGGCGACTATCTGCGGCAGGCGCTTGCTGCTGTCGGTATCGATGCGCGCATCGTCAATAATGATTCCGCCGCGCACCAGAAGGCGGTTTATACCGATCATGATTTCGATCTGGCCATCGCGCCGACTGTTTATCGTGGCGATCCGGCCATATCGACCACAATTCTGGTCGAAAGCGGTATTCCGGCGGGCGTACCTTTTTCCAATCAGGGCGGCTATGCCAATGCCGAACTGGACGCGCTGATTGCCAAAGCCGCGCGCGAGATCGATGAGAAAACGCGCACGGCGCTTTACCATCAGTTCCAGCAGATGGTGGAGGCGGATTTGCCGCTCATCAATGTCGCGGAATGGGGTTTCATCACCGTTGCGAGCGACCGTGTGCAGAATGTTTCCAACAATCCGCGCTGGGCTGTTTCCAACTGGGCGGATACATGGCTGGAGCAGTGACGAAGCAGTCAGATTGATTGTATCCTGCCATTGTGAAACAGATTCTGTCCCTTTTCCGCAAGCGACTGGTCGGCAGCGTTCTCGTGCTGCTGATTGTCATTGTCGGCTGCTTTTTTCTGGCAGAAAGCGCGCCGGGTGATGCTGTTGATGCCTATGCCGTGACATTTGGCGGCGATGCGGCAACGATTGCCGAAATGCGGGCGCGCTGGGGGCTGGACCGGTCCGTCTGGCATCGGCTTGGAGCTTACCTCGCGGCACTCGCGCAGGGTAATCTCGGCTGGTCGGTCAGTTTCAACCGGCCCATTCTCGACGTCATTCTGGAGCGCTTGCCCAACACGCTGCTTCTGATGGGCGCGGCGACCGCCTTGTCTTTTGCCGCAGGCTCGCTCCTTGGCATTGTGGCGGGGGCGAAGCCCGGAAGCTTTCGCGACCGGTTTCTCTCAGTCACGTCGCTGGTTCTCTATGCGATCCCCGGTTTCTGGCTGGCGCTTGTGCTGGTCATCCTGTTTTCGATCCGGCTGCGCTGGCTGCCATCAAGCGGCATTGAAACAATTGCCTCCGGCAAGCATGGGCTGGCGCGGGCGGGCGACATTATGCTCCATCTGGTGCTGCCGGTTGTTTCGCTGGCGGTGATCTATCTGGCGCTTTACCTGCGTGTCATGCGCGCCGCCATGGCCGATATATGGCGCATGGATTTCGTGCGCGCCTTGCGGGCGAGGGGCATTTCGCATTCGCGCATTGTCTTGTGTCACGTGGCGCGCAACGCCGTGCTGCCGCTCGTCACCGTGCTGGGCTTGCAGGCGGCATCCATGCTCGGCGGCAGCGTGGTGATCGAAAGCGTCTTCGCCGTGCCGGGGCTGGGAAGGCTCGCGCAGGAAGCCGTTGCAAGCCGTGACACGCCGCTTCTGCTCGGCGTCATTCTGGTCAGCGCCGTCATGGTGATCGTGGTCAATTTCCTTATCGACCTAGTCTATCTCTGGCTCGATCCGCGTATCGCTACCGGGGGCGGCAGGGCATGAGCCGCTTTAAATGTTATTTCAGAACGGGTGAAGGTATAACGGGCACATTCCTGCTCGCGCTGCTCGGCATGGCGGCGCTTATGGCACCTCTCATCTTTCCCGGCGATCCTTTAAGCATTGTCTCAGCGCCGTTGTTGCAACCTTTTGAAAATCCGCATTTTCCTTTCGGAACCGACCGGCTTGGACGCGACGTTCTGGCAGAGCTTTTCTATGGTGCGCGCACCTCGCTTGGCGTTGGGCTGGCTGCGGCATGTGCCTCGGTCGTACTCGGCAGCATCGTCGGAACGCTGGCCGGCTTTGCCGGTGGTATCGTCGATGAAGTGCTGATGCGTATCACGGAAGCCTTCCAGACAGTGCCGGGCTTTCTGCTGGCGCTTGCTCTGGTCAGCGTCGCCGGGCCGTCGCTGCCGGTGCTGATTGCCGCGATTGCGCTTTCGAGCTGGACGCAGGCTGCGCGTCTGACGCGCGGTCAGGTGCTCACCATCCGCGAAAGCGATTATGTGGCCTCGGCCCGCGCCATCGGCATGCATCCGATGGAAATCGCCTTCCGCCAGATCCTGCCCAATGCCTTGCCGCCGGTGCTGGCGCTGGCGCCGGTGATCGTCGCTTCCGCCATCTTGATCGAAGCGGCCCTGTCCTTCCTGGGCCTCAGCGATCCGAACCGTGTCACCTGGGGCGGAATGATTGCCGAGGGGCGCACGGTCCTGCGCTCCGCGCCCTGGCTTTCGATCCTGCCCGGTCTGGCGCTGGCATTGACTGTTGTCGGCGTCTATCTGGCAGGCGAAGGGCTGACGAACGCCATATCCCGACGCGAGGTGCAGTCGTGAGCAGCCTTGTCCGCCTTGGAAAGCTCTCCGTATCCTACGGCAGCGAGCCCGCGCTGGAGAATATCGATCTCGATATAGGGCAGGGCGAAACGCTGGCGATCATTGGCGAGAGCGGTTCGGGCAAAAGCACGTTGGCGCTGGCCTTGGCCTCTCTTCTGCCGAGTAATGCGCACATTTCCGGTCAACTGGAGTGGGCGAATGGCAAGCCGCGACCGGGTCGCGACATCGGCTTCGTGTTTCAGGACCCGGCGTCGAGTTTCGATCCGCTGATGACGGTGGGCGCGCAGCTTGTCGAGACCATCCGCGCCCATGCGAAAATCGACAGGCTGGCGGCGAAAGCCAAGGCAATAAGCCTTTTGGAGCGGGTCCATATTCCGCAACCTGAAACAAGTTATTCGCGCTATCCGCATCAGTTTTCCGGCGGGCAGAAACAGCGCATCGCGATAGCGCTCGCCATTGCCGCCCAACCGCGCCTGTTGATCGCGGACGAACCGACGAGCGCGCTCGATACCATCGTGCAGAAGGAGATCGTCTCTCTCTTGCGCGAACTGGTGCGTGCAGACGGAATGACGCTGATCTTCATCACTCATGATATCGCGCTGGCATCGGGACTGGCCGACCGCATCGCGGTTTTCCGTCAGGGCGAACTGGTGGAACTCGGTTCCGCCCGAATGATAATTTCAGACCCGCAAACGGATTATACAAAAGCGCTGATCGCCGCCGTGCCGGTGCTGGAGGCGGCGCATGGCTGATCCGCTTTTGCAGGCCGACGATCTGATCTTGCGCTATGGCAAGGCCCTTGCGCTCAATGGCGTCAGCCTCACGGTCCAGCCGGGCGAAACGCTGGCGCTGGTCGGTCCGTCCGGCAGCGGCAAGTCCACGCTGGCGCGGGCGTTGCTGCGACTTCACCCGCTTGAAAGCGGTACAATCCGTTTTGCAGGCGAGGACTGGCTGGCACTGTCTGGGACTGACCTCCGCAAGCAGCGGTCGCGCATGCAGATGGTGTTTCAGGACCCGCTTTCAGCCTTCAACCCGCGTGCGAGCGTTTATGATCTCCTGCGTGAGCCGTTGCGCATTCATGGGCTGAAGCGTGACATTGCAAGCCTTTTGCAAATGGTTGGACTCGACCCGGCTTTCGCAAGGCGCGGTGTTCATGAGATTTCCGGCGGGCAGCGTCAGCGGGTGGCGATTGCACGCGCGCTTGCGACCGGCCCGTCGCTGGTCGTGCTGGACGAGGCGGTTTCGGCGCTCGATGTCACCGTGCGCGGTGCTATTCTCAACCTGTTGCGGGACATACAAAAAGCCGAGCAGACGGCCTATCTTTTCATCACCCATGATCTGGCGGTCGCGGCACAGATGGCGGATCGTATCGCGGTGATGGAGCGCGGGCGGATTGTCGAATGCCGCCCGACGCGGGAACTGATAGTGGCACCGCAAGCGCCTGTAACGAAAGCGCTCATTGAAGCGGTGCCGGGATTGTCTGTTTAAACCTTGCCCAGTTCCACCGACCGCTTGCGGGCGGCTTCAACAGCCTCGGCCACGAGCGTCTTGAGGCGGTCGCCCCCCATCAGCACGTCAAGCGCGGCAGCGGTGGTGCCATTCGGGCTCGTCACCTGTTCGCGCAATTTTGAGGGCGTGTCGGTGCTGGCATCGGCGAGAGCGCCTGCGCCCATCACCGTCTGCATGGCCAGAAGTGCGGCCGTTTCCTGCGGCAGACCGGCGGTCACGCCTGCATCCGTCAGCGCTTCGATGAAGTGGAACACATAGGCCGGACCCGAGCCCGAAACAGCAGTCACGGCATCCATCAGCGCTTCATCGTTCACGCTTGCGACCTTGCCTGATGTTTCAAGCAAGCGTGCAACGAAAGCTTCGTTTTCGTCAGTCACATTGGCGTTCTTGAACGTGACCAGCATGCCCTTGCCGATGGCGGCAGGCGTGTTCGGCATGCAGCGAAGCACTGCCGCATCCTGACCGAGCAGGCTTTCAAAAAGGGCGACCGGAATGCCTGCGGCAACGCTGACGAAAGTGGCAGCGGGTGCGAAACGCTGATAGGCTGGCAGAACTTTTGCCATGACCTGCGGCTTGACCGCCACGAGAACCATGCGCGGCTTCAGATCGCCGGGCAGGGCGTCGGCATCGGCAAAGGCATGGACGCCAGCGCCGGCGGCGCGATCGCGAAGCGCTTCGGTCGGCTCCACGACATATACATCTTTCGCCTTGAGGATACCGCTATCGAGCCAGCCCTTGAGCATCGCAAAGCCCATATTGCCGCAACCGACCAGAATTACCGTGTCATGCATATTGATTGTTCCACCTGTGTGTTTCCCCCGCGCACTTATCGAAAGGATCATGCGCGCCTTTTCTTTCCTTTCGGGGTATAGCCCCGTGCGGCTGCGACCTGCAAGGCGATCTGGCGAAAAGCACGATATTTCTCCCGAAATACTGTCCGCTTATTGCAATGCGATTTACTGGTTGCTCATAAGGTACCGGCCATTATGCTTGCCATCTGGAATTATGGACAGAGCAACGAAGCAGATTCTGCTTGCGTTGCTGGAATGGGGAGACAATGGATCCGGCTTTGACGACAGGCGTTCCACCGGCTGAGGCCTTCGGCCACGTCCGCATCATCATAGGCATGATTCTTGGCCTGTGCGTTTCGCGCCTTTTGACTGGATTGGCGCGCTTTATTCAGCATCCCGGCAAGCAGAAGATTTATCCGGTTCATCTGGCATGGGTCGGTTTCATTTTGCTTTCGGTCATTCATTTCTGGTGGTTCGAGTTCGGCTTGCGAACCATTCCGCTCTGGACCTTCGAGAAATATCTCTTCGTGATTTTTTACGCCGGCCTCTATTTCCTGCTCTGTACGCTGCTCTTCCCCGACAGCATGGAGGAATATACCGGCTATCGCGATTATTTCATTTCCCGCCGCAAGTGGTTCTTCGGCATCCTGGCACTGGTTCATGTGGTGGATGTGATGGATACGCTGCTGAAGGGCCATGACCACTATCAGCTCTATGGCATGGAATATCCGATCCAGATCGTCGGTTTCATCCTGTTCAGCCTCGTCGCGGTCTTCTGGGACAACCGGCGCTATCATGCGATTTTCGCTGCAGTTGCGCTGGTTTACCAGATTACCTTCACACTTCGCCACTTCGCGACGCTGAGTTAACGCTTTTCCGCATTGCGCCGGGTTTCCGCATCCACGATTTCGCGGAACTGGCGCAACAGCGGATGACGGGCGGTTTGCCTGACGCCGTAACCCAGATTGAAAGCATAGTCGAAATCGGGCGGATTGAGCCCGATATTGTGCTGCATCATGGTTTCAAGCTTGTCGAAGCCCTTGGCGAAGATAGCTTCCGGCGAACTGCCTTCGCTGTACTCTGCCCAAAGCGCCATGATTTCGGCGCGCAGATCGTCGGGCAGGGGTTCGCACAGCGTCATGAGGTCAGCTCTTTCGCGCGCGGCTCGCCCGTCGTCAGCGGATTGATGGATGGCAGGAACATCGCCGGAAATCGCCTCGCCCAGATCGTGGACGATGCACATCTTGATGAGTTTCAGCCGGTCGCACTCACCCAGTTCCCGGTCGAACAGCGACACCAGCAGACAAAGCCGCCAGCTATGTTCGGCGGTGCTCTCCGGCCGCCCCTCGGAAGTGTGGCCGGAACGCAATGTGCTTTTCAGCCGTTCTGCATTCTGGATAAACCGGATGATGCCGTTAAGCCGGACTGGATCAATCGCATATTCCATTTCGGCGCTCACGCTGGCCTCCTGATTTATCTGTATGAAATAACGTATATAATTGCAATTTTAACGGTTTATTTGCCATGATGAATATTAATCTGGATCAATAGCCACGGTGTAAGCGGGACGGAACGATGGTGGAAAGGGACAGAAAGGCGACACGTGCGGCTGCCCGCCCGCTGTTGGCCTATGCGCCGGAATTCCTTGAGCCTGTGTCCTTGTCCCGCGTTTTCCTGAATGACGAAGAGCGCGAACATCAAAGGCGTCGGGAGGAATTGCTTCGCCGCAAGCAGGAACTGCTGGACGCCGAGCAAAACGGCAAGCTTGATCCGGCGGCGGATATGCAGGGCCGGATGAACGCCGTGCGTGAGGCGTTGCAGGCCAATCTCGACGGCGCAGCGGTCAAGGTGCAACCCGCGCCGGAAATTTCCGCGGAGTCAGAAAGCGAGCCGGTGACGTTACCACGCCGTCGGCGACGCTGGGGGCTTCTGGCCGGTTTCACGCTGCTGGGTGGAATTATCGGAACCACCTATGCCTTTCTCGTGCCGCCCCAATATGCCGCGACGGCTTCCATGCAGGTTTTTCCGCCGGAACGGCGCAGCGAAATCGCCTCCAATGCCGTTCTGGAACGCGCCGCGCAGATGGCGCGCATAACGCGCGCGGAGGATCTGGGTAAGCCTTCATTTCAGGAGGAATTGCGCGCTCGCCTGAACCGGTTGCTGCCGGAAGATTTGCAATCTCCGGCGTCAAAGGCGTCAGGTGTTGAATTGCTGCGCGAACGCCTTGATTTCACGCAGGCGCTAGACAGCGGCACGGTGAATGTCGAGGCCACAGCCGACAGGCCGGAAACGGCGGCGCTTCTTGCCAATGCGGTTGCGCACGCGTTTCGCGATCATCTGCAGGGCGGTGCTCCATTGAGTGGGGCTGAAGGCGATCTTCCGGCGCGGCTGCAAAGTCTGGAGGCGGATGCTGAAGCGGCGCGACAGGCGGCGGCCGCATTTCGCGTCAGCCGGGATTTCGGTGATGACGATAACAAGGCCGCGCTTCAGCGCGAGTTCGCCGATAGCAAGGCCGAGACGGCGCGCATCGCTGCGGAGGCCAACAGCCTGAACGGGGCGAGTGCCGAAAGTCTCGCCCGTGAAGGCGTACCGGAAAGCATGCGTTCCGGAGCATTGGGCGCGCTGGTGGAGCGCTATCGCACGGCAGGGCAGGGAGCGGAAGCGAAGCAGATCGAGGTGGAGGTCGATAAGGAGATTTCCAGTCGGCGCAGCGCCTTGCAAGCCGATCTTAAGAATGCGGTCGAACGCGAGCAGAAAGCCGCCGCAGCCATTGCCGGTTTTGGTTCGACGCCTGCCACGGATGAAGACAAAGCCCGCCTGCAAATGCTGGAGCGCGATGCGGCGGCAAAGCAGGCGCTGTTTGAGGATTTGCAGATGCGCGCAGCGCGAGGAGAAACTTCCGCGGCGGGTTCCGCCGCGACGGTGCGGATTATCGCGCCAGCCCTGACGGAAGCGAACCGACGCGATCTCCCGCCGCAATGGATCATCGCCGTTGGTTTTCTGGGCGGGTTTTTGCTTGGCCTTCTTTCGATGGCGCTGGCCGGTCGCAAGGGCCTTTCGCCGCGAAAGGCAGACGCCGAGCCGGAAGAAGTGCTGGAACCCTACGGCGAGACCCGTCTTGCTGCGGTTATCCGCGAAGCCAATGCGCGCTGGGAAGCGGAGAATGAAGGTCCCCGCCGACCGAAGGAAAATGCAGCCCTCGGTCGAGCCATCGACGACGTGCGTTCGTCCCGCGCTTCCCGGCCTTGACAGGACTTTGCGTTCTGAAACTTCATAAAATCCTGCATTGTCGCGCATTCGCCAATTGTCATCGGGCGTCATGACGCTTATGGGCATGTGTGCGGAAAATATCTCGTGTATCTCCCAGACAATCACGAAAGAACGGAGCGCTCGCTATGGCTCAATTGATTGATGGCAAGAAGCTCGCCGAGGATGTGGTTTCCACGGTGAAGACCGAAACCGAAAAGCTCGTGGCTGCGACCGGCGTCGTTCCGGGCATTGCCGTCGTGATCGTCGGCGAAGACCCGGCGAGCCAGGTCTATGTCGCTTCCAAGAGCCGCAAGGCCAAGGAATGCGGCTTCCATTCCGTTCAGCATGACCTGCCGGAAACGGCGTCGGAGCAGGAACTTCTCGACCTGATCGAGAGCCTGAACAACGATCCCGGCATCCATGGCATTCTGGTGCAGTTGCCGCTGCCGAAGCACATCGATTCAGGCCGGGTGATCCAGACTATTTCGCCCGACAAGGATGTGGACGGTTTCCATTTCATCAATGTCGGCAAGCTTGGTACCGGCGAGGTCGAAACGGCCTTCGTCCCCTGCACGCCAGCGGGCGCGATGATCATGATCGAGCGTGTTCATGGACGCGATCTTTCAGGTCTGAATGCCGTGGTGATCGGCCGTTCCAACATCGTCGGCAAGCCGATGTTCAATCTGCTGCTCGCCGCCAACGCTACGGTTACGGTTGCGCATAGCCGCACGAAAGACCTTCCCGCGATTGCCCGCACGGCGGACATTCTGGTCGCGGCGGTCGGGCGTCCGCAAATGGTCAAGGGTGATTGGGTCAAGCCGGGCGCCACTGTGATCGATGTCGGCATCAATCGCATTCCGGCACCGGAACGGGGCGAAGGCAAGACGCGACTGGTCGGTGACGTCGATTTTACGGAAGCCGAAAAGGTCGCTGGAGCGATCACGCCGGTTCCGGGCGGCGTCGGCCCGATGACCATCGCCATGCTGATGGCGAACACGCTTACGTCGGCGTGCCGCATTGCTGGCGTGAAAAAGCCAGTTTTTTGACACAATTGAACTGCGCTTTTCGTGCAGTTTCATTCCGGTTTTGATGGTTTGAGAGGCAAAACAGTGTGAATCACTGTTTTGCCTTAATTTCATTCGGGGCCTTTTCAGAACACCGAAGCGCCTTCGTCGGCCCGTCCGGCGATCTGACGGAAAGCGCGGAACAATTCGCGTCCCATGCCATGCTCATTGCCGGAAAGATCAGGCCGATCCTCGCCGCGATCATTCAGCAGCGCGATATTGGCCAAAACTTCCAGCGTACCATTGACCGCATCGAGGCGGATAACATCGCCGTCGCGGATTTTCCCGATGACACCGCCATCAAGCGCTTCCGGCGTGACATGAATGGCGGACGGAACCTTGCCCGACGCGCCGGACAGGCGACCATCGGTGACAAGGGCGACACGCTGGCCGCGATCCTGCAGAATGCCGAGGACGGTCATCAGCTTGTGCAGTTCCGGCATGCCGTTCGCTTTCGGTCCCTGATAGCGGACCACGGCGATGAAATCTCCGGTCAGCGCACCAGCCTTGAACGCGGCCTGCATTTCCGCCTGATCGTTGAACACCTTGGCAGGCGCCTCGATGACCTGGCGTTCCGGCTTCACGGCGGAAACCTTGATGATCGCATTGCCGATATTGCCGCTCAGGACCTTGATGCCGCCGGTCGGCTGGAACGGCGCGTGGATCTTCGCCAGAACCTTGTCGTCGCCGCTTTTTTCCGGCACCGGCTCGCGTATGACGGTGCCGTCGGCGCCAAGCTTTGGCTCGATAGCGTAAGGGCGCAAACCTTCGCCCCAGACGGTGCGAACATCCTCATGCAGGATGCCGCCATCGAGAAGCTCGCGGATGAGAAAGCCCATGCCGCCAGCCGCATGGAAATGGTTCACATCGGCGAGGCCGTTCGGATAGACACGCGCCAGAAGCGGCACTACATCCGAAATCTCGGAAATATCGTGCCATGTCAGCTTGATACCGGCGGCAGCCGCCATGGCGATCAGATGGATGGTGTGGTTGGTCGAGCCGCCGGTCGCATTGAGGCCGATGATGCCATTGACGAAGGAGCGCTCGTCCAGCATTTCGCCGACCGGCGTATATTCATTGCCACAGGCGGTGATGGCCAGCGCACGCTTGGCGGCTTCGCGGGTCAGGGCATCGCGCAGCGGCGTGCCCGGATTGATGAAGGATGCGCCCGGCAGATGCAGGCCCATGATTTCCATCAGCATCTGGTTGGAATTGGCCGTGCCGTAGAAAGTGCAGGTTCCGGGGCCGTGATAGGATTTCGATTCCGATTCCAGCAGTTCGGCGCGCCCGACCTTGCCTTCGGCATAAAGCTGGCGGGTCTTGGCCTTCTCGTCATTCGGCAGGCCGCTGGTCATCGGCCCGGCAGGCACGAACACGGCGGGAAGGTGCCCGAAGGTGAGCGCGCCAATGATGAGGCCGGGCACGATCTTGTCGCAGACACCGAGATAAACGGCTGCATCGAACATATCGTGCGACAGGCCCACAGCCGTCGCCATCGCAATGACTTCGCGGGAGAACAGCGACAGTTCCATGCCCGCGAACCCTTGCGTAACGCCATCGCACATGGCTGGCACGCCGCCCGCAACCTGTGCGACGCCGCCTGCTTCACGCGCCGCCTGCTTGATGAGTTGCGGGAAGGTCTCGAATGGCTGATGCGCCGACAGCATGTCGTTATAGGCAGTGATGATGCCGAGGTTCGGTATTTCGTCGCCGGTCAGCGCCGCCTTGTCATGCGGCCCGCAGGCAGCAAAACCATGCGCGAGGTTGGCACAGCCCAGAACGGCGCGCTTCGGCCTGTTGGACGAGGCTTCCCGCACACGGCCAAGATAGGCTTCGCGCGTCGGCTTGGACCGTTCGCGAATGCGCGCGGTGATTTCCTGAATGCGTTTGTGAGCGGACTGCATGGGCATGGGTACACCTGTGCCAATCTGGCCTGAATGGAATTAACTGGTCCAGTAAAGCTGGATCGGTGTGCGCGCATGGTGGAAGACAGCGCGCACGGGCATTTCATTCACGTCGTCGCCGGAAAGCGCCTTTTCCAGCGTTGCCTGCTTGGCCGCGCCTTCGATGTGAAGGACCACCATGTCGGCCTCAGCGATGAGCGGCAGGGTCAGCGTCAGGCGCTTTTCGCCAGCGCTCTCGGCATGAATAGGCAATACGAGGGCGCGTGTTGCGGGATCGATCGCCTGATCGAGCCGGTCGGCGTCGGGAAAGAACGAGGCGGTATGACCGTCATTGCCCATGCCCAGCACCACCACGTCGAAAGGCCGGCGCAATGCATCGATGCGGCTGGCGGCGGCAAGCGCTGCCGTTTCAACCGTCGCCGCCGGATTATACAGTCCGACGAACCGGGCCACACCTGCATGATCGCGCAAAAGATGCTCGCGCACCAGCCTTTCGTTGGAGCGGTCGCTTTCGACGGGCACGAAACGCTCATCCACGAGGGTTATCGTGACGAGGTTCCAGTCGATCATCTTGCGGGAGAGAACCTCGAACAGTTTTAGCGGCGTAGTGCCGCCGGAGACGGCGAGCGTTGCCTGTCCCCGTTCAGCGATGGCGGCATTCAGCTTGTTCGCAATGGCCTCCGACAATGCCTGGGCCAGTTCCGTTCCGCTGGTGAAATCATGCCGTTCGATGCTCATTCCATTCCTTTCCAAAGCAGTAGCCGGAGCGCGCGGCTCCAGTGTCACAGGCTTTCGTGCCACGTGCGCCCGTCACGCTCGATGAGCGCGATGGACGATGATGGACCCCATGTCCCTGCTGTGTAACCCTGAACGGGCTGGCTGTTCAAATCCCATCCCTGAAGGATCGGATCGACCCAGCGCCATGCCGCTTCAACCTCGTCGCGCCGCATGAACAGGGTCTGGTTGCCGCGCACCACATCCATGATGAGGCGTTCATAAGCATCCGGATTGCGCTCGCTGAAGGATTCGGCAAAGCTCATGTCCAGCGGCACGTGGCGCAGGCGCATGCCGCCCGGACCCGGGTCCTTGATCATCAGCCACTGCTTCACGCCTTCATCCGGCTGCAGGCGGATGACGAGCTGGTTGGCTATGACCTTGCCTGCGCTCTCACCGAAGATGGAGTGCGGGATCGGCTTGAAAGTAACGACGATTTCCGAAACACGCGTGGCAAGCCGCTTGCCGGTGCGCAGGTAGAAAGGCACGCCCGCCCAGCGCCAGTTGGCGATTTCAGCCTTCAGCGCCACGAAGGTTTCGGTATTGCTGGTGTCGCTTTCCAGATCTTCCAGATAGCCGCGCACCGGACCGCCTGCGGAAGCTCCGGCGCGATACTGGCCGCGCACCGTCACGTCTTCGACATTCAGATTGGTAATCGGCTTCAACGAGCGCAGAACCTTGACCTTTTCATCGTGCACGGCATCGGCTTCAATCGATGAAGGCGGCTCCATCGCAACGAGGCAGAGAAGCTGGAGAATATGGTTCTGCACCATATCGCGCAGCGCGCCCGCCTTGTCGTAATAGCCTGCGCGCCCTTCAAGGCCGACGGCTTCGGCAACGGTGATCTGCACATGGTCGATATGGGCGGAGTTCCACAGCGGCTCATAGAGCGCGTTGGCAAAGCGCAGCGCCATCAGGTTCTGCACCGTTTCCTTGCCCAGATAGTGGTCGATGCGGAAAATCTGGTCTTCGCGGAAAACGCTGCCCAGCGTGTCATTGAGCGCCATGGCGGATTCGAGATCGCGGCCAATCGGCTTTTCAACGATGATGCGCGTATCGCGCGTGATGAGGCCATGCGCCTTCAGGCGCGTGGCAATATCGCCAAACAGGGTAGGGCTGACGGCGAGATAGAAAGCGCGGATCTTTTCGGGCTTCTTGCCGATCAGGGTCTTGAGCGCATCCCAGCCTTCTTCGGACTTGGCATCGACAGCCACATAGCTGAGGCGGGCGAGAAAGCTGTCGACTTCCTTCTCGTCGACTTCCTCCGCCTTCACATGCTCATGAATGGCAGCACGTGCGAACTGCCGGTACTCATCGTCCGTCATGGCGCTGCGCGATGCGCCGATGATGCGCGTCGGGTCGGTGAGCTGGCCTGCACGCTGACGCTGATACAGCGCCGGGATGAGCTTGCGCTCGGCAAGATCGCCGGAACCGCCGAACACGATGCAGTCGAAGGGCTCTACCGGAATTGTCTGGCTGGTCATCTATCGCTCTCTTCTCTTCTGGCGCAAATCAGTCTGTCCAAATCAGTCTGTCCATGGGCAGCATGCGATTTTCACGCTGCACTTGTCTATTATCTAATCGATTTAAATTCAACCGTCGCAATGCCGCATTCTCGCGAAATTGAACGCGCCCTGCGATAATTGACGGATTAACGGCTTGTGCACACATGACATGTTCATCTTAAGGCCATATTGGAACAAACAATCTGGATTCAAGTGATTTGGCCAGGTTGGACGGTATCTTGGTTATGCCAAAGGAGAATGACATGAAGAGGCTGCAAGACAAGGTCGCGATCATCACCGGTGCCGGTTCAGGCTTCGGTTCAGGCATGGCGCGCCGGTTTGCGGCCGAAGGCGCCAAGGTCGTTCTCGCAGATGTGAATGTGAAGCGCGTCGAGGACGAGCTTGCCGATATCGGCAGGAGCGGCCTTTCCGTGCAGGCGGATGTTTCCCGCAAGGACGACATGGAGCGGGTGGCGCGCACGGCTTTTGAGGCGTTCGGCCGCATCGATATCATGGTCAACAATGCCGGTTTCACGCATCGCAACATGCCGCTGACCGAAGTGACGGAGGACAGTTTCGACCTGATTGCGTCCGTGAACATGAAGGCGCTTTATTATTCGACGCAGATCGTTGTGCCGATCATGGAGCATCAGGGCGGCGGCGTCATCATCAATACGGCTTCGGCGACCGCGCTGCGTCCGCGCAAGGGGCTTGTCTGGTACAGCGCTTCCAAGGGCTGGATCATCAGCGCGACCAAGGCGATGGCGCTTGAACTGGCGGAGAAGAATATCCGCGTGAACTGCATCTGCCCGGCTGAAAGCGACGGCGAGGCATTGAAGCTGTTTCTGGAGGAAGACACGCCGGAGGCGCGCGAAGCGCTTAAACGCACCATTCCGCTCGACCGCTTTTCGACGCCGGAGGATGTCGCCGAAGCCGCGCTCTGGCTGGCGTCAGACGCCGCCTCCATGGTGACGGGGACGGCGCTTAATATCGACGGTGGCTATTCAATCTAGCCGTCGGCTTCGGCGAGGAAGTCATCAAAAACGGCTTCCAGCCGCTTGTGCCGTTCGGCGGCCATCCGCTTTCCGGTTTCCGTCTTGAAGCCGGAGGCGAGGCCGAACAGCTTGGTGCGGAAGTGGTCGAGCGCGAAGCGCTTGTCATCCAGCGGGCGGTTTTCGGCATGAGGGTCGCGCCAGTCGTAGAGCGCGCTCCCCATGCGGCCAGCAATGTAAAAGCACCGCGCCGCGCCGATCACGCCTATTGCGTCGAGCCGGTCGGCGTCCTGCAAAATCCGGGCTTCCATTGTGACAGGTTCGATATTGGCCGAGAAGCTATGGGCCTCGATGGCGTGGGCGGCAAGGCCGGTGCGCGCCTCATCCCAGCCGAGACTGCGCAGCAGCGTTGTCGCCTTTTCCGCCGCCAGCCGCGAAGCGCGGTTCCTGTCGGGCGAGTTCTTCTCCACGCTCACGCAGTCATGCAGCAGGGCGGCGGCGCAAAGCACTTCGGCGTCGCCCCCTTCCTGACGCTGGATCGCGGCGGCATTTTTCCAGACGCGGGCAAGGTGGGAGAGGTCGTGCGAGCCGTCCTCGCCATGTTCCAGCGCGTGGGGCAGAAGAGCTTCCGCCAGCTTCTCGAAGGGCACAAAAATCTGGGCTGTCATTTGCTGTCTCGGGGAATCGAAGGGTACAGACCGATAATCCTTCGCCGTGTCAGTTCTGTGAAGCGCGGCGCAGCACAGCCCAATTATAAACCGCGCCGGCGGCCATGATCAGGCATGTGGCGAGGAAGACGGAACGCATCCCGAAATGCCCGCCGACAAAGCCCCCCGCCACCGGCCCTGCGACCTGTCCGACATATTGCGACGAGACCGAAAGCCCGAGAACGCCGCCCGCCACGCGGTCGGGGACGTTGTGCCTTATGACGCTGCTGATGCAGGGCAGCAAGCCGCCGAGCGCCAGCCCCATCAGGAAACGCAGCCCGATCAGCTGCCAGGCTTGCGTCACGAAGGCTTGCGGGATCAGAAGCAGGGCAGAAACCGACAGCGCGCCGATGATGACGCGCGTATGGCCGATGCGGTCGGCAAGGCGACCCAGCCGTGAGGAAGACATGATGCTGCCAAGGGCTGCCGCAGCCATCACCACGCCGGAAATCAGTGTCACCTTCGTTTGGTCGTCCATCAGCTGCATCACATAGACGGTGATGATCGGCTCGATCGACATATTGGCGAAAAGCAGCAGCATGCCCGTCACCAGCATGGCGATGACCGGTTTTCTGTCCGGGACCGACGCCCAGATGGATTCCGCCTTCTGTTCCCTGGTTGGCTTCGGCGGCTTGCGCTCTTCGCGGATCAGGAAGGTGGTTGCCAGAAAGGTGAGGAAGATCACGCCGCCCGCCAGCCAGAAGGTGGCGCGGATGCCGATCAGCGGCGGCAATGCGCCGCCGAGCAGCGGCCCTGCCAGGTTGCCCGCCATGATGCCCGCCGAAAGCGCGCCCAGCGCCCAGCCCGTCTTGTCCTTCGGCGTCTGCGTGGCGACGAGGATCATCGAGCCGGAGGAATAGCCGCCAGCAATGCCAACGAAGAGCCGCAGCGCCACCAGCTGCCACACACTCGTCACCATGCCGATCAGCGACATGGCGACGGCCATGCCGAGGCTGGCGCGGATCAGCATCAGCTTGCGCCCGTAACGGTCGCCGAGCTTGCCCCAGAGCGGCGCGACGAAGGCTGCGGCCAGAAAGGTCGCGCCATAGGCAATGCCCGACCATTGCACGATGGCCGCGTGGTCCGCGACGCCGAGCTGTTCCACATAAAGCGGCAGGAAGGGCAGCAGCAGCGACATGGCGATAAGCGTGGTGAATGAGCCGACGAGGCAGATCGCGAGGTTCTGCTTCCAGTAGCGTTCGTGACTTTCTGCATCGCTCATTCCGGCGGTGTCATCCCCGGCGGCGGATTGTGTGGCGCTCATATTGTTCTCTGCGGGTTGTATTGTATTCCATTTTGGGATACCAAATTGGAATACATCCATGCGCCTGTTGGCCTGGCTTGTCAATCGGTGCACGGCGGTGCGCGTGCAAAAGGAGAGCGGGTTTCAATGTCCCAGATGCAGGAAATCGAAGCGCAGCTTCGCGACAGGATTCTCGGGCTCGAACTTGGGCCGGGCGAACGTTTGACCGAGCGCTGGATCGAGGCGCAGTTTTCCGCATCGCGCACGCCGATCCGGGCGGCGCTCCTGCGGCTGGAGGCGGAGGGGCTCGTCTGCCGGGAAGGGCGGGGCTGGACGGTTTCGCCGATCAATCTGGGCGAAATCGAACAGATTGGCGTTTATCGGGAGGCGCTGGAAATTGCCGCTTTAAAGCTGACCTGCGCATTGGAAGATCGCAGCGGCGTCGAGCCGATTGCGGCAATGCTGGACAGTTGCGACGCCGATACCTCGCGGGAGGAATGGCACCGTATCGGCATGGATTTTCATATCGAGCTGGCGCGGCTGTCCGGCAACGAGTTTCTCAGCCGCGGCGTGCGCGATGCCATGCAGCGCCTTTCACGGGCGCGCTGGCTGGAGGTGCGCGACGAGGCGGCGCTCGCCCGCGCTTGGGCTGAACACCGCGCCATTCTGGACGCGGTGCGCGAAGGCGACGCCGACAGGGCGGCGGCGCTGATGAGTGCGCATCTGGATGGAAGCCGCAGCCGCCTCGTCAGCAATCTGCACGAGGATCGACGCGGCCTCAAAGCGCGGGGTTTTGCCGTAATAGGCACGTGACCGTTACCGCCATTCGGGTAGCTTGTGGCCGTCACGCGAATAATATTGCCGGCGCCCGTCGCGCAGCCCGATATCGTGCAGCAAATATTCCGGCGAATATTCCGTGACGACGAGCCGGGCCTTCCTGCGGACGAAAAGGCGTCCGATGAGTGCGCCGAGGCCCGACCGGCTTTCCGAGACAGGAGGGGCGGCTACGCAGATGGTGTCGGTGTTTTTCATGATCTCACCCATGAGCTGTGGCGGCGACTGTGGGAGGCGGTCGCGGTTAAACTGCTCCTATCCATATGCGTGTGAAATGCGTTGTTTTCCAATTGAATGTCGAGTAGCATGCATAAGGAGAACTTATGCATCATGACGTTGCCGCTGCCGCCGCTTTCCGCCATACGCGTCTTTGAATCGGCTGCCCGCCATGCGAGTTTCACGCGTGCGGCGGAAGAGCTTGGCATGACGCAGGCGGCGGTGAGCTACCAGATCAGGATATTGGAAGAGCGCGTCGGTGCGCCGCTTTTCCTGCGGCGTCCCCGGCAGGTTGTGCTGACCGAACTCGGCCAGCGTCTCGCCCCGGCGCTGACCGAAGCCTTCGAAACGATGCGCAATGCCTTTGCCAGCCTGCGGGAAGATACCGAGGGCGTGCTGACGATCAGCGTTCTGGCGACCTTCGCGGCCAACTGGCTGGTGCACCGGCTGGGTTCGTTCCAGATGTGCTATCCTTCGCTTGCCGTGCGGCTCGAAACATCCGACCAGTTGATTGACTTCGCGACAACGAACGTGGATGTGGCCATCCGCAGCGGCGAGGGAAATTGGCCGGGGCTTGAGGCGCATGAACTGATAAAGGCCGAATTCACGCCGATGTTGAACCCGGCGCTGGCCGAAAGCGTCGGCGGCATCCATGAGCCCGCCGATCTGTTGAAGCTGAAGGCCATCGACGCGAGCGACCCGTGGTGGAAAATCTGGTACGCGGCCGCCGGCATTGATGATCCGCAAATTCAGGGCAACACGCAGAACCGCTTCGGGGCGCAGCATCTGGAGGGACGCGCCGCCGCGTCGGGGCAGGGCGTGGGCATCCTGACGCCTGCCTTCCATACGCTGGAAGTCGCGTCCGGCCAGCTTATCCAGCCCTTCGACCTGCTTTGCGACGATGGCCGCGCCTATTGGCTGGTCTATCCGAAAAACCGCCGCAACGTGCCGAAGATTCGCGCGTTCCGCGAATGGATATTGGGGGAATTGCGCGGCGGGAACTGAGCGCGAAATTCTGAAAGCGAAAATTTTTTGCACGCATGTCACATTCGGTGGCGCTGGTTCGTCATGACTACAGCATCGGCCCAAAAATCGGAATCGAATTTTGGAGCACGATGCGCAGGTTCAATAAGTTAGAGCGACCTTTGTGCGTCCGAATGGAAGCTCGGCGCTCTAATGAAATCAACATCCAGAAAGGAACGATAGAATGACCGCTCGACTAGATCCGTTTCAGGCTGCCCCGGCTGCGATGAAGGCATGGCTGGCCGCTTCCGAGGCCGCCGCTGCGGGACTGGATGCAAGCCTGGTTGAACTGATAAAAATCCGTTCTTCGCAGATCAATGCCTGCGCCAACTGCATCAATATGCACACAGCCGACGCCCGCGCGCATGGCGAAACCGAGCGGCGCATCTACCTTCTGTCGGCCTGGCGCGAGGCGCCGTGTTATTCCGAACGCGAACGCGCGGCGCTCGGCTGGACGGATGCGCTGACGAAACTGTCGCAGGGGCACGATTTCGCGCAGGCGCGCGACGCGCTGGAAGCGCATTTCACCAAGGAGGAACAGGTGAAGATCACCCTGATGATCAACATCATCAATGGCTGGAACCGCCTCGCGGTCGGTTTCGACCTCTGGTACGAAACCCCGGCCACAAAGGCTGCCGGGTAATGGCGGGGGCGCCCGAACATGGTCGCGCGGCGGAGATTTTCGATCCGCTGCGCCCGAAGCTGATCCGTGTGGCCTATCGGATGCTCGGCTCGGTCGCCGATGCGGAGGATATGGTGCAGGAGGCATTCATTCGATGGATGAATGCCGATCGCAGCGACGTGCGCGAGCCGGAAGCCTTCCTGCGCCGCACCGTCACGCGACTGTGCCTCGACAGACTGAAATCCGGCCAGAAGCAGCGCGAAACCTATTTCGGCCCATGGATTCCCGATCCGGTGGTCGAGGAGGAGGCGGAAGAGGATGTTACGCTGCCGCTGATGCTGGCGCTGGAGCGCCTTTCGCCGCTGGAGCGCGCGGCTTTTCTGCTGCATGACGTGTTTGGGCTCGATTTCGAGGAAATCGCACAGACCATCCAGCGCGACGCCGCCGCCTGCCGCCAGCTTGCGGCGCGGGCGCGCAAGCATGTACGCGAGGAGCGTCCACGCTTTCAGGTCGACAAACAGCATGGGCTGAAACTGGCGGAGGCATTCTTCGCCGCCTCGCGCAGCGGGGACATGAAGACACTCGGCACCATGCTGGCGGCGGATGTGCATATGCAGGCCGATGGCGGCGGCAAGCGCCCGGCTTTCCCGAGGCCGGTTCTGGGTTTCGCCAATGTCATGTCGATCCACCAGAAGCTGGCGGCTTATTACGCGGCCAAGCGCTCGGAGTTTATTCGCGCGGTCTATATCAACGGCTTGCCGGGTTTCATCACGCGCGAGGCGGACGGAGAAATTCAGACGACCGCCCTCGACATCGAAGACGGCAAGATCGCCGGCATCTATGTCGTGCGCAATCCCGACAAGCTGAAACACCTACATTGAGCGGCGTGCACCATTCGCCTTCGAGCATGTCTCCAAAAACCGGTTCCGGCCTGGAGACATGCTCTACCCGATCAGGTAACGGCAAAGACCTGCCGCGCCGATGCCGATCAGCACGGTGGGCAACATGGAAAAGCGCGTTGCGGCAAAGATCGTGATCGCAAGCGCGATAAGGTCCGCAGGCTTGTCTGACACGAAATCGGGCGCGATGACGGAGATCAGGACACAGCCCGGTGCTGCTTCCATCACCGCCGTCGCGCGCTTGCTGAGCGTGCGGTTGCGCAGCAGCACATAGCCGCCGATGCGGGTGAGATAGGTGACGCTTGCCATCAGAACGATGGTCAGTACGGCTAACGGATCGATCATTCTTCACCTGCCAGCAAATAGGCTGCAACGAGGCCGGACACGGCGCCGGCGGCGACATACCAGGCGCCGGGAACGGTGAGATAGGTCAGCGCGGCCACCACGAGACTGACCAGCCAAGGCCGCGCCGCCGCGAAGCCTTTCCACATGCCGGCCAGCAGAACCAGAAACACCGCCGGAAACGCCATGTCGAAACCATAGGGGCGCAAATCGCCCATCATCGGGCCGAAGGCGGCGCCCAGCGTCGTGAAGACCACCCATGCGAGATAGAAAGGTATGGCAACACCGGCATAGAAGGTGAGGCTCAGGGCCGGGTTCACGCCTTTTGACTGACGTTGCTTCGCATCCGCAAGGCCGAGCGCCCAGCTTTCATCGCACATGAGGAACAGGCTGGCGAAGGCCTTGCGCTTGGGCAGATGGCGGATGAACGGCGCCAGAGCCGCGCCCATCAAAAGATGGCGGCTGTTGACCAGAAAGGTGATCGCAACAATCAGCAGCACATGCGGCGGCGAGGTCCAGAGCTGGATGGCCGCAAATTCCGATCCGCCGGCAAAATTCAGGCCGGTCATCAGAGGCACTTCGACAAGGCTGAGGCCCTTCTGTGCGGCTTGCGCGCCCAGCACCAGCGCATAGGGAATGATGCCAAGCAGAACCGGCAGGCCGGCGGCAGCCCCGCGACGAAATTCCGAGCCGCGCCCGGATCTGCTTTTTTGAGGCACATAGGCCTGTGAAATATCCATAAAATTCCTGCTGGCTGGCCGGTAATCGGCTGCCCCTTGCTCGGTCTCGTGCGGGTTTGCTTGAGAAGTTCTGCAACTATAGCCAATCTGTTGAGCAATTTGGTTGCGAATTACGTCCGTTTGCATCAATCTTTGGCAGGAAATGCCAGAGAGATCGCCATAAATGGAATCGGACGCCAATGAAGCTCGATGAGATCGACAAAAGGATTCTGCGCGTGCTGCAGCGCGATGGGCGCATCGCCAATAATGATCTCGCAAGAGAGGTCGGCCTTTCGCCTTCGCCATGCCTGCGGCGGGTCAAGCTTCTGGAAGAAGCGGGCGTGATCGACCGTTATGTCGCGGTGCTGAACCCTGCCAAGGTGGGCAAGGGTCTCACTTTCTTCACCCGCATCCGTCTGGACCAGCAGGATGAGGAAACGCTTCAGACCTTCGCCAAGGAGATATTGAAGTTGCCGCAGGTGCTCGAATGCTATTTCATGCTTGGCGATTACGACGCGATGATCCGGGTGGTTGCGGCGGATATTGAAGACTATCGCCGCTTCCAGTCGGAATATCTGAGCCGGATCAAGGGCGTTCAGAACCTGAAGACCGACGTGCCGAGCCAGACGGTCAAGCAGACTTCCGAAATGCCCCTTTAGGATGGGTCATGCGGCCTGATCTTTCGCAATGTCCGGATCGAGCCGCGCCAGTTCCTCATTGACCTGATCTGCCAGCGCGAAGAAGCGCTTGCGCATCTTCGCAGCATAGGGATTGGCGTGCTCGATGGCCTGAAAAACTTCCGGCGCGTCGTGGCGCACCATGCCGACCGCCTGCATCAGCAGATCAAAGCTTTTTGTCGTCATGCGGGTGGGCAATGGTTCCATCTGCACCAGAATCCTGGCGATGAGATGCGTCAGGCCCTGCACCATGGCCGCCTCGCGGTCGTGATCTTCCGGGGTGGTCACGATGACGTCGAGGCCGAGGCGGTCTTTCAGGAAGGCCGCGACGCTTCGCGTCCGGTTGCCCCGCACAGGACAGACGGCGATCTTCAGGCCGGCGATGCCGTCGCGCGCGCTTTGCGGGCCGAAAAGCGGATGTGTGGCGACGATATCGACATGCGCGGGCAAGCACCGCCGCATGATGTCGGCAGGCCCAACCTTGACCGAGCCGACATCAAGGACGAGCGTGCGGGGATTTAAGTGCGGCGCGATCATTTCCGCCACGCGGGTGAGGGTTGCGACCGGCGTCGCGAGGATGACGATATCGCAGCCCGCGGCTTCTTCCCGGCTGGTGAGTTCGACGCCATGCATTTGGGCCGTGCGTTCAAGGCCCGCGGCGGGATCGTAGGCATACAAGTGGAAATACGGTTTCAGGTGACGGGCGATAAGCTGCCCGAATGCACCAAAGCCGATAATGCCAATTTTCGTATGCTGATTGTTGTCGCGAGACATGGACTGACCTCTTAAGGGCCACATGGCCAGAGGCGCTGTCCTTGAAAACTCAACCGCTGGCAATGCAGCGGTTGAACTATGACAAAGCAAACCCGCCGCTATGTGAGCGGGGCGTAATAAGACCGGGTGCTGATGAGTGCTTTGTTCATGTTGCCTAGCTATTCCCGCTTCCGACGGATGTCAACAGCTTCCCTGAGCGCACAGTGAAGTCCTACGGGAACATCTTCGCAGCTTTGCCTTCGGCAAGTGTTTTGCCTTTGGCATCGAGCGCCTTTACTGTCCACGAGTAGTTGTGTGAACCGCCAGGAGGGCATGGCCCCTTGTAGCGAAATGCACCATAGGGAATGGCGGCCTGGCCATTATAGGCGACTTTGCCACCACCGTGCTGAAAATCCATCGCATTGCGATCCACCATACGGAAAGTCAGTGTCTTCGTTTCTTTTGGCACGCCGGTAATGTTGAACGGTGGCGACTTTGAATCGAAGCACTTCTTCGTTGGTCCCCACTGGAACGATACGCCAAGATCGGCCGACAGCGTAGGCGTTACCATCGCGGCCATGGCTGCGGCCACAACAATCATTTTTTTCATTGGTATTTCCCTCCAAGCCCCGGCATGGACTCACCATGCCGCGATTGAAAGGTTAGTGCCTTTCCAAATGCACGCAATAGGTGAATTTGCCCTAGATCAGGCGTAATGCCGCGACGTCCTCGTGAGGGGCGCCCGTTTATTTGGATGTGAAGTCAGGTTTCGAACGTTATTTCAAGTAGGCGCGGACCACATCGACCAGTTCCCCGGCGCCTTCGTCCCGTTCCTTCTGGGGCAGGTCGCCGTCGGCCACATGCATCAGGATATGGTCCTCGATCACTTCCGCCATCAGGCCATTGACCGCGCCGCGAACCCCGGCAATCACCTGCATGACCTCGGCGCAGCCCTTCTCGTCCTCCAGCATTCGCTCCACACCCTCGAGCTGTCCGCGAATGCGGCGCACGCGGTTGATCAGCTTCTGCTTCTCGCGAATGGTGTGAGTCATGAATGCTCCTGAAATCTGGACGGTCAGGCGGGACGCGCTTCCACCTCCACAGTCACATGCGACAAATCATGGATGGCTGCAAGCTTTTCGCGATAATAGGAGGGTGCGCGCGGATTGGCGGCAACGATGGACACGATTGCGCTGTGATGGCCCGGGCCGATCTGCCAGACATGCAGGTCGGCGATTTCCGCGCCTTCCTTCGCGATGATTGCGCCTATTTCCTCGGGCAAGTCTTCATCTTCGGGAATGTAATCGAGAAGCGTTGCGCCTGCCTCGCGGATGAGGCTCCACGACCAGTTTACGATCACCAGCGCGCCGACAATCCCCATAGCCGGGTCCAGCCAGAGCCAGCCGTAAAGACTGCCGAGCAGCAGCGCCACGATGGCAAGCACCGATGTCAGCGCATCGGCCAGCACGTGAATATAGGCCGCGCGCAGGTTCTGGTCATGTCCGTGATGGGCGTGCTTATGCCCATGGTCATGTCCGTGATGGTGATGCGCGTGATCGTCTTTCAAAAGCCAGGCGCAGACGAGATTGACCGCCAGTCCGATGCAGGCGATGAAGATGGCCTCACGAAAGTCGATGTTAACAGGCGCGCTGAGGCGCCGGAAACTCTCCCAGCCGATCAGAAGCGCGATCATTGCGAGAACGATGGCGCTGGCGAAAGCGGCAAGGTGGCCGAGCTTGCCCGTGCCGAAGGTGAAGCGCGGATTGTTGGCATGTCTGCGTGCATAAAGATAGGCGAAGCCGGCGATCAGCATAGCCGCCGCATGGGTGGACATGTGCCATCCGTCCGCAACCAGCGCCATGGAACCGTAGATGTTTCCAGCGACAATTTCGATCACCATCATCGTGGCGGTAATGGCGATAACCATCCATGTCCGCCGCTCGTTGCGCTGGTGACTGTCGCCCAGAAAAACGTGGTCATGCCGGGAGGTGAAGCGTTGCGCGTGGTGTTCCGAATGAATTTCGTCATGCATGATGCCGGTCTCCGTAATATAATAGGGGGGTATACTATTTTTAACAGTCGCGCAAGCCTGCCCGTGCGGAGCTGCTTCTGGCAGCGGCACGGTCGGCTCTGCTTTCCGAGCGCGGGCAGTTTCACAATTTTGCCGGCTGCGCTGTCTGGCCCTACTGGAAGATGTGCAAAGGACGTAGCGGTTCGCCTTTGGAGGTAGGGTCGACGCCTATTCGGGGTGGCTCCTTTCCCCATTGCCCGAATCTTCTCGCAGTTTTGTTCGGCTAATATGGTTTCTCAGTCTTGGGGCAGAACCATCGGAGCACCGCTGTCCGGCTACGGAAAACGGCGCTTCCAGTTTTGAAGCTGCGCATCGCGCCTGCAAAATCCACGCCGGGCACAGGGACCGGCCGGGCAGATGCGGCAATGAGCGAAAAGCGGAGGGATTTATGTCTTCAGACGGAAATGGTCATACGCCTCGCAACCGCGCACGACGGCATTTTCTGGGGCTTGCAGCGTCCACTGCCGCAAAGGTTGCGGCGCTGGGCGTGTTTGCTGCAACGGTATCATCGCGGCCGTCACAGGCGCTGGGCACGAAATGGTGGCATGGCGGCCATGGCGGGGGCGGAGGAGGCGGCTCCGGCGCCAACTGCCTGCTGAAAGGAACGCTGATCGAAACGCCCGGCGGCCCGGTGGCGGTGGAGACATTGTCGGTCGGTGATCTCGTGACCACGGTCCGGGGAGAGGCGCGCCCGGTCAAATGGGTCGGCTGGCAGAGCCACAGAAAGGGCGGCACGCAATGGAATGAAAGCGTGATGCCGATCCGCGTCGGGCGCCATGCCATCGACGGGAAAACACCGCAGCGCGACCTTTATCTTTCGCCCAACCACGCGCTACTGATCGATGGCGTGCTGATCCGCGTAAAGGATCTGGTCAACGGCCAGAGCATTGCGCGCGTATCGATGGACAAGCCAATCGACTATTACAACATCGTTCTCGACAGCCATGACGCCGTGCTGGCGGAAGGGGCTGCCGTGGAGACCTACCTGATGCGCGGCGACAGCTACAGGAGCTTCACCAATTTTGCCGAGTATCAGGAATTATATCCGGATGAAGCCAATATCATCATGCAGCCCTGTGCGCCGCTGATGGGCTACGAAGGTGCCCGCCAGCACATACATGCGCTATTGTGCATGAGCGGCCTTCTTCCTGTGCGGGACGTGGTAGAGGAAACCTATCAGCGTCTGGCCGCGAAGGCAGGTGCAAGCGTGGCGTAGAAGATGAAGCACCGGACGATGGTAAGCATGGCGGGGTGCCGACTGCACCTCGCCTTTTTCCTGAGAGCGGGCCGGCCTATATCCTGTCCATCAAGGCATACCATGACAAGGCAAGGAACAGGAGCGGCGAGCGGAAGGTGCGACCGCCGGGGAAGGCGGGAATGCGCAGCTCTTCAAACAGTTTCAGCCTGTCGCGATTGCCTGCAACGGTTTCCGCATAGAGCTTGCCCATATAATTGGCCAAAATGACGCCATGGCCGGAATAGCCGCCCGCAGAAATGACGCCCGGCATCACCTCGCGCACGAAAGGCTGGCGCGGCATGGTTATGCCGACCGAACCGCCCCATGCATGGGTGATCTCGACCTTGTCCAGCGCCGGATAAATCTCGGCGATCTGGCGGCGGATATGGGTGCTGATGTCGCGCGGATTGTCGGCGGTATAGGCTTCGCGCCCGCCGAACAGCAGTCTCCCGTCCTTCAAGCGGCGGAAATAGCGCACCACGAAGCGGGAATCGTCGATGGATTCACCGCCCGGAATGACCGGGCTGTCATCGCCTAGCGGCACTGTCGCGCCGATGAAGGAGCGGATCGGCATGACATGCGATGCGCTTACCGGCTCCAGTAATCCGCCATAAGCATTAACGGCGATGAAGGCGTTTTTCGCGACGATCGTTCCGCGATTGGTTTCGACCTCGACCCGCCCGCTCGCTGTGCTGATCTTGGTGGCTCGGGTGTCTTCAAACAGCTTTGCGCCTGCCGCTTGCGCCGCTTTTGCGGTTCCGACAAGCAGTTTCAGCGGATGGATATGGCCGGTGCCAGCATCATAGACCCCGCCAAAATAGCGTTCCGAACCAAGCAGGCTCGCCGTTTCCCCACGGTCGAGCAGACGCAGATGCGGATAGTTGAAGCGGCTGGCCATCTGCTCGACATGGCGCTCATACGACTTCAGATAGCGTGGCTTGTGCACGACCGAAATCTGGCCGGACACATATTCCATGTCGATCCTGTGTTCGTCCGCAAAAGCGAGGAGATGGGCCTTGGCTTCCTCCGCTACGTCGAACAGCGCCTTGGCGCGCTCGAAGCCATATTCGGCTTCGAGGTCTTCTGCCCATGTGCGCTGGCCGGTGCCGAACTGGCCGCCATTGCGCCCCGACGCCCCATCCCCGAACCGCGCTCCGTCGATCAGCGTGACGTCCACGCCTTGCCGAGCCAGATGATAGGCCGCTGAAAGCCCCGTATAGCCGCCGCCGATGACGACGACATCAGCCTGCCGCGAGCCATCCATTTCGGGATATTGCGGGCGGTCCGGAACGGTCGCCTCGTACCAGGAATAGCCGGGCGAGATTGGGGACTGGTAGGGCATTGGCGATTCCGTTTTAAGGGAGTAGGGGAGTAAGGGAGTAGGTCAGGTTTCCGATAGCTTGCGGATCAGAAGCCGTAACAGTTTTCCGACACTTTCACTCTTGGCCATTATGGGTTCCATTTTCTCGCTTCTGATGAAACCCAACCTTTCAGCAATGAGCAAGTGAGTTTCGACTTCTTTCAGGGAGCCTTGAGCAATACGCAGAAACTGCTGGTAGGCACCGCGCGTGTCGCGTCCGTAACCTTCCGCAATATTGGCGGGCACAGAAACGGCAGCGCGCCGAATCTGGCCGATAAGGCCGTGAATCTCTTCTTTCGGCCAGGTGTCAGTCGATTTGTATATGACCGTCACAAGCTCCATTGCTTGCTGCCACACAAGTATATCGCGATAAGAATTGATTGCCACAGCCACGCCCCGCTTATCTGCTTACTCCCTTACTCCCTTACTCCCTTACTCCCTTACTCCCTTACTCCCTTACTCCCTTAAACATTGAGAAGCAGAAACTCCCGCTCCCACGGGCTGATGACTTCCATGAAGGTTTCAAACTCGGCGCGCTTGATGGCGGCATAGGTGGTCACGAAGGAACTGCCGAACAGATTGCGCAGTTCCGCGTCGTCCTCAAACAGTTCCACAGCGTCGATCAGGCCGCGGGGCAGTTCGACCTCTTTGGTGTTGACGCTCGTGGTTGCGGGCTGTTCCGGTTCGATCTTGTTCACAAGACCGACCAGGCCGCAGGCAAGCGAAGCCGCCAGCGCAAGGTAAGGGTTTGCATCGGAGGAGGGGATGCGATTTTCCACGCGGCGCCCGCTGGGGTCGGAGCGCGGCACGCGGAAAGCGGTGGTGCGGTTGTCATAGCCCCATTTGACATTGACCGGCGCGGATGCATCCGGCGTGAGGCGGCGGTAGGAATTCACGTAGGGCGCGAACATGACGAGCGCATTCGGCACATGGCGCTGCATGCCGCCGATAAAATTGCGGAAAGCCTCGCTTTCGCTGCCATCCTCATTGGTGAAGATGTTGCGCCCGGACTTCTTGTCCACGATGGACTGGTGGATATGCATTGCCGATCCGGGCTGGCCCTGGATGGGCTTGGCCATGAAGGTGGCGTACATGTCGTGTTTCAGCGCCGCCTCGCGGATCGTGCGCTTGAACATGAACACCTGATCGGCAAGTTCCACCGGGTCGCCGTGGCGCAGGTTGATTTCAAGCTGACCGGCGCCTTCCTCGTGGATCAGCGTGTCGATCTCCAGCCCCTGGCCTTCGGAGAAATGATAGATGTCGTCGATCAGTTCGTCGAATTCGTTGACGCCCGCGATCGAATATCCCTGACCACCGCCAATGGCGCGGCCCGAACGGCCGACGGGCGGCGTCAGCGGATAGTCGGGATCGGGGTTCTTGCGAACCAGATAGAACTCGATTTCCGGCGCCACGACGGGCTTCAATCCGCGCTTGTTATAGGCGGCAACCACATTGCGCAGAACGTTGCGCGGGGTGAATTCCACCGCGCGCCCATCCTGATAGACCAGATCGCAGATGACCTGCGCCGTCGGGTCGGACTCCCATGGCACAGCCGAAAGGGTCGAAAGATCCGGCATCAGCTTGAGGTCGCCGTCATCTTCCGGATAGTGGAAGCCGTAGCCGTCTTCCGGGTAATCGCCGGAAATCGTCGTCATGAAGACGGCGGAGGGCAATGCCAGCGAGGTATTGGAGGTGAATTTCTTCGACGGCATCATCTTGCCGCGGGCAACCCCCGCCTGATCGGGGGTAATGCATTCGATGTCTTCGATGTCGCGCCAGGCGAGCCATTCGGTCGCCTGCTTCCAGTTCTTCACACCGCGAAGAGATTTGACATAGGCAGGCGTACGGCGACGCGGCGCGCGCGTAGCCTTCTTTTCCGTCGTATCAGCAGACATCCATCACCAGAAAATGATTTCGATATCGGCATGATAGCCGTGACCGGCCTTAATGACAAATGGGTTGGCCAAGCTTTTGTGTGCGCCATCGCAGAAAGCGCACACAAAAGAAAAGCCGCGGATCAGAGGCCGAAATGGCCCTTGAGAGCAGGTACATTTGCCACCAGCTGGTCGATCAGTTGCGGGTCATGATCGCGCACATAATTGATGACCTGTCCGCCTGCCTCGGTAATCTGGTCGCTGGAAAGGCCGCTGGAGCGAAGCGTGGCGGCGGCCTTCAGAAGCGCGCTCATCTTTTCGCCCGCAACATTATCCATCAGGCCCGACAGTGCACCCATGATGCCGCCGGCGCTGTTGGCAAGCACGTCATGGGCGCTGGCGAGTTGCTGCGCATCGGGCAGGAGCGCGAAAATCTTGTTGCCGATTTCCGGCGCGCTGTGCTGCAGCACGGAAAACACCGAACCGGCGAGTTTCTCGGCAAGTTGCGGATCGATGTTGATTTGCGCCGCGATACTGTCGATGAGAGATTGAATTGACATGGATGCGTCTCGTGTTTCTTGCCCCCGCAGGGGCCGCTTACAGATGCCCCCGGAAAGAATGCGGTCCTTCCGGGGCCATAGGGCAGGATCATGATGGAGGTGCCTGCGTCAATGCACAAAGCGCGGCTTTGTCAGGATTGAATGAATTTTCTGTCAAGAATCGCAGTTAAGGCGAAGAGAGGCGTGATTGCCCAGAGAAGCTCGCGTCCGGACAAAAAAACCCCGACTGGCAGGGCCAGCCGGGGAGGTCAGTTGAGGAAATCCGACCATAAAGCGAGTGGTATTTCAAGTCCGTTTCATCGAATTTTGCCGACAATTGCGCGTTTGGACATTCTGTCGCTGCCAAAAGCAATGTGGGTGAACATGGCGGCGACGGCGGTTGTCAGGACCGCCCTCATTTTTCGTGGGTGACGATGACGGGGATGAGCAAGTCTCCCCAGTTGCCGTCGCCGCCATGATGCCGGGCCGAGCGGACCAGTTCCACCGAGACGCCTGCCTCGACCGCCTTCATGACGGTGTAGTTGAGGCGATGCAGATCGTTGGCGAGCATACGGATAACGGTCTGCTGATCCGTGGTCATGCTTGAAGATTGTTCTTCTGCTCTTTCCTTGACGCGTGCTGGCGAATTCATGGAACTGTTCCTCCTGTTTGATAACTGACTGCTATTCAGCAGCCGGTCTGAACTGCGCTGTTTCGGTTGATTCCTTCATGGCGGTGGTCGAAGACTGGCCACCGGTGATTGCGAGCGATACGGCATCGAAATAGCCGGTGCCGACTTCGCGCTGGTGCTTGGTCGCGGTGTAGCCATTGGCTTCGGCTGCAAATTCCGCCTGTTGCAGCTCGGAATAGGCCGCCATCTGCCGGTCCTTGTAACCGCGCGCCAGTTCGAACATGCCGAAGTTGAGCTGGTGGAAACCGGCCAGCGTGATGAACTGGAACTTGTAGCCCATCGCGCCCAGCTCACGCTGGAACTTGGCAATCGTGGCGTCGTCGAGGTTCTTCTTCCAGTTGAACGACGGCGAGCAGTTATAGGCGAGCTTCTTGCCCGGATGCGCCTTGTGCACGGCTTCCGCGAAGCGGCGAGCCTGTTCGAGATCTGGCTTGGATGTTTCCATCCAGATCAGATCGCAGTAAGGCGCATAGGCAATCGCACGGGCGATGCATGGCTCGATGCCGTTCTTCACCTGATAGAAGCCTTCCGCCGTGCGGCCCGCGTCGTAATCGACGAAAGGCTGGTCGCGCTCGTCGATATCCGAGGTCAGAAGCTTGGCGGCTTCCGCATCCGTGCGGGCGATGACCAGCGTGGCCGTTCCCATCACGTCGGCCGCGAGGCGCGCCGCGTTGAGATTGCGGATGTGTGCCGCCGTCGGGATCAGGACCTTGCCGCCAAGATGGCCGCACTTCTTTTCCGAAGCGAGCTGGTCTTCATAATGCACACCCGCAGCACCCGCCTCGATGAAGGCCTTCATGATTTCGAAAGCGTTCAGCGGTCCGCCGAAGCCTGCTTCCGCATCGGCAACGATGGGGGCAAACCAGGTGTCGACCGAAAGCCCCTTGCCTTCGGCGGTTTCGATCTGGTCGGCGCGCTGCAAGGTCTTGTTGATGCGCTTGGCGAGTTCCGGAGCGGCATTTGCCGGATAAAGCGACTGGTCCGGATACATGGCCGATGCCGTATTTGCATCTGCTGCAACCTGCCAGCCGGAGAGGTAGATCGCCTTCAAACCGGCGCGAACCATCTGCATGGCCTGATTGCCGGACAGCGCGCCCAGCGCATTGACGAAATCTTCCTCGTGGATCAGCTTCCAGAGGCGGTTCGCTCCCATTTCAGCCAGCGAATACTTGATCTCCACCGAGCCGCGCAGCCTTTTTACATCTTCGGCCGTATGCGCACGCTGGATGCCGTCGAAGCGACCCTTTGGTGCCGAAGGAATAAGGCTGTAAAAATCTGTCATTTCGGTGTCTCCTCACACTTTGAACTGGTCGGGAAGAGCTAATTGCCTGTGCTCTTTCTGTGACCAGATTTACAATCGCGATTATTGGAGTGCCAGAGAAACCGGAGAAATGGGCATATAATTGAGGTAATGCTGTCGGAGTTGTGACTGGGTGGCGATGTAAATTTGTAAATCTTGTCAAAGACTGGTTTTGCAGCTATTTTGTCATGAATTGTAAAGTTTACGGGTACGGGGTCGGGAGGAGCAGGTGAGCGAACGCAAGATTTTTGCCGGGCCGCGCATCCGGCGCATTCGGAACGAACGCGGTTTGACCCAGACGGCGATGGCCGAGGCGCTGGGCATTTCGCCGTCCTATCTGAACCTGATAGAGCGCAACCAGCGGCCCCTGACGGTACAGCTGTTGTTGAGGCTTGCGAGCGTTTACAAGCTCGACCTCGATAGTCTGCAATCCGAAAGCGGTACGACGATCACCGGCCTGAAGGAAGTGTTTTCCGATCCGCTCCTGACTGGCGAATTGCCGGGCGATCAGGAACTGGTGGAGATCGGGGAGGCGGCCCCCAACGCCGCCGTCGGCATTATGAAACTTTACCGTGCCTATCGCGAGCAGCAGCAGCGCCTGTCCGATCTGTCGCAATTGCTCTCGCATGAGGGCAGCGGGGCGGAGCTATCCGCGACACGCCTGCCGCTGGATGAAGTGCGCGACGTGATGGCGCGGCGGTCCAATCATTATCCGCGCATCGAGGAGGAGGCGGAGAGCTTTTTCGCGTTATTGAAACCAGATGGCGACTTGTCCGCAGCCTTGAAGGATTGGCTGCGCCGTGAGCACGGCATCACCGTGCGCACACTGCCCGTCGCGACCATGCCGAACTGGCGCAGGCGCTATGACCGGCATTCGCAGCGCCTGTTCATTTCCGAACGGCTTTCACCGTTTGACCAGTTGCAGGAAATCGCCATGGAAGCGGCGCTGATCCGTATGCTGGTGGTGATCGGCGCGGAAACCGAAGGGCTGAAACTATCGTCTGGGGAAGCAAAGCGTATCGCGCGATTTGAACTGGCGCGCTATGCGGCGCAGGCGCTGATGATGCCTTACCGTCAGTTTCGCGATGCGGCGGTGCGGGCACGCTATGATGTTGATGTGTTGCGCACACGCTTCGGCGTTTCGTTTCAGCAGGCCGCGAACAGGCTCACCACCTTGCAGCGGCAAGGGGCGAGCGCATTGCCTTTCTTTGTGATGGAAATCGATCATGCGGGCAACCGGCTGCGTGTTGCAGGTGCCGAAGGCTTTCCGGTTCGTTTCGGCGGGCAATGTCCCAAGCTGCCGGTCTATGCGGCTTTCGCGCAAGCCGGGCAGGTGCTGGTCGAGCCGGTGGAACTGCCGGACGGTTCGACCTTTCTGACGGTCGCCCGCACGCTGGAAGGGCCGCAGGGCGCATTCAGCGAGCGTCCGCGCCGAACGGCGATCCTGCTCGGTTGCGCGCTGGAAGCAGGCGTCGAAACCGTTTATGGCGCATCGCTGTCGAAGGCCGGCAATACGGAGATCGGCTCTGCCTGCCGCCTGTGTGAAAGACAGGGCTGCATCACCCGCGCCGAGCCGCCGCTGACCCGCCCGCTCGGGCTGGACGAGATGGTGGCGGGGATATCGGCCTTCGACTTCCAGTAGGGGCGCGATATTTCGGTTTTTCTGGCCTGCACATGGCGTGGCTCATCGCCCCTCTGGGAGCCTCCGAGAAGCAATTTTTATGTTCGTCCTGTCACGACCCTGTTGACGAACGCAGCGCAATCTAAAAAAGTGCAATAAAGAAACAGTATATCCACCTTGAACCTGCACCGGAATTTATCGTGCAGATTGGAGCAAATGATGGGGATCAAATCCTTCCTTCTGGCAACGACCGTCGTGACGGGCTTTGTCGCGGCTGCCACGTTTTCCGCGAGTGCGCAGGAGCGGGTGGTCAATATCTATAACTGGTCGGATTATATCGACGACTCCATCCTCAAGGACTTCACCAAGGAAACCGGGATCAAGGTCGTCTACGACGTTTACGACTCCAACGAAATTCTGGAAACGAAGCTTCTGGCTGGCGGTAGCGGCTATGACCTCGTGGTGCCATCGGGCGAATTTCTTGGCCGTCAGATTCCCGCAGGCGTATTCCTGAAGCTCGACAAGGACAAGCTCCCGAACCTCAAGAACATGTGGGACGAGATTTCGACCCGCGCGGCAACCTACGATCCGGGCAACGAATATTCCGTGAACTACATGTGGGGCACGACCGGCATCGGCTACAACAAGGCCAAGATCAAGGAAGCGCTCGGCACTGACACAATCGATTCATGGGCCGTGCTTTTCGATCCGGAACAGTCGGCCAAGCTGAAGGATTGCGGCATCTATCTGCTTGATTCCGCCAGCGAAATGCTGCGCCCTGCGCTGAATTATCTGGGACTGGACCCGAATTCCCCGTCGCCGGATGATTTGCAGAAGGCGCAGGATCTTTACCTCAAGATCCGTCCGAATATCCGCAAGTTCCACTCGTCGGAATATATCAACGCGCTGGCCAATGGCGATATCTGCATGGCTGTTGGCTATTCCGGCGACATCTTCCAGGCACGTGACCGCGCTGAAAAGGCAAAGCAGGGCGTCGAGATCGGCTATTCCATCCCGAAGGAAGGCGCGCTGATGTGGTTCGACCAGATGGCGATCCCGGCAGACGCCAAGCATGTGCCGGAAGCGCTTGAATTCATGAACTACATGATGCGCCCGGAAGTGGCTGCCAAGGCTTCGAACTATGTGTTCTATGCCAATGGCAACAAGGCGTCGCAGGAGTTCATTGACAAGGAAATCCTCGACGATCCGGAAATCTATCCGACGGAAGAGGTCATGAAGAAGCTGTTCGTGCCGACGCCGTATGACACCAAGACCCAGCGCGTGGTGACGCGCGCCTGGACCAAGATCGTCACCGGTCAGTAATAACCGAACGGTATGCCTGGGGTGCGACCCGGCATGACATCGTAAAGAGCGGCCCACTGTGCAGACGGAGGGCCGCTCTGCGTCTTGTAACAGTGGGTTTTGCCCGCAGGATCAGGTTCCGGTTAAAGCATTTCCAGCAAAAGTGCGGAGCGGTTTTGCGTCGGATAATGCGTAAGCCAAGGAAATAGAGCGGTTCCACGGTTCCGTTTAACTGGAACCGCTCTGGTTTATAGGGGAACGGAATGGAATCTTTTGGCAGTTTTCGCCGCAAGTTTGCGCCTTGGAACGATCCGGCAGCCAAGCCCTTCATTTCTTTTGAGAATGTGACGAAAATATTCGGCGACTTCACCGCCGTCGACGACCTGTCGCTCAATGTTTTCAATCGCGAGTTCTTCGCGCTGCTCGGCGCTTCGGGCTGTGGCAAGACCACGCTGATGCGGATGCTGGCAGGCTTTGAAGAGCCGACCTCTGGCCGCATAACGCTCGACGGTCAGGACATGCGCGGCATCCCGCCCTACAAGCGCCCGGTCAACATGATGTTCCAGTCCTATGCGCTGTTTCCGCATATGACGGTCGAGAACAATATCGCTTTTGGTCTCAAGCAGGACGGTATGGCGAAATCGGAAATCGATGCGCGCGTCGCCGAAATGCTCAAGCTCGTGAAGCTGGAGCAATATGGCAAGCGCAAGCCGCATCAACTCTCGGGCGGCCAGCGCCAGCGTGTGGCGCTGGCCCGCTCCGTTGCCAAGCGTCCCAAGGTGCTGCTGCTCGATGAACCGCTTGGCGCGCTCGACAAGAAGCTGCGCGAGGAAACGCAGTTCGAACTGATGGACTTGCAGGTCAAGCTCGGCATGACCTTCATGGTCGTCACCCACGATCAGGAAGAGGCGATGACCATGGCCGACCGCATCGCGGTCATGGACAAGGGTCGCATCAAGCAGGTGGCGACGCCTGCGGAGGTCTATGAAGCGCCGCGTTCCAAATTCGTGGCCGACTTCATCGGCAATGTGAACATCATTGAAGGCGAGGTGGTGAAAGCTGCCAATGGCGAAGCCGAGATCGCCACGGAAAAATTCGGCTTTCACATCCAGACTGAAACGCGGGAAGAACTCAATCCTGGCCAGAAGGTCTGGTATGCGGTGCGCCCCGAAAAGACGCGCATCACGCGCGAAAAGCCGGACGATGCTTCGGTGAACGCGGTTGATGGCGAACTTTGGGATATCGCCTATTTCGGCGACATGACGGTGTTCCATGTCCGGCTCGACAACGGCCGCACCATCAAGGCCGCCAGCCTTAATGCCGTGCGCAGAACCGAAAATCCGCTGACCTATGACGAGCGCGTCTGGGTTTCCTTCGATACCGATGCCGGTCTGGTGCTTACAGCGTGAGGATTGCCCCATGCAGAAGCTGATTGCTTCCATTGCCAGCCGTCTCGTCATCGCGGTGCCTTATCTCTGGCTGCTGGTATTCTTTCTCGTCCCGTTCTTCATCGTCTTCAAGATTTCGCTGTCTCAAGTCGCGATGTCCATCCCGCCTTATGTTCCCACCTTTGGCATCGCCGAGGGGCTTGCCGCGAACTGGGCGAAGATCAAACAGCTGTCGTTTGATAATTATCTCTGGCTGCTCGACGATCCGCTTTATTACAAGGCCTATCTGTCGAGCGTCCGCATCGCGGCGATTTCGACTTTCCTGACATTGCTCGTCGCCTATCCGATGGCCTATGGCATTGCGCGCGCGCCAACGACAATCCGCCCGACGCTTCTGATGATGGTGATCCTTCCGTTCTGGACATCGTTTCTGATCCGCGTCTATGCGTGGATAGGCATCCTGAAGCCGGAAGGACTGCTCAACCAGTTTCTGATGTGGCTCAACGTCATCGATAGTCCGCTCACCATCCTCAATACGGATACGGCGGTGTATATCGGTATCGTCTATTCCTATCTGCCTTTCATGGTGCTGCCGATCTATTCGTCGCTGGAAAAGATGGACTATTCGCTCATCGAAGCGGCACAGGACCTCGGCTGCACACCGTTTACCGCCTTCTGGAAAATCACTTTCCCGCTGTCGCTGGCGGGCGTGCTGGCTGGCTGCTTCCTCGTATTTATCCCTGCCATCGGCGAATTTGTGATCCCGGATGTGCTTGGCGGCTCGGAAACACTCATGATCGGCAAGACGATCTGGAACGAGTTTTTCTCCAACCGTGACTGGGCCGTGGCTTCCGCAGTAGCGGTTGTCCTTCTGGTCATCCTGATCATTCCGATCGTCATATTCCAGCAAGTTCAGGCACGCGCGCAGGAAAAGGGGAAATAGGCCATGAATAGCAATTGGTCGCGTTTCAATATTGCGTCTGTCGTGCTCGGCTTTGCATTCCTTTATCTGCCGATCGTCATCCTTGTGATTTTCTCGTTTAATGAATCGCAATTGGTGACCGTCTGGGCCGGGTTTTCAACGAAATGGTACCGGGGGCTTCTGAATAATGAATCCCTGATGGCGGCAGCGTGGATAACGCTGCGCATCGCGTTTCTTTCAGCCACGGTGGCTACTGTGCTTGGCACGCTCGCTGCACTGGCGCTGACGCGCTATACACGGTTTCGCGGGCGTATCCTGTTTTCAGGCATGGTTTACGCGCCGCTGGTCATGCCGGACGTCATCACCGGCCTTTCGCTTCTGCTGCTTTTCGTGGCGATGAATTTCGACCGCGGCTTTTGGACGATTGTTCTGGCCCATATCACTTTTGCCATGTGTTTCGTGGCGGTTGTCGTGCAGTCCCGCCTGGTGAGCTTTGACCGCTCGCTGGAGGAAGCGGCGATGGACCTCGGTGCACCGCCGGTCACGACTTTCATGAAGGTGACATTGCCGGTCATTTTGCCAGCCGTAGTGTCGGGCTGGATGCTGGCCTTCACCCTCTCGCTCGACGATCTGGTGATTGCAAGCTTCGCATCGGGTCCGAGTGCAAGCACATTGCCCATGAAGATCTACAGCCAGATGCGGCGTGGCGTAACGCCGGAGATCAATGCGATCTGTACGATCCTGATCGCGCTGGTCACCACGGGCGTCATTATCGCATCCATCGTCAACAAGCGCCGCGAAGTGCAGCGCCGCCGCGACGAACAGGCAGCATTCCGCCTGGGGTAGATCGGGAAATATTTGCCTGCTGGCCGTCTGCGGTCAGTAGGCAATCCGCGCCGCGAGAAGTTTGCCCCGTGCCATGGTCGGCAACTCGACATAGCGATGCATCAGCGTAGCAATGCCCACGCTCAGGACAATATAGGCCGGTAGCAGCGCGATCAGGGCGATATGCTCGTAAAACAGGTGCACGAGCGCAAAAAGCACCGTCGCATGGACCAGATAGAGGCTGTAGGAAATACGGCCCAGAAATTGCGGCAGGGGCAGCAGCAGGAAGCGGCGCAGCGTATCGCTGGAAACCGCAAGCACGATGATCCACACAAGTCCCGTAATCGTGGCCCAGTCGGTGAGATCTCCAAGCCAGCTTTTCAGCATGGGTGGTCCGGCGCCATAGGTGACGAGCACCAGAGCAACGATATTGATCGCGATCAGCATCCGATTTGAGAGCTGCCGGTAGAAGCTTTGAATGGCCGGCAGGTTCTGCGCCATCAGGCTGCCAAGCAGGAAGAAGCTCGCAAAATGTACGGTTATCCACCAGCCGCCAGTATAGGGATCGGACCGAAGACCGTTTGCTAGAATGGAAAGCCCGAACGCGACGACAATCGCCGCTGTCGGCCGCAATGCGACGGTGAGGGCAAAGAGCAGCGGAAATATGATCGATATCCGCATCTCGTAAACCAGGGACCAGAAAGCCGTATTCACTTCGCCGTTGGGATAAGCGCCGATGAATAGCAGATGCTGTGCGATCGTTTGCGACGTCACCGGCGTGGTCCATGTAAGATTGAACCAGTTGCTGAGCTGAGGGATAGGGCCGTTCAGAAACAGGGCGCCGGCAAGCGCCACTGAAAGCGCAACGAGATAGGGCAGGTAAATCCGGCAGGTGCGCCGGATAAGATAGGCCGGATAAGAGGGGGCGTGGTGCATGAAAGGCAGCGTGAGAACGAAGCCGCTTAACAGGAAAAAGAGCAGGACCGCTTCATGGGCAGCAAAGAAGAACCGGAGTGGGGATCGCAGCAGAATGAAAAAGTATGGCCCCATGGCGTCATAGGGCCAGATATTCACGAAATGCCGCATCAACACGACGGTCGCCGCCAGTCCGCGTAACGCATCGAGTTCGGGATAGCGTCCTGGCAGGGTGTGTATCGGCACGACCGGGGCCCCTTGCTCCTTTGAGGAAGCCAACTTTGCGGACCACGCGCCTTTCGGTCAATTCGGGCCTTTGGCTGGCGCCCATCGCCGAAAGGCGTAGGACGCTCCCGCCTTGCAGGGGACTGGACTACTGCCCGGTTCCCATTGAAGACGGCGAAATGAATGGCCGATCCCACGAACCGCCGACGAAGAAATTGAGCGGCGGCTTGGCGGACGGGGCTTCGGCAGGCGGCTGGCCGTTCTGCCCATCGGTGCCGCCTTCCTGCTGCTGTTGCGGTTGCGGCTGGCTGTTCGGGAAGACGACTTCGCCGCTCAACGCCAGACTGCGATCAATGAAAGGCACGATGCCTGCCAGTGTCAGCGTCCCGTCGGACGTGTCTATGCGCGCATTTTCAAGTGTCGCCACGCCGTCGGAAAGATTGGCTTTCACATCGAGACGATTGAAGGCGAGGGCGACATTCTCCTTGCGTTCAAGCGCGAAAAAACGTTGGCTTTGCGCCTTGGAGAGAAAATCCTGCACGGCGAAGCCCTGCATCTGTCCATTGTTGAGCTGGATGGAAACGTTGCCCTGCGCATTGGTCAGAAGACCGGACCAGCGATTGGCGGGGCCTTTCACGAACAGGGAAACATTGCCCTTGCCGCTCACGAAGGGCTTTTCGAAACCCAGTGCAGTGAAGAACTGCGAACTGTCGATATCCGAAGCGTTGAAGCGCAACTCGCCGCTCGCGCTTTTCAGGTCGCGTACGATCTGCACATTGGCCTGCATGATGCCGTTGAAGGCCTTTGCATCGCCAATATCGAATATGGCGCGGCCACCACGTATTTGCACGGCGGCGGCGACGCCCGTCATGTTGACAGGACCTGCCGTGGCGCTCTGCGCGGAAAGACGAAGATCGACTTCCGCACGATCAATGAAGCTCGTGTCGACCAGTTCCCGGTCGGGATTGTCGCGCTCGCTGGGCGAGCGCGCCCCGCTGTCGGGAAGCGGGATGAAGGCGGAAAACAGGCGGCGAAGGTCGAGCTTGTCGAAAGCCAGCGTCCCCGTCACCGCTGGTTGAGCCTGCTCCAGACCGATTTCGATCACGCCCTTGGCCGGGCTGTCGTTGGAAGTCATCTCCACGTCAGCAAATTTGAGCCGTTTCGGTGTCGCGGTGATGGTGGATTCCAGCGAAAATGCGCCGATCTCGGCGCTGCCAGCGATGGGCGGAAGGCTGAGCCAGCGCACTGCGCCGCTGAGCGACGGCGTTTTCGCCGTCAGCGCGCCTTCGAAAAAGCGATCCTTGGAAATATTCGCCTTGCCCTGAAAGGTCAGGCTCAACGGATTGGCGGTCAAGCTTGCAGTTACGTCGGACGTGCCGCCTGCCAGAAGCGGCAGCGCTTGCGCAGCGGTCAGGCTGAACTGCGAATTCTCGTCACGCCATTTGGCGCTGCCCTTAAGCGTCGCCGCGCTGGATGTGCGCGGCCATTCCAGCGTGGCGTTGACGTTGGTTATCTGTTCGTCACTAGTGATTTCCGGTTCGCTGCCCGGCCTGTTGAATGCAACCGTCCCGTCGCGAACCACGACGCGTCCAAAGGGCTGCGAGGCCTGTTGCGCGGCCAGTGCATTGTCGCTGGAACCGCTTTGCTGCAAAGCACGCTGTGCCCGGATCGCAGTGCCGAGCCGTCCGTTGGAATTGGCGATGGCATCAAGGAGTTGCGAGAAATTCGAGACCGGCCCGTCGAGGTTTACATGCGGCCGGACGATCTGCGTTTCCGAAAACGAGATATGTCCCATGATGGCATCAAGCGGCGAAAGCTCCACATCGATGCGGTCTGCGCTCATGAGCGGCTTCTGGCCCTGATCGGTGAGCTTGCTGAGCGTCACGCCGTTCAGGGATGCGCGCAGGACAGGGAATACTTTCAGGCGGGGAGCCTGCCTGAGTTCGACGCTATAGCCGGTCCAGGCGCTGATTTCCTGTGCAACGCGGATGCGGATGGCATCGGTGGAGACGATGAAGGGCACCACAGCCAGCAAGGTTGCTGCAGCCGCGGCGCAGAGAATGACGAGCGCAATTATGAGGCGCGTAAATCGGGGCCAGCGCATCAACCATCCAATCAGTGAAACAAGGCTATGGTGTAAACTAGAGTATTTTTCAGTCAAATGGAAAGATGGGATGCTGCATAAATGCGGCGAAAACAAAGGGATAGAACGCACTTCTGTTCGTTTTTTCCGAACGAAGCGGGCGGGAAACGCCGAATGGTTAATCAATTGCTGCGCGGAAATTAACCCTGATTTTACAGAGACTACCAAGACGTAAACCCGAAACGAAGAATTTAAGGCATCGTTAACCGGCTTCACGCGATAAGGGATGCAACACTGAGTGATGATCGAGCTGCCGTTTCCGGTGCTCCGTTGCGAATTGCTTTTGTGTCCTTTGTCTCTGAGATTGTGATGGCGCCGGTTTGTCCGGCGCTTTTTTTGCCCGCGCAAGGGCATCGGAATCCCGGAGAAGGTTCAGTCAGCCAGTACGCGGGTTGGCGGAAAGGCGATCTCGACCACCGTTCCATGTCCCGGAGTGGAATCGATGGCAAATTGCGCACGATTGGCTTCCACCATGGCTTTTGTCAGCGGCAGGCCCAGCCCGGTGCCTTCGCTGCGCCAGTCCTTGGCGCTTTCGGCCTTGCGGCGCTCCAGCGCGTTGACCTGCCGGAATGGCTTCAGTGCCTGCTCGACTTCGGATTTGGTCATGCCGATACCGGTATCGCGCACCCGCATCACGACATCGCCGCTCAATTCGTAGCTTGTCGAGACAATCACCTGACCGCCCGGCGCGGTGAAGCGCACCGCGTTGGACAGAAGGTTCAGCGCCACCTGCTTGATCGACCGCGCATCGGCAACAATGTCCGGCAGGTTGGACTGGAAGCTGGAGCGGATGATGACGCGCTCGCGGTTGGCCTGCGGCTGCATCAACGCGATGGCTTCAGCAATGGCATCATTGAGCGAGACCGCCTCAAACTGCATGTCGAGGGCGCCGGCTTCGATCTTCGAGATATCAAGCAGGTCGTTGACCAGCGCCAGCACGTGATTGCCGGAACGATTGATGTCGCGCAGATAGTCCCGATAACGGTCGTTGCCGATGGGGCCGAATTTCTCATCGGCCATTAGCTCGGAAAAGCCGATGATGGCGTTGAGCGGCGTGCGGATTTCGTGGCTGATGCGCGCCAGAAACTCGGTCTTCTGGCTTGAGGCGCGTTCGGCCTCCTTGCGCGCATTGGTCAGTTCTTCCTCGGTGCGTTTCCACTGCGTGATGTCGCGCAGCACGGCGCAGAAACCGCGCGTGTGCGGCAGTTTGCCGATGGTCATGAACAGCGGAATGAACCCGCCCTTGGCTTCGCGGCCAATGACTTCGCGCCCGTCATTGAGGACGCTCAGAACCCCGTTGCCGGAAAGACCGTGCAGATAGTCCATCGCAGCGCGCTGGCTTTCAATGGCGAACAGCATCGAGAAGAACTTGCCTTCCGTCTCGTCGCGTTCATAGCCGAACAGGGCCGAGGCCGAATGGTTCATGGAGCGGATGCGGCCTTCCGGGTCGATGAGGACAACGCCGTCTGTTGCCGTGTCGAGAATGGTCTTCAGTTCCTCGACGTGATCGGCAAGCGCCTGCTTCTCGTCGTCCGTATCCATCGTGACCGGCGCTTCTGCCGCGACGGTTTCGACCTTCGCCGGTGCTGCCGCGACGGGCATCAGGCTCAGCATGAGTGCGCGGCCCTCACGCCAGGAAATGGCGTTCAGGTGCGCATCGACCGGCTCTTCGCTGCCGTCCGCGCGGCGCAGCACCATGCCCTGCCGCGTCTCACCGTCGTCGCTTTCGCTGTTGAACAGCACGTCAACGCCACCCGCGCCGCGAATATCATCGAGCGATTCATAACCGGTCAGATCAAGCAGGGCCTGATTGACGTAATGAATAGTGTCGCCCGAATGGATGATGACCGGTACAGGCAGATTGGCCAGGAGGGCGGTTTCATCGCCAAGGGCGGGGCTGGAGGTAATAGGTGCCGCTTCTTCAACGGCGACCGGTTGCGGGCTTTCTGGGACAACCTCTTCCGATATTGCGCTCGCTTCGCTTGTCGTGCGCGAACTGGCGAGACCCTGCTTGCGCAGGCGGTCGGCGATTTCGCGAAAGGCGTTGCGTTCGGTTTTGGTCAGCCCGCCTTCGGGACGCTCTTCGCGCTCCCGTTCCTTCAGAATGCGCGCCTGATCCGCCGCCACTTTTTCCTGTGCGCAGGCGTTTAGCAGACTGATGACCTTGTCGGATTCGCGACGGCCAGGCGTCGGCGCAATATCGAGCGGCGGCTTGGGCAGCGTGGCGACAGGCCGGTCGTCGTTGGCAACTTCCTCGCTGAGCGCCAGCACATCGTCGTCTTCGACAGGTGCCGCCGTTTCAACGGTCTCGCTGACGGGCTTGCGCATCTGTGGAATGCCGCCGGCAAGCACCAGACCGATTTGTTCAGGGTCTTTTTCGGCATCTGCCGGGCGTACCACCCCAAAGCCGCGAAAGCCGGTAAACTCCCGGTCACGGGAATAGACGGGCAGGGCGGCAAGCTCCACCGGCACGCGAAGGTCCGTGCCTTCGACCGGCCACATCAACCGTTTTCCCGACCATGTATCGCGCTTGTCGAGGAGGGCCGCAATGCTGCCATCCGGATCGAAGCCAAAGACATTGGCGACGTCGGCAAAGCGGCGTCCGACGACATCGGCTGCATTTGGCCCGATCGTCGCGGCAAGATCGGGAGATACTTCGCTGAATGCGCCATCCGGTCCGACCTTCCAGATGAAGCGCGCGGGCGGCGCATCCTGATCGAACACAAAATCGCGGGGCTTCGGCTGATCGGCGGAAGCTTCTTCGAGCGTCCCGGTCGTTGAGTTCTCCGCAGGCTCTGGGAGCATCTCTTCCAGTATTTCCTCAGCCTCGCCCGGCAGAGCTGCTGGTGCTGCCTGTGCGGTCACGGGCGCATCGCCGACAATGCAGAGAAGATGCATGGGGGGCGTGTCGGTCAACCGCGCAATCGCCCCCGGCAGGGAGTGTTTTCCGGCGCGAATGCGGCGCTTGACGATACGGTCCGCCGCATCTGCGGCCTCGACAACGAGGTCTTCCAATGTCGCGGAAGAAATTTCAAGCGTGTTAAAATGCAGGCTTGCAGCAACTACCCTGCTGTCTGCGCCGATCAATGCAATATGCGTGCTGTCATCGCTGAGGCCGGAAATAATAGCTTCCGCTTCGGCGTTCTTGCCATCGGCAGTCAGCAGCAGCCCCGATACGCCATCGGGTAGCGTGATATGCGAAACGCTGAAACGGGTAAGGTCGGATCGCAGTCCGCCGCCGAGGCGAATGGAAATGGTTCGGGTTTCACCGTCCGCATTGCTGGTCGACGAGGCAATCTGCCGACGGGTCGCGACAGGTAGATCGAGGCTGCGGCCGATCAGATTTTCCACGCGATCAAAGCCGAAAAGCTTCGCACCGGGGCCATTGACCCAAAGCACTGCCGACAGGTCGTGCGTCAGCACGAGCTGCGCATCGCCCTTTGCAAAGCCCTCGCGGATAGAATCCAGCGCGGCAATATCGATGAAGGGGTATGATCCTGACATACCAGTCCTTACCTGTTCTTTCGACCGCCCGCAGTGCTTGTTAACGCCCTGTTAATAAGCCTCTTGTGGGCGCGGGTCCACATTGCCATTGGGTATGGGCCGTATTTTCTGTTTCATTAGTTAATACGGGAAAGGCAATTTTACAGGCCCAGGCCAATATCCCGGTTGTGCACAGCCGGTCACCTATAATGGTTACCAGCCCGTGACCTTTATCAGCAGGATTTGATATAGAATCCCGCAATTGGGAATTTCTCAAAAAATAGAGTTATAATCACTTGCAATATGGATCGATTCTCCGTATGTGACCCCCTGTCGGCGACGCCAGAGCGTCACGCAGTCGGCACAAAGGTACGCGGTCGTAGCTCAGTTGGTTAGAGCGCAGGATTGTGGCTCCTGAGGTCGTTGGTTCAACTCCAACCGACCGTACCATTGATTTTCAGCCACCAACTAAATTACCTGGATAAAACAGCGCGCAAGAGAGATGGCCGACGCCTGTTCGACCTTTTGCCGTTTGGCGCTACACAATGTGATGCACGGCATACCAGCGCGCCCGTTGGGCTGTTGAAAATTATTCAACCATATTAGGTGTTTATCTGGAATTTCATTGGAACGTAAGCCAAGATAAAAGGCCCCCGCGCTTTGAGGCGCAGGGGCAATCGAGGCTGTAAATGATCGGAGGTAATCCGGGTATGAGGGGCTTCCTATGGAGACCGATCACTCAACAATAAGACACCTTCCTGATCGGCAAAACAATCGCAACAAGTGGACAGGGAAAAGTTGGGAGCTCGATGAGGCTTACCAATCTCAATCCTTAGACCGATCCGGGTAAGGTTCCTTGGGCACCTTTATGTCCGGATTACCGGGCGCATTCGATTGTTCATGCGTTGGCTTCTCCTGGTGGTCCCTAGGCTCCGCTTGAGTGGGGTCTACAGCTTCCTTTTCCCTCACCAGATCTGGATCGGACCATGGATTTTTCTTCTGCACCATTTTTCTTTCTCCGGTTCAACGAATTCCATAGCACCTTCAAAGGGTTGATGACGGTACCGCCAAAACGCCTTTAACTGCTTTCAGCTTCGCCTTGGCTGGGTTCCTTCATTCATCCCTTTTTGCTGTTCCAGAAATTGCCGCTGTCCCTCACGAGCCTGATCAAGATGCTGCAGGACAACAGGCAAAATCCCGCGAGCATAGTCTTGCAGTTCGACATACTCGCCCGAACCTATTTCCCACGAAAGAAGCTGAACCATTTTCTGGTGATCTGTAATCTGGCTCTGCCAATATGCAGCTTCGTTATCGACAGGCGGTGGCGCAGGCGGGACTGCGGCGGGAGGCAGTTTGACAGCATAGGCGAGTGCTTTCAGTTTGTCAGCCATCGGACCATGGTCATTCTGGATCCGTTTCAAAAAGGCTTTCAAGGTGTCGCTCTCGGCATATGTTTCGGCCTTTTCGGCCAAAGAAAGTTCAGTCGAGTTTCCCGCAAGTGCCAGTTGAAGGAAGAGCTTGTCGGTATTGTTGGTCTGGGAAGGGGCAGGCAGCCCGCTTTGATTGATATTGGTATCCGGCGACACGAAGCCTGGATTGGGAGCTTGCGCATAAGCAAGGCTTGCCGTCCCGAGTAGCAATGCAAGCGAGATACGGGCCAACATTGTCGTTCTCCTAAAGCGTTCGAAGATAGGCGACGAGCGCCTGTTTTTCGTCTGTCGCCAGTTTGGTTCCCAGGACGAGGTTGAAAAACTCAACTGTGTCGTCGAGCGTCAACAAACGTCCGTCGTGCAGGTACGGTGGAGAGTCCTTGATGCCCCGGAGTGTGAAAGTCTTGATCGGCCCGTCCGGCAGAGTGACCATTCCGTTGTACGATTTTCCCGGCGTGTAAAACCGCTCGAGCTTCAAATCGTGCATGTTGTTGTCGAGGAACGAAGTTTGCGGGATATGACATTCGGCGCAGCGGCCCTTGCCCAAAAACACTTGCTCTCCCTTCAGTTCCAACGGGCTTGCCTTGTCGGGGTCGAGTTTGCCGAAAGTATCCAGTTTCGGCGCAGGGGGGAAGTCGATAATATTCTGCATTTGCGCCATCATCGCTACTTGATTGGGCCTGTCCGGGAGATGAACACCCTTGCGTGTCGCACTGACATGATCGCCGTTGAAATAAGCCGTTCGCTGTTCGAACTCGGTAAAGTCCTCAATCGAGCGCAACGACCGTTTTGAACCATGTATCTGTTGATTGAACATGCCGCGCAGACTTGTCGTATCAAGCCTGAAACGACTAGCCTGAGGGCGCACATCCGGGGTTTGATGAAAGGCCCCATTGGTATGAAAGTTCGTATGACAGTCGAGGCAGGCCACGCCCATGCTGGGGTCGGCTACCTTGCGGTCTTCCGTTTGATTGAATTCCTCCTGCGGGAAGGGCGTCAGCAAAAGCCGAAGGCCCTCCATTTGCACCGGCGTGACAATCCCGTTCATATATTCATAGAAATTTTTGATCGTCAGGACGTCGCCACGCGAGACATCGCCGAGTTCAGGATGAGTGGTCAAGAAGATTGGCGGGGGAAATTCTGGCGTCAGATGATTGGGAAGATCGAATTCGACATCGAACCGCTTCAAATCCCGCTTTTCGTCCTGCTGGATGACGTCGATCTGCCTCTGAGGAAAAACCTGTCCGCCCGCAGCCTGTTTTACGTGGGGGAGCGGCAGAAAACCTTCGGGCAGCAGTCCCTTCGACTTGATTTCCTCCGGTTTCATCTGACCGAGCTTTTCCCAGCTCATTCCTTCAGGAAGCTTTACGCGCACGCCTTCCTGAACGGCTTTTCGTTCACCTGACATCATCGTATCGGCTGAAGGCTGATCGCGGAGATCATACCGCCGTTCAAGCAGCTCTTTCTGCTGCTCCATGACGGTAGGTTTTTGCTTCTGATCTTGTTCTCTCACCGCCGAAAAAGGCTGAACGGGCAGGGGGCGGTAGGTGAGATCTGGAGGAAGTGGGTCGGCCTGCGCCAGACTGCCAGGCAAAAGAATGACGATTGTTGTAACGAAGTGTCGAAAACTACTTCCCGGCATGACAGCTCTCCCTCTGCGCACCGCATCTCAACTGCACTTAAGGCAGATTGTTCCCGCTCAAACGCATGTTTTCACGAAACGGATGCGCGCGCGTTAAGCTCAATCTTTCGGCCCGGCGTCAGGTAATCCAGGCGTGAAGACACGCTGGTTCGGTGAGCTGGCTAATCGCGCAAACCAATGGACGGCAAAGTCCTGCAAGGCGCTTCATTATAGTTGGAACCAATTTTCCATCCTTCCATTAGGTCTATAGCGGCGATTTTGCCGCTGAAACCAACAGGAGGATTTGATCCATGAAACAGGTCAACCCGACTGAGGCAAGGCAAGGGCGCGAAGGCAAGCCGGTTCTCATGGTACTGCTGGTGAGTATCGTGGGAGCACTCGCGGTATGGGTGCTGGTTGAAATCTACGGCGCCGTCATTTCTCCCGATGAGAACACGCCAAACGGCGAAAATTCCCTGCCGCCCGCCACGACTGAAACGGTTCCTCCGGCTTCGGCGAACTGAGCCGCCAGCGAACTTTCATAGCGGAACCAAACCCCACCATGCCCGTTATCGGGCATGGAACAATTCTGGGGTGAATTCACGCACGACAATGTAATCAGTTCGCCGGTGGTTCTTGCGCGGATGCTGCTGGCAACGGTGCTTGGGTCCATCATCGGTCTGGAGCGCGAATGGCGCAGGCGACCGGCTGGGCTTAAGACGCATATGCTGGTCTGCCTCGCATCCGCCACCTTTACCATCGTCTCGCTGGAACTGGTCAATGTCCCGGTATTCAACGATCAGAATATCCGGATGGACCCTTCGCGGCTCGTGGAGGCGATCACCAGCGGGGTCGCTTTTCTGGCAGCCGGTTTCATCATTTTCGCGCGTGGAAAAATAACGGGTATCACAACCGGCGCGGGCATGTGGCTCGCTGCATCGGTCGGTCTCGCCAGCGGTCTCGGCCTTTGGCATATTGCGGTCATGGCGACGTTCATCGCCGTCGCCGTTCTGATCGTGGTGGGAAAAATGGAAAACTCCGTCGGCCCGGACAACAGTAAAGTTCACCGCAAAATCGGGGACAAACCCTCTTAAGGGGTTGCCGGGCCGTCTGGCACGCTCAACGACAGATCAGGCTTCGGCAAGTGCCTCAGCAATGCTGTCTTTCAAGGCAAGCCTTTGCTTGCGCAGGTTGGTTTCCTCTTCCTGGCTTACCGGCTCTATCTTGGTTTCGGCCCTATGGATGCGGTCATTGATGGAATCATATTCTTCCAGAATTTGGGCAAAACGGGCGTTTTTTGCCTTCAGGGCATGAATGGCGTCGAGCTGACCGGGAAACTCTTCACCGAGCGTATGGGGGGTATTCGACATTCTAAGGCTCCTTCCTTTGGCTGAAATGAGCTTGGCAAGCCAGCGGGCAAACAGCATTGATTGCAATCAAGATGAACGAAACCGAATATGCCGCGATTGCATGGCTGGCATGCAAATGGCGATCTTCTAAGCAGGCGAAATGATCCCCATTTGTTGGGTGCGGACGAAGAAATGTCCGTGATGGAGAGAAAAATGTTTACCCGCTTCAATAATCGTTTCGGTCGTGCATTCGCGCAATTCGGTAGCGCCGTTCGTGCTTCTGCTGCTGTGCGCGCTGGTCAGAAGCCTACTGCCCAGGACCTTGAGACGCTTGGCATCGACGTTGACCAGTTCCGTCGTATTCAGGGTTGAGCAATCAAGTAAGCGTATGTGTATCTGAGTAAAAAAGCCCCGGATTTCCGGGGCTTTTGTTTTTAGTCTTCGTCTGTCGCCATCTGGCTCAGCAATTCGCCTTTGCCGCGCTGGCGCATGATCATGGGGACAACGACTGCGGCAATTGCCAGTGCGATCAGCACAATCGATACCCAGGAATGGACCAGAGTCATCGGGTTTCCCTGGCTGATCTGCAATGCCTGACGCAGGCTTTTTTCAGCCATCGGCCCGAGGATGAGACCAACGACGACCGGCGCGATGGGGTAGGAAAAGCGCCGCAGCACATAGCCCAGCACACCGAATGCCAGAAGCAGGCCAAGCTCGAATGAAACCGGCAGGCCGAATAGCATCGAGGTGGAGGCATTCGCACCGATGGTTCCAAGCGTGGCGAAAACCAGAATGCCCGCATAAAGCCAGTGGCGCGGGATGGTAAGCATCTTCACCCACAGGCCGATCAGTGGCAGGTTCAGGATCAGCAGCATCAGATTGGCGACGAGAAGGCTCGCCACCAGACCCCATACCAGCGTGGCATTGGTCACGAACAGGAGCGGGCCGGGCTGCAGGCCGAACTGCTGGAAGCCGGCAAGCATGATAGCCGCTGTCGCTGTGGTTGGCAGGCCGAGCGTCAGAAGCGGGACGAGCGTACCTGCGGCCGAGGCATTGTTAGCCGCCTCCGGTCCCGCAACGCCTTCGATGGCGCCTTTGCCGAATTCCTCGGGATGTTTCGAGAACTGCCGTTCCGCCGAATAGGAAAGGAAGCTCGACACATCCGCGCCGCCTGCCGGCATCGCTCCGATCGGAAAGCCGATGGCGGTGCCACGCAGCCATGGCATCCAGGAGCGTTTCCAGTCGTTCTTCGTCATCCAGACGGAACCCTTGACGGCGATGACTTCATCTTCGGGCCGGAGTTTTTTCGATACGACAGCCAGCGTTTCCCCAATGGCAAACAGCGCGACCGCCAGTGTCGTGACATTGATGCCGTCGAGCAGGTTTGGCGTTCCCATGACGAGACGTGCCTGACCCGTCAACTGGTCGATACCGATCAGCCCAAGGGCGAGGCCGATGAACAGGGATGTCAGGCCGCGCAGGGTGGAATCGCCAAATGCGGCAGAGACCGTCATGAAGGCCAGAAGCATCAGCGCGAAATATTCGGACGGTCCGAAGGACAGGGCGAATTTCACGACCCAAGGTGCCACGAAGGCAAGAGCCAGAGTGGCGATCAGGCCCGCAATGAACGAGCCGATAGCAGCCGTGGCCAGTGCTGGCCCGCCGCGCCCGGCGCGGGCCATCTTGTTGCCCTCCAATGCTGTGACGATGGAGGCGCTTTCTCCCGGCGTATTAAGCAGGATCGATGTGGTCGAGCCGCCGTACATGCCGCCGTAATAGATGCCCGCAAACATGATGAGGGAGCCGGAGGGGTCCAGCTTGTAGGTGACCGGCAGAAGGAGCGCGACTGTGAGTGCCGGGCCGATGCCAGGCAGCACGCCGACGGCTGTGCCGAGCGTGACGCCGATAAGCGCATAAAGGAGGTTCGATGGTTCAAGCGCCACCAGAAGTCCGTTGGCGAGAAGTGCGACAGTATCCATGATATGCCCTCGCCGTTAGATGAAACGTTCAAGCCAGCCGGACGGCAGTGACAGCTGCAGGCCGCGCGCAAAAATGAACCAGATCACAAAGGCGAAGATGATGCCGACGGGAACGCTGATCCAGAATTTGCGATAGCCGAAGCCGCGTGCTGTTGCTGCGAAAAGCAGGCCGGTGGACAGGGAAAAGCCGACTGTCTTCATCGTCAGCATCTGGATAGCCAGGCCGCCGACGATCCATGCCATAGGGGCGATTTCCTGATGCTCACGCTCTGGGAAATCACCGCGAAGCGCTTCGAATACGGTCCATATGGCAAGGCCGAATAATCCGGCTGCAACGACATAGGGAACGGTTTTCGGGCCGACCGGCGAGTAGCTCGTCACGTCGTTGCCATAGGTTGTCGACCAGGCAATGGCGATGGCGACAGCTGCAAGAACGAGAGCGATGACGAGCGCGGCGAAATCTGGCGCCGCCCCTTCCGGGCGGCGCTCTTCCTGCGGTTTTGATCCTGTCATTTGACGAGGCCGATTTCCTTGAGGATGGTTTCAGTCGCAGCAACGTCCTTGGCAAGCTGCTCCTTGAACGCCGGACCGGCGAGATAGGTATCTGCCCAACCCTTGTCCTTGAGAGCCTTCTGCCAGGATTCCGACTTCACCATCTTCTCGATATCGGCATTGATGGCGGCTTCCTGTTCGGCAGTGATGCCGGGAGCTGCGCCGACCATGCGCCAGTTCTGGATTGAAACGTCCACGCCGCCTTCCTTGAAGGTGGGGGCGTCGATGCCTTCCACGCGCTCGTCGCTCGAAATGCCGATGATGCGCAGCGTGCCGGCCTTGATCTGGGGTTCAAATTCGCCGTAGCCGGAAATGCCGACAGTCACCTGATTGCCGAGAATGGCCGCAAGGGCTTCGCCGCCGCCGGAGAAGGCAATGTAGTTGACCTTGGTCGGATCGACGCCTGCCGCCTTGGCAAAAAGGCCTGCGGTGATGTGATCGGTGCCGCCAGCGGAGCCGCCGCCCCAGGAAACGGAGCCCGGATCAGCTTTCAGCTTTGCTGCAAGGTCGCCAAGGTTCTGAATGTCGGAAGAAGCCGGAACGACGATGGCTTCATACTCGCCGGTAAGGCGTGCAATCGGCGTGATCTCATCAAGCGTAACTGGCGATTTGTTGGTCAGGATCGCGCCGACCATGACATAGCCGCCGACGATGAGCTGGCTCGGATCGCCCTTGTTCTGGTTCACGAACTGCGCGAGACCGATGGTGCCGCCTGCACCCGGAATGTTGATGACCTGTACACTGCCGGAAATCTTTTCATCCTGAAGCACGCTCTGCATCGTGCGCGCCGTCTGGTCCCAGCCGCCGCCTGGAGCCGCGGGTGCAAGCACCTTGTAGTCCTCTGCCGAAGCAGAGCCTGCCATAGCCAACGCCGCTACCGACGTCAGGGCCAGAATAAATCTACGCATATGTCCTCCCAACGGAATGTATTGCCGCCCTGCGGCGGCCCTCCCCAAGTCCCGCTCCTCTAGCGGGAGTTGTCTACATGGATATTGCCAAAAACAAATTCAATAGGCCAGCATATGCGACAATAGTTTGGCCGCAATTTAGGTGACGCGATTTCGAATCGCCTGAATTTTCAAGCCGAAACAGCGCCCCAGATGCGCTTGACTGCGGCGATGCGGCGACGTAATAGTATAACGACGGTTCCCCGACCGAGAGCGAAGGGGATTAATAGGGAACACGGTGAGGACGACCCGAAAAGGGGCCAAGACCGTGGCTGCCCCCGCAACTGTAAGCGGATTGCCGTTCATCCTCGTGACGTTCAAAGCGTCGTGCCACTGCGCCGGAGAGGCGCGGGAAGGCAGATGAACAGCAGATATTCGCGAGCCAGGAGACCTGCCGTCTAGTGTTGTCCATTGTCACGGGCGGGGATGCCCGGAGCAGGAGCCGGTTATGACAGTTTTCCGCGTCGCAGAACGCTTTCTCCCATCGTCATCGCATGATTTCGACATGCCCCCGGATATGCCTGTCCGTCTTTCGTGCGGGATTTTGTCCGTCGCCTGACAGGGCTCGTTTCTCTTATCATTTTCGGGGATTCCTATGAAGACTTTCGGCAAAATGCCGTTTCGTGCATCCTTCTGCGCGCTCGTATTCCTTGCAGGCGGTCCGGCTGCACAGGCAGCGGAAACGCACTATCCGCTGACATTGAAGAATTGCGGTCGCGAGGTGACGTTCAAGTGCGCACCCGCCCGCGCGGTTGCTGTCGGCCAGAGCAGCGCAGAAATTCTCTACAGCCTTGGATTGGGTGACAAGGTCGTCGGCACAGCGGTGTGGTTCGGCCCCGTTCTCAAAGGATTTGAAGACGTGAACGCCAAGGTAAAGCGGCTTGCCGACAACGATCCGAGCTTTGAAAGCATTCTGGCCGAAAAGCCGGATATCGTGACGGCGGATTTCCAGTGGCATGTCGGCCCGACGGGTATTGTGGCGAAGCCGGAACAGTTCGAGGAGCTTGGCATTCCGGCCTACACATCGCCCTCCGATTGCGTTGGCAAGGACAATTCCGGTGGCGGCGATGGCGTTCGCACTACGACGTTTACAATGGACATCGTCTATCAGGAAATCACTGAACTGGCTGAAATCTTCAATGTGCAGGACCGTGGCGAAAAGCTTGTCGCTGACCTGAAAGCCCGCGAGACCGCGGCCCGAGAGAAAATTGCATCCAGGGACGAAAATCTTTCCGCCGTCGTCTGGTTCTCCAGTGCACAGGTCGACGCCGATCCTTATGTGGCGGGCAAGTTCGGTGCGCCTGCCTATATTCTTTCGGCCCTCGGCATCAAGAATGTCATCGACAGCGAAGAAGAATGGCCGACGGTGGGCTGGGAAACGATTGCGAAGTCGAACCCGTCGATGATCGTTGCCGCAAAGCTGGATCGCCGCCGTTATCCGGCTGACGACATTGCCGTCAAGCACCAGTTTCTTGACAATGATGCTGTCACGAAGCTGATGCCTGCGGTGAAGGACAGGCATGTCTTCGACATGGATGCACAGTCGATGAGCACTTCGCTTCGCGTAGTGGAAGGCATCGAAACGCTTGCCGCCGATATTGCCGCCTCGGACCTGAACAAGTGACGGTGCGGGTAGCGATAACAGGCTTCCGCCAGAAGAGAAAAACACGCTCCGGCGCGCTTTTCCTGACCCTTTCGCTTGCCCTGCTTCTTCTCGCCCTTTGGCTTGGGGCCGCGATAGGTGAAACGGCGATACCGCTCGACGTGGTGGTGAAGACTGTAGCCAACCGGATTTGGAACGCCGGATACCCGCTCGAACCCATCGATGAGGGGATCGTGTGGAGCTATCGCCTGAGCCGCGCCGTCATTGCCGCATGTTGCGGCGCGTCGCTGGCAATATCCGGCGTTATCCTGCAGTCGCTGCTGCGCAATTCGCTGGCCGATCCGTATATTCTGGGCATTTCCGCAGGTGCTTCGACGGGGGCTGTCGGTGTGGCCATTCTCGGCATCGGCGCTGGCGTGCTGACGCTTTCGCTGGGCGCGTTCATCGGCGCCATCGTCGCTTTCTGCCTTGTGTCACTGCTGGCGCTGAGGGCAGGGCGAGGCAGCAGCGCGATCATCCTTGCCGGTATTGCCGGTTCGCAGCTTTTCAATGCGCTGACGTCATTCATCGTCACCAAGGCTGCAAATGCGGAACAGGCCCGCGGTATCATGTTCTGGCTCCTGGGCAACCTTTCCGGCGTGCGCTGGCCCGACGCGGCGCTTGCGCTGCCAGCGTGCCTCGTCGGTCTTGTCGTTTGCCTGTGGCATGCGCGCGCCCTCGACGCTTTTACCTTCGGAACGGAATCCGCTGCTTCGCTCGGCATACCGGTGCGTCGCGTCTATGCCGTGCTGATTGGTGTCAGCGCCATGATGACGGCTGTGATGGTTTCCATCGTCGGCTCCGTCGGTTTCATCGGGCTTGTCATTCCTCACGCGGCGCGAATGGTGGTCGGGGTGCGTCACGGCAGGCTGCTGCCTGCGGCGGCCCTGATTGGTGCAATCTTCATGATCGTCGCCGATATCCTGTCGCGCATCATCATTCCGGGGCAGGTCCTGCCGATCGGCGTCATCACGGCTTTGTTTGGCGCGCCCGCCTTTGCCCTGCTGCTCGGACAACGAAGGGCTGCATCATGATTCTTTCAGCACGCAATGTCGGCTGGTCAGCCGGCAATGTAGAGATTTTGCGCAATGTTTCGCTGGACGTAGCTGAAGGTGAGTTTCTTGGCATTATCGGCCCGAACGGTTCGGGAAAGACCAGCTTTCTGTCGCTGCTGTCCGGCGTTCGTCGATGCCGCGTCGGTGAAGTGACCCTTTGCGGCGCGCCTATCGGCCGGTTCAGCCGCCGCCAGATCGCCCGCCTGCTGGCGCTTGTCGAGCAGCAAGCGGGCACGACGGAACGCATCACGGCGCGTCAGGCGGTGGAACTGGGACGGACGCCTTATCTCGGCGCCCTGTCGCCATGGTCGGCGGAAGACGATGCAATCGTTGATCAGGCATTGGGCAATGTCGATATGGCGCATCTGGCTGACCGCTATTGGCACACGCTCTCCGGCGGGGAACGGCAGCGCCTGCATATAGCGCGCGCACTGGCGCAGGAGCCGCAGATATTGCTTCTGGATGAGCCGACCAATCATCTCGATATCGGGCACCAGATCGGGCTGCTTGATCTCGTCAGCCGCCAGAAGCTCACGGTCGTGGCAGCTTTGCACGATCTGAACCACGCGGCGATGTTCTGCGATCGTATCGCGGTGATGGACAAGGGAAATCTCGTTGCTCTCGGCACGCCACGCGAGGTGTTGCGGGCAGAGCGTATCGCCGAAGTTTTTGGCGTGGAAGTCGATGTAGAATATCAGGGCACCAATAGCTGTCACATTCGCTATTGCGCGCCGGGCGGTCGCTCTCTGGAACTCAGACATTCGGCGTGACCGGCTCGAATATTGATCGCCGCCGGGCATTAATTGGCTGATTTTGATCGCGAGGAAACATGGTAATAAATAGGATTGTGAAATAGAACCTACTAATATAGTTTGTAGTAAAATACACATAACATTATGATAACTTGCATGTTTTGTTCAATTTAATCACAGTAAATTGACCGGGTTTGTTGACAAACTGTTTCCATCCCGTTGACGATAAGGTATAAGGCCCCAGCGCATCAGGACATGTGCTCATTCGCAAGGCTTGCCTTCTTTGGGTGCATGGCAGAAGGACAGAAGAGATCATTCTTTGATTTGTTCCGTCATTCACGGTCCTGATATGCGGGTCGTTCCGGTGTTGGGCTGGAAAGGTCCGTTTTGAATCAAGGAACATTATTGGCACGTCTGCATTGGGACGTGCGGCGAATGCAGTTTTTTCAATGAAATATTCTATTTATAATGAGCGGCGGCTTTCCGTTTCGGAAAGCCGCCGTTGTTTCATCAAGGATATTGAGCGCCTGTGACGGTGAGATAGACTGCATAAAGCGATTTCGTGGCGGCGATGAAAAGCCGGTTGCGGCGCGGCCCGCCGAAAGTCACATTGGCGACCGTCTGCGGCGTCCTGATCTTGCCCAGAAGCGTTCCCTCCGGCGAGAAGCAGTGCACGCCGTCGCCCGCGCTGGTCCACAGATTGCCGGCTGTATCGAGGCGGAATCCATCCGGCAAGCCATTATCTATAGTGCAGAATACAGAGCCACCCGTCAGGCGCTTGCCGCCATCCGCAACGTCGAAGACGCGGATGTGGCGCGGCGCGTTCTCGTCGTGGCTGTAGGCACTGTCGGCGACATAGAGCTTCGTTTCGTCCGGAGAGAAGGCGAGGCCGTTCGGCTGGTGGAAATCGGTGATGACGGCGTCGATTTCGCCGGTCTTCGGGTCGAGGCGATAGACATTGCGTGTCGGCTGTTCCGGATCGGCCTTGTAGCCTTCATAATCCGCGAGAATGCCGTATGTCGGATCGGTGAACCACACCGTTCCGTCCGAGCGCACGATCACATCATTGGGTGCATTCAGCTTTTTGCCCTGATAGCTGTCGGCCAGCACAGTGATGCTGCCATCCGGCTCCGTGCGCGTGACGCGGCGACCGCCATGCTCGCAAGTGACGAGCCGCCCTTCACGGTCGCGGGTGTTGCCGTTGGAGAAATTGGAAGGCTGACGGAAGACAGAGACGCCGCCTTCAATTTCGCTTCCCGGCACCCAGCGCAGGATGCGCTGGTTCGGGATGTCGCTCCACAAAAGGCAATTCAGGTCGTTGAACCAGACCGGGCCTTCGGCCCAGCGGCAACCGTTATAAAGTTCATCCAGATCGGCGCTCGGCACGATCATCTGCTTGAAACGTTCGTCGTGGATTTCGTAGATCGAAACAGTCTGAGACAAGGAAAATCACTCCAGAAAAACTATCGCTCTGCCCTTCGGCCACTGGCGAGGACGATCACCGCAATGATGGTGAGTCCTGTCAGCACGAGACGGACACCGGCACCGAAGCCGTAGGTGTTAAGCATTGAAACGATGAGGAACATGAAGAGGGCAGCGCCCCAGATGCCGGGGATATTGGAATCACCGCCCGCAACCGCCGTGCCGCCGATGATGACGACCGCAATCGACATCAGCAGATATTCCGCGCCCATGTTGAGTGCCGCGCCGCCCGAGAAACAGGCGAGCAGGAAGCCGCAGAGCGAGGCCAGCACCGCGCAGAGCAGATAGGTGACGAAGCGTGTGCCATCGACCGGAACGCCTGCCATGCGGGCTGCAAAGGGATTTTGACCGGTTGCCGAAATCCAGCGTCCATAGATGCTCTTTTTCAAAAGCACCCAGCCGATGACCGACAGGATCAGCGCCACGATGGCGACATTGGGAATGCCGAGCGTCGAGGCTGTGGTGAATTGCGCGAGGCTTTCCGGCGGTTTCACGCGCAGGCCGCGATTGCTCCAGATAGCAGTGGACTGGATCAGGAAACTCATCGACAGGGTGGCGATGATGGGCGGAATGCGCAGAAGCTTGATCAGTGTGTAATTGCAGATGCCAATGGCAAGGCCGATCAGTATGGCGACGGCAAGCCCTGCCAGCACCATGCCATCCTGCGTATCCATGAGTTTGAGCGCCAGCGTGGCTGCAAGCGTCATGTTGGCCGGGACCGACAGGTCGATATTGCCGGGGCCGAGCGTGATGACGAACATCTGCCCCAGTCCGACGATCACCGAGAAGGATGCGAAGGTGAAGGCTGCATGGGAAAGTCCGTGCGCGCCTGCGCCGCCGGTGAAGAGGATGGTGATGATCCACACCGCAGCGGTCGCGATAAACGACCATATCCACGGGCGGCTGGTGAGAATGGCGAGGCCGTTCATTGCTTTTTCTCCCCCTTTTCGAGGCGATTGAGGAAGAGGCGCAATGCCAGCACCACGATGAGAATGCCGCCCTGCGCGCCGATCTGCCAGTCCGGCGAAATGCGCATGAAGGAGAGGAACGAGCCGGCGAGGGTCAGCGTCAGCGCGCCGATCACCGCGCCAATGGGTGAGACGCGCCCGCCGACGAATTCACCGCCGCCGAGAATGACGCCCGCGATGGAAAGAAGCGTATAACGTAACGCGATATTGGCATCCGCCGAAGTGGTGAGGCCGACCAGGGCAATTCCCGCCAGCACGGCGAAGAAGGCGGCCAGCGCATAGGTTGCAGCGCGGATGGCGGTGACCGACCAGCCTGCGCGCTCGATGGAGCGGGTATTGCCGCCCGCACCGCGCATCAGAACGCCGAAGGTCGAGCGCATGACGATGAAATGCGTGACGACGGCAATTACGATGCTGGCGACAATGGCCATCGGCATGAAAGGCGGCTTGGCCGTCATGAGGGAGCGCGCCCAGTCCGGCGCCTGTCCGCCGGGCGAGGGCAAAAGCAACACGGCCAAACCGCCCCAGACGAAGCTCATGCCGAGCGTGACGACGATGGAAGGCAAATTGCGCAAATGGATGATTGCACCCAGCGCCGCATAAGCGGCAATTGCGGCAGCGAGGATCAGTACACCGATGAGGGGAGCCGTGTTGAGCCAGGTCGCTGCGACGCAGACGACAAAGCTCACAAAGGTTCCCATCGAAAGATCGAGATCGTTGACGGCCATGATGAGCATCTGGGCGATGGTCGCGAGCGCGATGGGTACAGCCAGATTGAACAGCAGATTCAGCCCCGTATAGCTCATGGCGCGCGGCTGCATGTAGAAGACGGCAGCAAGGAGCAAAATCAGCGAGAATACCGGCGTCAGCAGGCGGATGGAGGAAGAGGAAAGGCGCATTATTCGTGGCCTCCCTCAAAGGATGCTGCAAGCACGTTCTTTTCCGTAATGTCCTCGCCAGTCAGTTCCGCGACGATAGCGCCGTCGCGGAAAACATAGACGCGGTCACAAAGTTCGATTTCGTCCATTTCGGTGGAGTACCAGACGAAGGTGCGTCCGTTTTCCGCCTCGTGGCGCAGGATTTCATAGACTTCCTGCTTGGTACCCACATCGACGCCGCGCATCGGATCGTCCATCAAAATGGCGTTGGCGCTGGTCGCCAATGCGCGGGCAAAAAGAACCTTCTGCTGGTTGCCGCCCGACAGCGACAGGATGCGGTTGCCCATATCCGGCGTGCGAATCTGGATGCGGTCTTTCCACTGGCTGCCGAGCGTGTCCTCGCGCTTCTGGTCAACGAGCTTTGCCGACGACAGCCGGTCAAGCGAGCCGATGGTGAGATTGTGCAGAATGCTCCACAGCGGGAAAGTGCCGTTGAGGCTGCGGTCGCCGGCTACAAAAGCGATCTCGCAGTTGCGGGCAGGGACCCAGTTCGGCCGCCGCGCATAGTAAAGGTCTAGAAGCATCCTGGTCTGCCCGTGTCCGGCCAGTCCGGCGAGGCCGATGACTTCGCCCTTGTATGCCTGAAACGGCTTGATGTCGCTGGCGCGCTTGGCAAAGGACAGCACGGGCGTGCCGCTCGCAGCGGCCTTTGCAACGCGGCGCGCGGCTTTCTCGCGCTCGACGCTGCCCATGGCTTCAACGAGGCTGCGATTGGTGAAATCTTTGGCTGCACGATTGGCGACGACCTTGCCGTCCTTCATCACGACGATGCGGTCGGAGGTGGAAAGAATTTCCCCCAGCATATGCGAAATGAGAATGACGGAACCGCCCGCGCCGACGAAACGGCGCACATAGGCCATCAGTTGCGCGGCAATGCCTGCGTCGAGCGAGGAGGTCGGTTCGTCCAGAATGACAAGCTTCGGCGCGGTGCCGGGCGCGGTGAAATTGATGGCGATTTCCACCATCTGCCGCTCGGCGATAGACAGCTCATCGATGGTCGCGGCACAGTCGATCTTGTGGCCGGGAAAAATCTCATCAAGCTTCGTGGAAATCAGTTCAACGGCCTTGCCACGCCAGTTCGCGCCGGTGAGGTCGCGCTGCATGATGCGGACATTTTCCGCAATGGTGAGGTTTGGAAACAGTGACAATTCCTGAAACACGCAGCGCACGCCGTGCTTGCGCGCTGTTACCACGCCATGTCCCGGTTCGCCGTGATAGGAAATGCTGCCTTCATGCGGGGAAAGCCCGCCATTGATGACATTGACGATGGTGGATTTGCCTGCGCCATTATGGCCGACCAGCCCGACGCATTCACCTTCGCGGATCACGAGTTCTGCGCCATCCAGTGCTTTTACCGCACCGAACTGCACGCGAATATCGCGCGCGGCGACGACCTCCTGTTTCTCTGCTGTTTCTGTCATGCACTCAACTAACGATTGGACATTTTCCGGCGACGCGGCAAAGGCACTGCTGTCGGAAAGGCGTCAAGGTAAAGGGACGAAGAAGGGGCGAGGATGAACCCGCCCCTCATATTTTGGGCCGATCCGCTTATTTCGCGGCGTCGATGACCTTCTGCGCGTCTTCCAGCGAATATTCTACATTGGCGACGCCACCCTTCTGGGTGTTGGCGAGGTCCTTTTCGAGCGATTCCTGGCTGACGCTGAGGAACGGAACCACGAGGTCCTTCTTCACGTCCTTGCCGTCGAGAATCTGCTGTGCGACCCAGAAAGCCAGCGTGGAAACGCCCGGTGCAATCGAAACCGACATGGTTTCGTAGCCGTTGGCGTCTTTCTGTTGCTTCCACCACTGCAGTTCGTCTTCACGGTTGCCCATGATGATGATCGGCGTTTCGCGTTTGGCGGCAGCGAAGGCCTGCGCAGCGCCATAGCCGTCGCCGCCCTGTGTTACGACCGCATCGACTTTCGGCAGACTTGGGAGAATGCCAGCGACGGCACGCTGTGCGACGTCTGCGGCCCAGTCGCCATTGACGGAACCGACGATCTTGAATTTCGGATGCTTCTTTACGCCTTCTTCGATGCCGGCATGGATGTTGTCATCGACGGAAACACCGGCAAGGCCACGAATTTCGAGCAGGTTGCCGCCATCCGGGAAACGCTTGGCAAGGTAGTCGATCTGACCTTCGCCCATTGCCTTGAAATCGACCGCGATGCGCCATGCGCAAGGCTCGGTCACGATGCCGTCAAAGGAAACGACGGTGATGCCCGCGTCGCAGGCTTCCTTGATTGCGCCATTCAACGCGGTCGGAGAGGCCGCATTGATAACGATGGCGTCATAGCCTTGCAGGATCATGTTCTGGATCTGCGCGGCCTGTTCCGTCGCCTGATTTTCGGCGGTCGTGAACGGATCGGCGGCTGCAACCACGCCAGCCTTCACGGCTTCCTTGGTGATCTTGTCCCAGCTTTCCAGCATGGCCTGGCGCCACGAGTTGCCAGCGTAGTTGTTCGAGAATGCAATCTTCTTCGACGATGTGTCGGCCAATGCGCTGCCCGTGGCTAAAATGCCAGCAAGTGCTGCGGATGCGAAAAGGATTTTTGCTAGTTTCATTCTGTCCTCCCGGTTGCCAGTATACGACCCGCAGCGCCCCGGCGCTCCGGATCGTCTGAAATGATTATGGCGCGAGCCTCCCGCACCGCCGCTCCTCAACGGCACCAACCGCAATCGACTTGATTTCCACTCTTGTCTTGCGGGCAATTTTCTGGTGAAGCGAGGATGAAAGAAGAGGAGCCTTCTGTGAAGGCCGAATGAAGCAACTGACTTGCGGGTTCCCGCAGCAAAATTGCGGGAAGCCGCAAGACGCGCCGAGGATGTTACGGCGTATTATAGCTTATGAGCAGTCTGCGTTCCGGAGGAGAGACGCTTGCTTGAACTCGCGCCCCAAAGGTTGCTTGATCACTATCTGAATATTTCCAGATTGCTGGCGGGACAACTCGACTTTGATTCCATCATCCGGGCGGTGGCGGCAGAGATCACGCATATCGTGCCCTATGACCATCTGGATGTGTGCATCAAGACACTCGATGGCAAGTTCCATATCGCCTATGAAAGCGGTATTTCAACGGCCTGGAGCCGTAATCCGCCCGCACCGCTTTCCGGCAGCCCCATTCGAACAGTGCTTTCCGGTGAAGCCGATCATCTTCTGACTGACGATGCGCGCACCGACCCGCGGTTTCATTTCACGGGGGCTTTTTCCAGCCCCATTATCGAGCACGATCTGAGGGGGCGCCTACATGTGCCGCTGAAAGCGCAGGGCGATATCATCGGTGCGCTCAGCTGTTCCAGCCTCACCCCCGCCTGCTATACGATGCGGGATGTGGAAAATGCCCAGTCGATTGCCGATCTGCTTACGCCGTATTTCTTCGCAATCCGTGCGGCGGAGCAGGCCAAGCGGTCCGCCATTGTGGAAGCGGAAGCGCGGGCGCGCGAGGAGGGCTTGCGTTTCGGGGCGCTGAAACTGACAGAAGCGCTGGAAATCGAGCGGCACCGCATCGGCATGGATCTGCACGATCAGACGCTGGCCGATCTGACACGGCTTGCGCGCCATGTGGAGCGGCTCACCCATACGCCGGACCTCTCGGGCGAGCAGCTTGAACCGCTGTTTCGCGGGCTCCAGCATTGCATGCACGACCTCCGGCAAATCATTGAAGAGGCGAAGCCTTCGATCCTCCAGCTTTTCGGTTTTGTGCAGGCGACGGAAAACCATCTGGGCCGTTCGGTGCGCGACAGCGGGTCAACCATCGAATGGACGCTGGACGACCACAGCGATGGCATGGCTGACCGGCTGGAGGAAACCGTTGCGACCTCGCTCTTTCGCATCGTGCAGGAGGCGATCAACAATACGATCCGCCACGCTCATGCAAGCCGGCTGCGCGTTACGTTCAGCAACAAGGGTGGTCGCCTGCACGTGGAAGTCGCAGACAACGGCATCGGCATGGATCGCCAGATGCAGCGTCCCGATGTCGGGCACGGGATCGACAATATGCGCACGCGGGCGCGGTTGATTTCTGCCAATTTCGCTATCAGGAAAAACGGGGAGGGCGGCGGCACCAGCGTCACCATTCACCTGCCCGCTGAAATGTGCCGGGAGAGCGGAGGATAAAATGCATGTCCTGATCGTGGAAGATGATCCGTTGCATCGCGCTTATCTTGGCGAGGCCGTGCGGGCGGCGCTGCCGGAATGCAGTGACGTGCTGGAGGCCGACAACGGGTCGGCCGGCGAAAAGCTGGCGCGCCAGCACAGGGCAGCGCATATCGTCATGGATTTGCAGATGAACGGGCGCAATGGCATAGAGGCGGCGCGCACCATCTGGAAGGAAAATCCGGAAACGCGCATCCTGTTCTGGTCGAATTACGCCGACGAAGCCTACGTGCGGGGCGTGTCGCGCATCGTGCCCGAAGGGGCGGCTTACGGCTATGTACTGAAATCGGCATCCGACGACAAGCTGCGGCTGGCATTGCGCAGCATCTTCGTCGAGGCGCAATGCGTTATCGACCGTGAGGTGCGCGGGCTGCAGCAGAAGAGCCTCGGCCATGCCAGCGGCTTCAGCGAAAGCGAATATGAAATTCTTATCGATATCGCGCTGGGTCTGACAGACCGCGTCATCGCACGCCGCCGCAATCTGTCGCTCAGAAGCGTCCAGAACAGATTGCAGCAACTCTATGAAAAACTTGGCGTTTACCAGGAAAAGGGTGAGCCTGAGGAGGGGCGCTTCAATCTCCGGGCGCGTGCCGTCACGGTCGCGCTCCTGCGCAAGCTTTTAAACTATAGCGCGCTGGAACGTGCCGAAGTCGAGCTGAACGAATGGCTTGCAGCATCGGCCCGAAAATCGGATTCGATTTTCGGGAAGCACGATGCGCAGGCTCAATAGGTTAGCGCGTCATTTGCGCGTCCGAAGGGACGCGCCGCACTCTAACCGACAGCCGCCTTCAAACGGCTCTGTGCGAGATTGAGGCCAAGCTCAGTTGCGCGAGCGATGACCGGCGCGAAGCGCCGCTGCTTCTTTTCCTCATGGTTGGAAGCAATGTCTGCAATGCGGTGCTTGAGGAAAGGGTTGAGAAACCGCTCCCGTACAGAATCCACATAAGCCGACGCTTGTTCACCAAGACCGTCCGCAGCAAATACCGGCAGCACTTCCTCCCGCCAGACCGCTTCCAGTTCACCCCGGATTGTCTCGTCCCGCATGGCTTCCAGAACGATTTCATCCTTCGGGCGCCCGCCCTTGAGCCATTGTTCGGCGATGAACGTATGGCCAAGGTTGAGCAGATAGAGCTTCAGGCGCTCGTAGCGCGCCAGATCGTCGGTAACGACGATGTCTTCATGTTCGCAAGGAAGCCTCAGCCCATCGGCATTCTCGATTGCCCAGAGCGCATAGGGTTCGGCGACGGCCCCGATGGGGTCGATAGGTTCTGAAACGATGCGGTCGACAAGGCTGTTGGCGAAGATGCAGCGCATTTCGAGCCATTGGACAAAACTGTCCGGCAGTTTCCAGTCGTGGGCGAGATCGATCAGGATCGAGCGCAGCTTGTCGCCATTGCGAGAGATCAGCTCGCAGGGAAATACCGACAATGGCGCATCCGGATTGCGCTGCCAGCGATGATGCAGGAGCACCAGAAGCTTGGCCGGAAAGCTTTTCGGCAAAGCTTCCGGGTGGGCAAGAAGCGAGCTGTCATCACTCGGATCTAGCTCATAACCCTTGTCGCCGGTGTTGGAAAGGATCACATCAACGCTCGCGCCGAGTTCGAGAATCGCGGCCCAGTCATGATGCGCCGAATAGGCGGCGGTGACACCCTTTGCCTGACATTCCTTTTCGGACGGTTTGCCGTCGATCAGTCCGCGGATCATTACCGGATAGCTGCGGGCTTCGTTCAGGGCCGCGATCCGCTGGCTGCTCTGCGGGTTTGAAGTCGTCTGCACAACGGCAATCGTTCCGATCGCTTTGCCGTCAGAAAGTGCCTCTGAAACAAAGAAATCGGCATGAGCCAACAGAAATCGGCTGGTGCCAAACTGCAGAATCGCTGGCTTTTCGTGCATGACCTTCTCCCATAAAACAGTGGTTTTAACTAAGCGATGCACAGCAAATTGGTCAAGCCAGTAGGAATCTTTATTGGCAGATTGGTTCGGTCGTCCTTGTTGAAACGCGCGATTTGCCGCAATTCATCGCGTTTCTGTGCATATTGCGCTTCGTTTCGCTTGGAAATATGGTAAGGCCAATTCGAGGAGAGGTGAATTGGGAGCACCATGAGCGACTTTACGGCAGCTGCGGAACCGCGCAGGCTTTACCAGCAGATTGCAGACCGGGTGAGGAATCTCATTCAGGATGGCCAGTTTCCTGCTGGCAGCAGGCTGCCGGCTGAGCGCGAGCTGGCGCAGCAGCTCGGCGTGTCGCGCCCCTCGCTGCGCGAGGCGCTGATTGCGCTCGAAATCGCCGGCAATGTCGAGATCCGTATGGGGTCCGGCATCTATGTCACGCCGGAGTCGGAAAAGCGTTTACTTTCGCACGGAGCTTCCATCGGCGAAAGCCCTCTTGAAATCATGCAGGCGCGCGAGATGGTCGAGGGCAGCGTGGTCGTTACGGCCTGCGCGCGCATGACGCCTGAAAGCCTGGCCGAATTGCGCGCGACGATTGACGCCATGAAGGTGAATGTCGATGCCGGGCGCAAGGCGATTGAACTCGACAGGCAGTTTCATCTGCTCATTGCCGAGCAATCGGGCAATTCGGTGCTGGTGCGCATTGTGCGCGACCTTTTCGACGAGCGGCACAGCCCGCTGACGTCGCATATCAGAACACGCTTCGAGGATAACGATACATGGGCTCTGGCTTTGGCCGAGCATGAAGCCATCTATGCGGCGCTGGAAGCGAGGGATCCGCTTCAGGCGCAGGCAGCCATGCGAACGCATCTGGACCGATCCAAGCAGCGTTGGATGGATAATGAACCCAGCGAGTGATCGGCCGGGGCGATTTGGGAGTGAGGTCAGACATATGAATGATTCCGTTGCTACAGCGGTGGCGCCTGTAATTCTGCTGCATCCTTCGGATGATGTTGCGGTGGCGCGCGTTTCGGTTCGCGCGGGCGATTCCATCGGCCTTGATGGGATCAAGGCTCGGGAACTGATCGGACGTGGGCACAAGGTTGCAGTTCGCGATATTCCTGAAGGCAGGGAAGTCCTGAAATACGGGCAGGTGATCGGCGTTGCGACGAAGGACATTGCGCAGGGCGAGCATGTGCATCTGCAGAACCTTGCCATGCTGCCCTCCGAACACGAGCACCAGTTCTCGATCGATATTGAAGAACGCGGCATGCTGCCAGAGGCGGAGCGTCGCCATTTCATGGGCTTTGACCGCGGCGCGGGCGGCGTCGGCACGCGCAATTTCATCGGCGTGATTTCGTCGGTCAATTGTTCGGCTACGGTGTCGCGCTACATCGCCGATTACTTCAATCGCATGGGCGGCCTTGATGGTTTCGACAATGTCGATGGCGTCGTCGCGCTGACGCATGGCAGCGGTTGCGCGCTCAACACCAAGTCGGAAGGCTATCGCCTTTTGACGCGCACCATTCAGGGCTATGCCAAGCATCCGAATTTCGGGGGCATATTGCTGATCGGGCTTGGCTGCGAAACCAACCAGATTGCGCCGATCCTCGAACATTATCGCATGGAAGAAGGCTCGCGCCTGCGCACCATGACGATCCAGCAGCATGGCGGCACGCGCAAGACCATCGATCATGCGATTGCCGAGATCAAGGAAATGCTGCCGCTGGTCAATTCGGCAGTGCGCACCAAACAGCCTTTGTCGAAGCTGAAAGTGGCGCTGGAATGCGGCGGCTCGGACGGCTATTCCGGCATCTCGGCCAATCCGGCATTGGGCTATGCCTCGGACCTTATCGTGCGCAACGGCGGTACGACCGTTCTGTCGGAAACGCCGGAAATCTATGGCGCGGAACATCTTCTGACGCGCCGCGCCGCAACGCCTGCGGTCGCCGAAAAACTGTTGCAGCGCATCGACTGGTGGCGCGACTACACGGCGCGCAATGGCGACGAACTCAACAACAACCCGTCGCATGGCAACAAGCTTGGTGGGCTCACCACCATTCTGGAAAAGTCGCTCGGCGCGGTTGCCAAGGGTGGTTCCATGCCGCTCAAGGCCGTCTATGAATTTGCTGAAACCGTGACCGAACCGGGCTTCGTGTTCATGGACACGCCGGGTTACGATCCCGTTGCCGTGACCGGGCAGGTAGCCGGTGGCTGCAATGTGATCTGCTTCACCACGGGTCGCGGCTCGGTATCCGGCTTCAAGCCTTCGCCTTGCATCAAGATCGCCACGAATTCCGAAATGTATGAACACATGAAGGAAGACATGGACATAAATTGCGGCGGCATCGTCACCGGCGACGAGACCATCGAACAGTCGGGCACGCGCATCTTTGAACATATCATTGCGGTCGCTTCCGGCGAGAAGACGTTGAGCGAAGTCTACGACTATGGCGACAACGAATTCGTGCCGTGGCAGGTCGGTGCCGTAACCTGATCCGTTTGTTTCGTAGCCCCTTATTCAATGACGACTGACAGGAATAATTCAATGGTCAAAGCTCTGCGTATCGAGAGCGAAAACGTCACACGTTTTGCAGAAATCGACGAAGCGCCATTGCTGGCGGGGCATGTCCGCGTGCGCGTGCGCCATGTGGGGCTTTGCGGCAGCGACCTGAACACCTTCAAGGGGCTTAACCCTCTGGTTCAGCTGCCGCGCATTCCGGGCCACGAGATCGGTGGAGAAATCATCGAAGTCGGCGAGGGCGTCGACGCTGCCTACGCTAAGGGCAAGCGAGTGATCGTGCTGCCCTATACGAATTGCGGTGAGTGCTCATCCTGCCGCAAGGGGCGGCTCAATGCGTGCCGTTATAACAAGACGCTCGGCGTGCAGCAGAATGGCGGCCTGGCCGACCAGATCGTGTTGCCTGCCGAAAAGCTGATCCTCAACGATACACTGGAGCCACGTCATCTGGCGCTGGTCGAGCCGCTTTCGGTCGGCTTTCACGCCGTCGAGCGCGGGCGGGTCCAGGCAGGCGACACGGTCGCGGTTCTCGGTTGCGGCATGATCGGCATGGGCGTGCTGCTCGGTGCCGTCGCGCGTGGCGCCAAGGTCATCGCCATCGATCCAAGTGCCGAAAAGCGTGAACTGGCGCTGCAGTTCGGCGCAACGCACGCACTGCCGGGTGGCGACGATGTTGTCGCGAAGGTGCAGGAGCTGACCAACGATGACGGGGTGGATGTTGCTTTTGAAGCGGTCGGCTTGCCGATCACATTCACGCAGGCTGTCGATCTGGCAGGCTTTGCGGGTAGGGTGGTGTATGTCGGCTATTCCAAGGCGCCCGTGACCTATCAGACCCAGTTCTTCAACCTGAAGGAACTCGACATCATGGGATCGCGCAATGCGACACTTGCAGATTTCGAGGCCGTCATAACGCATCTGGAGAAGCTTGGGGCGGATGCCGACAAGCTGATCTCCAAGGTATTTCCGTTCGATGAAGCTGAAGCGGCGCTTCCCTATTGGGACGGCGACCGAAATGTTTTGAAGATCATCATCGAGCGCAACTGAAATCGAAGCAAATGCTGTGCGTCGGCACGACCGATGCAGAGCGCTAGTGGAGGAAACCGGCCACAAGGCCATTGTTTAATGACCCCATACGGGAGGAAAACATGAAGAAACTCGTTACCGGCATGATCGCCGCCAGCATGTTGCTGGCCGGAAGCATGGCTGCATATGCTGCCAATGTGTCGATCAAGGTTGCCTACGAAAACAATCCCGGCGAGCCTTTCGATGAAGTAATGCATTACTGGAAAGATGACCTTGCCAAGCGCAGCAACGGCGAGATCACGCTCGAACTTTATCCAAGCTCGCAGCTTGGCTCCAAAAAAGATGTGACCGAACAGGCCATGATGGGCCTCAACGTCGTGACTATTTCCGACGTTGGCTTCCTGGCCGAATACGACCCGGACCTCGGCGTGCTCTACGGCCCGTTCCTGACCGACGATCCGGCACAGCTTTTCAAGGTTTATGACGGTCCCTGGTTCAAGGAGAAGAGCGAAGAGCTGAAGAAGAAGGGCATTCATATCGTAATGCCGAACTATCTTTACGGCATTCGCCAGATCATTTCCAAGAAGCCGATCCGCACGCCGGAAGACCTGAAGGGCATGAAGATCCGCGTGCCGAACAACGTCATGCAGATCAAGACCTTCGAGGCCATGGGCGCAACGCCTACCCCGATGCCGCTGGGCGAAACCTTCCCGGCGCTGGCGCAGGGCGTAATCGATGGCGTTGAGAACCCGATTTCGGTTCTTTACGGCCAGAAATTCCAGGAAGAAGCCAAGTATCTGAGCAAGGTCGGCTATCTGACCAATGTGGCGCTCATCGTCGGCGGCGAAGCCTTCTTCTCCACGCTGCCGGAAGATCAGCTCAAGATGATCCATGAGTCCGCCTATGATGCAGGCCTCTACAGCCAGAAGCTGACGATCGAAAAAGACAATGAAATGATCGAAAAGATGAAGGAAGCCGGTGTCGAGATCATCGACGTCGACCGCGCTCCTTTCAAGGCGCTTGCTGAAAAGGTCTACACCCAGTTCCCGGAATGGTCGCCTGGTCTTTATGACAAGATCAAAGCCGAACTGAACTGATCCATCCTTATTCGGATATTGCCATGTCGCGGCTTTGCCGCGGCGTGGTTTGCTCATGGAATTCAATCCGATGAAACTGTTTGAAAAAATGATCGAATGGCTGGCTGCGGTGCCGCTGTTCATCCTGCTTGCGATGTTCAACATCGCCGTTGTCATGCGCTACTGGATGCACCAGCCATTGCAATGGACCGAGGAAATGGCCGGTCTGTTGATGATCTGGATCGTGATGCTCGGCAGTGTCGCCGCAGAACGCAGCAACCAGCATCTTGCCATCCCGATGCTCGTGGACATGCTGCCGGAAAAGCTGCGCGAGGTCATCAACGCTATCGTTTCAATCCTGTCGGGACTATTTCTGCTCTACGTGTCCTATGCTGGTTACAAGCTTTCGGTTGCGGCGCAGTTCAAAGTAACCGACGTGCTGCGAGTCTCCTATTACTGGATCGATATCGCTGTGCCCGTCGGCTTCGTCATTATCGCTCTTTATATGTTTGCAGGCGCATTCAAATCCTTGCGCGCCGCTTTTGCGGGAGGCAAGGCATGAACCTGACGACCATCGTTCTCATCATGCTGGCGCTGATCGCGCTCAATATGCGCCTTTACGTGGCCATTCTGATTGCGGTCTTCACCTATTTCACCTTCTTCAACCAGATGCCGATTGCGATTGCCGTTCAGCGCTTCATCAGCCCTGCTCAGAATACGTCGCTGCTCGCCATTCCGTTCTTCATCATGCTTGGCACGGTGATGTCGCATACCGGCATTGCCGAGCGGCTGATCAAGGTGGCGGAAATTTTGGTCGGCCGCATGCGCGGCGGCATGGCGCTCACCAACATCATGGTTTCCACCCTGATGGGCGGCGTCAGCGCTTCCAATCTGGCCGACAGCGCCATGCTCACCCGCATGATGGTGCCGGAAATGGTCAAGCGCGGCTATGACAAGGCATTTTCCTGCGCGGTCACGGCTGCAGGCTCGCTGATTACGCCGATCATTCCTCCGGGTATCGCGCTTATCATCTATGGTCTGATCGCTGACGTTTCCATCGGCAAGATGTTCATGGCGGGTGTGCTGCCGGGCATTCTCGGCGCTGTTATCCTGATGATTGCGGCCTATGTCACATCGGTGAAGCGCGGCTATAAACCAAGCCGTGAAAAGCGGATGAGCGGAGCCGAGGTTGCATCGACGCTTGCTTCGGCATGGCCTGCGGTGCTGCTGCTGTTCGCGATCATCGGCGGCATCCGCATGAACATCTTCACGCCGACGGAAGCCGGTGCGGTTGCGGTTACGCTGGTTTTGATTATCGGCTTCGTGATCTATCGCGAAATGCGTATCTCGCATGTGGTGGATTCGCTGATCGAAACGGCGAAATCAACCGCATCCGTCATGCTCGTCATCATGGCGTCGTCAGCGCTCGCGTGGGTGTTTTCGCTTGAACAGGCCGGCCAGTCGCTGATGCAGCTTATCTCGTCTTTCACCAGCAATCCTTATGCGTTCCTGCTGGCAGTCAACGTGATCCTGCTGATCCTCGGCGCTTTGATCGAAGGTACGGCCCTGATGATCGTTCTGGTGCCGCTCCTGATGCCGACGGTGAAGGCGCTGGGCATTGACCCGGTGCATTTCGGTATCATCGTGATCATCAACCTGTCGATTGGCACACTGACACCACCGGTTGGTACGGTCATGTTGATGGTCTGCAACATCGCGAAGGTGAGGGTTGGAGATTTCACCCGCCAGGCCTTCAGCATGTATATGGCGCTGTTTATCCTGCTGGCGCTGGTTACTTACGTGCCGATCATATCGACCTATCTGGCTCATTAAACGGGGCGATGTCTGAATGGAAAAGCGCGGGAAACTCCCGCGCTTTTTTCATTTGTTCACCACGGGTTTTCGACACGCGGCCAGATCGCGCGGCTGAGCTTGCGGTAATTGGTGGTGCGTGGATTGCTCGGATAGGAACTGGGTGCCGCGACATAGATAATTTCGGCAGCGATCGGCACGAAGCCCGCATGGAAATGATTGGTGGATTTGACCACCAATATATCCTTCTTCATCGGGTCGATGCCCATATTCGAGAAGATGTCCGGCTCGAATGTCTGCGTCCGGTTGGTGTTGAGAATGATGTCGATCCCGGTACCTTCAATCCGCACAACCGCCGAAGGTCCAAGCGTCACGCGGCTTGGCCCGAAACTCTGCCAGCCTTCTGCCAGGACTTTCAGGACCGTCACACGCGCATCGATAGGTTCGCCGCCAAGCGGTCCGGATTTTCCGCCGAAACGCAGATCGATCATCGCGCCTTCGCCAGCCGCATGGCAGAATGTCACGGCGATTGGGTCCCAGATGGTGGCGATGCCGATATTGTCGACGCCGCGTTCGATCAGGCGGCGAAGGATATAGGTTCCGTCGCCTGCAACGCCGCCACCGGGATTGTCCCACACATCGGCGATTACTGCCGGTTTCGAGGGGGGGCGCGCATGGGCAACCAGCGCCCGGTCGATGCCCTGATCGGTGTCGAACATGGTCATCAGCGTCTGCTCGCGCATGGCGACCAACTCACGTCCCAGTTCTTCCGCAAGGGCCGCACCCTTGTCCGGGTCATTATCGGTGACGACGAGAATACGGGTCCCCATTTCCGGCACATCGGCGGCCATGAAGCCATGAATAACTGAAATCGACAGAATGCCATCCTTGCCCTGCATCGCCTTGATACGGTCGATGAAGGAACGCATCGGCTCCTTGCTTGTCGGATATACGCCGATCATACGGCAGTCGAAAGTCGAGATCACCGGCTTGATGCGGCCTTTCAGGGCATCCAGCGCAAGATCGACCACATGCTCGCCGCGTTCGTAGAAATCCGTATGAGGAAATTCGAGGAACGACGCGAAAATATTGAGGTTTTCGACCCGCTTCGGCGTCAGATGGCTATGCGGATCGAACTCACTTGCGATTAGAATATCCGGCCCGACAATGGCACGCACGCGCTCCAGAAGATCGCCCTCGCAATCGTCATAACCCTGTGCGACCATGGCGCCGTGCAGGCCGAGAACAACTGCATCGACAGGCATTGCCGCCTTGAGCTGATCAAGGATTTCGTCACGCAATTCCTCGAATGCCTGACGCTGCAACAAGCCGCCAGGTTCTGCCCAGGTGGCTGTGCCTTCGATGACAGTCAATCCTTCCGCCGCCGCGCGCTTGCGCAATGCCACAATGGGAGAAGAGCAAAGCGTCGGTGTTTCCGGATGCTTGCCGGGTGCTGCGTAGAAAGCCATTTCGAACGAAGCCCGGTCGGTTGGAACCGGCGAAAACGTGTTGGTTTCTGTCGCAAGGGATGCGGTGAAAATGCGCATGGAAATGGCCTGCGGGAGTGGGGATTACTTTAGCGGTGCGTAGGCGATGGCTTCGACTTCGATCTTTATGTCGATCATCAGGCGGGATTCGACCGTGGTGCGTGCCGGAGGTTCTTTCGGAAAATAGGTGGCATAGACTGCATTCATGCGCCCGAAATCCCGTGCATCTTCCAGCCAGATGGTGGTCTTGACCACGTCCTCCATGGTCGCGCCTGCAAGCGCGAGTGCGGCCTTGACGTTTTCAAGCACCTGTTTCGTCTGCGCTTCGATGCCGCCTTCAACGATCTGGCCGTCTGCTCCAACAGGCACCTGACCGGAAACATAGACAGTGTCGCCTGCGCGGACGGCGGGGGAAAGAGGCACATGCGATGCGCCGAAGACCTGTTTTCTGGACATGATTTTCTCCGGTTATTTGACGGCTCCAAGAGCAAGTCCCTTGATGAGATAGCGCTGGAGCCAGATGAAGAGGATTGCGACCGGCAGCGTGGCGAGGAAGGTTGCCGCCATGACATAGTGCCATTCGACGGTGTAGCGTCCCGCCACCAGCGAGAAGACCTGAATGGGCAGCGTATAGCTTTCCTGCCTGCGCAGCATGGTCAACGCCACGACGAATTCGTTCCATGCGTTGATGAAGGTGAAAATGGCGGTCACGGCGATGGCAGGCAGGCAAAGCGGCAGGAACACTTTTATCAGTGTCTTGCCGCGGCCAGCCCCTTCCATCCACGAGGCTTCTTCAAGATCACGGGGTATCGTGTCGAAATAGCTTTGCAGCATCCAGACGGTGAAGGCGATATTGAAGGCCATATAGACCGCACCGACGGCAGACACGCTTTCAATCAAACCATAGGCGGCGAGCAGCCGGAAAAGACCCAGCACCAGAACAATCGGCGAGATCATCTGGGAGACGAGCAGGAATTGCCTGAATGCGCCATGGCCTGCAAAGCGAAAGCGTGACATGGCATAGGCGGCAGGAATGGACACGATGATTGCGCCAACGGAAGCAATGACCGAAACGTAAAGCGAGTTCAGAAGCGCTTGCCCGAATTTGGTCTGGACCCACATTTCCGAAAAATTCTGCCAGTGGAAGCTGCTCGGCCACCACGTCGGAGACAGGACTTCCTGCGGCGGTTTGACGGCAGTGAGAAACATCACCGCAAACGGAAACAGCGTCAGTACGATAAGCGGTGACAGAACTGCCCAGGCGATGATCGTGCGTTTCAGCTTTGAACCCGTCATGCGCGTTCTCCCCGCATGGCGAGGCGAATATAGATCGCCGTGAAGACGAGGAGTATCGCCAGCATGATGAGCGACACCGCCGAGGCCTCGCCGAGCTTGCCCAGCCGGAAAGCAAGCTTGTAGAGATGCGTCACCAGAATGTCGGTGGAGTTCGCCGGTCCGCCCTGCGTCATGACCCAGATGATCGGGAATGAATTGAAGACGTAGATGGTATTCAGCACGATGGCGATGTTCACGAAGGGCTTGAGAAGCGGAAAGGTGATTTCCCGGAACTGCTGCCACAGGCTGGCGCCTTCAAGGGACGAGGCTTCGTAGAGATCCTCCGGGATGGAGGATAGTCCGCCGAGAAAGATCGTCGTGGTGAACGGCACAGTGACCAGAATGCCGACCAGAACCTGCATCGGAAAGGCCGTTGCCGCACTCGCCAGCCATTGAATATTGCTGTCGATGAGGCCGAGATTGCGCAGTGCGGAATTGAGCATTCCGCTTTCGCCATTGAGCGCCCAGCGCCAGACGATGGCTGTCATGGTGAGTGAAACGGCCCAAGGCAGCATGACGATGACGCGGGCCACTGACCGGCCATAGAAATCCATGTTGAGAATGATCGCGACCGGAATGGAAACGATCAGCGCTCCGCCAACCACGGCGACGGTCCAGACTGCGGTGCGCCAGAGTGCGTTTAGGAAGTCGGGCGTTGCGAAAAGCGCAGTGAAGTTTGCGCCGTCGTTGAAATCACGCAGCTGCCCGAAGCGGTTGACGTCGTGGCTGGCAATTTCAACTAGGTGCACCACGGGCCAGAAGATCACCACCGCAGCCAGAAGGAGGCTCGGCAGGATCAGAAGATAGGGCAGGGTGCGGCTTTGCATCGGCAAACAATGTCCTGGGGAAGAAAAGAGCCCGGCAGAGCGGGGGCACTGCCGGGCAGGCGGGGAGCTTACTTCTGAAGGATCGCATCCGCCTTGGCTGCGGCATCCTTCAGCACGGCATCGGGTTCGCCCTTGCCGAGATAGATGCTCTGCATGGCGTTGGAGGTGATGTCGGCAATTTCTTCCCAGCCCGGAATGATGGGCGCAAAACGGGCATCCGGCAGGAGTGCGGTGAAAGCGGCAAGATCGGCATTATTGACGTAATAATCCATCTTCGCCTCTTCCTTGTTGACCGGGAGGAAGCCTTCACCTTGTGTGAATTTGGCGCGCCATTCTGTCTGGAACAGGAAGTCGAGCACCTTCCAGGCTTCCTCCTTGTTTTTGGAATTCTGGAACATGATGACGGAATCGGTCACGCCATAGGTTCCGCGCGCGCCTGTCGGTCCGGCAGGAATGGCCGCAACACCGTATTTGAGGTTCGGCGCTTCCTCCTTGATCTGGTTGGAAAGGAAAGGCGCGGTAATCATCATGCCGACCTTGCCCTGCTTGAACAGGTTCTGCACATCCTCGCGCGCATAGGAAGTGACGCCGGGCTGGGTCAGGCCGTCATTGATCAGCGACTTGTAAAATTTGGCGGCTTCAAGCGCGCCGGGTGTGCTGAGGCCCGACGTGCCGTCATTGTTGAGGATTTCGGTCCCATAGGACCACATGGCATAGTAATAATAAACGTCGGTCTCGATTTCCTTGCCTTGCAGGCCGAAACCGTAATTCTCCCCGCCGAGCGCCTTGATCTTGGTGGCTGCTGCTTTCAGTTCGTCCCAGGTCGCGGGCGGGTTTTCGACGCCTGCCTTTGCGAGCAGATCCTTGTTGTAATACATGGCGCGCGCTGAGGCCGCGATCGGCAAGCCATAGGTCTTGCCCTCAAGGACGGATGGCGACAGGAAAGTCTCGATGAACCGGCCCTTGAACTCGTCATTTATGTAACCGTCGAGCGGTTCTGCGATGCCCTGCTGCACGAAATCAATCAGCCAGCGTGTGCCGATGATCGAAAGGTCTGCATTGGTGCCTGCTGAAATGTCGGTGGTCAGCTTCTGCAGGAGCACGTCCCACGGCACGACTTCAAAATTGAGCGTGATGCCGGGATTGGCGGCTTCAAATGCCTTTTTGACCTCTTCGAAATAAGGACCGGTCTTGGAGCTGTATTCCGCGACGGTCATGCGCACTTCGCCTGCATTTGCAACCGACGACAGCGCCAGAATGCTCAATCCGGCCAGAAGGCCGGCCTTCCATTTGTTGATAGACATTTTCCCGTTCCCTTGTTTTGCCCCGCATTGGTGCGGTGACAATCTATTTTTGTTATTTTCTTACATTATCGGCATTATTAGTAGTTTCAAGCGAAAAGTTTTGTTGCAAACTTACATTTTGACTCTTACGCTGACGGGAATAAAAATGCAGAAACTGCCGCATAAAAGGGGAATAGCGTGGAGCAAGCAGGCGAATTTGCCGGAAAATCGGTACTGGTTACCGGGGCAGGTGGCGGTGTGGGAAGTGCGCTGGTCAAGCTGTTTTCCGAACGCGGCGCCCGCGTGATCGGTTGCGATGCGACACTGGAGGCAATGGGAGGCGACGGCTTCCATGCGCGTCACGCCTTCGATTTGCTCGATCGCGGCGGGCTGGAGCCGGCTGCAAGACGGATCATAGCGCAATCGGGCCTGCCGGATATTGTCATCAACAATGCGGGATGGACCCGCGCCGAGGCCTTCGCCGGGCTGGATCAGGGCAATATTGACGCTGAGATCGACCTCAACCTGACTGCGGTTGCGGGATTCTCCAATGTCATGGCGCAGGCCATGGCAGCGCGGGGACACGGTGTTTTTGTCTTCATCTCGTCGGTCAACGGTCTCTCGCATTTCGGAAACCCCGCCTATGCAGCGGCAAAGGCAGGGATCAATGCTTTTGCGCGCGCGATTGCGGTTGAGTTTGGAAGAAGGGGTGTGCGCGCCAATGTCGTCTGTCCGGGGTCGATACGAACGCCGGCATGGGATCATCGTATCGCGCAGGATGCGAGTGTACTGGATCGCCTGCAGCGCTTCTATCCTCTGGGGCGTATCGTTGACACCCGGGAAGTGGCGGAAACGGTAGCATTTCTGGCTTCCGACCGCGCATCGGGGATTACCGGCGCGATCCTCCCGGTCGATGCGGGGCTGACAGCAGGTTGCCGTCCTTTCATCGAAGATATTCTCGGAGGAAACTGACCGATGAAAGAAGTTTCGCTGCGCGGTATCACCAAAACCTTCGGGCAATTGACCGTCCTCGACCGTGTCGACCTCGATATTCAAAGCGGGGAATTCCTTGTGCTGGTCGGTCCTTCGGGCTGCGGAAAATCCACGCTTCTGCGGATGGTGGCTGGCCTTGAACCTATTTCCGCCGGCGATCTCCTGATCGGTGGGGAACGGGCCAACGAGTTGCCGCCGCAAAAGCGCAATATCGCGATGGTGTTTCAATCCTATGCGCTGTTTCCGCATATGACGGCGCGTGAAAACATTGGCTTTGGGCCGCGCATTCGCGGCGAGAGATCGGAAGAAACAGCCGCGAAGGTGGACAAGGCCGCTTCCATCCTCAACCTCCATTCCTATCTCGATCGCTATCCGCGCCAGCTTTCGGGCGGGCAGCGCCAGCGCGTCGCCATGGGGCGCGCCATTGTCCGCGAACCGGCGGTGTTTCTGTTTGACGAGCCGCTTTCCAATCTCGACGCGCAATTGCGCGTACAGATGCGTACCGAGATCAAGGCGCTCCATCAGCGCCTGAAAACAACCGTGATCTACGTCACCCATGACCAGATCGAGGCCATGACGATGGCTGACCGGATCGTTGTCATGAACCAGGGCAAGATCCAGCAGATCGGCGCGCCGCTGGATCTTTATGATCGCCCAGCCAACAAGTTCGTCGCGAGCTTTATCGGCTCACCGTCGATGAGCTTCATTCCGGGAACGGTGTCGGGAGGCATATTCCGTACCGGGGAGGGCGAAGAAATCGCCGTCGCTGGGGGATCGTCCTATGACCGACAGGCGGAAGCTGGCATTCGGCCTGAAAATTTTACGGTCGCGCGGGATGGCAAGGGGCTGAGGCTTACCGTGGAAGTTATTGAGCCGACGGGACCAGAAACGCATATTTATGGACGGATTGCAGGGCAGCCCATACGAGCTGTGTTTCGCGAGCGCATACATCTTGCGCCCGGCGAGCAAGTGCCTGTAACTGCAAAGAGCGAACACATACACCTTTTCGACAAGGATAGCGGTCTGCCGCTTTGAACTTCCCATGAGCAAGGTTGCCGACATTATCACGCGGCTGCACGTCGTGGCGCAGGACGGGTCGAAATCCGACCGGCGGCTGGCTGCGCTCGTGCTGGCCGATCCCGATTATGCCTCCAAGGCGGCTATCTCGGAAATTGCGGCCAGAGCCGGTGTCAGTGAGCCCACTGTGACGCGTTTTTGTCGGGCGCTCGGCTGCGATGGTGTCCGGGATTTCAAGTTTTTTCTGGCGCAGGCACTCGCCATCGGAGGTCAGTATCTGACCGCTGAAATTCCCGCCCGCGACGTGCGTGAAAGCCGCATCGCGGCCGCTGTGACCGATGCGGCGGTTGCCGCCATCCAGCGAGCAAGCGATGGGCTCGACATGGGCGTGCTGATGAAAGTGGCCGAACGGCTTGCCGCTGGTGGACCCGTCCTTTGCTTTGGCTCTGGCGGTATCTCGTCCATGCTGGCAACAGAAATGCAGAACCGCTTGTTCCGCCTAGGCATTTCAGTCAGCGCGCAGGTGGATGGGCAGTTGCAGCGCATGTATGCCGCCGTCACCACGCATGAGACCACAGTAATCGCTTTTTCCGTTTCCGGCTTTGCGCGTTCTGTGGTGGAGGCCGTGCTGGTTGCGCGGCAATATGGGGCGCAGACGGTGGCGATTACGCCTGCCGGTTCCGATCTCGCCAAGGCGGCGGACGTCCTCATTCCCTATCAGGCCAATGAAGATGGCAATATCTACAAGCCGACGTCATCGCGCTTCGCGCTGCTTGCTATTCTCGATATGATCGCTACGGCCACAGCGGAAGCGCGCGGCCCAAAGGTGCTGGAAAGCCTGCGCCGCATCAAGCACAGCCTCAATACGCTTACCATAGACGATCCGCGCCTGCCGCTGGGAGATTGATTCATGACCGGACCGAAAACCATTCACGACGTGGATACGCCTGCGATCCTCATCGACATTGATCGCGTGAGAGCGAATATTGCCAAGGCGCAGGCCCACGCGGATGCGATAGGAGTGAAACTGCGGCCGCATATCAAGACGCATAAGCTGCCGCTCTTTGCCAAAATGCAGGTGAAAGCAGGCGCAGCGGGCATCACCTGCCAGAAGCTCGGTGAGGCGGAAGTCATGGCTGATGCCGGGCTGACGGATATTTTCCTGCCCTACAATATTCTTGGGCGGGAAAAGCTCGACCGCCTGCACGCGCTGCATCAGCGCATCACACTGTCGGTTACGGTCGATAACCCAACCTCCCTCGCAGGTCTGGCGTCGCGCTTCACTGATGAAAAACATCCGCTGAAAGTGCTGGTCGAATGCGATACCGGGATGGGACGTTGTGGTGTACAGACACCTGCCGAAGCATTGGAGCTGGCGCGAGTTATCGATCAAAGTGCGGGGCTGCGTTTTGGCGGTCTAATGACCTACCCCGCAGCGGGTAAGCCGGATGAGGCTGAACAATGGCTTTATTCGGCCCGCGAACTGCTTGCTGCAAACGGCCTCCAATGCGAAACCATTTCGAGCGGCGGCACGCCCGATATGTGGCGCAAGCCCAGTGACAGTGTCGTCACCGAATATCGTCCCGGCACCTATATCTATTTCGACCGTTATCAGGTCGAGAAGGGGGCTGCGACAGTGAATGACTGCGCTTTTACGGTGCTTTCAACAGTCGTCAGCCATCCGACCTCCGGACGGGCCATCATCGATGCCGGGTCCAAGGCGCTGTCCAGCGATACACTTGGGCTGAGCGACTTTGGTGAAGTGATGGGACGCCCCGACGCCCGTGTGATCGGTTTGAGTGAGGAGCACGGCAAGCTGACCGGCGATGTCGCTGACCTGAAGGTTGGCGAGCGCGTGCGGATCATTCCTGATCACGTCTGCGTCGTTTCCAATCTCTTTGACGAGGTCCATATTGTTTCGGGCGAGGATGTCGTCGATATCCTGCCGGTCGCCGCACGTGGAAAGTTAAGATAATCAGGAGGATAGCATGAAGGCTGCGGCCAATCCCTTTGCAGGCGACAAGGACCGCGAGCAGATTTGGGAAATGCTCGTGCGGCGCGATATCGAAGCTTTCGTATCGCAGGACTGGCCCCTGGTGGCCGATGATTTCGATGAGATGCGCTTCCTCGGCATACATGCACATAATGACCGTGATCCCGACAAATGGGATGCAGGATTTCCGACGCTCGCAAGTTATCGCGATGAATGGCTGCGGCAGGCGGCGGAGAGCGCAGCGGTCGAATATGCCGAATCTCTGGCCGAAGGCATCTTCCGCGCAACCGATCTGAGCGTGATCGATATTACGGGCGACATCGCTGTCGCACGGAAAAAATTCGATGGAACGATTGCAAGAAAGGACGGCTCCGTCGAACGCCTCAACTGGCAGACGCTGTATTTCTGCCGTCGCGAAGGTGCGCGCTGGAAGATCACCGGCTTTGTTGGATACATGGCTTATCGCTGAAGTATCGGCCCTATGCGATCTGTCTCACACGGCGCGGATTGCTCGATCTGCGCCGTTTTTATGTATAGATTAGATAGCCAGGGTTCGCAGTATAATCTCACTGTTTTTCTGCAATTATAGTCGTTTTTATGCCGAATAATACTAATTCGGGTGATGTCGCAGCTGATTGCATATTTGTCGCAGGCCGTTCCGGTAATTGATTGGAACAGGACTACTATTGCTTTCAAGCTGGTCGATTGCCTCCTGCGTCGAGCAGTCCTCAAAATTCGTCGTGCGGCCCTTCAAAAAACATTCAAGGGGACGGTTGCCGGACGGATCATTCAGATGAATTCACGGCTGTGGGTGGACATGTCGGGAAATGACCTATATAGAATCAGGAAATCTATCGATAATCATTCCGTGCGTGCCGTTCGCGAAGCGCAGATTCCTTGCGAGCAATTTGCATTGGAATGAAGTTCTATCATTAATAAAAAGGAGATTAAGTCCGCCAGCACAGCGGGGTTAAACTTAATGCATGGTATTTTATACAAGGAAGAAAGTATGAAGTCGCCGGCTGAGACTAAAATAAGCTTGAAAGGCGTTTTTAAGGTCTTCGGCGATGATCCGGAGCGTGCAATGCAAGAGTTGCGCGCAGGTAAATCAAAAACCCAGATACACAGCGAACTCGGCGCAACAATCGGCGTCGACAATGCGACCTTCGATATCTATGAAGGTGAAGTATTCGTTATTATGGGGCTCTCCGGTTCGGGCAAATCCACGCTTCTGCGTCTGCTCAATCGCCTGATCGAACCGACCGCCGGTTCCATCGAAGTGGATGGCCGCGATATCGTCAAAATGACCAAGCGCGAGTTGATCGATCTTCGCCGTCGCGACATGAGCATGGTGTTTCAATCCTTCGCGCTCCTGCCCCATCGTTCGGTTCTGAACAACGCTTCGTTCGGTCTTGAAGTGGCCGGAATGGGCGAGGCGGAGCGGCACCAGAAAGCACTGAAGGCGCTGGCTGCCGTTGGGCTGGAGCCATATGCTCACAGCATGCCGGACCAACTTTCCGGTGGCATGAAACAGCGTGTCGGACTGGCACGTGCGCTGGCGAGCGAGCCCACCATTCTTCTGATGGACGAGGCTTTTTCTGCGCTTGATCCGCTGATCCGCACCGAAATGCAGGACGAGTTGAAGCGGCTTCAGGCTGAACACAGCCGGACGATCATTTTCGTCAGCCATGATCTGGACGAAGCCATGCGCATCGGCGACCGTATCTGCATCATGCAGCACGGCAAGGTTGTGCAGGTGGGGACGCCGAACGAAATCGTTTCCGCGCCTGCCAACGATTACGTCCGTTCCTTCTTTCGCAATGTCGATGTGTCCCGCGTTTTCAAGGCCGCGGACGTGGCGCGCGAGGACGAACTGATCGTCTTCGAACCTGAACAGCTGGCTACAGCGCTTGAACGGTTCGACGCAAGCGGGAAGGCATTCGGTGTTCTGATCGACGCCGACCGCACCTATCGCGGTATGGTTAGCCGCGATGCGCTGGCGAAGGGTGTTGCAGTGCAAGGGACCGAGAGACTGGATAGTGTTTCTGCCATCGAGGCGGAAGCGCCGCTTTCCGGTTTGTTGACCAAGGTGGCGGAAAGCCCCTGGCCGGTTCCGGTCACTGACCGCCAGAACCGCTACGTCGGCGCCATCAGTAAATCGGCATTGCTCGAAACGCTTGGCCGCGCGGGTTGAGACCTGCACGCCAACGGACTTTTGCCTGAAACGGGCAGAATGGGTCCAATCCAGAAGAAATACGGAAATGGACGGTAAAACATGGATTTGAATTTCAGTGTCGGCGGATGGGCGGATGTTGTGGTCAACTACATTCTCGACCACTTTACGCCCGCGCTCGATATGATCGCAGCCACTATCGGTTTTGTTACCGACAGTATCCAGAATGCTCTTCTTGCTGTGCCGCCGATCGGTGGGGTTGCAGTTCTGACATTGCTATCGCTGTGGCGTGTGGGGTGGAAATTTGCGATTTTCACGGCTCTTGCGCTGGGCCTCATCATCCACATGGATTTGTGGACTGGTACGATGGAAAGCCTTTCCCTGGTGCTGGCATCGACGGTTATTGCTGTCGTAATAGGCATCCCACTCGGTATCGCGATGGCCCGCAGTGACACGATTGCTTCAATCGTGCGCCCGGTCCTCGACCTCATGCAAACGATGCCCGCTTTCGTCTATCTCATTCCGGCAGCAATGTTTTTCGGCCTTGGTGCCGTGCCAGGGACAATTGCGACGGTGATCTTCGCCATGCCGCCGGTCGTGCGTCTTACCAATCTCGGTATCCGGCAGGTGCATTCGGAGTTCGTTGAAGCGGGACTTGCCTTCGGCTGTACGTCGCGGCAGTTGCTGTTCAAGGTGCAGCTTCCGAATGCCATGCCGTCGATCATGGCCGGCATCAACCAGACGATCATGCTGTCGCTGTCTATGGTGGTCATTGCATCCATGATCGGCGCAGGCGGTCTTGGCAATACGGTTTTGACCGGCATTCAGCGCCTCAACGTGGGCCTCGGTTTTGAAGGAGGCCTTGCTGTGGTCATTCTGGCAGTCATTCTCGACCGCATTACCCAGAGCTTCGGCAAGGGGGGCACCGGATTTTTCAAAAGGCTCGCATCGCTAAGGAAGACGGCGGGCACCCAGTCCGCCTCGTCCTTTCGCAAGCAGGAAGCATGACGCAAGCAAAAATAACCAAGAATAACAATGGGAACTGATACCAATCGAAAAGGAGAAGCTATGTTAGGCAAACTAACCAAATTCGGTCTGGCGGCAGTTGTGGCGGGAACGATGACCATGGGCGCAGCATTTGCGCAGGACAGCAAGCCGGTTAAAATCGGCTGGGCGCCATGGTCGGATGCTGAATTCGTCACAAAACTTGCCAAGAAGCTGATCGAAGACAATCTCGGCCAGAAGGTTGAGCTGGTTCAGACAGACGTGGCCCCACTCTATCAGGGCGTGAGCCGTGGCGATATTGATGCCATGATGATGGCCTGGCTGCCGGAAACCCACGCTGATTACTACAAGCGCATTGAAGGCAAGGTCGAAAACCTCGGCCCGCTCTATGAAGGTGCGAAGCTTGGCTGGATTGTCCCGGCGTACATTCCGGAAAGCGAGATCAGTTCCATTGAGGACCTCAAGAAGCCGGAAGTTCGTGAGAAGCTGAAGGGCGAGATTCAGGGCATTGATCCGGGTGCCGGCCTTACCCGTCTGTCGCAGGAAGCGATCAAGAAGTACGGGTTGGACTACAAGCTCAATATTTCGAGTGAAGCAGCCATGCTCACCACCGTCGACCGCGCCACGCGTTCGGATGGCTGGTTCGTTGCGACTTCGTGGAGCCCACACTGGATGTTCGGCAAGTACAAGCTGCGTTATATCGCCGATCCTGAAGGTGCGCTTGGCGGCGCGGAACATATCGATGCCATTGCGCGCAAGGGCTTCAAGGAAGAGAATCCGAAAGTTGCGTCGCTGCTCACGAAAATGAGCCTTCCGATCAGCGAGCTTGAAGCTGCGATGTTCGATGCGCAGGAAACGTCCTATGAAAAGGCCGTCGACAAATATATCGCGGATCATCCAGATCGCATCAAGGAATGGCTGGCTGAATAATTGGTCCCAGCATAAAGCCCCGGGCAACCGGGGCTTTTCTTATTCTACCCTCTACGGGCAATCAGGATGCCTGAGATCACGATGATGCCGCCAAGAGCCTGCAGCAAGCCGATGGGTTCTGACAAGATTGTCCAGGCAAGAAACGCCGCGACAACGGGTTGCAGAAGCAAGGTCAGCGACGAGAACGATGCGGGAAGATAGGCCAGGGCATAGGCGATCATGCTCTGGCCGGCTGCGTGGGTTACCCATGCAAGCCCGGCGAGGATAAGCCAGCCATAAAACGTCGCCGGTAGTATCTGGCCTTCCATGAAATAGGCGATTGGCAATGAAAACACGGCGGCAATAGCGCTGCTCCACAACATGATGCGCATCGTGGAGAAGCGGCTTCTCAAGCGGCCCACTGAAAGTATGTAACCGGCATAAAAGACCGCGGCCAGAAGCGCCATCGCGTCGCCGGAGGACCGGGATTGGAGAAGCCCGCCCGGTCCGCCTTTCAGCACCACGACACCGATGATCGCGACGGCAAGTCCGACCACGAAGGAATTGCTCACGCGCGACTTGAAAAGCAGCCATGCACCGATTGTTACGAAGATAGGGGCCATATTGGCAAGCAGTGTTGCATTGGCGACGGATGTCATGTGCAGCGATAGGTGCCAGGCACCCAGATCGAAAGCGATGAACAGTCCGGGCAGGGCGAGGCGCAGACAATCGGATAGAGTGAGGGGCGCGACATCCTTCTCGTCACGCCGTTCGCGGTTATCCATGAACAGAAGTGGTAAAACGGCAAGCGCGAGACGCCAGAAGCCGGTTGCGAGCGGTCCCACCTCGGAAAGCCGGACAAAAATCGGCGAACTGCCAATAGCGATGCCGCCAATGATCAGGGCGGTCATCGCCAGACGTTGCGCGTTCGTGGGAGTGGGGCTTGCGGCGGCGCTATGCGACATTTTCAAACTCGAAGTTATGCCGACATGCGGCTTCCACTCGCGCAATGCGGTCAGTTAAAGAGCGCCCTTCGGCTTCGGACGGAACCGGTCATGGAGAAAATCAGCGCATTTCTTCCAATAACGTGTTCTGACTGTTATTTTGCGGATCGCAGAAAGGCAAGAACTCAGAAAATTTGCCCGCGACATTGATATGACGCGGGCTTGCTTAGTCCTGTTTTGGAGAGGCGTCCAGCGCTTGCGCCGGAATGAAACTTAAAAATTCATCACATTTCGGTTCAGAGCGACGCAACGTGAATGAAAAAAGCGCCTTTTTGGGCGCTTTTTCTATTATCCGCGAAAATAAGGCGAATAGCACTGTTTGCGCGGCCCATTATAGGGCTGGAATGTGTTATCCGAGGAACGATAGGACTTATAGCGGTTATAGCACCACTGCACATGTGCGCTAGATAGTCTTGGCGCGCGATAAACAGGGCGGGGCTGGTTTATTGCACCGCCAATGATCGCGCCAGCGCCGAATGCCGCCAGCGGATACCACCATCCGTCACTGTGGCGACGATAACCGTGGCGATAATGCCGATAGCCGCGATGGCCGTGCCAGTATCCGGGTCGGTTAGGCCGATGGCCACGATAATGACGCGGCGGACGGCGATGATCGCGGACCTGTTCTACATTGTGATTGATGACGGGGCGCTCCAGATTCATAGGAGCGGCCATTGTAGGTGCAACCGATGTTGCTCCGAAAATCACGGCCAATGCCCCGACACAAGTCTGTTTAAAGATATTCACGTGCAACCCTCCGTATTAGACGATGAGGGTAAACGGTTGAAATATAGAATTGTTCCCAATTTCTATAAAAGACATTCAGGAAATGAAGAGGAGCGGGCTCCTCCCCAAGAACCCGCTCCCCCAATGCATCGCCCCCCGCCATAGGTGGTGCGATGCTTACCTCTTGTGGCTTTTTGCCAAGCCTAAATTTAGCGTTTCAGACTTTACCCTCGAGTGCGGCATTTAGCAACTTCAACGCGCGTTCTTTTGTCAGTTCAATCGGGTTGCCACCGGCAGTTGGATCTACGATTGCCATTTCGGCAATCAGTTCTTTGCGGGCGTCGTCCATGTCGAGCCCCTTGATGAATTGGGACAGCGTGTTGGGTACACCGAGGTCGCTGCGCAGTTTCATAATGGCCGCCAGGAAGCCATCGAACCCGCCCTTGATACCGAGATAATCGGCGAGCCTTTCGATACGCGTTTCGATGGCGGACCGGTTCTGAAGCAGTATGTAAGGCATGAAAACCGCATTGGTCATGCCGTGATGTGTATCGTAGAGAGCCCCGATCGGATGGGAGAGGGAGTGGATTGCGCCCAGACCTTTCTGAAAGGCCGTTGCACCCATGGCCGCAGCTGCCATCATGTTGGCACGGGCTTCGATATTCTGCCCATCGGCGTAAGCCTTTGGAAGGTTTTCGAAAACCAGCCGAATACCTTCCACCGCTATGCCATCGGCCATCGGATGGAACCCCGGCGCACAATAAGCTTCAAGGCAGTGCGCCAGCGCATCCATGCCTGTACCGGCAGTGATGAAGGGCGGCATTCCGGTGGAAAGTTCTGGATCGGCGATGACCGTGACGGGCAGCATCTTGGGATGAAAAATGACTTTCTTGGTATGTGTCGCCTCATTGGTCAGAACGCCCGCGCGGCCAACCTCGGAGCCGGTTCCCGCCGTGGTCGGCACGGCGATGATAGGTGCGATGGCGGCGCTATCAGCCCGGGTCCACCAGTCGCCGATATCCTCGAAATCCCAAACCGGACGGCTCTGCCCGGCCTGAAAGGCAATCAGCTTGCCGAGATCGAGAGCCGAGCCGCCGCCGAAGGCGATGACACCATCATGGCCGCCATCCTTGAACACTTTCACGCCCGCATAAAGGTTGCTTTCGACTGGATTGGGCTTCACATCGGAAAAGACCGCATGTTTGACGCCTCCTTCGTTCAGGATCGTCAGCGTGGAAGCGACCACAGGAAGCTTTGCCAGGCCGGGATCGGTCACGAAGAGCGGATTCTGGATACCAGCCGCTTTGAGAACGGCTGGCAGTTCCTTGATACGGCCCGGTCCGAACAGGACCGTGGTAGGGAAATTCCATTTGGCGGTCAAACTAGTCATGTCGATTGCTTTCCAGAATTGCAGCGCGGGATCAGATTGTTTCACGCAGGTGGAAGGATTTCGGCCGCGTGAGATTGCCATAGCCGATGGGAGAAAGGGCAGCGCCCTTGCCGGTATCCTTGACGCCGGTCCAGACAAGCGCCGGATCGAGATAATCGCACCGGTTCATGAACACGGTGCCCGTTTCAATGCGGTCGCCAAGTGCCGCGGCATGATCTGTATCGGTGGCCCAGAGCGAGGCGGTGAGGCCATAGATACTATCATTCATCAGCGCCAGCGCCTCCTCATCGTTGCGCACCTTCATGATGCCGACGATGGGGCCGAAACTTTCCTCACGCATGACACTCATCTGATGATCGACATTGGTGAGCACTTCCGGCGCGATATATGGCGAACCGGCGACATCCTGCCCGACCTGCATGTTTACATGTGCTTTCGCGCCTTTGCGCAGGGCTTCGGCCTTCTGCTCGCGGATCAGGTCAGCGAAACGTGCCTGCGCCATCGGCCCGAGCGTGGTGGAGCTGTCCAGCGGATTGCCGACGACATATTGTTTCGTCAGGTCAATGAAACTGTCCACAAAACGATCATAAACGGCTTCGTGAACGTAGATGCGTTCAATGCCGCAGCAGCACTGGCCGGAGTTGAAGAAGGCCCCATCCACAAGATTGCCGACGGCATGATCCAGATTGGCATCGGGCAGAACATAGGCAGGATCCTTCCCGCCAAGCTCGAGCCCCAATGTCATGAAGGTGCCTGCCGCAGCCCTCTCGATAGCGCGGCCGCCGCCAACCGAACCGGTGAAATTCACGTGATCAATCGTGCCGGATGAAAGCAGTTTTTCCGTTGAGGCGTGATCGAGGACGACATTCTGGAACACGCCCTTGGGCAATCCAGCTTTTTCGAACGCTTTTGCAAAGCGTTCACCGGCTAGAAGGGTCTGTGTTGCATGTTTCAGGATGACGCTGTTACCCGCCATCAGCGCGGGAATGATCGTGTTGACAGCGGTAAGATAGGGATAGTTCCACGGCGCGATCACCATGACCACCCCAAGCGGAACATGCTTCACATACCGGCGAAAACCGTCCTTCTGAGCCGGAACATAGGGTTTCAGCGCTTCTTCGGCGATGTCGATCATATATTGGCCGCGCTCCTGAACACCGCCATTTTCACCGCCGTAACGGGTTGGTCGTCCCATCTGCCATGCGATTTCGGGCACGATTTCGTCCTGCATGGCGGCAAGGGCGTCAAGTGCGGCACGGCAATAACGCGCGCGTTCGGCGATGCTCAATTGAGCCCAGTCAACCTGCGCATCCCGGGCGGAGGTCACGACCGAAGCGATTGCAGTTCCATTGAGAAAAGGACGCTCGGCATAAACAGAGCCGTCTATCGGAGAGATGATCTTGGCCGTGCCGCTCATCTGTATTTTCCTTTGAAGTCTGGCTTTATGTCAGGGTCAGTAGCGCTCGAAACCGCGATGCAGTTCCCAATCGGTTACGCGCCGGTCATATTCGATCTGTTCCCAATGCGCTGTGTGGACATAGTGGTTGACCACCGCTTCTCCGAACGCTTCCTTCAGGAAGTCTGAGGTCTTGAGAGCTTGCGCGGCTTCCCGCAACGTATAAGGAATTTCCTTCAGCTTCACGGCGCTATAAGCATCTCCGACGAATGGTTCCTCCAGTTCAAGTTGTTCATCTATCCCTCTTAGCCCGGCCGCGATCAGTGCCGCGAAGGCGAGATAGGGATTGAGGTCCGCGCCACCGATACGGCATTCAATGCGGATGCCTTTCGTGCCTTCGCCGCAAAGACGGAAGCCCGCAGTGCGGTTGTCCGGACTCCACATGATCTTCGTGGGTGCAAAGGTGCCAGCCTGAAAACGCTTGTAGGAGTTGATGTAAGGGGCCAGGAAGTAGGTGTAGTCGGCGGCATATTTTAGCTGTCCGGCCACCCATGAACGCATCAGCGGCGTCATTGTGTACGGGGCTTTCGGGTCGAAGAACAATGGCTCCTTGCCATCGGCGCTCCAGATGGAGTTGTGCACGTGGCTGGAGCTTCCGGCCTTGTTGTAGTCATACTTCGCCATGAAAGTGATGCACTTGCCGTGCGCCTCGGCGATTTCCTTCATGGCGTTCTTCATGATGACGTGGCGGTCTGCCATTTCGAGAGCTTCAGCATAGCGCACATTCAGCTCTTCCTGCCCTGGCCCCCATTCGCCCTTTGAATTCTCAACCGGAATGCCTGCCGCCGCCAACTGGTTGCGCATAGCGCGCAGCACCGGTTCTTCCTTGGTGGTGAGATGAATGACATAGTCCTGCACATAGGGCGATGCCGTTTCCATGTCCTGCCAGCGCTTGGAGCGGGCGGTTTTGTAGGTCTCGTCAAAGAGATAGAATTCGAGTTCGGACGCGAAATAGGCGCGATAGCCGCGCTCATCGAGGCGGGCGATCTGCTTCTTCAAGATTGCGCGCGGCGAATGCGCCAGATCCTGGTGGTCGTGATGGTCGAGTACATCACACAGCACAAGGGCGGTCTTTTCCAGCCACGGAGCGAGGCGCAGAGTGGAGAGGTCCGGCTTGATGACAAAATCGCCATAGCCCTTGTCCCAGGCGGCGGCTTCATAGCCCGGCACTGGCTCCATATCGATATCATCAGCGAGAAGATAATTGCAGCCGTGGGTTTCCTCATAACCGGATTCCACGAAAAACTTACCGTAAAAGCGTTTGCCGATCAAACGCCCCTGCATGTCCACGAAACAGGCGAGAACCGTGTCGATTTCGCCTTCCGCTACCGCCTTCTTCAATGCATCAAGTGTTAATTGTCCGGCCATTTAATGCTTTGCTCCACAGGATGAAGTGAGAGGCGCCGCGCGAATGCACGGCGCCATCTTTGTCAGGCACATGTCAGGCATAACGATAGGGTGCGCCGGCATCGCGCATCGTCTTCTGGTATTTCTTGAGGATTTCGACGACTTTGGCGGTTCGCTCGCTCTTGGCGGCGATTTCGTCCCAGAACTGCATGGCCGCATCCTCCACCTGTTTCCATTCAGCTTCAGGGATGCTGGTGAGTTCCAGCTTGCCGCCTGTCGTGCGGTAATGGGCTTCGCCCCACCAGTACCAGTGCTGGCGATAGTAATGCGAACTATCCATAGCCAGCCTGAACAACTGCTTGAGGTGATCCGGCACGGCCTCCCACTTTTCCGTATTGGCGAAATAGGAGCCAGCCCACGCGCCGCTGATATTATTGGTGAGGTAGTATTTGTTGATGTCGGCCCAACCGACCGTATAAACCTCGGTCGCGCCGGACCAGCACACGCCATCCAGTTCGCCGGTCTGGATCGCGACCTCAATGTCTTCCCATGGCAAAGTTACCGGAACGACGCCGAATTTGGTGAGGAAACGACCGCCGGTAGGGAAGGTGAAGACACGCAGTCCCTGCAGATCCTGCAGACTGCGGATCGGCTTGGTTGTGGCGAAGTTGCACGGATCCCACGATCCGGCACTGAGCCAGGTGACGCCCGGAATTTCCTTATACGCCTCTTCCCATATTTCGTTGAGACCATACCAGTTGAAGAGCGCCGGCACATCGAGACTATAGCGCGACGCAAACGGGAAATAGGCCCCGAAGACCGCTATATCCACCGGCGACGCCATGGAGTCGTCGTCGCTTTGTGCTGCGTCGATGGTGCCGGACTGCACGGCGCGGAAAAGCTCGCCCTGGGGCACAAGCTGATCGGCAGTATATAGTTCGATGATCATCTCGCCATTGGCGGCCTTGTTGAAAGCATCGATTGACGGCTTGATGACGTGCTCGGCAAGGGCCGGACCTGCATAGGTCTGGAGCCGCCATTTGATCGGACTCTGCGCCCTGACATGGGGCGTTGCAAGTGTGCCGGCGCCGAGTGCGCCTACGGTCGTCAGTCCGGCCTTCTTGAGAAAATCGCGTTTGTTTAGCTTGGTATTCTCGCTCATACCCATTCTCCCACTCTGTTTGAGTTCACCCTTTATTTGTACCGGCCCGGCCGTTCCCGGCTCTTGTCGCCGACTTATGCGCAGTCAACCATAGGTTCCATCATCGCCCCGTGTACCAATTGGGCAACCACATCGCGATCTGGGGAAAGATCATCAGTATGATGATGGTCAGCACCATGAGAAAGAAGAAAGGTACGATGGAACGATAGATGTCGATCATCGTGATGTCTTTCGGCGCAAGCGCTCGCATCATGAAGAGATTATACCCGAAGGGCGGTGTTATATAGGCGATCTGGCAGGTGATGGTGTAGAGCACACCGAACCAGATGGCGTTGAAGCCGAGGCTCTTCACCAGCGGAATATATAATGGTGCGACGATGACCAGCATGGCGGTGTCATCCAGGAACATCCCGAGCACGATGAACGAAAGCAGCATCAATATGAGGATCGTCCACGGCGACAGATCGAAGGTGCCGAGCAAGATGTTCTCAATCGCCTTGACAGCTCCAAGGCCGTCATAGACAGAAGAAAAGCACAGCGCTGCCAGAATGATCCAGAGGAACATGCAGGTAACGGTGAGACTGTTGCGCGTCGAAGTTTCCCATACGTTTTTCGACAGTCGCCCGGTGAAGAGAGCCGCCAGGGTGGCAAGCAGCGCGCCGACGGCCGAGCTTTCCACAAGGCTCGTGACACCGGTCAGAAACAATCCCATCATCACACCGAACACCACAAGCGGGAGGATGCCTGCGCGCAGGGCGACAAGACGGTCACGCCATGTGATGCTGTCCAGCTCCTCTTGCGGCAGCGTGGGACCAAGTTCTGGCTGGATGCGGCAACGAATATAGATATAGATCGCGAAGAGCGCGGCCATGAGAAGGCCGGGACCTATGCCGGCGAGCCAGAGTTGCAATACCGGCTGGCGGGCGATCATGGCGTAGAGAACCAGTACCACGCTGGGCGGAATAAGGATGCCGAGCGAACTGCCCGCCTGAATGACCCCTGTCACCATGATTTTATTGTAGCGCCGTTTCAGGAGTTCGGGCAGGGCAACTGTTGCGCCGATGGCCATGCCTGCAACGCTTAGCCCGTTCATGCACGAAATGATGACCATCAGGCCGATGGTGCCAAGCGCCAGACCGCCGCGAATGCCGCCGAACCAGACATGGAACATCCGGTAGAGATTGCTGGCAATGCCGGATTCCGACAGCATGTAGCCCATGAAGACGAAGAAAGGCACGGTGATGAGCGGATACCAGTTCAGTACCGCGAAGGTGGCATTGTAGGGCATCTCGAAGGAGCCTTTGCCCCACAGAAGTAGAGCCGCAATCGAGCCGACAAAACCGATGACGCCAAAGACGCGCTGCCCTGTCATGAGCAGCACCATCATGGTGGCGAACATGAAGAGGGTGATAAGTTCCGAACTCATATGTGGTGCCCTTCCTCAATTGCCGGTCCTGCAATCGTGTTGATCGGTTTCCCGCGGAACGACGCCCAGTCCTTGAGGAAATTCGAGACGCATTGCAGCAGCAGGAGAAAGATGCCTACAGTCATGACAAGTTTGATCGGCCAGAGGAGCGGTGCCCAGGCCGTGTAATTTTTCTGGCCATAGGAGATGGCGTAACCGGTCGAGGAAATGCCTCCCGCGACCATCACGCCGAGATAGAAGATGATGAACAGGATCGTGATCATATCCGTGATCATCTTCCGGCGCGGGGAAAGACGGTCGAAGAACAGATCCATGCGCACATGCGCGCCCTGCTGCATGGCATAGGCGCCACCGAGCAGATAATAGGCCGAGAGCAGAAACTGGGACATCTCAAGCACCCAGTTCACCGGCACGCCAAGGACGACGCGAGAAAAGGTCGAATAAAGCAGACAGGCGCCAAGCGCGAAGAACAGATACATCGCGAAGCGGCCGATATAATAATTCAATGCATCAACATATTTGACGAACAGTCTGATCGGCTTCGGCATTTCCGGCTCCTTCAGGCTTTCTTTTCCGTGTGGGCGAGTGTTTGCGCGACATGCTTCAATATGCCTGCAAGCCTTTCCGCCCACGCGGTTTGCGTCCGGGAACTGGCTATTTCGTCGTTGCGGATTTCCACCATTGCGCATGGCGCGTTTCGCGGGCGGGCGTGTCGCTCCAGCGTGTAATAGACACGATCAGCCGGGGAATAAGGTTCGTTGACGCCGACATTGAGACTTGTGTCCTCCCGCAATCCGGCGATGAGGGGCTTTGCGATCCGGTCGTCCTCGTCATGGATGATGCCGATCTGCCAAGGCCGGGATACGCCACGATAAACGGGCGTGAAAGAATGAACTGTCACGATCCACGAAGGTTGGCCGCGTGTGGCTCGGGCCGCGATCGTTTCTTCGATACAACCGTGGAACGGGCGGTGTGAAAGATCGATACGGGCTGTGCGCTCTGCCGCCGCGAGCCCATGATTTCCCGGGACGATGGTTGTCTCGCTGAGTTCGGGAATGAGGTCGGGCGCATCGAGCGGGCGGTTGCAGTCGATCAAGAGCCGCGAAAGACGGCTTTCGACGAGGGATGCGTCGAGCGATGATGCGAGATGTCTGGCAACTTCGACCGCGCCCGGGTCCCAGGCGATATGCGCCTTCAATGCCTCTGCGCCAAGGCCCAGTTCATCAAAACGTTCCGGAATGAAATTGGATGCATGCTCGCAAACAAGCAGATAGGGACTCGCCCCATCCGTGTTGAAGACAGAAACAGGCTCGCACGAAACCGTGCGATATTCTCGCTCGTCCGTCATTCCGTTTGTTCCCCGCGCTGTAACTTATGTTACGTTTTTTCAGTTTATGCGCTATTGCGGATTATTTGATACGTCCTATGATTATTTGTCAAACACAATTTCGCCGAATTCAAAAAGAGCCAATGAATGGAAAAATCAGCGTCGGGGAACGCAAGCGTTGCGGAACTGATCAACGAGCGGATCGATACGATGCCAGCGGGCGAGCGAAGCGCCGCGCAGACACTGATCGCCAATTACCCGATCCTGGGACTGAAAACCGTAGCGGAATTTTCCGCGCTGGCCGGTGTGAGCTCCCCGACGATCCTTCGCTTTGTAAACAGGCTCGGATTTCAAAACTACCCCGATTTTCAGGCGCGGTTACAGGATGAACTCGCCGCCCAATTGCAGTCGCCACACCATCGAAATGAACAGCCGGGGATCAGGACGGACACCGCCTATCCGGCGGTCGAGCATACGCTGGAGAATATCCGCGAGAGTTTCCGGCATCTGGGCGAGAAGCAGTTAAGGCAGGCTGTGTCAGCCTTGAGCGGCGCTAAGGGAAATATCTACCTGATTGGCGGACGCTTCACCGATCCCATCGCGCAATACATGGCCGCACACATGACGGTCATTCGCCCGCAGGTCTTTCATCTTGGCGGGCAGGAGAGCGGCTGGCGTGACCGCCTTCTCGACATGGGCAAGCGTGACGTTCTGGTGGTCTTTGATATTCGCCGTTATCAGGACAGCCTTTTGCAACTTGCCGAGAAGGCGCGGTCGCGGGGTGTTGAGGTTGTTCTTGTTACCGACCAGTGGCTGTCGCCGATTGCGCGCGTGGCCCGGCATGTTCTGGCGGGGCGAACAGCCGTGCCGTCGGCCTGGGATTCGTCGGCTGCAATCTTTGTGCTTGCCGAAACGGTCATTCGCGAAATGACCAGAATGCTTGAAAGGGATAGTGCCGCCCGTATCGCTGAACTTGAAGGGCTACGCTGACGAAGCTCTCAACAGATGTCTTATTCCAGCCCGCAGGCCCGCAGAAACAGCGCCGAAACTTCCTTCTCGATCCGTTCGAGATCAAGCGGCTCGTCTTTGTCGAGTTCCATCATGCTGCGAACCTGCGCTTCAAAGTCGGCATAGTGCTGGGTGACAGCCCATATATGCATCTGAAACAGCAGCGGATCGACAGGCTTGATGCGACCGTCGTCCACCCATGACTGGATAAGCTTCACTGCATTGTGGGTCGCAGAGACATGTTTTTTCCAATGGCGGCTCAGATATGGTGCACCATTGGCGATTTCAGTGGTGAAAAGCCGTGAAGCCTTGGGGTTCTTCTGGCTATATTCGAGCTTGGCGCGGATATATTGCCGGATCACCTTCGCCGGATCATTTTCGGTATTGGCACCGAGGAAAATTTCTTCCCACTCGTCAAGGATATACACGATGATATCCTCGTAGAGTTCTTCCTTGCTGGAGATATAGTAGTGCAGTTGCGGCTTGGTGAGGCCAGCACGATGTGCAATGCCCTGCGTGGACGCTCCCGCAAGGCCTTTCTCCGCAAACTCGTCGATCGCGGCAGCTCGGATTGCGCCGAGAATACGCCGCCTGCGTCCGAGAACCTTGTCCCGTCCGGTCAGTTCGGCGTCTTCATTCTCGTCGCTATTGTTCATCCATATCTGCCGCGATTAGGAGGGACTTAGTGGCCCAACTTCTTCTTGATGTCGAGGCCCGCGCCCTTGTTTACGAAGGCATCGGTCGCGACCTTGCTCATGTCGAGTTCGTCGCCGCTAACGATTCCTGCCTTGCGAGCGAGTTCGTAAAACGCCTTGACGCGATCCATCGAAATGGCACCGATCCCCTTTTCAAGCGTGTCGCCGCTGTCGATGAGCTGGAGGCCCTTGATCCGCTCCAGTTCCGCATCGAGCGTTTCCTTGCTCATGTCCGGATTGTCTTTCAGGATCAAATCATAGGCCTTGCTGCGGTCGCCATAGAGGAAATTGGTCCAGCCTTCGATCGAAGCGCTAACGAAGCGCTGCACCAGATCAGGGTTCTTCTCGATCAGGTCCTGGCGGGTTTCTATCGTGTTGCCGTAAGTGCTGTAGCCATAATCGGCAAGCAGATAAGTCGTGACCTTTGCCCCTTCCTTTTCGGCGTAAATCGGTTCGGCGGTCGCATAAGCCTGCTGCACGACTTTCTTGTCGTTGAGGAACTGGGCGAGGCTGTAATTATAGGGACGGAGCTGCTCATCCTTGAAGCCGAACTCCTTCACCAGCCACGGCCAGAACGAAAACTGTGCGTCCTTGCCCATCAGCACGGTCGGCGCATTGGCAAGGTCCTTGAAATCCTTGTACTGACCTTCATGCACCATCAGTGCCTGCGGGTCTTTCTGGTAGAAAGCAGCAACAACCGTGGTCGGGACGCCGTTGGCGACATTATTGAACGACAAAAGCAGGTTTCCCGTCAGCAGGAAGTCAAGACGGCCTGCGGCAAGCATCGGGCGGTTGTTGACCTGCGGTCCTCCCATATCGATTTGCACATCAAGTCCGTATTTTTCATAGGTGCCATCGGCTACCGCCTGATAGAACCCGCCGTGACCGGCCTGCGCCAGCCAGTTGGTGCCGAGCGTCACCTTATCGAGCGCATAGGCCATCTGGGCGGAAAGCCCCATGGAAAGCGCGGCTAGCGCCGCAACCAGTGTCTTTTTCATATTGGTTCCCCTTGTTTTAAGCAGTCAAAGCCATGTCTGCGGTCCAGCCGCGTGTTTTACCCGGATTGAGAAGGCCGTATGGATCGGCCAGTTTCTTGAATTCGATCTGAACGCTGTCGATCTCCTTCATGCCGCCATCCTCGATGGTGTAGGCATGAGGATCGTAGATGTCGCAGCCATCAAGCTGCTCCAGTTCCTTGATCAGACGGTACATCTCGTCACGACCTTCAAAGCGGACAAGCGGAAGCGCGAAAATCTGCACTTCGCCTTCAAGCCTGGCCATTTCGTGATGCATGTACTGCGTCTCACCATAGCGCTCGATCTGGCGTATCACCACATTCACGTCGAAAGGACGCGGATAGGCGACCTGAAGATACGTCCAGCCTTCCTCGGCTTTCAGCGCCTGCAAGGTTGTGTGGTTCCAGCCACACTCATAAGCGGGCTGCAATCCGTTCTTGTGCAGCTCATCCAGTGTCATGGCGAAGGAAACCCTGCCGCCGAATTCGGCCGCGAGCGCTTCGAAGCGGGCCATTTCCTCCGGTGCGATCATGGCGAAAACCGCATCCCTGTCGGACGGGAAGAGATCACCGAACTTGGTATAGAAGCGTGCAAAACGCCGGTCTACCGTTGTCAGCAGATAGCAGTCGAGATTGTCTTCCAATGCCTTGAGGCAGAAGTTGAGCGTTGCCTCGTAACTGTCGAACAAGGCAGCGGTATGTATCCAGTCAGTCGATTTGGTGAGACCGATTTCCAGTTCCAGAATGATGCCGTTGGTGCCATAGGCATGCTGGACTTTATGAATGTCGCGCCCGGTCAATTCGATGACCTTCGGTTCCGGCTCGACAGTGAGAACCTTTACGGAATAGACATTGCCGTCGTCGCGCAGCATGCCGTGGCGCAGCGAACCGATGCCGCCGGAGCCGCCAGAGAAAAAGCCGCCAATCGTGGCGATGCGGCGTGTGGACGGATACATCAGCAATTCCTGTCCGGTCTCGCGCACGGCATCGTCAAGGCGCGAAATGCGAGCGCCACCTTCGACGCGAACCTTGCCGGGTTCGATTGCGATGATGCGGTCGATCTTGGTCATGTCCAGAATGATGCCGCCTTCAAGCGGAACGCACTGGCCGTAATTGCCGGTGCCGCCACCGCGAACGGTGATCGGGATGCGCAGTTTCGCGGCGGCAGCAGCAACGCGGCGCACTTCGTCCTGATCCTTCGGAATGACGACGAGATCACCAACATAATGGCCGATATCCTCGGTCAGAATGGGGCTATACCAGAAATAATCCCGAGAGCGCAGTTCGACCTGCTTTGGATCATCATAAATGCGGATGCCATCGATTTCGGCGCGGAATGCGGCCCAGTCATAGATGCGCTGTGGAGCGGCAGAATTCATGTGGAACTCCCGATGATTTGGCCTGTTGAGTTGGGTTGTGCGATGCCATTGCGCCAGACGATGCGACGTGCCTGCGGGCGGCTGATAAGATCGTTCAGGTCTTCGGCATCGTGCCAGATAAAGCTGGCCGAGTCGCCCACCTGCGGGGGTTGGACGCGCTCGCCGGCGATAAGCCGGGCGGGCAGGGTAGTGATACTGTCGAGCCATTCATCCGGCTCAAGGTGGCAGGCTGGGGCTGCGAGACGAAGTATGGCGAGCGGATCGTAATCGCCATAAGGATAGAAAGCGTCCCGGACATTGTCGGAACCGAGCATGACATCCATGCCTGCCCGGCGCGCTTCTTTCAGCGGTGCAACACCGCGCAGACGCGGGGATTTTCCTCCAAGCCTGTCCTGAAGATAGAGATTTGTCGTGGGTAGCGAAACGAGTGCCGTGCCTGCATCTGCAGCGGCATGAAGGGTGCGCTGGAGTTCATCGGGTCCACGCAGTGACAGGGAGCAGGCGTGGCCGCATAATACCCGGCCACCCATGCCATATCGTCTGGTTGCCGATATGATCAGCGAAAAGCCGTCCGCTTCCACATCCAGACCTTCATCGACATGGAAGTCGAGGTTGAGATCATGCTGCACGGCAAGGCGGAACATCTCTTCGATTTTGTCTTCAAGATCGGCATTGCGATAGAAGAACGCGCCAAAGACGCCACCGTCTTTTGCAATGCGGGTCGCGATTTGTGAACCGGCATCAAGCACTAGATCGCCATGGACAAGTGCCGCCAGCTGAAGATCGATCCGGCCTTTCCACTCTTCGCGCAACTCATTCAGAACAGGCCATGCTGCAGGCAGTTCCGGGGTCGTCCAGTCAACGTGGCTGCGCATCGCCCCGACGCCTTGTTCGAACGCAGCTTTTAGGCCTTTACTGGCGCGGGCGCGAATATCCGCCTCGCTCCAGTTCTTCCGATCGGTGTTCATCAGGTCAATTGCGTCGAACAGGCAATCCACTTTGGCGCTGCCATTTTCTGCGATGCGCTGGATCGTGAGGGTTTTGTCGAGATGAACATGGACGTCTGCGAAAAGCGGGGTGATAAGTCCGCCACCCGCTGACTGCGACGGCACGAGCGAGGCGATGCGATCACCTTTGATCTCGATGTCGTGGCGTCCGGAAAGTCCGGCTATGGTGACGCCGGTCAGCATTTTAGCGCTCACGGCGTATTTCGCTTTCGTGCCAACGTCCGAGGACGAGGCGCGACAGCCAGCTTGTCACCAGAAAGATTACGATGCCGAGCAGTGATACAAGGAAGAGGGCCGCAAACATGCGCGGAATTTCATTGCGGAAGCTCGATTCCAGAATGCGCGAGGCAAGGCCTGTGCTCTGGCCCGCCGTGCCGGCAACAAACTCAGCGACAACCGCGCCGATCAGCGAGAGGCCCCCGGCGATTTTCAGGGCGGCCATGAAATAAGGCAATGCGCTTGGCGCCAGCAGATAGCGCAGGCGCTGCCATGGCGAAGCGCGATAGAGCCTGAACAGATCGCGCAGGTTATGATCGGCGCTGCGCAAACCGATCACCGTATTGGACAGGATCGGGAAGAACGCCACTATCCATGCGCAGATCAGCAGAGCGGAAAACGTATCACGCACATATATGAGGATCAGCGGCGCGATAGCGATTACCGGCGTTACCTGAAGGATAACGGCGAAAGGAAAGAATGCCATTTCGATGGGGCGAGACAGGGCGAAAATCATGCCGAGCAGAATGCCGCCGATAATTGCGCAGCCGAGCGAGATCAAGGTCAGCTTGATCGTAAACCACATGGATGCCATTAGCGAAGGCCCGTCCTTTACGAGCGTCTGTGCAACCAACGAAGGTGCGGGGATCAGGTAATGCGGCACCTGATAATAACGGACGAGACCTTCCCATATGCCAAGGGCAATCATGATTGCCAGCGTTGGCATGACAATGCGCAAGATGCGCTCGCGCCGGGCGAGACGATCCTGTTCTACATTCAGGACAGGCAGTTCGGCTTGTGTCGGATTCATCGTCCCGTCCTCAATGATCGATATCTTCGGAGGAAAGTGTCGCGGTCAGCGCGTCGGATACCTTGGCGCAATATTTTGCGTAGGCGTCGGTCGTGCGGTAGTTTTCGGCGCGCGGGTAAGGTCCGATGATCGGTATGTCGGCCACCACGCGGCCCGGTCTGGCGGCCATCACCACCACGCGGTTGGACAGATAAACCGACTCATAAACGCTGTGGGTGACAAAAATCACCGTCAGGCCGTGGTCCTGCCAAAGACGCAGCACGTCGTTGTTGAGCTTGAAGCGCGTCATTTCGTCCAGCGCTGCAAAGGGTTCGTCCATCAGGAGAAGACGCGGACGCGTAACCAGCGCGCGAGCGATGGAAACGCGCATTTTCATCCCTCCGGACAGCTCCCGCGGAAATGCCTTAGCAAAGCGCGACAGGCCAACCTGTGCCAAAGCTTCTTCGACGCGCGGGGTTGCTTCCTTGCGGGCAATGCCGGACAGACGCAGAGGCAAATAAACATTGTCGAAAACGCTGGCCCACGGCATCAGGGTCGGCTCCTGAAATACGAAACCGATGTCTTGCGCCCCGATGGGACCCTTGCCGGGAGCATGGCCGTTGACGCGGATTTCACCGGCGGAAATTGATTCCAGGCCGGCAATCATGCGCAACGCCGTGCTCTTGCCGCAGCCCGAGGGCCCGAGAAAGCTGACAAACTGGCCTTGGTCGATCTTGAGCGACATGTCGCTCACGGCCATTACACCAGTGCCGTATTGCTTATAGACGCCGTCTATATCGATCAGGGAGGATGGAGCTTGCGAGTTGGGGGCCACGCTCATAATCCTTACCAGGCTGTTTTGTTGTCGAGCCAGGAAAGCGGCGCTCGTTCAATTTCCGCAAGAACCTCAACCAGTTGCTCGGCAGCAAAATCAATGGTCGCTCGCCCCTTCTGGGCTGTCGCGAGCGTCGCATCGCCAGCGGCGCCATAAGGATTGATATCCTGGATCTGCCAAGCGGGCTTGGCGCCTCCGCTCAGCGAAAGATGCTTGAAGTCACTCGCAAAAGTTTCCGTAAGTGTGCGGAAATCCTGTGCTTTCGACATATCAACGAGTTCGGGGTGCATTTCCAGCATCACCGAGGTTTCCATGTCACCGGCATGAATGCCGTGCTTCAGGTCGTGGTCGCTGTACACGCCTTCCGGCATTCCAAGACCGAACCAGTTAATGCTTACCACCATCATGTTGTGACGGATACGAAGCTCTCGCGCCACAATATCCATGACACTGATCTGGCCCCCATGGCTGTTGAGCAGCGCCATCTTGCGGACACCGCTTGCTGCTACGCAAGCGCCGATCTCGCACCACATGCGAATGATGGTCTCTGCTGAGAACGTCAGCGTGCCAGGATAAAGGCTGTGTTCGTTGCTCTTGCCGATGGCTTGCGTCGGCAGGAAAAGCGCGTGGCTTGTTTCCGGAAGGCGGCCGATTGTTTCCTTCACCATGCCATCGACAATGGCGGCATCGACCGCCAAGGGCAGGTGGGGACCGTGCTGTTCAATTGCGCCGACGGGCAGAACCGCCACGAGCTTCTCACGATCGAGGCGGGAGAATGCCTCGCTCGTATAATCGGACCAATATCGTTTCAAGACTGCAACTCCTACACGCTCGGGCCAAGGGCGTTAGAGCGCATCCCGAAAAGTGTGAAACGGTTTTCGGAACAAGATGCGCGTCAAACCAGATTTAGTGCATCCTACTAAACAATCTGACCGATCGGTCAAACTAAATGTTTAAAATATGCATATTGCGTGCAATTAAGGTGTGAATCCGTGGCTGTTCAGTCACGCAGCGGGACGCGAAGCGTTATGCTAAGCGGAAATTTCCGGAGGTCCTATGGACGACAGATGCATTATAATTGGGGCTGGTCATGCCGGCTCACAGGCCGCTATCAGTCTTCGTCAGGAAGGCTATGCGGGAGAAATCGTTCTCATCAACGACGAAACCGATATTCCCTATCATAAGCCACCACTATCCAAGTCCTATCTGAAAGCACCTGAAGGCGGCGGTCTGGTTCTGCGTCCTGAAGCGGCCTATCGCGACAACAATATCGAGATGCTGTTTGGCCATCGCGTTGACGCCCTATCGATTGCGGACAAGACAGTCACGCTCGATGACGGGCGCGTCCTGAACTGGTCTGAACTGATCTTCGCGACCGGTGCGCGTGCCCGCATTCCCAATTTGTCAGGTGTCGAGTTTGACGGTGTTTTCACGCTGCGCCGGATGGAAGACGCACGCCGCATTGCGGCAGCAATGCCAGATGTTGAGAATGTGGTCATTATCGGCGGTGGCTTCATTGGCCTCGAAATGGCGCATAGTGCTATCGCGCTTGGCAAAAAGACGGTCCTGATCGAAGCCGCGCCTCGCGTGCTGGGTCGTTCGGTTGCGACGCAGATCTCCGCCCATGTGGAAGCGCGCAGCCGGGCGGCGAGTATCACGCTTCTAACCGGTCTCGGCGTAGCCGCCATCGATGGAGCAGATGGCCGCGTGACGGGTGTGAAAGCGGCGGATGGAACCATATTCCCGGCTGATATGGTTGTGATCGGCACGGGCGCAGTGCCAAATGTGGATCTCGCAATTACGGCTGGGCTCGCAATCGATAATGGCATTGTCGTAGATGAGAACCTGCGCACGTCCGCCAGTCACGTTTACGCTATCGGCGATTGCGTGAGCTACGATCATTTTCATGCCGGTCGCCGGGTACGGCTTGAATCGGTACAAAACGCGACAGATCAGGCAAAGCATGTCGCGCGCACCATTGTCGGGCGCGAGGCGCCGTTTCGGGAGATTGCCTGGTTCTGGTCCGATCAGGGTGATATGAAGCTGCAGACAGCCGGGCTTTCCTTCGATGCCGACCGGCACATTCTTTCGGGAAATCCGGAAGAAAATGCATTCTCCGTTTTCCATTTTGCGGGCCCCAAGCTGGTGGCGGTCGATTCAATCAATCGTCCGGCGGACCATATGATCGCGCGCCGCCTGCTGGCTGCCGGGATCAATCCCACGGAAACCGATATTGCAGCTGGTGCGGCCCGCCTAAAGGAACTGCTGGCCAGCGCCCCCAAATTATAAGGATTGTTCGATGAGCACTTTGAAATATCTGCTACCCGCTGACATGGCAGCGCCCTTTGCCGCGTACAGCCATGGGGTAAAGGTAAAAGCCGGTGCTGAAATGATTTACTGCTCCGGCCAGCTTGGCATTGCGCCTGATGCAAGCGTGCCGGATGAGGCAGGCGCGCAGGCAGAACTCTGCTTTGAGAATATTCGCCACATTCTGCGCGATGGAGGCATGGACCTTTCGGATGTGGTCCGTATCAACGCCTACGTCACGGATCGAGCCTATATGCGCCCCTATATGGATGTCCGCGACAGGCTGTTCCCGCAGCCTGCGCCAGCGTCGACGCTGATGATCGTTTCCGGTTTCACGCGAGAGGAGTTCAAGGTCGAGATAGAGGTAGTCGCGGCCAGATAGCCCCTGCTGACGAGCCGCCAAAGCGCCGCAGCAATGCATATCGCCTTTGCCTGAAAGGAGTGGTAGGGTTGTCCGACATCTTCCATTCCCTCAGGCCCATTCATGTCCAAAATTCAGCCTTCGGCTTCATCGCCGGAAACTTCGCCACGTTCGTCTGTACGATTGGCGGAACTAGCGCTTGCCATCGGCGGCTTCGGTATAGGTACTGGCGAATTCGCCATTATGGCGCTGTTGCCTGATATCGCCCGCGACCTTGATGTGACCATTCCGCAAGGTGGGCATCTCATCAGTTCTTATGCGCTCGGTGTTCTGATCGGCGCGCCAGTGCTGGCAGTGGTTGGCGCGAGGCTCGACCGTCGCAAGCTTCTATTCCTCCTCATGGGGCTGTTTGCCTTCGGCAATCTCGCAAGTGCATTCATGCCGGACTATGCCGGTCTTTACATGATGCGGTTCGTCGCCGGCTTTCCGCATGGGGCCTATTTTGGAGTAGCGTCGCTGGTCGCCGCCTCATTGGCGGAGCCGGGCAAGCGTGCACAGGCCGTAGGGCGGGTGATGATGGGGCTTACCATTGCCACATTGTGCGGGACCCCGCTTGCAACTTCTCTTGGCCAGATTGCCGGATGGCGCGCAATGTTTGCCTCTGTCGGCCTGATTGCAATTCTGACCATGGTGCTGGTCGCAATCTATGTGCCCAAGCAACCAGCAAGCGAGGGGGCGTCACCTTTGCGCGAACTGGGAGCGCTCCGCCGCAAACAGGTCTGGCTGACGCTTGGGATTGGTGCAATCGGCACGGGTGGCCTGTTTTCCGTCTTTACCTATGTTGCGGCGACAGTCACCGAGGTTTCGCATGTCGACGTGAAGTGGATGCCTTTCGTGTTCGCCATGTTCGGCCTAGGCATGGTGCTTGGCAATATAGTGGGTTCCCGCCTGACGGATCGTTCGGTCATGGGAACAGTGGGGCTGGTGCTACTTTATGATATGGCAGTCATGCTGGTATTTCCCGTCCTCATGCACCATCCGGCGACAGCATTCCTGAACGTGCTTCTGGTCGGCGGCGGTTTTGCGCTCGTTCCCGCATTGCAAACGCGTCTGATGGACGTGGCGGCAGATGCGCAAACCCTGGCCGCAGCCCTCAATCATTCCGCGCTCAATCTTGCCAATGCGCTCGGCGCATGGCTCGGGGGCCTCGCGGTCGCATGGGGGTATGGCTGGACCTCGACGGGAATAGTCGGCGCGTTGCTCGCATTGTCGGGTCTGTTTGTTTTTGCAGTCTCGGTTGCGTTCGACAAACGCGGCGCGGCAAGACTTGCCTCGCAAGAGGGCTAGGTACGGTCCATAAACGAAAACACCCGTCGCGGGAGGAGCGACGGGTGTTTATGGGGAAGACCGGACTTGGGAGGAGGATATCCGGTCTTGAATCACCGAGGGAATGGGAGGAGGAGAAAACACCCCGGTGATATTCTGGAAACGGTGGGACCGCGCAATTATGGGGATTCGCGATCCTTGAAGAAGGCCGATGCCTTCCGGTGCGCTGTTAGCGAGCAGCGGCCTTGCGTGCGACGAACGGGATTTCCGAAGGCAGGATGCCGAGATCGTTCAGTTCGCGTGGGCTCAGGCGGCTCAGTTCGTTTACGGTGTTACGGTAACGGCGCCAGTTGTTGTACGAGCGGATCAGGTTCATTTCTCTCACCTAGTAAAATCTTATCTCTTTGTTGCAACCAGGATATAGGCTCGAAGCATTTCGAATTGGAGAGACAGATTTGCATAGCTGCAATGCGTTAAAGCTTGTCAGTTGCACGCCTTTTGCGCGGCACGGTCATCATGCGATCACAATCTCATGCCCTCTTGGGGAAATCGGCTGGATTCAGGCTGCTTCAGCGGCTAACCAATTAAAATTTCTTTAAAAATTTGCCGACCCGAAAACTCCTCCCAAGAATTGTGGTGGGATGAGACGCTTGCAAGGACTTTGCTGCCAGTAAACGAGCGGTCTCGCATGTGTCGCGATCAGCATGTATAATAGAGTATAAGTTCGAACTCGCTTAGCTTGTGGTATTGTCGCAAAAGTCCGGGAAATCGTCGGTTAGAGACAACAATTCCACATGACTTACGCGCTGGATTGGGTTAAGGGAGTTTCGTCGGGTGTCGGGACGCCATATCATGTGACGTTCTTGCACTGTCTGTCTGCGGGAGAGCGCCGATTGGCCGCCGAAGGGGAAATCGCCCGAAATCTCTCAGGTACAAGGAACCGCAGACGGGTAAGACAACTCTGGAAAGTCGGGGGAAACCCTGCGCCGAAGGTGTAAGTATGGCTCTGGCTATGCGAGTCTCTCAGGCTTGAGACAGAGGGGCACGAAGCAACCGCATTTTGCGGAGGCACACGTGCGACTCTGGAGTTGTTATGGGCGATACCGCACATTTGAATACCCTGCCTTTGCAGGATTTGCATGAGCAGGCTGGCGCGCGCTTTGGCGGCTTTGCTGGCTGGAACATGCCGATCACCTATCCGCTGGGCGTCATGAAGGAACATCTTCATACGCGTGACCATGCGGGTCTTTTCGACATTTCTCACATGAAGCTGATCGAGGTGTTCGGCGGCGATGCTGCGGCACTTCTGGCGGAAACCTGCCCGCTCGACCCGACGGTGCTGAAGACCGGCCAGTCGAAATACACTTTCTTCCTCAACGAAAATGGCGGCGTGCTGGATGACCTGATCGTCACGCGCCTTGGTGAAGACCGTTTCATGGTCGTTGCCAATGCTGGCAATGCCGATGCCGATATCGAGCATCTGAACGAAGCTGCTTCCGACAAGAACGTAACCGTCAATCCGCTTGACCGGGTATTTCTCGCCCTTCAGGGGCCCGAAGCTGAAAGCGTCATTATTGATGCCGGTCTCAAGGGTGCAGAGCTTGCCTTCATGAGCGGTTTCGAGCCGAAGCAGGGCTGGTTCATGACCCGTTCGGGCTATACCGGTGAAGATGGTTTCGAGATCGGCCTGCCAGCCGATGAGGCGCGTGCGCTTGCTGAAAAGCTGCTTGCCGACGAGCGCGTCGAATGGATCGGTCTTGCCGCACGCGACAGCCTTCGACTTGAAGCCGGTCTCTGCCTGCACGGTCAGGATATCACGCCGGAAACCGATCCGGTTTCGGCCGGCCTCACCTGGGCGATCAGCAAGCCTGTGCGCGAAAAAGCTGCATTCAACGGCGCAAAGGCCGTTCTGGACGCCATTGCCAAGGGTGCTACCGCAAAGCGCGTCGGCCTCAAGCCGGAAGGGCGTCAGCCGGTCCGCGCTGGCGCCGATCTTTTTGATGAATCCGGTCGCCAGATCGGCACCGTTACTTCCGGTGGGTTTGGCCCATCGGCAGGTTTCCCGGTCGCTATGGGTTATGTAGAGGCAAGCCTCACTACCCCCGGCACACGTGTCTTCGCTGACGTTCGCGGCAACAAGGTGCCCGTTGACGTTTCGGCGCTTCCCTTTACTCCGCATCGCTATCGCAAAGGATGATTTCCATGGCCAATATCCTGTTCACCGAAGATCACGAGTGGATCCGCGTCGAAAACGGCGTCGCCACTGTCGGCATTACGATCCACGCACAGGAACAGCTGGGCGACCTCGTTTTCGTCGAGCTGCCGGAAGTCGGCCGCACCGCCTCCAAGGGCGAAGGCATCGTGGTTGTGGAATCGGTCAAGGCCGCTTCCGACGTTTATGCGCCGGTCGATGGCGAAGTGGTGGAAGTCAACGAAGCCGTATCGTCCGATCCGGCTCTGATCAATCAGGCTGCTGAAGGCGATGGCTGGCTGTTCAAGCTGAAGCTTTCGGATGAAGGCCAGCTTTCCGGTCTGCTCGACAAGGCCGGTTACGACGCACTGGTAGGATAAAGCGATGACCCAGCAGGTTCTTCCCTTTGTTGCCCGTCATATCGGGCCAAGAGTTGAAGACGAGCGCGCCATGCTGGCCGCGCTCGGCCTTCCCTCCATGGAAACCCTCATCACGCAGGCAGTTCCGGCGTCTATCCGTCTGAATCGTGCGCTTGATCTGCCGGCACCGCTCAGTGAATCCGATGCGCTTGCAGAGCTGAACGCTATCATGGGCCGCAATGTGGTGAAGAAGAGCTTCATCGGTGCGGGCTATCATGGCGTGCACACGCCTCCAGTGATCCAGCGCAACCTGTTTGAAAATCCGGCCTGGTACACGGCTTATACGCCCTATCAGTCTGAAATCAGCCAGGGTCGTTTGGAACTGCTGTTCCACTTCCAGACGCTGGTTGCCGAACTGACCGGCCTGCCGGTTGCCTGCGCCTCCCTGCTCGATGAAGCAACCGCCGTTGCGGAAGCTGTCGGCGTTGCCTGCCGCCATCACCGCGACAAGCGCAGCCGCGTGCTTCTGGCGGGCGATCTGCATCCGCAGACCGTCGATGTCGTCAACACGCGCGCCGAACCGCTCGGCTGGCTGGTCGAGAGCGGCAGCACTGTCGATGACAACACCGCTGCGGTGATTGTGCCGTGGCCGGATACCAAGGGCGTTTATGGCGACTTCTCCGGCGTTATCGCCGATGCAAAGGCCAAGGGCGCGCTGGTTATCGCCGTTGCCGATCCGCTGGCGCTGACGATCATGGAAGCCCCTGCGAAGTGGGGCGCCGACATGGCTGTCGGTTCCATGCAGCGTTATGGCGTGCCAATGGGTTTTGGCGGCCCACACGCGGCATATCTTGCCGTGTCTGAGCCGCTCACTCGCATCATTCCGGGCCGCATCGTCGGCCAGTCGGTCGATGCGCATGGCCGCGCCGCCTATCGTCTGGCGCTTCAGACCCGCGAACAGCACATCCGCCGCGACAAGGCAACCTCGAACATCTGCACCGCACAGGCGCTGCTCGCCAATATGGCTGCATCCTATGCCATCTGGCACGGTCCGGCCGGCTTGCAGGCAATTGCAACGCGCATTGCCGGTCTTGCTGCCCGCTTCGCCGCTGGCCTCAAGGCCGCTGGCGTCGAAATCGCCGGTGACAGCCTGTTCGATACGGTTGCGGTCAAGGTGGCTGGCAAGGCAGCAAAGATTGCTGACGAAGCCGATAAGGGCGGTCGTCTGCTGCGCATCATCGACGCTGACACGGTCGGCGTGACTTTCGATGAAACCTCGACCGAAGACGATCTGGCGGCACTCGCCGTTCTGTTCGGCGCGAAGGCAGTCGAAGGTGACGCGGTTCTCGTTCCGGGCAAGGGACGCGGTGAAGGCTTCCTGACGCAGGATGTGTTCCATTCGCACCGTTCGGAAACCGAGATGATGCGCTTCCTGCGTCGTCTGGCCGACAAGGATCTGGCGCTTGACCGCGCAATGATCCCGCTTGGTTCCTGCACGATGAAGCTCAATGCGGCAGCCGAAATGATGCCGGTGAGCTGGAACACGGTTGCCAATCTGCATCCGTTCGCGCCTGCGGCCCAGACCGAAGGTTATGCGAAGATGACGGCTGACGTCGAAGCATGGCTTTGCGAAGTCACCGGCTTTGCGGGTGTTTCGCTGCAGCCAAATGCGGGCAGCCAGGGCGAATATGCTGGTCTCTTGGCTATCCGCCACTATCACCAGTCGCGTGGCGAGGGCCACCGCAACATCTGCTTGATCCCGTCGTCTGCACATGGCACCAATCCGGCCAGCGCCTCGATGGCAGGCATGAGCGTTGTCGTGGTCAATTGCCGCCCGGATGGCGATATCGATATCGACGATCTCAAGGCCAAGGCCGAGAAGCATCGCGATAATCTCGCCGCCTTCATGATCACCTATCCGTCGACCTATGGCGTGTTCGAAGAAGGCATCAAGGCTTTCTGCGAAATCGTCCATGACAATGGCGGTCAGGTCTATTTCGACGGCGCGAACCTCAATGCACTCGTCGGTCTTGCGCGCCCGTGCGATATCGGCGCCGATGTCTGCCACATGAACCTGCACAAGACCTTCTGCATTCCGCATGGCGGCGGAGGTCCGGGCGTCGGTCCGATTGGCGTTGCAAAGCATCTGATGCCTTATCTGCCGGGTCATGTCGATCTGGGGTCCAAGCATGCCGTTTCGGCGGCTCCGTTCGGTAGCGCATCCATTCTGGTCATTACGTGGATGTATATCCGCATGATGGGCGGTGCGGGTCTGAAGAAGGCGACCGAAGCTGCGATCCTCAACGCCAACTATATCGCGCATCGTTTGAAGGACGCTTATCCGATCCTTTACACGGGCGCGCATGATCGTGTGGCGCATGAGTGCATCGTGGATACGCGTGTTATGAAGGATAGCGCGGGCGTGACCGTGGAAGACGTGGCCAAGCGCCTGATCGACTATGGTTTCCATGCACCGACCATGTCGTGGCCGGTTGCCGGTACGCTGATGATCGAGCCGACGGAATCCGAGCCGAAGTCGGAAATCGATCGTCTTTGCGATGCGATGATTGCCATTGCAGGCGAGGCGAAGAAGATTGCCGATGGGGTCTGGCCGCAGGATGATAATCCGCTCGCCAATGCGCCGCACACGGCTGGCGATACGCTGGCCAGCGAATGGACGCATCCTTACTCCCGTGAGGAAGCGGTTTTCCCGGCGATCGCCCTTGGCGGCGAATTCGACGTGACGGCAAAATACTGGCCGCCGGTCAGCCGCGTGGACAATGTCGGTGGCGACAGAAATCTTATCTGCTCGTGCCCGCCGGTTGCAGCCTACGGATGAGTTGAAGGCATATTTGTCGATAGAGGGCGCCGCGGAAACGCGGCGCTTTTTTGTGTGGCGGATAAATACCGACCCTTGATCAACCAGACTTCAGTTAATTGGGCAATGAGACTGCCGTATCGTGCCGGCCACGTTTTCAATGAAACAAGCGACAACCAGAATGCAGATAAAAAAAGAGCCGGACTTGGAAGTCCGGCTAAGTTATGAAGGTGCCTTATAGGCAAACCTCCAGAGGGGAACACTTACCGCGCGCAATGGGAGGAGGCACAGCGGTAAGTGACTGTGATATGTATCAGCTTGCTCCAATCTTCAACCCCTGAAACAAGAAATTTTTGACCATTTCGGAAAATTCTGAAACTTTTCCAATTTTGACCGTGTCTAACTGCTTATTGGTCAAAATTTATGTTCCTTGAGGGCGGGGCCGTGCTCCAAATCGAAACAATCTTCCGTTGCAGTACGAGCACCTGAGACTCAAAGTCGGATTCTGAAGTTTGTCGCGTTCATCTTTGATACGGCGTGGCCTCATCACTCTGTTTCTTGATGCGAGTGACGTGGGCGCACCAGCTATCCGCGATTGCAAGAGATACGCTTTGTAGGCGGTTACCCGATCTTAGTTCTCAAAGGTTTGCTTGGGCGGTTGAATCCAGATCGCGGCGCAGGGTTCAGCGTCAGTGGTTTTTCAAGGACTTATGCATTCATCGCCGGATTATTAGATTATCATCCATCGCTCGCGCATATAAGTTTCTGAAATGATTAGAACAATTCTAAAACATTCCTGCGTTGGTCAACTTCATTTAGCTTGCAGCGCTGGCGGGGCGGATATAAAAGATGACCAAATGACGAAGGCTTCGTGCCGGGCTTAAAGAGAAGCGACCAAGGGGCAGGCCGATTTCTCTGTCTTTTGGATAGTCGGAATGCTTGTACCTTTTCTAATCATGTTCCGCGAAGGCGTGGAAGCTGCGCTTATCGTCGGCATTATAGCCAGTTACCTTCATCAGACCGGACGAAGTGCCTGGATGCCTGTGGTCTGGATCGGCATTCTGCTGGCTCTGGCCATGTCGCTCACCGTTGGTGCGATTCTGCAGCTTCTCAGTGCAGAGTTCCCTCAGAAGGCACAGGAGCTTTTTGAAGCCACTATTGGCCTGATTGCAGTTTTCGTGCTGACATCGATGGTGTTCTGGATGCGCAAAGCTGCGCGCTCTATCAAGGCGGAACTGCATCACTCCATCGACGCAGCATTTCAAACCCCCACGCATAAGGGCTTTGGCCTCATTCTTATGGTTTTCTTCGCGGTGGCGCGGGAAGGACTTGAATCCGTCTTCTTTTTGCTGGCTGCTTTCCAGCAGAGCGAGGGGCCTGCTGCTCCGCTTGGCGCGCTGCTTGGTGTGTTGCTCGCGGCCGCAGTTGGATACGGTATCTTTAAGGGCGGCTTGAAGTTGAACCTTCGTCGCTTCTTTCGCTGGACCGGTGTTTTCATTCTGATCATCGCGGCGGGCATTCTGGCCAATTCTGTCATGGCGCTGCATGAGGCTGGTATCTGGAACCATTTCCAGACAGTCGTTTTCGATGCGAGCGACATTCTCCCACTCGACAGCACGCTTGGTTCGGTTCTGGCTGGTGTTTTCGGATACATCGCAACGCCGACTGTCAGCGAAGTGGTCGCCTATGTGGCTTTCCTCGTTCCGGCACTCATTCTGTTTCTTATGCCGGCAAGCGCATCAGCGGCGGCAGGTCAGATCAAGACAAGCGCACAATAAAAGAGATTTTTATGACGAACCCGAAGCCTACAGAACCGATGTCGCGCAATCTGGTCCGCATAGGACTGGCCTTCGCTGTACTGTTGTTGCTCGCTGCTGGCGCAGCGTTTTATTATGCATCCCGTGTATCGGATAAAGCACGTCACGCTGATGTCGGTGACAAAATACAAGTGGCAATTAATGCAAAAAGCTGTGAGCCGAACGAATTGACCGTCCCGGCTGGCCGTTCAATATTCGAAATCGTCAACAATTCGGATCGCACCGTCGAGTGGGAAATCCTTGATGGGGTTATGGTTCTTGAAGAGCGCGAAAATATTGCGCCGGGCTTCAAGCAGACTATCACGGCCAAGCTGGCGCCAGGTGAATACCAGATTACCTGCGGGCTTCTATCCAACCCTCGCGGCAAGCTGACAGTAACTGCGACCGCTGCAAGCGAGGCGGAAAAGGGCAAACTGCCACTTACAGCTTTCATCGGTGCATTGGCCGAGTATCAGATCTATCTGACCACTGAGGTTGCAGGATTCCAGAAAGCTGTTGCGACGCTTTCCGCGGCAATATCAAGCGGGAATCTGGAAGCTGCGCAAACCGCCTATGCTCCGGCGCGCGCAGCCTATGCACGCATCGCACCCGTCGCGGAAGCTTTTTCTGATCTCGATACAGCCATCAATGCTCGTGCCGATTATTTTGAAAAGCGTGAGCAGGACGCAAGCTTCGGTGGTTTGCACCGCATCGAATATGGTCTGTTCGAACAGAAGTCTGTCGACGGACTGGAGCCTGTTGCGGGCAAGCTTGAGCAGGATGCCACAGCACTGAAAGAACGCCTTCGCGGACTGCGCATTTCCCCGGACCGCATGATGGCCGGGGCTGCTTCCGCACTGAATCGTTTTGCTTCGACTGCGTCGGATGCCGGTGAAGACCGCTATGCACATACCGACCTGCAAGCTTTATCCGGCCTTCTCGAAGGCTCCCGGAAGACTGTCGATGTTATGCGTCCCATTGTCGAGAAAGCTGAACAGAAGGCATTCGAAGACCTCGACACGGATGCAACCTCGATCAAGGCAATGCTTGATGCACGTGCAGAAGGCAATGGTTACAAGGCATATGACGCTCTGTCGTCTGATGAGAAGGCGAAAATAAAGGAAGGCGTGACCGCACTCGCCGCACAATTTACGAAACTCCGCGATCAGCTTGGGGTAAATTGATGATCAAGAAATTTTTAAAAGCCGATAAGATTGCCACTGAAGATCCCGTTTCCGCTGGTCGACGCGCATTGTTGCTTGGCGCCGGAGCCACCGGTGTCGCGGGCGCCGTCGCAGGTGTTCTCGCGCCTCAGTCTGCACAAGCACTTTCCTCCGAAAATGTGACCAATGCGCCGGAAAGTGAGAAGCTTCACGAAAGCCAGCCTTTTTACGGAAAGCACCAGCCCGGCATCGTCACGCCGCGTCCCGCCGCCGGTCTCGTCGCCTCTTTCGATGTGCTGGCACGCGACCGTGCCGAACTCGAGCGGATGTTCAGGCTGCTCACCGAGAGAGCAGAATTTTTGATGAAGGGCGGGACTCCACCGGAACTCGATGCGAAATTTCCGCCGTCGGATTCCGGCATTCTCGGTCCGGTCGTCACACCCGACAATCTCACCATTACGGTTGCGCTTGGCTCTTCATTGTTCGATGACCGTTTCGGCTTGAAGCCATTGAAGCCGAAACTTCTGCAACGCATGACAGCTTTCCCTAACGACGCCCTGCAAAAGGACATCTGCCACGGGGACATTGTAATTCAGTTCTGCTCGAATACGCCGGACACGAACATTCATGCGCTACGCGACATCATGAAGAACATGCCCGATCTTTTGATGGTGCGCTGGAAGCAGGAAGGAACGGTTCCGGTGCAGCCCCCGCATTCGCCAAAGGCGAAAGAAAGCGCGCGGAATTTCCTGGGTTTTCGCGACGGTTCAGCCAATCCGGATTCCTCCGACGAAGCATTGATGAACCGCGTCGTTTGGGTGGGGGAGAAAAACGCAGAGCCGGATTGGGCGACCAACGGCAGCTACATGGCCGTGCGCATCATTCGCAATTTCGTCGAGCGTTGGGACCGTACGCCGCTACAGGAACAGGAAGCCATTTTCGGACGTCGCAAGGATAGCGGAGCGCCATTCGACGGAAAAATCGAGACCGACGTCCCCAATTACGCGAAGGACGCCGACGGCAAAATCACGCCGCTCGACTCACATATCCGTTTGGCAAATCCGCGCGATGCAAATGCCGAGCAGCATCTCATTCTGCGCCGTCCGTTCAACTATTCCAACGGCGTCAGCAAATCAGGCCAGCTTGATATGGGGTTGCTCTTCATCGCCTATCAGGCCGATCTGGAGAAGGGTTTCATCACGGTTCAGAACCGACTCAACGGCGAGCCGTTGGAAGAATATCTGAAGCCGATTGGCGGCGGGTATTTCTTCGCGCTGCCGGGTGTTCATGATCACAAGGACTACTACGCACGCGCACTTTTGGAGGCCAGCGGCCCACAAAATGCTCGCGGGTGAGGAATCTATCATAACATTTTGAGTTTACGCGCATTTTTCAGAGTGCGCCCCACGTGGAGAGGCAAAATATGAGATACCATCTGCCATTGCTTGCATCGGCGTGTGCCGTTGCCCTTACGCTCAGCTTCGGCGCAGCGAAGGCCGAAGTTTCACCGCTGGACCTCGTTCAGCCGATCGCTGACTACAAAGTCTACGTGCAGGAAAACCTCGACATTCTGGTAAAAGACACCAAGGCTTTCACCGATGCGGTCAAGGCAGGCGATTTGGAGAAGGCCAAGGAGCTTTATCCCTCTACCCGCGTTTCTTACGAAAAGATCGAACCGATTGCCGAACTCTTCGCCGATCTTGACGCATCCATCGACAGCCGCGCAGATGATCATGAAAACGGGGAAAAATCGGAAGATTTCACAGGGTTCCACCGTATCGAATACGGCGTGTTCGCTCAGAATTCGACCGAGGGGCTTGGGCCGATTGCCGACAAGCTATACGCAGATGTACTGGAACTCCAGAAGCGCGTAAAAGACCTCACTGTACCGCCGGAAAAGGTGGTTGGTGGCGCTGCCGCTCTGCTTGAAGAAGTGGCCGCAACCAAGATTTCCGGCGAGGAAGATCGTTACAGCCACACCGACCTTTGGGACTTTAAGGCCAACGTCGACGGCGCACAGAAGATCGTCGAGCTCTTCAAGCCTTTGCTGGAAAAGGAAAATCCGGACCTGGTGAAGAAGGTGGAAGCCAACTTCAAGACGGTCGACGACATCCTTGCCAAGTATAAGAAGGGCGACGGTTACGAGGCCTACGACAAGCTGTCGGAAGATGATCGCAAGGCGCTCGCCGGGCCGGTAACGACGCTCGCCGAAGATCTCTCCACCCTGCGCGGCACGCTCGGTTTGAATTGAGAAACGAAAATTGAAATGGCGGGGCAACCCGCCATTTTCATGCGCTCATGCGGAGTTTGATTTCTGCATTCAGCAGGATGCGCTGGGTTTCGGGCAGTTCCAGCCGGTCATCTGTCGTTTCCCCCAGCGTCCGGAACAAGAGTTCGATCGCCAGACGTCCAATCTCGTTATAATCCTGCGCGACGGTTGTGAGCGGGGGACACGTATATTCTGAGAGGGGATTGTTATCGTGACCCGCGACACGAACATCACAATCCTTGAGCCTGCCAATTTTGAGACCGGCCTGCCAAAGTGCGCCGGTTACGCCAAAAGCGATGCGGTCGTTTGAACAAAGAACAGTGCTCGTGGGCAGCCGTCCCTTTTCACGCAGAATTCGCGCGGTTTGGTCGAAGGCATAACGTTCGAAATCCCAGCTGCGGCTTTGTTCAAGATCGATGATGCGCGGCTCATAACCGAGCTTTTCCATTGCCAGACGATAGGCTTCCTGTCGCGTGATTGCATTGTTGTTGACCATTGGCATGGAAAAATAACATGGCTCACTGCCCGAGCGGCACAGGTAATCGACAATCAGATGAAAGGATTTGAGATTGTCTGTCCCGACAAAAGGTGACGTACTGTCAAGTGGAGAGTCGACATAGACAATCGGAACGTCTTCGGCGAGACGCGCCAGCGTTGAATGTTGCGATGCTTCGCCGAGTGGCGCAATAATGGCGCCGGCGACATTGAGAGAGCGCAGGGTTTCGATGGCCTGCTTCTCAAGTTCGGGCTTGCCATCCGAAGATAGAACAATTGCCAGATAGCCGCGTTGTTCCGCGAGCGATTGCAACCGTTTCGTCATCGCCATGTAGAAATGGTCAAGCTGGTTGGGAATAATTATACCCAAAATTGTCGTGCGACGCCGATTGAGGTTCACTGCGAAAAGATTTGGTCGAAAGCCGGATTGCCTGATCGCCGCTTCTATCAGTTCCCGTGTCTTGGGCCGGACGGACGACGGATCACTGAAATATTTCGACACCGTCGGACGCGAAAGCCCCACGAATTCGGAGAAATCTTCCATGGTGCGTATCGTCTTGCGCACGTCTCTATGTCCTGTTCGTCAGTCGTCGTAGGCTTGCCGGATGCGGCAAGACTGTTTTTCGCGAAGTGGCCATGTAAATCGGAACGTGCTGATTTCTCAGGCCAGTCTCTGGTCCTGATCGCTGCTTCGTCAATAATTTCAGGACGTTCCTCCAACTCCCTTCGCCTTCATTTTCCATCAGGCGGTGTCCGGTCAAACTGTCAAAGGCGGGGCAAAACGTCAAGCAGACAAATGTGTTTGCCTAAAATGGTGCCAGGACTATCCATATGTGCTAAAACAGAAATTCGTGAATTTGTCAGGTGGAAATGTCCGTGTTTTCAGCCTTCGGTACTGTTCACATAGCGGTCGTTTCTCCTCGCAACGCAAAATTGAAAACCGTGCTTGACAAGCCACGGAACGTCGCGCCATAAATTTTACATATGTAAGAATTTTGCTATGCATTCGTAAAGGAGGAGACGAAATGCGGACCAAATCTTATGTTGCAGGGCTTATTGCGTCTGCTGCAGGTGTCGCAATTATGGCTGGATCTGCGTGGGCGGAGGAACTCACGGTGGCTACAGTCAATAATGGTGACATGATCATCATGCAGAAACTGTCGCCGGAGTGGGAGAAAGCGAGCGGCAACAAAATTAACTGGGTAGTGCTCGAGGAAAACGTGCTGCGTCAGCGCGTCACGACCGATATTGCTACCAAGAGCGGCCAGTTCGATATCCTGACCATCGGTGGCTACGAAACGCCGATCTGGGGCAAGGCCGGATGGCTTCTGTCTGTTGACGATCTTGGCGATGATTACGGTTATGACGATCTCATCAAGCCGGTTCGCGCTGGTCTGACCGTAGATGGCAAGCTCTACGCCGTTCCGTTCTATGCGGAAAGTTCGTTTACGCTTTATCGCAAGGATCTGTTCGATGCGGCGGGCCTCAAGATGCCCGAGGCGCCAACCTATGCGGAAATCAAGGATTTCGCGACCAAGCTCACAGACAAGTCCAAGGAACAATATGGGCTCTGCCTACGCGGAAAGCCGGGCTGGGGCGAGAACATGGCCTACCTCGGCACGCTTGTGAACACATTTGGCGGCCGTTGGTTCGATGAAAACTGGAAACCGCAAATCAATTCGCCGGAGTGGAAGACGGCCATCAATTTCTACGTCGATCTGATGAAGGAAGCAGGCCCTCCCGGAATTACCTCGAACGGTTTCAATGAAAATCAGGCGCTTTTCTCGACCGGCCATTGCGCCATGTGGATCGATGCCACTTCCGCGGCTGGTCGAATTTATGATCCGAAGCAAAGCCAGGTTGCGGACAAGGTTGCCTTTACCAAGGCGCCGGTAGAGGTAACGCCGAACGGGTCCTCATGGGCGTGGTCCTGGAACCTCGCAATCCCGGCCTCGAGCAAGAAGGCGGAAGCCGCAAAATCATTCCTGAAATGGGCGACGTCGAAAGAGTATGTCGAGCTTGTAGGTAAGTCTGAAGGCTGGGTTGCCGTTCCTCCGGGTACGCGCCAGTCCACCTATGCCAATGAAGAATACAAGAAGGCAGCTCCCTTCGCAGATACGGTGCTGAAAGCCATCGAATCCGCCGATCCGACAAAGCCGACCAAGGACCCGGTTCCTTATACCGGTATCCAGTTTGTAGCCATTCCTGAATTCCAGGCAATCGGCACACTGGTCGGTCAGGCGATTTCCTCGGCTGTCGCCGGTCAGCAGAGTGTGGACGCGGCGCTCGACGGTGCGCAGCGTCAGGTCGAGCAGATCATGACCCAAGCGGGTTACATCAAGTAGCTGCATAGAGCGGTTTTAACGCAAGTCGTTGGAACCGCTCTGACTAATTGCTTTGCGCATTTCCGAACGCAAAATCGTTCACACTCTTGCTGGAAATGCTCTAGCGGCCTGTCGTCTTCGGTAGGAGGATGACGGCAGGCCTGACTTTCGTAGACGTTCGCGCTGGCGAATCCGAAACGGGAAGGGGAGGACAGGTCTGAATGCCAGCAAACCCTGCATCGGCCACAGGCACAAGAGCACGCTTTGCCGCGAAGTCGCGTCGCAATGTCCGCACGGGACCGCTGCTCGCTCCCGCAGTCATTCTGCTTTTGCTATGGATGATAGTTCCCCTGGCGATGACCTTGTGGTTTTCGTTTCAGTATTACAATCTCATCAATCCATTTATTACCGGTTTTGCCGGCTTCTCGAATTATTCATTCCTCTTGTCCGATCCCACCTTATGGTCGGCAATCGCCAAGACGCTCATCCTTGTCGTGTCTGTTCTGGTAATATCAGTTGTCCTCGGCGTGCTCTTCGCGGTCATCTTCGATCAGGATTTCTGGGGTAAGAACATAGCGCGACTTCTGGTCATTGCGCCGTTCTTCGTCATGCCTACCGTGTCGGCATTGATCTGGAAGAACCTTTTGATGCATCCGGTGAATGGGCTGTTTGCATTCATTTCACGCAGTTTCGGATTGCCAGTCATCGACTGGTTCTCACAGTTCCCGATGGCTTCCGTCATCATAATCGTGTCGTGGCAATGGGTCCCGTTTGCAACGCTGATCCTTATGACGGCGATGCAGTCTCTTGACCGGGAGCAGATGGAGGCTGCGCGACTTGACGGCGCCAAGGGACCGGTCATGTTCTTTTACATCGTGTTGCCGCACCTGCTGCGCCCGATTTCGGTCGTCATCATGATCCAGACGATTTTCCTTCTGTCAGTCTTTGCGGAAATTCTCGTTACCACTTCGGGCGGGCCGGGTATCGCTACGACGACGCTTACCTATTTCATCTATCTGAAAGCGCTGCTCCAGTGGGATATCGGCGGCGCTTCCGCAGCTGGCGTTATCGCCATCATCCTGGCCAATATCGTTGCCGCGTTCCTGATCCGGACCGTTGCACGAAATCTGGATAGTTAGGAGGGCCGACCCGATGGCTGCAAAACGCAGGATCAACAAGGCAGCGGTCTCGGCCGGTATCATTGGCTGGATCGTAGCGCTGTTGATGTTCTTCCCGATCCTCTGGATGCTGCTTGCAGCATTCAAGACGGAAATCGACGCCGTGGCGCCACCAAAGCTATTTTTCGAGCCGACGCTGGAGAATTTCGTCGCGGTCAATCAGCGCGCCGATTATTTCCGCTATGCCATGAACAGCATCGTCGAAAGTCTGGGCGCGACCATTCTTTCGCTCATTATCGCGGTGCCAGCGGCTTATGCTGCAGCATTTTTTCCCGGCAAACGCACCAAAGACCTTCTCTTGTGGATGCTTTCTACAAAGATGCTGCCTGCCGTGGGCGTGCTGGTGCCGATCTATCTTCTGGCGCGTGATAGCGGGCTTCTCGATACGCGGACGGGCCTCATCATCATTTTCACCTTATCCAATCTGCCGATTGTGGTCTGGATGCTCTATTCCTTTTTCAAGGAAGTACCGGGAGAAATCCTTGAAGCAAGCCGCATGGACGGTGCGAAAGTCGGCCAGCAGATACGCTATCTGCTTCTGCCGCTCAGCCTTCCCGGCATCGCATCGACGGCGCTGCTTTCCATTATTCTGTGCTGGAACGAAGCGTTCTGGAGCCTGAACCTGACCGCTTCCCAGGCCGGGCCGCTCACCGCGTTCATAGCGTCCTTCTCGTCACCGGAAGGGCTCTTTTGGGCAAAGCTCTCGGCGGCTTCCACGCTCGCCATCGCGCCGATACTTGTCTTCGGATGGGTCACGCAGCGCCAGCTGGTGCGCGGTCTCACCTTTGGCGCTGTGAAATAAAGGGAAAGAAATGGCTACACTTTCACTGAAAAACGCCACCAAGTCCTTCGGTAATATTGACGTCATCAAAGGTGTCGATCTGGACATTGCCGACCGCGAATTTGTGGTTTTCGTCGGGCCGTCCGGCTCGGGCAAATCAACGCTTCTGCGCATGATTGCCGGGCTTGAGGAAATTACCGGCGGTGACCTCACCATTGACGGCGAGCGTATCAACGATACACCGCCGGATGAACGTGGTCTTGCCATGGTTTTTCAGACCTATGCGCTCTATCCGCATATGAATGTGCGCGACAATATGGGTTTTGCGCTGAAACTCGCCGGTGTCGCCAAGGCCGAACGTGACCGGAAGGTCGAGGAAGTCGCAAAAACGTTGCAACTTGATCAATTACTCGACCGCAAGCCGAAGCAGCTGTCAGGCGGGCAGCGCCAGCGCGTTGCCATCGGGCGCGCAATGGTGCGCGAACCGAAGATTTTCCTGTTCGACGAACCGCTTTCCAATCTCGATGCTGCTCTACGCGTTCAAATGCGTATCGAATTGGCTCGTCTGCACGACCGGCTCAATGCGACAATGATTTATGTCACGCACGATCAGGTGGAAGCGATGACGCTTGCGCACAAGATCGTGGTTCTCCGCGATGGCAAGGTGGAGCAGGTGGGGTCGCCGCTGGAGCTTTACCACCATCCGGTCAATCGCTTTGTAGCCGGCTTTATCGGTTCCCCGACCATGAATTTCATCGAAGTCAAAGCAAGCGCCGTCGATGCCGATGGGGTGACAGTCCAGCTCGCCAATGGACGTTCCGTCAAAACGCCGGTCAAAGGCGCAGGCATAACAGCCGGTGCGCCGCTGGTTCTTGGCGTCCGTCCGGAACATCTTCATCCGGTCGCTGATGGCATCCTGGAAGGCGAAATCATGGTCGTCGAGCGTCTTGGCGGCGAGACCTATCTTTATGTGCAAAATGAAAGCGCAACCGGACTTATTGTTGCGGAGGCGGGCGGTGGCAGCGCAGCACGTGCGCATGAAGCGGCCAAACTAGGTTTTGACCCGACGGACGCCCATCTGTTCACACCCGACGGCAAGGCTTTGGAGCGCTTTGAGCGGCACCCATTATTGCTGACTGAAAAGAAAACGCGCCTGTGAGTGCAGGCTGTATTATCCCGGAGTATCCCCATGAGACTGAAAGACAAGGTGGCCCTTATCACTGGCGCTGCGCGCGGTATCGGACTTGGCTTTGCTGAAGCCTATGCGCGCGAGGGCGCGAAGGTTATCATTGCCGATATTAATATCGAGCGAGCAGACGAGGCCGCGCGCGACATCGGTCCATCGGTCAAGGCGGTAAAACTTGACGTGACCGATCTCAGCCAGATTGACAAGGTTGTTGGGGAGATCGACGCAGAATATGGCGGCATTGATATTCTGGTCAATAATGCGGCGATCTTCGATATGGCCCCTATCAACGAACTGACCGAAGACAGCTATGAGCGTGTGTTGGGCATCAACCTGAAGGGACCGCTTTTCATGATGAAGGCGGTTTCAAATGTGATGATCAAGCGCGGACACGGCGGTAAGATCATCAACATGGCGAGCCAGGCGGGGCGCCGCGGCGAGGCACTGGTGACACTCTATTGCGCATCGAAGGCGGCCATCATTTCGGCTACGCAGTCGGCAGCTCTCGCGCTCGTCAAGCACGGCATTAATGTCAATGCTATTGCACCGGGCGTTGTTGACGGCGAACATTGGGACGTGGTGGATGCGCACTTTGCGAAATGGGAAGGATTGAAGCCGGGCGAGAAAAAAGCGGCTGTGGCAAAGTCGGTGCCGATCGGACGCTTCGCGACACCGGAGGATATTACCGGGATGGCAGTGTTCCTTGCCTCATCCGACAGCGACTACATCCTGGCTCAGACTTTCGGCGTTGACGGCGGCAACTGGATGGCTTGAGGCGAGGCCGGGATATTGTAATGAAAGCGATCTATTTTACCGGCCACGGCGAAGCAGGTATGGCCGATCTGCCGGAACCGGCATTGCAGCCGGGGCACGCCTTGATCGACGTCAAGGCTTCGGGTCTTTGTCACACCGATATCGATGTTTTGCATGGCCGCTATGGGTCGAGTGCGTTTCCGCTGGTGCCGGGGCATGAATATACGGGTACTGTCGTGGCGGCGGCCGAAGACGTGACCAATGTGAAGGTTGGCGACCGCGTTGCGGTCGATCCGAATATTCCTTGCGGTCATTGCCGCGCCTGCCTCAAGGGCCTGACCAATCTCTGCTCCGATCTGAAAGCCTATGGCGTCACTCATAATGGCGGCTTCGCGGGCATGAGCCTCGTCAATGCAAGCCATCTCCATTCGATTGGCGATCTGCCTTATGATGTGGCAGCCCTTGCTGAACCGCTTGCTTGCGTGTTGAACGGACTTGGCGCAGCGGGCTTGACGACTGGCCCGTGCGGCACCGAAAATGCGCTGGTATTCGGGGCAGGACCCATCGGCCTCTTGCTGGCCCTGTCGCTGAAAGCGCAAGGTGTGTCCAAGGTCGCGGTCGCCGATATCAACGAACACCGGCTGGCCTTCGTCGAAAACCTCGGCCTTGAGCCGGTTATCTCCGGTTCGCAAGCGCTGGACAAGCGCCAGCGTAGCTTCGACTTTGTCGCCGACGCTACCGGCATAGCCAAGGTGGTGGAAAGCATGGTCGGCTTCACCGCCGATGGCGGAACTGTTCTGGTGTTCGGCGTCTGCGCGCCTGACGCACGTATTTCGGTTGCACCGTTCGAGATTTTCCGCCGCCAGATCCGGATTGCGGGTTCGCATTCCTTGAAGCGCAACATTCCGCAGGCATTGGACATATTGAAACAGGACTTCTCAAACGGCGGCTTGATGGCGCGGCTTGTTTCCCACCGGCTCCCATTGGAGGACATGCTGCCGTACTTCACCAAGCACGGTGGCGATCCAGCCACGATGAAAGTTCAGTTCGTACCCGATTGAATTTAAGGAAATCGCCATGACCAAGCTCTCGCGCGCAACGCTCCAGAACTTCGACAAGGTGCACAAACCCGGCTACGATCCTTCGGGTTTGAAACCGGGCATCGTGCATTTTGGTGTCGGAAACTTTCACCGTGCCCATCAAGCTGTTTATCTGGATGATCTGTTTGGAACAGGTGAAGGGCACGATTGGGCGCTGGTCGGGGCCGGAGTGCGCGGCAGCGACGATGCCATGCGCGACACGCTCAAGGCGCAGGACTGGCTGACCACGGTCGTGGAACAAGAAGCTGACTATGCGGAGGCCAGGATCACCGCTTCGATGGTTGATTATGTGACCATATCGACGAAGGAAGGGCGAGCCGCACTGATGGCCTACCTCACATCGCCCGATACTCGCATTGTTTCCATGACGATTACTGAAGGCGGCTATTATATCGATCCGGCAAGTCAGGCCTTTGATCCTGCGCATCCGGATATTGTAGCGGATGCTGCCCATCCAGACCTTCCGAAAACCGTGTTCGGCCTGATTGTGCAGGCGCTGAAGCTGCGCAAGGCGGCCAATGTGCAACCTTTCACCGTAATGTCGTGCGACAACATTCCGGGCAATGGGCATGTGACGGAAGATGCTGTCGTCGGCCTGGCAAAACTGGTTGATCCCGCCTTTGCCGACTGGATTTCAGCCCATGTCGCATTCCCGAACTCCATGGTGGATCGCATTACGCCGGCCACTGGCGCACGAGAACGCGAGATCGCAGCGAAGGATTTCGGGGTCGAAGACGGCTGGCCGGTTTTCTGCGAAGGTTTCAAACAATGGGTGGTGGAAGACAATTTTCCGGCTGGACGCCCCGCGCTGGAAAAGGTTGGGGTCACGTTCACCGATCAGGTTGCCGCTTATGAGTTGATGAAAATTCGCATTCTGAACGGCGGTCACGCGGCCACCGCCTATCCGGGCGGCTTGCTTGACATTCATTTCGTGCATGAGGCTATGGAGCATCCATTGATCCGGCGCTATCTGGAAAAGCTCACATCGGAAGAGATCATCCCGGAAGTGCCGCCGGTACCGGATACCGATCTTGAAGGCTATCGCATCCTCATCGACAAGCGCTTTGCCAATCCAAGTATCGGCGATACCATCCGCCGCCTGTGTCTGGACGGCTCCAACCGTCAGCCGAAATTTATTCTGCCAACCGCTTCCGACCGGGTGGCCAAAGGCAAGTCTGTGACAGGGTTGGCGCTCGTTTCCGCCTTCTGGTGCCGCTATTGCTATGGTACGACGGACAGCGGTGCGATTATCGAGCCTAACGATCCGTCATGGGATCGCCTGACCCGGCAGGCGGCTTTAGCGAAAAGCAATCCCTCGGCATGGCTCGCGATGGAAGATATCTTTGGCTCGCTTGCCTCGAACCCTGCCTATGTCACGGCATTTTCATCTGCGCTTCTGCGCATCTGGCAGGATGGAACTGTAAATACGCTGGAGCGCTATTTGGCAGGCGAGCCGCTATAGTCAAATTACAATGCGCCGGGATAGACCCTGACCGGTCGGTTGTCCTTGACCGACTCCATTACCACAAACGTAGATGTGCTTGCCACATTGGGCAAGCTCGAAATCTTTTCGCCCAGCACCTCGCGGTAACGCCGGATGTTGGGCGTTCTAACTTTCAGCAGATAGTCGAAAGAGCTTGCGATCATATGGCATTCTTCAACTTCGCGTATTTTGCGTACGGCGGTGTTGAACGCTTCAAGCGCGGCTTCGCGTGTGTCGGATAGTTTGACCGTCGTGAAGGCAATATGATCAAGACCGAGCTTCTCAGGATCAATGGCCGCACGAAAGCCGACGATATAGCCTTCGTCGACCAGTCGTTTCAGCCGTGCCTGGCACGGTGTCTTGGAAAGACCCACTTTTTTGGAGAGTTCCGTGACGGGAATGCGTCCGTCTTCGCTCAATACTTCCAGAATACGCCGATCGAACTGATCCAAATCGTCTACAGAATCTATCTTTCGCATCCTTGTTGCCTTCTTCAGGTCCAATAATAAGATCGGTAATCCTTCATATGAGGCAAATGAAGGCAGAATGCAATTTGGACAAATGATAGTGTGCGCCCACATAAAGCAGAGCTAAACTGGGCGAAGACGCTCGGGGCTGTTTTCATTTGCGAGCATTGGACCATGACCGATAAAATTCCCGCCAATCCGGTTTTTCAGAATTTTGCGCCGCCGATCCGCGAGCAAAGCGTGCTGAGGCAGGCGATTACTGCCGCTTATCGCCGCCCTGAAGCCGAATGCGTTTCCGCATTGGTCGCACAGGCTACCTTGCCGGCAGAAACGGCGCAGCAGGTCCGGGCCACCGCCCGCAAGCTGATCGAAGCGCTGCGCGCCAAGCACAAAGGCACCGGCGTCGAAGGCCTGGTACATGAATATTCGCTGTCGAGCCAGGAAGGCGTGGCACTTATGTGCCTCGCGGAAGCCTTGCTGCGTATTCCTGACATGGCGACGCGTGATGCGTTGATCCGCGACAAGATTTCGAACGGCGACTGGAAGTCTCATATTGGCGGTGGTCGTTCGCTATTCGTCAATGCTGCGACATGGGGACTTGTGGTCACCGGCAAGCTGACGAATACGGTCAATGATCGCGGCCTTTCGGCTGCGCTGACGCGCTTGATCGCCCGTTGCGGTGAACCTGTCATTCGTCGCGGCGTAGACATGGCGATGCGCATGATGGGCGAACAGTTCGTCACTGGCGAAACCATCGAAGAAGCATTGAAGCGCGCCAAGCCGCTGGAAGAGCGCGGCTTCCGTTATTCCTACGATATGCTGGGTGAAGCCGCGACGACTGCGGCTGACGCCGAGCGCTATTACAAGGATTACGAGACCGCAATCCACGCCATTGGCCGTGCTTCTGCCGGTCGCGGCATCTATGACGGACCCGGTATTTCCATCAAGCTTTCCGCGCTGCATCCACGCTATGTCCGCTCGCAGAGCGAGCGTGTCATGGGTGAATTGCTGCCCAAGGTGAAAGCGCTTGCGGCCATCGCCAAGTCCTACAATATCGGCCTCAACATCGACGCCGAAGAAGCCGACCGCCTGGAACTTTCGCTCGATCTTTTGCAGAGCCTGATCGAAGATCCAGATCTGGCCGATTGGGAAGGTATCGGTTTCGTAGTGCAGGCTTATGGCAAGCGCTGTCCGTTCGTACTCGACTTCATCATCGATCTGGCTCGCCAGAACAAGCGCCGCGTCATGGTGCGTCTGGTGAAAGGCGCCTATTGGGACGCCGAAATCAAGCGCGCGCAGGTGGACGGTCTGGAAGACTTCCCGGTTTATACCCGCAAGGTTCATACCGACGTTTCCTACATTGCGTGCGCCCGTAAACTGCTTGCTGCAACCGATGCCGTCTTCCCGCAATTTGCGACGCACAATGCGCAGACGCTTGCTACGATCTATCATCTGGCCGGCCCGGACTTCAAAACCGGCAAGTTCGAGTTCCAGTGCCTGCACGGCATGGGCGAACCACTCTATGACGAGGTTGTGGGCGCTGAGAAACTTGGTCGCCCGGCTCGCATATATGCGCCGGTCGGCACACACGAAACGCTTCTGGCGTACCTTGTTCGTCGTCTTCTCGAAAACGGCGCGAACTCATCCTTCGTCAACCGCATTGGCGATGAAACTGTTTCCGTTGATGAGCTGATTGCCGATCCCGTGGATGTTGTTCGCTCGATGGCTGTCGTCGGCGCCCGCCACGATCAGATTTCCCTGCCGGAAAATCTTTATGGCGCACGCAGGAATTCTGACGGTCTCGATTTGTCGAATGAGGTCACGCTCGCCGAACTCAGCAAAATTCTGAAGGACAGCGCCGACCGTGCATGGACATCGGAACCGCAGGTTGCTAGCGCGAAGGTCAAGGGTACCAGCCGCTCGGTCCTCAATCCTGGTGACAGGAGCGATATTGTGGGCACGGTGACAGAGATCGCCGAAGCAGACGTAGCCAAGGCCATGAAGGCTGCACAGAAGGCAATGGCGAGCTGGTCCGCAGTTTCGCCAGTCGAACGTGCCACTTGTCTTGAACGCGCAGCGGACATCATGCAGCGCGACATGCCGGTTCTGCTCGGTCTCATCATGCGCGAGGCCGGCAAATCCATGCCAAACGCAATTGCGGAAGTACGCGAAGCCATCGACTTCCTGCGCTATTATGCAGAGCAGACCCGTCGTACGCTTGGGGTGGGCCACAAGGCGCTCGGACCCATCGTTTGCATCAGCCCGTGGAATTTCCCTCTGGCAATCTTTACGGGCCAGATTGCGGCAGCGCTTGTAGCGGGCAATCCGGTGCTGGCGAAGCCCGCCGAAGAAACCCCACTGATTGCAGCACAGGGCGTTCGTATCCTGCATGAAGCTGGCGTTCCAGCCGATGCGTTGCAGCTGCTGCCGGGGGATGGCCGCATTGGGGCAGCGCTGGTTGCTGCCGCAGAAACATGTGGCGTGATGTTTACCGGCTCTACCGAAGTGGCTCGCCTCATTCAGGCTCAGCTTGCCTCGCGTCTGTTGCCTAACGGCAAACCAATCCCGCTGATCGCCGAAACTGGCGGCCAGAACGCAATGATCGTGGATTCGTCTGCGCTTGCCGAGCAGGTCGTTTTCGACGTAATTGCATCGGCGTTCGACAGCGCCGGTCAGCGTTGTTCGGCGCTGCGCGTTCTCTGTCTGCAGGAAGATGTGGCAGACCGTATCTTGACCATGCTCAAGGGCGCGCTGAAGGAGCTTTCCATTGGTCGCACCGACAGGCTGAAGGTTGATATTGGCCCGGTCATTACCGAGGAAGCCAAGAATGTCATCGAAAAGCACATTCAGGGGATGCGCGATCTCGGTCGCAAGGTCGAGCAGCTTCCGCTCGGTCCTGAAACACAGAATGGAACTTTCGTTGCGCCGACAATAATCGAGATTAATTCGCTTCTCGATCTGAAGCGGGAAGTCTTTGGCCCGGTTCTGCATGTCGTGCGTTATAAGCGCGATGACATGGAGCGTCTGATCGATGATATCAACGCCACCGGTTATGGACTTACTTTCGGTCTGCATACCCGTCTTGACGAAACCATCGCCAATGTTGCGGATCGTATCCGTGTCGGCAATGTCTACATCAATCGCAACGTTATCGGTGCTATTGTCGGCGTGCAGCCTTTCGGCGGGCGTGGCTTGTCCGGAACCGGCCCCAAGGCCGGAGGGCCGCTCTATCTTGGCCGTCTCCTAGAGACAGCGCCAATTCCACCCCGTCATAGTTCTGTTCACACCGATCCGGCGCTCAAGGATTTCGCCAAATGGCTTGGCCAGCGCGGCATGAACGATCTCGCGCAGGCGGCACGCGACATCGGCAGCGCTTCGGCGCTTGGTCTTGATCTCGAACTACCGGGCCCGGTCGGTGAACGTAATCTTTACGCGCTGCATCCGCGTGGAAACATTCTGCTGGTTCCACAGACGGAAACTGGTCTTTATCGCCAGATGACCGCCGCCCTCGCAACAGGCAATACTGTCTATATTGACGAGACTTCCGGCTTGCGGAATGTTCTGAAAGATATTCCGGCGTCTGTGGCAGCGCGTACGATCTGGACAAATAACTGGGAATCCGATGCTCCCTTTGCGGGTGCGCTGGTTGAAGGGGATGCTGAGCGCATCGTCGAAATAAACAAGAAGATTGCGACACTGCCTGGACCGTTGGTTTTGACGCAGGCAGCTTCTACGGCCGAATTGGCAAACAACCCGGATGCTTATTGCCTCAACTGGCTTCTGGAAGAGGTTTCGACTTCGATCAACACCACGGCAGCGGGCGGCAACGCGAGCCTGATGGCCATAGGCTGATCGCGTCTCTGTGCGGCGTGCAATTTAAAAAGGCGGCTTTGGCCGCCTTTTTCTTTGGTCGGGAATAGCTTGCATGGCTGTGCAGGGATTATCAGAAACAGAACGATTGAATTATTTTTTATTATTTCAGAATAAAATTTACAAAGGCATTGACAGGTTTTCATAAAAGGCAAAGACTGTGCACACGCTTGCAAAGGCGTCGGCGTGGAGGCGCCGCAAAAGGGAGGACAACAATGCGTTCGGCATTTCTGGTTGCGGCGCTGGCCGCGGGCGTATCTTCATTTGCTTTTTCTGCGCAGGCTTCAGGCAATCTCAATCTTATTTGTTCGGCAGATGTGGTCATTTGTGAGCAGATGAAGAACATGTTTGAGAAGGACACCGGCATCAAGGTCAACATGGTGCGGCTTTCTTCCGGTGAAACCTATGCCAAGATACGGGCTGAAGCGCGCAATCCCAAGACAGATATCTGGTGGGCTGGTACGGGCGATCCGCATCTGCAGGCAGCTTCCGAAGGGCTGACGCTTGAATATAAGTCGCCAATGCTCGACCAACTGAACGATTGGGCCAAGAAGCAGGCTGAAAGCTCCGGCTTCCGTACCGTCGGCGTTTATGCCGGTGCGCTCGGTTGGGGATACAACACCGATATTCTGGCCAAGAAAAATCTGAAAGATCCGAAATGCTGGGCCGATCTGCTTGACCCCTCCTATAAGGGCGAAATTCAGATGGCCAATCCGAACTCTTCTGGCACGGCTTATACGGCGCTGGCTACGCTGGTGCAGATCATGGGCGAAGACAAAGCCTATGATTACCTGAAGAAGCTCAATGAGAACGTATCGCAGTACACCAAGTCCGGATCGGCTCCGGTCAAGTCGGCGGCGCGAGGCGAAACCGGCATCGGCATCGTCTTCATGCACGATGCGGTGTCGATGACGGCAGAAGGCTTCCCCATCAAATCGGTCGCACCGTGTGAAGGCACAGGCTACGAAATTGGCTCTATGTCCATTATCAAGGGCGCCAAGAATCTCGAGAATGCCAAGAAGTGGTACGACTGGGCGCTCACCGCCGAAGTGCAGTCGCATATGAAGGATGCGAAGTCCTTCCAGCTACCGTCAAACAAGTCGGCGGAGGTTCCAAAGGAATCACCGCGCTTCGAGGACATCAAGCTCATCGATTATGACTTCAAGACCTATGGCGAACCGGCCAAGCGCAAGGAATTGCTAGAGCGCTGGGATAAGGAAATCGGCGCGCACGCCAACTGAATTTGCATTGGGTTGAAATCCGTGTGCCGCTCATGGGGGCGGCGCACTGATTCCGAATGGCAGAGCAAGCTAGCGGCAGTCCTGAAATATGCTGGAGCTGGAGCCTGTAGTCATTCCTTGGAAATCCCCGATCTGGAGGGACGCGGACATCCATGAAACAGCATCACCGCAGACTGGATATCGTTCTCGCCGTTGCGCTTGCGGCATTTGTCCTATTGCCGTGGTATCGCATAGAAGATGGCTTTCTGAGCCTTGGCTGGTTGAACGGAATGTTTGGCGATGGTGCAACGGCACCCGGCCTTTGGCAGATGGTATTCTTCGGACGCCCATGGCTTGGCGTTATCGCTGTGTTCATGCTGCTTTGTGCCGGCGCCCGTTTTCTATTGCCTGTTGAGCGTCGTAGCGGCGTTTTGGTCTGGGCAAGCCTCCTTGGTGGGATATTTTTGGCGCTGCAAGGGCTGGCTATCGGCTTTTCCGGCTGGAACTGGACGATCAGCGAAAATCTGTTCGGCACGCTCGCAGACGGTCAGCCGGCCTTCGGCGCAGGAGCGATCCTGACAGGCCTGTGCTTTCTGCTCATTTTTTCGTTTGGTCTGGCGGAACGCGGCGTGATGAAGGGGGACGCTTTCGTCGTCTCTTCCATCACCCTGCTTGTCGCGCTGGTGGCTGTATTTGTCTTCTATCCTGTCATCAGCATGTTTGCTGGGTCGGTGCAGGATTTCGATGGCTCGTTCAAGCCTGAAGGGTTCATTGGCAATATTCAGGATTCCTCGATCTGGAGCCTGGCCTGTCTTGTCGGGGAAGGACGGTGTGGCGTTGCATGGCGCACATTGTGGCTGGCGCTGATGACGGCGACGGGGTCCACAGTGCTGGGCCTCGCCTTTGCACTGGTCGCTACCCGCACCGCTTTCCCTTTCAAGAAAGGTCTTCGGCTTCTCACCATATTGCCTATCATTACGCCGCCCTTCGTAGTCGGTTTGGCGTTGACGCTGCTTTTCGGTCGCGCAGGCGTGGTAACTGAACAGATTTCCAATATATTCGGCGTTGAACCGGGACGGTGGCTCTATGGTCTCACCGGCATATGGATCGCACAGGTCCTCTCATTCACACCGATTTCTTTCCTCGTGCTTATCGGCGTGGTCGAAGGCGTGTCACCGTCGATGGAAGAGGCATCGCAAACCTTGCGTGCTAATCGCTGGCGCACGTTCCGCAGGGTTTCGTTGCCGCTGATGGCGCCGGGGCTCGCCAATGCATTTCTCATCGCTTTCATAGAAAGCATGGCGGATTTCGGCAATCCGATGGTGCTCGGAGGCAGCAACGGCGTGCTTTCGACAGAAATCTTCTTTGCTGTGGTGGGCGCGCAGAACGATCCGTCTCGTGCGGCAGTTCTCGCCATCGTGTTGCTCTGCTTTACATTGACCGCGTTTCTCATCCAGCGTGTCTGGCTTTCAGGCAAGAATTTCGCGACGGTGACCGGCAAGGGCGATTCCGGCATGCATGCCGGGTTGCCACGCGGGTTGAAGATCGGCGTTTATATCATTGTTATTCCGTGGATGATTTTCACTGTCGTTGTTTACGCGATGATCCTTATCGGCGGCTTCGTCCGGCAGTGGGGACTCGACAATACATTGACTGTCGAGCACTACGCACGTGCCTTTTCGATTAATTGGACCGAGAATGGCGTTGCATGGACCGGCGTGGCCTGGAATTCGTTCTGGACGACGATGGAAATCTCGCTGGTTTCAGCACCGCTGACTGCAGCTGTTGGTTTGCTGACGGCCTATCTGATCGTTCGCCAGCGTTTCGTCGGACGGAACATCTTCGAATTCGCCCTGATGTTGAGCTTCGCCATTCCCGGAACGGTTATCGGCGTCAGCTACATCATGGCTTTCAATCTGCCTCCGCTTGAAATGACCGGCACAGCGCTGATCCTGATTGCATGTTTCGTATTCCGCAATATGCCTGTCGGCGTTCGCGGCGGTATCGCAGCCATGAGCCAGCTCGACAAGAGCCTCGATGAAGCCTCCCTGACGCTCCGGGCAAACAGCTTCCGCACCATCCGCAAGGTCATTCTGCCGCTGCTTCGTCCGGCAATCACGGCAGCATTGGTTTATTCCTTCGTGCGTGCCATCACCTCCATCAGCGCGGTCATCTTCCTTGTCTCAGCGCAGTACAATATGGCGACATCCTACATTGTCGGCTTGGTCGAAAACGGTGAATTCGGTGTGGCCATTGCGTATTCATCGATGCTGATCGTGGTCATGATCGTCGTGATCACAGGTTTCCAGCTTCTCGTGGGTGAACGCAAGCTGAGACGCGAAAACCGTGTCGCTGCTGTCACATCCATCAAAACCGTTCGTCAGGAGAAAACCGCATGACTGCGATCCGTCCCGGCTCCGTTACATTTGAGAACGTCACCAAGAAATTCGGTAATTTTACCGCATTGCCCGATCTGTCTTTAACCGTCGAACCGGGAACTCTGGTTACGCTGCTCGGACCGTCCGGTTGCGGCAAGACGACGACATTGCGATTGCTGGCTGGGCTCGAACATCCCACGTCAGGCCGTATTCTGATCGGTGGCAAGGACGTGACCAATCTGCCAGCCAATGAGCGTGACGTATCGATGGTCTTCCAGTCCTATGCGCTGTTTCCGCACATGAGTTCGCTCGACAATGTAGCCTACGGCCTGGAATCCTCAGGTTTCAAGAAGGCCGAAGCGCGCGAACGTGCGGAAGAGGGGCTGAAGCTGGTCGGTCTTGCAGGAATGGGGTATCGCCTTCCGGCAGAACTGTCGGGTGGCCAGCAACAGCGTGTTGCGGTGGCCCGTGCTCTGGTGCTGGAACCGCAAGTTCTGCTTCTGGATGAACCGCTTTCGAACCTCGACGCCCGCCTGCGCCGCCGTGTGCGCACCGAAATTCGGGAGCTTCAGCAGCGGCTCGGTTTTACTGCCGTCTATGTCACACATGATCAGGACGAGGCGCTGGCCGTCTCCGACACAATCATTGTCATGAAGGAGGGCAATATCGCACAGAAAGGAAGCCCGCGTGACCTTTATGAAACGCCAGCCTCCGCCTTCATCGCGGATTTCATGGGAGAGGCGAATGTTGTTCCATGTGAGGTGATGACAGCGGATGGCACCGAGGCCGTCATTCGTGTGGGCAGCCTGACCCACCGGGTAGCAGCACGCAATGCCCGACCGGGCCCGGCGCAGCTTGCTATCCGTCCCAATGCAGTGACCTTGCATCCAAAGGCAGGTGGTGGCTTCCCCGGGCGGGTCGCACACTCGGCGTATCTCGGCGATCATATCGAATATGAAATCGAGACCGAACACGGTAAGCTCTTCATTGTCGATCCGGCGGTCGAAGAGGCTCTGCCGCCACAAACCGATATCTCTATCGAGTTCAAAACGCGCGGGCTTGCTATCATCAATCAATAGGCGCAGAAACGTCGCGCCTTTCTTTATCTCTCATCGGAAAATCATCATGACGTCCCATCCCCGACAGGAATTAGAAACGCGGCTGGCGCTTGCCGAAAAGATCGCGCGCGAGGCGGGCGCGAAGGCTCTCGACTATTTCAAGCGGCGTGAAACACTGGTTATCGAAACCAAGCGCGACCCGCAGGATGTGGTATCGATTGCTGACAGGGACGTCGAAAAGCTCATTCGCACCCGTGTGTCGGAAATCTTTCCGCAAGATGGCTTTCTGGGGGAGGAATACGGGCTGAATGACGGCATTTCGGGCTACACCTGGGTCGTGGATCCTATCGACGGCACCAGTCCTTTCGTCAACGGCATGCCAAACTGGTGCGTTTCCATTGCCGTTCTTAAAGACGGAGAGCCTGTCATTGGCGTAATCCAGGCTCCTTGCTTTGACGAGCTTTATGCCTCTGCCAAAGGTCTCGGCGCGACGCTTGACGGCAAGAAACTGGTTCTGGACCCGAGCCGCACAATCCGTAACTCGGTGACGGGTATCGGTGCCAATAACTATGTGACGCCACAACTCGTGGCGAAAATCGTGGAAGACCTGCTTGAGGCTGGCGGCACGTTCATTCGCAACGGCTCAGGTGCTCTGATGATAGCTTATGTCGCGGCCGGCAGGCTGGTTGGCTATTACGAACCGTATATGCATGCCTGGGATTGCATGGCTGGGTTTTGCCTCGTGCGTGAGGCAGGCGGTTATGCACATCCTTTCCCTGTTGACGGAGAAAATCTCACCAAAGGCAACAAGGTTTTCGTCGCGGCGCCCGGTGCGATCGATGATCTCAAGAAGGTTGCCGGTCTCTGACTGATAGTCCCGACGTTTCGGGGGTTATTCCCAGCCATACTCTGAATAGGGTTCATTGTCGGCGACGCAGAGAAGCGCCTGCCGTACATAGGGAATGGTATTTTCTGGAAGACTGTCCAGATTTCTCCATTGCAGGTCGGCATGCTTGTCCGGCTCGCATATGGTAGGCGTGCCGGTCCATTCTTCTGCGCGGAAGAAATGACCAAGCCATTGGTTGCCAGCCGTCAGACTATGCAACGTGTGGACCGGTTTCAGGGCCTCGGACGCTATGACAACGCCGGTCTCTTCAAAGGCTTCCCGGGCGGCCGCGCTGCGGATCGTTTCGCCTGAATCCAGCCCTCCTGCAGGAATACTGAAGCAACCGTCCATCCAGCCGGTCGCTTTCCGCTGCAACATGCAAATCTCCGGTCCACGTGCCAGAATGACAAAAACTGCGGACGAAAGCTGAAACCGCACACGCTCGTTCAATAGGCTCTCCCCAAAACAAATCGGCAAGTCTTCTGTTGACCTGCCGATAGCTTACACGAGTCGATCTCGCTTCGAAGACGGCGAGAGCTACGTTAGGGATTGTCGCGTTTGAAAATCCAGTCGTGATCGGGGTGGTTCTTGAACCGCCATTTGCGCAAGGGACCGGCCATCACGTTGAGATAATACATCTCATAGCCGTAGGGCGCGCCACAGGGATGGTGGCCTTTTGGCACAAGTACGACATCTCCATCCGCAACAGCCATGGTTTCATCGAGGCTTCCATCTTCTGTGAAAACACGCTGGAAACCAAAACCCTGCGCCGGATTGAGGCGGTGATAATAGGTCTCTTCCAGATAGGTCATATCGGGAAAATTGTCTTCGTCATGTCTGTGGGGAGGATAGGATGACCAGTTTCCCTGTGGCGTGAATACCTCGGTAACAAGAAGGCTGTCGGCAACGTCACGGCCTTCCATCGCTATGTTATGGATAAAGCGGGTATTGGCGCCCTTTCCGCGTTGTTCCAACGTCAGACTTTCCGGCCCAAGCTTCAGCGCCTTGCGGCCCGGTTTGCCTGGCGCGGTACAAATGGCGAGCACGCAATCGGTGGTAGCTGTGGCACTCCAATCGCTTTCAACTGGAACATAGAGGCAATGTGGTGGCAACTTCTCGAACACACTCATGCGTTCGCCCATTTCGCCGAAATCCGCGCCGGAGGCGGAAATCTTCGCTTTGCCTTCCACAAGGACCAGGATCACTTCGGTCGATCCAGTCTTTTCCGAAACGCTCTCACCGGTTCTGAGACGATACAGATCGAACCCGACATAGCCCCATTCGGCACTTTCCGGAGTGATATCGTGGACTTTTCCATGCGTGCCGTTTGGCTTGCGCAACAAATTGGCCATGTCTCAGTCTCCTGTGTCGAGCCCTGCCTGCCGTGCGAATGATTTCAGTGATTTCAACCCAAGTAACTGATATTGATACGGATTGCGAATGTCCGGATCCTGCTCCGCTTCGATCACCAGCCAGCCCTGATAGGCTTTGTCAGCCGCGACTTTCAGCACAGGCGTGAAGTCGACGCCGCCCTCTGCATCGCCCGGAACAGTGAATACACCGCGACGAACTCCCTCCAGAAAAGACAGGCTCTGGTCCCGTACCTCGGTAGCTATCGCCGGACGAACGTTCTTGGCGTGGATATGACCAACGCGGCCCATATGCTTTTTGGCAACCCGTTCCGGATCACCACCGCCGAACAGGCAATGACCGGTATCGAGAAGAAGCTTCGTGTGCGGCCCGGTATGCTGCATCAGAAGATCAATCTCGTCTTCACTCTGCACCACCGTTCCCATATGGTGATGGTAGACAAGCGCGATACCTTGGGCCCCTGCATATTCTGCCAGTGCTTCGACGCCCGCGCCGAATTCTTCCCAGCGCGCTTCTTCCAGCACCGGACGCTCGGATAGCGGCTTGTCGTTGTCACCATGAATGGCGTTCGAGGTTTCGCAAACGATGATAACCTTCGAGCCCATCGCTTTCAGAAGTTCGAGCGCAGGCTGCATCGCCTTCTTTTCTTCTTCGACGGAATTAACCAACAGATTGAGTGAATGCCAGCCCGATACGTAGCGAAGCCTGCGGGGCTCTAGTACGGCTTTAAGAGCGGCGGCTTCCTGCGGAAACTTATGACCTTTCTCGATCCCGTCGAAGCCGATTTTGGCGGTTTCATCGAGGCATTGATCCAGGGTGATGTGCGCGCCGAGGCTGCGATCATCGTCGTTCGACCAGGCAATTGGATTGGTGCCATAGAGGATCATCGGTCAGTTTCTTTCTTTGAGCTTGGCTTCGTAATCTTTACGGGCAGCGCGCACCTGTTCGCGCTCCGAGACTTCCGGCACGGCAACATCCCACCACCATCCACCGGTTTCAGGCGTCGGGTAGGGGTCGGTGTCGATAATGACGACTGTCGTGCGCGTACTGTTGCGGGCTTCGGCAAGGGCATGTTCCAGCTCGCGGATCGATCCTACTTTCTTCGTATCCGCGCCCATCGCTCCGGCGTGGGCAGCGAAATCGATCTTCGATGGATTAACATGGGCGGCATGGTCGAGCAGGTTGTTGAACTCGGCACCGCCGGTCGCCATCTGAAGGCGGTTGATGCAGCCGAAGCCGCGATTGTCTGTGATCACGACAGTGATCTTCTGCCCCATCATGACGGCGGTGGCGAGTTCGGAATTGGCCATCATGTAGGAGCCGTCGCCAACCATCACGATGACGTCGCGGTCCGGTTCGGCCATCTTGATGCCAAGGCCGCCAGCAATTTCATAACCCATGCAGGAGAAGCCATATTCCATATGATAGGACATGGGGCGACCGGCTTTCCAAAGTTGGTGCAACTCTCCGGGCATGGTGCCTGCCGCGCACATGACGACGGTGTTCTCCCGTGCCTGGCGCTGCACAGCGCCAATCACCTGCATATCGGTCGGCAAGGTGTTGCTATCGCTGGGAGCGGCTGTGAAACGATCTGCCGCCGCAAACCATTTCTCTTTCAATGCGGCAGTAACGGGTTGGCGCTTATAATTGCCAATCGCTTTCGAAAGAACAGCAAGCCCGATCTTTGCGTCGGCAACCAATGGAATGGAACCGTGCTTGGAACCGTCATAGGGCTGGACGTTCAGCGAGAGAAGCTTGCGGCCGGGGTGCTTGAACAGCGCCCATGATCCGGTTGTGAAGTCCTGAAAGCGCGTGCCGACACCGATCACGAGATCGGCTTCCGCTGCGATCGCATTGGCGCTGTCTGCCCCGGTTACGCCGACCGGGCCGAAATTGAGGGGGTGATCCCACGGTAGGGCCGACTTGCCAGCTTGCGTTTCGATGACTGGAATGCCGTGCGCTTCGGCAAAATTGCGCAACGCTTCGTGGGCGCCCGAATAATGCACACCACCGCCTGCGACGATAACAGGTTTAAACGCTGCCTGGATCGCTGCGGTTGCGCTGTTCAGTTCGGTTTCGTCCGGTGGCGGACGACGCCAGTGCCAGACTTTCTGTTCAAAAAACTCTTCCGGCCAGTCATAGGCTTCCGTTTGTACATCCTGGCAAAAGGCGAGCGTCACCGGCCCGCAATCGGCGGGGTCGGTCATTGTGCGAAAGGCGCGAGGCAGCGCGGTGAGAAGCTGTTCGGGACGGGTGATCCTGTCGAAATAGCGGCTGACCGGACGAAAACAGTCATTCACGGTCATGGTGCCGTCGTTGAAATCTTCGATCTGCTGCAAGACGGGATCAGGTCCCCGATTGGCGAAGACATCACCGGGAATGAGAAGGACGGGCAGGCGATTTACATGGGCAAGGGCAGCTGCCGTGACCATGTTCGTCGCTCCGGGGCCGATGGAGGAGGTGACAGCGCAAGCGCGTTTGCGGCCAAGCTGCTTGGTATAGGCAATGGCTGCATGGGCCATTGTCTGTTCATTGTGGCCGCGCCACGTGGGTAGTTCTTCGCGAATGCCATGGAGCGCTTCTCCAAGCCCGGCCACATTCCCATGGCCGAAAATAGCCCAGACGCCTGCGATAAAAGTCTCCCCTTCCGGCGTCAGCTGGTTTGCGAGATAGCGCACCAATGCTTGTGCGGCGGTCAATCGAATGGTTTTCATAGCTCCTCCAGCGTCCTCCCGGCAGAACGAACTCAATATTTGCGCACGCTGTCCCAAACGTTGCAAAGGCTGCGATAGCGCGTAGCCATGTCGGCAATTGCTTCTTCGTCGCTGATCGAACCATTCAGCCATTTGCGTGCCGCGTCACCAAAGATGGTGCGCCCCACCGCGAAACCTTTGACAAGGTCGAAGTCGGCAGCGATAGCAAGGCTGGCTTCCAGTTCTTCGGCGGGTGCGTCCAGTCCCAGGACGACGATGCCGCGTGTGTGGGGGTCGTTGCGTGTGATGGCGTCACAGGCATTGGCCCAGGCTGCTTTGGTTTTCATAGGCTCGAGCTTCCACCAGTCGGGATAAACCCCGATTTCGTAGAACCGCTCGATCACACGAGCTGTCGTACCGTCATCGACTGCTCCTGCTTTTGACGGGATGATTTCGAGCAGGAATTCCAGCCGGTTACGCCGGGCGGCTGCGAAAAGACGTGAAACAGTTTCTTCCTGTTGCGCCTTGAACTCAGCCGTGTCCTCCGGATGATAGAAGCATAGCAATTTTACCACATTCTCGACAGGCCATTCCACAAGTCCGCCGCAGTCGGGTCCCAGTTCCGGCTCCAGTTTAAGTGGACGCGAGCCGGGCCATTCAGTAGGGCGTCCGATCCACAAGCCCGTACCCGCCGCCCGGTAAAGCGCATCGCGGCCAAGCCGCCCGTCGCACAATATTCCGTAACCCGTGGACCCGTTTGCGACTTGCAAGGCAGCATTCAAGCAAAGCTGTTTGAATTCCCCGATCTTTTCGGTTGAAACACCCGCTTCGGCTGCCATTTCTTCTAGTTGGATGCGGTGGTCGAATGCGAAGACACGCATATGCGGCCAGTTGCCATTGCGGTTGGTGGACCAGTGTATCTGCTCCAGGGCCGCATCCTGGCGCAAAGCCTTGTTGCGAATGCCAGTGCGGAAAAAATACTGAAGCTCTTCCCAACTTGGATAGGCTGGTGTGCATCCATGCCGCGAAACTGCAAAAGCGCCGCAGGCGTTGGCGAATTTGAGGCTGGTAGGCCAGTCTTCGTCCTTCAGCCAGCCGCGCAAAAGTCCGGACATGAACCCGTCGCCTGCGCCAAGCACATTGAAAACATCAATCGGAAAACCCTCGCCGCTCTGTCCCTCGTCGAGACTGTCAGGAATTGGGCCTTCGAAAATCACTGCTCCCATCGGACCGCGTTTGCAGACCAGTGCGGCACTCGTCACATCGCGCACGGCGTTCAGCGCCTGCAGTGTATCGGTCGAACCGCCTGCGATGTGGAACTCCTCTTCCGTTCCAACGATGAGATCAAACAGATGAAGCGTCGATTGCAGCTTGGCTGTGACGGCGGCGGATTCGATGAAACGGTTTTCACCATCGCCATGACCGGAAAGCCCCCATAGATTGGGGCGGTAGTCTATGTCGAGTGCGGTGCGGCTGCCGTTCCCTCGGGCAAGATGGAGTGCCTTAAGGACGGCTGCTTCGGTCTTCGGATGCGAAAGATGTGTGCCGGTGGCCAACACGCAGCTGGATTCGGCGATGAAGGCCGGATCGATGTCGTCCTCGCATAAAGCCATGTCGGCACAATTCTCGCGATAGAAGATCAGCGGAAAATGTTGCTGGTCGCGAATGCCGAGGATGACCAGGGCGGTCAGGCGTTCCGGATCGGTAACGATACCGCGTGTGTCCACGCCTTCGCGTTCGAGTTCGCGCAGAAGGAAACGCCCCATGTGCTCATCGCCGACACGCGTGATCAATGCCGATTTGAGGCCGAGCCTTGCAGTTCCGGTTGCAATGTTGGTGGGGGAGCCGCCAACATATTTGTTGAAGGAGGCCATGTCTTCCAGAAGCCCGCCAACCTGCGCGCCATACAGGTCCACCGAAGATCGGCCAATTGTGATCAAGTCGAGCCGCTTCACCAGGTTCCTCCCTCTGCATTCTTATTGCTGCCATAGCCGCACGATTCAGTACGCATAGCAGTTATTCCATTTTCGATTAAAATGGATTTATTATTCCATTTCAACCGAAAAGTGGAATGACATACAAAGGATCAGTCGCCTTGACGTAGTGTCCCCACCGCCACAGCCAGTGCTATAGCGAGGCAAAGCGTTGCGGAGAGCGAACGGAATGCGCCGAAATCCACTTCTGAAACCAGCAATGTCTGCTTGGCGGATTTGCTCATTGGGCTGACAAATGTGTCTGTGATACCAACGACGTCAATACCGCGCGCGGCGACGGCTTCGGCCATGGCGACGGTTTCCGGCGAGTAAGGGGAAAACGTAATGGCCAGAAGCACATCGCCTTCGCGAATAGCATGCAGGTTTTCCAGTTTGCCAACGGCACTGTGCAACATGGCAGGAACGTGCATTTTTTCCAACGCGTAAGCCAGATAGCTTGCAACTGGAAAAGCGCGACGGATTCCAACGATGTGGATCGTGTGCGCGCTCGCCAAAAGCTGAACAGCCTTTTCGAGTGCTTGAGGATCAATGGTTTTGAGCAAGCCTTCGAGGGAGGTGCGTCCGGCCTCGGCAAACTCCGCAAGAAGGGCAGGGGCACTGCCCGTCGCGGTTTCGCGCAGATGTTGCAATCTAGTCGAATAGTCAGGCCAGCCGCCCGCATAGGAATCCCGAAACAGTTTCTGCATTTCCGAAAAGCCGGAGAAACCCATGATTTGGCAGAACCGCATGAAGGCGGAACTCTGTACGCCCGCGCCTTCGGCCATCTCGGCGACGGTTGAAACGGCGATGCGATCCTGATTGGCCGCGACGAAATCAGCACACTGTTTGAGCCGCTTCGGCAAACGGTCGGAGACCTCCAGCAACTTCGCTTCAAATTCCTTGATGTTCGTCGGGACACTGATTGATGACGGTGTAGGGGAATCCATCATTGGCCTTTCAATATGGTCTCTTGACAATGTTTATGTCACATTCTAGCAAAATGGAATAAATATTCCATATCGTATCTTCACTCGTTTGAAGATGGCCATTTTCTGGGAGGATGAGGCAATGGTGACACGTCTGGCATTGCTCGGCGCGGGGCGTATCGGCAAAGTTCATGCAGGCGCAATCGCTGCGGACAAGCGCGCCCGACTGGTCGCCGTTGCAGATGCCGATAAGGCCGCGGCAAGGGCAATTGCCGATCCAGCCGGTGCGGACATCCGAACCATCGGCGAAATCGAAAAGTCAGACGATATCGATGCTGTGCTGATATGCACGCCGACCAATACACATGCCGATCTTATCGAACGCTTTTCTCGCGCCGACAAGGCTGTTTTTTGTGAGAAACCCATCGATCTTGATATTGCGCGTGTACGAGCCTGTCTGAATGTTATTCGCGAAACCGGCGCAAAAGTGATGCTGGGCTTCAATCGCCGTTTCGATCCGCATTTTGCGGCAGTCCGAAAAGCCATTGAAGACGGACGGATCGGCAATGTTGAAATGGTGACGATCACGAGTCGCGATCCGGGCGCGCCACCCGCCGAATATATCAAAGTATCCGGGGGCATTTTTCGCGACATGACGATCCACGATTTCGATATGGCGCGTTTTCTCCTTGGCGAGGAAATTGAGAGCGTATCGGCGTCGGCCTCGGTTCTTGTCGATCCCAAAATCGGAGAACTCGGCGATTATGATAGCGCGAGCGTCATCCTGACCACCGCTTCCGGGCGACAGTGCATCATTTCCAATTCGCGCCGCGCTTCCTATGGCTACGACCAACGTATTGAAGTCCACGGATCGCTCGGCGCTGTTTCGGCGGAAAACCAGCGTCCTGTATCAATAGAGGTCGCTTCTAAAGACGGCTATAACCGGCCGCCATTGCACGATTTTTTCATGACCCGCTACACCGCTGCCTACGCCGCAGAAATCGCCTCGTTTATCGATGCGCTCGACACAGGAAAAGCGCCGTATCCTTCAGCAGAAGATGGATTGCAGGCTCTGGCCCTCGCCGAGGCTGCTCTTCGTTCGGTCAGGGAAGGGCGCATTGTCAAAGTTGCGGAAGTCCTGGGGTAAGGCGGCAATTTCGTTTGCCTTTTGCCGCAATCGCTTGCGATATGCGGGACATGGCCTACAAGATCGATGATTTGCCGTTCGAAGAGTTTTTTGTGCCCGTGAGCAATGCTACCGCGGCTCTGGTTCGGCTCGACGAGCGGCTTTCGCGCTCACCCATTCGCGAAGGCATGATCGAACGGATGCATATGCATGATGCAGTCGCTTCGATGTGGCTTGAAGGCGAACTGGTGCATCTGGAAGACTTGGTCTTGCATGATGCTTTGATGGACAGCCGGATGCCGAGTCATGCCCTGACCGTTGCGCACGCCGTTTTGCGTATGCGTCGGCTGATTGCTGGAAAATCTGCTGATTGGGCTCTTGGGCCCGCTGGTATCCATCAGTTGCTTGGTCGCTCGATTGAGGTCGCATCTTCGGAAATCGAACCTCGCGAGACGTCGGATGAGGAGTTCGATCCGCTGCTCAATGACATCGACAACCTTCTTGCCCGGACCGGTGCCCTTCTGGAAGGTATGGTGCCCGGCAAGTCCACACCGGAAATGACAGCGCGCGATACGTTGCTTTACGACGATGACTGGGATGAGGAGGCGCGTTTGCAGGAATGGCGCGATTGTCTTGCCAACACCAGACATTTGCCGCCTCTTATGCGTGCAGCATTGATCCATGATGCCTGGTTCTCGCTGGAAGTTGTGCAGCGATCGACATGGATAGGGAGATTGCTGACAGCCGCATTCCTGCGCCAGAGCGGTCTCGCAAAAGGGCATCTGCCGACAGTCAGTCTCGGCCTTCGCGCGAAACGACCGGATGAACGTCGCTCCTCCAATCGTCTGATCCGTCTCAAGACGTTTTTTGAAAGTATTGAAGAGGCCGCTGACCTGACCATGAAGGAGCATGACCGGTTGCTTCTGGCGCGTGAACAGATGCAGCGAAAGCTCAAGGGGCGCAGGTCCAATTCGCGACTGCCTGAACTGATGGAAATGGTGCTGCGCAGTCCTGTTATTTCCAGCCAGATGGTGGAAAGGGAACTGCGGGTTACGCAACAGGGGGCGCTGAAACTTATCTCGGAACTCAATCTGAGAGAGATCACCGGACGCGGGCGGTTTCGTGCCTGGGGGGTTCTCTAGAGCGGCTTCACGCATTTGCGGCACAGATGGTCCGCGAAGAGCTCAAACTCGTTACGGCGTGCAGCATTGGAGCGCCAAACAAGAACTAGAGACCGGTAGTTGTTCTTGCCGTCGTAAGGAACGATGCTCAGTTCGGTTCCTCGCGTCACACCCGCTTTGACCGCTACCTCCGGCAAGAGAGTGACGCCCATTCCAAAATCGACAAGCTGCACGAGGGTCGTGATCGATGTAGCATGAACATCGCCGCTTGCTTGCGCTGGCGTGGACCCAATGGCGGCCATGACATGTTCACGAAGACAATGCCCTGTTTCGAGCAGGAGAAATGGCTGGTCCTGCAAATCGTCGGCATCGACCCGGTCGCGATTGGCCAATGCATGGTCACGCCGAACCGCCAGATAGAAGATATCCTGACCAAGCTCTGATACTTCGAATTCATCGAGATCGTAGGGATGGGCAACAAGCGCCACATCGAGCGAACCTGAACGCAAGCTGTCGAGCAGGGAGCGCGTGAGGCCTTCACGAATGGTAAGCTGCAGTTCGGGAAAAGCTTTGGAAGTCGCAGGCAGAACTTTAGGCAGCAGAAAAGGCGCTATCGATGGAATTACCCCCAGCCGCAATCTAGTCGTCAGCGGACGTTCCGCCTGCCGCGCATGTTCAGGTAGTTCTTCGATGAGCGCTACGATAGTGCGGGTTCGCTCCAGAAAATCTTCACCAGCAGGCAAAAGCTGCATTCGTCTGCCCGAGCGATCAATCAGTGTTACGCCAAGTTCTGTTTCAAGCGCCTGAATGGCCGCGCTCAATGTCGATTGTGTTACGCCTACAACCTCGGCTGCTCGTGAGAAGGAACCCGCTTTTACGAGAGCCATAAAGTAATGGAGTTGACGGACACTGATGTTGAGCATCAATCTGAGGCTTTTCTCATCGTTAAAATCGATAGAATTGATCGATATAATCGCTTTGACCGATTAGGCAAGAAGCCCTATATACGAGTCGCAGGACGAAAAGTTCTGAAAATTCAGAAATTTTCGAATAACAACCGAAATTACAGGCAGGTATAAAATGCTCGGTATCGGCGACAAGCTCCCCTCTTTCAAGGTCACCGGCGTCAAGCCCGGCTTCAACCATCACGAAGAAAACGGCGTTTCGGCGTTTGAAGAAATTACCGAAGCAAGCTTCGCAGGCAAGTGGAAGGTCATCTTCTTCTACCCGAAGGATTTCACCTTCGTTTGCCCGACAGAAATCGCCGAGTTTGCGCGTCTTGCATCGGATTTCGAAGATCGCGACGCGGTCGTTCTGGGCGGTTCGACTGACAATGAGTTCGTAAAGCTTGCATGGCGTCGCGATCATAAGGACCTGGACAAGCTGCCGATCTGGTCGTTTGCCGACACCAACGGCTCGCTGGTTGATGGCCTGGGCGTTCGTTCGCCGGATGGCGTGGCCTACCGCTATACCTTTGTTGTCGATCCAGACAACACAATCCAGCACGTTTACGCAACCAATCTTAACGTTGGCCGCGCTCCGAAGGATACGCTGCGTGTTCTCGATGCGCTGCAGACCGATGAACTCTGCCCGTGCAACCGCGAAGTCGGTGGCGAGACGCTCAAGGCTGCTTGATAGACCCTGTTTGGGTTCAGAAAGGCGGGTCAAGGCCCGCCTTTCTTTTATCGAATATTGAATGACCGATAAGAGGGTTCCATGTCCATCGATGAACTGAAGTCAAAGATCCCGGATTTCGCCAAGGACGTCCGTCTCAATCTTTCGTCCATGGCCGGCGACGAAACACTGTCGCCACAGCAGAAATACGGCCTGTTCGTTGCGTGCGGCATTGCCTCTCGCAACGCCGATGTACGGAAGGCACTTGTTGCTGAAGCAGCTGACAAGGTCGATGCTTCCGTTATTCAAGCTGCAAAGTCGGCCGCATCGATCATGGGCATGAACAACGTCTATTACCGCTTCGTGCATCTTGCGACCAACAAGGACTATCGCACCATGCCGGCAAAGCTGCGCATGAATGTGATCGGCAATCCGGGCGTTGATAAGGTTGATTTCGAGCTCTGGTCTCTGGCGGTATCCGCCATCAACGGCTGCGGCATGTGCATTGATGCGCATGAGGATGTTTTACGCAAGGCCAATGTTACGTCGGAAGCGATCCAGACGGCCGTTCGTTTTGCATCGATCATCCAGTCGGTGGCTATCGCACTAGAAGCCGCTGATACCGAATAAGGGCTTATGTCCCTCTGAAAGAAAAGGCCCACGCGGATTGCTCCGCGCGGGCCTTTTGCTTCGTAAAACCTGTTATTCGTCTCGCTTGAACGAAATAAAGGCAAAGCCGATGAGTGAGACCGCAGCAGCAGCAACCATGTAATAGCCGACATAGTCGAAGCTATAGTGCGTTGCGAGCCACGTCGCGATGTAGGGGGCAACCGAAGCGCCAAGAATGCCTGCCAGATTGAACGTCAACGATGCGCCGGTATAGCGGACCGAAGTCGGGAACGGTTCGGCAAGCGCCGCGCCGATTGGACCATAGGTAAGACCCATCAAGCCAAAACCGATGATAAGGAATGCGAGAACCCCGGCAGTGCCAGCCATGAACAAAGGTGCCATGATGAAACCGTAGAGGCCGATCAGCACAGTGACGATGATCATGACAGGGCGCATACCGAAACGGTCGGACAGCAGCGCGGCCACAGGGATCATGAGGCCGAAGAAGACCACACCGATCATCTGAAGAATAAGGAATTCCTCGCGGCTATAGCCAAGGGCGCGCGTGCCCCAACCCAGCGAGAACACCGTCATGAGATAGAACAGGACGAAGGTCGCGACCGCGCCGATGGTACCGAGGACAAGGCTCATCTTGTGCTTCTTGAACAATGTTGCGACAGGCACTTCGACGCGTTCGGCTTTGTCGATTGCCTTCTGAAATTCCGGCGTTTCGGCAATCTTCAGGCGGATGAACAGGCCTACGCCGACCAGAAGGGCGCTGGCGATGAATGGAATACGCCAGCCAAAAGCAAAAAACTGTTCCTCAGTCAGAGCCTCAGCCAGAACGAGGAATATCCCCGTTGCAAGAATGAAGCCAACCGGAGCGCCGAGCTGCGGGAACATGCCATACCATGTCCGTTTGCCTTCCGGTGCATTTTCAGTTGCAAGCAATACCGCACCGCCCCATTCGCCACCGAGACCAAGTCCCTGACCAAGGCGGCAGAGAGCCAGCAGGAGAGCTGCCCAGACGCCGATCGAGTCATAGGTTGGCAGGAAACCGATGGCGACCGTGGAAATACCCATGGTCATGAGCGCTGCAACCAGCGTCGCCTTGCGACCGACCTTATCTCCGAAGTGACCGAACAGTGCTCCGCCGATGGGGCGGGCAAAGAATGCAATCGCAAAGGTCGCTAAAGACTGAAGAAGCGCGGAATTGCCGTCGCTTGCCGGGAAGAACAGATGCGGGAACACGATCACCGCGGCAGTTGCATAGATATAGAAGTCAAAGAATTCGATCGTTGTGCCGATCATGCTCGCGGCCAGAACACGGCGCGCGGAATTTTTCTGCGGAGAAACCGCTACAGCGACAGTCATTGTATCAGATCCAATATTTGCGGGCCGTCTAGTTTGGGGAGGAGCCCGAGATATGGCTTCTTTAAAACTGGGGAGTATAGAATCGCAAGCGGAAAACAGCTTTTGAGCAATTTTATGATTTCGAAAGGGCTGTTTTGGAAAGAAAAGCGAAAGTGGGTAAAATTCCCGTTAGCGCTTTTTCAGGTCTTTTAATTGCCATAACGGGCGACTAGATTTCTCGGGTCGTCCATTTGGAAACAAAGATGTATCGAGCAAAGTACGATATCGGCTTGAGGAATACAGCGCGGGGCCATGCGGTCTTGCGCTTGCCTTCCCTTGTGCTCGCGACATTGCTTTCGCTCCTGTTTCTCGTTTCTGCCCAACTCTGTTACGCGATGGCGCACGATGCGCTTGCAGCGCAGATGGTTCCTGATTGCCACGTGAACACGCCGCATCAGATGGATGACATATCGGTGGGGACGAACAGGGGCCAAACTGCACCGATGGATCACGGAGCCAAAGCGCCCAATGCCTGTGTCATGATGACATGCGGCTGTGTTGTTCAGCTTGGCACGGATTTGCGCGCCGATGTTCCCGCACAGGAATTTGGTTTGCCACCGCTCGTCGCGGCGCTGAACGGCGAATCTCCCCACAGAGATTTGCGACCGCCCATATCGCTTCAGGCTTGATCTTGGAAATCGCCGCCGAAGTCGGCGGCTATCATGATTATTGTCTGGAGACTTACCATGACTGGAATTACACGTCGCCGCTTGCTGGCTCTCGCGGCCGGCGCGGCTTTTGTCACGGCCATCCGCCCATTTGATAGCTTTGCTCAAGACGCCCATCAGCATATGGGCAACGGCGCAGCGTCCTCCTCGCCCGCTCCTGCTAGGCGGCCTTTGCCTTTGCCTCCTCTGGTTGAACCGGATGCATCGGGTGTTGTCAAACTCAAGGTGCAGACAGGACGCCACAGTTTTGAAGAAGGAAGCGAAGCAGCATCCGCGGGCGTCAACGGCACCTATCTTGGTCCGCTCGTGCGCTTGAAGAATGGGGAAACGGTCTCCCTTTCCGTAGAAAACGGCATGGATGAAGAGACCACGCTTCATTGGCACGGGCTTTTCGTTCCATCCGTGCTCGACGGCGGACCTCATAATGTGATCGCGCCGGGTGCGGAATGGAAACCGAAAATCACGGTTAATCAGCCCGCCTCTTTCAACTGGTTCCATCCGCATCTGCATGGAAACACCGCCCGTCAGGCGCATCTAGGCATCGCAGGTCTCATGGTCGTGACTGACGGCAAGGATGCTGTACGCGGCCTGCCTGAAGACTACGGTATAGATGATTTTCCGCTGGTGTTTCAGGATCGCCGGGTTATTGAGGGTAGCAACGTATACCAGCCCGATATCATGGATTTGATGCATGGTTTCCGTGGCGACAGACTTATCGTGAACGGCACTGTTTCACCGGAAGCGCGCGTCCCGGCATCTGTCGTCCGTCTGCGTATCCTCAATGGTGCCAATGCGCGAAATTTTCATATCCGCCTTAGCAATAACCAGCCTTTGCTCGTCATTGCGTCGGATGGCGGCTTCATTGAAAAGCCTGAACCAGTGGAAAGGCTGTCCATCAGTCCTGGCGAGCGCTACGAGGTTCTGGTGGATTTTTCCAAAGTCGACGCGGTCGACTTACTAACCTATGGCAATGACAGCGGTGGCGACGATCTTCATTTGATGCGGTTTGTGGTGGACAATGCATTGCAAGCGAAAATCAGGGCCTTTCCAGATCGTCTCGATGGTCCTGGTGCGCCAGATGAAAAGCTCTCCGTACGCCGCCGTTCATTCTTTTTCGACGAGCGGATGGCGGAAAATATGAAGCTGATGATGACTGAACCGTCAGCCGATCCTCATGCCGGACATAACATGGGTAACATGGACATGGGCGGGATGCAGTCGGGCGCCATGGATCATGATATGCACGGAGCCAGAAGTTCCTCGGACGCGGGGCCAGCGCTTCAAGCCTTATCGTCGGGTGTGAAAATGGCGATTGCGGGCAAACCCTTTGATATGGATCGCATTGATGTCGAGGCCAGGCTGGGTTCCTGGGAAATATGGGAGCTTACAACGAAGGAGATGCCGCATCCATTCCATATCCATGGGGCATCGTTTCGCATTCTTTCCATGAACGGCAAAGCGCCACCCGCGCATCAGTCGGGATGGAAGGATACCGCTTTAATTGATGGCAAGGCCGAGATACTGGTTCATTTCGACCGCGAAGCGATAAAAAGCCATCCATTCATGTTTCATTGCCATGTGCTGGAACATGAAGATGTGGGCATGATGGCTCAGTTCGTAACGATCTGATCCGCGCCGCGCCGCGTGGCAGACGATTGCCACGCGGTTCCCTCCGACACTTTTATTTCGAACAATTTCGAGCGGCGCGCGTTGTCCTCCCACCACGAATGATCGCGATCAGGAGGAAACCATGCAGCCGTTATTGATTGCTTCAGCAATGATGCTTCTGACAGTTCCAGCTATTGCAGCGGATATGAGCGTCAAACTCTACGAAGCCCTGCCAACTGGCCAAGGGAAGGAAATCGGTACAGTCACGATCTCGCAAACTGGTCACGGATTGCAATTCAAACCCAATTTGCGTGGTCTTCCTGCAGGTGAGCACGGCTTCCATGTTCACGAAAAAGGAAGCTGTGCACCTGTGGAACAGGATGGAAAAACAGTTCCTGCGCAAACGGCCGGTGGACATTATGACCCTTCCCATACCAAGCACCACAAGGGACCGGAAGGCGAGGGACATCTTGGCGACTTGCCTCTGCTTAAGGCGGACGCCCAAGGTAATGTAACTCAGAGCGTGACAGCACCCCGTCTCAAATCGCTTGATGAAATCAAAGGCAGAGCTTTGATGGTTCATGTAGGCGGTGACAATTATTCCGATGAACCCAAACCGCTTGGCGGCGGCGGAGCCCGATTTGCGTGTGGGGTGATCGAATAATCAGCCCCAGTTCTCGATGCGGATTTTCGAGCCATCGGAAAAACGGGATATGTGAAACGCCGACGGATCAACGACCGGCGTTTCACCAGTAACCATATCGGCCACCAGCTTTCCCGCGCCCGGGCCGATGCCGAAGCCATGTCCTGAAAAGCCTGTTGCTACGATTAATCCTTCCACGCCCGGAAGTGGGGAGATGACTGGAATGACATCCGGCATCGTGTCGATGAGCCCGGCCCATTCCTGCGCTATTATCGCCGGGGCGAAAGAGGGGATTGCCTGCTTGAGCTTTGTCAGCACCTGAGCGTTGGCAGCCCTGTGCGGAGCAGGGTCGAGCGTCCGAATTTTCTCGAAAATAGAGATTTGATCTGCCGAACGAAGCTTCCATTGGAAAGCTTCTTCGAAGAAGCGTTCGCCGAATCGGAAGCGTAATGACCGCCATTCGGTCGAAAGCGACGGTATGAAATCGCGGAAGAACCGGAAACTGTCGGGTACGATATCGGCAATGGACCCGCCAAGGCTAGCGACGGTATAGCCGCCATCAAGCCTTTTGCGCAGGGCAAAATCGGAAAATGCTATCGCTGGTTCGACACCAGCGTCGATAGGAGCGGTACGGAAGACAGAGGAACGAACTTTCAACTGCGGCAGGTGGGCATTGAAGGCAGAAACGATAAGTCTTGACCAGGCTCCGCCCGCAACGACCACTGCCTCGCAGCGAAGGCGACCTTTTTCGGTAAGGACAGCGGTAACGCGCCCATTGGTGGTCTCAATGCCACGCACAGCGCAGTTCTGTAAAATGACGGCCCCGCTCTCCTGCGCTTTTGCGGCAAATGCCGGAACCGCCTTTTGCGGTTCCGCACGCCCGTCGAGCGGTGTAATCATGCCGCCTAAGAGCCGGCGATTGATGCCGGGTACCAGTGCCGAGACCTGCTCGGCATTGAGAAGTTCTGTTTCAATGCCCTGTTCGCGGGCCAGCTTGATCCACTCAGCGTAAAGAGCCATCTGCTCTTCTTTTTCCGCTGTGTAGGCAATTCCGGTCACGCGGAAGCCGGTTTCGCGTCCGGTACGTTCATTCATGCCTTCCCATAGCCGCATGCTCTCGACAATCAGTGGCATTTCGCGGCTGTCGCGACCCGTACGGCGACACCAGCCCCAATTGCGGCTCGATTGCTCGCCTGCGATCTCGCCCTTTTCAAGGAGAGTGACGGGAATGCCGCGCTCGGCCAGAAAAAGGGCAGTCGAAACACCGATAACGCCGCCCCCGATGATTGCGATCTTAGTTTCTTGCGGCAAGCTCTCGGCTGTCGCCACCTTATCCGTGACCGGCCCCATTTCGGTATTCTCCTGCAATGCGATTGGGTGATTTGGGCATATGGAAGCATCGTGAACATGGCTCGCTTTTCGTTCACGATCAACAGGATAAGCCGGTCTGGAAATACTTAGTTACGATATTCCTGAGATAATCCGTCCTGTTTTGGTAGCTTTCTGAGGAATGTGCCTCTATATCCGCCTGAACTGCAATCAGGATACGCGATCTTGCTTATGGACGCAGCACGCAACCCGCACGATGAAGGGCAGGTTTCCGGTCATTCCGGTCCAGCACTGACCCTGTCCGGTATTACCCGTCAGTTTGGCGCAGTGCGTGCGCTCAACGGTGTTTCTCTTGATGTTCAGGCTGGCGAGATAATCTGTCTGGTTGGTCATTCAGGCTGCGGAAAGACGTCCCTGTTGCGCATTATCGCGGGCATCGATGTTCCAGACAGTGGAACACTGGCCATGGGCGGCAAGATGTTTGTCGGCCCATCGGTTTTTGTCGAGCCGGAAAAACGGAACGTTGGTGTGGTCTTTCAGGATTATGCCTTGTTTCCGCATTTGACGGTCAAGGAAAATATCCTGTTCGGTTTGCGAAGGGTATCCCGCGCTGAAGCGAATGCGCGGGCAAGAGAACTTCTCGAGTTGGTGTCGCTCTCGCACATGGCGGAACGCTATCCGCATATGCTGTCAGGGGGCGAGCAGCAACGTGTTGCTCTTATTCGTGCCCTTGCTCCGAACCCACATCTTCTGCTGATGGACGAGCCTTTTTCGAATCTGGATAGAGGACTGCGCGCGCGGGTTCGCCATGAGACGGTGGCTTTGTTGAGGGAACTTGGCACTACGGCGATCATCGTAACGCACGAAGCTGAAGAAGCGCTATCTACAGGGGATCGCGTTGTGCTGATGCGTTCCGGGGGAATAGTGCAGAACGGCACGGCCCGCGAACTTCACGACCGGCCCGTGAACCGTTATGCAGCAGATTTTTTCTGTGACTTCAACGCGATACCGGGAAAAGTCGAAGGCGGTAAGTTGGTCACTTCTCTTGGAGAGATTATCACGGCCGAACGATTTGCACCCGGTACTGAAGCGTTTGCTTACTTACGTCCGCGCGATTTTACGATCCTCCTCGACGGAGAGACTATTGAAGATTCATTGCGGGGGCATATTGAATCACGGACGTTTCTCGGCGAAATCGAAGAACTGGCCGTGAGGGTGCCGGGCACAACTTCGCGCCTGCGCGTGCGCACGACACTGCGGCTTCCAACCTCTGCGACCGATATTGTTCTGCGTCCGGATTGGGATAAAGCGCTGATTTTCCCCAAGTGAATGAAAAATATACCATCAAAGGCCTCGGGGCCAATTGACCGTTAGCATGCCTCACTTTATAACTTGATTGGTTCTCTCATATTTCAAAATGAAACAGGTCCATCTGGAGGTAAAATGTCCAAATTTGCGCGTTCTGGTCTTGCTCTCGCCGCAGTAACGTTTTTCGCAGGGGCTGCCCACGCAGATGAAGTGAACATTTACACGACACGCGAACCGGGTCTCATTCAGCCACTGCTCGATGCCTTCAAATCTTCTACGGGCATTACCGTCAACACGGTGTTTCTGAAAGACGGTCTGGCGGAGCGTGTAGCTTCCGAAGGAACCAATTCGCCAGCCGATATTCTGATGACGGTCGATGCCGGTAATCTGGTTGATCTCGTCGACAAGGGCCTCACCCAGCCTGTCGATTCCAAGGTGCTGAAAGAAGCCATTCCAGAACAGCTTCGTGACGCAAAGGACAACTGGTTCGCACTGTCCATGCGCGCTCGCATCGTCTATGCCGCGAAGGACCTTGAGCTCGACAAGATCAACTACGAAGACCTGTCGGATCCAAAGTGGAAAGGCAAAATCTGCATCCGGGCTGGCCAGCATCCTTACAATACAGCTCTCTTCGCGGACTATATCGCGCATTATGGTGCGGAAAAGACCGAAGAATGGCTCAAGGGTCTCAAGGATAATCTTGCACGAAAAGCCGCTGGTGGAGATCGCGATGGAGCCAAGGATATTGTCGGCGGTATCTGCGATATTGCAGTCGCGAATTCCTATTATGTGGGTCTGATGCGTTCTGGTAAGGGCGGCGACGAGCAGAAGGCATGGGGCGAGGGCATCAAGGTTCTGTTGCCTACGTTCAAGGATGGCGGAACGCAGGTCAACATCAGTGGCGCAGCCGTTGCCAAGAATGCACCCAATAAGGACGCAGCAGTCAAGCTCCTCGAATATCTGGTATCCGATGAGGCCCAGCAGATCTACGCCAAGGCCAATTTCGAATATCCGGTCAAACAGGGCGCGCCGCTCGACCCAGTCGTGGAATCATTCGGTGAACTGAAGATCGACAGTGTTCCGCTGTCTGAAATCGTCAGCCATCGCAAGCAGGCAAGCGAACTGGTCGACAAAGTCGGCTTCGACAACTAAAAGCCAGCAAATTAAGAAAATTAACGCCGGTACATAATGTGCCGGCGTTGCACTATAGAGAAACCGATGCAAGTCCTTGCAGCCATGCGGAAACGAATTTTGCAACCTGCAAGGGCAGGGCGCAGCTGGCTATGGCTCTCGGTCTTCGTCGCAGTTCTGGTTTTGCTGCCTGTTCTGGCCCTTGCATTGGAAGCCTTTCAGGGCTCGGCTGGCCTATGGGCGCACCTGTTTGCTACCAGCTTGCCATCTGCTCTTCTCGAAACTGTAATCTTGCTCACGGGGGTCGGCATCATCGCCGCTGTTCTTGGAACATCGACGGCGTGGCTGGTGACGGCTTATGATTTTCGTGGGCGGGGCATGCTGGAGTGGGCGCTTTTGCTGCCACTGGCCGTGCCGACCTACATTATCGCCTATGCCTACCTTGATATTCTGCATCCTATCGGTCCGGTGCAAGGCGCGGTTCGCTTCGTGCTTGGCTACGACAGCCCGCGTCAGTTCCGCTTGCCGGATATCCGTTCGATGGCAGGGTGCATCATTCTGCTGGGCTTCGTCCTCTATCCCTATGTCTATATTCCTACGCGGGCAATGTTTCTCACGCAGTCTGCCAGCCTCATCGAAGCGGCGCGAACTCTGGGGGTAAGCCGCAAAGGCATTTTCTGGCGGGTCGCATTGCCGCTTGCCCGGCCCGCTGTAGCAGTTGGCGTAAGCTTGGCACTAATGGAAACGCTGAATGATGTGGGCGCCGCCGAGTTTCTGGGCGTACGCACATTGACCGTCTCCATCTACACCACCTGGATAACGCGCTCGGACTTGCCGGGAGCTGCCCAATTGGCGCTCGCTCTTCTGTTTCTGGTGGTTGCCATTGTTTCAGTCGAGCGCTGGGGACGTCGCAAGCAGCGCTTTGCTTCCAACATTCGCCATTCGCGGGGTTTCGAGCCCTCGAAAGTCAGTAGGGGGCAAGGCGTCTTATTGTTCTGCTTGTGCTCGCTGCCCGTCATCATAGGATTTATTCTGCCAGCAATCTATCTGGTCGTGGAAGCCATCAAGCGCGCCCGTTTCGCGGGGGTGTCGCCGCGACTGGTCGGTGAAGCTTTCAATACCGTCGGTCTCGCTTCAGTAGCAACGGTCCTGGTGCTGATTTGCGGATTGCTTGTTGCATATGCTGTCCGAATTTTTCCGGGTGCAGTTTCACGCTGGTCCTATCGCATTTCGACAATGGGATATGCGGCACCGGGCACCGTGATCGCCCTCGGCATCCTCGCGGTTGCGGGCAGCTTCGATCATTTCGTCAATCAGTTCACCTCTCATTTCTTCGGATACTCGGCGGGGCTGGTGCTAATCGGCTCAGGCGCGGCGGTTATCTACGCTTATGTAGTTCGATTCCTCGCTATTTCGGCGGGGGGAATAGATTCGGGATTGGAGCGCATTCCCACGTCGCTGGATCATGCGTCCCGTACGCTGGGGCGTGGGGCCACCCAGACGTTCTATGCGGTTCATTTGCCGTTATCCAAAACAGCCATCGTGGCGGCAGGTTTACTCGTATTCGTCGACTGTGTGAAAGAACTGCCAGCGACACTTTTGTTGCGGCCCCTAAACGTTGAAACGTTTGCGACGCATCTTTATGGCGAAGCGGCACGCGGCACGTATGAAGAAGCGTCGCTTGCGGCCCTCGCCATTGTAGTGGTCGGAATTTTACCCGTGATATTGCTGGCGCGTGTCGGGAAGCGCTTTGGCAAACGTATTTAATGTTGTTCTTCCAAAAATAGCGGAAGCAGGGTGATATATTCACCAATTCAGAATTGCTTAAATAGTTATCACTATTTTTATTCGGGGCAACAAGCACAGTTTGGCCATGATCTGGCTTGTTTTCATAAACTGCACCACCATTGGCGGGCGCGGCAGGGGGCGGCATGTTCAAAGTCCTGGAATGCGTGACAGTACAGCACGATCAGCCTTTTGTGGTTCTGGCTGCATCGATTTCATTTGCGAGCATGTTTGCATTTTTTCTGTTGTTGGCTCGCGCGCGTGAATGCACCGAGAGCCGCCGCGACAACTGGCTTGCAATCAGTGCGTTTGCCGGTGGACTGGGCGTATGGGCAACCCACTTTGTTGCCATGCTCGCCTATAATGGTACCGTCGCGATCGAGTTTGATTTTACGGCTACGGCACTGTCGGCAGCGACTGCCGTTCTCGGCTTTTGGTTGAGCCTCCGCCTTCTTAAAGGGGCGGCGTTCAAATACGCTCTGATTGCTGCCATTTCAGCCACGCTATCGATAGCCGCAATGCATTTCACAGGTATGAGTGCAATCAAAGCGGCAGCCAACATTCGCTATGATCTTCCGCCCATCCTTGCGGGTGGCGCAATATCGGTTCTGCTTCTGCTGGCCGCTTTCTGGTTTGTAACGAATGCTTCCGGCTGGCTGCGTATTCTCCTTCCGACCGTGGGGGGAATACTGGCTGTCTGCACGCTCCATTTCACAGCTGTTGCATCGACTGAACTGGTTCCAAATCCTACCCTTCCTGCCGCGGATCCGCTTGGAGTGGGGCGTCTGTGGCTGGTCGTTGCTGTCGCGGCAGTGGTATGTAGCGTAACGATGACGACAATTGCAGCCGTATTTATTGACCGTTACATGACGGATCTAAAGGGTTTTGCGAACGCTACATTGGACGGGCTCGCTGTCGTTCGGGATGGCGGAATAGTGGAGATGAACGCCCGGTTTTCCGAACTCATGCGGAGAAGTGAAAAGTCGCTTGTGGGTGTGAAGCCGGATACTTTGTTACTGGCAGCGGATGGACTTCCGGTCTGCGCTAACCGTCTGGAGGCCATTGAGGCGGCTCCGAGGTTTCCCAATGATGAGCGCATCTTTGAACTTGCGGTTCATACGATTGAATATCAGGGACGGCCTTGCGAGGTGCTCGCTGTGCGTGATCTTACTGAAAAGCGCACGGTTCAGCGCCAGATTGAGCATATGGCACGGCATGATGCGCTTACCGATCTGCCCAACCGCATGTTTTTTGAGGAAAGGCTTGCGAACGCCGTTGCGCGCCCCGCCCGCGAACCATTCGCCGTGCTGGCGCTCGATCTGGACCGATTCAAGGCTGTGAACGACATTTTCGGCCACGCCGAAGGCGACCGGGTACTGAAATCGGTCTCCAGCATCCTGAAGCGCTCCATAAATGGTATCGATACGGCCGCGCGTATTGGCGGTGACGAGTTCATCATTCTGCAGGTGGGCGTGCCCCAGCCGAGAGGTGCCCGCAAGCTAAGCGAGAAGATTCTGGAAACCTTCCGCTCGGAACTGAATACAGTACTCGACCCAACTGCTGTGGGCGTTAGCATAGGCGTTGCCATATATCCGAATGACGGCAAGGATGCAGAAGCCATCCGGCATGCGGCAGATATCGCGCTTTATCGGGCGAAGACGGAAGGGCGCGGAGTGGTTTCGTTCTATTCCCCGGAAATGGACCGAGAGATAAGAGAGCGGCGCCAGATGGAAGCAGACTTGCGCCATGCGATGGTTCGGGGCCAGATCGGTATTGCCTACCAACCCTTATTCGCGACAGCTGATGGAAGTTGCACGGGTTATGAGGCACTTGTTCGTTGGAACCATCCGGCACGCGGGCAGATACCGCCGGAAGTCTTCATTCCTATCGCCGAGGAAACGGGAACAATCGTGGCGCTGGGCGAGTGGGTTCTGCGCGAGGCCTGCCGTACTGCTGCCGAATGGGACAGCCACCTTACCATCGCGGTAAACCTGTCGCCCGTACAGTTCCGTCTGATCAGCCTGCCGGATACGGTCCGTTCGATTATCGCAGAAACCGGCCTTGATCCAATAAGGCTGGAATTAGAGGTAACCGAATCCGCTTTGATGAAGGATCGATTGACGACACTTGAGCTGCTGCGTCGCCTGAAGAAATTGGGCGTCCGTATCGTTATGGACGATTTCGGAACCGGCTATTCATCGCTCAGCAATCTCCAAAGTTTTCCTTTCGACAAGATCAAGATTGACCGCAGCTTCATCACCAGCATGGAAACGGATGTCAGCGCCAGAGCGATTGTAAGAGCCATAGTCGGGTTGGGCCGCAGCCTCGATCTGCCGGTCGTGGCTGAGGGTATCGAGACCTTTGACCAGCATCGCATGGTGATCGAAGAGGGCTGTGAGCAGGTTCAAGGCTTTCTATTCGGCCGGCCCACCGCCGCACCCGCTTCTGTGGACCCATCTTCGCTTCAACCGGGAAAAGCGGTGGCGGACAAGTAAAAGTCGGCGAATAGAGCGCGCGCGCTTGTGAATTATTGCGGGTCTCGGCGTTGCGAGGCCCTCCTTGCTGTGCCGAATTGTTACAAACCCTTATCTCCTGCGATTGCGAAGGAAATATTCCGGCTAATTGGCAGATGAGCGGAACCACAAATTTTCCAGCTGCTGGAAGGGGTTGCACGGTGTCGGGCGCATCATGCCACCCAGAATAGGGTAATATTTTCAACACGATATTTCGCGTGAACGCAATAATAAGTGAATTTATCCGAGAGAGCTTTCCGTGCTTGTAACACGTTGCGGCCACAAAGCGAAAGCTGAATGGGACGAACAGTAATAGTAATTCTGATCGCAAGAAATTCCCTAATGGGTTTCTTCGGCAGGAATCCTGGTTAAGTGGATGATGGAAACGATGCTTACTTCGCAACAATGGCTTCCGGTCGAGTTGCTCAATATCGGTCTGGCCGCAGCCCTTTTCTTCGCCTGCCTTGTTCATTCGCTGTGGAAAGCTGTCTTCGATGAGCTCAACCCGGTATTCTGGCGCCGCACGGCTGCTCTGCTCTGGGCTGGTATCCTGATTGTGGCACTGAGCGGCGGGATCGAAAGCTTCAATTGGCCGCAGGCCATTGGCTGGCTTCTGGTTCTTGGCGGTGTTGCCGCAACGGTCACCCGTACTGGCATGAGCTATTATCGCCAGTATTGTGCTCACACATCGCGCGCTATCCATTCGGGTCGCGCACGGCTTTCGGGACGGTGATAGCCATGTTTGCAAAGACTGTCGAAATGCCCTTGCGGCTTCACCGCCCACATAGCCTGCGCTCGTTCTTTATCCGCGCTTTTGCTGCTGTACGATCCCGTAGATATTCGTAGAACGCGCACCGGATCGGCAGTAGCCAAGCACGGGGCCTTCGGCTTCATCCAGTGCTGCTGCCATTGCATCCACATCTTCCTGCGTCAATTGACCGCCGACGACTGGAATATAGTAGGTAGCAAGTCCGGCTTTCTGGGCGACGCGTGCGATTTCGCTGAATTCGGGCTGATCAGGGCCTCCCTCGCCATCTGGCCGGTTGCAGATAATCGTACGAAATCCCTCTGCTGCAATGTCGCGTACATCGTCAGGTTCGATCTGCCCTGAAACCGAATAATTATCGTCTATCTGCCGAATATCCATGTTTTCCTCGCTTGCCGCCCAACTTGCGACGGCTTTTTCGGTGGCAACTTACATTAAAGTTGTTTTCATGCCACATGAAACTGCTGGAGTTGGGATGCGATGTTGGGAGAGCGGTTCAGATGACGATTCATAGAGCGAGCCGCAGTACTGCACGGATCGCGCATCGTGTGTCGGGATTCCACGAGGGTACGCGCGTGGTGCCTGAGGAGGTTCCAGTGGCGGTGAGCTATAACGGCTCGACCCAGGCCGTGATGATGGCTACCCCTGACAGTCTTGAAGACTTCGCGATAGGCTTCACTCTCACCGAAAATATTGTGGACGATATTTCCGAGATAGAAGCGGTTGAGGTCGTTGCCTTTGAGAAGGGCATCGATGTGCAGGTCCGGCTATCGGAGCGCCCGGAACAGAGGCTTGCCGCACGACGCAGATTCATGGCTGGCCCAGTCGGGTGCGGCCTGTGTGGGATAGACTCAATTGATCATGCGTTGCGACCGCTTCAGGCATTGCAACAAGGCGGTCGAAAATTTTCTCCCTTCGATATTTCGATGGCTGTCGCCTCTCTTACGGACGAGCAACAGTTGAACTCTCAGACCCATGCAGTTCATGCAGCGGGTTTCTATGTTCCGGACAAAGGGCTTATTGCGATTCGTGAGGATGTCGGGCGCCACAATGCATTGGATAAACTTGTTGGCGCGGTCTCACTCAACGGTTGTGCACCGCAAGACGGTATCGTTGTGATTACCAGTCGCGTTTCTGTCGAGATGGTACAGAAAGCAGTTATGTTTGGCGCGCCGGTGTTGGCTGCCATCTCTGCGCCAACGGCTTTGGCCATTCGAACGGCAGATGAAGCGAACCTTACGCTCGTTGCATTGGTGCGCGGTGATGACTTCGACGTTTATGCGCACTGCGAGCGCATCATCGGAGAAGGACCGGCCTTTTCTTAAAGGCCGGTTGGCACTCGTTAAGCAAGCGCGGCAATACGGCTACGCTCACTCACAAGCTGCAAAGCAGCATTGGCTGCTTCCACGCCCTTGATCTTGAAGTGAGCATGGAAGAAATCATGATGCTCCTTGCTTTCATGGAAATGATGAGGCGTAAGGACGACGCTGAGCACTGGAACCTCTGTCTCCAGTCCAACCTGCATCATGCCGTTAATGACGGCGGTTGCCACGAAATCATGCCGGTAAATGCCGCCATCAACCACGAAAGCCGCGCCGACGATAGCAGCGTACTTTCCGGTCTTGGCCAAGGTTTTGGCATGGAGGGGGATTTCGTAAGCACCAGAAACGTCGAAAATTTCGACTTCCACATTAGCTCCGGCTTTGGCAGACAATTCTGCAATAAAGCTCTTGCGGGCCTCATCGACAATATCAGCGTGCCAACGAGCTTGAATGAATGCAATTTTAAATGAAGTCTTGTTCGGATAGCTCTGGTTCATAGGTTCCTCACGAAACTAGAATCAGGGCGCACAAAAGAACGCATGGACGGTGCCTGAGTGACACGATCCTGACGCTCAATCGCTCTCTTCCATCCGGACTTTAACCGTCGGCTCCGGCATCTCACCGGATCTGCTGACCCTGAACAATAACCGAGCAGTCATGTGTTCAGGCGCTCGCGGGCTCGAAACTGTCGCTTCATACCGCCGGTGGGGAGTTTCACCCCGCCCCGAGAACAAGCCCGCACACCATTGTGCGAGCGGCACGAAATTATGAGCTCCTTGCGGCCTTGTCCAGTCCGGCGGGAGAAATTTGTGCTGGAGTTATATTCAACCGGAAGCAGGGGAGATGATGGCATTTGCGAGCAGTGGCATACGACGGCGTGGTAAATCTGGCAATACATTGATTTATAAAGGATTTTTCAAGGTGTGGCCTCTACCTGTGGTTTAATCGATTGAATTCCTCCCTTTTATCTTTAGGAGGATATTGACAGCCTGATAGGGTTTGAGCCTATCCTGTGCCTCACAGCTTGTCTTGGGATCATTTCTCATTCATAAAAGACAACGTTGTCAATTGGGATAAAGCGACGTAAGAGTGGGATGGAGGATTTCAATTAAAACGTCGCGAGGCGGCTGGGCGTAGGTGAAAGCGAAAGCTTTCGACGCGTATTGCGGCAGTGAATAGGACGAGCCGGATGTGCGAAGCAGCCGGTTTCAAATCTGTGCCGAGGAGGCGCGGATGGAATGACGAGATGGATTGCCGCGCAGAAGCGAGAGCTTGGGCGGATATCCGATAGTCTGTTTCGATTGTTTCTATGGGAGGTAGATATGCATAAATTTTTGAAGCTCGCTGCGATGGGTACGGCCGCCTGCGCTTTGCTCGCCGGAATGGCGCCTTTTGCCAACGCGCAGGATAAGCAGAACGTGGAAGTTCTGCATTGGTGGACTGCGGGCGGTGAAGCAGCCGCGCTCGACGTTCTTAAGAAAGATCTTGAAAAGAAGGGCATCAGCTGGACCGACATGCCGGTTGCCGGTGGTGGTGGTACGGAAGCCATGACGGTCTTGCGCGCGCGCGTCACGGCAGGCAATGCGCCGACGGCAGTGCAGATGCTCGGATTCGATATTCGCGACTGGGCGGAGCAGGGTGCTCTTGGCAATCTTGATGAGATCGCCAACAAGGAGGGATGGGAAAAGGTTATCCCGGCTCCTTTGCAGGAATTTGCGAAGTATGATGGCCACTGGATTGCGGCTCCCGTCAACGTCCACTCCACCAACTGGATGTGGATCAACAAGGCCGCGCTCGACAAGGCTGGCGGCAAGGAACCTACCAACTGGGACGAACTGATCGCGCTGCTTGACAAGTTCAAGGAACAGGGGATCACACCGGTCGCTCACGGTGGCCAGCCCTGGCAGGACGCAACTATTTTTGATGCTGTCGTGCTTTCCTTTGGTACGGATTTCTACAAGAAGGCTTTCGTCGACCTTGATCCCGAAACGCTCGGCAGCGATACGATGAAGCAGGCGTTCGACCGGATGACGAAGCTGCGGTCCTATGTTGACGACAACTTCTCTGGTCGCGACTGGAATCTCGCATCAGCTATGGTTATTGAAGGCAAAGCCGGTCTTCAGTTCATGGGTGACTGGGCAAAGGGTGAATTCATCAAGGCCGGCAAGAAGCCGGGCGAAGATTTCGTCTGCATGCGTTATCCTGGCACGCAGGGCGCAATCACCTTCAATTCCGATATGTTTGCCATGTTCAAAGTCTCGGAAGACAAGGTTCCGGCACAGCTTGAAATGGCGTCCGCGATTGAGAGCCCAACGTTTCAGTCGGCCTTCAACGTGGTGAAGGGCTCTGCCCCGGCCCGTACGGATGTACCTGACACTGACTTCGACGCTTGCGGTAAGAAAGCTATCGCTGACGAAAAGGAAGCGAGCGAAAAGGGCACGATGCTGGGTTCTATGGCGCACGGCTACGCCAACCCGGCTGCGGTCAAGAACGCTATCTATGACGTCGTGACGCGTCAGTTCAACGGTCAGCTTTCTTCGGAAGACGCTGTTAAGGAACTCGTATCCGCGGTCGAAGCTGCGAAATAACGGCAAAGAGGCGCCCGGGAAAATTCCCGGACGCCTTTTGTCTCTGGTGCTCCGTATATTGGCCGCACATTTGGAAGCGCGGCAGCAACGACCAGAAATCAAAACAGTAATTGCATGATGAAGGTCTGCATGTTTCCATCGGAAACTGCGGCAGACTGAGCTTATCGGGTGCATTCTATTGCGCATAATGCAGGCGCGCTGGAATGCCGATTAAACAGATGTCCGGAAGGCTTGCCGCATAATTGGCGTTTGGCCGGGCGACGTGAACAGGGTGACGCAAATATGCAGCGTAACAGCCGATTACAGGAACTGGTGCCAAAGCTGGTTCTGGGGCCGAGCTTTTTGATAGTGCTCGTGTTCGTTTATGGCTTCATAATCTATACCGGCGTCCTTTCGCTAACCAATAGCCGGATGCTGCCCTCATATGGCTTCGTCGGCCTTGCGAATTACAGCAAGCTATGGGCTTTGCCCCATTGGTGGCGGGCGATCACCAATCTTGCAATCTTTGCGTCGCTCTACATCATCATCTGTTCGGTGATTGGACTGTTTTTAGCGATCCTTCTTGACCAGAAGATTCGAGGCGAAGGCATTCTCCGCCCGATCTATCTTTATCCGATGGCATTGTCTTTCATCGTGACAGGGACGGCATGGAAGTGGTTTCTCGACCCGGGTATTGGGCTGGAAAACACAATGCATCTGTGGGGTTGGGAGAGTTTCTCGTTCAATTGGATCAAGAGTAACACGATGGCAATCTACTGTCTGGTGATTGCCGCCGTATGGCAATCATCCGGATTTGTGATGGCGATGTTTCTCGCGGGACTGCGCGGCGTTGATAACGAGATTATCAAGGCGGCTCAGATCGATGGCGCGTCAACGGCGACGATCTATCGCCGCATCATCATTCCGTTGATGCGCCCGGTGTTTCTGTCCGCTTTCGTAGTCCTCGCTCATCTTGCGATCAAGGCATACGATCTTGTTATCGCGCTGACGGGCGGTGGACCCGGGCAGGCCACCGAATTGCCAGCTACTTTCATGTATTCCTACACCTTCACGCGGAACCAGATGGGTATCGGCGCGTCGTCCGCTATTATCATGTTGGTTATGATCTTCTCGATCATCATTCCTTATCTTTACTCGGAAATTCGCGGAGGGTCGCGGTCATGAGCGCCCAGTCGCAAGACAATGCCATCAGCAGCGGAAAGCTGACACGTGCGCTGATCTATGCCGCGCTGCTGCTCTTTGCTTTCTACTATTTGCTGCCGCTTTATGTGATGCTGGTCAATTCGCTCAAACCTCTGGATGAAATCCGCCAAGGAGGCATGTTGAACCTGCCGCAACAATGGACCATCGAGCCATGGCTGTCCGCTTGGTCGACGGCCCAGATCGGTGTGCAGCCCACGGGCCTGAAGCCATTCTTCATCAATTCGATCCTGATGGTTGTTCCAGCGGTTGCGATCTCAACCATCGTTGGTGCATTGAACGGCTACGTGTTGACCAAATGGCAATTCCGCGGGTCCAATATCTTTTTCGGTTTACTGCTGTTGTCGTGCTTCATTCCGTTCCAGATTGTGCTCATTCCGATGGCGCGCGTTCTTGGCTTTCTGGGAATTGCCGGCACGATCTGGGGACTGATCCTCGTCCATGTGGTTTACGGAATCGGGTTCACGACGCTTTATTTCCGCAATTACTATGAGGCTTTCCCGACAGAACTGGTTCGTGCTGCCCAGATTGACGGGGCAAGCTTTTTCCAGATATTCTGGCGTATTTTGCTGCCCTCGTCTGGCCCCATCATCGTTGTGTCCGTGATCTGGCAGTTCACCAATATCTGGAACGATTTTCTGTTCGGTGCTTCGTTCTCAGGGGCCAATTCGACGCCGATGACGGTTGCGCTCAATAATCTGGTTTCCTCCTCTACTGGCGTCAAGGAGTACAATGTCCATTTCGCAGGAGCTATCCTGGCGGCTCTGCCGACACTAGTAGTCTACATTGTTTCCGGCCGCTATTTCGTACGTGGCCTGATGTCCGGTGCCGTTAAGGGATAAGTTGCAAATGTCTTTTCTGAAAATATCCGACCTCTACAAGTCCTACGGCAATGTTTCGGTTTTGAAGGATATCAATATCGAGATCGATGAAGGCGGTTTTCTCGTTCTCGTCGGTCCGTCTGGCTGTGGTAAGTCGACGCTCCTGAATACGATTGCTGGACTTGAGCCGATCACTTCCGGTGACATCTCGATCAACGGCAAGTCTATTGCGGGCCTGCATCCGTCACAGCGCGATATTGCAATGGTCTTTCAGTCCTATGCGCTTTATCCGAATATGACTGTTGCAGGCAACATCGCTTTCGGCATGGAAATTCGGAAGGTTCCGAAGGCCGAACGCGATAAGGCTATCCAGGAAGTTGCCGATATATTGCAGATAGGCCATCTGCTTGATCGCAAGCCTAGCCAGCTTTCTGGTGGCCAACGTCAGCGCGTGGCCATGGGGCGTGCTTTGGTGCGCAACCCTCAGGTGTTTCTCTTCGATGAACCGCTTTCCAATCTTGATGCCAAACTGCGTGTTGATATGCGCACCGAGATCAAACGATTGCACAGCCGGATGAAGACCACGATCGTGTATGTGACACACGACCAGATCGAAGCAATGACTCTCGCTACCAAGATCGCTGTTCTGAAAGATGGAATCTTGCAGCAGTTCGGAACGCCCGCCGAGATATATAACAACCCTTCCAATATGTTCGTTGCCGATTTTATGGGCTCGCCAGCAATGAATTTGCTAACGGCGGGGGTCGTGAAGAATGGTGCGGGGTATGCTATTAATCTCAAACGCGGTGAGAGCGAGCCGCTCACGCTGCCCTTGAAGACAGCGCCGCAGGGGCTTGGTGCATACGAGGGCAAGGATATAGTCTTCGGTATCCGCCCTGAAGCACTTACCGATCCAGATGGAGCAGACCGCAATGCCGACGCAATCGTAGAGCGCGACTGCCTCATTGATGTTGTCGAACCGGCGGGCTCAGATACGTTCGCGGTCACGCGTCTAGGCGGCAAGCATGTCGTGGCGCGACTACGCGCAGATGCCCGCATCACGGCTGGGCAGTCGGCCCGGCTGGCCTTCAATCTAGACAAGTCGGTTTTCTTTGATCCGAACAGTCAGGGCCGAATTCTCTGACCCGTAGCGAACAGCGCAGTGTCGGGATTGCACATTGAAACTGCTGGAAATGAAAAGAGCGCTTCCAATGAATGGAAACGCTCTTTTTCATGTGTGCCTGGAGGGCAAAAACTTGCTTGGGGCGCGTTTAACGCAGGAAATCAAGTCCCAGAAGACCGATTGCAAGCGCGGTGTTGAGCGAAATGATCATCATTCCATAGATGATAGCGGTTCTTGTAATATCGTTCATTTCCTACCTCCTTGAACCGGAGCGGCCCCCCACCCGGTTCGAAGCTTCGTGAAACTGTAACGAAATGTAACAAGCTGTTACGGGAAGCGCAACCCTGTTTTACACAAATGTGAATGGCTGAAATTTCGCGTGAGGCCTAAGGTGCTGCGATGCTAAGGACCATAATCTGCTTAAAACAGGCGATAAATTACTGATTTTATCGCATATTCACTGCATTGTGACGCCGTTCCTTCTAGCAATAATTAGTTGGGCGCTACATAGAATTGCCGACCTTTTCGTGCCCGTATATTCGGAATATCACCGTGAATCGCATCATTCCCCTCGTATTGGCTATAGCCCTGTTCATGGAACAGATGGATTCGAACGTCATTTCGACGTCGCTTCCCGCTATCGCTGCTGATATCGGCACAAGCCCGATTGCGCTCAAACTGGCGCTGACGGCTTATCTTGTTGCGCTTGCGGTTTTTATTCCGGTCAGCGGCTGGATGGCGGATCGTTTTGGAGCCAAGAATGTGTTTCGGGCGGCAATAGCGGTATTCGTGGTCGGGTCAGTTGCTTGCGCCGCATCGAATTCACTCACAGCTTTCGTCATCGCACGGTTTTTACAGGGCATGGGCGGCGCGATGATGACACCCGTTGGCCGTCTCGTACTTATCCGTGCGACTCCGCGCAGTGAACTCGTTTCAGCCATGGCCTGGCTGACTATACCTGCGATGGTCGGGCCACTTGTGGGCCCGCCGGTTGGCGGTTTCATCACGACATTCCTGACTTGGCATTGGATTTTCTTGATCAACGTGCCGATCGGTTTTGTTGGCATCTGGTTTGCCAGCCGGTTCCTTCCAGATACCGATGAGCGCATCGTAAAGCGTCTTGATTGGACGGGTTTTGTTCTCTCGGGCATGGCAATGTCGGGGGTAGTTTTTGGACTGTCGGTGGTAAGCCTTCCAGCCTTGCCGCCAGCAGTTGGATTTACCACCCTTGCAATCGGTATTGTCTGTACGGTTCTTTATCTGCGGCATGCGAAGAGGGCGGACGATCCGCTGCTGAATCTGAAGCTTTTTGATAATCAGGTGTTCCGCGCAGCGGTTATTGGTGGCAGCATTTTCCGGTTCGGGATTGGTGCCATCCCATTTTTGTTGCCGTTGATGTTTCAGCTTGGTTTCGGTCTCACCCCTTTTCAGTCCGGTATGATGACTTTCGTTTCGGCGATTGGTGCTATCAGCATGAAATTCGGTGCAAAGCGCATTTTTGCCCGCGTCGGTTTCCGGCGCGCCCTGATGGCAGGTTCTTTGATTTCTGCCTGCTTCATTGCTGTTAATGGGCTGTTTACGCCGACGACGCCTTATTGGATCATCATTGGTTTTCTGTTGGTGGGAGGCTTTGCGCGCTCATTGTTCTTCACCGGTGTAAACGCGCTGGCCTTTGCGGAAATACCCGACGAAAAGACCAGTCAGGCTACGCCCATCACTGCCGTTGCTCAGCAGGTTTCCATTGCCATCGGCGTCGCATTGGCAGGCGGCATCCTGGAGATCAGCACATCGCTTCGTGGAGCCCATCTCGAACTGGCGGATTTCCACATTGGCTTCTATGTGGTCGCCGCTGTTTCGGCTTTGGCTTTTCTCTGGTTTGCCCGGCTCGCACCGGATGCGGGCAAGGAACTGGCTGCACCGACTGTCGTGAAACATCGCAGCAAAGAGCGCGCAGCCATAGAAGCTGCGGGCACCTCTACGGGAAAATAAGCCTTAGCCCTTAAAATCCCGCGCGAGCAGATAAAGCTCGACGGATTCGGCGCGAGATGCAGGTGGCTTCACGTGGTGAACGGACCGGAATTTTTGCTTGAGCAGTGCCAGGAGTTCGTTTTCCGTGCCGCCCTGAAAAGTTTTGGTGAGAAAATGTCCACCCGGCTTTAGAACCGAGATGGCAAAATCGGCCGCGACTTCGCAAAGATGCACCGTGCGCAGGTGATCGGTACGACGGTGACCGGTGGTCGGAGCAGCCATGTCGGAAATAACGAGATCGGGTTTGTCTCCCAGAGCTTCCATCAGCTTTTGAGGTGCTTCGTCGTCCAGAAAATCCATTTCCAGCAGAACGACGCCGGGGAGGGGATCGACATGCAGATAGTCGATACCGACGACGTGCGGGTTCTCGTCGGTTGAACCGACAATCTTGGCCGCAATCTGCGACCAGCCACCCGGCGCGGCGCCGAGATCAATGATCTTTTGCCCTTTTTTCAGCAGATTATAACGATCATTGATTTCAATGAGCTTGTAGGCCGCGCGTGAACGATATCCGTCCTGCTTCGATTTATGCACGTAAGGATCGTTCAGGTGGCGTTCCAGCCAACGCCGCGACGATTCCTTGATCGTGCCTGCCTTTTTCTTCACGCGCACCTGCAGATTGCTGGAGCCTGCGCCTCCGCGCCCCCCAGTTTTCACGCCGCTTTTGTTACCGCCTGTCTTGCTCATTATCAGTGCCTGTTTCTAGCGCCTGTCACGCGATTATGTCGCCATGCGCCATCGCGAGACATCAGTTCGGTCAAAATGCCTTCACGCAGACCACGATCGGCAACAAGTAGTTTTTCGCTGGGCCACACTTTGCGTATCGCATCCAGAATAGCGCAGCCTGCCAATACCAGATCGGCGCGATCTGCGCCAATGCAAGGATTGGCCACCCGTGCTTCAAAATCCCACGACAGCAGGCGGTTTGTCATCTGCGTCACGTCTTCTGCGTCCATCCACATGCCGTCCACCCGTCGGCGATCATAGCGTTCAAGACCAAGATGAATTCCTGCCAGCGTGGTCACGGTCCCGGATGTGCCCAGCAAATGGAAGCGCGGACTGGCTGTCAGGCTTCCAAGGCACTGCCGCTCCGCAAATTGCGCAAGCAGACCGGTCACATGAGTAACCATGGAATCGAAGCTTTCCTGCGTGACATTCCGCCCGCCGAAACGCTCTGCCAGCGTCACGACGCCGACCGGAAGGGATGTCCAGGCCATGATATGTTCCGCCAAGCGCGGAGACCGTCGACGGGAAACATCAATCAGCGCAATTTCAGAAGAGCCGCCGCCAATATCGAACAGCACGACGGCATCGGTCTCGCGAGTAACCAGCGTGCCGCAGCCCGAAACAGCAAGCCGGGCTTCAGTTTGCCGGTCCACAATCTCCAGTTCAAGTCCGGTCTCCACGCGGACTCGTTCCAGAAACTGCTCGCCATTCGAGGCCGAACGGCAGGCTTCGGTCGCAATCAGTCTGGACCGCCTGATTTTCTTGCCCGCCAGCTTGTCACGGCAAATCTTCAGCGCGTCAACAGCGCGATCCATTGCATTATCACTGAGCCGGCCAGTGGCGCTCAGGCCTTCTCCGAGCCGCACGATCCGTGAAAACGCATCCACAACGCGGAACTGCCCCGGTCTTGTCGGCGACGCTACCAGCAACCGGCAATTGTTGGTGCCGAGATCCAAAGCAGCGTAAAGCGGAGCATCACTCTTGTCGTGCTGAACGCCGTTGCTGGCCCTGGGCGTCGGGCCGTTGGTGCCTTTACGCTTGTTTTGAACCTGGGCATGCAGATTCTCTGCGCGCACAGCATTGTGCGGAGTCTTTGCCGCCGCTTCAACTGCCGGAGGTGTTTGCGCATCCGGTTGCCGCGATTGCTTCCTCTTTCGTGCACGACGGCGGCGATTCGAGAGTTTACCAAGAGATCGCTGCTGATTGTTGCTGGCTTCCGCGGCGACCGGCTTTTGCGAAGAAACTTCAGGGCTCGTTACGGATTTGCCGCGCCGACGTCGACGCGCACGTTTGCGTTGGCTCTGCGAACTCGAGCCCTCGGTGTCGTCCTGCGGTTTTGAGCGTCCTGGATCAGATGCATTGCGGGCATTACCGATCTCTGCAACGGCTTTTTTGCGCGGTCTGCGCTTGCCGCTATCGGACGGATTCCGGGCTTGCAAACTGCCCGATTGTCCGCCGGACGCCCCTTGATGCACCGTTTCGGCGGTGCGCTCGTCGGGGTTCTTCAAGGTTCTTGTCCTTATGGCGCCGCGCGAACCTGTGAGGACGCAAGCAAGGCGCTTCAATTTCTACGTTATGCATAATGTAACAGTGGTTTTCTGTTTTACCAAGGGGCAGGCTGTCGGGAGCCGCCGGAAAATTTTGAATACACGTACGATTTTTAAACCGACGGCGCGCACGAGGGCTTTCGCTGGTGGCGAAAGCCCTTAGGGGATTTGACTTGTTTGCGGCTTAAATGTCGTAGGTATGGGCTGCGTTGATCGTCGCGACGAATTGCTTTGTGCGCTCGCGTGCAGGGCGGGTGAAAATTTCGTGTGCGGTGCCGGTCTCGACGATATTACCCGACTCAAGAAAAACGACATTTTTCGCGATCTTCGAGGCAAGCCGTAGATCATGAGTAGCGATCACCATGGTCGTGCCCTCCCTGGCGAGCTTGCTCAGAACGTCAACGACTTCTGATGCAAGCTCAGGATCGAGTGCCGAGGTAGGCTCGTCGCATAGCAGCACACGCGGCGACGGTGCCAGTGCACGCGCAATGGCGATGCGCTGCTGTTGTCCGCCCGACAGCGTTGAAGGCCATGCATCCGCTTTATGCGCCATGCCCACCTTGGTGAGCAGTTCCATCGCGCGTTCCTTCGCCTTGTCCTTTGGCCATTTCAAAACCGTGAGCAGGCCTTCCATGACATTCTGGATCGCTGTCTGGTGTGGAAAGAGCTGGAAATTCTGAAAAACCATGCCCGTCTGGCGGCGGATTGATTGGATGGCCTGCCAGCTAGGCTTCCGGTCTGGTTCGAAACTGAGAGACTGGCCACCCAGAACCAGAGTCCCCGATGTCGGAATCTCGAGCAGATTGATGCAGCGCAGCAGCGTACTCTTGCCGCCACCGGACGGACCCACCAGTGCTGTTACCGTGCCCTCCGCAATTGCAACGTTGATATCATTGAGAATAACCGCGTCGTCAAAGCGCTTTACGATGTGTTGCAGTTCGATCATGCGTTTGTCTCCAGCGTGCCGCCATAGCGTCCGAAGCGCCGTTCCAGCCGCACCTGCAGGGAAGAGAGAACGGAACTCATCACCAGATAGATCAGGGCCGCTTCAATATAGAGGATGAGAGGTTCATAGGTAGTGGCGACGATGCGCTGAGCAGACTGGAAAAGCTCTGGCACGGTGATAGCAGCGGCGAGCGAAGTATCCTTGACGAGAGAAATGAATGAATTGGACAGTGGCGGTACTGCCGTTCGGGTCGCCTGTGGCAGAATGGTGCGTGCGAGAGCCTGACGCCAACTCATGCCGATAGAATAGGCAGCTTCCCATTGTCCTTTTGGAACGGCTGAGATCACAGCCCGAATGATCTCCGAGCTATAAGCGCCGACACTAAGCGTGAAGCCGATTACCGCTGCTGGAAAAGCGTCTAGATAAATGCCTGCGCTGGGCAGGCCGTAAAAGATCACGAACAACTGCACAAGCAGCGGTGTGCCGCGAAATATCCAGACGTAGAAGCGGGCGATAGACGAAAGCCAGAGCGGCGCGAACAACCGCACAAGCGCTGTCAGGAGTCCCAATGTCAGGCCGAAGGCAAAGGATAGGAGGGTGAGGGGAATGGTGAAGACCAAACCAGCCCACAGGAGGGTGGGCAGGGACTCCGCCATCAATTGAAGCCAATCGGGCACGTTTTCGGCTCCTCATCGGTACCTGGAAGTCAGACTGAAATGAAGCTGCGCTCACTTAATCTTATACAGTCTGGCGTTCGTGTCTTTGGAATAATTTTTCGCGATCACAATAAAGCGAAGCCGGAAGTAGCTTCCGGCTTCGCTTCATGAATCGGGCCGACACTTATTTAGAAACATCCTGGCCGAAATATTTCTGCGAAATCTTGTCGTAAGTACCGTCGACCTTGATTTCATCGAGTGCTTTGTTGATGGCGGCTACGAGATCGTCGTCGCCCTTACGGACAATGATCCCGGATGCGTCTGCATTTTCCTTCTCGGCAACAACCTTTACCGGAGCCTTAGGCTGGTGCTTCTTGAAGTCGAGGAAGGAAAGGCTGTCATTGAGTGTCGCATCGGCGCGGCCCGTCAAAACAAGCTGGATCGACTGGTCGAAACCATCGGTGGCGACGAGTTCGGCGCCAGCTTCCTTCGCAAGTTTGCCGTAATTACTGGTCAGCGACTGGGCGGATTTCTTGCCCTTGAGGTCGACAAAATCCTTGATCGTGTCGTTCTTGTCGTTGACGATCAGAACGACCTTCGAAACGATATAGGGATTGGAGAAGTTGAACTTCTTCTGGCGTTCTTCGGTAATGCCGACCTGATTGATGACGGCGTCATAACGCTTGGCATCAAGTCCAGCGATGAGACCGTCCCATTTGCCTTCAACGAATTCCGGCTTTACGCCGAGTTTTGCGGCAACCGCTTCACCGATTTCTACGTCAAAGCCAACAAGTTTGTTGTCCTTGTCGTGATAGGTGAACGGCGCATAGGTGCCTTCAGTCCCAATTTTCAAAACGCCAGCCGACTTGATGGCGTCGAGATTTTCTCCAGCCATCGCGCCGGTGAAGAGAACTGCCTGAATAATGCCTGCGGTAGCGAGAATCTGAGCGAATTTCATTGTGGTATCCGTGATCTGGTTGATAGCCTATTGATCGCAGAAATTTAATTCTAATGATGCGTCCAAACCGGGTCGCAATGCCCCTCAATTGAGAGTTTATTTCTAAGTTTTGAGGCTTGTATGGAATTGTATTCCATGCGTGGCATTTGTCCAGATCGGAAGCGGATAAAGTTTCCGTTTGCAGCTGAAATGTAGGCTCGTGTGGCGAATCTGAAAACGAGAATGCCGCCCTGGGGGCGGCGAAATCTCATCAAACAGCTTTTGTTATTCTGGTGCGCCATACCCCCCGCCGGTCGGCGTAATGACGGTGAAGGCTTCGCCAGCCTCGAGCACTGTCTGGTCACAATTGCCGAGCACTTCCACTGAACCGTTCTTGCGGCGCACCTCGTTGCAGCCGGTCTGACCCGCTTCACCGCCTTCAAGGCCAAAGGGCGCTACACGACGGTGACCGGAAAGAATGGCGAATTCCAGTGTCTTCAATGCGCGGATTGTGCGCTTGGTACCATCGCCAGCGTTCCATTTTCCCTTGCCGCCCGATTTTTCCCGGATGTGGAAATCTTCCAGCAAAACGGGGAAACGGGTTTCCAGAATTTCCGGGTCGGTGAGGCGCGAATTGGTCATATGTGTATGCACCGCATCTGCACCGTTGAAACCGGGGCCGGCAGGCGCGCCGGAACAGATGGTTTCGTAATACTGATATTCGTCATCGCCGAAGGTCAGATTGTTCATGGTGCCTTGCGCCGCCGCCATCGCCTTGGTCGCGCCGAACAGGCAGTTGGTGACAGCCTGACTGACTTCGACATTGCCTGCCACGACCGCCGCCGGATATTGCGGCGAGAGCATCGAGCCTTCCGGCACGATTATCCTGATCGGCCGCAGGCAGCCCGCATTCATCGGAATGTCGCCCTCCACCAGCACGCGGAAGACATAGAGCACAGCCGCCCGGGTGACTGGCTCTGGCGCGTTGAAATTGTCGGATCGCTGCTCCGACGTGCCGGTGAAATCGACGGTCGCTTCGCGCTTTTCCTTGTCGATAGTGACACGCACTTCGATCTGACACCCCTGATCCATCTCATAGATGAAATGGCCATCGGGCAGCTTGTCCAGCACCCGCCGTACGCTTTCGGCGGCATTGTCCTGAACATGGCCCATATAGGCTTTCACAACATCCTCGCCGAAAAGGCCGATCATCTTTTTCAGCTCGGCCACGCCCTTTTCGTTGGCGGCGATCTGCGCCTTCAGGTCGTTGACGTTCTGCGTCAGGTTGCGGACGGGGTAGGTCGCGCCGGTTAGCAGAGCGGCGAGCGCCTCCTCGCGGAATGTACCTCGGTCCACGAGCTTGAAATTGTCGATATAGACACCTTCCTGCTCGATATTGACCGCAAGCGGCGACATGGAGCCCGGGGCAATGCCGCCAATATCCGCATGGTGACCACGGCTTGCAACCCAGAAGCGGATTTCACGATTGTCATCATCGAAAACCGGCGTGCAGACGGTAAGGTCGGGCAGATGGGTGCCGCCATTATAAGGCGCATTGATGAGAAACACATCGCCCGGCTTGATGTCGCTGTTCTCACGGATTGCGGTGGCGACCGATGCATCCATGGAACCAAGATGCACCGGCATATGCGGCGCATTGGCGACGAGATTGCCAGCGGCGTCGAAAACCGCGCAAGAAAAGTCGAGACGCTCCTTGATATTCACCGAATAGGCGGTGTTCTGAAGCGTCACGCCCATCTGCTCGGCAATGGACATGAAGAGATTGTTGAAAATCTCCAGCATAACCGGATCGGCTTCGGTGCCGATGGCCGTGCGGGCGGGTAGCGCCTTGACGCGCGTCAGCACCACGTGGTCATGGGCAGTCAGGCGGGCCTGCCAGCCATCTTCGATGACGATGGTCTGGTTTTTCTCGATGATGATCGCCGGGCCGGTGACGGTCTGGCCACGCTGCATTTGTTCGCGCAAGACAACGCCCGCGTCGTGCAACTCGCCTTGGGAGAAGAAGCGGGTTCGTTTGGCGGTTGCCGCTTCCAGATCGCTGTCGAGCGATTGGGCGCTTTCGGTTTCGCCTGCGCCGCCACCAACGGCTTCGACTTCTACAGCGTCGATAACCAGAGCCTTGTTTTCCGCAATGAAACCGAAGCGGCGCTTATGGGCTGCCTCAAACTCAGCGCGAAGACGGTCGGCATTGTCCGCCGCCGGGAAGGTGGCCTCAACGGACAGAACGGTGTCGGTGCCCGCATAGCGGATGTGGGCGCGCAGATGGCGGTGTACGGCTGCGGCCTCAATGCCTTGAGCCAGAAGTTCAGCTGCGCATTCCTGCGCCAGTTCTTCACCCAGCTCCTTCAGGGCTGCGGGCGCTGCCGGATCGAGCGCAACGCCAAGTGCCTTTTGGCGGGTGGCGCGAATATCGGCGAGACCCATGCCATAGGCGGACAGCAGGCCGGACATCGGATGGAGAAGAATATTCTTCATGCCAAGCGCATCGGCCACGAGGCAGGCATGCTGGCCGCCAGCGCCGCCAAAGCAGTTGAGCGCATAGCGCGTCACGTCATAGCCGCGCTGGACGGAAATTTTCTTGATCGCCTCGACCATATTGGCAACCGCAATGCGGATGAAGCCATCGGCAACGGCTTCCGGTGAACGGCCATCCCCGATCTCGTCTGCAAGCGCGGTGAAGAGTTCACGCACCCGCTCCACATCGAGCGGCTGGTTCTGGTCGGGGCCAAAGATCGCCGGGAAAAACTCCGGCAACAGCTTGCCCAACATGACATTGGCGTCGGTGACGGCGAGCGGTCCGCCGTTGCGGTAGCAGGCCGGGCCGGGATTGGCGCCCGCCGAATCCGGGCCGACGCGGAAACGCCCGGCATCGTAATGCAGGATCGAGCCGCCGCCTGCGGCAACCGTGTGGATCAGCATCATGGGCGCGCGAACGCGAACGCCAGCCACTTCTGTTTCGAAGGCGCGTTCATATTCGCCGTCGAAATGCGCAACATCCGTGGAGGTGCCGCCCATGTCGAAGCCGATGACTTTCGGGAAGCCAGCCGTTTCGCCGGTGCGGGCGAGGCCGACAACGCCGCCAGCGGGGCCGGACAGGATTGCGTCCTTACCCTGAAACAGATCGGCTGCGGTAAGGCCGCCCGACGACATCATGAACATGACGCGCGCGCCGGTGCGCTCGACATCCAGTTCACTGGATACCTGCGCCACATAACGCCGGAGAACCGGCGACAGATAGGCATCGACGACCGTGGTATCACCACGACCGACCAGCTTAATCAGCGGCGAAACTTCGTGGCTGACGGAAACCTGTTCAAAGCCGAGACCGCGCGCAATGCGAGCAATTTCAGCCTCATGCGCAGGAAATTTATAAGCATGCATGAGTGCAATGGCGACGGATTCGTAGCCCTGTTCCTTCAGCGCAACCAGTGCGGCTTCGGCCTCGGAGGGATTAAGAGCTGTTTCGACCGTGCCATCGGCCTGAACGCGCTCGTTCAGTTCCACGACCTTTTCATAAAGCGCTTCCGGCTTGATGATCTCGGTCGCGAAGATGTTCTTGCGTTCCTGATAGCCGATACGCAGCGCGTCGCGAAAACCCTTGGTGGTGACAAGGGCCAGCCGTTCGCCCTTACGCTCCAGAAGCGCGTTGGTGGCGACCGTCGTGCCCATGCGCACTTCCCCGATGACACCGGCTGGAATCAGTTCGCCGGTCGCGAGACCCAGATGCAGACGAATGCCGTGAACGGCGGCATCCTTATAGGCAGACGGGTTTTCGGAGAGAACTTTGCGTGCATGGAGCTGGCCCTGCGGATCCCGCCCGATGACGTCTGTAAACGTACCGCCGCGGTCGATCCAGAAGTCCCATACTCCGCGTCCCGTTCCGCTCATCGCTGGCTCCCTCACACAAAATTCCAGATGCATTGAGTTGTGTATTCTGAAATTGATAGTCACATTTTATTGACAAAATGTCGATAAGATGATGACATAAAATTCACATAAAAGCGGGAGCGTCAAAATGGGTAAAGATAAGGCTTTTGAGGAAGAGCCTAAGACCGGAGACGAGATGCAGGAAGCTGGCTTCGATGAAGTTACGCTGCCACAGCATTTGCGCCCAGTTGCCTCAATAGGCCCCATCGTTTCCTCCGCTCACCTTGCCGAAGGCGGTTCGCCCGGAATGTCCGAGGTTGAATATGGCCTTATTCTTGCGTCGCACGCGTTTTCGCGCTGGATGGTTCGTTGCATGGCTGCGGCGGGATTGCCGGGCCTTTCGCCCATCGAAGTGCTGATTCTCCATTCGATCCGCCACCGTGATCGCGAGAAGAAGCTTGCCGATATCTGCCTCGTTCTCGACATTGAAGACACGCATATTGCCACCTATGCCATCCGCAAGCTTGAAAATGCCGGTCTGCTGACAACCGGCAAGGCGGCAAAGGAAAAAACGGTGAAGATCACTGCCAAGGGCGCCGATGCCTGCGCGCGCTATGCACAGATTCGCGAACGCCTTCTGGTCGATTCCACCGCCAATGCGCGCCCTTCGGAAGAAACGCTTTCGGAAGTGGCCGCGCTTTTGCGCTTCATGTCCGGCGCATTCAATCAGGCCACGCGGTCTGCCATTACACTGTAAAAGGGTTGGAAGTTTGAGCGGAACCGAGTTGAGCGCACCAGTTTCAAAACCTCTGCTGACCGTTGATGGCCTCAGTGTCGAATTTGGCGCGAGCCGTGTCGTTGACGATCTGAGTTTCTCGGTGCATCCCGGTCGCACGCTGGCCGTGGTGGGAGAATCCGGTTCGGGCAAGTCTATCACTTCGCTTTCCATCATGCGGCTTGCCGATATGAGTGGCGCAAAATTCCCGTCTGGCCGCATTCTGTTCGGTGAGCGCGATCTGCTGAAAGCCGATCAAAAGACAATGCGTGGCATTCGGGGCAAGGAGATCGCCATGATCTTCCAGGAGCCGATGACGTCGCTTAATCCGGTTTTTACCATCGGTAACCAGCTATCCGAAGTGCTGATGCTGCATGAAGGCATGACCCAGCAGGCGGCGCTTGCCGAGGGGAAGCGCCTTCTGGAAATGGTGCGGCTGCCGGATGCGGAAGGACTGTTGAAGTGTTATCCGCATCAGCTCTCCGGTGGAATGCGCCAGCGCGTGATGATCGCCATGGCGCTTGCCTGCCGTCCGAAACTGCTGATCGCCGATGAACCTACCACCGCGCTCGACGTGACCATTCAGGCCCAGATACTGCACATTATCAGAGATTTGCAGCAAGAGCTTGAAATGGCGGTGATTTTCATCACACACGATATGGGTGTGGTGGCGGAGATGGCCGACGATGTCGTGGTCATGTGGAAGGGCAAGAAGGTCGAGGAAGGGCCGGTCGGGCAGATTTTTTCGAAGCCCGAGCATGCCTACACTAAGACGCTGCTTTCAGCTGTCCCGAAGCTTGGCAGTATGACGGGCGAAGCCTTCCCCAAGCGGATGCCAGTCATGACCATGCGTGACGGTGTGCCGGTACTGACGGGTGAGGAGCGCATTCAGGATACCGCGCGTTATGGCGACAAGCCGTTGCTTTCGGTGGACGATCTTTATGTGCGCTTTCCGATCAAGAAGAACCTGTTCGGCAAGGTCACGCATGTCTGCAACGCCGTGTCGAAGGTCGCCTTCGATATTTATCCGGGCGAAACGCTGGCATTGGTCGGGGAATCCGGTTCAGGGAAATCGACCATTGGGCGCACCATCCAGCAATTGCAGACGCCGCTTTCCGGCGATATTCGCTTCAACGGCAAGGCCTATTCGGCCATGAGCGCCGCCGAGCGCTATGCCATGCGCCGCGAAGTGCAGTATATTTTCCAGGACCCGTTTGCATCGCTCGATCCGCGCAAGACGGTCGGCTTTTCCATTGCAGAACCGATCCGCACGCACGGCCTTCTCGACAATGACAAGGCGATCAATGCGCGTGTGGCGGAATTGCTGGAGCGGGTTGGTCTCGGCCCGGAACATGCGAAGCGCTATCCGCACGAATTTTCCGGCGGCCAGCGCCAGCGCGTCTGCATAGCGCGTGCTCTTGCCTCCAAGCCGAAGCTGATTATCGCCGATGAAGCCCTGTCAGCGCTCGATGTTTCCATTCAGGCGCAGGTCATCAACCTGTTTATGGACCTACAGAAAGAGGAGGATCTGGCTTATCTCTTCATCAGCCACGACATGGCGGTGGTCGAGAAGATGAGCCATCGCGTTGCCGTTCTTTATCTCGGTCAGATCATGGAACTGGGCTCGCGGCAGCAGGTTTTCGAAACGCCATCGCATGACTACACGAAGCGGCTTCTCTCGGCGGTGCCGATTGCCGATCCGTCGGCGCGCACCAACCGGCCTGTACTGGAAGGTGAAATTCCAAGCACCACGCGCCGGATCGACGACAAGCCGCCGATCTATCGTCATCGTGAGGTCGCAGCCGGGCATTTCGTAGCCGAAACCGCCTGACGCACAAATTTCAACAGAAACCCAAAGGGGAAAAACAATGATAAGGAAGACACTTAAAGCCGTTCTCATGGCTTCCGCTCTTTCGGCGGCAGTGTTTGCATCTGCTCCGGCTTTTGCTGCCGGAAAGCTGACCATTTCGTCGCCACAGGACCCAGGCAGCTGGGATCCGATCGACACTTTCCTCGTCAACTGGGCTTCTGTTGCCACCAATATTTTCGACGGTCTCGTCTATCGCGGACCGGACCTCAAGATCGTTCCGGCGCTCGCGACCTCGTGGGAAGAGCTGGACGAAGGCAAGCGCATTCGCTTCCATCTGCGTGAGAACGTCAATTTCCAAAACGGCGAACCATTCAATGCAGAAGCCGTGAAATTCACCTTTGATCGCCTGCTCGGTGACGAGGGCGCGAAAGGTCCGCAGCGTTCGAACTATATCGCCATCCAGAAGGTGGAAGTCATCGACGACAAGACCGTCGATTTCCATCTGAAGGCGCCGGACCCGGTTTTGATCACCAAGCTTGCCGGTTATGGCGGCATGATCGTTCCGCCGAAATATATTCAGGAAAAGGGCGACGATTATTTCAACATGCACCCGGTCGGCACCGGACCGTTCAAATTCGTGTCCTATGAGCCGAAGGTCAACATAAAGCTTGAGGCTTTTGCCGACCACTGGGGCGGCGCGCCAAAGCTTTCCGAACTCGAATATCGCTTCATCACCGAGCCTTCGACCGCCGTTGCCGAACTTCAGGCCGGGCGCGTCGATCTGGTCATTCCGCCAACTATTCCGATTGGCATGATCCCGACCATTCAGGGCGATCCGAAGCTGGAGCTTGTTACCGCTTCGGGGCCGACGGTTTATGCCCTGCGCTTCAACACGGCTGACGGTATCACCAAGGATGAGCGCGTGCGCAAGGCGCTGATCATGGCGGTTGACCGCGATGCGATCATCCAGTCCATTCTGGCCGGACAGGCGGAAGCGATTGCAAGTTTCCAGGGTTCGCTGTCCTTCGGTTTCGACCCGAACATGAAGCCACTGCCTTACGATCCGGAAGGCGCGAAGAAGTTGCTCGAAGAAGCGGGCGTTCAGCCTGGCGCAACGGTGCAGATCGACGTGCGCGGTCAGGATGCAAGCTTCAATGAAGTGGCGCAGGCTATTGCAAGCTTCCTGCAAATGGTCGGTGTCAATGCCACCATCAAGCCTTACGACACCAATGTTCTGCTGAACGACATCATCCCACAGGGCAAGACCGGCGCGATGTTCCAGCAGTCATGGGGCGGCTGGACCTTCGACTACGATAACACCGCTTATTCCATGTATCACTCAGGTGAAAAGTGGAACCCTTACGACAAGGATGAAAAGCTCGATAAGATGCTGGAAGCGCAGCGTTCGGTTCTTGATCGCGGCGAGCGCGAAAAGCTCTTGCAGGAAATCGCGCATTACGCCGCCGACCGTGCGCTGGAAATGCCGCTCTACAATCTCAAGGCTATCTTCGGCGTCAACAAGCGCGTGAAGAACTTCGTGCCGGTTCCCGATAGCCGTCTGCGTCTGACGGACGTGACTGTCGAGTAAGCAAGAATGACAATAGGGCAAGCCGGTCAAACCCGGCTTGCCGCACCATTTCGGAGGCGCGTTGGTGGCCGGATTTCTGATCAAACGAATTTTGCAGGCGTTGTTCGTGCTTGTCGCGATGACGCTGCTTGTCGCTTTCGCGGTCCGCCTGACAGGCGATCCGGCATTGATGCTGACGCAAGGCGCGGGCAGCATCACCGAAGCCGATCTGGCGCGCATCCGCGAAGGTCTCGGGCTCAACCAGCCGTTCTTCGTTCAATACTGGCAGTTCCTCAAAGGACTGTTCACAATGGATCTGGGGCGCAGTTTTCTCGGTGGAACGCCGGTTTCCACGCTCGTTGCTGGCGCTCTGCCCGCCACGCTGATGCTGGCCTTTGCCTCGCTGTTCGTCTCCATCGTGATTTCTGTGCCGCTTGGCATCAAGGCTGCCGTGTCGCGCGGAAAATGGGCCGACCAGCTCATTCGTATTTGCTCGCTTGTGGGCCTATCGTTCCCGAATTTTTGGCTGGCGACCATGCTGGTGCTGCTGTTCGGCATTTCGCTGCAATGGCTGCCGCCAAGCGGGATGAGTGGCATTGCGAGCTTTATCATGCCTGCGCTCACCATGGGCATCATTCTGACGGCAACGAATGTCCGTCTTGTGCGCACGGCGATGCTGGAGACGCTGCAATCGCAATATATCATGGTGGCGCGCGCCAAGGGGCTGAGCGAGAACAAGGTTCTCTACAAGCATGCGCTGCGCAATTGCGCCATTCCGCTGATCACCTATCTCGGCCTACAGTTTGGTGGACTCCTCGGCGGCATTGTCGTGGTGGAACGCGTGTTCAACTGGCCGGGCATGGGTACGCTCGCCTTCGACGCGGTGGCCGGGCGCGATTATCCTGTCTTGCAGGCCACCATCGCGATCCTTTCCATGCTGATCATCGGCGTCAATCTTCTCGTGGACATCGCCTATGGCCTTGTCGATCCGCGTATCCGCACGGAGTAGGACCCATGGCAACCAAGACCTCATCGGTTCTGTTTTCGCGTTTTGCCAGCCTCGAATTCATCGTCGGCGTCGTGCTGACCGGCTGTATCTGTCTGGCCGTGATTTTCTCCGGCTATTTGTTTCCGGGCGGCGCCAACAAGATCGATCTTCTGGCGCGCCTGACGCCACCATTCGTCAATCCGGTCCATATTTTCGGCACTGATCCGCTGGGCCGCGACGTGCTGGCGCGTGTTGTCACCGGCGGCAAGATCTCGCTGTTTGTCGGTTTTGTTTCGGTGATCGGTTCCGTGGTCATCGGCACGATCATGGGCCTCGTTGCCGGCTATTACCGCGGCTTTTGGGACATGGCGCTGATGCGCTTTGTCGATGTGCAGCTTGCCATGCCGTTCATTCTGCTTGCCATCACCGTGATGGCCATCCTGGGCGGCGGGCTGTTCAACACCATCATCCTGCTGATCGTCTCCCAGTGCGTACAATACGCGCGACTGGTGCGCGGCTCGGTGCTGTCGCTACGCGAGCGCGAGTTTATCCTGTCGGCCCGCGCGATTGGCGTGAAGGACTGGCGCATCATCTTCCAGCATCTGCTGCCGAACCTGCTCGGTCCGGTGATCGTGCTGATGACGCTCAATGTGGCCAATAATATTTTGCTGGAATCGAGCCTTACCTTCCTCGGTCTCGGTGTTGATCCGACCATTCCAAGCTGGGGCGGCATGCTCGCCGATGGGCGCACCTATCTCCAGACCGCATGGTGGGTGAGCATTTTCCCTGGGCTCGCCATTCTCTTCACCGTGCTTGGCCTCAATCTTCTTGGCGACTGGCTGCGCGACAGCCTTGACCCAACCGGTAGGACTTCCCGATGAGCGTGCTTTTTGAGAAAACCTATCCGCGTACCGTTCATGCGCTTGTCGATCAATTTCTGAAACCGGAAATGCGCGGCGCGAAGGTGGAAGCTTGGCTGTTCGATGACCAGCCGAGCCGCTTCGCCGCGGAAACGAAGCTGCGCGAGGCAGGCGTCGAAGCACGGCTGCGTTCGGCTTATAAGCCATTGCTGCATTTCTTTCTGGAAGAAGTGGACGGCTCGGCGCTGAAATCGGCGGCGATCCGTTACCCGCGTCATGACGCCTGTGTGCAGAACCGTTTCCTGCTTGAGACTTATCCTTTGTCTGCGCTGCTGCCTGAGGCGGAAGTAACTTTTGCAGCTTCGGGCAAAGACGATTTTCATTATGAAATCGATCTGGTCTTTGCCGATGGCCATAGCAAGAGCCACCGCGTTTTCGCCCCGAACCGCGTGCATGTGGATTTCATCGGCGAAACGCTGGTGTCTCCGACCGGCTGGCTATCCGTCACGCAGGACGGCAAGACTGAAAGCGCGCGCTATGAAACATCCTATGAGAAGCTGTTTCATGACACGGTCTCGACCATCGCAGCCCATGACTGGAAGCGTGGCGAACCCTATTTCGATGAACTGAACATCGCAGTCAGCCTGCCGATCACCGACCGTCGTCTGCCTTATGATGAGGAAAGGCTGAGCCTCACCGAAGCCATGCACGAGGACGTTTATTTCTCGCTGCTCGAAGTCTTCCAAAAAAAGTCCGGTCGCCCGGTCGGCGATCGTGGATTGCAGCCGGGCCAGATCGTACCGGAAGTCCGCTTTCGCGATGCCGAGCCGTCGGTCAAAGTGGAGACACGCCCGCTTTCAACCGATGATGCACTAACGGCAGAACAGGTTCTGGAGACGGCGCAAGCGCCGCTTTCCGCCGATCAGATCCGCCGTGAAATCACCCGTCTGGGCGGTGAGCCGTTCGAGGCGAAGACCCGTTCAGGCAGAACGGTGCGCGCGACTTATCGCAAGGGCAGCGATGCCGCTATGATGATCAGCGCCGGTCAGCATGCCAATGAAACGACGGGTGTCGTCGGGGCGTTACGGGCTGCCCACCGGCTTGCAGCGCGCGAAGGCGTGCATTTCACGATCTCCCCACAGGAAAACCCGGACGGTTACGAGATACACAAGCGGCTTTGCGCATTGCAGCCGCATCACATGCATCATGCCGCACGCTATACGGCGCTCGGTGACGATCTGGAATATCGCAGCGGCGAGGGGCTTTATGAAAAGGCGATTCGTGTCGAGGCGGAAAAGCGGACGGGCGCGAAACTGCACGTCAACCTGCATGGCTATCCGTCGCATGAATGGACGCGTCCGCTATCCGGCTATGTGCCGCGTTCCTTCGCCATGTGGACGCTGCCCAAGGGTTTTTTCTTGATCATCCGCCATCATGCCTCATGGGAGAGGCAAGCAGAGGAACTGATCGACCGCGTGACCAGGCATCTGGCCGCCATTGACGGGCTGGTCGCCTACAACAACGCCCAGATCAGGCTTTTCGAGCAACATGCCGGCGAAACGGGTTTCCGCATCATCAACGGGTTTCCGTGCCTCGTCGGCGTTGATGACCGACATACCGTGCCGCTGACGCTCATTACAGAATATCCGGACGAAACGATCTATGGTGATGCGTTCGTTAGGGGGCATACCGCGCAAATGGAAACCGTGCTGGCGTCTTATGATGCCTTGCAAGCACTGTTTCCCTCGGATGCGGTTGCTTAAAGATAATAGACGCCGATGCGCTTGCTGCCGATGATTTCGACGGCAATCTCCATCTCGTAAATGTCTTTGAGGATTTCCGGATGAATGAGTTCGTCCGGGCTTCCCTGATGGGCTACCTTGCCGTGGCGCATGGCGACTATATGGTCGGAATAACACGACGCGAAATTGATGTCGTGAAGGACCAGAACGACAGTTTTTCCAAGTTCGTCGGCAGCCCGGCGCAGCAGCTTCATCATTGAAGCGGAATGCTTCATATCAAGATTGTTGAGCGGTTCATCCAGCAGTACATAATCCGTGTCCTGGCAGAGAACCATTGCTACAAAGGCACGCTGGCGCTGTCCGCCGGAAAGCTCATCCAGAAAGCGTTCGCTCAAATCGTCAAGGCCGAGATAACGGATGGCCTGTTCGACGTGTTTGCGATCCTCGTTCGTTGGACGGCCTTTGGAATAGGGATAACGGCCGAAAGTTACGAGATCACGTACGGTCAGGCGGGAGTTGATGGCGTTCTCCTGCCGCAGGATCGACAGGCGTTTGGCTAGCACCTCACCCGATGTCGTCGAAACATCCAGCCCATCTACGGTCACCCGGCCTTTGTCCATTGGCAGGAGGCGACTTACCATCGAGAGCAGCGTGGATTTTCCCGCACCATTCGGGCCAATGATTGAGGTTATGCCGCGAGCCGGCAATCTCAGGGTCACATCATCGACCACGAGCGTGCCGTTGTAGGATTTGCTGACTTGGCTGATTTCTATCAACGTGCGTGTCCCCTGACGAGAAGGATGATGAAGACAAGGCCGCCCAGAAACTCGATGATGATGCTGAGTGCGGAATTGAACGAGAAGACACGTTCAAGAATGGTCTGTCCGCTGACGACGCAGAAGACTGCAAGCAAGGCCGCTACCGGCAAGATGAAACGGTGCTTTGCCGAACCGGTAATCATGTAGGCCAGATTGGCCACCAACAGACCGAAGAAGGTAATGGGCCCCACCAGTGCGGTGGAAACGGAAACCAGCACCGTGACCATGAACAGGACCTTGCGCACAACCCGCCGATGATCAACGCCCAGATTGATTGCAGGGTCGCGTCCGAGAGACACGACATCGAAGACGTGGATAAAGCGCAGACCGTAGAGCGAAACTGCAACGACGATGACTGCCGACATAATCAGAATGTCGCTGTTGATAGTATTGAAGCTGGCGAAAAATCGGTCTTGCAGAATAGCGAAAAGATTTGGATCAAGCATCCGCTGCATGAGGTTGGAAATGCTGCGGAAAAACACACCGCAGACAATACCGACGAGCATAACAAGATGCAGGCTGCGCGTTGCACCGGAGAAGAGCCAGTAATAGAGCGTCCCGGCGAAAACCACCATGAGAGAGGTTTCTGCAAGAAAACGGATGTTTGGGCCGATCCATTCGATTTGAACCGCGCCGAAGAAGAAGACCACCACGGTTTGGATCAGTATGTAGAGTGCATCGAAGCCCATGATCGAAGGGGTCAGGATACGATTGTTCGTGACGGTTTGGAACAATACCGTTGAAACCGCGATTGAGTATGCGACCAGTACCATGGCGGCAAGCTTGGTGCCGCGGAAAGACAGGATGAAAGTCCAGCTTCCCTTTGCTCCTATTGTCATGAATGCCGCCACTGCAAGCAGCGTGAGCACGCAGAGCAGAGAGAGGATCAGGGCAGGGCGTTTAAGCAAGGCGTGAACCTCGCCGCAACAAAAGATAGAGAAAAAGGACGCTTCCAACGACACCCATCATCGTGCCGATAGGGATTTCGTAAGGGAAGCGGACCAGCCTTCCAGCGATGTCGCAGGCAAGAACAAGCCCGGCGCCGAGCACCGCGACCCATGGCACAGCACGCCGCATATTGTCACCAATGAACATGCTGACAACATTAGGAACGATCAGCCCCAGGAAAGGTATCATGCCAACGGTCACAACGACCGATGCGCTGACCATGGAAACAATGATAAGGCCGAGTGTCACCACGCGGCGGTAATTGAGGCCGAGATTGGTGGTGAAATCCTCGCCTAGTCCCGCGACTGTGAAACGGTCGGCGGCGATATAAGCGATTATGGTCAGGGCGAATGCAAACCACAGCAACTCGTAGCGTCCACGAAGGACACCGGAAAAATCGCCGGTCGTCCAGGAGTTGAGCGATTGCAGGAGATCGAAGCGGTAGGCGATGAAAGTCGTAATCGCGTTGACCACGCCCCCAAGCATGATGCCAACCAAAGGCACGACAAGAACGGAACGCAGCGGAATTGTACGGAGAATACGAAGAAAGAGGGCCGTTCCGGCAAGTGCCGTGACGGATGCAACCAGCATTTTGCCGATAACCGGTGTTTCGGGTGCAAACAGTATGACCAGGAGGATGCCAAGGCTGGCGGATTCCACCGTGCCGGCTGTTGACGGTTCAACGAAACGGTTCCGCGTCAGCATTTGCATGATCATACCCGAAACGGCCATGGACATGCCCGCGAGAATGATTGCCATGGTACGCGGGATACGGCTGATCAGCAGAACTTCGGTGGCCCGGTCCGTGCTTCCTGTGCCGAAGAGTGTAGCCAGGGATACATCGCTGACGCCGATAAACAGGCTGATGACAGCCAGTACTGCAACAACGATTATGGCCGCTGCTAGTCCCTTCACACTCATTTCCTGTTCTTTTGCCTGGTCACAATTTCGGGTCACCGACTGGTGACCCGATCGGATTGGGTTCGGAAAGTGGTTACTTTGACTTGTCGAAAGCCTGCGAAAGCTGATCGACCGTGCCATGAAGCGCACCGAGGCCGCCGCCGACGAGATACCAGTTCTGAGCGTTCAGATAGACAACTTGATCCTTCTTCCAGGCATTGGTCTGGCGGACGAGTTCATTGTCGAGAACCTGTTTGGCCGAATTACCCTCACGGCCAATGGCGGCATCACGGTCGATGACAAACAGCCAGTCTGGATTGGTTTCAAGGATGAATTCCGAGCTGGCAGGTTGTCCATGGTTACCGATGGAAAGGTCTGGCGCTGCAGGCTTGACGCCGAAGCTGTCGTGGAGGACGCCGAAACGCGAACCAGGACCATAGGCGCTGATTTTGCCGCCGGAAGTGAGGATAAGAAGCCCGGTGCCCTTATTGGCGGCCTTTTCCTTCAGGGCAACAAGCGCAGCATCAAGCTTTTCGACTTCCGCCTTCGCTTCTGCTTCCTTACCGAAAATCTGGCCGAGCTTTTCGACATTGGCTTCAGTGTCGGCGATGAAGTTTTTAGCGTTGGTCGTCAGATCGATGGTTGGTGCGATCTTTGAGAGTTCACCGTACTTTGCGGCTGAACGACCTCCCACGATGATGAGATCAGGCCCTGCCGCGTTGACGGCCTCATAATCAGGCTCGAACAATGTGCCGATCTTTACGTATTCATCGCCCTGATATTTCTTCATATAATCAGGAAACGAAATTCCGCTGGGAACGCCGGTTACTTTGACGCCGAGACGGTCAAGATTGTCGAGGGTGCCAAGATCGAAAACCAGTACTTTTGTCGGTGAGGCTGGAACCGCTGTTTCACCCTGGGCATGCTTGACGGTCAGATTTTCAGCATTTGCAGTTGTGGCAATGCCCAGCACCACGATGGCGGCACCACACAAGCGGGAAACCTGTTGAGCGATATTCAGCATGGTGTTCGATCCTTTCATCAATCCTGTGCTTTATAGTCAAGTATCTTCGCCGTCAAAGACGGAGAGGTAAAATTCAGTTGCTTTTGACGATGGCGGCCTTTCCGAGCAGGATGAAATCGAGGCTGTCTTCTACCGTTAACGGTATCATTGATCCGTGGCTTTCATCTTCAAAACGACGGAATGCTGCATCCATTTGCGGCAGTTCAGAAAGCTCCTTGAAGATATCCGCACCAGAGGGCCCGCCGCGCAGTCTCTTCAACCGGTCATCATCCTGCTTCGTCTGGCCAGGCCGGTTACCGCGTTTGCCAGAGGTTTCAATAAGCAAACGGATGGGGCGAGGGGCACCCTTGAAGTTTGTGATGAACTGATCTTTATTTTTCAGAATTGAGCGATTATTCCACCAGATTGACGGGTCTGCCGCGCTATAGCTCTGGAAGGAGTGCGTGTGGTTGAACAGGGCGTATAGTGTGAACAATCCGCCGAGAGAGTGTCCGAATAAGGCTTGCCGCTTTTTGTCGACGTTGAAACGCTTTTCGACCTCTGGCTTCACCTGATTGTCGATGAAGTCGAAGAAAGCGTCTCGTCCTCCTGTCTTCGGCACATTGAAGTGAACCGGGATCAGATCATCGGGTGTGGGAGGGGTGAGGTCGAAATATCTCAGCCGGACAATTTCTTCCGGATTGTCGGTGGGATAGCCGATGCCGACAAAGACAGCTTTCAATACTGGGTTTTCCGCCATGCGTTTTGCTGCAATCGGCAACATGCGATTGCCGTCAATCATGTATATAACCGGGTAACCGCCTTCGGGTGCTGCACCTTTGGGGGCAGCGGTGAATATGCGATAGGCAACGCCATTGGCTTCCATGTCAAAGGACGACCTGACAGGCTCGGCAGCCTGCGCGATGGAAGCAGCAAGTATCCCTGCCATTATCAGGCTCATCCGTTCTACAATGTTCGTCAGTACGCTCATAGAAGCACCCTATTGGTGGAAAGACGCCAGCCGTTGGGGCAGGCGTCTCGACGTTGCAATCCTAGAAGCGGGAGGTCATTCCGACCCAGAGGCGGCGTCCGTCGACGACTGAATTGAAGTCATCCATGTCCACCTTCTTGTCGAAGATGTTGTAAACGGCAGCGTTCAAAGTGACGTTCTCGCTGAAGTCATAAGACCCGCCAATATCGAAGGTCGCATAGGGCTTGTATTTACGGGCGACCACCTTGCCGTTTCTGTAAACCGGTTCGCCGGCTGTTCCGATACGCGCGCCAGCATTGGTTTCTTCGCCGTGGTAGTTGCCGGCGGCCCATGCGCTCAGGCCCTCAACCGGGGTGATCCAGTCTGCCCGCAGGCTCGCCATGTGCTTTGGCGTGCGTGCCAGAGGCAATCCCTTGTAATCGCCCGTCTGTTGTTCAGAATCGGTGTAGGTATAGTTACCGCGTAAGGTGATTGTGTCCGTTGCTTCCCAGTTAAAGGTGAGTTCCACACCCTGCATAACGGCTTCGTCAATGTTGAAGCTGTACCAGAGGCGATAATTGGGATCTTCGCTCCAGCGAACAGGATTACCGTTCGCATCCGTGATCAATGCATTGCTGATCTTGTCCTTGAAGTCCGTGTAGAAATACGTCGCGCCCAGACGAAGACCAGACTGATTGTCCCAGAGAACACTTGCTTCATAGCTCGTGCTCTTTTCAGGCTGCAGGTCTGGATCACCGATGATCACGCCGCAGGTACCGTTCGGACCGTATGAGCATCCCGCACCGCCCGTCGTATAAGCATATCCTGGAGCGATGGTGCGCAGTTCAGGTGCACGGAAGCCGGTGGAGACGCCGCCTTTGAACGTCAACTGTTCGGTTGCGTGCCAGACAGCATAGCCGCGCGGACTGAAATGCGATCCATAAATCTCATGGTCGTCCATGCGCAGGCCGCCTGTCAGCGCAAAGTCCGGCGTGATCCACCATTCGTCTTCCGCAAAGAGCGCCCACTGGCGAACGCTGAACTCTTCGTCCAAACCGGTGCGGCGTCCTGGATTCTGATCGGTGAGCACCGATTGCATGAATTGTCCACCGGTTACCAGTGTATGATTTCCGTAGAATTCAAACGGCGTTGTAAACTTGCCATCGAGCACGGAATTGCGGATGTGCGGAGAACGCAGATTTTCGACATAGCTCTTGGTCTTGTTGTCCCAGTTGAAATTGGTACGTTCGGCCCATTCCTGCTGGAACGAGAATTCCGACGTTGTCGGGCCCCAGCGGCCGGTATGGCTGATAGACCAATGATCGCGATCATTGTAGTTGTAGGAATCCGAACCTGACGCTGCCGTATTGCCGACAGTGGAGTCGCGGCGAAGGCGCGTCTTGCCCAGTTCGAGCATGATGTCATGATCTTCATTAGGCGTGATCGTGACACGCCCGGTGATGTCGATATCTTTCTGTTCAGGTGTGCCGCTGACGATATTGTCTTCTTGCCGCTTGAGGCCGCGCCCCCAGACCTGAACGCCCACAAGATTGGGAACCAGTGGGCCGGTCATATAATAGGAACCCTGCAACGAATTTCCGAATTTGGAGTGTTGCTGAACCGTGCCGTCGACGGAGAAAGAGCCACTCCACGTGTCCGACACTTTTTTCGTGATCACGTTGATAACGCCGCCCATGGCGTCCGATCCATAGAGCGAAGACATCGGGCCGCGAATGACTTCGATCCGTTCGATGGCATTTGCAGGCGGCAGGAAGCTTTGTTCGAAGCCAGAGTTGCCATTGGTGCGGGCATCCCGGGTACTCTGTCGCTTGCCGTCGACCAGAAGCAGCGTGTAGGAGCCCGGAAGACCGCGAATGAAAATATCCTTTTCGGCGGCGGGGCCGGTCACAGCCACCCCTTGCACATCTTTCAAGGCGTCCGTCAGATCGCGATAGGCACCCTTTTCCAACTCTTCGCCGGGAACCACAGTGATACTTGCGGGAGCGTCGGTGATGTTCTGTTCGAACCCGGTCGCCGTGACAACGATTTGATTGAGCTTGACGGCTCCATCGGCACCCGTCTCAATGGCTGCTTCCGCTGCCTTTTTCTTGGTGCCTGCCTCGGAAGTTGTTTCTTCTGTGGCCTTGGTAGCGGTTTGCGCGTTCGCAACCGTTTCGCTCAAAAGCAGCGCTGTGGAAAGACAGGTGCCAGCAAGGATCGCCCGGTACACCAGCGATTTGCCAGCCATACGCCTGTTTTGTGTACCGTCGGCCCACAATCCCCGAAACAAGCTCGTCATTTTCGTCACCGTTTAAAGTTGAGTTTTATAGTCTCCTTATGTATGGCGATAAGGTGACGTCAATCATCATGTTTTATAAGCATTCTAAATTTCAAAAACCGCAAATGAACGGGCACCAAGGCGATGTCGGGCAAACAGGCGAAAATGCAGCAGCAAACGAAGAAAGGCGAGAACGAAAGCCTTCGCTTGGGGCAATTACGTCTGCTGATCGCTCTTGATGCACTTCTTGTGGAGGGTAGCGTTGGCGGCGCTGCGAAGCAGATGGGGTTGAGCATCGCGGCCATGAGCCGTCTGCTCAGCCAGATTCGTGAGAAGTTCAACGATCCTATTCTGGTCCGTTCGGGACGTAACATGGTGGCAACGCCGAAAGCCGAAACGTTGCGTGCGCGTCTGCGGCGCCTTGCGAACGAAGCTGAAACGCTATTGAGTTTGGATCTTGCTGACGTGCCGAACTCCAATTGCAGCGGACATCACGGCTGGAACCGAAGCGCCATTGTAGCGCCGCCACCGCTCGGTATTCGTAAGGTCGTTGAGCTTGAAAACCACCCGACGCCCGAACAGCTTGCGGCACAGTTCGCGGATATCCAGGGCGAAAATGATCCGGTCAGGAGACTTGCGAAATATATCGCAGTGGTCGGGCGAAAAGCGGGTCACACGCGTCCGCTGGAAATGTCCGAAGCGGAAGATGCATTCACGACGATTTTCACAGGGAATGCCGATCCGATGCAGATCAGCGCCCTACTTAGGCTCATTCACTATCGCGGAGAAACTGCCCCGGAACTGGCGGGCATGGCGCGGGCAGCGAGGCGAATTTATTCGATCGACGCGGGATTGAATATACCTGCACTGGATTGGCCGGCCTACCTATCGCCGAATTCCACGCAATCGCCGTGGTTTATGCTATCGGCATTGCTGGTCGCTCGAGCTGGTTATCCGGTTGTCCTGCACGGAAACTGCGGTACCGGTGAGATATCGGGCAAGCTTGAGATCGCTGCAGAAGCTATCAATCTCCCGATAGCGACATCGCACTCTCTGGCCAAAGATGCATTGAGAGCACACCGCATCTGCTTCATGCCGATGGTAGGCTTCGCCCCCCAGATACATGCTCTGATGGCGCTTTATCCCTTGTTCGAATCGCGTTCGTCGATGAACAGCGTCGTTCATCTGCTTAACCCGATGAACCTCAAGGCGTCGTTCCTTGGGGTTACGCAACCTACATATCGCAAATTGCATCGAGACGCAGGTGCGCTTCTTGGCTGGTCTTCGATCTCAGTTGTTTCGACCAGCCGCGATGTTGCGGAGCTGGTTCCGCACAGAGCCCATACCATCCACAGGCTTGTGGACGGTCGTGAAACGGACCTGTTGCTTCCCACCCTCTCCAGGGAAAGTGGAGGCAAGCATTCGAACTTCAGTTCATTTGAATACTGGTATGGCGTCTGGTCCGGTGCGGCCGTGGACAAACGAGCAGAAAATACAATCGTCGCCACGGCCGCAATGGGGATGATGACGGCAGCATCTGCGGACGATGAAAGCTATGCGCTGTTCTTTGGCAAAGCTGAAGAACTCTGGCGCAATCGACACAGCCGAACGGCGGCGTGATTCAAAATCAGCTGCAACTGGGGAATTTGAATCTGTTTCATGTTCCGCAAAATTTGAAAAAGCTTTCCCTGCGGCTGTCCGGGGTGGCACGTCCATGCTTTGTCTACTAATTTTATAGGCTTTATCTTTCTCCCCATAAGTTCGATTGCGAAAGGGGAGCGCCGATGGTTAGTCCGATATTCGGTGAGGCGGGAACGTCGATTTTCGAGGCGATGTCGCGGCTTTCCGTTGAGCGCGGAGCCATTAATCTCGGGCAGGGTTTCCCGGAAGGCTTTGAGCCAACAGAACTCCTTGACGCTGCTGCGCTCGCTCTTCGGGAAACTTCACAACAATACCCACCCATGATGGGCTTGCCGGTTCTCCGTCAGGCGATTGCAGAAAACACCAGACGGTTTCTGGATCTCGACGTTGACTGGGAAAAGGAAGTTCTGGTCACGTCCGGCGCAACGGAAGCGTTAGCCGATACGTTTCTCGCGCATTTGAATACTGGCGACGAAGTTATTCTGTTTGAGCCGGCTTATGATGCCTATGCAACGTTAGTTCGCCGCGCAGGAGGAAAAGTGGTTCCGGTGCGGCTGAGACCACCTCTTTGGGAACTACCGCGTAAGGAGTTGGCAAAAGCCATCTCTCCACGGACGAGGCTGATTGTCATCAACACGCCGATGAATCCCATAGGCAAAATATTCGATCTCGACGAACTAGAATTGCTTGCCGATCTCGCCATCAAACATGATCTTCTGATCGTTTCGGATGAGGTTTACGAGCATCTCATCTTCGATGAAAGGCCGTTTCATTCCCTATGGGGCGTTGAAAAAATACGTGACCGTGTTGTGCGTATTGGTTCGGCCGGAAAGAGCTTTTCCGTAACGGGTTGGAAGGTCGGTTATGTGACCGCTTCCGAGAAGCTTCTGGGGCCAATTGCGCGCGCGCATCAGTATGTCACCTTCACCACACCACCGGCTCTGCAATCGGCAGTCGCGGTTGGGTTAAATTTGCCGGACAGTTACTTCGTCGGTCTTCGCGCGGCGCTGGCGTCGCGAAGAGACTTTCTGGTCGAAGGGCTGAAATCTGCCGGGTTTGAAGTCGCCGACGTGCCAGCTACATATTTTGCTGTGGCGGACATAAGGGGACTTGATAGCGGAGACGACGATCTCGATTTCTGCCGACGCTTGACGCTCGAAGCAGGTGTGACCCCTGTGCCCATCTCATCCTTTTACGACGCGCGCGATGTGCGCAGCCATGTCCGTTTCTGTTTCGCCAAACGCGAAGAGACGCTGCGGGAGGCCGTTTCGCGGCTAGCGCACTGGAACAATGAACGTAAGTGGCGCGCCGCATGAGCGTGCCTGGAAAACAATCACAGGGAAATTAATATGCATTCAGTTACATTCTTGCGCGGAGCTATTTCCGCAGCACTCTTTTCCGTTCTCATCGCATCACCTGCATTTGCAGAAAAAATCCGTTTTGGTGTGACTTCCGGCCCCCATGCGGAAATAGCCGAAGCACTGGCCCCCGTTGCCAAGGCAAAGGGATTGGAAATAGAGATTGTGGAGTTCTCCGACGGCGCACTGATAGACCCGGCAACGAATGATGGCGATCTCGACGCCAATGGTTTCCAGCATACGCCTTATTTCGATCAGCAGAACAAGGATCGAGGTCTCAATCTTGTTGCTGTTGGCGGTCGTACAGTGCTGCTGCCGATGGCCGGGTATTCACACAAGTATAAATCACTTGGCGAACTGCCGGAGGGAGCGCAGATTTCGATCCCCAATGATCCCAGCAATGCGGGCCGCGCCCTGAAACTTCTCGAGGCGGGGGGCATTCTCAAGCTCACACCGGGGCTGACTTTCAACGCAACCGAACTCGATATTGTTGATAATCCGAAGAAGGTCAAAATCATTCCGATGGAAACGGCGCAGCTTCCGCGATCGTTGGAAGACGTGGATTTTTCCGTCATCACTTCGCATTTCGCGCTGAGTGCCGGGCTGGTGCCGAGCCGTGATGCGATCCTGATCGAAGATCAGCTCTCCGACTATTTCTGCCTGCTTGCCGTCGCGGAAAAGAACAAGGATGCACCTTGGGTCAAGACTCTGGTCGAATCCTATAAATCTCCGGACGTCAAAGCGTTCATCGAGAAGAAATTCGGCGGCAACATCATAGCGGGTTGGTGAGATGAACGTGCTTGCACGCACCGAAAATGTGTCGAATGCGACACCGGCCGTTATGAAACCGGAACCGTCGATCATCGACATACGTTCGTTGACAAAGACATACGACGAGAAGGCTGGTCCGGTCATCGACAATGTCTCGCTTCAGATTCAAAGAGGGACCATTCACGGTATTATTGGTCGTTCCGGCGCGGGGAAAAGTACGCTGGTCCGTTGCCTGAACGGTCTGGTGCATCCAAGCGATGGGAAAGTCTTTGTCTCGGGGCGTGAGATCACAACGCTTAAGCAAGAAGAACTCCGGCAGGTGAGGCGTGAAGTGTCTATGATATTTCAGCACTTTAGCCTCCTTTCCTCACGAACTGCTTTTGGCAATATAGCTCTACCCTTGGAACTTGCCGGCGTTGATCGGAGAACTATAAAATCTCGCGTGAACGATCTGCTTGAGCTCGTGGGGCTCAAGGAAAAGGCCAATGCTTATCCGTCGGAACTGTCAGGCGGTCAGAAACAACGTGTGGGCATAGCACGGGCATTGGCTCTGGCGCCCAGTGTCTTGTTGTCGGATGAAGCTACATCAGCGCTTGACCCCGAAACCACGGAACAAATTCTTTCACTATTGAAAGATATCAACCGGCGCCTGGGCCTGACGATTGTGCTTATCACGCATGAAATGGAGGTGGTGCGCGAGATCGCTGACTGTGTGACGGTTCTCGATGGCGGTAAGATCGTTGAAAGTGGCCCCACTTTCGATGTTTTCGCTTTTCCGCAATCCCCTACCGCCCGGTCGTTTCTGGCAAGCATCGTTGCTCATGATCTACCGGCGGAAGTGTCTCAGCGGCTGCTGCCAGAACCTGTTGCCGGGTCGAATCCCGTTCTGCGTATCATATTCTCGGGTGAAGCCGCCCATGCGCCTGTCGTTGCGACGCTTGTGCAGCGTTTCGGGATAAATCCGAACATACTGCACGGGCGTATAGACTATATCTGCGGCAAACCTCTGGGCATCATGACGCTTGTCGCGGAGGGCGGTCAGGCCGATCTTGCCGCGATCCGAAGCTATCTTTCTTCCCTCAATCTTCATGGAGAGGTTATCGGTCATGTTGTCCGATCTGATGCCGCCGGCGCTCGTCGGGCTCTTGCTTGAATCGCTGAGGCAGACGGCCATTATGGTGGCTGCATCTGCTATTCTGTCCACTTTGATCGGCCTGCCGCTCGGCATTGCCCTGATTGTGACCAGCCCCGGCCAGTTTCTCGAAAGGCCAGCTTTCAATCGCATTGCGGGCACTGTCGTCAATCTCGTTCGATCCACACCGTTCATAATCCTGATGGTGGCGATGATTCCCCTGACGCGCCTGATTGCCGGAACCACGGTTGGCACCTACGCGGCTATCGTTCCTCTCACAGTGGCAATCACGCCCCTCTACGCGCGACTAGCGGAAACGGCGATGCGTGAAGTGGACCAAAGTTTGATCGAGGCTGCGGAAAGCATGGGTGCGACGCCCATGCAGATCATCTTCAAGGTGCTGCTGCCCGAGGCACTGCCTGGTATCATTGCGGGGCAAACGGTTACTCTTGTCAGCCTTGTCGGATACTCGGCGATGGCAGGAACAGTTGGCGGGGGCGGGCTGGGCGACCTCGGAATTCGGTTCGGATATCAACGCTTCATGCCGGAGGTGATGATTGCCGTTGTCATCATTCTGGTTGCAATCGTGCAATCCATTCAGATCGCGGGCGACCACGCCGCTCGTTTCGTCAATCACCGTGTCGCTCGCAGCCGTCGCGCGCGCTAAGAATTTTTCAGGAGGTTCCAATGACCATACACACCACGCCCATCAACCTGCCTTTGCTTGATCTGTCCCGTTTCAATGGAAGCATCGAAGAGCGTGGGAATTTCATCGAGGAATTACGCCACACGCTTCATGATCATGGCTTTTTTTATCTCACCGGGCACGGGGTCGATCCCAAACTTGTCAAAGACGTGGTTGCAACGGCGAAGAAGTTCTTCGCACTTCCTGCGGAAGAAAAGCTGAAGATCGAAATGGTGAAGTCGCCCCATTTTCGCGGTTACAATCGGGCTGGTTTTGAACGCACGCGCGGCCAGCAGGATTGGCGTGAACAGCTTGATATCAATACGGAATCGGAGCCCGCTAAAATAGGTCCGGACAGTCCGGCATGGAAGCGTCTAATCGGTCCGAACCAATGGCCGGAAGCGTTGCCTGAACTCAAACCATTGCTGCTCGCCTACCAGTCCGAGGTGACCCGCGTTGGCATCGATATTCTGAAAGCCATCGCTGCTGCCTTGGGGCAGCCGGAAGATTTTTTCGCCCAGATTTATGAACCGCATCCGTCTCAACTCTTGAAGATCATTCGTTATCCGGGCCGCGATGTGGCGGAAAGCGAACAAGGCGTAGGCGCCCATAAGGATGGCGGTTTCGTTACCGTTCTCCTGCAGGATGTCGTTCCCGGTTTGCGCGTTCAGCGCGAAGACGGCGCGTGGATCGATGCGCCTCCCGTGCCTGGTACCTTCGTCATTAATACCGGGGAGTTGCTTGAACTTGCCACGAATGGATTCGTGCGGGCGGATGTACACGGCGTCGTCGCGCCTCCAGCGGGCGTGGAGCGCTTCTCTGTCGCTTTTTTCCTTGGCGCTCGATATGATGCGACCATTCCGGTTATCGATTTACCAGAGGAGTTGAAAACCAAGGAACGCGGCGTAACTGTAGATGCGCTCAATCCGATTTTCCGTGAGGTAGGTGCAAATAACCTCAAAAGTCGCCTCCGGTCGCATCCTGATGTCGCACGCGTCCATCACGCGGATTTGCTGACACCCGAACAATTGGCAGAACGCACACCAGGGTCGGCATATTGACCGATTGACGGTCGTTTTCAGGGCGTTTTGTGAACCGAGACGCCCCATTTGCCCATCCCTTAACGGCCAATGGTACTAGTCTCGTCAGTCGCCAAGGAATGGGTCGGGGGTATGTGGTTAATCCGATTTTTGAGATCGTAATGCTCTAATGAGCGATGCTGTCTATCATTTGCGTGTTTGCGGGCATTTTGAAGCTGTGATTTTTGACAGGGCAGAGGCGACCCATATCAATTTGGCAAGCAATGAGTGCCGATTTGACCTGCAAATATGGCTCGTCTTTGCAAAAATTTCGGCAAAATGACCGTAAGCTTGTCATTTTGAACAATTTTCCCCCTATAAATTTAACAAATCCACGGCTTGATCGGTCAAAGCATCAATGGAAATCTCTCCTCCACTTATATAAGCGTGACTTAGGGAGGGGGATCGCTGAAATGCCTGTAATGCCCGAATTGTGTGCCGATACCATAGTTTATAACGGTACGATCTGGTGTGGATACGAAGAGGGCACGGTCGAAGCCCTGGCCATCTGGCAAGGCAAGGTGCTTGCGACAGGTACGACGGACCAGATATGGTCCTTGAAGGGCGACAAAACCCGTTTGATTGACCTGAAAGGCCGCTTCGCGACGCCGGGATTAAATGACGCCCATCTGCATCTTATTTCGGTCGGGCTTACACTCAAGTGGATCGATGCGACACCGCAGGCGGCACCGACATTGCAAAGCCTGCTGGACGCCATTCGCGAGAAAGCTGCTTCTGCGCCTCCCGGAACATGGATCAAAGCACGCGGCTATGACCAGACCAAGCTCGATGTCGGTCGCCATCCCCATAAGTCGGAGCTTGACGCGGTCGCTCCAAACAATCCGGTCATGCTTGTACGTGCTTGTGGCCACGTATCGATCTTCAATTCGAAGGCATTTGAACTGGCGGGTATCGATGAAAACTCGCCGGTACCGGAAGGTGGGTTGATCGAGCAGAAAAATGGCGTGCTGACCGGAATGGTCGCAGAAAATGCTCAGGGAGTCGTTCGCAAAGCAATCCCCAAGTCTACGACGGAAGAGATGATCGAAGCCATTGAAGCTGCCGGCGATCTGCTTCTTTCCTATGGTATTACCAGCGTCATGGATGCGGCTGTAGGTCAGGTTGCGGGCTTCGATGAAATTCGAGCCTATAACCTCGCCAAACTGAATAAGCGTTTGCCGGTGCGCACCTGGCTCGTACTGCTTGGCGACCCGGGCCCCTCTATCGTCGAGGAATGCTATAAAGCAGGGCTTGTTTCCGGAGTCGGTGACGACATGCTGACGGTCGGCGCCGTCAAGATTTTCCTGGACGGCTCGGCAGGGGGCCGAACTGCATGGATGAGCAAGCCCTACCTCGGTGACGACAATAATATCGGCGTCCAGATATTGCCGGACGCGGAATTGGAAGCGCTGGTGTTGGATCTCCATAAAAAGGGCTATCAGCTCGCATGCCATGCAATTGGCGATGCAGCAATCGGCCAGCTGATCACGGCCTATGAAAAGGCCCTCGCTGCTTATCCTGATCCCGATCGTCGCCATCGTATCGAGCATTGTGGCTTTTCCACGCCAGCGCAGCACGAGCGGATGAAGAAGGTTGGCATTTATCCGTGCCCGCAGCAGGTCTTTATCTACGATTTCGGCGATGCCTACATTTCCGTCCTTGGCGAGGAACGCGCCCTTTCAAGCTACCCGCTGAAAACCTGGAAAGATCTCGGTTTCAAGCCGGCGACCGGCAGCGATTCACCGGTTTGTCACCCGAATCCTTACCCGAACATCTATTCGATGCTGACCCGCAAAACGGGCAAGGGGACGGTGATGGATGCCCGCGAGTGCGTAACCATCGAAGAGGCTCTTCAGGTTTACACCGAGTTTGGAGCATTCTCTCAGAAGTTGGAGAATGTGAAGGGCAAGCTTGTACCTGGACAGGTTGCCGATATTGCAGTTTTCTCGCGCAACATGCTCACGGCAAAGCCTGAAGAAATTCTCGACGACACGCACTGTGTTCTTACTCTGCGTGACGGGGAGGTCGTGTTCGAGCGGTCGTGACACAAATGCTTGCGCGTTCGCAGGCACTCAAAAGAATTGAAGCGCAAACGCTTCGGGCCAATTTCGGGAAGCGACGTTTCGGCGGAGCTGTCCGAACGAACGGTTCATCTGAATCGCAAGAATGACACTTATGAAGGGGAACAATATGAGAAAATTTGCATTGCTGGCGGCGTTGTCTGCGGCTCTGTTGGCCGGAACGGCGGCGTATGCTGCGGACGAACCGCGTTCAGGAGGCGTTATCAATTTCGTCGCGCCTTACGGCGACAGCTTCTCGACGCTCGATATTCAGGCGTCGCCTGCCACGCAGGACGAATTCTACGCCAAAGCTATTCACCGGACGCTCTATGATTGGGATGCTGATCTAAACAAACCGGTGCTTGGTCTGGCAACCGACGTAACAGTGTCCGATGACAGGCTCGTCTATACCTACAAGCTTCGTCAGGATGCATTTTTCCACAATGGCAAGCCGTTGACGGCTGATGACATCATCTGGAGCTATACGCGGATAATGGATCCGAAAAAAGCGTTCCCACCGGCACGCTATATCGCGGAAATCAAGGGCGCTGAGGAATACACGCAGGGCAAGGCCAAGGAGATTTCCGGTCTGAAGAAGATTGACGACCATACGCTTGAAATTACGTTGAAGCAGCCAATCGATCCGGGCTTCCAGTTCATGCGCAACAACACCGCGATCTATCCTGCGGGCGAGGGCGACAGTGAGGAGTTCCAGCGTCACCCGATCGGTCTCGGACCCTATAAGTTTGCCGAATATGTTCCCGGCTCCCGCCTGACTGTAGAGAAGTGGGACAAGTACTACGAGAAGGGCAAGCCTTACGCCGACAAGATCAACATCATGATCATGGGTGATGCGGCCGCGCGCGACGTTGCATTCCGCAACAAGGAAATCGATGTCGCGGTGCTTGGCCCCGCGCAATACACTGCCTATCTAGCCGACCCGGAACTCGCGAAAAACATGGTCGAGGTGGCGGAAGTTTATACGCGCGCCGTCGGCTTCAATCCGGATTTCAAGCCGTTCCAGGACAAGCGCGTCCGTCAGGCAATCAACTACGCCATCGATAGCGATCTCATCATCAAGCGTCTGGTGAAGGACAAGGCGTATCGCGCGGTTGGCTGGCTGCCAAATTCATCGCCTGCCTTTGACAAGGACGCGAAGCCTTATCCATATGATCCCGAAAAAGCGAAAGCTTTGCTTGCCGAAGCCGGTTATCCCGACGGTTTCGAGTTCGAATTGACCGCAACGCAGAACGAGAGCTGGGGCTTGACTATCGTTCAGGCAATTATCCCGATGCTGGCAAAAGTCGGCATCAAGGTGAAGGCAAAGCCGGTTGAAGCGTCGGTGCTTGCGGATGTGGTTCCGGCCGGCAATTTCCAGGCCTATATGTGGTCACTGGAAAGCGGCCCGGATGCACTGACCGCGATGCAGTGTTTCTACTCCACAACACCGCAATCCGCGTGTAACTATCAGAAATTCTCCAATGCGGAGTTTGACAAGATTGTCGATCAGGCCAAACTGGCGAAATCCGAAGAAGAGAAGAATGAGCTTCTGAAGAAGGCCAACAATCTGTTGCAGGAAGAAGCGCCGGTCTGGTTCTTCAACTACAACAAGGCTGTGATGGCACATCAGCCATGGCTCCATGGCTTGCAGCCGAACTCGGCGGAGCTCGCAGTTCAGTCCTATGAAAAGTTGTGGGTAGACGACACGGTTCCCTCCGGTCGTTAATTCCGGCTGATCTGGATCGGCCCGCTCGTCACCGGGCGGGCCCCTGATCCCCTTTGCTCCAGCGTGATAAACGCTGATCCGAAAGGAGGACCGTGTGCTCTATTTTATTCTCCGGCGCGTCCTGCAGATGATACCGACGGTCGTCGCGGTGTCATTGTTGATTTTCGTCATTTTCAGCGTGGTCCCCGGCAGTATAGCTTCCGGCCTTATTGCCAATGGCAAGGGTATGAACGATCCGAAGATGGTCGAAAAGATCACCCAGGAATTCGGCCTCGACAAGCCTGTTCACGTGCGTTTCGGTAATTATCTGGTTCAGTTGGCGCAGTTCGATCTCGGGACTTCCTATCGATCGAGGCAACCGGTGGTTTCGCTTATTCAGGAGCGCATGTGGCCCACGCTGAAGCTCGCTTTTGCGGCCATGGGATTTGCTATTCTGATTGGCGTGCCGCTAGGATTTCTTGCCGCGCTGAAACCCGGAAGTGTTCTCGACAGCGTGACCATGATAGGAGCGGTTTCGGGCCTTTCTTTGCCGCAATTCTGGTTGGGCTTGCTCGCCATGTATCTCTTTGCGCTGACACTCGGATGGTTACCGAGCTTCGGCTATGGCGATGGCGGCATCAGAAACATCATACTTCCGGCGCTTACTCTGGGTGTAGCGCCCCTGGCATTGTTGGCCCGAACAACGCGTGCAGCCGTGCTTGAAGTGATGGGTGCCGATTTCATCCGCACGGCGCGTTCCAAAGGCATGAGCAGCTTTCGGCTGGTGAAATGGCATGTCATGCGCAATGCGCTGGTGCTGATTATCACAACCATCGGCTTGCAGTTCGGATCGATGATGGGACAGGCTGTGGTGGTAGAGAAACTGTTCTCCTGGCCGGGTCTCGGTTCCTTGTTAATCGATAGCGTTTCGCTGCGCGATATTCCGGTCGTACAGGGGGCAATTCTCGTAATCGTATTATGGTTTCTGGTCATCAATACGATCGTTGACATTCTCTATGCGGTCATCGATCCGCGTATAAGCCACGAGTAGGCCCCATGAAGCTGCGTTTCAATCTCGTATTTGGTGGGTTCATATGCGTCGTTATCGTGGTAGCGGCTGTTCTCGCACCACTGCTGGCGCATTATAACCCCGTCCTTGATGCCGATTTGATGAATGCCGAATTGCCGCCCGACGCACAGTTCTGGTTTGGCACCGATGCGCAAGGCCGCGATGTTTATTCGCGCATTCTTTACGGCGCGCAGGTGTCTCTGACTGTCGGCGTTGTCTCGCAGTGCATCAACACTGTCATTGGTCTCTGTTTTGGCATTTCCGCCGGTTATTTCGGCGGATGGTGGGATGATTTTGTCAACGGTCTCACCAATTTGATGCTGGCAATACCGTCGCTCATTTTTGCGTTGGCGATCATGGCTGTTCTTGGTCCTGGTCTGCCGAGCCTTCTGCTTGCACTTGGCCTTACAAACTGGTCCTGGACCTGCCGCATTGCGCGCAGCTCGACCCTTTCACTTAAGAAGCAGGGATATATTCAGGCAGCCAAGATGCTCGGTTATAGCGATGTGCGCATCATGATCACGCAGATTGTACCGAACATGATCGGGCCGATCCTTGTTATCGGCACTCTTGGAATGGGCGATGCTATCCTCGCGGAAGCTGCTCTTTCCTATCTTGGCCTCGGTATCAGCCCTCCCGATCCAAGCTGGGGCAACATGCTCACCGATGCACGTGAACTCATCGTGAATGCGCCTTGGGCCGCTGTATTTCCGGGCTTAGCCATCTTCCTCACGGTGCTTGGCCTCAATCTGTTCGGTGACGGTCTTCGTGACTGGCTCGACCCGCATATGAGGACGCGCAAGGTATGAGCGAAGAAGCACTTCTTGAAGTCGAAAACCTCCGGATCGATATTGTCTCCGGTTCGAGCAAGCATAATGTGGTCGAGGACGTATCGTTCAGAATCGCCGCCGGTGAGACCTTTGGTCTGGTCGGCGAGTCCGGCTGCGGAAAGAGCATTACCGCGCTGTCCATGATCGGGTTGCTGCGCAAGCCGCTGTCGATTACCGGAGGTGCGATACGCTTCAAAGGGCAGGACCTGCGATCAATGTCGTCACGTGAAATGCGAAAGCTGCGCGGCAATCGTATAGCGATGATTTTTCAGGAGCCGATGACCGCACTCAATCCGCTGTCCCCTGTCGGGCGCCAGATTGCCGAGATGTTCGTACTGCATCAGGGCGCAACCTGGCACGAGGCGGAACGCAAGGCGGTTGAAGCGCTTGCCAGCGTTCAGGTGCCCGCGCCGGAACAGCGCGTGAAGAACTACCCCCATCAGATGTCTGGCGGTATGCGCCAGCGTGTGATGATCGCCATCGCTCTTGCGTGCGATCCCGATCTGCTGATCGCAGACGAACCCACAACGGCGCTTGACGTCACTGTTCAGGCGGAAATTCTGCGCCTCATGCAGGAACTCTGTGCGGCGCGAGGAACGTCCGTACTCATGATCAGCCACGATCTGGGTGTCATTGCAAAAATGTGCCGCCGCGTGGGTGTCATGTATGCCGGTCATCTGGTGGAGGAGCGTGTAACGGCGGGCCTTTTTCATCATCCGGCGCATCCTTATGCGCATGGTCTTCTGGCGTCCCTGCCGCAGCTTGGTTCCCGCCAGAAGGAAGGCCAGTTACGGCTTCAGGAAATCGAAGGCGTCGTGCCATCGATTTCCGCTTTTCCAAAAGGGTGCCGATTTGAACCGCGTTGCACGCGTGCGACCGAGATTTGCCGCGCGCAAAAGCCGGGCTGGACGTCGCTCGAGGATGCCGGTGTGGTGAGGTGTTTCCATCATGAATGATATGCATTCACCCGAACTGGCAGAACCTTTGGTTCGCATTGATGATATCTGCGTTTACTTCCCGGTGAGCGGCGGAATTTTCAGCCGGTCCAAGCAGCTACTGCGTGCCGTCAACAACCTCAGCCTGACGCTTAACAAAGGCGAGTGCCTTTCGATTGTGGGGGAGTCTGGTTGCGGTAAGTCCACACTTGCACTCTCCATAGTCGGTTTGCAGAAACCAACCAGTGGCCAGATTTATTTCGAAGGACGTCCGATCACCGGCAAGAACGAACCCTCGCGCCTGGAACGATCAAAGATGGCGCAGATGGTTTTTCAAGACCCATTCGCTTCGCTCAACCCTCGCCAGACGGTCTACACGTCGCTCGCGGCCCCTTTGCGACTTCACGGTGTGAAATCGCGTAGCGAAGTCGATGGTCGCATTGAAGAGATTCTGCGCCTCGTCGGCCTAAAGCCCGAGCAGGCAAAGCGCTTTCCGCACGAATTCTCCGGCGGCCAGCGCCAGCGCATTGGGATCGCTCGCGCCTTGCTGCTCAATCCGAAGGTCATCGTGCTTGATGAACCTGTTTCAGCCCTTGATGTCTCGATCCGGGCACAGATTATCAATCTGCTTTTGGAACTGAAAGAGCGGCTTGGCCTTTCCTATATCATGATCAGCCATGATCTGAGCGTCGTCGAGCATATGAGCGACCGCGTGGCGGTCATGTATTTCGGGCAGATTGTTGAAAGTGGTCCGTGGGATCGGATTTTCTCGAACCCAACCCATCCTTATACCCGTCGGCTGATTTCGGCCATTCCTGATCCGATGACGGAACTGGCGGGAGGGCGGCTGATTAACGATACAAATCCGCCTCAAGCACCTGATGGCTATGCGTTTTATCCAGAAAGTTTCGGCACGCATGACGTCCACAAGATACCACCTTCCACGCAATTCATAAATATTGGTGGGGAGCAACGAGTCCGCGTTATCAAGCAAGCTTGATCTGTAGTGCAAAACAAAAAAGCGCCGCTAAGCGGCGCTTTTTTGTTTGGTAAGGTCATCCGCTGATCAGTTTCACTTCCATGAAGTCTTCCAGGCCCCACTTGCCGCCCTCGCGACCATTGCCCGATTGCTTGTAGCCGCCGAACGGGCTGCCTGGCGCACGTGACGTGCCATTGATCTGCACCATGCCAGCGCGCAACTTGCGAGCAACGCGTTTTGCCCGCTCCGGGCTGCCCGTCTGGATATAGGCTGCAAGTCCGTAAGGCGTATCGTTGGCAATGGCGACCGCTTCTTCTTCCGTATCGAACGGGATCATGGCCAGCACCGGTCCGAAGATTTCTTCGCGGGCAATCGTCATGTCGTTGTTCACATCGGCAAAGACGGTCGGCTTGACAAAATCCCCTTCGGTAAATCCCTCAGGACGCCCCGTTCCGCCTGCCACCAGCCGCGCACCTTCGTCGATGCCTTTCTGGATCAGTTTCTGCACCTTTTCGAACTGGATCGAAGAGGAAAGCGGGCCGATATGATCCCCTTCTTCCGCCGGGTCACCAACCTTCGTGCCTTCTGCCACCTGCTTGGCGAGTTCGACCGCTTTGTCATAAATCGAGCGTTCGACCAGCATGCGGGTCGGCGCATTGCAGGACTGGCCGGTATTTTCGAAACAATGGGCAAGGCTACGAGCAATGGTCTTTTCGAGGTCGGCATCGGCGAAAACAATGTTCGGCGACTTGCCGCCGAGTTCGAGCGAAACCCGCTTCACCGTTGCTGCGGCAGCTCGAGAAACCGCCGTGCCCGCGCGCGTCGAGCCGGTGAACGATATCATATCGACATCTGGATGCTGCGACAGCGCTTCGCCAACGACAGCACCTTCACCATTGACGAGATTGAACACGCCTTGTGGAAAACCGGCCTCATCCACAAATTCGGCAAAGAGCATGGCCGACATTGGTGCGATTTCGGACGGTTTTAGTACGACAGTGCAGCCGACAGCTAGCGCAGGGATAACTTTCAGCGCGATCTGGTTCATTGGCCAGTTCCAGGGCGTAATGAGGCCACAAACGCCAATCGGTTCGCGCACGATGGTCTGGTTCGGATATTTGGGAGAAAGAAGCTCTTCGAACTCAAAATTCTCGAATGCAGCGATGAAGGCTTTGGTATGCGAAAGGCCTGCCGCAGCCTGCGATTCCCGGGCGAGCGTGATTGGAGCCCCCATTTCAAGCGAGATTGCTTTCGCCATCTCATCGAGACGGGCTTCGTAGATTTCCACGAGCCGCCGAATATAACCGATGCGCTCAGCAGCGGAAGTTTCGCTCCACGACGGAAATGCCTTGCGCGCGGCTGCGACCGCCACGTCGATATCCTTCGCTGACCCCGCAGAAATGACGGCATAAGGCTTCTCATTGGCGGGATTAATGACCTCGATCGACTTCGCTTCTACCGGAGCGCGCCATGCACCGTCGATATAGAAGTCTGTTTTCTGGATGAGGTTTTTCTGAAGCATCGTGCCGTCCTCCGTCGCGCGTGATGTTCCAGGTCGTTTCAAGCGGACCCGGTTTGTTTTCTGACACTAATACCCGGACATTGCAGCGTCAAAACAGAAGGCTGCATGGAAGCATCAATTTTTCTTATTCATTATCGTAAGCCTCAATCTCGACGCCCAAAGCGGCCAGTCCTTCCTCGAGATAATCTCCGAGAAGCGGTGTGCCGATAAGATACTTAGCTTCTCTGCCATTGTCGCGGTCGGCTGCGGTTGATAGGGCTTCGTCCCATTCGTCGGCGCTGAAATCGCCACGTCCTACCCACATCAGTGCCAGCAGTTCCTGCCGTTCATCTATATTCAGAGAACGGATAGCGGCAAAAAGTTCCTTGCGAGTGGGATTGGTCAGTGACGCATCAAGAATATCAACTTCGTTGTCATCGCTGGCGTTGGATCCGGAGTCTTCATCGGTAGCGGGAACCTGAACATCATATTCCCGAGCTTTGGCGATGATAAATTCTAAATTCTCGATATTGTTGACCAATTCGACCACGTTCGCCTCCGTCACCTTAGCTGCTTGTCAAACAACGCGTTCGCGAAGTCTTGGTTCCGGTTGACTCACAGAGCTGGATCGGCTTCGCGGAGTCTGTAGCCGACGCCTGTTTCGGTTAGGATATAATGCGGCTGATCCGGCGATTTTTCAATCTTCTGCCGTAGCTGACGAACGTAAATGCGGAGATATTGCACGTCAGCCGCCGGTCCCCATACCTGGCTCAAAATGAAATGGTGCGTCAGCACCTTCCCCGCATGCTGCACGAGCAGGCGTAGGATATCATATTCCTTTGGCGACAGCTTAATTTCTTCGCCGTTCAGTTTTACAATGCGGCGGACGAGATCGACTGTCAGGCCGTCACTCTGGAAAAGCGGCTTTTGTCCCTGCTGTTGCAGCCGATGCCGCAAAGCGACCCGAAGACGAGCAGCAAGCTCCTTCATGCCGAAAGGTTTCGGGATGTAATCATCTGCGCCTTCTTCAAGGGCGCGAACGATCCCAGCTTCATCAGTGCGGCTCGAGAGTATGAGAATGGGCAAGGTTATGCCGTTCTGTCTCCAGCGTTGCAGCAGCGCATGGCCGTCGGTATCGGGGAGGCCTAAATCGAGTAGCACTATGTCAGGCTTTTCCGTTGCAATATGTTCGTCAGCTTCGCTGCCATTTGCAGCCTCTACAACGTTATAGCCTTCGGTTGTCAGTCCGACCCGCAGTAGTCTGCGGATGGCTGGTTCGTCATCGACAACTAGAATCTTGAGCTTCGGATCGTTCATGAATTCCTGTCAACTTCATCAGCGGGAACGGGCAAGGTGACCGTAAATACAGCACCGGTACCTTCATGTTGATTGCCTGCCCGGATGGAGCCCCCCATCGCTTCGATGAAACCGCGGGCGATAGGAAGACCAAGCCCGGTACCGGCCTGCACATGGTCGCCTTTACGCACACGATAGAACGTATCGAACACATGCTCCAGATCGTCAGGAGGAATCCCTGGGCCGCGGTCTGATATTTCCAGCGTTATGTTAGAGGTATCCGCGTGAGCTTTAACCGTGATGGGCGAATTCTCCGGAGCGTATTTTGCGGCGTTGTCGAACAGATTGAATAAAGCCTGCTCAAACAGGACGGCGTCAAGGTGGACCATCGGCAGATTGACTGGAACCGCGACGTTGATTTGATGGCAGGCGAGTATCCGGGATGCACGATTGAGTGCAGCCCCGATCAGGTCTCCAACAAAATGAAGCGAGAGATTAGGCTTCATCGCACCGGCTTCGATGCGGGTCATATCAAGGAGGTTGGCGATGAAGCGGTTCAGGCGCTCAGATTGATCCACGACGGTTGCAACAAGCTCTGACCGGTCGGCGTCCGGCAATGATGCGGAATAGTCGCGCAGGGTCGTGGCCGCTCCCAGAATAGCCGCCAAGGGGGTCTTCAGATCATGCGAGATCGAGGTTAGTAAAGCCGAGCGCAGCTTGTCGGCCTCAACGGTCAGTTTTGCGCGCTCCACATCGCCGACAAGCTGAACGCGTTCGATGGCAATCGCTGCCTGATCAGCCAGAGCTTCAAAGAGGCGCTGTTGCTCAGGCGTGAGGATCGGTCCGGTACGATCATTATCGAGGCCGATGACGCCAACCGAAGTTCGTGCAGTTTTCAGAGGCAGGTAGAGCCGTTTTGCGCCCGGCAGCGTATTGGCGCCGCGACCTGCCGGCAAGTCATGCTCCCAGGTCCAATGCGCAGCAGCGATATCGGCATCGTCGAGTGTGTCATCCGGCGGGTAGCCGCCTCTGACTGCAATGCCATTCCCTTCGGGAAGTAAAATTACGACCCGTACCTTGAGCATTGATGCGATCTGAAATGCTGTTGCCCAGAGCACATCATCAAGTGAGCCTGTCCCCGCCAGCTTCTTACTGAACAGATATAGATCTTCCGTCATGCGTGCGCGTTGTCGCGCCGCTACGGCCTGACGTTGGACGCGGCTTGCCAGATTGCTGGCAATGACGCTCACAAACAGAAAGAAAACCAGCGTTACGACACTTTCGGGATCGGCGATCGAAAGCGTGTAGAGTGGTGAGAGAAAAAAGAAATTATAAGCGAATGCGCTGACCACGGATGCAAAAAGCGCAGGCCAGAGACCGAGGGTGACTGCGACACCCAGAACGCCAACAACGAATACCAGCGCTATGCTGCGCACATCCAAAAACTGATCGAGCAACAGCCCGGAAACAAGTGCTATGCCGGTCATTGCCATGCCGATCAGATAGGGCGTTACATCGGGTGTTGTCTTGTGCTGGGCGGTGTTTATCTTGAGGCCGGCGCTCCCAGTGTCGTGCTCGGCACCGGCCGTTATATGGATATCAATGGCACCGGACAGTCGGACAAGCTCGCGTGCGATAGAGCCTTCAATCAACTCGCGCCAACGCGACTTTATGGACTTCCCGGCGACGATCTGAGTGAAGTTGTGGGCTGAAGCGTAGCGAACAATGTCTTCGGCTACCGACTGGCCCGGAATGGTGATTGTTTCCCCGCCAAGCTGTTCGGCAAGTCTCAACGCGGTTGCAAGTCTGTCCTTTGCGCCGTCGGCAAGCCCTGCAGAACGTGCGGTTTCGATATGGATCGCCGCCCATGGAGCGCGAAGACGATCTGCAAGCCGACGGGCGTAGCGAACCAGCGAAATACTGCGGGGACTGTCATCGACGGCAACCAATATGCGATCACCAGCTGCCCATGGCCCTTCAATGGCATGAGCCCGCATGTGGCTGAGCAGTTGTTCGTCTACACGTTGGGCTGTGCGACGCAGCGCCAATTCGCGCAGCGCTGTCAGGTTCCCGGGCGAAAAATAATTGCGGATCGCCCGTTTCGCTGTCTTGGGAAGGTAGATCTTGCCTTCATTGAGACGTTTGATGAGATCTCCGGGTGTGAGATCAATCAGTTCGATATCGTCGGCACGGTCGATTATGCTGTCGGGCACAGTTTCACGCACACGAATACGGGTGATCTGCGCCACAACGTCATTAAGGCTTTCGACATGCTGAATATTGAGCGTTGTGTAAACGTCGATACCGCGCGCCAGAATTTCTTCAACGTCCTGGTAACGCTTGGGGTGTCTGCTGCCGGGCGCATTTGTATGTGCCAGCTCGTCCACAAGAACCAGCTGCGGCTTGCGCGCCAGTACCGCATCAATATCCATTTCTTCAAGTTGATGACCGCGATAGACCATTTGCGCGCGAGGAATGATTTCAAGCCCTGCAGTCAGGGCCTCGGTCTCCGCTCGTCCGTGCGTTTCGACAACGCCGATGATAACATCTATTCCGTCAGCCTTGCGCGCGCGGCCCGACATCAGCATTTCATAGGTTTTACCGACGCCCGGCGCAGCCCCGAGAAATATCTTCAGGCGGCCACGCGTCTCGCGTTCCGCCTGTTCAAGCAGCGCATCCGGCGAGGGTCTATTATCACCGAAACGAAGCGGGTCCGATGCCAAACAAAGCTCCTGACAGGAAGGGGCGGCAAATCATGCCGCCAGTTATTCTACTTGCTGCGGGTCCTGTCCAGAACAAGGTTCAGCTTGAGAACATTGACCACCGGTTCACCGAGGAAGCCAAGTTCGCGAGCCTCAACCTGTTGTTCGACAATTCCGCGTAATGCGGCTTCATCAATCCCGCGAGCCTTTGCAACGCGGGGCACCTGATAATAAGCCGCCTCAGGCGAAATATGCGGATCAAGACCGCTTGCGGATGTTGTCACGAGATCGATCGGTGGAGGCGTAGCCCCTTCGTCTTGTGCGAGAGCAGTGGCGTCGGCTTTAACCCGCTCAATCAGCTTCGGGTTGGTCGGGCCGAGATTGGAACCGCCAGAACTGGCCGCATCATAACCGTTTTGTCCTGCGGCAGACGGGCGACCGTGAAAATAGCGATCACCGGTAAAATTCTGACCGATCAATTCGGAGCCGATGACAGAGCCATCTTTTTCGATCAGGCTGCCACCAGCCTTGGCCGGAAAGATCGCCTGGGCGATACCCGTCATGCCGAGCGGGTAGAGCAAACCCGTCATGACCGTAAGCGATACGATCATGACAAGAGCTGGACGAAGTTGTTTGAGCATCATGCTTATCCTTATGCTAGGCCAAGGGCGGTAATCGCCATATCGATGGCCTTGATACCCATGAACGGCACGACGACGCCGCCCAGTCCGTAAATCAAAAGATTGCGCGAAAGGAGCGCCCCAGCGCCCACCGGCTTATAGGTGACGCCCTTCAACGAAAGCGGGATCAAGGCCACAATGATCAAGGCGTTGAAGATAATGGCCGACAAAATGGCACTCTGTGGGGTAGCCAATCCCATAATGTTGAGCGCGCCCAACTGAGGATAGAAGGCCAGAAACATCGCAGGAATAATTGCAAAGTATTTTGCGATGTCGTTCGCGATGGAGAAGGTGGTCAGTGCTCCGCGGGTCATCAGCAATTGCTTGCCGATCTCAACAATTTCGATAAGTTTGGTTGGATCGCTGTCAAGATCGACCATATTGCCCGCTTCACGTGCGGCAACCGTGCCGGTATTCATGGCCACGCCGACGTCGGCCTGAGCAAGAGCAGGGGCATCGTTGGTCCCGTCGCCGCACATCGCCACAAGTTTGCCCTTCGCCTGTTCCTCGCGGATCAGCGACAGCTTGTTTTCAGGCGTTGCCTGCGCAAGAAAGTCGTCCACACCCGCTTCAGCGGCGATGGCCGCCGCAGTCATCGGGTTGTCGCCGGTAATCATGACCGTGCGGATACCCATGCGGCGAAGTTCCGCGAAGCGTTCACGGATGCCGCCTTTGACAATGTCCTTCAGGTGCACGACGCCGAGAAGAGCGCCATCTTTGGCGACAGCAAGCGGGGTACCGCCCGCCTTGGCGATTGTGTCAGCGATGGATTGCAGTTCTGATAATATTCTTTGATCAACGCGGCAGCTGCGCTCCACATAGGCAAGCATCGCATCAACCGCACCTTTGCGAACGATAGAACCTTCAACATCCACTCCGCTCATGCGGCTTTGCGCTGTGAATGGTACAAAATGAGCGTGAAGGCTCTGCATGTCGCGCCCACGCAGACCGTATCTTTCCTTGGCAAGAACGACGATCGAGCGGCCTTCCGGTGTTTCATCGGCAAGCGAAGCCAGCTGAGCCGCGTCGGCCAGAGCTTGTTCGGATACGCCGCTGACAGGTACGAAGGCAGTCGCCTGACGGTTGCCGAGCGTAATTGTGCCGGTCTTGTCGAGAAGAAGCGTGTCGACGTCACCTGCGGCCTCAACCGCACGGCCGGACATGGCGAGCACATTGAAGCGCACAAGCCGGTCCATGCCTGCGATGCCAATCGCGGAAAGCAAAGCGCCGATCGTGGTTGGGATCAGGGTGACGAAGAGTGCAACCAGCACAGTGACGGGAATATAGCCGCCTGCATAGGTTGCAAAGCTTGGGATCGTGACAACGGCCAGAACAAATATCAGCGTCATGCCCGCAAGCAGAATATTGAGCGCTATCTCGTTCGGCGTTTTCTGACGTTCGGCGCCTTCGACAAGGCTGATCATCTTGTCGATGAAGGTTGAACCTTGCGCGGCTGTGATGCGAACCTTGATCCAGTCGGACAGAACCTGCGTTCCACCGGTAACGGCAGAGCGGTCGCCGCCGGACTCGCGGATGACCGGTGCGGATTCCCCGGTGATGGCGGCTTCGTTGACGGACGCCACACCTTCGATGACTTCGCCGTCGGAGGGAATAATGTCATTGGATTCCACCAGAACGACATCTCCGACTTTCAAGCCGGTTCCCGGTACATTCTTCCAGCTTTGGCTTTCCGGACTATCCAAAAGTTTCGCCTGCGTTTCTGTCCTTGTCCGGCGCAGGGAATCCGCCTGTGCCTTTCCTCGTCCTTCGGCTACGGCTTCGGCAAAATTGGCGAACAAAACCGTGAACCATAGCCAAAGGACGATCTGGAACGAAAAGCCGATATTGGGATTGCCTACAGCCACGTCTTTCAGCAGAAGCAACGTCGTGAGTAGTGAAACCGCGGCAACCACGAACATGACCGGATTGCGTGCAAGACTCCTGGGATTGAGCTTGCGGAAAGCATCGCCAATGGCGGGTAGAAGGATGCGGGCATCGAGAATGCTCGCGGATTTGGACTGGCTCATAACAGAGGCTCCAGTAAAATTACGTTTCCGTTTGGAAAGCTCAGATCAATCCGGCAAGCTGAACCGCAAGAAGAAGGGCGGTCGTTGCCAGAAGGATCGAGAGAATGCAGCTTGAAGGTTTCAGCATCAGAACATCTGCCCGTTGATCATGGCGAGGTGCTCGGCAACAGGGCCAAGCGCAAGCGCTGGAAAGAAGATCAGACCACCAACTACAAGAATGACGCCGATCAGCAGGCCAACGAAAAGCGGTCCGGTCGTAGGGAAGGTGCCAGCCGATTGCGGAGCAGCTTTTTTGGCGACAAGCGAGCCGGCGATTGCCATGGCAGGAACGATCACGAGAAATCGGCCCATCAACATGGCGAGACCGATGGTGATATTGTACCAGGGCGTATTGCCGGAGAGACCGCCAAAGGCTGAACCGTTGTTGGCCGTGCCTGATGTATAGGCATAGAGTATTTCCGAGAAACCATGCGGGCCGGGGTTGGCGATGGAGGCCAGACCTGTCGGAAGAACAGAAGCGATGGCGGTGAAGCCCAGGATTGACAGTGGAAGACAGAGAACGGCCAGCATCGCCATTTTTACTTCCTTGGCTTCGATCTTCTTGCCGAGATATTCCGGAGTGCGTCCAACCATCAGCCCGGCCACGAAAATGGCGATGACGACGAAGAGGACGATGCCGTAGAACCCGGCGCCGACACCGCCGATGATGATCTCTCCCAGCATCATATTGATCATGGGGATCATTCCACCGAGCGCCGTCATGCTGTCGTGCATAGCGATCACTGCCCCGCATGATGCCGCGGTTGTAACGACCGCGAAGAGGGCGGACATGGCGATGCCGAAACGTGTTTCCTTGCCCTCCATATTGCCGCCGTCAATTCCGAGCGCATGGATAAGGGGATTGCCCGCGGCCTCCGCCCAGTAGCAGATTGCAACGCCCACGATGAACAATATGCCCATCGCCGCGAAAATTGCCCAACCTTGCCGTTCATTGCCGACCATTCGTCCAAAGACATTGGTAAGGGAAGCGCCAATGGCGAAGATTGCAACCATCTGGATCAGGTTGGAGATGGCATCGGGGTTTTCGAAAGGATGCGCGGAATTGGCGTTGAAGAAGCCGCCGCCATTGGTGCCAAGCATCTTGATGGCGAGTTGCGAGGCAACTGGCCCGAGTGCTATCACCTGTCTGGCACCTTCCAGCGTCGTAGCTTCGGCGTAAGCGCCGATCGTTTGCGGTACGCCAAGGCTGACGAAAGCCAGTGTAAGGAAAATGCACAAGGGGAGGAGGATGTAGAGCGTGCACCGGGTAAGGTCGACCCAGAAATTTCCAAGCGTCTTCAATGACTTGCGAGAGAGCGCTCGAATGAGCGCTATGGCGATGGCAACGCCGGTTGCTGCCGAGACGAAGTTCTGTACCGTCAGTCCCGCCATCTGCGTCAAATAAGACATGGTACTTTCGCCGCCATAGTTCTGCCAGTTGGTATTGGTGACAAAACTTGCGGTGGTATTAAAGGCGAGATCTGCCGGTACGTTGCCCATCCCCATTGGATTGAAGGGCAAGGAGCCCTGAAATCGCTGCAGCATGTAAAGCAGCAAAAATCCGGCCAGATTAAATAGCAAGAGGGAGACAGTGTAGGTCATCCAATGCTGTTCTTCTCGTTCCCTCGTGCCTGCGAGGCGGTAAAGCCCGCGCTCGGCTGGAACCAAGATGGGTGAAAGGAAAGTCCGTTCACCGCTGAAAACCCGTGTCATGTAGCCGCCAAGCGGCTTGATGAGCAAAATGATGATCCCGCAGAAAACGAGGATCTGAATCCATCCATTGAGTGTCATGATTTTTTCCGAGGCCTGCTGCCGGTTACGCGGAATCGGTCGGAGACCGGCTTAGAACCGTTCCGGTCGTACAAGCGCATAAAGGAGATAGGCGGCTATGAAGACAGCAACCAAAGCGCCGGCGATGTATTCGATCAGCATGGCCAGCCTCAAAGTTTTTCGCAGATGCGCAAATAGCCGAACAAAAGCGCGAAGAAGCCGATACCGATTGCAAGTACGGCGAAATCCATAGTCATGCCTAATTGCCCGAAAGGGCTCCCTATTTCATACAGGGACATTATGTTGCCGCACGGCATAGGGTTTCGAGAGCAGTCCAGGGGGCAAAAAATAAAAAACTCATATATGGAATGCAGCCGGTGAGGGCCTAGATTGCTCTGTTGCGGTGAAAGCTACAGCGACGCTGCCGCGGCTGCCCGACCAGCCACTCGCCCGGAAAAGATGCAGCCGCCGAGAAATGTCCCTTCAAGGGCATTGTATCCATGGTAGCCGCCCCCGCCAAACCCGGCGGCTTCTCCTGCGGCATACAGGCCGGGCACCTTTTCGCCAGCTGAATTGAGAACCTGGGCGTCCAAGTCAGTATGCAGCCCGCCAAGTGTCTTGCGCGTCAGAATGTGAAGTTTGACAGCAATGAGCGGGCCGTTGGCAGGTGCCAGCAGAGGGTGCAACGGAACGGCGCGCGTAAGACGATCACCGATATAGGCCCTGGCATTGTGGATCGCCATTACCTGGGCATCCTTGGTATAGCGATTGATTATCTCGCGGTCCCGCGCTTCGATCTGATCGCGAATATGGTCAGGCTTGAGCAGCTTTTCTCCCGTCAAACTGTTCATCCGTGCAACGAGCTCGTCCAGCGTTCCCGCTGTAATGAAATCAGCTCCATTGTCCAGAAACGCCTTGACCGGCGGAGGCGGCGCTTTGCCGAGGCGGCTTTTAAGCAAAAGCTTCCAATCTTTGCCAGTGAGATCCGGGTTTTGCTCCGATCCGGACAGGGAGAATTCCTTGCGGATGATTTTCTCGGTCAGAATAAACCAGGAATAATCGTAGCCGGTCGAGAGAATATGCTTGAGGGTTCCAAGCGTGTCGAAACCCGGAAGATAGGGGGCGGGGAGACGATTCCCCCTGGCATCGAACCACATGGAAGACGGCCCCGGCAGGATGCGAATGCCATGGTTCGGCCAGATGGGGTTCCAGTTTCGTAGGCCTTCCGTGTAGTGCCACATACGATCAGCATTGATGACATGACCGCCCGCAGCAACCGTAATATCGATGCCGCGCCCGTCGACATGAGCCGGAACGCCCAACACCATTTCTTTCGGAGGATTGCCGAGCCTGTCGCGTGGCCAAGCTCGCCGGACCTTTTCTGGATCACCACCTATGCCGCCGGATGTAACGATTACACAGTCAGCAAGATAGGAAAATTCGCCAATGGTATCGCGTGACGAAGACTGCCCGCGTTCCACGGTTGATGGCGCCAACACTTCTCCATAAACACCGCTGACCTGTCCACCGGTCGTTGCGATGCCGTTGACCCGATGGCGGCATTTCAGGGTTATGAGCCCTTTGCTGATTGCTTTACGAAGTGAACGCTCGAAGGGCGCTACAACGGCAGGTCCGGTCCCCCAGGTTACGTGGAAACGCGGTACGGAATTGCCGTGACCATCTGCTTTCGCTCCACCGCGTTCTGCCCAGCCCACAACAGGAAACCAGCGCATCCCTAAGCTGTAAAGCCAGGAACGCATTTCTCCGGCCGCAAACGCCAGATAAGATTCCGCCCAGCGCTTTGGCCAATGGTCTTCGGGGCGGTCGAATTGTGCCGAGCCGAACCAATCCTGCCGCGCGAGATCAATGTTGTCCTTGATACCAAGGCGACGCTGTTCGGGACTGTCGACCATAAACAGTCCACCAAGGGACCAGAATGCCTGTCCGCCGATGGAGTTTTCGCCTTCCTGCTCCAGGAGAATGACTTTACGTCCGGCCGCAGCCAGTTCGTGAGCAGCGACAAGCCCCGCTAGTCCTGCTCCAATGATAATAACATCAGCATCAGCCATCCCCGCTCCCTCTCTCCCAAAAGGCGCTTGATTAATGCATCGTGACCGAAGGGGCGGGGTGTTGCAAGCGGTGGCCGAGTATATTCAACCGAAGAAATAGGGCACGATCCAGTCGGCGATCAGCTTTAGAGAAAGGCAGAACAAGGTCAGCTGAACCAACAAGAAAAACGGGCCGTCCGGCATGATCCGAGTCAGTTTTGCGCCGACAAAGGTACCGACTATTGCGGCGGGAACCAACCAGAGACCGAGCGACGTGTCGAGATTTGAAAACTGCTGCAGCTGCCAGTAGGGAACGAGTTTAACGGCGTTGACGATGGCGAAAAGAATGGTCGAGGTACCGGCGAAGACCAGTTTCGACAGGTGCTGCGGCAATACGTACATCTGAAACGGTGGAGCTCCGGAATGAGAGACGAAGCTCGTCAGTCCGGTAAGTACACCCCAGAACGCTCCGCCGGAAATATCTGCCTTTCGTGCTTTCTTGCGATAACGTGCGCCGAACCATGCGTTGAAGCAGAAAAGGATGCCAACCAAGCCGACCAGCATCCCTATGAATGTGGGCGACAGGTGCGCGCTGAACATCCATCCGATACCGACACCGAGAATTGCCGCCGGGGTAAGGATCGCAAGATTGCGGGCGGAAAAGTGATGGCGATAAAGATACAGCCCAAACATATCGCTGATGACATAGATCGGGAGCAGAAGCGCAGCCGCGGTAACGGGTGATATGACCAATGCCATCAGGGGGACCGCCAGAGTGCCGACGGAAGGCAGGCCACCTTTCGAAAGTCCGACGAGAAATGCCGCAATGACTGCGATTGCGATGAAAAGAGGCGTATGTTCAATCATATGATGAGGCAGTCAGTTTGCGGATCCATGAAGAACAACTCCGGTCGTGCGGCCGGAGTTGTTGTGCTTTGATATCAGGCGTGCGCCCATTCCCAGTAAAGCGCACGCGCCCGTTTGGTTAGCGGTCCATAGTCCAGTTTGCGATCATCGAAACCGATAATCGGCACGACTTTGCTCATGTTGCCTGAGGAGAAGATTTCATCTGCCTGGCGGAAATCTTCAATTTTCAAAACGGTTTCATGGACGGTAATGCCCGCGGCACGCAACAGATTGATTACGCGCTGGCGAGTAATGCCATTGAGGAATGTGCCATTGGGAGCAGGTGTGAACACCTCGCCGCCACGGACCATGAAAACGTTCGAAGTTGCAGTTTCTGCGACATTGCCAAGAACGTCGGTTACCAGAGCATTGTGAAAGCCTTTTGCCTTTGCCTCACGCAGCATGCGCGCGTTGTTTGGATAAAGGCAGGCGGCTTTGGCATTGACCGGCATGACTTCCAGATATGGCCGGCGGAACGATGTCGTGGTGATGGTAAAACCCTTCGGCTCGACCATAGGGATTGCTTCGAGGCAGAGTGCAAAATCTGTTGAGGATGCAAGGGGTGCGACAGTGCTGGTGTCGCCTTCTTCTGCCCAATACATGGGACGGATATAGACGTCCATCCCCGGCGCGAATTTCTTCAGGCCTTCCCGCGCCAATGTTTCGATATCGTTGGTAGAAAGTGTGGGCTCCAATCCCAAAGCACGGGCTGAATCATTGGCCCGTGCACAATGACGGTCGAGATCCGGAGTGACACCTTCAAACAGGCGTGCACCATCAAATACCAGCGAACCGAGCCACGTCGCCTGCGAAGCTGCACCGAGAATTCGTACGTCTCCTTCGCGCCATTCGCCCTTGTAATAGGTCCACATCGCCCGCTTATCGGTCATTTTCCTAGTCCTTTGACAATATTCTTCTCATGCCTCCGCCCGCGTCAGAACGCCTTCAAACACAGATCGTTATCGGAAAATGCTCGGAGCGTTTCGATATGTTGAGACGGATCAATGTCCTAGGCACGTCTATTGGAGTGCTGGTTGTCGATCCGGTGCGGGCTGCGTGTATGGTAGGAGGAGGCAACGCCGGAAACAAGCACGAACTTGGTCACAATTCGCTTTCATGATTGTTCCATCTTGTCTTCAACGAGTGCTGGAGTTGGCTCCGACGTAACGACAGCCGGAGGACCCTCCACACCGCGTTGTCTTTCGCGAATGAAAGTGAAGAGACCCGAAATGGTAATGAGAACAATGCCGATCATCATTGGCAGATCTATATGGTCGTGAAAGACAAAATATCCAAAAAGGATCGCCCAGATCATCTGACTATATTGCGGGGAGGCGATGGCACTCGCAGGCGCGCGCTGGGCTGCGAGCATCAACAGGATATTGGCAAGCGCGGCCAGGAGGCCGTAGCCTGCTAGATAAATCCATTGCTCTGTATTGGGCGCCTCATAAGACGGGGCCATCAGAACGCCGCAAATGATAATGGGGCCGATCAACCCGCTGGTATAAAGTGATATGCGCTTCTCATGCTTGCCCATGACGCGGAAGATGATGATGCTCATCGCTCCGCCCATACCAGCAGCAAGCGCCCCGAGATGGCCGATGGAGAGTTCCCGGAAACCGGGCCGGAGCACGATCAGAACACCGACGAAGCCGATCAGAACCGCCGACCATCGCCTCCAGCCGACCTGCTCCTTCAAAAAAAATACTGAAAGTATCGTCACGTAGGCGGGCAGGAGGAAAATGAGCGCGAAAGCTTCTGCCATGGAAAGGTGTGTGAATGCGGTAACGCTGCCTATCGTTCCCATTGCGGCGGTTACGGTCCGCAATAACCACATCTGGATGTTGGTTGTGCGAAACATATCGAGCCAGACGTCATCTGCTTTCTTTGTAAAGGGAATAGCCAGGAGACCCAGTACAGCGCCAAAAAACGCGACCTCGTACGGGGATAGCGTGCCGTCGAGAAACTTGACGCAGGCATCGCTGACAGCGAATGCCGCATAGGACGCAAACGCGAGAAAAATACCATACAACATGACGATGTCCGAAAGAAACGGGGAGAGGGGTTCGTTCCTGTCGCTCCCCTTAATCGATTAGAAGCCTATTGGCAAAAGACATTTCTGAAATTCTGTGTTTTAAGTTTATAAGCAGGCCATTGCTTGAAGAAGAAGTAAATTCGACCTTTTCAAGCTTTGGAGCTCAAGCAAAAACGCATGCCTCATTTGCAATCATATCCGTGGTGGAAATTTAGGCAAACGCCTATTTACCCATCATCCAAACGAGGAGAAAGCAAATGAACATTCGTCAGAAAGTACAGCAGTTCGTATCCCGCCGCCGCGCCATCCGTGAGCTCGGAGCAATGGACGACCATCTTCTTGCCGACATCGGTGTTTCGCGTTCGCAGATCCAGAGCGCCGTTTTCGGTAAGTAATAACTTATGGCGTGTCTCCCGAAAGATCGCACCGTAAGTGAAAATCGAATAAAATAACAAAGCGTCGGTCTCCAGTCCCGGCGCTTTTGTTTTATGTATTGCTCATTTAAATATTTCCTTTGTCCCAGGCGTTTGAATCAGGTTCATATAGTTCGTTGGCACGCTGTAACCGCTTGAATCCGGGCTTGTTCATTCTTCTCTCACATAGTGCTAATGAGACATAATCCGTACCATTTTGGGACAGATTGCAATTGCGCCAATCCCAATTTTCGGTCAGCTTGTACTAGCGGGGGCAAGCGATGAAGATACGGCCTTTCCGTTGTAGCTGCGGTTGAATGCCGGTCTTCATCGCTTCTATTTCATAGCAAGGTTCTATTGCCGGTCCATGTTGTCACGCCAAGTTATTGCCAGTAAGTATTTGGAATGCAGGAGTGCACATAAATCTACCTCTTGCATCATCGGGCGGTCTCAGGCTTATCTGGCCGCCCGATGATGTAGAGGAAGACTCAATATGGACATTGTCTGGCGCGGAATTCTGATCGGGATCGGCGCAACCATAGTAATGGATTTGTGGGCGCTTTTGCTGGCTGCGATGCCCGGACAGTTGCGCCCAAACTGGGGGCTGGTAGGCCGTTGGTTTTGGCATCTTCGCCGTGGACGGATTTTCCACGATGATATTTCCAGTTCTGCACCTTATAAGCATGAAGTAGCCCTTGGCTGGATCGGGCATTACGCAGTCGGCATTCTTTATGGTGTCATCTTTGCCATTTATGGTGGGGCGGAATGGTTCTCTGATCCAGTATTTTTGCCGGTTTGGATTTTCGGCATACTGACCGTATCGGCTGGATGGTTTTTATTGCAGCCGGGTCTGGGAATCGGTTGGGCGGCGTCCAAACTGCCAAATGCGCGCAATGTGCGGTTGCTCAATCTTATCGCGCATACATTTTTTGCTCTCGGCATGTATGGAACGGCTTTGCTCCTGCAAAGCTCATTCCAAACAGTCGGTTAGAACTTATCAAGCCGCTCTCGCAAATTATCTTTTTTGAATCTGTTTCAAATATTTCCCGCAAATGAGTGACTGGCGCGCGGTGAAATCTCAGTCCACACTAAATCATGTCAACAAACTGGCATTCACACGGCAGAACTGTGCTTTTGTCCGCGATGGGTGTATGGGGAACATGTCCGCCTGCAAATCTGCAGCGGCAACTAACATTATGGCAATCGCATAGGTTGCCTCAGCTCGACACATTTGCGAGGCGCAAAATGTTGCGCGTCGTAATTTGTCGCGAATTGAGGCGCTGAATTGACGGGCGCTTTGCCTTGGAGGGACGATGCTCGAAAAGCTGTTCAAATTGCAGGAACACGGCACTACGGCGAGAACGGAAATTATTGCCGGCGTGACGACCTTCCTGACGATGTCTTACATCATCTTCGTAAACCCGGATATTCTGTCCACCACGGGTATGGATCGAAACGCCGTTTTCGTTGCCACCTGCCTTGCGGCAGCTCTCGGCTCGATCATCATGGCGCTCGTCGCAAACTGGCCTATCGGCATGGCGCCGGGCATGGGCCTTAATGCCTTCTTCGCTTTTACCGTTGTTGGAGCGATGGGTTTCTCCTGGCAGCAGGCGCTTGGTGCTGTCTTTATTTCGGGTATTATCTTCCTGATCCTGACCGTGACAGGTGTACGGCGCTGGCTGGTTGAAGGTATTCCACATTCGCTGCGAAGCGCGATTGCAGCCGGTATCGGTATGTTCCTGGCCTTGATCGGCTTGAAAAGCGCGGGCGTAGTCGTCGGTAATGAGGCGACGTTGGTTAGCCTTGGCAATTTGACGAAGGCGGGACCGCTTTTGGCGATTGCGGGCTTCTTCATTATCGCGGTGCTGGACGCCCTCAAGGTTCGCGGTGCGATCCTCATTGGTATTCTCATCGTGACGGTGGCATCAATCGCGCTTGGCATCAGCCAGTTCGGTGGCGTTTTTTCCGCACCGCCAAGTCTTGCTCCGACCTTCCTTCAGCTCGACGTGATGGGTGCTCTGCATACCGGCATTCTGCATGTCATTCTCGTTTTCGTGCTGGTCGAGGTTTTCGACGCCACAGGGACGCTGATCGGCGTGGCAAAGCGTGGTGGTCTGATTGAACCCGGCAAGCCGAACCGTCTCGGACGCGCCCTGTTTGCCGACAGTACGGCAATTCTCGGGGGCTCGCTTCTGGGTACGTCGTCCACGACGGCTTATGTCGAAAGCGCGTCCGGCGTTCAGGCGGGTGGCCGTACGGGCCTGACCGCACTGGTCGTAGCACTTCTGTTTCTTGCGGCCCTGTTCATTTCACCGCTCGCAGGCTCGGTTCCAGCTTACGCGACAGCACCGGCTCTTATCTACGTCGCTTGCCTGATGATGCGTGAACTGACAGAGATCGAGTGGCACGATGTAACGGAAGCTGCACCGGCTGCGCTGACGGCGTTGGCTATCCCCTTCACCTATTCGATCGCCAATGGTCTCGCCTTCGGTTTCATCAGCTATGTGATCCTCAAAGCCTTCACTGGTAAGGCACGTGACGTGCATCTGGCCACCTGGCTGGTCGCCGCACTTTTCGTCATCCGCTTCGCATTCTTTGCGGAGTAACAATAAGGCGCCGGGCCGAAACGGCCCGGCGCTCGATCTGCAATGCCGGGAGGAATGGACTGTGCAGATAGATGAACTGAAACTGCTTGAAAAGCTTATCGATGTTATCGAGCAGGATATCATTCCGCTGACTAAGCAAGGTGTGGCGGAAGGCAACAAGGTGTTCGGTGCGGCCCTGTTGCGCAAGTCGGATCTGTCTCTTGTTCTTGCTGAAACCAACAACGAGACCGAAAATCCGCTCTGGCACGGTGAAGTGCACACATTGAAGCGCTTCTATGAAATGCCGGAGAGTGGGCGCCCCGATACGAAAGACATGGTCTTTCTTTCCACTCATGAGCCGTGCTCCATGTGCCTGTCCGCGATCACGTGGAGCGGTTTCGACAATTTTTACTACCTTTTCAGTCACGAGGATTCACGGGATGCGTTCTCCATCCCGCATGATTTGAAGATACTCAAGGAAGTCTTCACACTGGAACCGGGCGGATACAACCGCGACAACGCTTTCTGGCATAGCCATTCGATTCCGAAAATGGTTGCATCCTTGCCTGACACCGATCGTTTGTGCCTCCGCAAAAGGCTCGACGCGATTTTTGCGAAGTATGACGAATTGTCCGGCACTTATCAGGCAAAGATGGAAACGCAATTCCTCTCAATTGACGAGAAATCGTTTCTTATAGTCATACGCCTGAAATAGCATCGTGCCAGAGGGAATGCGCGAAACCGGAGATCCAGTTCGCGCATTTTTCATGTCTCACAGGACGAGCATCATGACCTCTGACAATATAATATCAGCGATTGGCTTTTGCACCCCGACGGGTGACGGCAATTTCAGCACGCTTGAAGGCGCAATCCGTAATATCGTCGAACTCGGTTCGGACGCTGTGGAATTATCGCTCTATGGCGAGGAAATAATCTCGGGTGGCCGTCTCATTCCGCAGCGCGTGGATCGCCTCGTCAATATTACCAGACAGTTTGACACCCGCTATAGTGTCCATGGACAGATTGTCTCCAATTTCATGGATCGCGAGCATCTTGAGTGTCAAAAGGCAGTAGTCAGGGCAATGCTGGAACTCTGCGACCGTGTGGGAGCGGAAGTACTCGTTCATCACTCCGGTCACGCGACAATGCCTGCACTTTCTCGCATTCCCGATCTCGACGAGATGGAGCGGGATGCGCTGGCGGAAATGGCGGAACTGGCAAAGTCTTATGGTGTCCGCATCGCGCTGGAAAATATCTTCGCAATGAACGATGCCGAGTACCGCCAGACACCGGCGCAGGTTGCCGAAACGGTAGCTGCGGTCAACCATCCTTCCGTCTGTGGGCTGATCGACTTCAGCCATGCTTATATTGAGTGCAGTCGTCTCGGAATCGATTGGCGTCCGCAAATTCGTGCCATGGCTCCCGTAACCGGGCATCTGCATGTTCATGACAGTTTTGGTCGCCCTTACACGATGACCAAGTTTTATCATTCCGCCGAGGCAACGGCGCTTGGAATTGGCGATCTGCATCTGCCGATTGGTTGGGGCGATATTCCATGGGAAGACATTTTCGATGAGCTAACTTTCCTGCCCGATACGTTCCTGATCATGGAAATCGGAGAAGATCGTTTCAGTACCGAACAGGCGGATAGTCTTGCGCGTGCACGCAAACTGGCCGAACGGGTTAACAGCCGCCGGAAAGCCGCTTGAATGAAATGAAACAGGCCGCGTGGTGAGCGCGGCCTGTTCACATGGTTCAATTAAATTTATTTGCGAATTTCGCTCAGCTGCTTTTGCACCGCATCGATGACATCATCGCCGATCTGAGATTTGTATTTGGCATAGATCGGCTGGGACTTCTCGAGCATGCGAGCATGCTCTTCTGGCGAAAGCGTATTTACTTCCAGACCTGCTTCCTTGATCTTCTCGAGCGATTTCTGGTTCAATTCACGAATGACCTTGCGTTCTACGTCACGTCCCACGATGGCGCACTCACGCAACGCAGCTTGTTCTTCCGGCGAGTATGTGTCGAAGATCGGCTTCGAGTACAGAAACAGAAACGGCGTATAGGCATGTTTGGTTTCTGTTACGTATTTCTGTACTTCGTAGAATTTTGAGGTATCGATAGTGACGTATGGGTTTTCCTGAGCATCGATAGCCTTCGTCTCCAAGGCCGAGAAGATTTCCCCGAAAGCCATAGGCGTGGCATTGGCACCGAAGTTCTGGAATGTATCGAGGAAGATATTGTTCTGCATCACGCGGACTTTCATGCCGCTGAAATCTTCCCATTTATTGACCGGGTGTTTTGAATTCGAAAGGTTTCGGAAGCCGTTTTCCCAATAGGCAAGATTGACGAGACCCACGGCGGCAAGCTTTTCGTCCATCATCTTGCCGAAGGGGCCGTCGACGACAGCATCTGCCTCTTCATCATTTGCGAAGAGAAATGGCAGGTCGAAAACACCTAGCGCGGGAACTATCCCGACGAGCGGAGATGATGAGGTAACAACGCCTTCCTGTACACCAGAACGCAGTGCTTGCGTTGCCTGCAAATCGCCTCCCAGAGCTCCACCCCAGAACGCGGTTATCTTCATCTTGCCGCCGGACTTCTCAGCAAGGCATTCATTCATTGACTTGATGCCGTTTCCGACGGGGTGATCCTCGTTAATGCCGTTGGAAACGCGGATGTTGCGGTCCTGAAATTCGGCGAAGGCAGGTACGGTAAGCGCTCCCGCCATGAGGGCGGTTGTTGCCAGCATAATCAATTTCTTCATAGAACTCTCCTCCCAGAGTTGATGTTAAACCTAGAGCATTTCTAGCAAAAGTGTGAAACGGTTTTGCGTTCAGAAATGCAGAAAAAACAAATAGATAGAGCGGATCCAACGATTCCGTTAAAACAGGATCCGCTCTAGTGAAGCCAGTTCATGGGTACCAGTACGAGTTTTGGAAACAGCACCAGCAGGAACAGCACAACCACCTGCGAGATCAGGAATGGAGTAACGCCCGCGACCACCTTTCCAAGCGGCACCTTAGAGACGCCGCTTACTACATTCAGCACAACGCCGACCGGAGGCGTGATAAGTCCTATGCTGGTATTCATGATGAAAAGAACACCGAAATAGGCCGGATCGATCCCCGCTTGTTTGACAATCGGCATCAGGACGGGTGTCAGGATCAGAATTGTCGGGGTCAGATCCAATGCGGTTCCAACAATCAGGACGAGGATCATGATCGCAAACATCAGCAGCCTTGGACTGTCGATCAGTGGCGCGATGTAACCGCTGATTTCGGCCGGAATATTTGCTGCCGTTATCAACCACGACGACACCAGTGCAGAAGCGACAAGGAACATGATGACGGATGTCGTTTTGGCAGCCCGCAAAAAGACGCCGTAAAGATCAACAAATCTCAGTTCGCGGTAGATGAACATGCCAACAAAAAGGGCATAGGCGGCGGCGACCACGGCGGCTTCTGTCGGTGTCATGACACCCATACGGATGCCGCCAAGAATGATGATCGGCATGCCCAGGGCCCATAGTGCACGTCCGGTGGCCTGTAACCGATCTTTACCGGATTGCTTCGGAAGCACTTTGAGGTTGTCTTTTCTGACGACGATCTGCCAGGTGAGGAGAAGGGCGATACCCATCATCAGACCCGGCACGATGCCAGCCATGAAAAGCTGCGTAATGGATACATTCGCCGCAACACCGAATACGATCATTGCCATTGATGGTGGGATGACCGGTGCGATGATGCCACCCGCCGCCATCAGTCCGGCAGAGCGCGGGATATTGTAGCCTGCTTTCGCCATCATGGGGACGAGGATGGTTGCCAATGCCGCAGTGTCGGCAGCAGCCGACCCAGATACGCTGGCCATGATGATGGCGGCAAGGATGGCGACGACGCCGAGGCCACCGCGAATATGTCCGACGCAAGCTATGGCGAAATCAATGATGCGGCGGGACAAACCGCCTGAATTCATAAGCTCGCCAGCCAGAATGAAAAAGGGGATTGCCAAAAGGGTGAAGGAATCCACGCCGGCAATCATGTTCTGCGCGATGATCTGCGTGTTGAACATCCCCATGTACCACATGAGAACGACACCGCAGAACATTAGGGAGAAAGCGATCGGAACACCGATAGCCATGGCGCTGAGGAGCGAGCCGACAAATACTAGAAGTGTCATGTCGTCTACTCCATCAGATGGTCGAGCGAGTGCTCGCCCGCAAAGGTGGCAATTTCTTCATCGGTCAGATGACCGGTGACTGCGCGCAGAAAGCGTTCGGCGGCAATGATGAACATAGCGCCACCCGTGAACAGGCCGACACCGTAGACCCAGATCATCGAAAGGCCGGTAACGGGGGCAACCATGCTGGCGTTGATGTCGAACTGTTTCCAGGTGCCCCAGAAGAAAATTCCGGAACACAGCAGGATGATCAGATAGCTGAGCGCCATAAAGGTAACGCGTCCCCGCCGCCCAAAGCGGGCAACGAGCGACTCGATGCCCAAATGGCTATTTTCGCGAAAGGTGAGGACGGCGCCGAGAAACGACACCCAGACGAAGAAATAACGCGCAAGTTCTTCCGATACAGTCAGTCCGGAATTTGCGGCGTAGCGCAAAATCACGTTGACGAACACCATAATAGCCATGCCGGCAAGGAGGAAGACGAGGATTGCGCCAAGTATCTTGTAAAAGAAGTCTATGGCTTTCGTCATCTACCCGCCCTCAGACTTTATCGAGCAACTTGCGCGCTTGCAGATTCTGGATCAGCGCCCTTATGCCAAATGTCCATTCGGGACACTTGTCGGTGCGATCGACCCAGTTAACGAGCCGGCCCAGCTTCGGCGTGGAGATTTCCACGCGGTCGCCGACTTCGTGGGTGAAACCTTGTCCGGCTCCGCGACGGTCCTTGACGGGCGCGAACATGGTGCCAAGAAACAGTACTGCTCCATCCGGATACTGATGATTGCGGTTCATCATCTGCGATGCGAGATTTTCAGGATCGCGGCTGATCGCCTCCATCGGGCTTTCACCCGTCATCTCAAAGCCATCAGCTCCGTGCACAGTCAACGACAGCTTGAGCTTGCGCAATACGTCCATGGTGAATTCGCTGTCGAACAGTCGGATAAACGGGCCGATAGCGCAGGAAGCATTATTATCCTTCGCTTTGCCCAGCAGGAGGGCTGAGCGCCCTTCCACGTCTCGAAGATTGACGTCATTGCCAAGAGTTGCGCCGACAATACGTCCATCAGAGGTGACAACCAGTACGACTTCGGGTTCGGGATTGTTCCATTGCGAAATGGGCAGGATGCCGACAGTTGCACCGCATCCCACAGCGGACATCGGCTGGGATTTGGTGAAGATTTCCGCATCCGGTCCAATACCAACTTCCAGATATTGGGACCAGAGCCCCATTTCCTGAAGAAGCGCTTTGACCCCCGCTGCCTTCTCGGAGCCAGCAACGACACCGCGCAAATTGTCGCCAATGACCGGAGCCAGGCGTTCGCGAATCTCGCGGGCTCGGGAGGGGTCGCCTTTGGCCTGTTCTTCAATCACACGTTCCAGCATGCTATCGGCAAAGGTGACGCCTGCTGCTTTGATGGATTGCAAGTCTATGGGAGCAAGCAACTCTCCCCGATCACCGGAAAGAAAATCGTCGATAGAGCCGAGTTTTGGAAAGGTCTCAGCATTTTTCAATTCAGCTATCAGCGAATTGCGCTCCAGAAGGCCGGAAACCGTAGCGGACAAGCGGGACAGATCGTGCACATGGCCATTTTTGACCAATACCGGACAAGGGCCATTTTCGGCTTTCGACCACACACGGCCAATCAAAACCGCTGAATGGCTGTCCTCAGGCAGTATCGCCGTTGCTTTCAGTTCACGCTTGTCTTGCACAGATATCCTCCCAATGTATGACCGTTTTCCACTGGCCATATGTTGTCAGGATGCCTGACAACAATAGTACTATTATTAGCAGTCCAGAGTTGAGTCCAGCCTTCAGAACGCGCTAACCTCAAAAATTAGATCGATCTGTTTTTCTTCGGCCGACGGTATAAACCTTGTCCAGTTCTGGATTCAGTTCCATGCCTAATCCGGCGCCGGGTGGAACGGTGATCATGCCGTTCTTGACTTCCGGCAAAGCCGTGACGAGATCGCGATACCATGTCTTGTAAAATGCACGAACACTTTCCTGAATGAGCGCATTCGGTGCATTCAGTGACAGGTGCGTCGAAGCGCAAAGGACCACCGGCCCCGTGCAATCATGCGGTGCGACCGGAAGATGCCAGGCTTCTGCCATGGAGGCGATTTTGCGCGCTTCCGACAGGCCGCCGCACCAGCTCAGATCGAGCATGACAACACCAGCGACACCGGTTTCGAGGAGATCACGAAACGCCCAGCGGCTTCCTAAAGTCTCGGAGGCGCAGATCGGCGCAATGCTTGCTTCAGCATAACGCTTGAGACTGCCAAGACTGTCCATCTTGATCGGGTCTTCATGCCAGAAGGTCTTGAAGGGTGCAAGCTCGCGGGCAATCTGCATCGCGGGCAAGAGCTGCCACATGGAATGGAATTCAACCATGATATCCATGCGATCGCCGACAGCCGCCCGGATTTTCTCAAAAGGCTGCAACGCCGCCTTGAGATCGGGTTGAGAGATATATTGCCCGCGTGTCTTTTCCGCCGCCATGTCGAACGGCCAGATTTTCATCGCCGTTATGCCCTCGTCCAGCAGCGAGAGTGCAAGTTCGTCTGCCCGGTGCAGGAAGCCATTAAGATCGTCATAATTAGCTCCGGCACCAGCCAGGCCATAATTGGCGGATTGCTGGCCCGTTGCCTTCTTGATGTATTCCGTTCCGGCACACGTATTATACGTGCGGATAGATTGACGGCTGAAGCCGCCGAGGAGTTGAGCGATCGGGAGGTTGGCAGTCTTGCCGTATAGATCCCACAGGGCGATATCGAAAGCGGAGTTGCCACGCACTTCGGCCCCGGTTGAACGGAAACCGAGATAGCCCACAAGGTCAGACGCCAGCAGGTCGATCTGCAGCGGATCGCGTCCGAGAACGCGCGGCGCCACATATTCGTGCAGATAAGCCTCCACAGTTTCGGACATGAAAAAGGTTTCTCCGAGACCGGCAATTCCTTCGTCCGTATGAACTTCCACCCACAACAGGTTCGGCCGTTCGGCGATGCGAATGGTTTCGATTGCGGTGATCTTCATTGCACCTCCCAAATGCAATTGAATTGCCAGCGCGCTAGCTCTTATGGCCCTCGTTGAGCTTTTCGACATGAAGGAGCAGGGCGCTGTGATCTTTCTCGCCGCCGCCCTGTTCCACAAAATTGGCGAAGGCTTCGCGTACGGTCTCGGTCAATGGCAATCTCAAAGACAGGTCGTCTGCGGTCTTGAGGATCGAATTGAGATCTTTCAGTTGAATGCGCGATGTGCCGCCTGGCTCAAAATTGCGCTCAATCATCCGCTTGCCGTGCAGTTCGAGAATGCGGCTTTCACAGAAACCGCCGCGGATGGCATCGCGGAATGCAGCACGCGATCCGCCGCCTTTTTCGACAAGAACCATTGCTTCTGCTATTGCTCCGATGGTCACGGCAACAATCTGCTGATTGGCGAGTTTTGCGAGCTGACCGGCACCTGAAGGACCAACGCGGGTAAGGCGCCCCATCGGTTTGAATACATCGGCGACGCCAGCGATGATCGCTTCATCACCTCCGGCCATGATGGCCAGCGTACCTTCCTGAGCACCCACCACGCCACCGGAGACCGGGGCGTCGATATGATTGACGCCGATCGCCTCCAGACGCTCGGCATGCTCGCGTGCGAAGTCCGGCGAAATTGAACTCATGTCTATAACCGTGCTGCCTTTTTTCAAGACAGCAGCAACACCCTGTTCGAAGAGGACGTCACGTACCGCTGGACCATCGGTCAGCATGGTGATGACTATATCGGCGCCCCCAGCGGCGCCTGCGGCGGTTTGAGCGAGTTTGGCGCCTTTTTCAGCGAAAGGGGCAGACTTGGCACTGTTCCGATTCCAGACTGTTACGTCAAAGCCCGCATCCAGAAGCCGGTTGGCCATTGGTGCGCCCATCAGGCCGGTTCCCAGAAAAGCGATCCTGCGTGTCAAAGTTTGCCTCCCATTTCATCCTCGATGTGAACACGGATGATCTCATCAAAGGATGTTTCGGCGGTGAAGCCAAGGGCCTGTGCGCGTTTTGCTTCGAAGCCCGGAGCCCAACCTGCAACCATACGCATGATCATTTCGTCCGGTTCATGGCGAATCAGGCTGACGGCCTTTTCGCCGGCAACGCGCCGCAAGGCTTCAATCTGCTCGCCGACAGTGGCACTGAGACCGGGCATGGAAAGATTGCGACGTGGCCCAACCGCCTCTGTATCGATGGTAGCGCCATGGATCAAAAAGCCGACTGCCGACCGCGGGGATGCATGCCAATGCCGGACATCTTCAGGAACAGGTAAGACGGCTTCCTGTCCCGAGAGCGGTTCGCGCAGGATATTGGAGAAAAAGCCGGATGCCGCCTTGTTCGGCTTGCCTGGCCGTATGCAGATCGTGGGCAGGCGTATCCCGATACCATCGAAGAAGCCGCGACGGGTATAGTCCGACAACAGAAGTTCGCTGATTGCCTTCTGCGTACCGTAACTCGTCAATGGGGTCGTGTGAAATTCATCTGGGATCGGGTAGGGAAGCGGGGCGCCAAAAACGGCAATGGAGGAGGTGAAAACCACGCGGGGCTTATAGCCATCGGCAATGTGCGCAAGCCGGATTGCATCAAACAGATGCCGGGTGCCATCGAGATTGATTCGATAACCCTTATCGAAGTCGAGTTCCGCCTCACCAGACACGATTGCCGCGAGGTGGAAGATGACGTCCGGGCGCCCTGATACGATCATCTGAGCGGTTTCCATGGTGGATACATCTGCTGCCAGAGTATCGACTGATCCTCTAAAGCCGATTGGAGGTTCTGCAGCAACGATGTCGATAAGCGTAAGCTTTTCAACGGGTTTTTCCCCGAGACGGCCATCGTTTGAAAGGCGCTGCATTAGCTTGCGCCCGACCATACCAGCAGCGCCGATGATTGCGATATGCATTTAGAAGGCCTCCTCCTGCCTTGCGGTCAATGACGTTTAAAAATTCAGTCCTCGGCTACTGTAACAACACTTATCCAGTCTCCCACAGATTCCTATTGTAGGGTTGTCTGATAACCTTATATGTAAGCAATGGAAACAGTTTTCTCCGTTCTGCCACAGGAACGAAACGGAAAAGCCCGCTCCATCCTAAAAACTGTCGTAGTCCTGCGACAGCGCATTGCACATCGATAAAGCCAAGAGGATATCATGCACGCTTCGGGTGACATGACCGGAAACAAGCGGACTGATCTCGTTGCTCTTTTGGGCGATGATCTGGTTATGACCGGGCAAAACGACATGGATGGCTATTGTCGTGACTGGCCGGGAGATGTGGAGAATGCGGCGGTTGCGGTGATCCGTCCGCGTTCGACAGCTGATGTCTCCGCTGCGGTTAAAGCCTGCGCTTTATTGGGATTCGTCATCATCCCGCAGGGCGGAAATACAGGTCTTGTGCAGGGCGGTGTGCCGGATGGCGGGGATAATTGCGTCATTTTGAGTCTTGAGCGTATGAACCGCATTCGGAAAATTGATCCGGATGACTTTTCAGCTGTTGTCGACGCCGGTTGCATTCTCTCCGAGCTGAAGGACAGGCTGGCGGAGGAGGGGATGTTTTTCCCTCTGGCGCTCGGCGCGCAGGGAAGCTGCCGCATTGGTGGAAATGTCAGCACCAATGCGGGAGGCATCAACGTATTGCGTTATGGCATGACGCGGGAGCTGGTGCTGGGACTGGAAGTTGTGCTGCCGGACGGTACGATATTCGACGGTCTTTCGACGCTGAGAAAGGACAATCGCGGGATTGATCTGAAGCAGCTTTTTATTGGTGCGGAAGGGATTCTGGGAATAGTGACCGGCGTTGCAATCAAGCTGATGCCCTTGCCGGACAAGGTGGAAACAGCGCTGCTCGGGCTCAACTCTCTAGAGGATGCCATTGCGCTTTATCGACGGGCACGGGTGCAGTGCTGTGATCTGATGTCCGCGTTCGAGTTTATGCCGCCGGTAGCTTTTACACTCGCGCATGAGGCGATGCCAGAACTCGCCACCCCGCTTGGGCAATATCCGGCTTATGTCTTAATGGAGATTTCCGGCTCGGGACTGGTCGACATAGCATCCTTGATGGAACAGTTTCTTGCAGGAGCAATGGAAGATGGTCTCGTTCTTGACGGGACCATCGCATCATCGCGTGCACAAGGTCAAAATCTCTGGATGTTTCGCGAGGCGATGAATGAAGGGCAGGCGCTGCGTGGAAAGCACCTGCGCACTGACATATCGGTTCCATTGTCGAAACTGGCATCGTTCGTCGATGAAGCTGAAAGGGAACTGGCGAAGGTTCTTCCCGATTGCCTCGCGGTTTCCTATGGACATGTCGGCGACGGCAACGTCCATCTGAACGTCATTCCGGAAAGCAATCTCGACATCGCTACGAAAAACAGGAAGATCAAGCTCGCAAAGGAGACGATCAATGCTGTTCTGGATCGTTATGCGGGCAGCATCAGCGCCGAGCACGGCATCGGTCGCCTCAAAAGGGACGATTTCGAGAAGCGGCTTGACCCCGCGCGGCGAAAGCTGCTTGAAGGTCTCAAACAGTTCATCGATCCGGACAACATCATGAATCCGGGCTGCCAGCTTTCGCTTGACTCTTCAAAAGGCTGACGACACACCAATTGCACGGGCAATCAGGGAGACCTTATCATTTTGTTTGGTGAAATCAGGCGCAATGAGCAACTCCCCGGACGTATCGCTTCGGAAATTTCGCGCCAGATCGGCGAAGGTAGTCTGCTGCCGGGACAGAAGCTGCCGACAGAACATAACCTTGCGCAAAGCTTCGGTGTCAGCCGTTCGGTTGTACGCGAAGCGATTGCCCAGCTTCGCAATGAGGGGCTGGTTGAAACACGGCAGGGTGTCGGTGCTTTTGTAACGGAACCCGACAGACGCCACGCCATCCGCATAGAACCAGAAACACTTGCCAATCGCGAAAATTTCCGCAGCTTGTTCCAGTTGCGAATGGCGCTGGAGATTGAAGCTGCCGGGCTCGCCGCCGTACATCATGATGAACATGACATGATGCAACTCAACGAAGCACTCGCTGAAATGAGCGGTTCAAAAAAATGGACTGATACCGGTATAGCTGCCGATCTGGCTTTTCATCGGGCACTCGCTTCTGCAACGCATAATGAGTATTTTCCGCTGGTCCTTGGGTTCATTGCCGAGCGCATCAATCAGGCGATCAATGCGGCACGTGCGCGAGCGGTGCTCGAGCAGATCGTCGAGATCACCATCGCTGAACACACCGCAATCAGAAACGCCGTTCATTCACGTGACCCGTTGCAGGCACGTGAAGTGATGCGCCACCACATTGTGCAGGCAGCAAGCCGCGTTGGTCTCAAGCTGGAAACTTTCTAATGGCTTCTCATTTTGAACTCTTCAATCTGGAAGGGCGCGTTGCCCTGATCACCGGTTCCAGCCAGGGCATTGGTTTTGCATTGGCCCGAGGGCTTGCGGAACACGGTGCAACGGTGATCGTCAATGGCCGTGATCGAAGTAAGGTGGATGCAGCGGTCACGCTGCTGGAGCATGAGGGCCATACTGTTTTTGCGTCTGCGTTCGATGTGACAGACCCCGGACAGGTTCGCGCCGCTGTCGATGTGATTGAAGAGGAAATCGGTGCGCTTGATATTCTGATCAATAATGCCGGAATGCAGTATCGCGCGCCGTTGGAGGATTTTCCGATTGAGAAATGGCAGCGGCTTCTAGAAACCAACATCTCCAGCGCATTCTATGCAGGACAGGCGGCTGCACGCCACATGATCGCACGAGGACGCGGCAAGATAATCAACATTGCTTCGGTTCAAAGTGAACTGGCACGACCTTCCATTGCGCCTTATACCGCAACAAAGGGAGCTATACGCAACTTGACGCGAGGTATGGCCACCGATTGGGCCAGACATGGCTTGCAGATCAATGCGATTGCACCCGGCTATTTCAAGACGCCACTGAATCAGGCATTGGTTGATGACCCCGAGTTTACGGCATGGCTGGAGAAAAGGACACCGGCGGGCCGTTGGGGGAATGTGGAAGAACTGGTTGGTGCAGCAGTGTTCCTGAGCAGCGATGCTTCCACTTTCATCAATGGCCAGGTTTTGCATGTCGATGGCGGCATGACCGCAAGTGTATGAGGAAGTGATGCTGCGTATTATCGTTATGGGTGTTTCGGGTTCGGGAAAATCGACGATCGGGGAGAAGATTGCAGATGCTTTGAAACTCCCGTTTCTCGAAGGCGACTCTCTTCATCCGAAATCCAATGTCGATAAGATGTCAGCGGGCATACCTTTGCAGGATGAGGACCGCTGGCCGTGGCTTGATAAAATTGGTGAACGGCTTGCTGCCTCGACTGACGGCATTGTGGTTTCCTGTTCAGCCTTGAAGAAGAGCTATCGGGATCGCCTTCGCTCCGCTGCGGGTGCGCCTGTCCTGTTTATCTTTCTGGACGGCAGTTTTGAAGTCCTGCACGAGCACATGGGACATCGTACCGGCCATTTCATGCCGGTATCGATGCTGGAAAGCCAGATTGCCACGCTCGAAAGCCCGGTCGGAGAACCGTTGGTGTTCCGAGCCGATATCGCGGAGAGCGTGGAAAAGATCGTATCTGATAGCCTCGAATGGATACGATCAGTTCAGCTTTAGCTTTATTTCAACGGCCAGAAGAACATCAGCGTGGGAACCGTTACAATCGCGATGATGATTGATAATGGCAGGCCCAGACGGGGATAATCGCTGAATTTATAGCCGCCAGGTCCCATCACCAGCGTGTTACACTGATGACCGATTGGGGTGAGGAAATCACATCCCGCACCGATCGCGACCGCCATCAGGAAAGCTTCCGGCTTGAAACCAAGCCCAGAGGCAAAGCTTGTCGCGATGGGAGCCATGACAAGTACCGTCGCGGCATTGTTGAGAAACGGCGTCACCATCATTGCGGCCACAAGGATCAACGCCAGCGCGCCGGCGGGCGGCAGTTGATGGCCTATGGTAGCGAGCGCCTCTGCTATGAGGTCCGTGCCGCCGGTTGTCCTTAAAGCATCCGAAACAGGGATAAGTGCAGCAAGCATGACAAGGATTGGGCCATCGATCTCATCGTAGACCTCGTTAAGAGGTATCACCTTGAACAACAGCATAGCGACGGCAGCGGCGAAGAAAGCCACCGCAACCGGTACGAGGCTTAAAGCGGTCGCACCGATGGCGGCAATCAAAATGGCGAGCGGGATCAACCCGCGTCGGACGCTGCCGAGCATCAACTTGCGGCGCGCGAGCGGCAGCAATTCGAACTCGGGCAGGAAGGTGGATAGATTTGCTTGTCTGCCTTGCAGGACGATCACATCGCCGAAGCGCAGAATGACCTCACTGAGACGCTCGGTAATGCGTTCACCTGGCCGGCTGACTGCGAGCAAGTTGAGGTCATAGCGCGCGAAAAGAGCAAGTCTCTGAGCCGTCAGCCCAATGAGGCGCGAGTTCTTGCCAATAACGGCCTCAACCGCCTCGATGTCAGTGGAGCCGCTGGTCTCGGAGGGATTGCGATTCTCAGATAGGGTGAGCTTTCCCGCGCTTATTATCGCATCAAGCGCTTTGGGGTCGCCTTCGAGAAGGACCACATCGCCTTCGTTCAGGATGGTATCGGGAAGCGGCGTCAATCGTTGTTCGTTGCGTATGATGGAAGTCACCATGGCTTCGCCTTCGGCGGCCTTGATGAGATCGGTCACGCGCTTGCCAATCATGGTCGAGGTTTTTGTGATGCGCGCTTCGGAAGCATAATTCTTGATCTTGATTGCTTCATCCAACGAAACGTTTTCGCGTGTGCGCTGCGGGACGAGCCAGTAAAAAAGAACAAGATAAATGAGCCCTACGACCGACAGAACGGCGCCGACGGGTGTGAAGTCGAACATGGTGAAGGGTTCCCCCACCATTTCGCCGCGGATGCGAGAAACGACGATATTCGGCGAAGTACCCACCTGGGTCATCAAACCGCCGAGCAGCGCGCCGAAAGCCATAGGCATGAGAAACGTCGATGGTGAAACGTTGGAGCGGCGCGCGAATTGAAAAGCGACCGGGATCATGATGGCCAGCGCGCCGACGTTCTTCACAAAGGCGGAGAGCACGGTGACGACTGCCACCAGAACGGCCAGCTGTAATCTTACACTGCTTATCTCCGGCAGAAAACGCTGTACCGCCGCCTGCATAAGGCCCGAGCGTGCAACACCCGCACTAACCACCAATGCGCTGCCAACGATGATGACGATGTCGTCGCTGAAACCCGAAAACGCCTGATCGAAGGGGACGACGCCAACGGCTATTGCCAGGAGAAGCGCGCACAGCGCGACCACATCATAACGGAATTTGCCCCAGATAAACGCCCCCATCATGAGTATGATTACTGCGAAGGAGAGTATCTGTTGATGCGTCATCTATCGGAATTTCCTCACAGGCGGAAAAATATTCCATCTCTGTGTAGCCGATAAATTCTAAAACAGAAATCGATTATTATAGCGGGTTGCGGACCTCGACAGACGCAACCCGCTATTAATGTCAATCATCTAAGCGCTGGCCATCACTGCCAAAAACGTGGACATTTTTTGCGGATGCGCCAACCCTGACGGTCTGGTCTATATTATGTGCCGAGCGCCCGGCGACGCGGAAGATAAGCGGCTTGTCGTCAGGCAAAGCAGCGTGGATATAGCTTTCTGCACCGACGAGTTCGACCGCTTCGATACGGACAGTCGTATTGAAACCATCAGCATCGGGCGCGCCATCTTCGAGAATGTGGACATCTTCCGGGCGAACACCGATAGTGAAGTTTCCTACGGGTGTCTTCACCGCACTGCCGGTCGTCCAGCCGCCGGTTTCTGCGCTTGGCATCAAGTTCATAGACGGAGAGCCGATAAACGTTGCGACGAAGGTGGAGGCCGGTTTTTCGTAGAGTTCGATCGGTGTGCCGACTTGTTCGATATGACCTGCGTTCAGCACAACGAGACGGTCTGCCATGGTCATGGCTTCCATCTGGTCATGGGTGACGTAAACGCTTGTGGTGCCGAGCGAACGTTGCAGACGCTTGATCTCTACACGCATCTGCACGCGCAGTTTCGCATCAAGGTTCGACAGCGGTTCGTCGAAGAGAAATGCCGCCGGTTCGCGTACGATGGCTCGTCCCATGGCTACGCGCTGGCGCTGACCGCCGGAAAGCTGGCGCGGTTTGCGCTCAAGAAACTGCTCGATCTCAAGCGCCTTCGCCGCCTTTGCTATACGACGTTCGATTTCGTCTTTCGGCGTTTTCCGATTCTTCAGTCCGTAAGCGAGATTGTCGCGAACCGTCATATGCGGATAGAGCGCATAATTCTGGAACACCATGGCGATGTCGCGTTCCGCAGGTTCGACATCATTGACCACACGATCCCCAATCGAAATGGTGCCCGATGTAATGCCTTCCAGGCCGGCTATCATGCGCAGCAGAGTGGATTTACCGCAGCCGGAAGGACCGACCAGCACTACAAATTCGCCGTCATCAATCTCCAGCGACACCCCTTTGATGACTTCGACATTGCCGCCATAGCTCTTGCGGACGTTATCAAGAACGATTTTGCTCATTACTTTTCCGTTTCAACGAGACCTTTGACGAACCAGCGCTGCATCAACACCACAACGAGGATCGGCGGGATTATGGCCAGAATGGCTGTTACCATGACGTAGTTCCAGGGCGTGGATGCGTCTGCCCAATCGACCATGCGGCGCAGGCCGATGATGATCGTGTTCATCTTCGCATCATTGGTAACGAGCAGCGGCCAGAGATACTGGGTCCATCCGTAAATGAAGAGAATGACGAAAAGCGCTGCGATATTCGTCTTCGAAAGCGGAAGCAGGATATCCCGCATGAAACGGAACGGTCCTGCATTGTCGATACGCGCTGCTTCGACCAGTTCACCTGGAATGGTGAGGAAGAACTGGCGGAACAGGAATGTCGCCGTCGCGGACGCCATCAGTGGCAGCGTAAGCCCGGCATAGGTGTCGATCATGCCGAGGTCCACAATCACCTTGTAGGTAGGCAGGATGCGTACTTCGACGGGTAGCATCAGCGTAACGAAGATCATCCAGAAGAAGAACATACGCATCGGGAAACGGAAGAATACAATCGCGAAGGCAGACATGAAGGAGATGATGATCTTGCCGACAGCGATGGCCATCGCCACCACAAACGAGTTCCAAAGCAGCCTTTCGAGACTGACGCCGACGACGCGTTCCACACCGCCAAAGATGGCTTCGCCGTAATTTTCCACGAAATGATCGCCGGGTAAAAGCGAGATTGGCGGGCGGATGATCTGGGTCGAAGTCATCGTCGAAGCCACGAAGGTATAGTAGATCGGAAAGGCGACGATAATGATGCCGACGATGAGGATCATATGGCCGATAAGGTTGGAGACTGGGCGTTTTTCTATCATGGCGCCTCGCTCACGAATAATGCACGCGCTTCTCGACGAAGCGGAACTGGAAGGCTGTCAAGGCAATCACGATTGCCATCAGAATGACGGACTGTGCTGAGGACGAACCGAGGTTCAGATTGACGAAACCGTCATTGTAAACCTTGTAAACCAGTGTCTCAGTAGCCTTTGCCGGACCGCCGCCAGTGACGGCGTGGATAATGCCGAACGTGTCGAAGAAGGCATAGACGGTGTTCACGACCAAGAGGAAGAACGACGTTGGTGCGAGAAGTGGAAATACGATGGACCAGAATCTCCGTGATCCACGGGCACCATCAATAGCGGCTGCTTCGATCAACGATTTAGGAATTGCCTGTAACCCAGCAACAAAGAACAGGAAATTATAGGAGATTTGCTTCCATGCAGCTGCCACGACGACTAGGCCCATGGCCTGATTACCATCAAGAAGCGGGTCCCATGCGATGCCATTACGGCGCAAAATATAGGCAAAAGTGCCCATCGCCGGGTTGAACATGAAAAGCCACAACATGCCCGCAACGGCCGGTGCAACAGCATATGGCCAGATCAGAAGCGTACGATAAAATGTTTTGCCGCGAATAACGCGATCTGCCGCCGTCGCAAGCAGCAGTGCCGCGCCCATGGCGAGCAGTGCCGTCAAGATATTGAAAACAATCGTCACCCTGAATGAGTGCAGATAGTTCGGGTCGGCCAGAACCGCTGTGAAGTTCGCCAGTCCCACGAAGGTGGACTTGAGCCCGAATGCATCTTCACGCATGAAGGACTGATAAATTGCCTGACTGGCTGGCCAGAAGAAAAACACCACAGTCAGAACAATCTGTGGAGCCAGCAGGAAATAGGGCAAGATTTTATTCGGAAAGGTAACTTTCTGCACGGGGAGCTTCCTCGTGGGGACAAGGCCGCCTACCACATGGCAGGCGGCTTTGTGTCAATGTGATCGATTACTGAGCGGCGGCAATCGCGTCGTTAGCACGCTTGACGCCGTTCTCAAGCGCAGCTTTCGCGTCCTGCTTGCCCCCGAGCATGGCCTCGAATTCTTCGTTCAGAATATCGCGTACTTGCGGCAGATTAACGAGGCGCACGCCCTTTGAGTTTTCAGTGGGGGCCTTGCCCATCATCTGGAGGATAGGCGTTTCGCGGCCGGGGTTCTTTTCATAAAAATCCGACTTTTTGGTTTCCTCATAAGCAGCGAGCGTCACCGGCAGATAGCCGGACTTTTCGTGCAACTTGACCTGGATTTTGGTTTGCGAGAGGAAGTTGAAGAATTCCGCAATACCCTTGTACTGTTCGTCGCTGAGACCGGCGAAAACCCACAGGGCCGCACCGCCAGGTATCGTGTTCTGCGGGCCGTGCCCTTCGTAATAAGGCAGCTGGCCGATACCGTAGTTGATGCCGGACTTCACGACATCTCCAAGGCCGCCTGAGGATTCAGTCAACATTGCGCATTCACCGGAGGTGAAAAGCTGCTTGGCTTCCGATGTGCGTCCGCCGTAACGGAACGTGCCGTCTTTCGCGAGATCGGCGATCGACTGGAAGTGCTGGATGTAAAGCGGCGAATTGATTTCGAGCTTTACATCGGTGCCGCCAAGACCGTTTTCATTGGTGCCGTAAGGAACGTTGTTCCAGGCAGCAAAGTTTTCAGTCTGAATCCACGTCAACCATGTAGAGGTAAAACCGCACGGGGCCGCTCCGCTGGACTTGATCTTCTTTGCAGCCTCGAAAACTTCCGGCCAGGTCTTCGGCGGATTGTTTTCATCGAGGCCAGCCTTTTTGAAGGCGTCCTTGTTGTAATAGAGGATCGGCGACGAGGAATTGTAAGGGAAGGACAGCATGGTGCCGTCCGGCTTTGAGTAGTAAGCGACGATGCCGGGCAGATATTGCGACTTGTCGAACTTGAAGCCGCCCTTTTCCAACACTTCGGCAGCAGGCACCACGGCGCCTTCGGCAGCCATCATGACGCCGCTGCCAGCGTCGAACACCTGAAGGATGGCCGGTGGCTGCTTGGAACGGAACGCGGCGATGCCGGCATTCAGCGTTTCGGGATAGGTTCCCTTGTACACGGGAACGATCTTGTATTCGCTCTGGCTTTCGTTGAACTCTTTAGAGAGTTCGTTGACCATTTCATTGTTGGCACCGGTCATGCCGTGCCACCACTCCAGTTCCGTCTGGGCGAAAGCCTGCGAACCGATGGTGAGGGCGAGGGCGCTTGTCAGCGCCGAAGTCGTGATCAGACGGATAAGCATGTTTCCTCCTCAAGTGTTAGGTCGCGGGAACATTCGAGCGCCTTTATGGGGTCCGAAAGTTCCAGCATCTGCGATATATCCATTGCGCTTATATGAATGCAATTTTTTGCAGGGGATCAACCTTCGATTCTTCCCATGGCAGAATAAATACGAAAACGATAGTATGCGAAATGAAAAAAAACGAAAGGCAAGTGATAATCGCGCGTAGAACATGTGTATAATTAACGGTTGCGAATGCCGCCCCACCCCATTCTCATATGATGATTGCAGGTTTGTCGACCGACGGATTGACCAATGCGGCGGACTGAACTGATATATGTTCCTTTCGAATCTGGCCGGTTTGCTGAATTTCTCTCAACCAGGCTGGAAAATCGATCAATTTGCAGGCAGGTGAACTTATGCCGAGTGACGATCGCAGGAAAAGTCGCGCTACGCTTTTGGATGTGGCGCGCCACGCCAATGTATCACGCGCGACGGCTTCGCTCGTCATTCGCAAAAGTCCCCTGGTGGGAGCAGCGACACGCGAGAAAGTTGAAAAAGCCCTGCAGGAGTTGGGCTACGTCTACAACATGGGTGCTGCCAGTCTCCGGGCGGAAAGGTCGAATACGGTTGGGGTCATCGTGCCGACCCTCGGCAATCCGTTTTACGGTGAATTGCTTTCTGGAATAGACAGCGTTGTAGGTGAGGCTGGGCTGGTCGTTCTTCTCGCAAACAGTCACGAGAATTTTGCCAATCAAACCACTCTCATGCAACGTATGCGTGAGCACGGGGTGGATGGCGTGATTGTATCGCTGACGGCAGAAACGGCGCCTGAATTCATTGAGCAGTTTGTGGACTGGGGCTTGCCGGTGGTTCAGGTGTTACGCCAAGTAACAGACCGGATTGACTACGCCGGCGTTGATTACGCAGGCGGCATGCGACAGGCGGTCAATCATCTCGCCCAGCTGGGGCACAGGACGATCGCCTTTGCTGTGCATGGGCCGGTCCATTCAGCATATCGCGAACGTGTCGAAGGTTTTCGAGATGCGATGCAACAACAAAGCCTTGATCCCGGGATGATTGTTTGCTTGCCGCATACGATGCCAGAAATTGCCAAAGCTGCGCCGTTACTTTTTGAGGAGGGACGAGCGCCGACAGCTGCAATCTGTTTCAATGACGTGGTTGCGCTAGGCCTTTCGGCAGGCCTTTATGATTGCGGAAGAAAAGTTGGGGAGGACTTTTCTTTGATCGGCTTCGATGACGTAAGCGACGCGGAGGCGACGCGGCCCCGCTTGAGTTCTGTTTCAACCCGGCCCGTTACCGTGGGCCAGAATGCCGCCACGCTGCTTCTGTCCCGTTTGGCAAATCCGGAAAAGCAGGCCGAGCGAATTGTCAGTGAAACATTTTTGCAGGTTCGACAGTCCTGTGTACCGATAAGAGCGTCGATCATCTGATCCGAATTTGATTGACGAATGGCATCAAACCAATTTAGATCGATCTAAATTGGTTGCCGACGGGAGGAAAGTTGGCGCAAACTGCATACCGGGAGGTTCGGCATTGTATAGTTTCAACTTCGCGCCCGTTTTCGCGTCGATGGATAAGTTGCTTGTCGGTGCATTGCAGACAATTCAGCTTTCCTGCGTAGCCATGGTGCTCGGCTTGATCGTCTCGATCATCTGCGCGGTCGGTAAGACGTCAGGATCGAAGCCGGTGCGCTTCGTCATCGATGCTTATATCGAAGTCATTCGCAACACACCGTTTCTGGTGCAGATTTTCTTCATCTTCTTCGGATTGCCTTCTGCCGGTTTGCGCCTGTCGCCCAATAGTGCTGCGCTTCTCGCGCTGGTGGTAAATTTCGGTGCCTATGGCACGGAGATTATTCGCGCAGGCATTGAATCCATTCATAAAGGCCAGGTGGAAGCTGGAACAGCGCTTGGTCTCTCCAAGCTTCAGGTATTCCGCTACGTCATCATGAAGCCCGCTTTGCGGACGGTTTATCCTTCGCTTACCAGCCAGTTCATCTATCTGATGCTGACCTCGAGCGTTGTGTCGGTCATTTCTGCCAATGAACTCGCAGCTGCGGGTAACGATCTGCAATCAGCGACATTCGCGAGCTTTGAAGTCTACATCGTTATCACGGTCATGTATCTCGTCATGTCCATCGGTTTCTCTGCCATTTTCTCGTTGATCGAGAAGGTGACCTTCAAATACCCGTTGAGCCGATAGGAGCAGACCATGATCAGACCTTTTGGCTGGAACGAATTTCTCATCATCGTATATGCAGCGCAGTGGACCATTGCTCTTTCCGCCATTGCCTTTGTGGGCGGCGGTGTCGGGGGATTGCTTGTCGCGCTGATGCGTGTGTCAGACGCGCGCGTTCCACGTTACATTGCGCTTGGCTTCATCAGGCTGTTTCAGGGAACTCCGCTGCTTATGCAGCTCTTTCTGGTGTTCTTCGGCCTCAATATTTTTGGCCTGGGTATCAATCCTTGGATCGCAGCGACGATTGCACTCACTTTGCATGCGAGCGCTTTTCTGGGCGAGATCTGGCGCGGCTGTATTGATGCCGTGCCGCCGGGCCAGCGCGAAGCTGCGACCGCCCTTGGGCTGCGCTATTATAACCGCATGCGCTATGTGATCCTGCCGCAAGCTGCGCGCATATCGGTTGCGCCGACGGTGGGCTTTCTTGTGCAGCTCATCAAGGGGACGTCCCTTGCCGCGATCATCGGTTTTACGGAACTGACGCGACAAGGTCAGATCATCAACAACGCGACATTCAGCCCGTTCATGGTTTTTGGCACAGTGGCGGCCGTCTATTTTGTCCTATGCTGGCCGCTGTCCATCTTGGCGCGCCGCATGGAAACGAGGTTTTCTCGCGCTACGGCTCGGTAATGGGGGCTGGGGAAGACGATCAGCATTTCCGGCCAGGTGTGAAATGACGGAATTGCTCTGAAAGACAAGAAATGGTGCCGGTGAGGAGACCGGCCTTCATAGGGAAGGAAAAAACATGAATATCACCCGACGTTTGGCTATGGCCTTTATTGGTGCAGGCGCTCTCGCAACTGTATTGGCACCTGCGGCATTCGCGCAGACGGTCGACGGCATCAAGTCCGCCGGGAAAATCAAGATCGGCATGCTGGTCGATTTTCCACCATTTGGCATCATGAACACCAGCAACGAACCGGATGGCTATGACGCCGATGTGGCGAAGCTGCTGGCAAAGGAACTTGGTGTAGAAGCTCAGATCGTGCCGGTTACCGGACCGAACCGTATCCCGTATCTGCAGAGCGGTCAGGTTGATGTCCTGGTTGCCTCGCTGGGCATCACCGAGGAGCGCGCCAAGAGTGTTGACTTCTCTCAGCCTTATGCCGGGATTTCGATCGGCGTATTCGGACCGAAAGATGTTGCAGTCGCAAAGCCGGAGGATCTTTCCGGCAAGACCATCGGCGTCGCGCGCGCTTCGACGCAGGATACGGCAGTCACCAAAGTTGCGCCGAAGGATGCCAACATCCGCCGCTTCGACGACGATGCAAGCGCAGTGCAGGCCTTGCTTTCCGGTCAGGTTGAACTGATCGGTCTCTCCAATGTTGTGGCGGCTGAGATCGAAAAAGCTGCTCCGGGTCGCTACGATCAGAAAATGCAGTTGAGCCAGCAGGTACAGGGCATCGCTGTTCGCAAGGGCTCGACGGAAATGCTCGAATTCGTCAACAAGTTCATTGAAAAGGTGAAGAGCGACGGCGAACTGAACAAGATTCATGAGAAGTGGCTCGGCGCGCCACTGCCGGATTTTGTTTCCCAGGCAAAGTAAGCTCTTTGGAGCCGCCACGCCCGTCATCCGGCTGGCGTGGCGGTCCAGTCCACGAAAGTGAGTTTCTCGACATGAACCAGATGGCTCAGGGAACGGCGAACGCGGTACAGCAGGACGCTTCCGGTTCTGCAGTGCTTATGCAGGGGGTGAACAAGTGGTATGGCACGTATCACGCACTCAGGGATATCAACCTGACTGTGGCTCGCGGTGAACGTATCGTGATTTGCGGCCCGTCTGGCTCAGGAAAGTCGACTCTTATCCGCTGCATCAACCAATTGGAGACCATTCAGGAGGGCCGCATCGTTGTCGACGGTCACGACCTGACTGCGGGTGGTAAGAACGTAGACATCGTGCGGCAGGAAACCGGTATGGTTTTCCAGCAGTTCAACCTCTTTCCGCATATGACTGTTCTTGAGAATTGCACTTTGGCACCGATGAAAGTGCGTGGCGTTTCGAAAGCGGAAGCAGAAAAGACCGCACGCAAGTATCTTGAGCGCGTCCGCATTCCTGAACAGGCGGATAAATATCCGGCCCAGCTTTCCGGCGGACAGCAACAGCGTGTGGCAATTGCGCGTGCGCTCTGCATGAACCCCAAGATCATGCTTTTCGATGAGCCGACTTCGGCGCTCGATCCCGAAATGGTCAAGGAAGTGCTGGACACGATGATTGATCTCGCCAAGGAGGGCATGACCATGCTGTGCGTTACGCATGAAATGGGCTTTGCGCGACAGGTGGCTGACCGCGTCATCTTTATGGATCAGGGACAAATCCTCGAAATGGCGAAGCCGGAGGAATTTTTCAGTAATCCGAAACATGAGCGAACAAAGGCATTTATCGGGCAGATTTCCTGATTGCCTCCAATAATTTACCAATGGAGTTTGAAGTGACGAACGAAGTTCTGCTCATCGAGCCTTTGATGCCGTTGATCGAAGAGCGACTGGACGCAGCTTACAAGGTTCTTCGCCTGTATAAACCGGAAGACAGCGCGGCTATCGATGCGGCTCTCGGCACCATACGTGCTGTTGTCACTGGGGGCGGAACAGGGCTTTCCAACGAGTGGATGGAACGTTTGCCGTCGCTTGGCCTAATTGCAATCAACGGTGTGGGAACGGATAAGGTTGACCTCGCTTTTGCACGCCGTCGCAACGTTCATGTCAGCACTACGCCAGGCGTTCTGACCGACGATGTCGCCGATACCGGCATTGCTCTTATGCTCGCGGTAATGCGCCATGTCGTTGCGGGCGACCGATTTGTAAGGGAAGGTAGATGGGCCCGTCGGGAGGCATTTTCTCTCGGGATAAGCCCGAAAGGTAAGCGGGTCGGTGTTCTGGGCCTCGGCCAGATTGGAAAGTCGTTTGCACGACGCGCGGAAGCATTCGGCATGGAAGTGCATTACTGGAACCGCTCGCCTGTAGCCGGTACAAACTGGATTGCGCATGCCACGCCCGTCGAACTTGCACAACAAAGCGACGTGCTGGCGGTCTGTGTCGCCGCAAACCCATCAACGGCGAATATCGTGAATGCGGATGTTCTCGCAGCGCTTGGAAGCAAAGGTTATCTGATCAATGTGGCTCGAGGCAGTGTCGTTGACGAAGATGCGCTTCTGGCCGCTTTGAATGAAGGTACCATTGCTGGTGCCGGGCTTGACGTTTTCGTCGACGAGCCCACGATCAGAGCTGATTTTCTGACCGCACCAAATACGGTGCTGATGCCGCATCAGGGCAGCGCAACGGTCGAAACACGTGTCGGAATGGGAGAACTGGTGCTAGCCAATCTCGCAGCATATTTCTCCGGCGATGTTCCGCCGACCCAGGTAAACTGAGTTATTTCCATGATTATCAGACAGGCCTTTTTTGAAGGCGCCATCCATGCCGGACGCGAGGATGCGTTCAAAGCTTATGTCGCGGATATCCTCATGCCAATGTGGCTCGACTTTCCCGGTATCAGGGAAGTGCGCGTTCTTTACGCGGTCGAACGCGATGAAGGTGCCCCGGCCTACCCGATGGTGCTTTGGACCAAGTATGACAACAGGGAGGCTTTGGCGGAGGCGCTTGCGTCACCTGTGCGATATCAAAGCCGTGAGGCCACAAAGGGTCTCCTCGAGATGTTCGATGGTCATATCCACCATCACGTCTTCGATCTCACCCTTCAAGGGTGAGATCTGTTCTATTCAGGCGGCCTCAAGCGCCCCATGTCCGCTCAAGGACATTGATCCAGTTTCCATGTGCCAGCTTGACGATGGAAGCATCATCATAGCCATGCTTGCGGAATGCTTCGATGACAAGCTGGAGATCGCCAACATCGCGTAGCGTTGACGAAATTGTGGTGCCGTCGAAATCGGAGCCCAACGCCAGATGGTCGATCCCGATGCGTTCGACAATATAATCGGCGTGACGAACAAGTTCGGAAAGATCGGTGTTCGGATCGCGCTTGCCATCCTCGCGCAAGAACGAGACGCCAAAGTTAAGTCCGACAAGGCCACCGGTGTCACGAATGGCGTCAAGTTGCTTGTCGGTCAGGTTGCGGCTTTGCTGGCAAAGCGCGTGAGCATTGGAATGAGATGCTACGAGGGGCGCATCGGAGATCGCTGCAATATCCCAAAATCCTTTCTCGTTCATGTGAGAAAGGTCGATCATGACTTTAAGTTCGTTGCAGGCGCGGATGAGCGCTTTGCCATGATCCGTGAGGCCGGGACCGATATCTGGCGATGCGGGAAAGCGGAAGGGAATGCCGTGGGCAAAAATATTCGGGCGGCTCCAGACGGGCCCCAATGTTCTCAGGCCCGCTTCATGGAGAACATAAAGGGCATCAAGGTCTTCGCTGAAAGCCTCCACACCTTCGATATGGTAAACCGAAGCGAAAATGCCTTTCGCGAAAGATTCACGTATATCCGCTGCTGTGCGGCAGACACGAACTCGGCCTTCAGAGGCTCGTTCGATTTTTAGCAGGATTGCCGACATGGCAAGCGTTGCCTTCATGGCATCCGTCTGGCTGGGCGTCGCGAGATTGCCGTTGGCATCGAGTTCTCGTGAAGGCGAGGGCACATAAACCGCGCAAAGTCCGCCGCGCAGGCCGCCTTTCAGCGCGCGGGGAAGATCGATATGCCCGACATTTTCGCCATCGAGAAAGCGCTTCTCTGGCGCGGAAGCATCTGACGACCATAGGCGCAACAGCACGTCGTTATGACCATCAAAAACGGGTATCTTCTGTTCTGTCGCCATGGGGAAGCCTTTTCAAATCAAGCCAGTGTTTGAGAGTGGGGTGATGGACCCACGCGAGAAGAATTGCAAATGCGATTTAGGTCACTTGATATGACTGCTCCGCATGAACGGGGATTCCTTTGAGGTAAAGCTTCCTTTTAGGTTCTTCTCATGCAAAGTCTGCATAGCGAATGCAAAATTCTGCATTGGCCCCTGCCTCCGCTGACGTGATAGCGGAAAGCTGGAAAAGTATATCCAGAGATAAAGCGCCGTCGATCTGTCCCCAATTTCGGGGAGCGTTCCGAAAGCGCTGCAAGAGGAGCTCCCAATGATTTCAAGACGTGGTTTTCTGGCAGGTGCCGCTGCCGTTCCTTTCCTGTCCTATGCGAGCATCTTGCCCGCCATCGGCGCCGGACGTCAGGACATTCTCGTTGTGGCCCAGCAGCTCGACAATATGACCAGTCTTGACCCGCACGAAAGCTTTGAAGCTGTTGGCAGCGAAATCTGCAACAACATGTATCAGCGTCTGGTGCATCCGAGCCTTTCCAATCCGGATCAGGTGGAAGGCGGCGTGGCGGTTTCCTGGGAAGCCGACGGCGAAGGCAAGGTCTTTACGTTCAAGATCGATCCGAACGCAAAGTTTGCAAGCGGCGCGCAAATTACGGCGGAAGATGCTGCATTCTCGCTGCAGCGTGCGATCAAGATGAACAAGGGCCCGGCTTTCATCATTGGCCAGTTCGGTTTTACGCCTGAGAATGCGGAGAAGAGCATCGTCGCAACCGATCCGTCGACGTTGACTTTGACGGTCGAGCAGTCGACATCGCTGCCGTTCCTGCTGTACTGCCTGTCGGCAAGCGTTGCCAGTATCGTTGAAAAGAAGACCGTTCTGGAAAACGCCTCCGGGGATGATCTTGGCAATGGTTGGCTTCAAAAGAACAGCGCCGGCTCCGGCGAATGGGTCCTTGTTTCCTGGAAGCCGAGCGAAAGCATCATTCTGAACGTTAATCCGCATGGCGCCTATAAAGGCAATGTGAAGCGCATCCTTCTGCGTCACGTCGCTGACCCTTCTTCGCAGCTTCTGATGCTTCAGAAGGGTGATGTCGATATTGCCCGCAATTTGACGACCGAACAGCTCCGCATTCTGGATGGGGATGAAAACTACAACCTGGTGCGCAAGGGTGTTGGCGGCTTGATGCTGATGTCGCTCAACCAGAGCGTGGAAGCTTTGGCCAAGCCGAAGGTCTGGGAAGCAATCAAGTGGGCTGTGGACTATGACGGTATTCAGAAGAATATCGTGCCGCTGAATTACAAGGTTCACCAGACCCTTGTTCCGGAAGGCTTTCCGGCGGCCCTGAATGAAAACCCGTTCAAGAAGGATATTGCCAAGGCAAAGGCTCTTCTGGCGGAAGCGGGCGTTCCCGATGGCTTCTCTATCAAGATGGATCACTATTCGGCGCAGCCGAGCCCCGATATTGCACAGGCAATTCAGGCAAGCCTTGCCGAAATCGGCATCAAGGTGGAATTGCTGGCCGCTGAAAACCGTCAGGTTCTGACGAAGATGCGGGCCCGCGAACATCAGATGGCACTGACCATATGGGGATCGGACTATTTCGATCCGAACACGAATGTCGATGTGTTCTGCAACAATCCGGATAATTCCGATGATGCGAAGACCAAGCCTTTTGCCTGGCGCTCGCATTTCCAGAATGAGGATTTCGCCAAAAAATCCCTCGCTGCGCGTGACGAACAGGATCCGGCGAAGCGCGTGAAGATGTATGAAGACCTGCAGCGCGAATTTATGAACAATAGTCCGTTCATCATCATGATGCAGAAGTTCGAGACGGCGGCCTGCCGCAAGGACGTCACCGGGATGCGTCTCGGTGTTCTGTCCGATTCCCACTCCTATGCAGGGATCGCCAAGGCGTGAAGAAAAGCCTCAAGAATCTGACCGGTATCCTGAGCAGCGTGTTGATCACGCTGTTCGGGCTTATGGTCATTACCTTCATGATCGGCCGTGTCATGCCGGTCGATCCTGTTATTGCTGCCGTGGGCGACAACGCACCTGAGGCCGTCATCCAGCGCGTCCGCGCAGAGATGGGCCTCGATCAGCCGCTCGTGGTCCAGTTTGTGCATTATATCGGACAGGTTCTGCACGGCGATTTCGGCAATTCCATTCTGACCCGCAATCCGGTGGCTCAGGATATAGCTCGTTATTTCCCGGCGACGCTGGAACTGGCAACGGCCGCCTTGATTGTTGCCGCACTGATAGGCATTCCACTGGGAGTATGGGCGGCTGTCCGGCAGGGTTCTTTCGTTGATCAGACGATCCGCGTGATCTGTCTTGCGGGGCATTCGGTTCCCGTTTTCATGCTGGCGTTGATTTCACTTCTGGTCTTCTACGCGACGCTTGATATCGCGCCGGGACCGGGGCGGCAGGACATCATTTATGAGGGCATGATTCCGCATGTAACAGGTCTGCTCACGATCGACACGCTCATCGAGGGCGACTGGGACGCATTCTGGGATGCAGTCCGTCATATGATTCAGCCAGTCCTGATCCTTGCTTATTTCAGCATGGCATACATCACGCGCATGACCCGCGCCTTCATGCTCGACGCGCTCAAGGGCGAATTTGTGATTACGGCCCGTGCAAAAGGGCTGTCACTCACCTCTGTGATCTGGAAACACGCGTTTCCGACCGTTGCAGTGCAGCTTGTGACCGTTTTGGCGCTCACCTATGCAGGCCTGCTCGAAGGCGCGGTGGTGACGGAAACCGTATTCAGCTGGCCGGGTCTCGGTCAGTATCTGACGGTATCGCTGATGAACGCCGATATGAACCCGGTCGTGGGAGCTACGTTGCTGATCGGCGTTATCTATGTCGGGCTCAATCTGCTTGCCGACATCCTCTATAAAGTTCTGGACCCGCGTGTGCGATGATCTTTGCCAATTTTCATAACTGGGCGCTCGACGACTCGCCCGCTTCCCGCTCGCAGGCTAACTGGGGCAGGCGCTATCGTATCTGGGTAAACCTTCGGGCCAATCCGCTCGCAATGATTGGTCTTTTCATCATCATCGCTTTCGTGGTTTTGTCGCTGGCTGCGCCATTGCTGGCGCCCTATGACCCAAGTGTGCAAGACCTCGGCAATCGGCTTTCTGCTCCAACCGCAGCGCATTGGTTCGGCACCGATGAATTGGGCCGCGATATTCTTTCGCGCATTCTCTATGGCGGTCGCGTAACCCTTGGAATGGTTATCGCCGTCGTCATTCTTGTCGCGCCAATCGGATTGTTCATCGGTTGCATCGCCGGTTACTTCGGTGGTATTGTCGATACGGCACTGATGCGTGTTACGGATGTCTTCCTTGCATTTCCGCGTCTGATCCTTGCGCTTGCCTTTGTGGCCGCATTGAAGCCCGGTGTTGAAAGCGCCGTTCTGGCAATCGCATTGACTGCATGGCCCCCCTACGCGCGTCTGGCTCGCGCGGAAACCATGACATTGCGCAAGAGCGATTTTATCGCCGCAGCCAAGCTGACCGGTGCATCGCCTTTCCGCATCATTCTGCGTCATATCATGCCGCTTTGCGTGCCCAGCGTCATCGTGCGCATTACGCTTGATATGAGTTCGATCATCATCACAGCCGCAAGTCTCGGATTCCTTGGAATGGGCGCACAGCCGCCATCGCCCGAATGGGGCGCGATGATTGCGACCGCCAAGCGCTTCATCTTCGAGCAATGGTGGGTTGCCACCATCCCCGGCATCGCGATCTTCCTCGTTTCGCTCGCCTTCAATTTCCTCGGCGACGGTCTGCGCGACGTGCTCGATCCGAAGCAGAATTGAGAGAACAGATGCTGGTTGATATCAAAAATCTGCAGATCAGCTTTGAAACGCGCACGAGCCGTTTCGACGCCGTGCGTGGGGTTTCGTTGCAGCTCGGTCGTGAAAAACTGGGTATCGTCGGCGAAAGTGGTTCGGGCAAGTCTCTGACCGCGCGAGCCCTGATGAAACTGCTGCCGCCAATCGCTGAAGTGAAGGCCGACAAGCTTTCGTTCGACGGTATTGACATTCTGTCGGCCACGGAACGCGGCATGCGTCAGATACGCGGCAAGCGGGCGGGCTTCATTCTTCAGGATCCCAAATATTCGCTTAATCCGGTCAAGACCATCGGCGTGCAGGTGGCGGAAGCATGGCGCACCCATAAAGGGGGCAGCAAGCGTCAGGCGATGGACGCTGCGGTCGATCTGCTTGATCAGGTCATGATCCGCAATCCGCGCGACGTGGCGAAGCTCTACCCGCACGAAGTTTCGGGCGGCATGGGGCAACGCGTCATGATCGCCATGATGCTTGCGCCCGATCCCGAACTACTTATCGCCGATGAACCGACATCGGCGCTCGACGCTACGGTGCAGGCGGAAATTCTGCGCCTGATCGACGATCTGGTTTCCAAGCGCGGAATGGGGCTTCTTCTCATCAGCCATGATCTCCCGCTCGTGTCGCATTTTTGCGACCGTGTCATGGTCATGTATATGGGCCGTGTCATGGAGGAGTTGAAAGCCTCCGAACTCGTGCGTGCCGAGCACCCCTATACGAAGGGTCTTCTCAATTGCATTCCGTCGCTCATGCATCCCCGCGATCGGTTGCCGGTTCTCAATCGTGAAGAAAGCTGGCTGAACTCATGATAGATATTGATCAACTCCGTATCAGCTTCAACGAGCGCGAAGTTGTGAAGGGTGTGTCCTTCACTGTGGAGAAGGGCGGGAGTTTTGGCATTGTTGGTGAAAGCGGCTCGGGAAAGTCCACCATCCTGCGCGCCATGGCCGGGCTCAACGAACAATGGAGCGGCCGTATAGCGTTCGACGGCAAGGATGTGACGCCCAAGCGCACGCCTGCCTTCTTCCGTCAGGTGCAGATGGTGTTTCAGGACCCGTTTGGATCACTGCATCCGCGCCAGACCATAGACCGCATCCTGAGCGAGCTTCTACTGGTTCATGGTATCGGCGATATCGACAAGCGGATCGAGAAGGTTCTTGACGAAGTAGCCTTGCCCAAAGCCGCACGGTTCCGTTTTCCGCACCAGCTTTCAGGCGGGCAGCGCCAGCGCGTTGCAATTGCTCGTGCCCTGGTCGCCGAACCGGAAGTACTTCTGCTGGATGAGCCGACGTCGGCGCTCGATGTGTCGGTCCAGGCTGAAATTCTCAATCTGCTCGCCGACTTGCGTGCGGAAAAGAACCTCACTTACGTGCTCGTGAGCCACAATCTCGCAGTCATAGCGCATCTCTGCCCCACGGTCGGAGTGATGCAACACGGCGAGATGGTCGAGCAGCTCGGCGCAGAGGATCTGCGCGCTGGCAGAACGACACATCCGCATACCACAGAACTGCGCGCTCTGAGCGTCAATCTGGAAGAACCTGCCTGACGGAGTTTTCATGTCAACGCATGCTGACTGGAACGCGGCTTCTCTTGCCGCGAAAGTCTTTTCACGAAGCTGGGCCAAGGACGAGCCGGGCGGTGTTATCATCGGCCTCGGCCCCGACGGCGTAAAGTTCGCTTATGCAAGCGGGCTTGAAAGTCTGGCTACTGGAGTGCCTTTCACCGCAAACACCGTTGTTCGCTATGCGTCGGTCACGAAACATGCATTTTGCGCGATGGTTCTTAAACATAGCGATGTCATTGGCCTTGACGACCGGCTGGGGGATCATCTGCCCGAATTGCAAAGCCCGCTTGCCGATGTCACTGTCGGTCGCGCGCTCGACATGACTGGTGGCCTCCCGGATACGCGCGAATGCCTGACGCTTCTGGGACTGTCTGTCTATACGGAAACTGAAGCCGATCAGCTTCTGGAATACCTGGCCTCTCTCACACGCCTCAATTTCGATGCAGGTTCAGAGATTTCTTATTCCAACACCGGTTACCGGTTGGTGGAAGCCGCCCTTGAGCGAAAGGGGCTGCGCTTCAACGATTTCGTAAAATCGGACATGGCGCAACCGCTTGGCATTTTCATGGAAGCGCCGGATGTCTGGAATGACCCGGTTGCCGGTCTCGTTCCCGGATACTGGAAATCCGGTGAAAAGTGGCAGCTCAGCTCCGCGGGCCTGCATATTTCGGCCTCCGGCAGCCTGACGGGAAGCGGGATGGCGCTGACGAAATGGGCGCAGGCGCTCGTCAATGGAGAGGGTGCGTTCAAGGGGTTGCTGGATAAGCTATCAGCAGACCGTCCTCTTTCTGATGGGTGCGTCACAGGTTATGGCCTCGGGCTGCGCTGGAACGAGGTGGACGGAAAGCGCTTTGTCGGACATGGCGGTTCGCATCCCGGCTATAAGAGCTATTTTCTGCTCGATCCCATCGCGAAAACCGGGATGATTGTTGTTTCAAACCGTGAAGATGCCAATACATACAAGATGGCGCGGGACTGCATGGCTGCTCTCAACGGTTTGTCTGTGCCAGAGACGAACTGTAACATCCCGGACGGGCTTTACCTGGCGGATAGCGGGCCGTTCTGGCTGGAAATGCACGACGGCGTAGCCAATTGGCTCGATTCCGAAGATACGCTTTACGATATCGGTGATGGCTGGTTCTCATCGCTGTCGCCGTCTTCCCCGGTTCGGCTACGCTGGACGGGCACGGACTTGGAAGGTGAGATAGGCTATGTGCCGCGCCGATTGAAGCCGGTCACAGGGAAACCGTTTGGCCGGGAACTCGACGGTCATTGGCAGGCGTCGCCCTATGGCGCCAGTTTCGATATCAAGGATGGCCATATCATCATGGGTATCGGTCCGACACGCCGGGCCATGCCATTGGAAGATTTCGGCCAGGGGCGGGCCCTTTTCACGCTGCATGATGGCCCGTGGACCAAGCGTGTCTGTCTGCACAGACTTGGAGACAACCACGTTGAACTGGTCCTAAGCCGGGCTCGGATGATCGAATACGTCCGTTAATCCGGAAGTCTGGAGGTTATGGATGCGGCGGAAGGGCGACCTTACCGCCGCATCTTGCGTTATGGTAGGTTGCGACAATTGATTCCGGAAAATGAGGTAACGCGATGCTGGAACGGATGATCGATCAGGGCGCAGGTCGGGAACCTGCCGACATCGTGCTGAAAGGCGGCCGTTTCTTTGATCTCGTGACCGGTGAGCTTGTCGAAAGTGACATCGCAATCTGTGATGACCGGATTGTCGGAACATTCGGCAACTATCAGGGCAAGCAGGAAATCGATATTTCCGGGCGGATCGTCGTGCCGGGATTTATCGATACTCATCTTCACATAGAATCCTCGCACGTGACGCCCCACGAATTTGATCGCTGCGTGCTGCCGCAAGGTGTGACGACTGCCATCTGCGATCCACACGAGATCGCCAATGTGCTGGGCGCGGAAGGCATAAAATTCTTCCTCGATAGCGCCGTGGAAACCATCATGGATATTCGCGTGCAGCTTTCGAGTTGCGTGCCGGCGACCCATATGGAAACGTCAGGCGCGGAACTTCTGATCGATGATCTGTTGCCATTCGCTGACCATCCCAAGGTGATCGGACTTGCGGAGTTTATGAACTTTCCGGGCGTTCTGGCGAAAGACCCCGAATGCATGGCGAAGCTGAAAGCTTTTCAAGGGCGGCATATCGATGGCCACGCACCGCTTTTGCGCGGGTTTGATCTGAATGGCTATATTTCTGCAGGTATTCGCACCGAACATGAGGCCACAAGTGCGGAAGAAGCGCTCGAAAAGATGCGCAAGGGCATGCATGTCTTGGTGCGTGAAGGTTCTGTTTCCAAGGACTTGAAAGCGCTCATGCCGATCATCACCGAGCGCCACGCGCAGTTTCTGGCACTTTGCACGGATGACCGCAACCCACTGGATATAGCCGATCAGGGCCATCTTGATTACCTCATCCGCACGGCCATAGCGGGCGGCGTCGAGCCGATTGCCATTTACCGGGCTGCAAGCATTTCCGCGGCGCGCGCCTTCGGCCTTTTTGACCGTGGCTTGGTTGCCCCGGGTCAGCGGGCCGATCTCGTTGTGGTGGATAGTCTGGAAGACTGCCACGCCGAAATTGTATTGTCTGCGGGCAGGGTGGTTTCGGAAGATTTGTTTAGGGCACGCAAGGCCGTTGCCCCTGTCGGGCGCAATAGCGTCAAGGCGCCCAAAGTCAGTGCATCCAGTTTCCGCTCGCATTCCAACAGTGGCAAGACCCGTGCGATCGGTATCATTCCTGGCAAGATCATAACGGAAAGCATCGAATTCGATCTCAAGGTCGGCCCGCAAGGTACGGAGCCGGATTTCGAAAAAGATGTAGTCAAGGTCGCCGTTGTCGAACGCCACGGCAAAAATGGAAATATCGCAACCGGTTTTGTGCACGGGTTTGGTTTGAAGGCAGGGGCAATTGCTTCAACCGTCAGCCATGACAGCCACAATATCTGTGTGGTTGGCACCTCCGACGAAGATATTGCTGCGGCTGCGAACCGGTTGGGCGAAATCGAAGGTGGTTTTGTCGTCGTGCGTGACGGCAAGGTGTTAGCTGAAATGCCTTTGCCGATTGCAGGATTGATGAGCACGGAACCATACGAAACGGTCCGCGATCAGCTTCGTATTTTGCGTCACGCTGCCGAAGAACTGGGCTCCGTTCTGGAAGAGCCGTTCCTGCAGCTGGCTTTCATAGCGTTGCCGGTGATCCCGCATCTCAAGATCACCGACCGTGGCTTGGTGGATGTCGACAAGTTCGAGTTTGTTGGCAACTGATCAGTGCAAACCGCCCACACCCAGCAGTTCCTCAACAGTCTGCTGGTTGTGTGCAAGTTCTGTCGACGTGCCGGACCATGCGATGCGCCCACGTTCCAATATGATGACATGATCGGCAAAATCGAGCGCGCTTTGGATGCGCTGTTCGACGAGCAGGATCGTCATGTCGCCTTTCTGTGCCAAAGTGGAGAACGCAGCCATCAGTTCTTCGCAGATGACAGGAGCAAGCCCTTCCAGCGGTTCGTCGAGCAGCAGTACTGTCGGCTGGCCAAGAATGCTGCGGGCGGTCGAGAGCATCTGTTGCTCGCCACCGGAAAGCTGCGATCCGAGATTACGGCGTCGTTCCTTCAGGCGCGGAAACATTGCATAGGCTTCTTCGAGCGCATCTTTCGGTCGGTTCTTGAGGCCAACGAAGAGATTTTCTTCGACTGTGAGGGTCGGGAAGACATCACGGGTTTGCGGCACGTAGCCGAGACCGGCAATTGCGCGGGCGGCTGACGGAAACGCAGCAATATTCTTCCCGCCCAGCAAAATTTCGCCGCCATAACGGCGTGTTTGTCCTGCTATGGTAGCAAAGAGGCTGGTCTTGCCGACCCCATTGCGTCCGAGCACAGCAAGTCGAGATCCTGGCTCGGCCTTGAACGACACATCTTCGATAACGCGTGTGGGGCCATAGCCGGATGAGAGATTGCGAATTTCAAGCGAGGCTGCACTCATTGCGCGTAGCTCCCCAGATAGGCTTCGCGGACGCGTGTGTCCTGCACCACATCTTGCGGCAGACCATCAAAAATCACCGATCCTGCAGCCAGAACCACAACCCGTTTTGCAAAACGGAAAACGAGATCCATATCGTGCTCGATCATGAGCACAGCCAGATCGGCAGGCAATCTGGCAAGCGCGTCCTCAATACGGCCCGTGTCGCTTTGCGGAACACCGGCGGCGGGTTCGTCGAGCAGCAACACCTTGGGACGAAGTGCCAAAGCAAGGGCAATTTCCAGAAGACGCTGCTGGCCATATGCGATCTCGCTCGCCCGCAATTGACCGAGGGATAGAAGACCGAGCGTATCGAGAATGTCGCGCACTTCATCCATTACTTCGGGCATTTTGCGATAGGTGCCGAGAATGCGCGCCGTCTTGCCTTCGCGTTGCAAAACAGCAAGCGCAACATGTTCTTCGGGCGTCATGTCGAAGAAGAGGCGGGTAACCTGAAATGACCGCACAAGCCCGCGCCGGACGCGCTGCATGGCGTTAAGCCTGGAGATGTTCTCGCCACCCAGCACTACCGTACCGGAGGTGGTCGGAAGATTGCCCGTTACGAGATTGACGAAAGTGGTCTTGCCCGCGCCATTGGGGCCAATGAGGGCAACGCGGTCACCTTTCGCCATGCTGAGCGAAACGTCATTTGTGACGGCCAGCCCGCCGAAATTCTTGCGCAGTTTCGTTACTTCAAACACGGTACTCATTTGCGATGCGCCTTCTTTTCAAAGTAATAGGCGACGGTTCCATAGAGACCGCGCGGCGCAAACAGCACGACTGCAATCAGCAGGGCACCGACCATTGTAAGCCAGTGGAAAGGGTTTGCAGCAGAGACGAGGTCTTCGAACCACATGAAGACTACAGTGCCAATCAGCCCGCCGAACAGCGATCCCGTGCCGCCGAGAACCAACATCACCAGAGCTTCTGCCGACATGGTGAAGCTGAGACTGTCGAGCCCGACGACCTGCGTTGAAATTGCGTTCAGCGCCCCGCCAATGCCGGCAACGGCACCGGAGATAACATACATGCGAAGCTGTGCCGACTGAACCGATGCTCCCATTGCATGGATGCGGATCGGGTCTTCTTTCACACCCCGGCATAGCATGCCAAACGGTGAGCGTACGACATAACGGAGAAAGATGAAGGAAACGAGCAGCAGGATTACGGCATAAATGTAGACGGTGTGTCCGTAGAGATCGAACTCGAATATGCCGAAGATCGGATCGGGCGAGATACCGCTTAGTCCGTCGCTTCCGCCGGTCCAGCTTGAGGCCTTGTTGGCCGCTTCATGAAAGAGATGGATAACGGCAATTGAGAGAACGAGTTGAGCGAGGCCGTGGGCCCGCAGAATGACGGCTCCGGATACAAGTCCGGTAATCGCTCCGGCAACGAGACCGATAAGCGTCATCAGGATGGGGTCGGTGATGCTGAAATGGGCGGCGGCGATTCCGGCACCGTATGCGCCGGCGCCGAAGAGAGCTGCATGGCCAAGCGTTGCGATACCGCAGTAGCCAGTCACCAGATCGAGCGACAAGACGAGCAAGGCAATTGCTATGATGCGGGTCAGCAGTGCCAGATTGTCGGGGAACATAAACCAGCCGGCAACACTGACCGCTATAATAGTCGCAATGCCCATGAGACCTGCATAAGAATGACGACGTTGGGAAAGAGTGTGCGTCACATCGATCATTTTCTGGCCAACCTTCCTGCAAGCCCGCGCGGGAACAGGGTTACAATGACGATTACCGCCAGATAGAAGAAGAACTCGCCATATTCAGGTGCCAGATAACGCCCCGTGGTGTCGATCGCGCCGAGCAGGAGGCAGGCGATCAGCGCACCAGGTATGGAACCTGCACCGCCGACGGATACAACCACCAGAAAAGTCACCATGTAGCGGAGTGCGTAATAGGGTTCCACCGGCAGAAGTTCTGCACCGACGACGCCGCCGAATGCCGCAAGCCCGATAGCGAGCGCGAAGCTGACCGCATAAACAATTTCCGTTCTCACGCCGAGCGCCGCCGCCATGTTGGCATTGTCAACGGCAGCTCGCAGTTTCACGCCGAAGGCAGTGCGTTCGATGATGTACCAAAGGCCGAGAGCTACTGCTAGGCCGCATCCGATTGCAAAGACGCGGTGTTTCGCAATAGCTCGAAATCCGAGATCGACCGATCCGCGCAACATTTCCGGCAAGGGAATCGTCTTCAAAGTCGGTCCGAATATGTAGTTGGTGAAACCTATTATGCAGAAAGTGATGCCGATGGTCATCAACACCTGTGTCAGTTCAGGCGCACCATAAATGCGCCGATAGAGCAGCCTTTCCACGGGGACCGCGATCACCATTGTACCGGCGACTGCAATAATGATCGCAAAGCCGTAATTGAGGCCAAGCTGTTGGGCGGCATAGGATGCGAAATAGCCGCCGATCATCGCAAATGCGCCGTGAGCCAGATTGACGACGCGCATCAAACCCATAGTGACCGAAAGGCCGATGGAAATGACGAAGAGCACCATGCCGTAAGCAAGGGCATCGACAGCAATGCTGAACACAGTCTGCATTAAATGATCCTGTTGAACGTATCCCGAATGCGCAAGACGCTGGCGGGATACGCGGTAAAACAAAGCAGTAACGGACCGGGGAGCGAACGCGCTTTACGCTTCTCCAGGCCATGCAGTGCGCGACTGCTGGCTTATTGAGCTTTCAACCCAGGGTCACCCTGCTTCTCGAAAGTCTGGATTTCCTTGTTATAGTAGGTTCCGTCATCAGCCTTGGCTACTTCGCGCAGATAGATGTTCTGAGTCATGTGGCGGCTTTCGGGATCGATGGATACCGGACCGCGGGGGCTGATCCATTCCATGCCTTTCACAGCCTCTACTGCCTTTTCAGCGTCTTTTTCACCGCCGGTCGCTTCAATCATCTTGTAGATGACATGCATGCCGTCATAAGCGCCGACTGACGGGAAAGACAATTCCACAGGATTGCCAATAGCTTTTCGGGCTTCCTCGACAAACTTCTTGTTCTCGGGCGAGTCATGCGAGACCGCGTAGTGGAAAGTCGTCAGAACGCCGAGAGCATTTTCTCCGAGTGCGGGAAGATCGGATTCTTGTGTCAGGTCACCCGGTGCAAAAAGCTGGATGCCCGAGCCTTTCAATCCGTTATCGACATAGGATTTCATGAAGCCGAGCGTGGTCGGTCCTGACGGCAGGAATGCGAATACGCCTTGAGCGCCGGAATCCTTGATGCGTTGCATGATCGGGCTGAAATCGTTCGTAGCGAGCGGCATGCGAATAGCTTCGACCACTTCGCCGCCAGCTTCTGTGAAAGCCGCTTTGAAAGCATTCTCAGCATCCACGCCCGGCCCGTAGTCACTCACGACCGAGATGACCTTTTTGACGCCCTTGTCCAGTGCGACTTTTGCAATCGGGGTCGAGGTCTGCCAGGTTGTGAACGAGGTGCGCACCACATAGGGACTCTTGGTTACGATGGAAGACGTAGCGGCATTCATAACCACCATCGGCACATTGCCCTGCTTGAGGATTGGCGTAACCGCCATGGCGTCGGGTGTAAAATAGAAGCCTGCCAGATACTGTACACCTTCCTTGACAACGAGTTCCTGCGCAAGCGCCTTGGACTGCGCCGGGTCTGCCTGCGGCACGTCGCGATAAACGATCTCGACAGTGTCATCGCCGATCTTGTTACCATGCTCAGCCATGTAGGCGTCGATACCAGCCTTGAAGTTTTTGCCCTGAAGGGCAAATGGACCTGAAAATGGACCGATGACGCCGACCTTCACCACATCAGCATAAGCTGTTGACGCTGCAAGTGAAAAGACCGCGAGCGCGGTTAATGCGAGTGTCTTCATGTTCTCCTCCCTATCGCCCCCATTCCTGCGCGTGACCGTTTCGTCGCAACACGGAATGTCCTGATTTCAGCATGCCTATCTAAATGGTCATGTAAAATGAAAAGTTGCCTATAACCGATACTCGGATGGTTATATGTTTGATGGCTGTTCTTTTCCGATCCGGACCACCTTATCAATGAGAGCTGATGCTATGTTAAGAGCACTGCCTGTTGAGGCAACGATCTGTGGCACGATCATCCATTCCACCATCCAAGCGGCGCCGGAGCGTTCTTGCTCGTGCACCATTGCCTGATGCAGGCCACCCATTTGGGCTGCGTTGAAGCGAGCAAGACTGACCAGTATCTCTGCCCCCACCGGATTTTGCTTGTGCGGCATCGCCGATGAGCCGCCCCCGCCGGTCAAGGAGAGTTCCTCACCCATCTCAGCCATGAGCGCGATATCCTGTCCGAATTTTCCCAGAGTGCCTGTGAGAAGCGAAAGCAGATTGCCGAACTCGATGATAAATGCGCGTTGGCTGTGCCATTGTAGACTATCGTGCAGTTCGAGCTTTTCGGCTAGCAGTGCACGCAAAGCTGGTGCTTGATCGCCGAATTTTTCAAGCGTTCCGGCGGCGCCTCCGAACTGCACGGGAAAGGAGATAGCGTTCAACTTCGTGCCGTAAGCGGAGAGGGGGTTCTTCCAGCTCGAGATGCGGTCCGATACAGTTATCGGAAGAGCTGCCTGCATACGCGTATAGCCGGTCAGCGCGTTCTTTCCGAACGTCACATCAAGCCACTCGTAACGCTGTACCAGTTGTTGGATTCGTCCATAGAGAATTGTACTTATGCGCTTCAACCGCAAAACAAGACTTGTATCGATGACATCCTGGCTCGTCGCACCGAAATGAACATAGTCTTCGTAATCTTTGCCCACAGCCAGTTTTAGCTCTTTTACGAGCGAGGGAATAACCACACCATCACGCGCCGTCGCCTTTGCCAGACCGGAGATGTTGGGCTCAAACGTTTCTATCGTTTGCGCGATCGCAAGTCCTGCCTGGGTTGGTATCAGGCCAAGATCGGCTTGCGCCTCAGCCAAAGCCGCTTCGTAACGCAACATTTGGGCAATATCGGCTGCTGCCGTAAACAGGCTCAATATCTCTTCGTCATCGCCGAAGAGCTGCGTCAGAAATGGATGTTCGAAGACCGAGATACTCATGCGTCAAATATCGAAAAAGACGGTTTCTTTCTCGCCCTGTAGATAAATATCGAAATGATAGATGCTGCCCTCGCGCCGACCGATGAGGGTTTCCACCCGGCTGCGATGTTCAATGCGAGCCAGGATGGGGTCCTCTGCATTGGCATCGGCCTCGTCGGAAAAATACATCCTTGTCTGCAAGCCGAGATTAATGCCACGAGCCACGATCCACAAGGTGACGTGCGGCGCCATGAGGCGACCATCCCGGAAAGGAACGCGCCCGGGCTTGATCGTTTCGAAAGTAAATTCGCCCGTGTCCATATGGCTTGGACAACGACCCCAGCCGCGAAAGCCAGGCGCGGCCTTGCCACCGGTTTCAGAAGGGCTGTTATAGAGGCCACGCGCATCAGCTTGCCATATTTCGACAAGTGCATCCCGCAATGGCGCTCCCATTCCGTCGATGACATGACCACTAATGGTGATGCGTTCCCCCGGGGTCTCCTCACCATAAAGTGGTCCAGACCCAAGATCCTGCTCGAAGACGCCGTTGATCCCGACAAAGTTCGGGGTCAGTCCAATATGGACATATGGACCGGCGGTCTGCGAAGCGGTTTCTTTCAGATAACCGAGAGATTGCACCATATCAGTTACCCTCCTGGCGATTTTCGAAGAGAGTTGAACGGCGTCCGCGTAACACGATGTCGAACTTGTAAGCGAGCATATCCATCGGCAGATTGGCGTTCATGTCCAGTGGCGCGATCAGCCGTTCAACAGCAGATTTGTCCGGGATGGTTTTGACGATCGGACAGATCCAGATCAACGGATCCCCCTCAAAATACATCTGCGTAATGAGACGTTGCGCAAAGCCATGGCCGAATACCGAAAAATGGATGTGAGCCGGACGCCAGTCGTTCACGCCATTTGGCCAGGGATAAGGACCCGGCTTGATGGTCTTGAACCAGTAATAGCCGTTGTCGTCGGTGATCGTGCGACCGACACCGCCGAAATTGGGGTCGATGGCTGCCAAATAGGTTTCCTTCTTGTGACGGTAACGTCCGCCGGCATTGGCCTGCCAGAACTCCAGCAATGCGCCCGGAACGGGCCGGTTGCATTCGTCGAGGACGCGCCCATGCACAAGAATGCGTGGACCTATCGGCATCTCACCGGGGCGCGCATAATTCAGGATGAGATCGTTATCCAGTTCATGCAGCATATTGTGCCCGAACACGGGGCCGGTGATTTCACTTTTGGTGCCTTCGAGCGAAAGTAACGCCCGGGTAGGCGAACGGAGCACAGAGGTCTTGTACCATGGCGTATAAGCCGGCGGATGCATCAACAGATCGCGCGCAAAGAATGGAGTTGTCTCCGGCAGACCGTTTTTCATTTTTCGGCTTCCTCCGCTTCCATCTGGGCATAAGTCTGCTTGGCAATCTTGAAAGCGTGGTTCGATGCCGGTACTCCCGCATAGATAGCAACATGCATCAATGCTTCGCAGATGTCCTCTTTGGTCGCGCCCGTATTTTTTGTAGCGCGTATATGCATGGCAACTTCGTCGTCTTGCCCGAGTGCGGCCAGAAGCGCAATCGTGACGATCGAACGCTCCCGTTTGGTCCAGCCCGGGCGCGACCAGACAGTTCCCCATGCGGCTTCTGTTATAAGCTCCTGAAACGGCGCATCAAGGTCGGTCGCGCTGTTTGAGGCGCGATCGACATGCGTATCGCCCAGAACCGAACGGCGCACATTCATGCCGATCTTGTAACGTTCCGACCGCACGGCATTGTCAGCCATGGTTATTCTCCATGTTCAAATCTGTTTGAAAGAAAATTGCGCAACAGCGAGACATAGGCGTCGGGCTGTTCAACGCAGGGGATATGGCCACAGGCGGAAATCTCCGCGTAATCCGCCTCAGGAATGAAATCTGCCAGTTCGCGCACAATCGCAGGCGGCGTGGAACCGTCCTGATCGCCGGCGACGCACAGGGTAGGTACGGTGATGCTCTTGGCCGCTTCGGTAAGATCGGCAGCCCTTAGCGCGACGCAGGTGGCCGCATACCCGTTAAGCGGTTGCCGGAGGAACATATTGCAATAGGCGCGATAGGCAAAACTGTCGGGGCGGCGATAGGCCGGCGTAAACCAGCGTGACATCGTAGTGTCGATAATGCTTGCGAGGCCGTCTTGCTGAATAACGGCGATACGTGCATCCCACATATCTGGAGTGCCTATTTTGTGGGCGGTATTGGACAGAACAAGACCTGCCACCAGATCGGGCCGCGCCGCAAAAACACCTTGCGCAATCAAACCTCCGATGGAAAGGCCGCAAATGATCGCCCGCTTTATCGAAAGCTTATCCAGCAGTGCGGTGAGATCGGCGGCAAGCAGTTCGATCGTGTAAGGAGTGTTGCCGATGTCCGAAAGACCGTGACCACGCTTGTCATAGACGAGAATTGATGCGTCGTTGCGCAGGCGCTCGCGGACATCATCCCATATGCGGAAATCAGTTCCTAGCGAATTAATGAAAACCAGAACGGGCTTTTCGTCTGCTGCCCGTTGAAAGTCGTAATGAATAACGACGTCGTTTACGGATGCGAATTGCACGGCTTTCTCCTCTCCGCCCGCACTGTCCTGCTTTCAACTGGTTAAGTAAAATGATATTCTCAGCCAAAAACATAACTATAGGGTTATAGATCAGTGATTGGGAGCCGGATTAAATTTCGCCATCTGCATACGTTCGTTGAGGTCGCGCGACAGAAAAGTGTGGTCAAGGCGTCCGAAGTCTTAAGCATCAGTCAGCCGGCTGTGACCAAGACCATGCGGGAGCTGGAGGAAATTCTGGGCGTTCCGGTAGTGGAGCGCGATGGCCGCGGCATAAGGATAACGCGGTTCGGTGAAGTGTTCCTCCGTCACGCCGGGACAGCCTTGACAGCTTTGCGGCAAGGACTGGATTCCGTATCACAAGAGCTGGATGGATCAGGGGTGCCTATTCGCATTGGCGCATTGCCGACAGTTTCAACCCGGATTATGCCGAGGGCAATGAGCCTTTTTCTTGCGGAGAGAACATCCAGCCGGGTGAAAATCGTGACCGGCGAAAATGCTGTTCTTTTGGAGCAGTTGCGGGTCGGCGATCTTGATCTGGTCGTCGGGCGGCTTGCCGCACCTGAAAAGATGACCGGATTTTCTTTCGAACATCTTTATTCAGAGCAAGTCCGGTTTCTGGTGAGGGCGGGCCATCCATTGGCCGCCGGACATGCGGTCTTTGAAAAGCTGGCGGACTATCCTGTTTTGATGCCGACACGCAATTCGATCATACGTCCTTTTGTGGACCGGTTGCTGATTACAAATGGCATCGGAGCCCTCCCGGTCCAGATAGAAACGGTTTCCGATGCCTTCGGGCGTGCTTTTGTTCGTGACAGCGATGCGGTGTGGATTATTTCAGAGGGCGTTGCAGCCAGAGATGTCTCGGAGGGGAAGCTCGTTGCACTGCCCATCGATACAAGCGAGACAACAGGACCGGTAGGGCTCACAATGCGAACCGATATGGTGCAGACTGCCGCGATGCAGATCCTGATCCAGACATTGCGTGAAGCCGCTGGCTTGAAGCCTTAGAATCCAACGCGGTCGGCCACTTAAATCAGGTAACCGACCGCGCCAGCTGCGACGAGCTCCGATCGGAACTTATCGCCGGGCGTTGGGCAAAGGCTGATGGGCTTTCAGAACGGCAATCCGACATAGTTCTCGGCAAGTGCTGTCGAAGCAGCGTCGGAAGTGCAGAAGTAATTCAGTTCCGCTTCCTGCACCTTTTGATCGAACGGAGCCATATCCGGGAACCGGTGCAACAGTTTTGTCATCGACCATGAAAAGCGCTCGGCTTTCCAGACACGGGCGAGCGCATTGCCGGAATAGGCGTTAATACCGGCTTCCGACCTGTCGAGGTAAAACTCTCTTAGCCCCTCGTAAAGATAGTGCACATCGCTGGCGGCGAGGTTCAGTCCTTTTGCACCTGTCGGGGGAACAATATGGGCGGCATCGCCCACAAGGAACAGTCGTCCGAAGCGCATCGGTTCGGCCACGAAGGAGCGCAGCGGGGCGATGGATTTCTCGAAAGATGGTCCGATTACCATGGTTTCGGCGTGATGTGCTGGAAGACGTCTGCGCAATTCATCGTAGAAACGCTGGTCGCTCCAGTCTTCGATTGTTTCGTCAAGCGAGCACTGAATATAATAACGGCTGCGCGTGAGGGACCGCATGGAGCAAAGTGCAAAGCCCCTTTTGTGGTTCGCATAGATCAGTTCGTGCGCAACGGGCGGAATATCCGCCAATATTCCAAGCCAGCCGAAAGGATAGACCTTTTCAAAAATGTCGATTGCTTTTTCAGGAACGGATTTGCGGCTATTGCCGTGATATCCGTCACATCCGGCGATGAAATCGCAATCGATACGATGGGTTTTGCCATCTTTCTCGAAGGTGACATATGGTGATGCCGTATCGAAGTCATGCGGTATTACGTTGCCCGCTTCGTAAATGCTGGCGGCATTTGAATTCTGCCGTACGTCCATGAGGTCGTGCGTCATCTCGGTCTGTCCATAGACAGTGACACGCTTGCCGGTCAGCCGATACACATCGACGCGATGGTCGCGTCCGTCAAAAGCGAGCGAGAAGCCATCATGCGGCAGTCCTTCGATATGCAGGCGCGCTGATGCTTCCGCCTCGTCCATCAGATTGACAGTGCCTTCTTCCAACACCCCGGCGCGCACCCGGCTCAGAATATAACCCGCGCTGACGCGGTCCAGCACGATATTGTCTATTCCGGCTTTCGTAAGAAGCTGTCCAAGGAGCAGACCCGAAGGACCCGATCCGATGATTGCGACCTGAGTGCGCATACATTCCTCCCAATGCAGTCTTCTTTTATTCTTGAGGGAACCGTCTGGCTGGCAATGGATAATTCCGGCAATTTATTGTACAAATCGAACATAATTGGAGGGCAGATGTTGGACAATTTTGTTCCAACGTATGGGCTTTATGGAGAAGACAACGAGCAGAAGCCGGATTTCTGGCTGCACTGCGAAACGCTTTTCTCACGATCGAGTCTGCACAATTTCGAGATTTCGCTGCATCGGCACGAAAGTTTCTTTCAGCTCTTGTATATCGAAAGCGGGGCGGGGCAGACGAATTTTGATGGAGCAGTCCGCCCGTTTCAGACACCATGTGCGATCTTGGTGCCGCCCGGTTTCAATCACGGGTTTGCATTTTCAAGAGATATAAGAGGCCATATCCTGACGATTTTGAGCCCTCATATGCCGTTCGTCGGAGGGGGTACTGGCGGAGTGACGGCCGACTGGCTAATGCAGCCACAGCTCATATCGATGAAAGGCGCGGGCGAAGAGAATCTTGTGTTGCTCTCCTCTCTTCTGGGGCAAGTGCATGACGAGTTCCAGGCGAGAAAACCTTATAAAAACAGCCTGCTGGAATCTCTTGTTCAAGTTGCGTTCGTTTATATCCTAAGGCAGGCACATTCTTCAAATCCGGCAAAGCCGCAAGAAAACTCTGTGTACGGGCGGGCTCGTATCGAACGGTTGCTGGAGTTGATCGACCGCTATTATCGAGAACACAGGCCCGTTTCATTTTATGCAAAATTGCTGGGTGTCTCGCCGACGCATCTCAACCGGACTGTCAAGCAACTGACAGGAGGGACGACACAAGATTTGGTTGCAAATAGACTGTTGGAGACGGCCAAGCGTGATTTGATAGCCATGCCATCCTCTGTGCAGCATATCGCTTATAGCCTTGGATTTTCAGACCCGGCCTATTTTTCGCGTTTTTTCCTGAAGTTGACGGGCGAAACGCCGCGTGCGTTTCGCTTGAGGGAGCGCGAGCGTCTGGCCACCTATGACGCCCCGTCGTAAGGTTTAATTGGATTTTTCATCCTCTGGAGTTCATCTCAGCAAACTGCGCAAATCCGATTGAACCTGCAGCATCGCCGGGAGGAAGCGTTCGATCAGGCCACTTGTTTCGACGTGAGCCGCCGGCGCCCCGATATTGAGTGCTGCCACTACCGCGCCTTTGAAGTTGAAGACGGGGACTGCGATAGAGCGAAGTCCCAACTCCAACTCCTGATCGTTGATTGCGTAACCTTGACTGCGAACGCGGGAGAGTTCCGCCATCAATGCAGCTACTTCAACTTTCGTAAAGGGCGTCAGCGCTTTCCTGTCGGTGCGTTCAAGAATCGCGAGTACGTCGGGCTCATGAAGCCCGGCCAGAAGCACGCGCCCCATGGAAGCGCAGTAGGCTGGGAGCCTGCTTCCAGCCATCAAGTTGATGGACATCACCCGCATCTGGGAGGCGCGCGCGATGTATACAATTTCCGTCCCATCCAGAACGGATGCTGAAGCACTTTCGCCGACTGTGTCGGACAATCGGTCCAGATGCGGCTGGATGATTGTCGGCAACGGCGTTGAAGAGAGATAGGCGTATCCGAGCCGGAGAATTCTGGGCAGAAGCGTGAAAAACTTGCCATCATATTCAGCATAGCCCAGATCAGCGAGCGTGAGCAGACACCGTCGTGCCGTCGCGCGGTCGAGACCGGTAGCCTTTGAAACGTCCGCAATGGAGAGGCGTGTCTGGTCCTCGCCGAACGCTTCTATAACTCTCAATCCTTTGGCAAAGCCCCCGACGAAATCTGTGTCGCGCATGAAATCTCCTCAATATGGCAGATATTTTGTGCGATATATGAACAAATGTCAAATATCGCACAAAATGTTTGACCCGTAGCCGATGCGATGGCTAACTCCAACGCGTTTAAGACCGGAAACGCTCGGTATGACTTGCGCGCTCCGGTATGGAGGCGAAATGGACAAGACAAACGGAAGTCTGGCGGATGCAGTCGCCGGGATAGGTGATGGCGCGAGCGTCATGATCGGGGGATTTGGCGGCTCCGGTGCGCCAATCGAATTGATTCACGCCTTGATCGACAAAGGTTCGAAGAATCTGACGGTAATCAACAACAATGCTGGCAACGGTCGCATTGGTATTGCGGCCATGATCGACGCCGGGATGGTTCGGAAGATGATCTGCTCGTTCCCTCGCTCTTCCGATCCGCGCGCCTTCACGGACAAGTATATTGCCGGCGACATTGAACTGGAACTCGTACCGCAGGGCACACTTGCCGAGCGCATTCGCGCAGGTGGCGCAGGTATCCCGGCATTCTACACCCCGACGGCTTACGGAACGGAACTCGCCGAAGGCAAAGTCATAGCTGAATTTGAGGGGCGGCCCTATGTGCAGGAGCGCTGGTTGAAGGCCGATTTCGCGCTCATCAAGGCCCATCTTGGTGATACGCACGGCAACCTGACCTATCGCATGGCTGCGCGCAATTTCAATCCGCTCATGTGCATGGCTGCGGCGAAAACGATTGTGCAGGTGTCGAAAATTGTTCCGCTCGGCGGTATTGAGCCGGAAAATGTCATCACGCCGGGCATCTTCGTTGACGGCGTCGTTGAAGTTGCAAATCCGCAGCAGGAAGAAGAACTTATTCGCGCGGGAGTAACCTACGCATGATGATCGATGTTCACGATGACATCAAACTGTCCAATGCCCAGATCGCTTGGCGTGCCGCGCAGGATATTCAGGACGGTGCATATGTAAATCTCGGTATTGGCTTTCCCGAGATGGTGGCCCGCTATCAACCGGAGGGCCGCGAGGCAATCTTCCATACCGAGAACGGCATTCTGGATTTCGGTGAAGCGCCGCCGGAGGGCCAGGAAGATTGGGATTTGATCAACGCTGGCAAGAAGGCCGTCACGCTCAAGCCCGGCGCGGCATTCTTTCATCACGCCGACAGCTTCGCGATGGTACGGGGCGGACATCTCGACGTGGCAATCCTTGGTGCCTATCAGGTTGCCCAGAATGGCGATCTCGCCAACTGGCGAGTCGGAGCCAAGGGAGTGCCAGCCGTCGGCGGCGCGATGGATCTTGTGCATGGCGCGAAGCAGGTCGTCGTCATTACCGAGCATGTGACGAAGAAAGGCGAGCCGAAACTGGTCGAAAAGTGCACTTTTCCTCTGACCGGGGTCGCATGTATTACCCGAATCTATACCAGCCATGCTGTGATCGATATCGACAGGGGGCGTTTCGTGCTGCGGGAAAAACTGGCGGCCATGACGCTGGAAGACCTTCAGGCCATGACCGGTGCGAAGCTTCATATTGACGGCCCGGTTGCCGATCTTGTCGTCCCCAACTGTGAGGCAATGTCATGAGTGAAGCCTATATCTGCGATTATATCCGCACGCCAATCGGTCGGTATGGAGGCGCGTTGTCATCAATTCGCGCCGACGACCTTGGGGCCATTCCACTGAAAGCGCTTATGGAGCGTAACCGTTCGGTCGACTGGGAGGCTGTCGATGACGTTATCTTCGGTTCGGCTAATCAGGCCGGGGAAGACAACCGCAATGTGGCGCGCATGTCGCTGCTTCTGGCAGGTCTGCCAGTGGGAGTGTCGGGAACCACAATCAACCGTCTCTGTGGCTCCGGGATGGACGCAGTCATAACGGCTGCACGCGCGATCAAGTCGGGCGAGGCAGAGCTACTCATCGCTGGAGGCGTGGAAAGTATGAGCCGTGCGCCCTTCGTCATGCCGAAGGCCGATAGCGCGTTTTCACGCAAGGCGGAAATCTTCGATACGACCATCGGCTGGCGGTTCATCAATCCCCTGATGAAAAAGCAGTACGGCGTGGATTCCATGCCGGAGACGGGCGAAAACGTCGCTGAAGATTTTAACGTCTCGCGGCAGGATCAGGATGTATTTGCATTTCGCAGTCAGGAAAAGGCGGCAGCCGCGCAGGAGAATGGCCGTCTTGCAAAGGAAATAGTGCCGGTCACGATCCCACAACGCAAGGGCGAACCCGTCATTGTTGACCGAGACGAACACCCGCGCGCCACGAGCCTGGAAGCCTTGGCAAAGCTGGGTACACCGTTCCGCGAGGGCGGCACTGTGACGGCGGGCAACGCTTCAGGTGTCAACGATGGCGCGGCAGCGCTCATCATCGCGTCAGAGGCGGCCATCAAAAAATATGGCCTCACGCCGATTGCCCGCATTGTGGGTGGCGCTACGGCGGGTGTTCCTCCTCGCATCATGGGTATTGGTCCAGCTCCGGCGACACGAAAGCTTTGTGCACGTACCGGCATCGCGACTGATGCGTTCGACGTGATCGAACTGAACGAGGCATTTGCGTCTCAGGGGCTGGCAGTCTTGCGCGATCTCGGAATTGCCGACGATGACAAGCGTGTCAACCCGAACGGCGGTGCGATTGCTCTTGGACATCCGCTCGGCATGTCCGGCGCGCGTATCGCCGGCACGGCAGCGCTTGAGCTATCTCTCAATGGCGGCAAATTTGCTCTCGCAACGATGTGCATAGGTGTCGGGCAGGGGATTGCCATTGCGCTTGAACGCGTTTGAGCGCGCATGAGTGACAAATCCGACGTTTTTCGCTCGGATTTGTCCTCTCCTGAAAAGCGCGCTACTTTTTCATTGTCGAGCGACTACAATATTGCCCGCGACTAACGATCAAGCTAGCATGACTCCATTACACAACGTCGGGAACAACCCGGCGAACCAAAATGGGGAACATGTCGATGAAAATTGCTCGCCTTGCCCTTATGGGCACACTTCTCGCAACCGCACTCTATACCGGGTCTGCTGCCGCTCGCGATCTGACAGTCGTTTCCTGGGGCGGCAACTATCAGGATGCACAGCGCGAAATTTACTTCAAGCCATTCTCCGAGAAGACAGGCAAGCCATTGCTGGATGAGTCATGGGACGGCGGGTATGGTGTCGTTCAGGCTAAGGTGAAAGCAGGAAAGCCCAATTGGGATGTCGTGCAGGTCGAGGCGGAAGAACTTGCCCTTGGTTGTGCGGACGGTCTTTATGAAAAGATTGATTGGGACAAGCTGGGCGGCAAGGACAAGTTTCTCGACAGCGCAGTCAATGATTGCGGTGTCGGTGCGATCGTGTGGTCGACCGCAATCGCCTATAATGCGGACAAGCTGAAAGATGGTCCGCAATCCTGGGCCGATTTCTGGGATGTGAAAAAGTTTCCGGGCAAGCGTTCCTTGCGCAAAGGCGCCAAATATACACTTGAATTCGCGCTTCTCGCTGATGGAGTGAGCAAGGACGAAGTTTACGATGTTCTCTCGACACCGGAAGGTGTGGATCGCGCATTCAAAAAGCTCGATGAACTGAAGCCAAATATCGTCTGGTGGGAAGCGGGGGCACAGCCGCTGCAATTGCTGGCCTCGGATGAAGTGGTGATGGCGTCGGCTTATAACGGGCGCATCACGGGCATAAACAGGAGCGAAGGCAAGAACTTCAAGGTGGTCTGGCCGGGCAGTATTTATGCTGTCGATAGCTGGGTGATCTTGAAAGATGCCGAAAACAAGGATGCGGGGCTGGATTTCATTGCTTTTACCAGCCAGCCTGACAATCAGGTGAAATTGCCGAAATATGTGGCTTACGGTCTGCCGAACAAAGAAGCGGCAAGTAAAGTGCCTGCGGAGTTCGCATCCGATCTTCCGACAGCGGAAGCCAACCTGAAAGACGCTCTTCCGCTCAATGTCGATTTCTGGATCGACAATTCCGAAGAGCTGACGAAGCGCTTCAACGCCTGGCTCGCGCAATAATTCGCAATTATGACCCCGTCCGCGCGACGCTGGCGGGGTTTCCCTGTTTTCCGGAAGATGGAGTAATTCATTGACGGACTGCCGCATTCGCTTCGAGAATATCAGTAAATCATACGGTGATTTCAAAGTTATAGACGGTTTGAACCTCAATATTGGCAAGGGCGAATTCGTGAGCCTGCTTGGCCCTTCCGGTTCAGGCAAGACTACGCTTCTGATGATGCTTGCGGGGTTTGAAAACCCGAGCAGCGGGACGATTTATGTCGATGGAAAGGCCATCAATGCGGTTCCATCGTATAAGCGTAATATGGGCGTGGTTTTTCAGAACTACGCGTTGTTTCCGCATATGACAGTCGGCGAAAATATCGCCTTTCCGTTGCAGATGCGTGGTATTGACAAGGGAGAGACCGGCACGTTGGTGGATGAGGTGCTCGACATGGTGCAGCTTTCCACAATGCGCGAACGCAAGCCCTCGCAACTATCCGGCGGGCAACAACAGCGAGTTGCCCTTGCTCGTGCACTTGTTTTTGAACCAAGTGTGGTCTTGATGGACGAACCGCTCGGTGCGCTCGACAAGCAATTGCGCGAACAGATGCAACTCGATATCCGCGCGCTGCACAGCCGATTGGGATTGACGATTGTCTTCGTCACTCATGATCAAAGTGAAGCGCTGACGATGTCCGACCGGATCGCGGTCTTCAACAAAGGAAAAATCGAACAGATTGGCACACCGCGTGCGATCTATGATGAGCCGCAGACACGTTTCGTCGCCGAATTCATAGGTGAAACCAATCTAGCCGAAGGAACGATTGAGCGGGTGGAAGGCGCCAGCGCCTTTATTCGTCTGAACGATGGCGGCACGCTAACAGCATCATCAAAGGGAGCATTGGCGGCAGGGCAGAAAGTCCTCCTGTCCATCCGCCCCGAGCGTATAGAGCTCGGCCTCGAGAGCGGTTCTGATAATCTTCTGCGAACGCGCGTGATTGATAGCGTCTATCAAGGAGATCATCTTCGTATTCAGCTTGATGGTAGTGCTCATGATTTTATAGTGCGCCTCGACAGAAAGGCGCGCGAATGGGCACCCGGCACCGAGGTTGTCGCCGGTTTCAATGCGGCTGATTGCTGGACTATCGCCGCATGACGGTTTTATCCGGCAAAACTGTTCGTGCGATATTTCTGATCGCGCCTCTGGTTGTCTTTATAGCCCTGTTTTTCCTGTGGCCGCTTGGGGTGATGATGAAGCAAGCCGTATCCGATACGGCGGTATTGCGTGTCCTTCCTCAGACAGCCGAGGCTGTAAGTCGGTGGGATGGGCAATCGGAACCATCACCGGATATGAAACAGGCCCTTGTAGCGGACCTGAAATCCTCGACAGATCAACAGGCAGTCGGGGATATGGTTCGTCGCCTGAACAGCGCTCAATCCGGCTTTCGCACGTTGATGAGCAAAACGCTTTCAGCCATCGAAAAGGACGCCCCTGTTCCAGATCTCGAAATGATCGACAAGCGCTGGAGCCGGCCGGAGTTCTGGCGGGCGATTGCCAGTGCGCTTTCCCCGACAACTGATCGCAACTTGCTCGCAGCGGTGGATATGGAACGTGACGCATCCGGTGATATTGTCTCAATGGCACCTGGTACCTCGGCCAATCGGGCGATTATGCTGCGTACCTTCTGGATCGCTGCGCTGGTGACGCTCGCCTGTGCAGCGATTGGTTACCCCTATGCCGTCCTGCTGGCATCATCTACGGGCTGGATCAAAAGCGTGCTGTTTGCTGCAGTTTTGCTGCCGCTCTGGACATCGCTGCTGGTACGAACCGCTGCCTGGTTCATACTTCTGCAGGATAAGGGGCTCATCAACGATACGCTGATCTGGTTCGGCATTACCGATACGCCTTTTCCACTGATTTTCAACAGGGCAGGTGTGGTGATCGCCATGACGCATGTGCTTTTACCGTTCATGGTGCTTCCAATTTATAGTGTGCTCGTATCGATCCCGGGCAATCTCATGCCCGCTGCCGCATCTCTTGGTGCGCCACCGTGGAGAGCTTTCCTGCGGGTGCTGCTGCCATTGAGCATGCGCGGTATCGTTTCGGGCATGTTGCTCGTGTTCATGAGCGCAATTGGCTACTACATCACTCCGGCGCTAATCGGTGGACCGAGCGATCAGATGATAAGCTCGATCATCGCCTATTACGCCACCGGTTCGGCCAACTGGGGCATGGCTGGTGCACTCGGGCTCGTGCTGCTCGTGGCCTGTCTGATACTATACGCGGTCTACGGGCGGCTCACCGCCGACAATCCCCAGAGGGCATGAAGATGGGGCGCTTCGCGAGAATTATATTCGGTGTAGCTGCTGTGACCTTTCTGATCGCACCTCTGTTTGCCATCCTTCCGCTGGCTTTTACCTCAAGCGTGTTTCTCACCTATCCAGTGCCTGGCTGGTCCGCGCGCTGGTTCGAGGAGCTCGCGACAGCTGAGGTTTGGCGGCGCGCAATCGTCAACAGCCTCATCATTGGTTCAGGGACAATGATCTTGGCAACCGTGCTGGGTACGATGGCTGCGCTTGGTTTGCGCAGCAGGATTTTGTTTCTTTCCGGCCCCATTAAAACGCTGTTCCTCTTGCCTATGGTCGTGCCTGCCGTTGTTCTGGGTGTCGGCATGCAGTTGCTGTTTGTCCGGCTCGGTATCGCGAATTCCTATCTCGGCGTGATTGTTGCTCATACCGTGATTTCGATCCCCTTTGTTCTCGTGAGCGTTACGGGCGCTCTGGCTGGTATCGACCGGCGTGTCGAATTGGCGGCCGAGAGCCTTGGCGCATCCCCCTTGACCGTGTTTCGAAGAATCACGCTTCCACTCGCCATGCCGGGTGTCGCTTCCGGTGCGGTGCTGGCATTTGCCACGTCATTGGATGAAGTTGTGCTGACGCTGTTCGTGGCCGGTCCAAATCAGCGCACCCTGGCGCGCCAGATGTTTTCGACAATTCGTGAAAATATAAGTCCCGCTATCGCCGCTGCAGCCTTTCTGTTTATTGCTGGAACCGTGCTTCTGGGACTTGCGGCGATAACACTCCGTAGAAAGCGCACGGGCGGAGCAGTCTCCGTTTGAGGCTGCCACGATATTCCTCGTGCGTTAGCGATCAATTCGCGTCGAGAGGATGATGGACGACATTGTCCGCTCGACGCCTTCCAGCGCGCCTATGCGATCCAGAACTGCGTCGAGCTCCTGTATGGACGGAGCTTCCACAACGACGATCATATCGAAATGTCCGCTGACAGAATGAAGCGAGCGGACAGCCATCATGCCGCGCAATGCTGTTTCGACTTTCGGCGCGAGCTTGGGCAGGGCAGTCACTAATACGTGGGCGCGCACCAGATCCCGCTCGAATTCCGGAGCGATTCGCACCGTATAACCCTCAATAACCCCTCGCTTTTCGAGCTTCTCGATACGGCTTTGCACGGTGGTGCGAGACACTCCGAGGCGTCTTGCGAGGTCGGCTGTCGAGGCACGGGCATTTTCGCGGAGGAGTGCGATGAGGGTCAGATCGGCTTCTGTCGTCATAATGCATATTAGATACGTCAATATGTGCAAACAAACAACGTCATATCGTCGGTTTGTATGCTTCTTTTTGCATGGAACTATGCGATTCTTGCATATCCGAATTGCATTCCAAGGGGAAATTTACATGAAAGAGATCGTTGTTGTCGGTGCAGGCAAAATCGGTGCAACCATTGCCGATCTTCTCGCTTCCACAGGCGAGTATGCCGTTACCGTTGTCGACCGCTCTCAGGCGCAGCTTGATGCACTGGAATCGGGTGCAGAAGTCAAGACACAGGCACTCGATATTGAAGATGCGAAGGCTCTCGAAGCTGCTCTGACCGGCAAGTTCGCCGTATTGAGCGCTGCTCCGTTCCATCTGACGACCCGCATTGCAGAAGCTGCGGCCAAGGCAGGCGTTCACTATCTCGACCTGACTGAAGACGTGGCGAGCACGCGTCGCGTCAAGGAACTGGCCAAGGAAGCCAAGACCGCCTTCATTCCGCAGTGCGGCCTTGCTCCCGGCTTCATCTCCATCGTGGCCTATGACCTTGCGAAGCGTTTCGACAAGCTTGACAGCGTTCGTATGCGCGTAGGCGCTTTGCCGCAGTACCCTTCGAATGCTCTGAACTACAACCTGACCTGGAGCACCGACGGCGTCATCAATGAATATATCGAGCCGTGCGAAGCTATCGTGAACGGCGAACTGACCGAAGTGCCCGCTCTTGAAGAGCGCGAGGAGTTCTCGCTTGATGGCGTCACCTATGAAGCTTTCAACACTTCAGGTGGTCTCGGCACGCTCTGCGAAACGCTGGAAGGCAAGGTGCGCACGCTCAACTACCGCACCATTCGCTATCCGGGCCACGTGGCGCTGATGAAGGCGCTTCTTAACGATCTCGGACTGCGTCATCGCCGTGAAGTGCTCAAGGACATCTTTGAAAATGCCCTGCCAACCACTCTTCAGGACGTGGTAGTTATTTTCGTAACTGTTTCCGGCACCAAGAACGGCCGTCTGGTTCAGGAAACCTACGCAAACAAGGTCTACGCCGCTCCTGTTGGCAAGATCATTCGCTCGGGCATCCAGATTACGACGGCCTCGGCAATCTGCGCCGTGCTCGACATGCTCGCCAAGGGCGATCTTCCGCAGCAGGGCTTCATCCGCCAGGAAGACATCACGCTCGAAGCGTTTCTCGCGAACCGCTTTGGCAAGGCCTACGCACAGGAAGACCATTGCGCACGCATGGTTGCCTGATAGCTCCTGCCGCATGAATTGGGCCTGTTGCGCTTGTGCGCAGCAGGCCCGTTTGCGTTTTTGGTGGCGACGGTCTCTGCCCTACCAAAGTCGCAATTGAATAGGATCGCGTTTAGGCGCAAGCCCGATTCAAACTGGCGGATGGAATATGTTCGTCCGCGTGATTGTGTCCCTTTGTGCGCCCGAATTGAGTACGTTCGGGATGCGCTTTGAAGAAGTAGGAAAGTCATGTTGAAATCAGTTGTGCTGGCCGGTCTGGCCTCAGTCTTTCTCGCTTTGCCCGTTCAGGCGAAGGAATGGAAGGAAATCCGTATCGCCAGCGAAGGCGCATATCCTCCGTTCAACTATATGTCTCCAGACGGCAAGCTTGAAGGTTTCGATCTCGATATAGCGAATGCGCTTTGCGAAGCGATGGAAGCGAAATGCACGATCGTCGCCAATGACTGGGATGGCATGATCCCCGGATTGCAGGCCAACAAGTTCGATGCAGTCATTGCTTCGATGGCCATCACCGAAGAGCGCGAAAAGCAGGTTGCCTTTACTGAACGCTATTATACGACCCCGCTTGCTGTTGTCGTGCCGAAGGACTCCGATATCACCTCGCTCGATCCATCAGCTTTCGATGGGAAGACGGTTGGCGCGCAGGCTGGAACCACGCAGGGCAACTACGCCGATGACGTCTACAGCAAGGCGGGTGCGGACGTGAAGCTCTATCCGACTGCCGATGAAGCCAATGCCGATCTTGAAAGCGGGCGTCTGGACGCCATTGCCGCAGACAAGTTCCTAGCTGCCGACTGGCTGAAAAAGCAGGGCGCCAACTGCTGCAAGTTCCTTGGCGATATTCCGGGTTCCGAAACGAAGATCGCGGTTGCCCTGCGCCAAGGGGATGACGATCTGCGCGAGCAGTTCAATGCGGCTATCAAGAAAATCCGTGACGACGGCACCTACGAAACGATCCGCAAAAAGTATTTCGATTTCGACATCTATTGATGCCAAAATTTCATCGGGCGCTCTCTTGATGTCAGGAGCGTCCGGTGCTTCAGTCTCAAAATACACAAGAGGCGGAGCATTGTCCCAAATTGATAAGGCTCCAATAATATAAATATAACAAAGAAATAAAGGGAACGACCATGCTGAAAGCCATCCTATTTGCAGGGGTTGCATCTGTCATCGCTGCTCTGCCAGCGCAGGCCAAGGAATGGAAGGAAATCCGCATCGCAAACGAAGGTGCGTATCCGCCTTTTAATTTTGTGGCCGCCGATGGTTCGCTGCAGGGCCTCGATATCGACATAGCCAATGCTCTGTGCAAGGCCATGGATGCCAAGTGCACGATTGTTGCTAACGACTGGGACGGAATGATTCCAGGCCTCAAATCGAACAAATTCGACGCAGTCATTTCGTCGATGAGCATTACGGAAGAGCGCAAAAAGGAAGTCGCGTTCACCGACAAGTATTATTCCACTCCGCTTTCTGTCATCGTGCCGAAAGACAGCACGATCACATCTCTGGATGCCGAGGCTTTCAAGGGAAAATCGGTTGGCGCCCAGGGATCGACGACGCAGGGGAATTATGCGGAGGACGTCTACGGCAAGGCAGGCGCTGATGTTAAGCTATACCCCACTGCAGATGAAGCCAATGCCGACCTGAAAAACGGGCGTCTCGATGCTGTCGTTTCAGACAAATTCCCGATTACTGACTGGATCAAGGGCGACGGCGCGGATTGCTGCAAGCTTATCGGCGATATTCCCGGTACGCGGACCGATACCGGCATTGCGCTGCGTCAGGGCGATGACGATCTGCGGGAACAGTTCAATGCGGCGATCAAGAAAATTCGCGACGATGGGACTTATGCCGCGATCATGAAGAAATATTTCGACTTCGACATCTACTGATTGCTTGTAATAGACGCAGCTCTTTGCTGTAAGCAACAACGCGCCGCCTGAAACGGCGCGTTTATTCTTTGTTTTTGTGGATGCCGAAAATGCCGATTCAGCAACAAGATGTCATCGTTCTGGGTGCGGGTATTGTCGGTGTGTCCACGGCATTGCACCTGCAGGCGCGCGGTCGTTCGGTTTGCCTGATCGACAAAAGCGAACCCGGCAATGGCACCAGTTTCGGCAATGCCGGCCTGATCGAGCGATCGAGCGTCATACCCTATTCCTTCCCGCAAGGTTTCTGGACACTCGTCCGCTATGGCATGAACTGCCGCTCGGACGTTCGCTACAACCCATTTTACTTACCGAAGATGGCGCGCTGGCTGTTTCAGTATTGGCGGGAATCGTCGCCAGAGCGGCTGAAGGTTGCGACGAACGCCATGCTTCCTTTGATTGAGGCGAGCGTCCGCGAGCATGATACCTTGGTGGCCCAGTCCGGCAGTGAGAAACTGATCCGGTCGCAGGGGTGGATCGAAGTCTTCCGGTCATCTTCGGCATTTGACGCAGCAGTGCGCCGTCTGCCCGATCTGCAGCGCTTCAAACTCTCCTATGACATTCTGGATGCAGCAGCGTTGCGTGAGCGCGAGGCGTCGCTTGGCGATGTGGCTGGCGGCATTCACTGGCTCGATCCGAAGACCGTCGTTAACCCGGGAGGTCTGGTCAAAGCCTATGCCGATTTGTTTATCAGAAACGGTGGTGTCTTCATTCGTGGCGATGCCGCAACCTTGGCGCCGGATGAAAACGGCTGGCAGGTAACGACGGAAGACGGCATTGCGCGTGCGCGTGACGTGGTTGTGACGCTCGGTCCGCAATCAGGCCTCGTCTTCAGGAAATTTGGCTATCCCATTCCGCTCGGCATCAAGCGCGGCCACCACCTGCATTTTACAATGAAGGATGGCTCGCGGCTCGGCCATACTGTGGTTGACGAAGAGGCGGGCTATGTCCTTGCGCCCATGGTGCAAGGCGTACGGCTGTCAACAGGCATAGAGTTCGCTTCACCTGATGCGCCCGCCAATCGTATTCAGCTCAGGAAAGACGAGAAGATTGCGCGCCGGCTGGTACCACAGCTGGGAGACGCCGTCGAAACGACGCCGTGGCTTGGATTGCGTCCTTGCATGCCGGACATGCGGCCGGTGATCGGTGCCGCGCCGAAGCATAGGGGCCTATGGTTCAATTTCGGCCATGCTCATCATGGCCTTACGCTTGGACCTGCAACAGGGCGGCTGCTCGCAGAAATGCTCGTCGGAGAGGAACCGTTCGTCGATCCGAAACCCTATTCAGCAGAACGGTTTCTATAGTTTTGATCTAAAAATTTCGTGACAGGCTTGTCAGTGTCGGTGGAGCAGGGCTATCAATTGGCTCCACTCTCATATCGCGCAGTTGCGAACAATCGATCCGGACAATCCAGTGAAAATGAAGCCTTTGGGCCGTACCGGCCTCGCTGTCACCGAAATTTGCCTCGGCACCATGACCTGGGGCGTGCAAAATACCGAGTCGGACGCTCACGAGCAGCTAGACATTGCTTTTGATGCCGGTATCAACTTCATTGATACGGCTGAGGGATATGCCATTCCCATGAGTCCAGAAAGCTATGGCAAGACAGAGACTTATATCGGAACTTGGCTTAAGAAGTCCGGAAAACGCGACAAGATTGTTCTGGCTAGCAAGATTGCCGGCGGCGGCAGGCAGAAGTGGATTCGAGATGGCGCCAGACCAAGCCGCAACAGTGTCCGGGAAGCGGTTGAAGATAGCCTGAAGCGGCTTCAGACGGACTATATCGACCTTTATCAGGTCCATTGGCCGATGCGGGCGCACTATCATTTTGGCCAGAGCTGGACCTTCGATCCTTCCACCACGAACGGCGCTGCAGAAACCGAACAGATGCACGACGTGCTGCTCGGACTCGGAGATATGGTTCGCGACGGAAAGATCAGGCACATAGGTCTTTCCAATGAGACAGCCTGGGGAACAATGCAGTGGCTTCGTCTGGCAGAACAGCATGGCCTGCCGCGCGTCGCCTCGATCCAGAATGAATACAGTCTTCTGCAGCGTCAGTTCGATTTCGACCTGGCAGAGTTGTCGCTTTGCGAAAATGTCGGACTGCTTGCCTATTCGACGCTGGCCGCCGGTGTTCTGACCGGAAAATATCTGGGCGGGAAGCTGCCTGCCGGTTCACGCGCAGCCATTTCCGAAGGCGGCCTCTGGCGAAACAACGTGCACTCCGAGCCAGCCGTTCGCGCCTATATCGATGTGGCAAAGAAGCACGGTCTGGACATTGCGCAGATGGCGATCGCCTTTACACTGACACGTCCATTCATGACGTCGGCCATTATTGGCGCTACGACCGTCGACCAGTTGAAGGCCGATATTGCGGCCCACCAGCTTAAGCTATCCGATGATGTTCTCAGCGACATTGAGAAAGTGTACAGACAGTATCCACGTCCGCTTTAAGTCAATGAAAAATGCATGATAGAAGCCCGCCAACTGGCGGGCTTCTATCCGGCAAGATAGATTTCGTGTTTGACGATCCATTGATCGATAGGTGTCTCGCTTGATGAGCTGACGATCACCATTCGGTCAAAGCGCAGGTTGCGGCCAGCGAGTGAGCTTGACAGGCGAGCCATCTCCGTTTCCCGCGAAGCCTTGCCGGCGACGCCATAGGCAAGCGAAACATGCGGGAGGAAAGTCGTGATGTCTTTTTCTCCGGATATGCCCAGCGTGTCCTGTTTCAAGGCCATCAGCGCAGGCGTTTTTTGCAATGCAGCATAGAAGGAGCGGAAATAAGCCTCGGTTCCGGTCACGTCTTCGATCCGAACATCCAGAGGTTTGCGACCGGCCGCAAGACTGAGCACCAGCGGCAGCAGTTCATCTGCTGAGCGCTTCATATCAGGTATCAGTGTCGCGTGCGGTTCAAATAGGGGTGAAGCAAAGCGGCCAGCCAGTTCAGTAACAATGGATTCAAGAAATCGGAAATCATCGAGGGCGGGACGCAGCCAGATGGAATGGAAAGTCATTGCTGGGGCATCCTCCCAATGCCGCGGTCGTTCTTGAGTGGTCTGACGCTGTTGCGCAGAATGAGCGGTAATTCGAGCATAACCGTCCGAGGCGCCGCGTTTGGCGCAGCCTGGCGCTCGTCCAGCAACCGGATGATTTCGGCGGAAAGCCGTTCTGCATTCTGATCGAATGTCGTCAGCCGGTAGGCGCCCCATCGTGCCTCCGCAACATTATCAAAGCCAATGACCGAAATATCGTCGGGAATGGAGAGATTGAAGACGTCGCGCGCGCAATCCATCAAGCCGAAAGCCATGAGATCGTTGACGCAGAAAATACCTTCGACGCGCTCTCTTTCGCCCAGAAGCAGAGAAGCCGCGCCAAAACCTCCGTCATAATCCGTCAATTCGCCACGCTGTACGCTGATGCTCAATCCGTGGCTCTTGCCTTTGGCGATGAAGGCTTCCTCGCGCTCGACCAGATTGAGGCTGCCGACATTCGACGTTATGAGGCCTAGTTTTTTCATGCCCCGTGCCGCGAAGATTTCGACAGCCGTTTCGGCGGCAAGCCGATTGTTGATGTGAATGTGGTCGGCTCCCTCTTCTGTTCGCCCGACGAGAATAAGGGTCTGGCCGTTTCGTTGGGCAAGCTCGACAAATGACGAAGACGGCATGCCGGAAAGAACCACCGTCGCTTCTGCACGATAACGCAGCAGTGTTTCATGCGCGGCAGAGAGGTTCTCTCCGTGTTGGCCGGTCGGAATCAATACTGGAACACTGCCGCGGGCTGCGAGCCGACGGGAGAGTGCCGCGATCTGGCGTGAACGAAAAGGGCTATCCGGGTCTGCGGCAATCATGCCGACGATACGGCTGCGATTGGCGAGGAGGCCGCGTGCGAGGTCGTTGACCTGATACCCCAGCTTTTCTGCAGCTTTCAGCACTTTCTCGCGCGTTGCAGGTGAGACGCTAGCGCCTGGTGTAAAGGTTCGCGATACGGCTGAGCGCGATACGCCAGCCTCAAGCGCAACTTCGTGAGCGCTGATAAACCGCGGCATGCTGTCCGCGATTTCCTGTTCTCGCTGGGTATCATTATCTGGCATTTCACCGCCCTACTTTTGAAAGGACATCGGCCCTGAGGAAGCGCTCGACCACGAACATGAAGGCAATCGACGGCACCAGCAATATCAATGCGCTGATCGATGCGATTTGATAATTGCCGCCGGAACTTGCTGTATAAAGCAGCAGGGGCAGGGTGGAAATATCCGGAGCGCCAACGAAATAAGTGCCGGTGAACTCGTCGAGCGATTCAAGAAAGACGAAGATCGCGCTTGCAAGGAGGCCGGGCGCGGCTATCGGCAGGGTGATGTCAAAGAATGTCTTGAGGGCGGAAGCGCCCATTGAACGAGCCGCCTCTTCAAGCTCGCGATCAATTGCTGAAAAGGCCGCCGTGGCGATCCACACCGCGTAGACCAGACCGTGCGTGACATGTACCAGAACGACACCTGTAATCGTACCATTCAGGCCGAATGAGTAGAACATTTGGGCAATGTTGACGTAAACGGGCAGGTTGGGAAAAGCCTGCGGTATCAGAAGCGTCAGCAAGATCAGCCCGCGAAAGGGCAGTTTCAATCGTGCGAGAGCATAACCGGCGGGAATGGCAAGACCGAGTGAAACGACCACGGTCAGGGCTGCAATGAGAACGCTTGTGCCAAGCGATGAGAGCGCATTGCCGCGAGGCGAAAACACATTCGTCCAGAATGAAAATCCATATTGAAGCGGCAGTGTATGCGGGAAATACCAACGCTCAGCAACAGCCCAAAGGAGCAGATTGGCGAGCGGTCCGAAGATCGCGAATGCCAGCAGGCCAAGCAATATGCCGCGCGGTATCCAGCGCCAGTCGAAGAGATTGCTCATTCAGCGTGCTCCTTCATGGTCTGGCGGAGGTAAACCCAGGCGACGAGGCTGGTCATGAGCAGTGAAATCGTACCCAATGCGTTTGCGACACCGTAGTCTCCGTAGGCGTTGATGCGGAATGCCATGTTCGCCGTGATCATCGTCGGTGATTGCGCATTGATCATCAACGGCACGGACAAAACGGACATCATGGTGACAAAGCTCAGTATCAATCCAACGAGCAATGTCTGGCGGACTTGAGGAAGCACGATCTCGATGAGAATACGCAACCGTCCGGCACCAAGATTGCGAGCGGATTCGGTTGTGCTGCGATCAATGGATGCCATGGCGCCCGCCAGCAGCAGTGTGACGAATGGTGTCTGTTTCCAGACGAAGGCGATGACGATACCGCGCCAGTCCAGGAAGCTCATTGCCTGTAGCGGTGTAATGGCTCCGGTTTCGATGAGCAGGCTGTTCATCAAGCCGTTCTTGGCAAGAAAGGTGCGGAGTATCTGGCCAACGACGATGAAGGGGATGAAAAGCGGCCAGCGATAGAGCCAGCGCAGAACGGTAACTGCCCGCGGGTTGGAGCCGAGTGTCAGATAGCCACCGATAGCAATAGAGAACAACGCAATCAGCAGCGAAGACAGTGTGACGATGACAAAAGTGAAGATGATGTCGCTTGAATAAAGTTCGAATGCTTTGGCGAAATTGCCGGTCCCCCATTCACCGGAAACATGGAAAGCGCCGGTAATCGCGCCGAAAAGCGGCACGATGAACAGCAATAGTACGATCGCCAGCGCGGGCGCGACAAGAAGAATACCCGTCAGTCGATGCGGCATTCGAAACCTCATGAAAGTGAGCGTAGGAGCGCTCAGACTGAAACCTCAGCCGAGCACTCCAATCGAAGTGAAGGGCTTAGTTGCCTACCTGACGTTCATACGCTTCCAGAATCGCAGTGTTATAGGGCGCGATCGGGAAAGGCTTTCCAAATTTCGCAAGGTCGTCTGGCGAAATATCGGTGAAGAGCTTGTTCCAGGTATCGCCGTCCAGCTCTGCCTTGACATGATCGGCGTCGATGCCCGGATACCAGTTGAAGCGCTTGACGATGCCTTCGGCCTGCACCTTCGGGCTTGTCGCCAACGCAACAAACTTTTCGGCCAGTTCCTTGTGCGCACTCTTTTCCGGGATCACATAGTGCATCGGCTGTCCGGGCATGCCGGGTGCAGGAAGGACAAGTTTCATTTCCGGGGGCAGCTGTCCATTTGCCTTCCACGAATAGAACATGTCTACCCAGACCGGTCCCATCGCGATTTCGCCGCGGCTCAGCATGTCGAGCGTACCTGCGTTGCCCGGTGTCAGGGTGGCGTTCTTTGTAAAATCCTTGAGCGAGGCAAACGCCTTGTCCCAGTTCTTTGCTTCGCCCTCTTCAAATGGACCCTTCATAAGCTTGTCTGCATCGCCGCCATAAGCATAAATCCAGCCCATGACGAAGCTTACGCCTGACGCGCCGCCCTTTATCCCGTTGTAGCCGAACTGTTTCGGATTTTCCTTGGCCCAGGCGACAAGCTCGTCATAGCTTTTCGGCGGGTTGGCGACGAGCGCAGGATTATAGGCAAGAGCGGTCTGGCTGTTGAACATCGGCATGACATAACCGTCGACATCGGTGCCGAGCGCCATTTTTGCATTATCGCGGGTCACCAGCTTGCCGCTGTCGATTTTGCCACGATAGTTTTCGAGGAACTTAGCCGTTACCATGGGGCCGACGAATTTCTCGTGGACGACAGCGACGTCAGTGTCCCATTTTTCCACGCCAGCCTTGGACTGGGCTTCGAAGCGCTCGAGAACCTTCTGCGAGCCGGCATCGCCGGGACCGGTTCCGACCACGCGAACGGTCGTTCCGGGATTTTCCTTCTCGAACAGCGGTCCAAGATACTGATTGATGTAATCGACCATGTTCTGGTCGCCTGCCGTGATGACAGTAAGTTCGTCGGCGGCGGCCGGTGCAGCGGTGAGGCCGATTGCCAGTGCCACGTTCAGGATAGTTCTCATGAAAGGACTCCTGTCTGAAACCGGGATTCCGGTCATATGATTGAAAGCAGATGCAGAGCATCCGGTGGTGATGTCGATCGGGAACGGTGGCTTTCACGGGCACGAGCCTGCCCGTGAAATCGAGCTTGAAACGGGTCTTACCCGTATGTGTATAGAAAGGAGGTTGCGGCCTGGATGCACAGCCGTGCATTGCAAGGTTCATCAAAAATCCCGTAGTTCATTGTTCTCGGACCTCCCAAATTCAATGACAGGCGCTGACGACGGAGCGACAGCCCGCTGGTTATCTGTCGAACAGAAACAGGGCATGCTCCGGTATGCGGATTTCTACATTTGCTCCAGGCCTATGGCTCTCCTGAGCGTCGACCATGACATGCCGCTCTCCCACACGGATCATGTGCCGCCAAAGGCCGCCGGGATAACTGGTTTGTTCGACTGTGCCATTGAGGACCAATTCGGCTACGTGCGAGTCGGGATCAGCCCCGGGCTTGGTAAGACGCGCTGCTTCGCTGCGGAAACGTGCCGATGCCAGGCCGTCGGAAAGATTGCGGCGACCCGCAGAAATAGCGCTGGCCTTGTTGTTGGCTCCCGCTGCGATCTCTATGCGATCAGCCTTGATCTGGATCGGTACTTCGACCAGATTTTCCGCACCCATGAATGCGGCAACGAAATCCGACGCCGGATGATTGTAAACCTCTTCTGGGGCGCCAGCCTGAGCGATTTCACCGTTATTGAGGATGACAATACGATCGGCCATAACCATGGCTTCCTCCCGATCGTGCGTCACATGAACTGCAGTGATGCCGAGGCGGCGCTGCAAAGCGCTGATTTCATGGCGAACCGATAGTCTGATGCGTGCATCAAGATTGGAGAGCGGCTCGTCGAGAAGCAGGATATCGGGCTGAATGGCGAGTGCGCGCCCGAGGGCGACACGCTGGCGCTGCCCGCCGGAAAGGGCAGCAGGTTTGCGTTCCAGCAGCACATCCAGCCCCAACAGGCGCGCAATGTCTTCGACCTTCTGCTTGATAGTTTGCTTCGCCACGCCACGGATGCGCAGCCCGTAACCCATATTCTGCGCGACAGTCATATGCGGCCAGAGCGCGTAGGACTGGAAGACAAGTGCCATTCCGCGTTTGTCAGGAGGCAGTCTGGTCACATCCCTGCCGTCGACCCGGATTGCGCCGCCGGACGGCATGTTGAAACCCGCAATGGCTCGCAACAAAGTTGTCTTTCCGCAGCCAGAGGAGCCAAGAAGCGCGACGAACTCGCCCTTTCTGACGGACAGGTTTACGCCTTTGAGAACTTCATTATTGCCATAGCGAACGTGCGCGTCCGCCACCTCCAAAAACGCTGGCATAAGCGTCTCCTCCCCAGGATCGCCGGCTGGTTTTATTTTTTCTGCACAGCCGTGCAAAGTGGATTGAAGCATCTTTAAGCAACCTCGACAAGCCGCAAAACTGAAATTGTGCGGGAAAAACTGTCTCGAGTTCCATTATGGAACGCTGTTAGGACACTATTTAGCGAGATTTCATAACAGCTGTATGACGCAAAGCCGAAGACGTGGACAGCTTTGCAAAGCTGTCCACGTCGCACGCCAGCAGGTCTGACGGAGAGTCTAGGGCCGAGCTCGCTGTCAGCTTTCAGTCAAGCTTCCTCTGCGCACTCCTCGAATTTGGCAATTTGCTGGGCAGAATAGGCAAACGCTACGAGGAACATCACGGTCATCAGCAGAACGATTGTAGGGGCGGGGGCGCTGTCGATGAAGAAAGACAGATAGACGCCAAAGAAGGACGCAAAAACCGCAATCGCTGCGGCGAGCAACATCATGGTGCTGAACTTTCGTGTGAGCAGAAACGCAATCGCACCCGGCGCAATCAGCATGGCAATGGCCAGAATGATACCCACCGCTTTCAGAACTCCGACAATTGTCAACGAGATCAGGCAAAGCAGGCCATAATGCAGCAGGCGGACCGGCAGGCCGACTGCGCGTGCTTGTGCCGGATCGAATGCGTGTAGCAGGAAGTCCCGCCATTTGACGACAAGGATGCCAGCGGTGAGTGCGGCAATAACGGTCGTTTCGACCAGATCAGACAATGTTATGCCAAGCATGTCGCCAAACAAAATGTGGTCGAGATGTACCGTCGAGCGGATTGCAACATAAAGAACCAGACCGAGGCCGAACATGCCGGAGAATACAATTCCCATCACCGTATCCTGCTTGATACGGCTGTTTTCGGTGAGATACCCCGTTGCAAGAGCACAGGACATGCCCGCTACAAACGCTCCGAAGCCGAAAGGTATTCCGATGATGTAGGCCACGACCACACCCGGAAGAACGGAATGGCTGATCGCGTCGCCCATCAATGACCAGCCCTTGAGAACCAGGAAGCACGACAGCAATGATGTCGGGACTGCGATGAGCACTGAAATGGCCAGTGCGTAGCGCATGAATTCGAACTGAAACGGGGAGACCAGGATTTCCAGAGCGGTCATTGCTGGAACTCCCTAAGAGCTATTGCGGCCTTGCGCCGTGCTGCCAGCAGTCCGTGCTTCGGAGCAAGAAGGAACACGCTGAGAAAAACCAATGTCTGGAGCACAACGATGATGCCTCCCGTCGCGCCATCAAGAAAATAGCTCACATAGGCCCCGGCCAAGCTTGTGACGGAGCCAATCGCGACAGCGATCCAGAGCAGTCGCGAGAAGCGGTCTGTCAGCAGATACGCGGTTGCACCCGGCGTTACCACCATACAGATTACGAGGAAGGCACCGACCGTTTGCATGGCAGCGACAGTGGATGCCGACAGCAATGTGAAAAACATGATCTTCAGCAGAGCGGGCCTCAGTCTTATCGAACGCGCATGGTTCTCATCAAAGAACACCACCATCAGGTCTTTCCACTTCAAAAGAAGCAGCGACAGGGAAACGAAGCCGATAATCGCCAACTGCAATGTATCCTCCGGGGTGATGGCGAGGATATTGCCCAGAACGATGGTTTGAACGCTGACTGCCGTCGGCCTGAGCGAGATCATGAAAAGCCCGAGCCCGAAGAATGAGGAGAAGACCAGGCCGATGATGGCGTCTTCCTTCAGCTTTGTCCTTTGGTTGAGGAAAAGCATCGCCGCCGCCGCAAGGCCACCCGAGAAAAACGCGCCAATGGAGAAGGGCAGGCCGAGCATGTAAGCGCCGGCAACCCCAGGCACAATGGAATGGGAAAGGGCGTCGCCAATCAGCGACCAGCCCTTCAGCATGAGATAGGCCGAAAGAAAGGCACACACGCCACCCACCAGGGCGGAAACCCACATTGCATTGAGCATGTAATTATAGCTGAAGGGAGCAAGCAGTATTGTCATTGTCTGTGGTTCCCTTTGCTGACAAGGGAGGCGTCATTCTCACAAATGACGAACGGGCGCTCATCGTCTGTGATCACGGTGATCGCAGCGCGGCTCGAGCGATCACTCATGTCAAGGGCGAGATGGCGGAGTACGCCCCCGAATGTTCTTTCCAGATTTGCCTGTGTAAAGACATCAGCCGTCAGTCCATAGTCAAGAACCGTGCGTTTCAGCAGTACCGTTCTGTCGCAGAATTCGGGAACACTGCCGAGATTGTGTGTCGATACCAGCATGACGCGCCCCTCGTCACGAAGACCGCGAAGAAGAACGGTGATCGCTTGTTCGGTCTTGACGTCCACGCCGGTGAAGGGTTCGTCAAGAAGAATTACCCGCCCATCCTGGGCCAGCGCTCGCGCGAGAAATACCCGTTTCTTTTGTCCGCCGGAAAGCTCACCGATCTGCCGATGGCGAAACTCGAGCATGTTCACCCGGGCAAGGGCATTTTCTACTGCTTCCCTGTCGGCCCGGCGGGGAATGCGCAGCATGCCCATGTGGCCGTAGCGCCCCATCATGACGACATCTTCAACGAGAACCGGGAAATTCCAGTCGACATCTTCGCTCTGCGGTACATAGGCCACCAGATTGCGCTTCAATGCAGCTTCGACCGGCATACCAAGTATGGATATTTCGCCTTTGGCGAATTTTACAAACCCCATGATCGCCTTGAACAGGGTCGATTTTCCAGAGCCGTTAACGCCTACGAGCGCCGTAATTGTTCCGGTCGGAATAGCAAAACTGGCACTATGCAGAGCCGTGTGGCCATTCGGGTAAGTGACGGTCGCGTCTTTTACACAAATTCCGCCTTCCGGCACCGATTGAGGAGTTCTCTGAATCTCTACAGGAAAACTCATTGCGTAAGTCCGTCAGCGATCGTGCGTGAGGTAACTTTCAGAAGGTCAATATATGTCGGCACGGGACCATCCGGTTCAGAAAGTGAATCGACATAGAGAACTCCGGCATATTTTGCACCGGTTTCGCGGGCTACTTGCTTCGCAGGGGCGGGGGACACAGTGCTCTCCGAAAATACGGCAGAGATGCCGTTTTTACGCACCCCATCAATCACTTTGCGAACCTGCTGGGGCGTGCCCTGTTGGTCTGCATTGATTGGCCAGAGATAGAGTTCCTTCAGGTTGAAATCCCGCGCGAGATAGGAAAAAGCGCCCTCGCTCGAAACCAGCCAGCGCTTTTCCACTGGGATTGCCTCCATCTCTGCCCGGATCGGGTCGATAGCGGCCTTGATCTTTGCCTTGTAGGCTTCGGCGTTTGATGTGTAGGTAGCTGTATTGGCCGGATCGCTTTTGACAAAGGCGTCCCGAATATTGTCGACATAGATCAGCGCGGCATTCGGGGACATCCATGCATGGGGATTCGGCTTGCCGCTGTAAGGTCCTTCGGAGATATCGATTGGCTCCACGCCGTTGGATACAACTGCTTGTGGAACATCCTTGAGACGCGAAAAGAATTTTTCGAACCATAGTTCCAGCCCCAATCCGTTCCAGAAGACCAGTTTTGCATCCTGTGCTTTTACCAGATCACCGGGCGTTGGCTGGTAATTGTGAATCTCGGCGCCTGGCTTGGTAATCGATTCCACGACAGCTGCATCGCCCGCAACATTCTGCGCAATGTCGGCAATAACGGTAAATGTCGTCACGGCCTTGAATTTCTCCGCCAAGGTACCGCTTGTGCTTGTGCAGAGAAGAGTTGCGCTCAAGAGGCCAAGTGAAGTTATTCGTAAAACACGGTGCCGCATACCCAACTCATTGTTGCTAATAATTTGCAATTGCATAAAAGATTGACGATCAAACGACAAGTGCTATTGCGAATTATTTGAATCAAGGATTGCATTTAACGTTTAAGATTCCGATTGCAAAACTCTTTTACTGCACGTATAGATTGCATCTATCATAATTGGTTGTGTTGTTAAGATGTTCCTTTGTTGCCGGGAGAGGCGAGGGCGCACAGTCGTCTGATGACCCGGATTTATTCTCAATTCTTAGATCGGATGAACGGGGCGAGGATGGGCCAAGTGATTGACTTATTGTTGATTATTTCAGGGGGGCAGAGCTGAAGAATGCTTGTATATGAACCACATATGAGTGGAACCAAATGGGGATTAACCTGCGCCACCACTCAGGTCGGACCAGTCAACTATCACGGTAACGGGACGACTTTCCTCGTTTTGAGAGAACATGTTGTCAATTTAAGGTGGTATTGTTTTCAGCAGACGGGCGAAAATACCAATTGCGCGGCTGGTACTGTTTTTATCATCCCGGATTCTGTGAAGCTGTCAATCTGCTGGCCCGAACCCATAGAAATATTGACAGGGCAGTTTGATGGGCATCTTCTTCGAGATGTTTCTTTTGATAATATTTTAAACCATGAGATCAACAACTTGGGGAACGTTATAAAGTTCCTGTGCAAGGATTGCTTGCCGATATCGAATATGATCTGGGACGAGATTCGCTTGCGGGGCGGGCAGGACGAATCTTATCTGCGTGCGCTTGGCTTGGTTCTTATGCATACGATAGTTCGCAGTGCGCCAGATGGTCAGGCTACCACCGACAGCAAAACCGGACTTAACAAACCGGCGTGCCATCGAATAGAAACTTACCTAACCCAAAACTTTCGTAAGCCACTTTCTGTCCCGGATATGGCCGCAGTGCTGGGGATTTCAGCCAGCCATTTTTCAACATGCTTTCGAAATAGTTTTGGACAGACACCTCATCAATATCTGATGAACTTAAGGCTTGATGAGGCCGAGCGGCTGCTTAAAAAGACGCCCATGTCGATAAGAGAAATTGCGGATCACTTGAATTTTTCGAGCCAGAGCCATCTCACGACCGCTCTGCGAAAGCATCGACTGTTGACGCCGGGTGAACTGCGCAAATAGGCCTCAAATGATTTCCCGGCCGCTGTCTCCTTGGTGCTTGCTTCGGCTTGATATCGGGGCAGCTGACGCGTCTGCCGGCTTCCGCTTCAGCCATTTACGCCAGATGTGAATTTCACTTCGGCGGCGCCAGCGACGGACTCGATGAGAATCGTGGGAAAGAACGATAAATCCGAGGGGAAGCATCCAGAAACCTAGAATTGGAAGAAAGCCAAGTGAACCGCCGACGACGAGTGAGCCGCCGAGCATACGACGCATCATGACAGATTGGGGCATCGGGATTCGCCGACCAAGAATCACAATGGCCTTTCTTCGGGGTGTTTCGGCATATTTATCACTCACAGGGGCATCTCATAGGCTGATATGTTACAATTCACAGGCAGAAACCTCCCAGAGAATATAGGGTTTCGAAGGCAGAATGCAAAAAGATGAAAAAAATGGATTTAGCCCTTTGCAAACGCGAAATCCTTTTGCTATATGCCACCTCGCTGACGCAACGAGCACCTGTTCCCCGGTAGCTCAGCGGTAGAGCAACCGGCTGTTAACCGGTTGGTCGCTGGTTCGAATCCGGCCCGGGGAGCCACTTCAATTTGCGAAGTTGGCTAGATTTCATTCAGAATGAAGAACTTGATAATGGTGGCCTCGAAGTCGATCTGACCTCCTGCCATTAAACGTTCCAATCCTCGGTAATTGGGTTCCGCAAAGAGAAGAGCCTTTCCGATAGTTGCGACGGAAGATCGTTACGCTTGCTGAACTCTCGCACCGTCGTGCAGTCGTCCAACCAGTGGCTTGGACTGGCTTTTCCCATCTCGTTCTTAACGGTGAGGGAGCCGCGGTCTCGCTTAGCATTGTGAACCAAATCATTTTTCGTGCGTTGGTTAGCTATCCGTTAACCATTGATTGGAGAATGATAATGCCTTGGTATTTTCGTCTCGAATCCGGCTTCGCAGCTGCTTTCATCCTCGCAGTTTGTGCACACATCGTCGTTCAACTGATCCGATAGGAGTGCGAACCAGGCTGCTGGATCATGGGAAAAGCATGCGGCCCATGGCCTCATTCCGCTAATAGAGCGATCACGGAATTAGCGGAATGGGGATGAGATTGACCGAGAACATAGTTTGGTTGACTCCGTCGATGCTTGGTCGTCGAGTGGTCTCTTTTTATAATTGTGCTGCGCAGATTCCCTACAAGGAGAGGGACTGTTTGCACTTATTTTCCGTCGCCGCTATAAGCTGGAAACCGCTTTATTCGGGAGCCTCTTATGCGTCTGCTGTTCAGTTTTATTGTATTGGGTTTAACTTTAATTTCCGCATCCCCGGCTCTTGCTGGCGCTAAAGAAGATGCTCTGGCGCTTCATAAGGCTGTCGTATCGGGGATGATGACCTATATCGAGTTGGGCGAGAATTCTGAGGGGCGTTCCAGGGAACTGGGAATCGCGATGGAGGAAAAGGTGACGACTCCTGTCGCACGTGCCCAGTCTGACTGGCGACAGGTCATAAACGCGAATGAAAGCTCCGCGGATTACCAGACCTTCCAAAGCTGTGACGTTGCTGCTAGTTCGCTTCTAAAGCTTTCACACACGATATCCGAGTATGTCAAAAGCGACAGCGCTGAAGAACCAGATTACGATCCCTTGTTGACGAAATTCTCAGAAGATCTGACTGAATGTGAAAAGATACTCGGCGTTCCGATGACCTTCTAGCGGCGTATCGGGAGCTTCGACCAATCCACGGCAAGGAACATTTTTACTCCGAAATCCGTTGAAACCATTATTGGTCCAACTGTTGGAGTGAAAAATGAAACGCATACTCCTTGTAGTGCTGCTTTTAGTCTCTCCGAATATGTCTTTTGCCCAGGAGTCTGGGATGCCGACACAATCGGGCACGCAGGAGCCCGAAGTGCCGGGCAATCCGCCACCCGCCCCGGGGCAGCCACCCTCCGATCCTGACGGTGTTCACGTTCCGAAAACGTCCGAATCACAAAAACAGGACCGGCTTCAGAAGTCCAAAAAGGATGCATGCATTCCAGGACAGGATGCAAAGAACTGTGTCGAACAGCAGCGTAACCGTAAATAACGCTCGTGTTGCCCATGGCAGCCAGCAGCACCTACTTACATATGATCGTTTCGAAAAAGCTTCCGGGTCGGAAGATAACAGTCGGTCAACAGACACAACGTATCGATGACCTGTTGCGGGCAAAAACGTGTTGCGGCTGTAAAATCAGCCCTGTAACTATTGGTTTATTGTTGTGAGATTTTATTCCCGACTGGGCTGGCAACTAGCCACTCGATAACGTCCTCTCTGTTCATTTGTTCAGCGTGCTCGATGAGGGCTGCATAGATGGCAGCGATGCTTGCTCTGGCCATCACGTTATTCATTTGCAGAATATCGACGGTTTCCCAGCCACATTGTTCAATTGCTGTGGCGACTTTATCGATGAGAAGAGGGTGGGCCACGTTTGAGTTCCGTTATGATAGAAAGAGCATATTTATCATATGAAACTGGCGAAGAATTTGATTTCAATCAATTGGATAATTGAAAAGGTGCGCGACAGGCCGAGCAGCGGGACAGGAATAAGCCGCTCGGCTCTTGCGGCTTTTCATTCAGCGTCGTCCGGACAGCCGGTAGAGGCCGTCGCTTCGGTGAGTGTGCCCACTACACGGCTTCGAGCAGATGGTGCACTTCGCTCTGCTACCGTCATTACCGATAAAATACCGAGGTTGCCTCTTCATCAAAGAAGAGCGCAAAATGCCCAAGCCCATCCAGATCGTGGAAGTCACAGGGTAGGACATAGTAGGGCTACCTCGTTGGAAAAACGTAGAGCGCTCACTGTTGGCGTCTAGTTGCCTCTTTGGATTCGGGTTCCAGCATTGATTGGCGTTTGAAATAAGCGTTAAAGCGGCGCTCGCTGCCCATGTGCAACCAATAGCTCCTATTGGCAGCATAATGATGCCCACACATGTTATACGAAATATCCAAAACGCTCCCGTGGGGACAAACAACTTCACGAACAATACCCCGCGGGGCGTGTGGCCTTCAGTTGGATCGACGAAGATAGGGCCAAACAAGCCGATCGGTATAAAGAAGGCCGCGACTAAGCGAATTTTCCAAATGTCACTCATTCACCATCCTACAAGTAGCGAGCTTGCATTCTCACTTGAAACCAGTCTCGGGCGATTTCCGCCGTTCGCCCAGTGCGTTCTCACAGGCCACCGAGCATGTCCGTGACGTTATCGGGCCACCGCCCGATGTTCCTAAAATGTTCTCATCTGAAAAGAGAGTCAACGGAGATTCGGGACGTGTGAATTAAAGTAGATAATTGAGCGCAAGGCAGAACAAATTGCCACACCCGCAAAAGTGTGGCGGAAAACGGGTGAACATATTGCCACACCAGGAAAATAAGAGGGCTTATATTCAAGACTTTATCGGTTGTTTGGGGAAATTTTGGAGGCCTCGCCCGGAATCGAACCGGGGTGCAAGGATTTGCAGTCCTCTGCGTAACCACTCCGCCACGAGGCCTTCCGTAAAGCTGTGCCAAATCACTCAGCAAAGCCTTGGCCGTTCCAATATTGATCCAGACCGATCTCGTCAAGCTGTAAGAGGTAAATGTAGAAAATTTCTCCAAAGGTTTCCACGTTCAGGAAAATCAAGGCTGTTCGTCTCGGTCTGGTGGCATTTGGGGGCGGGCGAGATTGCCCTTGGAGAAGGTATAGCCAGTTTCGACAACACTTGACCCGAATTTGTTTCTCAGCCGATCCATGGCATTCTCGGCGACCGCGCGTTTGGTGGCCTGAGTGTCAACGAGATCGGGCGGGTCGGCCCGGTCGCTTGAAGAAAGTTCGCTAACCCCAATTCCCAAGAGACGATATCTCGTTCCATCCAGTTCTTTTTCAAGAAGCTGTAATCCATAGCGGAAGATTCTGTCCGCAAGTTGGGTAGGGTCGGAAAGCTGACGATTGCGGGTGCGCAATTTGAAATCGTGAGTTTTCAGCTTCAAGACGACGGTGCGTCCGGCTATGTCGCCTGCTTTCAGACGCCGCGATACTTTCTCGGCAAGCGCACGAAGCACCGGAATGAGATCATCCGCGCCGGACAGATCGTTATTGAATGTTGTCTCCGCTGAAACGCTTTTCATGTCATGGTCCGGCTCGACCTTGCGGCTATCCTGTCCTCGGGCAAGGCGGTAAAGGCGCTGGCCCATGCTGCCATAGGCTTTCATGAGCATTCCTTCCTCCATTGTCTGGAGCTGGCCGATAGTCCTGATTCCATCACTTTCCAGTTTGGCAGCAAAGGCTTTGCCGACCCCCCAGATCGTGCTGACGGATCGCTCCCGCAAGAAAGCCAAAGCCTCCGCTTCGCCTATTACGGAAAAGCCGCGTGGTTTTTCCAAATCCGATGCGACCTTGGCCAGAAACTTGCAATAAGAGAGCCCTATCGAGGCGGAGATGCCTATTTCATCCTCTACCCGCTTTGCGAACCGTGCGAGGACGATTGCGGGTGGTGCTTTGTGCAGGCGCTCCGTGCCGCTCAGATCCAGAAAAGCCTCGTCGATGGAGAGCGGCTCGACGAGGGGCGTCAGCTCACGCATCATCTGCCGTACTTCACGGCCGACGCGAGCATATTTTTCCATGTCAGGCTTGAGAACGACTGCCTCTGGACACGCTTCCAGCGCCTTAAACATGGGCATGGCAGACCTTACACCATGAATACGGGCGAGATAGCAGGCGGTCGATACGACGCCGCGCTTCCCGCCGCCGATGATGAGGGGTTTGTCCCGTAACTCCGGATTGTCTCGTTTTTCAACCGAGGCATAAAACGCGTCGCAGTCAATATGGGCAAGGGAGAGCTTGTAAAGTTCAATGTGTCGGAGAAGACGGGGGCTGCCGCATGCATGGCAACGCCTGCCCGAGTCCGATTTTTGCGGCGCAAGGCAATCGCGGCAAACACCTTTTTCCGGACTGTTGGGAGCAGTGGTGGCAGCCATGAGGACGAACCGTCTGATGAACATAAAAGGAACATCCTTTTATAACATCGAAAAGCTGAAGTGCCATCGGCTTATGTGGCCTGCCGGGTCTTACACTTGACATTGCCGGGAATATCACCAAGTTTAGCAATATGAACAACCGTTTTGCATCCATACTCCATCGGGTTCATCCGATCACGGGATAGCTACCCTCGAGTTCTGCCTAGCGCAGGGGAACTCCGGGGGACGGTACGCCGCTTGTCCAAAAGCGGATTTCAAACAAGCGCTTTCACCAAAATCAATCTGAACAGCTTCGTGCCGAAACCGCACGAAGGTTTATTACCTTTCAACAGCAGTGAGCACTCGCCATGAGCGGAAAGAATCGCAAGAAGCCCAATATCGTTGTCAGCGAAATTGACTATGAACGCCTGATGGGGCTGGCCACAAATGTTTCGGAACGTCTCGAGGAGATTGCCGAGGAACTGATGGCCGAGCTCGACCGGGCAAAAGTCGTGCCTGCCAAGCGCTTGCCGCAGGATGTGATTCACATGGGTTCTACTGTCGAGTTTCGCTCCAATGACGGGCAGGAGCGCCGGGTGACGCTGGTCTATCCGGGCGAAGCGGACATTGCGCAGGGCAAGATTTCCATACTGACGCCAATCGGCACCGCGTTGATTGGCCTTGCACCTGGCCAGTCAATCTCGTGGACGGCGCGCGATGGCAAGCAGCACGAATTGAACGTATTGTCGGTTTCGAATGAAGTCGAGATTGCTACAGCAACTCCTGCTGCTGAATAACCAATAACAAAGCCCGGCTCTGCCGGGCTTTGCCGTCTGGTTTTGGAGCGCGCTGCTAGAGATGCTGGTTCAGCCCGCCAGGCAGGTGCGTGAGGGCTTTCTCTATTGTTGCCGGATCTCGGCCGACTTCTTCGCAGTAGCGCAACAGCGTCGGTTCGTGGGACAGGAAAAATTGCAAGACACCCGCGAGAAAGCCGGGTTCAAGCGCAGCCTGCCGGATGGATGCCGCCTCTATGCCGGTCAGGGCGAGAAAGCGAGGCAGCAAGTCCTTTTCTTGCGCCAGCCACGCTAAAGCTTCAATGGCAATCGCTTCCGCTTCCGTTTGGCTCATCGGCGTTCTCATGTGGCCTCTCCATTTGTTCAATGGCTTTGCCGAATGTGTAACGGTCACTCTGTCGAGGAACAACGGAATTATTTGCCTTTCATCAATGAAATGGGGTTAAACTATTCACAGTCTGAAAAAGCGGCGGCTTCTAAAACATGTCCCTCTGAAATGGGAACCGGTTTCGGGAAAAAGACATGCGGAAGAACAAAAAATTGAGCGTTTCCAGTGATTCCGGAAATTAGCACATGCTCTCGTGGTGATTTCAGTGCACTGACAGATAAGAAGATCGAACAAATGCCGGGTTGCTGCAGGGAATAAGACCAAGGAATATTGGATGCCGAAAAGCGTGATGATTGTCGAAGACAACGAGCTCAATATGAAGTTGTTTCGCGATCTTATCGAAGCCAGCGGGTATGAGACCATACGGACGAGAAACGGGCTTGAGGCGCTGGACCTCGCGCGCGAGCATCGACCTGATCTGATTCTCATGGACATACAGCTGCCCGAGGTGTCGGGGCTGGAAGTCACCAAATGGCTGAAGGACGACGGCGAGTTACGGCATATTCCGGTTATCGCTGTGACGGCATTCGCCATGAAGGGTGATGAGGAGCGTATTCGGCAGGGTGGCTGTGAAGCCTATATATCCAAACCGATATCGGTGCCGCGTTTTATAGAAACAATCAAATCCTATCTGGGCGACGCTTAGCGAGAAATAGGGCGAGGGGCATCATGACTGCACGAATTCTCGTCGTTGACGATGTGGATTCCAATGTAAAGCTCCTCGAAGCAAGGCTTCTCTCCGAATATTACGAGGTCGTCACGGCTTATAGCGGCCCTGAAGCCATAGAGATTTGCCTGGGAGGGCAGATCGACGTCGTTCTCCTCGACATATTGATGCCCGGTATGGACGGCTTTGAGGTATGCCGTCGTTTGAAGGACGACCCTCGCACTTCCAATATTCCCGTCGTCATAGTGACGTCACTCAATGGGGCGGAGGACAAGATCCGGGGCCTTGAAGCTGGCGCCGACGATTTTCTGTCCAAGCCCGTCAGCGATCTTCAGCTTCTGTCGCGCGTAAAAAGCCTGGCGCGGCTAAAGCTGGTCTCTGACGAGCTTTTCCAGCGGACAGGCACAGTTGCGGACGCGGAAGTGGAAACGCTGCTGGCAAGCAAGATGGGCGGAAATTATGCCGATAAGGAGGAGGTGGCCCGTATTCTCATCGTGGATGAGGATGAACTCGCAGCAGCGCGCCTTCGTGTCATTCTGGGAGAAACTTATCGTGTGGACGTGGCGAGCGATGCCAACACAGCCTTGATCCGGGCGATAGATACCGATTACGACAGTATCGTCGTTTCAGCCAATTTCACATATTATGATCCGCTTCGCCTGTGCTCGCAATTGCGAACCATCGAACGCACGCGGCTCGTGCCGATCATTCTCGTTGTACGGGAAGACGAGGGGGCGCTCGTCGTTCGTGCGTTGGAGCTCGGCGTGAACGATTACCTTATGCGTCCGCTCGAAAAACTGGAGTTGTTCGCACGCTTGCGAACCCAGATCAAACGGAAATGCTATAACGATCTTTTGCGGCAGAGCCTCAATCGCACGATCACCATGGCAGTGACGGACAGTCTGACAGGGCTGCACAATCGCCGCTATCTCGATACACATATGCCTGTGCTGCTGACCCGCGCCATGGGGCGGGAGCGGCCACTATCTGTCATCATGCTCGATTTTGATTACTTCAAACGCATCAACGATCAATTCGGGCACGATTCCGGTGATGATGTTCTCCGCGAGTTTGCGGCGCGTCTGCGCAAGAACATTCGTGGTATGGATCTGCTGTGCCGCTATGGCGGCGAGGAGTTCGTCGTCGTGCTTCCCGACAGCGATGTGGAGGCCGCAAGGATTGTCGCTGAGCGAATCCGGGCCGCCGTATTGGAGACGCCCTTTTCTGTCGCCAACGGCAAGCACAAGGTCAATCTGACCATTAGCATGGGCATTGCGGGATTGAGGTTGATAGGAGACAGTGCCGATGCCCTCTTCTCGCGAACTGATGCTGCGCTCTATCAGGCCAAAAAAGGGGGCCGAAATCGCATCGTCTCCTCAGCCGCCTGAAAGTTGAACAACGGGCAGGAAACGAAAAAGCCGTCTCGAAGGAGACGGCTTTTTATTTCAATCGTCTTGTCGATGACGACCGGAAACGAATTACTTGATCTTCGTTTCCTTGAACTCGACGTGCTTGCGCGCAATCGGGTCGTACTTGGTCTTTGTCATCTTTTCCGTCATCGTGCGGCTGTTCTTCTTCGTTACGTAGAAGAAGCCGGTGTCAGCGGTCGACAAAAGCTTGATCTTGATCGTCGTAGCCTTGGCCATATCGAATTACCTGCTCTGTATCTTTGCCGGAGCATGACCTTGCCGAAAACCGGTTCCCAATTCTCGGGATCATGCTCAATGGATGGAAACCTCCAGCGATTCCGGTAATCTCATCCGGCAGCGGAAATTTGGCGCGACACTACGTATTGACAGCGAAAAGTCAAGCCTGCTTCTTCCGCAAAAGCAGTCTTCCTGCTGCAAAGAGTGCATATGCGGCAAAAAACACGCCAAGAGTCATCGGGAATCCTTTGGGACCCAGCATGTCCATGCCGACGCCGACGGCCTGCGGTCCGGCAAGCATGCCGATGGCATAGCAGAACACAAACGCGGCATTTGCGGACGCCAGCTCGCGCCCTGTCAGCTCCGAACCGAGATGCGCGAGGCCGATCGTGTAGAGGCCGGCGACGACGCCGCCCCACAGGAATAGGATGGCCGCCATCAAATACCAGTGCTGCATGAGATAGGGCAGCGCGATCATGCCGATAAGGCCTGTCGTGGCGCAGAAAAGCAGGAGCTTGCGACGATCAGAAATACGGTCGCTGACAATGCCGAGCGGAATCTGCATCAGAACATTGCCAAGTCCGATCATCGTAAGCAGCAGGGCTGCATCGGCTTCCGGATAGCCAATACGCGCGCCGAAGACCGGAAAGAGGGCAAAGCCACCGGTTTCCACGGCACCGAAAACGAAAACGGCCATGGTCGCTGTTGGAACGGCGAAGATGAAAGGCAGGAAGGGAACATGTTCGCCTTCCTCGAAATCGGGGCTGTCACGCCACGCGATTGCGACCGGTATGAGGGCGATCATGATGATGGCAAAGCCAACATAAAAGGGCACGCCTCCCGTGCTTCCAATCTTTGAGAACAGCCATGGCCCAAGCGCAAAGCCCAGAGAAAGGGATGTCGAATAGATTCCAAGCACAAGCCCGCGTTTTTCCGGCGGTGCTGAGGCGTTTATCCAGTATTCGGACAGAACGAAAAGTACCGTCAGTGCGAAATGCAGAACGATGCGTAGCGCGAACCAAGCCCAAAGCGGTTGAAAAAAGTGAAAGCCGAGAAAAGCGCCGCTTCCGATGATAAGCATAAGGAAGATCGCCTTGACCACGCCAAGTCGCGCAGCGATTGGGGCGGCAAGCGGGGCGGCAACGATCGAAGCCAGGCCCGCAACAGCGGTATTGGCGCCGATCAGGCTTGCAGAATGGCCGCGACTCTCAAGAAGAACGCTGAGCAATGGGATGCCCAGGCCTATAGCTGCGCCAACCGCGCTGATTGTAGCTATGGCCGCTGCGAGCGAACGCCAGTGCATCTGGCCCTCTGCTGGCCCGCCGCCCGGTTCTTGCGGGACAAGATCGGCGGATTGAATTTCTTGATTCATGGAGTTCAGATCACTTCGCGGACAAAGCGGCCATGCCGCTTGCAAAATTGTACCACCGGCAAGGTGGCAGGCAGTTCAAAGTCGGCTTCTGTCAGAAGCGCGTGCGCTTCTTTCAGAATTGCCTGGGTGATATGAGGGACGTCCCGCTTATCGATTTGGTCGATCGAAACCCAGTCCAGATCCTCCAGTTCCCCGCTTGGAACGAGCGGTTGTCCGTCAAGTTCCGGTATATGATCGCGAAATGCCATAAAAAAGCGAGTATCGAAACGACGGACATTATCCGGAGGCGTTACCGCACGGGCAAAATAACGCAGGCTGCTCAGCGCCGGAATTGTACCGTCGTCGAGGAACGCGGCCCAGTCGCGATGCGCAGGGAACGTAATCGGTGTCGATGCAGCTTGCCCTATACGAAGGCCGGTTTCTTCAAAGGTCTCGCGGATGGCGCATAGGCCGAGCGCCCGGGCACGGCGCAGCGACGCACGGGCCCCCATGCCTGCCATCAGCTTGGCAATATCATTGTCATGCAATTCTGTCGTTGCAGTTATAGCGCCATCCATTGGGTCTGCCCGACCGCCGGGAAAGACGAACTTGCCGGGCATGAAAACAAGGCTGGCATGACGTCGGCCCATAAGAATGCGCGGCTTGCTGCCGGACCTGTCGACAAGCAGCAATGATGCGGCATCGCGTGGACGCAAAGCTTTTGGTGCTTTGGTTGGTGAGGATGGATGCTGATTCATGGCGGTCATGGGTGACGCTTAAGTCACGTCGCCAAATTCGCCTTCACCTTTCCCTCCGAAACCATGCATGTAGAGCGCCCATTGCAGCCCGATGGTCGCTCCCTTGATCGGCTGCAAAAGCAGCAGCGACATGATCACGGTCAGAGGACCCCAGATCGCCATATGAGCCCAAAGCGGCAGATTGGTGGTTGCTTCAACGCCCATGAAGGCGCCGACGACCACGTGTCCGACGATCAAAATGGTCAGGTAGGCGGGAAGATCGTCAGCGCGTTGTTCCGTATAGTCTTCACCACACACGGAACATTGCGCCACCGGCTTCACAAAGGCCCGGAACAGCTTTCCTTCACCGCAATGCGGACAACGTCCGCGAAAGCCCCGCCACATCGCTTCGCCCAAAGGACGCTTTGGGTGGGCGGCTCTGGGGCTGTCGCCACCGAAAACCTGTACATTTTGCGCGGAATTGGCCTCTAGCGTGCTCATCAGCGACCTCTTCTCTTCTGACGCGGAATACCCGCGGGTTTACCCCTCCGTCCACGCATCGTCCGGCTTGCCTTGTGATGCGAGCGGGTCGACATTGGCAGAGGATGCGGTTCCGAAACCATCTCAAAACGAAGCGCGCCCGCGACGGGGAGCGCTTCTACCAGCCGAACCGTTACAGTATCACCGAGCCGGAAGCCTTTACCGCTCCGCTCGCCGACAATCGCGTGGTTCGCTTCGTCATATAGATAGTATTCATGACCCAAAGTTGAAATGGGCACCAGCCCATCCGCGCCATATGTCGCAAGGTTCACGAAAAGGCCAGCCCGTGTAACGCCTGTAACGCGCCCCTCATATTCATCACCGAGATGCGCGGCGAGGAAATGAGCGATAAGACGATCTACCGTTTCCCGTTCGGCCAGCATGGCGCGTCGCTCGGTTGAGGAGATCAGCGCAGAGATTTCCTCCAGATGAGCTTCCTCGTCGGTCGTAAGACCATCGCTGCCGAGGCTCAGGGCCTTGATCAGCGCGCGATGAACGATAAGGTCGGCATAGCGGCGGATGGGCGACGTGAAATGTGCATAGCGGCGCAAATGCAGGCCGAAATGTCCGATATTATCTGGGCTGTACTCTGCCTGGCTTTGTGTACGTAGCACGACCTGATTGACCAGTTCCTGATGATCGGAGCCTTCGACGGCTTCAAGAATCCGATTGAACTGCGCTGGCTGTAATTCTGCTCCCTTGGCGAGGCTGAGATCAAGTGTGCGCAGAAATTCACGCAGGGTTTCCTGCTTGGCCAGCGCCGGGGCGTCGTGAATGCGGAAAATAAGCGGCTGACGGCGCGCTTCCAATGTTTCAGCGGCGGCGACGTTCGCCTGGATCATGAACTCTTCGATGAGCTTGTGCGCATCAAGCCGTTCGGGGACGATCACCTTGTCGACCTTGCCGTCCGGCGTCAGCAGGATTTTCTTTTCCGGCAGATCGAGTTCCAGCGGTTCGCGCGCGTCGCGCCCGCGCTTCAACACGGCATAGGCGTTCCACAGCGGTTTCAGGATGCTGTCGAGAATGGGCGCAGTCTTGTCATCCGGCGCACCGTCAATTGCAGCCTGCGCCTGCGAATAGGCCAGCTTCGCCGCCGATTTCATCATGATACGATGGAACTTGTGCGATTTCTTGCGTCCATCCGCTGCAAAAACCATACGGACGGCAAGTGCAGGGCGATCTTCCAGTTCACGCAGCGAACAGAGATTGTTCGAGATCCTCTCGGGCAGCATCGGTACGACGCGATCCGGAAAATAGACCGAGTTGCCGCGTTTTTGGGCTTCACGATCAAGCGCAGAATCGGGACGGACATAGGCAGCGACATCGGCAATTGCTACGATGACAATCTGACCGCCCGGATTCTCGGGGTCCTTGTCCGGCTCTGCATAGACCGCATCGTCATGATCCTTGGCATCAGCTGGATCGATGGTGAGAAGTGGTACTTCGCGCCAGTCTTCGCGGCCTTCCATCGTCGCTGCTTTGGCGGCGTCTGCTTCACTCAACGCTTCAGCCGGGAAAATATGCGGAATTTCATGCTCGTGAATGGCAATCATCGACAGGGCTTTTTCACTGTCGATCGAACCGACCACTTGGCGAACCTTGCCGCGCGGCAATCCCTGACGACGCGAGGAAATCAGGTCTACTTCGACGAGGTCCCCGGCTTCGGCATTTTCCAGATGTCCCGGATCGAGTTGCACTTCCGGCTGCTTGCGGTTTACCGGGTCAAGCCGCCATTCACCGTTGCCGAGCTTGCGCACAATACCGAGCACCGCATTCGTGCGATGCTCAAGGCGCTTCATTACGCGGGCGGTGTAGTCCGGGCCGTCGCGATCCTCATTGCGGAATATTTTCGCCAGAACGCGATCTCCCACGCCGACAGCTGGACCGCCTTCAGAAGCTTTGTTAAGTCGGGTGCGGCGGATCAGGACGACGGGTGGCTTGCCATGACCGGCTTCATCCCATTCCGACGGGCGTGCGAGCAAACCGCCATCTTCGTCGCGCCCGGTAACGTCAAGCACGGTGACGGCAGGCAGTGCACCGGGGCGGGACAATTTGCGGGCACGTTTTTCAACAAGACCCTCGTCAGAAAGTTCACGCAGAAGGTCTTTCAGATAGACCCGCGCATCGCCCTTGATGTTGAAAGCTTTCGCCAGCTCGCGCTTGCCCGCCCGGTCGGGGTTGTCCTCAATATATTTGAGAACCTCTTCGCGGGTTGGCAGAAACGCATGGGGATCGTTTTTCCCCTCGGCGGATTTTGCTTTGGCTGCACGCCGTTCGGTCCGTGCGGACCGACCGGTATCGGATTTGGAAAAACGGCGTGCCAATTGTTACTCCCCTGCCGCCTCGGCCTTGGATCTGGCTTTCGGCTTGGCTGTCGACTTGGCTTTTGCAGGTGCCTTCTTGGCCGCAGGCTTCTTTGCAGCAGCTTTCTTTTCCGTGCTGGCCGAAGCTTTCCGGGCAGGGGCCTTTTTGCTTTTGGAAGAACCAGCCTTCTCGGTAATCAGTGCCAGTGCTTCATCCAGTGTGACATTGGCCGGGTCCTTACCCTTCGGCAAGGTGGCGTTGACCTTGCCCCAGTTGACATAGGGTCCATACCGACCGTCGCGAACGGTGATTGAACCGCCCTCGGGATGATCGCCAAGCGTCGCCAGTGCTGCCGGTGTGGAACGCCCACGACCACCCTTCGATTGTTTGTCGGCCAGAACGGATACGGCGCGGTTAAGGCCGACGGAGAACACTTCTTCGGCATTCTCCAGATTGGCGAAAGTGCCGTCATGGCTGACATAAGGACCATAGCGTCCGATACCGGCGGAAATCATCTTGCCGGTTTCCGGGTGCTGCCCGATATCACGCGGCAGGGACAGAAGTGCAACGGCCTTTTCGTGGTCGAGCGCATCGACTGTCCAGCCTTTGGGAAGGCTGGCGCGCTTGGCTTCCTTGCCTTCGCCGCGCTGAACGTAGGGGCCGAAACGTCCCGTCCGTGCAGTGATTTCCTCACCGGTGAACGGATCCTTGCCGAGCGATTTCGGTTCATCCGCAGCCGCAGCTTCGCCATTGGCGTCACCGCCGAGCTGACGCGTATATTTACATTCCGGATAGTTGGAACAGCCGACGAAAGCACCGTATTTGCCAAGCTTCAACGACAGGGTGCCAGTACCGCATGTCGGGCATGAGCGCGGATCACTGCCATCCTCGCGCGCCGGGAACACCAGCGGCGCCAGCTCTTCATTCAGGGCATCGAGAACATTGGTGACGCGCAGTTCCTTGATGTCATCGACGGAGCCGGAGAAGTCGCGCCAGAAATCGCGCAGGACATCTTTCCACGAAAGCTTGCCGTCGGAAATGAGATCGAGCTTTTCCTCAAGGTCAGCCGTGAAATCATATTCCACATAGCGCTCGAAGAAGCTTTCAAGGAAGGCCGTAACCAGACGACCCTTCGGTTCTGGAATGAGCTTGCGCTTGTCGATCGTGATATATTCTCGGTCGCGCAGTGTGGCCAGCGTGGCGGCATAAGTCGAAGGACGTCCGATGCCGAGTTCTTCCATCTTCTTGATGAGCGAAGCTTCCGAATAGCGCGGCGGTGGTTCGGTCGAATGCTGAGTCGCATCGATCTTCTCACGTGCCAAGGCCTCGCCTGAACGAATTTCCGGAAGCTTTGCGCTATCCTCGTCGTCGTCTTCTTCCTCGCGATGATCCATATAAGCGGCGAGGAAGCCATCGAACTTGGTAACCGATCCATTGGCCCGCAGCATGGCCGAACGCGAGCCATTGACCGCCTCGATGTCGACGGTGGTGCGCTCGATATCGGCAGCCTGCATCTGGCTCGCAATGGCGCGCTTCCAGATCAATTCATAAAGCCGTGCCTGATCGTCATCGAGATAGCGGCGCACATCCTTCGGATGCCGCGAGAAATCAGTTGGCCGGATAGCTTCGTGCGCTTCCTGTGCGTTCTTGGCCTTGCTGGAATAATAGCGCGGCTTTTCCGGCACATATTTTGCGCCAAAGCTTTTGCCGATGGCATCGCGGGCGGCGTTGATTGCTTCCGGAGCCATCTGCACGCCATCGGTACGCATATAGGTGATCAGACCGGCAGTCTCGCCGCCTATATCAACGCCTTCATAAAGCCGCTGCGCCACCTGCATGGTCCGCGATGCGGAAAACCCAAGCTGGCCGGAAGCGGCCTGCTGCAAGGTGGATGTGGTGAAAGGCGGTCCCGGATTTCGCTTGGTAGGCTTTGCTTCGACCGAAAGCGCCTTGAAGCTTGCGCCTTCCAGCATTGTGCGAATGGCAGTTGCCTGTTCGCCATTCTTGATATCGAGCTTGCCGAGCTTCTTGCCGTCAACAGCGGTCAGTCGGGCAGTAAAACTGTCATTGCGCGGCGTCTTCAACAGCGCGGCAATGTTCCAATATTCCTCACGGATGAAGCGCTCGATCTCCGATTCGCGATCCGCGACGAGGCGGAGCGCCACCGACTGAACGCGCCCAGCGGAACGCGCGCCCGGCAGTTTGCGCCACAGAACGGGCGAAAGCGTGAAACCGACGAGATAATCCAATGCACGGCGAGCCAGATAGGCATCGACCAGAGGTTCATCGATATCACGCGGATTGGCAATGGCATCGAGAACAGCTTTCTTGGTGATGGCATTGAATGCCACCCGCTTGACCGTTTTGCCCTTGAGCGCCTTTTTCTGGTTAAGCACTTCGAGCACGTGCCATGAAATAGCTTCGCCTTCGCGATCCGGGTCGGTCGCGAGAATGATGCCGTCGCTGTCCTTGAGCGCTTTAACGATATCTGCCAGGCGCTTGGAAGAGTTGCTATCCACCTCCCACGACATTGCAAAATCTTCGTCGGGGCGAACCGAGCCGTCTTTAGCTGGCAAGTCTCGCACATGACCGAACGAGGCTAGAACCTTATAGTTCGAACCAAGATATTTATTGATGGTTTTTGCCTTGGCAGGCGATTCGACGACGACGACGTTCATTTAAAGCAGCCCAGATTCGCGTCCCATGGAGACAAAATATCTCCTCTCCGCGAGAAATTCGTTGCCTTCACATGAACAGCAGGCAGCGTTTGGTCAAGAGCAGGACAACAAAAATAACGAAATACAACTTAAGATTGCTGTTAAGTTGAGTGTAACCGGTAGTAGCATAAATTAGAACAAGAGCGATTATCCCGCGGGGAGATAGGTATGGGTGATAGGGCGAGTTTTCCAGACATGGAAGACGATGAGGATGTACAGACAGCGACTCGACACGAGACGCTGACATATATCGAGCAGATGCTGGAGCAGCTCAATTTAATGGCGAAGAATACGGATTATCTGCTGCTGTCGTATATGATCGATATGGCTCTTGTCGAAGCGCGAGAGGCACTTCACAACGAAGCCAAGACATAAGAGGCTCTATTCCAGGGGGATCAGGGCGACCTGATTGCCGGCATATCGTTGCAGGCGCCCGGCCAAGTCCAGCTCCAGGAGAATGAGCTGGACAGCGCCGGTATCCACACCCGTGTGGCGAACCAGCGCGTCGATATCGGTTGGCACGGGCCCAAGTGCATCGATAACAATGTCCCGTTGTTCCTCCGTCGCAATCGGTTCGGGCGATTCTGGTTCTTCCATAGCTGGAGACAAGAGATCTGGCTGTGGTGGCGTATCCATCTGATACGCGGTTGATCCGGCCAATGGTCGGAGCGTTTCGATAACATCGTTTGCCTCCGTAACCAGTGTCGCCCCTTGTTTCAGAAGCAGGTTCGTGCCGCGGGCACGAGGATCGAGTGGTGACCCCGGGACGGCGAACACTGTGCGTCCCATGTCGCCAGCCATGCGTGCGCTGATAAGTGAACCGGAGCGCTCAGCGGCTTCAACGACGATCAATCCCATCGACAAGCCTGCAATGATGCGATTGCGACGTGGAAAGTCGCGTGAACGGGGCTCAGCTCCCATCGGCATTTCGCTTATGAGCGCGCCACCCTGTTCCGTTATTGCCCGGTAAAGGGGAAGGTTTTCGGGCGGATAGGGCCGATCAAGCCCGCCTGCCAGAACAGCCACGGTTCCCGTCTTCAGGCTCGCGCGGTGCGCAGCGGCATCAATGCCACGGGCAAGTCCGGAAATCACCGAAAACCCCGCTTCGCCGAGATCATGCGCCAGACGTTCGGTGAAACGCGCGCCAATCACCGAAGCGTTGCGCGAACCGACAATGGCCACGGGAGGCTTGCTGAAAACGCCAGCATTTCCCCTGATCGTTACCAGAGGAGGCGGGGCTTCACAATTTCTCAGCTGCGGCGGATAATCCGGCTCCCCCATTCCAACCAGACGGGCTCCAACGCGTTCGATGGCCTCAAGCTCGCGCTCTGCATCATCCATGGACATGACACGGATAGGACGTGAACTGCCACCTCTGATATTGAGATCAGGCAACCTTTCGATCGCGCTCGAAGCCGAGCCGCAAAAAAGAATCAGATCGCGAAAGGTAACAGGACCGATATTGTCGGTTCGGATGAGGCGCAGCCAGTTGAGCCGCTGGCGGTCGGAGAGGCGAATTCCTGTTTTTGAATTCGCGCTTTCCTTCATCCCTTGGCTCCGATCTTGCTTTCGGTGCCGTTTAAGAGGCGCGTAATATTCGCCTTATGTTTGAAAATAACAATGACCGTCATGATCGCAAACAGGACTGCGATTGCGGAATTACCCTGGAAATAAAGCGCCATTGGAACAATGATGCTGGCGATAAGTGCCGCAAGAGAGGAATAGCGCGTGAGGAGTGCGGTTACGATCCAGACGGCAGCGAAGACCAGGGCACCGGGCCACGCCAAACCGATCAGGATGCCTAGATAAGTGGCCACGCCTTTGCCGCCCTTAAAGCCGATCCACACCGGAAAAAGATGACCGATGAAGGCACCGAAGCCTGCGCCGATTGCGGCTTCCAGGCCATAGCGGGAGGCGATCAGAACGGCGACCGTGCCTTTGAGGGCGTCGAGGATCAGGGTTGCCGCGGCGAGCTTCTTGTTACCGGTACGCAGTACATTGGTCGCGCCGATATTGCCCGAACCGATAGACCGGACGTCACCCAATCCGGCGAGCCGGGTCAAGATCAAGCCAAATGGAATGGAGCCAAGAAAATAGCCGAAGATGAGCGCTCCCACGAGCGTCAAGCTGAGAAATCCCGATTCGGCCATGAATGTCCCCTGCTGTTTCTCGATTCCGCCTGCCCGGAATTCTCGGTTGATTGTTCCGGGTTATGCGGTGTTTTTCAAGCCGAATAAACGGTCTTTCCGGCCACTAAAGTGTGGACGACGCGACCTTGGAAACGGGCACTTTCAAAGCAGCTGTTCTTTGAGAGCGAATGCAGGTCTTCCTCGCGTACAATCCAAGGCTCTTCCAGATCGACAATGGCAAGATCGGCCTTGGCGCCCGGTTTGAGTGTACCGGCATCCAGACCGAAAATTTTTGCCGGAGCTGTCGATAGAACCTCCACCAGCCGCAAGAGCGGAATACTGTCATTGTGATAGAGCCGGAGTGCAGCTCCCAGCAATGTTTCAAGGCCGATGGCTCCGGCTTCGGCATCCGAGAAGGGCAGGCGTTTGGTATCGACATCTTGCGGATCGTGCGCTGAAACGACAATGTCGATAGTGCCATTTTTCACGGCTTCGACCATGGCAAGGCGGTCCTGTTCGCTGCGCAGGGGCGGCGAAAGACGGAAGAAGGTGCGGAATTCTCCAATGTCGTTCTCATTGAGCGACAAATGGTTGATCGATACACCCGCCGTTACCTTGGCGCCCCGATCCTTGGCGCGGCGCACGGCTTCTGCCGACATTTCGCAGGAAAGTTGTGCTGCATGATAATTGCTGTTCGTCAGCGCCGCCAGACGAAGATCGCGCTCCAGCGGGATCACCTCCGCTTCACGCGGACTGCCGGAAAGTCCGAGCCAGCTCGCGAACAGCCCCTCATTCATAACACCGTTTGCGCCGAGATAGGGATCACGTGTCTCACAGGCAATTACTGCATCGAAATCGCGGGCGTAGGTCAGCGCACGCCGCATGAGCTGCGTATTGGCAATGGTCTGTCTGCCTTCGGTGAAGGCGACCGCACCGGCGTCGCGCAGCAGCCCGATCTCGGTCATTTCTTCGCCCTGCAAGCCTTTGGTGATGGCAGCCGCTGGATGCACATTGACGACAGCCGTGTCACGCGCCGTACGCTTGACGAATTCCACCAGCGCCACATCGTCGATGACCGGATCGGTGTCGGGCATCATGATGATGGAGGTCACGCCGCCAGCAGCGGCCGCACGGCTTGCCGAGGCGATGGTTTCGCGATGTTCGGCGCCGGGTTCACCGATAAAGACACGCGCATCCACCAGGCCGGGCAATACTGCCTTGCCGGCTAGGTCGACGATTTCGGCACCTTCCGGCGCACCCTGATTGCGGGCGTCGGCACCGGCGGCAACAATCTTGCCATCGTGGATCAAGACGCTGCCGGTTTCATCGAGACCACGCGACGGATCAACGATGCGCGCGTTTTCAAATAGAATGGCGCTCATGCATTTTCTCCATTGCCCAGGTTGCGTCGCGGGTCGAGCAGGGCTTCCATCACGGCCATGCGCACCGCAACTCCCATTTCCACCTGTTGCTGGATTACGCTCTGCGGCCCGTCGGCAACATCGGAGGCGATCTCAACGCCACGGTTCATTGGGCCCGGATGCATGACGAGCGCGTCGGGTTTGGCATGTTTCAACTTTTCCTTGTCGAGGCCGTAAAAGCGGAAATATTCGCGCACCGAAGGCACAAAGGAACCGGCCATACGCTCGCGCTGAAGCCGCAGCATCATGACGACGTCGGCGTCCTTCAGGCCTTCCTCCATCGAGTTGAAGACTTCGACGCTCATATCCGCCATGCCCGAAGGCAGGAGCGTGGATGGCGCGACGACGCGCACCCGTGCGCCAAGTGCATTGAGAAGAAGAATATTGGAGCGTGCGACGCGGGAATGCAGCACATCACCGCAAATGGCGACGATCAGATTTTCGATCTGACCCTTGGCGCGGCGGATGGTGAGAGCATCAAGAAGCGCCTGCGTGGGGTGTTCGTGCGCGCCGTCACCGGCATTAACCACCGAACAGCCGACTTTTTGTGCGAGCAGCGCAGCAGCGCCCGCCGAAGCGTGACGGATAACCAATATATCCGGCTGCATGGCATTCAGCGTCATCGCGGTATCGATGAGCGTCTCGCCCTTCTTGACCGACGAATTGCCGACCGACATATTCATGACGTCAGCGCCGAGCCGTTTTCCGGCCAGCTCGAACGATGATTGCGTTCGTGTCGATGCTTCGAAGAAGAGATTGATTTGCGTGCGACCGCGCAGCACGGACTTTTTCTTCTCGGGCTGTCTTGAGACAGCGATTTCCTGATCGGCAAGATCAAGAAGGCAGAGAATGTCCAGAGGCGAAAGCCCCTTGATGCCCAGCAGGTGGCGGTGAGGGAAAAGCGGAGGGACCGTTTGATTTGTCATGGCAAGTCACCCGTATAGGACCATGGGGCAGGTCCCGCAACCGTCCTTATAATGGCTTCGGCCGATTCACCAAGAAAAACCGTGCTGTCGTGACGACAAATTGCATTCGGGATGGCAAAATTTTAGCAAATCCGATGCAAGAAACGTAAGCTAGAGCATTTCCAGCAAAAGTGTGAAATGGATTTGCGTTCGGAAATGCGGCAAAAACAAATAGATAGAGCGGCTCCAACGATTCCGTTAAAACAGGAACCGCGCTAGATTGAATCACACGATACGGAACGAGCTTTTGAAAACGCACGACGTTACCAACCAGACGCCGCCCATGACGGGCAACAATGCCTATTTGGGTGATCCGCTTCTGATGCAGATTGCGGCGCGTTTCCCGAAGGAGTTGCATACCGATCTGGAGCAGACTGGCCGTTTCGTGATGTCGGCGGAAGCGCAGGACCTCGCGCGTCTTGCCAATACAGAGCTGCCGAAATTGCGCACGCACGACCGGCAGGGCAACCGGATCGACTTCGTCGAATATCATCCGGCCTATCATGCGCTGATGCGCCGTTCCATCGCGGCGGGGCTCCATTGTTCCATTTGGGAAGGCAATCCGCTCGAAACTGGTCGCCGGCATCAGGCGCGTGCATCACGCTTTTTCCTGACAGCGCAGCTTGAGGCGGGGCATCTTTGCCCGCTTACCATGACCAGCGCATCACTCGCTGCACTGATGGCATCCCCGGAAATCTACAAGGAGTGGTCGCCAGTCATTCTTTCACGCAAGTACGATTTTTCGCAGAAACCCGTATTCGCCAAGCAGGGCATTACGCTCGGCATGGGCATGACCGAAAAGCAGGGTGGAACCGATGTGCGTGCCAATACGACACGCGCCACCCGCAATGAAAACGGCACCTATACCGTTACGGGCCACAAATGGTTCATGTCAGCTCCAATGTCCGACGCCTTCCTGACGCTTGCGCAGGCAGAAGACGGTCTTTCCTGTTTTCTGCTCCCGCGTCTTGATCCAGAGGGAAGGGGCAACGGGTTCTTTTTCCAGAGGCTGAAAGACAAGCTCGGCAACAAGTCGAATGCCTCATCGGAGGTGGAATTCGATGGCGCTATCGGTCATCTGATCGGTAATCCGGGTGAGGGGGTCAAGACCATCATGGATATGGTCACGCTGACGCGGCTTGATTGCGCTGTCGCATCCGCCGGACTCATGCGTTCCGGTCTGGCGGAAGCCGTACATCACAGCCGTCATCGGCAGGTATTCGGCAAAGCCCTGATCGAACAGCCTTTGATGCAGCGGGTTCTTGCCGATATGGCGCTTGACGTTGCTGGCGCAACAGCGCTTTCCATGCGGCTGGCACGCGCTTTCGATATGGCGGCAAGCGATCGGGCAGAGGCGGCTTTTGCGCGTTGCATGACGCCTGTAGTGAAATACTGGGTTTGCAAGATCGCTCCCGCGCTTCTTTACGAAGCGATGGAGTGTCTCGGGGGCAACGGCTATATCGAGGAAGGCAATCTTGCGCGTGCCTATCGCGAAGCACCAGTCAACGCCATATGGGAAGGTTCGGGCAACGTAATGGCGCTGGACGTGGCGCGTGTCCTGTCCCGCGCGCCAGGGCTTTTCGACGAAGTACTGGAGTGGATCGGCGGGCAGCTTGGCCAGCGCGGGCAAGGAACGCTTGATGTGCTGCGGGCGGCATTGCAGCTCACTGAAACCGATCCGGGTGTCGCACGCCTTCTGACCGAGCAACTGGCCTATGCCGCTGCCGCTGCCGAACTGCGTCAGCTTGGGGCTGACGATGTGGCCGATGCTTTCATTGAGACCCGTCTTGGCGGACAATGGCGTTCAACCTATGGCATGCTGGATGCACGCCATAATGCGGAACGCATTCTCGACCAGCTTTATCCCGCGTCGTAATCGTCAGATATCGACCGCTTGATCCTGTGCAGGCGGTCGAGTGCTCCTTGAAGAATGAAGGCTGCGGCTGCCGAATCGATACGTTCGGCGCGCTTGCCGCGCGAGACATCCATGCCGATCAGCGCCCGTTCGGCAGCAACGGTCGACAGACGTTCGTCCCAGAACACGAAGGGCAGGTCGGTCAGGGGCTGCATGGTGCGCACGAATGCCCGCGTAGCCTGAACGCGCGGACCGGACGTTCCATCCATGTTCATTGGCAAGCCGATGACGATGACACCGACCTTGTCGGCCTCAAGCGCTTTCAGCAGCACCTGCGCATCAAGGGAGAACTTCGTCCGTTTGATGACGGGACGCGGATGGGCGAAAGAAAGACCGAGATCCGATACTGCAAGGCCGATGGTCTTGGTTCCCAAATCCAGTCCGGCGATTGTATGGCCGGGCTGAAGCAGCTCAGGAATTTCCTCGATTTCAATAACAGCCATCGGTCCTCATCGGATTTTGAAGTGGTTTCTATTGCCTTCAACTTTATTGGCGTCATATCTGTTCGCAAACTGGAAATCGAGCCGGAAACAGAGATTGAGGAGAGAGTTAATGAAACTTATATGGCTTGGCCACGCCGCCTTTCGCGTTGAAACAGCAAAGGCCGTTATTCTCATTGATCCGTTTCTCAACGGAAACCCCGGTGCAAAGGGCATAGATTTCAGGGACGCGACCAAGGGCGTGACTCATATAGCGCTGACTCACGGTCATGGCGATCATGTCGGTGATACGGTCGCCATCGCCAAGGAGCATGACGCGACGGTTATCGCCAATGCCGATCTTGCAAGCTGGCTCGGCAGTCAGGGCGTCGAAAAGCTCGATCCTGGCAATACGGGGGGCACGTTGGCGCATGACGGCTTCTCCGTCACATTCGTCAATGCACTTCATTCTTCCGCAATGCTGACGGAAAACGGTGTCTCGCAGGCGTTGGGCAACCCGAATGGTCTGGTGTTCCATTTCGAAGATGCGCCGACGCTCTACCATATGGGCGACACGGATATTTTCTCGGATATGGGACTTATCAACGAGCTTCACCAGCCTGAGATCGGTATCGTTCCCATTGGTGATCGCTTCACGATGGGAGGTGCGGTTGCGGCGCTCGCCTGTCAGCGTTATTTCAACTTCAAAACCGTGCTGCCGTGCCATTACGCCTCGTTCCCGATCATAGATCAGACGGCGGACAAATTCGTGGCCGGAATGGCCGATCGCAGGGAAACCAAGGTGCTGGCCGATCCTGCAGGAACGGTTCACAGCTTCTGAGGGGTTCTCGAGCGCAAGAAATGTTGCGCTTCAACAATCGCACCGTTATAGCCGGTAGGAAAACTTTTCAGGGTGGCGGTTCGCCGCCTGATCGAGCATTTGCGGAGAACAGGATGTCCGTCGATATTTCTACCGTCAAGCGTGTCGCACATCTGGCGCGCATCGCCGTCAACGATGACGATGCTGAACGCATGACTGGCGAACTTAATGCTATTCTGGGCTTTGTAGAGCAATTGAATGAAGTCAATGTCGATGGTATCGAGCCGATGACTTCCGTTACGCCGATGGCAATGCGCATGCGCGATGACAAGGTGACCGATGGCGGGATTGCCGCTGCGGTGGTCGCCAATGCACCGGTTACGGAAGACAATTTCTTCGTCGTACCCAAGGTCGTGGAGTAGATCATGGCCATTCGGGTTTCTGTAGAGACCCCTTTGCAGGACGATGTGCGCGCGCTGGTCGAAGGACTGAATGCGCATCTTCTGCCGCTGTCTCCGCCGGAGTTTCAGTTCAAGATGACGGTTGAGCAGATGGCGGGACCGGACATGACGGTTTTCGTGGCACGCGACGAGGGCGGCAAGGCCGTCGGCTGCGGTGCCTTGAAGATGCACGGTGATGGCGTCGGCGAAGTGAAGCGCATGTTCACCCTTCCGGAAATACGCGGAAAGCGCGTTGGTTCTGTTCTGGTCGATGCGATTGTCGATCTGGCAAAGGCCAAGGGCATTTCGCGCCTTGTGCTCGAAACCGGCACGGGGCCCGGCTTTGCCGGTGCATGGCGGCTTTATGAGAATTCAGGTTTTACGCGCTGCGGTGTGGTTCTGGACTATCCGGAATCCGAATACAGCGCCTTTTTTGAAAAGCGCCTCACTGCGGCGCACTGACAGGATTTGACGATGAGCGAACTGACCGCACTGACCATTGCCGAAGCGCGCGACAAGCTGAAGGCCAAGGCCATCACAGCGACCGAACTGACCGACGCCTATCTTTCCGCTATCGATTCCGCGAATGAAGCCATCAACGCTTACGTGAAGGTGACACACGATCAGGCGCGCTCGATGGCCAAGGCGTCGGATGAGCGTATTGCCAAGGGCGAAGCGGGCGCATTGGAAGGTATTCCGCTTGGTGTGAAGGACCTGTTTGCGACCAAGGGCGTGCATACGCAGGCCTGCTCCCACATTCTCGACGGTTTCAAGCCGGAATATGAGTCGACCGTCACAGCTAATCTGTGGGCCGATGGCGCGGTTATGCTCGGCAAGCTCAACATGGACGAATTTGCCATGGGCTCGTCCAATGAGACCTCCTATTACGGCGCGGTCAAGAATCCATGGCGCGCCAGGGGTTCCAACGCCGATCTCGTGCCTGGTGGTTCGTCGGGCGGTTCGGCGGCCGCTGTTGCCGCGCAGCTTTGTGCTGGCGCTACCGCAACCGACACAGGCGGCTCGATCCGCCAGCCGGCGGCTTTCACCGGCACGGTTGGCATCAAGCCGACCTATGGCCGCGTGTCGCGTTGGGGAACGGTGGCCTTCGCATCCTCGCTCGATCAAGCCGGACCGATTGCCCGCGACGTGCGCGATGCAGCTATTTTGCTGAAATCCATGGCTTCACTTGATCTTAAGGACACCACGTCGGTCGATCTGCCTATCCCGGATTACGAGGCCGCTATCGGTAAGTCGCTCAAGGGCATGAAGATCGGTATTCCGAAGGAATATCGCGTCGATGGCATGCCGGACGAGATCGAAGAACTCTGGCAGAAGGGCATTCAGTATCTGAAAGATGCCGGTGCGGAAATCGTCGATATTTCCCTGCCTCACACGAAGTATGCGCTTCCGGCCTACTATATCGTAGCGCCTGCCGAAGCCTCATCGAACCTCGCCCGTTATGACGGTGTTCGTTACGGGCTGCGCGTGCCGGGCAAGGACATTGCCGATATGTACGAACAGACCCGTGCGGCTGGTTTCGGCAAGGAAGTCAAGCGCCGCATCATGATCGGCACCTATGTTCTGTCGGCAGGCTATTACGACGCCTATTATCTGCGTGCGCAGAAAGTGCGCACATTGATCAAGAAAGATTTCGAGGATGCATTCGCCAAGGGTGTTCATGCGATCCTGACGCCGGCAACACCATCTGCTGCCTTTGGTCTTGCCGATGAGGACCTCGCGAACGATCCGGTCAAAATGTACCTCAATGATATCTTCACGGTAACGGTAAACATGGCCGGCTTGCCGGGCATTGCCGTGCCAGCTGGTATTAACGACAAGGGCTTGCCGCTCGGGCTTCAGTTGATCGGGCGTCCGTTCGAGGAAGAGACTCTGTTCCAGGCGGCGCACACCATCGAACAGGCAGCCGGACGGTTTACTCCGGCAAAATGGTGGTAAAATCCGATCTTCTTATTCGCCGGGGTTTTCCCGGCGAATTTGTTTCTATGGCTGCATTAGCAGTCAGCGCCTGGCGGATAGCTGCGCGCGATATTGAACTGACCGCTGATCGACAACACGCCCTTGAAACCAAATTCCTGCACGATCTTCAAGAGAATGCGGACGGTGTTCTGATTGCCGAAAGGGCGGGAACTTTGGCAGGCTGGGGCGCCAGGGTACCACAGAGCAATTACATTTCCGATTTGTGGGTTGATTTACCCTGTCACGGGCAGGGAATTGGCAGACAGCTTCTTGATGCCCTGATGGCGCAAATCCTGCTCGATGGCTTCGATGAAGCGCTGATTGGCACGCATGCGGATAATCTACCTGCGATCAGTCTTTATAAAAACGCTGGTTTCCAGATCGAGTGGCAGGGAGAGGAATGGTCGCAGAGTTTCCGGAAAACAGTCGAAAAGGTGAGAATGCGCGCAAAGCTTTGAAGCCAGCTTGTCGCAACCATTGTCGAACGTTCTGTCGTGCCTATCCTTCTAGAGAGTGGTTACATCAGGAGGAGGGCAAGCGATGTGGATCATGCTGACGGAAGTGAACGGTGAAAAGCTCGCCGTGAATTTCAATCATGTTCTGTGCTACAATACTTATGGAACCGGCACACGCATTGTGACGTTGAGCACAGATCAAACATTCTTCGTCAAAGAATCGATTGAAGAGATCGAAGCCAAGCTCGGTATCGATGTGAAAGCCTGAAACTTTATTTTATTATAGGCTTAAACAGTTTTATTGAAAAAGAAATTGAACGGCATGGAGCTCACAATGCCGTTCATCCTCGAAACATAATTTAGATATCCAACTCCTCGACAAAAGCCGCACGGTCCTGAATGAAACGGAAACGGGCTTCCGGCTTGGTGCCCATCAATTCATCGACGGTGTTGCGGGTTTCGTCGACATATTCTTCGTCGACCTGAACCCGCAGAAGCGTGCGCTTCTTCGGGTCCATAGTGGTTTCCTTGAGCTGTTCGGCCCGCATTTCACCGAGACCTTTGAAACGCCCGATTTCGACCTTTCCACGTCCGGTGAATACGGTGCGCAGAAGTTCGTCCTTGTGCGCGTCGTCACGCGCATAGGCGACTTTTCCACCTTGGCTTAGGCGGAACAGCGGAGGCACTGCCAGATAGAGATGGCCGTTGCGGATCAGATCCGGCATTTCCTGATAGAAGAATGTGATGAGCAGCGACGCAATATGCGCACCGTCAACGTCAGCATCGGTCATGACGATGACGCGGTCATAGCGCAGATCGTCTTCCCGATAGTTTTTGCGTGTGCCGCAGCCGAGCGCCTGAATAAGATCAGCGATCTGCTGGTTCGCCGTCAGCTTCTCGCGTCCTGCGCTGGCAACGTTCAAAATCTTGCCGCGCAACGGCAAAATGGCTTGATTGGCGCGGTTGCGTGCCTGTTTGGCTGAACCGCCTGCCGAGTCACCTTCAACGATGAACAGTTCTGCCCCGGCGGCAGCGTTTTGCGTGCAATCGGCAAGCTTGCCGGGAAGGCGCAACTTGCGCGTTGCGCTTTTGCGAACGGTTTCTTTCTCCTGACGTCGCCGCAAACGCTCGTCAGCGCGATCAATCACCCATTCCAGAAGGCGGGACGCTTCCTGCGGAGAGGCCGCGAGCCAGTGATCGAAGGGGTCGCGGATCGCATTTTCCACGATGCGCTGTGCTTCGACGGTGGCAAGCTTGTCCTTGGTCTGGCCGACAAATTCCGGTTCGCGGATGAAGACTGACAGCATTCCCGCAGCCGAAACCATCACGTCGTCGGTTGTGATAATCGCAGCGCGCTTGTTGTTGGTCAGTTCCGCATAGGCTTTCAGCCCTCGCGTCAGGGCGATACGTAGACCGGCTTCATGGGTGCCGCCATCGCCCGTCGGAATGGTGTTACAATAGGAGTGGACGAAACCATCGCCGCCATACCAGGAAACGGCCCATTCCACAGCGCCGTGTCCGCCCTGTTTTTCGGTCTTGCCCGCGAAAACTTCGCGCGTGACCTGATGTTCCTTGCCAAGCGATGCTTCGAGATAGTCCTTGAGACCGCCAGGGAAGTGAAACACCGCCTTTTCGGGCGTTTCTCTTTTGGGATCGAGCAGGGAAGGGTCGCAGTTCCAGCGAATTTCAACGCCGCCAAACAGATAGGCTTTCGATCGCGCCATGCGATAAAGACGGTGCGGATCGAGCTGTGCCGTCTTGCCGAAAATATCAGGGTCCGGATGAAAGCGGACACGGGTGCCGCGACGGTTATGCACTTCGCCGACATCTTCCAGCCCACCCTGCGGAATACCGCGAGAAAAGCGCTGGCGATAAAGGCGGCGATTGCGCGCGACTTCCACTTCCAGCACATCGGAAAGGGCATTCACCACGGATACACCGACGCCATGCAGACCGCCTGACGTTTCATAGGCCTTGCCGTCAAACTTTCCGCCTGCGTGCAGCTTGGTCATGATGACTTCGAGCGTGGATTTTCCAGGCACCTGCGGATGCTCGTCCACAGGAATGCCGCGGCCATTGTCCGAAACCGTGACAAACCCGTCGGCATCGAAGCTCACTTCAATGAAATTGGCATGTCCCGCAACTGCTTCGTCCATCGAGTTGTCGATGACTTCGGCGAAGAGGTGATGCAGTGCCTTTTCGTCAGTGCCGCCAATGTACATGCCGGGACGCAGACGGACCGGCTCCAGACCTTCCAGAACACGAATGGATGATGCGTTATAGTCGTCGCCTGCCGATGAAGCAGGCGGCGCCTTGGTCGTTACCGGCTTTGGAACAGAGAGCGATGGTGCTGCCACCGGCTGGGCAACAGGCTGTGGCGACACGGGTTTTTCGCCCTGTCGTCCCTGTTCCCGTTCTCGGGCATTGTTAACTACTCTCGAGAAGAGATCGTTGCTATCGTCCATCTGTTCCGAAAAGCTCTCTATCTGAATTTCAGGAGGCCAGTGCCGAGATTGCTCGCCATCGACCGGAAAATACTGTTCGCGAATCACTTGAATGATGCCATGCGCGCTCGCGAAAGGCGACTAAAGTTCGCCTTACGTTCCGTTTTCGCACGGCTTTTTCAAAGGGTTTTGTTCAGAACGGAACTGATTTGCACCAGAAAGCGGTCGAAAGTCAAACAAGCGGGACAATTCCGAGCAAATTGGATGGAAACGCTGCGGCAGTTCGCATAGAGCGATAGCGGGGAACATTCCAGATACCGAGAGTTTGAAATGCAGAGCAGCGCGACAGGCGGCATGGAAGCGCACGTAAAAGGCATGGCGATCATGGTGCTCTCGGTGCTTTTGCTGCCGCTGATGGATGCCATTGGCAAGTGGCTCGCCATGGCAGACCATATGCCTCCGGCCACAGTTACCTTCATGCGCTTCTTCGTCCAGTGCTGGCTGATGTTTTTCATCCTGCTCATTGTTGGCGGTTTTGCCGCGCTGCGAACCCAGCATCTGGCGGGCAACCTCATTCGCGGAGCTTTGATGGGGTTTGGCGGACTCTGCTTCTTTACGGCAGTCAAGTATATGCCGCTCGCGGATGCGATGGCTGTCTTCTTTGCCGAACCGCTTATTTTGACGCTCTTTTCGGCTATTTTCCTGAAGGAAAAGGTAGGCTGGAGGAGATTCAGCGCTGTCGGCATCGGACTGATCGGCACCATGATCGTGATCCAGCCGAGTTTCGAGATTTTCGGCGCCGTCTCGCTTCTGCCGCTGGCGACCGCCGTAACCTTTGCGATCTATCTCATTTTGAACCGTAAATACGGTGCGAAGGAAAGCCCACTTGTAATGCAGTTTTACGCCGGCGTGGGCGGCTGGATGTTTGCAGGCCTCGCCATGATTTTTGGAACTGCTGCGGGCCATAGCGACTTGAGTTTTGGACTGCCGCACGGCATCCAGCCCTGGCTGCTCCTACTGCTTTTGGGAACGATCGGGACCGTCAGCCACCTGATGGTCGTGCAGGCGTTCAAGCTGGCGCCCGCGTCCATGCTGGCGCCGTTCCAATATCTGGAAATCGTCAATGCTGTTCTGGTCGGCCTGATCGTGTTCGGCGATTTCCCGACGCCGTCGAAATGGCTGGGTATCGCAATCATCGTCGGATCGGGCTTCTATGTTTTCATGCGGGAACGTCGGGTGAAAGCTGACGCAGTGGCGTGATCACAGCTATTTGAGCTGACGCGGGCCGAAGACTGTCTCAAACGCCTTTCCCAAAGCGACGTCCATGTCGCCCATCGTCACCGGCAAGCCCAGATCGACAAGGCTTGTGACACCATGTTCCGAGATGCCGCAAGGCACGATGCCGGAATAATGGCCGAGATCCGGTTCGACATTGATGGCAATGCCGTGAAAGCTTACCCAGCGCCGCAGGCGGATGCCGATAGCCGCGATCTTGTCTTCACACATGCTGCCATCGGCTAGGCGGGGTTTTTCAGGTCGCGTAACCCATACACCAACGCGATCCTCGCGACGCTCGCCTTTGATGTTGAACTCGGCGAGGCTCTCAATGATCCATTGTTCGAGCGCCGTCACGAAGGCACGCACGTCCTCGCGGCGGCGTTTCAGATCGAGCATCACATAGGCGACACGCTGGCCCGGCCCGTGATAGGTATATTCCCCGCCGCGCCCCGTGTTGAATACGGGCAGGCTGTCGGGTGTCAGGAGGTCGCTCGCATTGGCGCTAGTTCCTGCCGTGTAAAGCGAGGGATGTTCGACCAGCCATACGAGTTCATTCGCAGTGCCTTCCCGAATGGCCTGCACACGCGCTTCCATGAAGGCGAGTGCCTCCTCGTAGTCCGTCAGCCCGTCTGCGACAACCCAATCTACCGGCGACGCGTCCGCCTGTTGCGGCAGAAATTGCGTCTCCAGCGCATCGCGTTCGCGCGGCTTTGGTGTGGCTGTTTCGGAAACGGGTGAAGCGGAACTATTCGTCATGATGGCAGCATATGGCGGTTTTGAAGCGTAACCGCCAGATGGCAAAATGCCTCTGCGATCAATCAATCGCGAGCGGAATTTCCTTTTCGCAGCGATTGCGGCCGCCCTGCTTGGCGCGATAGAGCGCCCGGTCAGCGGCATTGACGAGGTGGCTGTAGTCTGGATGTCCGTTGAATGCGGCAACACCGATCGACAGGGTGACGGAGTGACGTGCGCCATCGGGAAGGTTCATGGGCTGTTGGGCTATCTGCCTGCGCAGTTCCTCGCCGATTGCGAAGGCCTTGTCCTCGTCTGCTTCCACCAAAGCGACCAGAAATTCCTCCCCGCCATAGCGGAATACAAAATCGCTCGGGCGGCAGAGCGAAAGGATCGTTTCGGCCACCTGCTGAAGAACCGCATCGCCGCTGCTGTGCCCGTATGTGTCGTTGATATTCTTGAAGTGATCGATATCGATCATCAGAACGCTCAAATCCATTGCCTTTTGGGACGCCATGCGTACTTCGCGGGTCAGTATTGATGGCATGAAACGGCGATTGAGCGCACGTGTCAGCGGATCACGGCCCGTTTCCATGGCCGCCGCTGCCTGAAACAGTTCGGACAGCAGAAACTTCACTTCAACGATCTTGGTCTGGAACAATGACAGAGAGGCTGCGAGTTCAGCCGGGTTATCTTTGCGAGCGGTGTTGATGGCCGGAAGGAGCACTTGGTCGATATGTTCCACATTCCGGCGGATGTTTTCCAAGATGGAGGAATTGGAGAACATCAGATCGGCCTTGTGCTGCAACCACAATCCGAAGTCCGAGCTTGCGAGCGTGTGAAGCGGACTGTCGGGACTGCCATAGAGGTTGAAGAGGAGCGATTGGCTCCATTCCATGAGCGCAGCGCGCTGCGATTCGCGCTCAAGCGGAAAGTCGTGGCTCAGCGTGAAGGCCCGATAGGCTTCGTCGGTCTGAGCACTTTCGCGCGCGTCCTTCACGAAGGCCTGGCTCATGATTTCAATCGCAATATCTATCGCATTGCTGACATGCACGATCAGACGCGCCAGAACCTCGCGTGTGGCGACTTCCAGCTTTAGTTGACGAATGATCTCGTTCTTGAGCAGGCGCGCGCCCTGCATGACGACATGGATCGGCACGTCGATGCGGGCATGGACTTCGCCGACCTTGCGCTGCTCACGAATGAATGCGTCAACATCGCCGGCGTTTCTTTCGAACATCTTCAGAAGCCAGTCGCTCAGGGAATTGTGCAGGCGCTCCTGAACCATTTTCTGGGACAGGAAAGTTGCCGCATCGCGATTGCTCATAAGGCGCTCGTAGAACACGCCGACAAACAGTTCGCGGTTGCGGCCAATGAGATCGCGAAGAAAGAACGAATGTTCTTCGGGCAAGCCTCCGACCAGCTCAACCCATTCGGCCTGGGTGGTGCCCAGACCGGTTTTCGCTCCCCAGGTGGTGTCGGTTTTAGACGCCGAATGATCCATGTTCCTGCTCCTTGCGACAGCCGCAAAGCTCCGCCGCTACCGGTCGTGAACCGGTGCCGGATCGGCTTTGCGGATTGGAGATTCTACGGCTTTTCCCTTGCTTCAAGGGATTGCGTGCGAATTCAATAGGCTCCTGATATCCGAATTCTCTTAAAAATACTTTTGCAAAGTTGCAGGTCGTTAGCTTTGGTTTGTTTTAAGGCGTGCGGTCGAGATTGATAGAGAACCGTAAGATTAAGTGACTTTACCAATAGTCTGTTTGGCCTACGTATTTGTGGGCAAGATTCCAATTCTGGCAACTCTGGAAAGGAAAACGGAAATGAAACTTAAGTTGGTTTCTGCGGCTCTCGCGCTCTTCGCGGTAACTGCTGTTGCTGAAGCGGCCGCGCCGGTCGCTCCGGCGCCGATTCCGGCAGTCGCTGCCGATGGTGCCGGTTCTGCCATTCAGGTCGATTATCGCTGCCCGCGTGGCGCGGTTCGCACGCGGAGTGGCCGCTGTGTTTGGGATCGCCGTTGGCGCGATGATCGTCGCGGGTGGGACCGGCATTCACCGCGTTATTATCGCGAGCGCGACCGGGATCGCCGCTGGCGCCATGACCGCTACCGTCATCGTGATCGCGTATATATCGAGCCGCGCCGTCGCGGCCCGCACAACTAAGCAAGAAGAGAGCAGCGATTTCGCTGCTCTTTTTTTCTTCAGACCGACTCGGCTTGAGGACGCGAGAGACTGTCGAGTTGCGGAAACACGTCCACTGTCATAGGCGCGAGGACGTCAATCACCAGCCCGCTTGGCGCAAAGTCGATGTCGCATTTGGCCTTCAGTTCGCCCGCGAGGACGGAGTAGAGCAACCGCTGGCCAAAGCCGCGGCGGGCAGGGCGTTCGACCGCAGGCCCGCCGCTTTCGATCCAGCGCATATGAAGTTTCTGCTCGCCCTGTATCTGGACTACATCCCAGTTGAATTGGACCGTGCCGTTTTCATTGGAGAGGGCGCCGTATTTCACAGCATTGGTTGCAAGTTCATACAAACCCAGTGAAAGAGACACGGTTACCCGGTCACTCACCACCAGAGCCGGACCGTGGGTACGGATTCGATGGCCGAACGTGCTGTTAAAAGGGGCAAGCGCGGTGTCGCAGATCTGGCTGATCGTGGTGCCCGTCCAGTCCTCCCGCAACAGCATGTCGTGGGCTTGGCTAAGTGCGCGCAGCCGCTCGCTGAACAACTCATTTGCGGTCTGCGGATCGGTGGCATTGCGCAAGGTCTGGTTGGCGATGGATTGCACCATCGCCATCGAGTTCTTGAATCGATGCGAGATTTCGCGGGTCACCAGCGCCTTGTCCGCTTCGGCTTTCTTGCGTTCGGTGACGTCGATGACGATACCGAGAAGTGTCGGCGACTTGCCTGTCAACGCCTTGGCCCGGGTTTCCACCCAGCGCATTTGACCCAATCGGTTGGTGATACGATATTCCAGCCGGAAAGGCTTGCCGGTCGAGAAAGATTCCTGCGACCGTTGGATCAGAGTGATCCGGTCTTCCAGCGCCACCATCTCGATGATCTTGTCGTAGTTGACCGGCTCGTCCGGGGTCAGGCCGAAAATACGTCTGTATTCCGGCGAACAGCTGATTTCGCCGCTGTGATAATCCCGTGTCCAGAAGCCAACATTCGCCACTTCAATAATATATTGCAACTGATCGTTGCTGCGTTGTTTTTCAAGCGAAAGCGTTTCGCGTTCTTTTTCCAGCTCGACCAGTTTGCCAAGTTCAAGGGTCACATCGAGCTGAGACGAAACGAAGTGATGGAGTTCGCCTGCTTCGGTTTTGACAGGAGAAATGTGAAGCCGGTTCCAGAATGGTTCGCCTGACTTCTTGTAATTGAGGATATCGATATCGATCGACTGCTCCGCGTCGAGGGCTGCGCGGATCTTCTGGACATGTTCCGGGTCGGTGCCGGCGCCCTGAAGGAAGCGGCAATTTTTCCCCACGATTTCGTCAGCTTCATATCCTGTCAGCTTCTGGAAAGCCTTGTTGGCAAAGACAATGGGGTTATCGGGCAGGCGGGGATTGGTGATGAGTATCGGCATGGGCGTCAGTTCAACTGCCGCCGTGAAAGGATCTGCTTCCGGGGAGAAGGTTGCTCCCAAAATTTTTACGGACGGCCGTGCCTTTGTTGCCAATGCAAACCCCACTCGCTGAAAACGCTTACAAGCTGCCCTACTTCACGCAAGTTATCCGATTGTCGTGCAATTTGCTAACGAAAATAATGGAATAGCAAGAACCAATTGTTGTTTCATCCGTTTGGAAGCAACCGAAACAGCTGCGCATCGCCAGTTAAAAATTGGGAGCGAGTATAATTTTCAGGCAATGTTCAGCGGGCATTCATAAACGTACGGCAATGATGGCATCATTGAAAGGGAGAAGCACAGGATGAACACCTTCAAAAAGATGATGGTTGGCCTTGTCGGTGCAAGCTTTTTGATCGGCGCGATGGTTCCGGTCTCGGCTGCGCCTCTCGCGCCAACCGCCCCTGCGGCGAGCAACGAAAATATTCAGCAGGTTCGTGATGACCGCTGGCGTCGCGGCCCGGGGCATGGACATTGGGGCGGCTACCGGCCGGGACCTCGTCCGGGCTGGCACGGTCGTCCGTACCGTCCGGGGCCAGGTTACTGGAATGGATATCGCGGTAACCGCTATTATCGCCACGGCTATCGTCGGCATAATGACGGTTGGTGGTATCCGCTCGCCGCGTTCGGCGCCGGTGCAATCATTGGTGGTGCGATTGCCGCTCCGCCGCCACCGCCCGTCTATCGCGCGCCGGCTTATGGATACAGCAATTCGCACGTCCAGTGGTGCTATAATCGTTATCGGTCATATAGGGCCTCGGACAATACTTTTCAGCCGTATAACGGCCCCCGCCAGCAGTGTTATTCGCCATATTGATAGTTGAAGACTGCTGAACACAATGAAGCCGCCCTTGAAGGGCGGCTTTGTTTTGTGGACTAGGTCTATCAACTGTACCACCAGTAATTGTCATTCATGGCGGTGCACCCTAAAAGGCGATCGGGGCGAATTCCGGCAGCGCAGTTGTTGAAAGGCTTTCGGTTTCCCCCTGTTACAACCGAGCGCCAAAGGAGACGGGATGCGCGAGATTTTACCCAAAGCATTAGCCGGTATAATTGTACTCGGTATATTGAGCGTAGTACTTGGTTCCTGGTACACGGTTGACGAAGGTGAGCGCGGTGTTGTTTTGCGCTATGGTGCTGTTTCCGGCGTTGCCCAGCCCGGCCTCGGTTTCAAAATTCCGTTGATCGATTCGATTGTGCGAATATCGGTGCAATCCAAAGCTGCGATCTACAACAGCATGGAAGCCTATAGCCGCGACCAGCAGCCAGCCACGATGAACCTCTCGGTCAACTATCGCATTCCGCCAGACCGCGTGGAAGAAGTCTACGCGACCTATGGCGGTGAAGATGGTCTCTTGTCCCGCCTTGTAGAACGGCGCGTTTTCGAGGAAAGCAAGACTGTTTTCGGCAAGTTCAATGCCGTGGAGGCAATCCAGGAACGAAGCCGTCTCAACCAGGAAATTGCGCAGGCGATTCAGAACAGTGTACGCGGTCCCGTTATCATCGATACGGTGCAGATCGAGAATATCGATTTTTCGGACTCCTATGAGCAGTCAATCGAACAGCGCATGTTGGCGGAAGTTGAAGTGCAGCGTCTTCGTCAGAACGCGGAACGCGAAAAGGTCCAAGCCGAAATCACGGTAACACAGGCAAAAGCGCAGGCAGATGCTCGCCGCGCCGAAGCAGAAGCCCAGGCGGACGCCGTTCGTCTTCAGGCAGAGGCCGAAGCTGACGCGATTAGGCTGAAGGGCGAGGCGGAAGCAACCGCCATCAAGGCGCGTGGCGATGCACTTCGCGATAATCCAGGTCTTGTTGCGTTGACGCAGGCGGAAAAATGGGATGGCCAACTGCCGACCACGATGCTGCCGAACGGGGCAATTCCCATGCTCAACCTGAACAGCGCCCAGACGCCGCAGAAATCGCCTGAATACTGACCGCGATTTCACAAAACAGCGTGGCTCCGAGGGGCTGGCTTGAGTTGCATCCTAACCGAAAATGGTTTCCGTTTTTCGAGATGTGCTCTCACCCGCCACGCTGTTCATAGCCCTCAACATTTGCCCTATCAATTTTCTGGCGCAGGTACTGCTTGAGTCCGGCGATCTTTTCCTTATCCCAGCCCGTTACGCCGGTAACTTCCAGCCATGCGTCGACATAGTGCTCCGGAGCGTACACATGCCCATGTCCTATCGGTGCGGTTGTTCCAAAGGCCATATCAAGGGCGAGCTGAAGCATCGTCACGACAGGATACCACCGCAAATCGGGTGACACATCGGGTCCGCGCGGTGCCTGCATCCAGTCGGGCTGCCGGTAGAACGACAATGTGTCGAAGAAGGTCACGGGGTCGCTTGCATATTGCAGATAGACCACGCGCATCGGCCCCCAGCGTGTTCCGTTTCCGGGCGCTTCACCATTCTGGTTCATGAAACGCGCAAAGGAGCCGTCCCTGAATACCGGCAACCATTCCGGTGTTCCCGGATTTCTCCGTCTGGTCATGGCTTTCCAGTCGCGGCTCGGGAAAGGAGGACCGCTCCAAAGGGCGCCGTTAATCGGGTCATCGAGCATTTCGAAAAGCTCGGACGAAATTTCCGAGTTCATGGCACCGAGGCTCAAGCCATAGAGATACAGGCGAGGACGCCGGTCCCGCGGAAGGTTTTTCCAGTAGTTATAAACGGCGATGAACAGTGCCCGCGACGCTTCCGCTCCATATTCGGGTTGAAAGAGCAACGACAAGGGGCTGGAAAGATAAGAATACTGCACGGCGACACTGGCCACATCCCCATGATGCAGAAATTCCAGACCGTCCATCGCGGCAGGGTCGACCCAGCCGGTGCCGGTGGGCGTGATGACGACCAGTACCGACCGGTCAAAGCCGTGTTGCCGCTTTAGTTCCTCCAGCGCAAGTTCGGCTCGTTGTTCCGGTGTGTCGGCGACGTGCAGGCCGGCATAGACCCGTATGGGATCGATTGCCATTTCACCGGTCATTGCCGTGATGTCGGCGGCCGCGGGGCCGGAAGAGACAAATTCACGTCCAGCCCGCCCAAGCTCGTTCCAGTGCAAAAGCGATGCGGCGCTGCCGGTTTTGTTCGGTACCGTCGGTTGGGGGCGGTCCGGCTCGATCAGAGCGTCATACTCGCGAAATGAGCGGTCCAGAACCTTGAAAGCAGATTGGATGAGCAGCCCGTTGGCAATCGTCCAGACGAGTACGACCGTAATCGTGACGCCGAGGACATTGGCTACTCGGCGGGGCATGACGAGTTGTACTTTTGCCGAGACGAATCGCCCAAATCGGATGAGAAGGCGGACCAACACCAACAGAATCAGGAATGTCAGTACGGCCAAAGCCGACACGCTCATTGGATAGGCGCTTGGCACCGGCTCCATGTTCATGACAGCACGAACGGAGTTCTGCCAGCTCGCGGCGAAATAAAGCGCGACGACCGCCACCCCGAGACAGATGATGCCGACAGCTAGATTGACTTGACTGCGCAGGCGGTCCCGGGGTTCGGGCAATTCGAGATAATGCCATAGCCAGCGCCACAGCACACCGATGCCATAACCTGCTCCGAAGGCGACGCCTCCGAGAATTCCCTGCATGATATGGGTACGCGGGATGAGGCTCGGCGTAAGCGCGGCGGCAAAAAACAGGGTGCCTAGCGCTATGCCTACGCCGGACAAGGAGCGTCGGAAATGAAAAAGTGCCTTGGTGGCCAGAGACATCAAATACCGTGCTGTTGGGTCATTGTTATGGGCTAGCTATAGCATGACCAGGCGGCAAGGTCCCGTCATGGAAGGCTCGGCAGGCTTGTTTCTATCGTCGCATGTTCAGAATCGCTATCCGGTTGAGGGTATAGAGTGCGTGGAAGAGGCATGTTCACAGGCATCTGGAAGCCGCAGCGTGACGTTGAGTATCCGCGACCTGTGATTTTTTTGAATTTATGTTGGAGAAACCTGATTTTATGGTGTTGACCAATCCGTAAGCCGCCCTTATGTTCCGCCGCACTTCCGGGGGCGATTTGCTCCGACAGGGAGCGCGTAGCTCAGCCGGTAGAGCAACTGACTTTTAATCAGTAGGTCCAGGGTTCGAATCCCTGCGCGCTCACCAAAAACAAGCACTTAGCTGAAATTGTTGATCTCCCGTTTTACAGTTGGGCGAATTATTGGATATGCGCCGGTTTCGTCGTTGGCGACCAATCGTCAACTGGCTGGTCGCGGCGGCAATCCGGCGCGGCTGCGCATCTTTTCCAGAAGACTCGCGGCAATGGGCGTATAGTTTTCATCGAAATGATGACCGCCAGCCAATTTTATCACTTCCATCCCTTTCAGTTCAGCAGCAGTGCAGGCGGTGTCTTCTTCTTCCTCGCCATAGACGCAGACCACACGGTCCAGCGGAATAGTCGAGATGGCAGGAACGACATCCTTGTCCCCGTTCATTCCAAGCCAGCCTTCAATGGAAACCTGAAAGGTGGTTGTAGTTTCAACCCCGAGAAGGCCGATCATTTTCGTCCGGTCCTGTATGGCCGAGGGTAGATATTTCCAGGCAAATGGAAATGTATCCGCGCCAAACGAATAGCCCAGAACCGCCACCGGCAATTTATTTGTAGGATCGGCCTTTTTGATCATCGCCGTTGTATCATTGGCAATTTCCTCCGGCGTGCGTTCCGACCAGAAATAACGCAGCGAATCCACTCCGATCACGTGGACGCCATTGGCCTGCAGCCATTCGCCAATGGATTTATCGAGATCGCGCCAGCCGCCGTCTCCCGAATAGAAGACCGCAACCATATCGGCTTTCCCGCCCCTGGCTGGAAGGTCCACGACAGGCAGCGCTTCGTTCTTGGCATCCTGGTCTGCCATGGCGATGACATTGTCGACAGCCATTTTCAGTCGGGCCGGAAACGCAGGAGCAGATTGAAGTACAGCAAAGTTTTCCTGACGCGCTGTAACCGGATTATTCGTCGGCGATCCGGCCGGTCCGATCACGAGAGCAGGGGCCGGAACTGGAACATTGAAACCATAGGTGAAGCCTCCCTCCGCGGCCTTGATTGCTTGCGCTTTTTCGGTGCAGGAAGGCAGGCGGGTCTTTGCCGGTACCGGATCGAGCGCAACGGCACCTGCAATCGTCGCATCCGGCGAGTCCGAGGCAGCAGCATAGGCAATGGTCGCGCCCTGTCCGATGCCGGTCAGAACGGGGTGAAAATAGACGCCAAGGTCAAGCCCGCGCAGAGCTTCCTTCGCTATGGCTTCAAAATCCGAGTCCAGATAGTTACACTCGCCGTCCTCCTTATCGAGGGCAGCCCGCCACGGGCCAAGCTCGACCGGCAGAACAATCATATTCCGGGCAAGCATGGCATCCATGAATTGTTTTTCCCGGTCGCCTATGCCGCCGTCGTCGCTCAACAGGATAGCAAGACCCACCGGGTCGTTCTCCGGCATATAGACAGGGATGTTGGATAGCCGTTCAGCACTGGCGTGGATGACCGGTTCGTCGGAATCGATGATTTTCGTCCAGAGCCGGGCGATTTTACCCGTATGCACTGTGCCGTACACGCCTGCTGCTGCCAAGAGCGCCAGCCCGAGCACAATAAAGAGAACGCGTCTTTTCGTCATTTTCGGATGAACTCCAGTGGGCTGCCATTGATGAGGGTCGTGGCATCGAGAAGGGCGCGCGGCGTCTCAAGTCCGCCAGGACAAACCATGTAATGCGGGGTCCAGACAGGATCGAATTTTTCCTTGAAGGCTTTCAATCCGCCGAAATGATAGAGATCGGCGCCACGCTTGTAGATGAAGGAGCCGAAACGGTTCCAGCGGGAGGCCAGTCTGCTGCCGCTTAAGCCGGAAAGCGGGGCAGCGCCAAGATTGAACCACTTGTAGCCTTCCTCCTTGCCGGCCATCAGCAGTTTCGCGAAGAGCGCGTCCATCAGGAGCTTATGCACATTGGGCATGTATCGCATGAGGTCGACAGTGATTTCATATTTATCCGCGCCGCGCCATATATTGGCGAAAGCCACGATTTCTCCGCCGCTTTTCAACACTGCGACATCGAAACGCGTCATGTATTCGTCGTCGAAATACCCCAACGAAAATCCCTTTTCGCTGCCCGATTTAAAATCCAGCCAAGCGTCCGAAATCTCGCGCAGGCGTGGAATGAGCGGCGGCACATTAGCTGCCGGGATGATTTCAAAGGTCAGCCCGTCCTTGTCGATCTTCCGGTCGGCATAGCGGAACGGCTGACGACGCGGGCCATCCAGAGAGAAATCGGTGAGGTCAACGCGGGCGACTTCGCCGAGCTTCAAGGCGACAAGCCCCATGTCCAGAAACAGGGGGAGGCTTTGCGGACCGACACCGTAGAATACGGTGCGCAGGGCCAGCTTGTCGGCCAGCCCATGAAAGGACCAGGCGAGCTCTCTGCCCGTTTGTTCGTTGCCGATGGGTTCGCCAAGCGCGATCAGACTGCCTCCAGACTGGGAATACATGATGAAGGAGCTGTTATCGGGGGCGAGAAGGAATTGCTTGTCGCCAAGCAGCGCCAGGGCGGCATCCGTGTGAGGCCATTGGGCGACGAGATCGGGCACCGCGTCGGGAATCGAATAATCAACTTTTCGCCTGCGATGACCGTTTCGGTTGATGATCGAGTAAAGGCCGACCGCAGCAACCACGGCGAAGACTAGTACGGTCGCCCGCAGGAAACGGGGTGCATTGCCGTTCCAGGCGAAATCCCACCAGAGAGTGTTGGAATATTCCACGTGTCGATAAACGAAAAATCCGAGCCATGTGGAAACGAGCACAGTCGTGCCCACTGTCGCGATCCAGTTCCAGCTCAGGTCGAACGGCCCTGAAATGGGGCGGCGATAGAACGAATCCCGGAAACCCCATAGGGTGAAAGCGAAAAGGCAGAGGGTGATGGCCTCTTCCCAATCGAGACCTTTGGTCAGAGAAAAGGCAGCGCCGCAGAGAAGGAGGATTTGCGCGGCCACCCAGGCTCGTGCAAGCCTCTTCGAGAGGCCGCGAGCAACGATGAGCAGCGCGACGCCGACGAGACTGGCGGCGAGATGCGACATTTCCATGAAGGATTCTGGAACGATATCGGAGAGCACTTCGACGCGGTAGCGAAGGTCCGGCGTTGCGCCGGATACGAGAAGAATGATCCCGCCCAGAAAGATGATGCTGGCAGACAGGCCCGGGATGAGCGGCTCGACCAGACGCTTGGCGAAGCGGGCCTGCTTGCCGAGCATATGACGGCGGCGCATGATCTCCCATATGAGAATGCCCGCTGTAGCCACAACAAGCGGCATAATCGTGTAGATAAGCCGGTACGCAAGAAGGCCCGCAATCGCGTCCGGCTTTCCGCCAAGGCCAAGACCCGCAATGATCGTCGCCTCGAAGGCGCCCAGGCCACCGGGCGCATGGCTGGCGATGCCCAGCACGATGGCGATCACATAGACCAGTGCGAAAACCGCAAAGCTTGGCACTGCGTCGGCAGGCATGAGGACATAGAGCGTAGCGGCGGCTGCGCCGACATCCACGAGCCCGGCAAATATCTGGGTCAGCGCGCCTTTGGAATTGGGCAGGCGCAGGCTGAACGAACCTATCGTGAAGCTGCGCTGTCCATGCGACAGCCAGTAGATCAGCCAGCCGATGCCGCCCAGAATGGCGATACCGGCAACAATGTCGATACGGGAATCAATGGCAGAGAGCCAAGGAACATCCCCCGGATCGATGAGAAGCGCGGCACCGACCATGATGATCAGCGCGAACCAGATTGCGAACCATGATGTTCCAACAATCTTGCCTATGTCGGCAAGGCTCACGCCTTCCGCCGCATAGATGCGATAACGAAGAGCGCCACCGGTCAAAAGGGAAAAGCCGAGCGCATTGGAGATTGCGTAGCCGGCGGCACCTGCAACGGCTGCAATGCGTCGCGGGATCTGGTTGGGGGCAATCGTATCGACAGCCACTACATCATAGAGCGCGACAGCGGCATAGCTGAGAGCCGTGAAGAACACGGCAAGGCCCAGCGTTGCCCACGATATGTTGTGCAGCGCGGCGAGCGTGTCCTTGCGGGAGGTATGCTGGAGGAGATTCTCCAGCACATAGACTGCAAGCAAAGCAATGGCGATACCGGCTATCGGAAACAGAAAATGCTGGTAGCGCTTGAAACGTCCGCTGGTGGACGTTGCAGATGATGTTGCAGGCGCTTTATCATCAATAAGGCTCATAGGAACGTCGTCCGGTTGGAGCAATATATTATAAATCGCGCAATGATCTCGATTTAGGGCGAACTTGTGTTCGAGCGAGATGCCGCATTGAAAATATTCTAAGTAAAGCCGAAGTTGGTCTATATAAGCCTGCCGTCGGGCCGGATCGCAAGTGATTTGATGAATTGAAAGAGGTATTGGTGCTCGATATTTCCTATATGACCGCAGCGGGAGCTGGCGCCCTGTCGTTTCTTTCACCCTGTGTCCTGCCGCTCGTGCCGCCCTATCTGTGCTACATGGCAGGCGTGAGCGTCGAGGATTTCCGCGCGGAGAAGGCGACGACCGTTGCGGCAGCACCATCGGCGCGCCGTTCGCTGGCCTTTGCAGCAATCTGTTTCGTTCTCGGTTTCACGACTGTTTTTGTGGCGCTTGGCGCCGGTGCCTCCTCCATCGGCGCTTTCCTGCGCGCCTGGCAGCAGGAAATTGCGATCGTCGCGGGCGTCGTCATCATATTGATGGGACTGAATTTCCTCGGCGTTCTGCGTTTGTCGTTCTTGTCCCGGGAAGCGCGTTTTCAGGCACGCAACGCTCCAGCGTCCCCGCTTGGGGCTTATGTCATGGGGCTGGCTTTCGCCTTTGGCTGGACCCCGTGCATCGGGCCCGTTCTCGGGCCGATCCTGACGCTCGCAGGCGGCAGCAGCACGGTCGGTGAGGGGGCGCTCTTGCTGGCAACCTATTCGCTCGGCCTCGGCATTCCTTTTTTGATCGCCGCCCTTTTTTCTGGCGCATTCATGCGATTTCTTTCGCGCTTCCGGGTGCATCTCGGCAAGGTGGAAAAAGCGATGGGCGCGCTTCTGGTTGCAGCGGGAGTCCTGTTCCTGACCGGCGGGATGCAATCGTTTTCTTTCTGGCTGCTTGAGAATTTCCCTGCGCTTGGCCGATTGGGCTAAAGGCCCGTAAGTTTTCATAGACGCTTTGATGTTATGAGCGAAGATCATCTCAATTTTCTGGACGACACCATGACAGACCGTACCTGCCTTTCCATCGTGCTTGCTGCTGGCGAAGGCACACGCATGAAATCCAGCCTCCCGAAAGTGCTGCACCAGGTAGCGGGCTTGCCGCTGGTCTCGCATGTGGTCAAGGCAGTTCAGGGCACCGGCAAAAGCGATGTTGCGCTGGTCGTTGGACGTGGTGCCGACGAAGTGCGTGCGGCAGTGGAAAAGAACGCAGGCCCCGTCTCGGCCTTTGAGCAGAAGGAACGCCTCGGTACGGCACACGCCGTTCTGGCAGCACGCGAAGCAATTGAGCGTGGCTATGAGGACCTGCTCATCGTTTTCGGTGATACGCCGCTGATCGAGGCATCATCTTTGCAAAAGGCCCGCGAGCGGCTGGCCGATGGCGCCGATGTCGTTGTTATCGGTTTCCGTCCAGACAATCCGCACGGCTATGGCCGCCTGATCGAAGAGGGCGACAAGCTTGTCGCCATCGTTGAGGAAAAAGAAGCAAGCGAAGAGCAGAAGCAGATCGGGTTCTGCAATGGCGGGCTGATCGCTGTTCGAGGCCAACATGCTCTGGCGCTTCTGGATGCCGTCGATAATAACAACGCCAAAGGCGAATATTATCTGACCGATATCGTGGCTATAGCGCACGGCAAAAGCATGCGTGTGACGGCGATTGAAGTGCCGGTCGATAATGTCATCGGCATCAATAACCGGGTCGAACTGGCTGAAGCCGAAGCCATCTGGCAGGATCGCAAGCGTCGTGAAATGATGCTTGCAGGCGTGACGCTGATTGCGCCTGAAACAGTGTTCTTCTCGCACGACACGCTAATCGAGGCGGATGTGATCGTTGAACCGAATGTCTTCTTCGGTCTCCACGTGCATGTTGCGTCGGGTGCGCTCATCCATTCCTTCTCGCATCTGGAAGGTGCAGAAGTTGGGCCGAAGGCGGAGATCGGGCCGTTTGCGCGCCTGCGTCCCGGCGCAAATCTGGGGGAAAAGACCAAGGTCGGCAATTTCTGCGAAGTGAAGAATGCCACCGTGCATAAAGGCGCAAAGATCAATCACCTGACCTATATTGGCGATGCAACTGTCGGTGCAGGGAGCAATATCGGCGCTGGCACAATCACCTGCAACTACGATGGCTACAACAAGTACAAGACGGTGATCGGCGAAAACGCGTTTATCGGGTCAAACAGTTCGCTGGTTGCACCGGTGGAAATCGGCGACAATGCCTATATCGCATCGGGCAGCACGATTACCGACAATGTTCCTGCCGATGCGTTGGCCTTTGGCCGTGCGCGGCAAGAAACAAAGGAAGGCCGGGGGAAAATCCTGCGAGAGAAGTATGCCGCCATCAAAGCGGCTAAAACCTCGGCGAAATAAATCGTCCAATAGCTTAGAGCATTTCCAGCAAAAGTGTGAAACGGTTTTGCGTTCGGAAATGCGGCAGAAACAGTGAGTTAGAGCGGTTCCAACGATTCCATTAAAACAGGAACCGCTCTAAGCGAGCGACAATCCGCTGGGTTGCCGACCTGCGTTAGAATCTTTAAACCGCGAAGCACACGTCTCAACCTCGGATCTGGAGCAGCCTATGTGTGGAATTATCGGCATAATCGGAAATAACGAAGTCGCTCCGCTTCTCGTGGATGCACTGAAGCGGCTTGAGTATCGCGGCTACGATTCTGCCGGTATCGCCACACTGCAGAACGGCAAGCTTGACCGCCGCCGTGCTGAAGGCAAGTTGGTCAATCTGGAAAAGCGACTGGCTGGCGAGCCGCTTCCCGGCGTCATCGGCATCGGACATACGCGCTGGGCGACGCATGGCAAGCCGGTGGAGCGCAATGCGCATCCGCACATCACCGAGCGCCTCGCGGTCGTTCATAACGGCATCATTGAGAACTTCGCCGAGCTTCGCGCCATGCTTGAGGCCGAAGGCTACAAATTCCAGACGGAAACCGACACCGAAGCTGTTGCCCATCTGGTGACGCGTGAACTGGCGAAAGGCAAGTCTCCGGTCGAAGCCGTACGCGACAGCCTGCCGATGCTGCACGGCGCTTTTGCGCTCGCGTTTCTGTTCGAAGGCGACGAAGAACTTCTGATCGGCGCACGTCAGGGACCGCCGCTTGCCGTCGGCTATGGCGAGGGTGAAATGTTCCTCGGTTCGGACGCTATCGCACTCTCGCCTTTCACCGATACCATCGCCTATCTCGAAGACGGCGATTGGGCCGTGCTGACGCGCAAGGGTGTGACCGTTTACGACGAAAACAACAACCAGGTAGAGCGTCCGATCCAGAAGACACAGACGGCAAACATGCTCGTCTCCAAGGGCAATCATCGTCACTTCATGCAGAAGGAGATGTTCGAGCAGCCTGAGGTGATTTCCCACACGCTTGCGAACTATCTTGATTTCACCACCGGCAAGGTGCGTCAGGAAGCAATCGGCATCGATTTCAGCAAGATCGACCGCCTTACGATCTCTGCCTGCGGTACGGCTTACTACGCGGCATCCGTCGGCAAATACTGGTTCGAGCAGATTGCTCGCCTGCCGGTCGACAGTGATATCGCTTCCGAATTCCGCTATCGTGAAATGCCGCTTTCGAAGGATTCGCTGGCGATGTTCGTTTCGCAGTCGGGCGAAACGGCCGACACGTTGGCTTCGCTGCGCTACTGCAAGTCGCAGGGGCTGAAAATCGCTGCTGTTGTCAACGTGACGGGCTCGACCATTGCGCGTGAATCGGATGCTGTTTTCCCGACGCTCGCTGGACCGGAAATCGGTGTAGCGTCCACAAAGGCTTTTACCTGTCAGCTTTCGGCCATGGCCTCGCTGGCAATCGCGGCTGCGAAATCGCGCGGCGCAATCGATGACAAGCGCGAACAGGAACTGGTGCGCCAGCTTTCCGAAGCTCCGCGTTTCATCAACCAGGTGCTGAAGCTGGAGGACCAGATCGCAGCAGTCTGCCATGAACTGGCCAAGGTCAACCATGTGCTTTATCTCGGCCGCGGCACATCCTTCCCGCTTGCCATGGAAGGCGCGCTGAAGCTCAAGGAAATTTCCTATATCCACGCCGAAGGCTACGCTGCCGGCGAGTTGAAGCACGGCCCGATTGCGCTGATCGATGAAACCATGCCGGTTATCGTCATTGCGCCGTCTGATCGTCTTTATGAGAAGACCGTTTCCAACATGCAGGAAGTTGCCGCACGCGGCGGTCGGATCATTCTTATCACCGACAAAAAGGGCGCAGAAGCTGCCAGCATCGACACGATGGCGACCATCGTCCTGCCGGACGTGCCCGAATTCATCACGCCGCTGGTCTATGCGCTGCCGATCCAGATGCTGGCCTATCACACGGCCATTTTGATGGGTACCGACGTTGACCAGCCGCGCAATCTCGCGAAATCGGTCACTGTCGAGTAAATTCAGCTCACTATAGAAAAGACTTTATAAGTTGATAGAAATGGCGGCAGATTGCCGCCATTTTGCTATCCTGCTCGCAAGAGCCTGATCGCTTCGTCGCGGCCAAAGAGATAGAGCAATATTCGCAGCGCCTGTCCGCGCTCGGACTCCAGATCGGGGTCGCTCGTCAGAATGTAGCGGGCATCCTTGCGGGCGATTTCCAGAAGATCGCCATGCGATTCGATGGAAGCCAGACGGAAACCCGGCGTTCCCGATTGCCGCGTGCCAAGCAGTTCACCTTCGCCACGCAGTTTCAGGTCTTCCTCGGCAATGCGGAAACCGTCTTCCGTCTCCCGCATGACCTTCAATCGGGCTTGCGCGATTTCACCCAGCGGTCCCTTGTAAAGCAGAAGGCAGGTCGACGGTTTATCGCCGCGGCCTACGCGCCCGCGCAACTGGTGCAACTGCGACAGGCCGAAGCGTTCGGCGTGTTCGATGACGATGATCGTGGCGTCGGGCACATCCACACCGACTTCGATCACGGTCGTCGCGACCAGTACGCGTGTTTCGCCCTGCTTGAACGCCCGCATGGCCTCGTCCTTTTCCGCTCCGTTCATGCGGCCATGGATAAGGCCGATGCGATCTCCGAAGACGGGTTTGAGGCTTTCGAAGCGTTCCTCGGCGGAGGTCAGTTCCACCACCTCGGATTCTTCCACCAGCGGGCAGATCCAGTAGATTTTCTGTCCTTCTCCGACAGCTTTTCGGATGCGTTCAACGAGTTCGCCTATGCGCTCCATCGGCACGATAGCCGTTGTGATGGATTGGCGCCCGGCAGGCTTTTCGGTGAGTTTCGACACGTCCATATCGCCAAAGGCGGTGAGGACGAGGGTGCGCGGAATGGGAGTGGCCGTCATGACCAGCATATCCGGTGCTGAACCCTTGGCAGTCAACATCAGGCGCTGATGCACGCCGAAACGATGCTGCTCATCGATGATAACCAGAACAAGGTCGTGATACTCGACCTTTTCCTGAAACAACGCGTGGGTGCCGATGACAATATGGACCTCGCCGCTTTTCAAACCTTCAAGCACGGCATTCCGGTCGCGTCCTTTTTCGCGGCCTGTCAGAAGGGCTGCCTTCAAGCCGGCCTTTTCCGCAAGCGGCGCGATTGTCGCAAAATGCTGGCGGGCGAGAACTTCTGTCGGCGCCATCAGCGCGGATTGACCACCGGATTCAGCGGCATGCGCCATGGAAAGCAATCCAACGACCGTTTTGCCGGAACCGACATCGCCCTGCAAAAGCCGCAACATGCGCTCGGGCGATTTGAGGTCCGCGATGATTTCACGAACTGCCTGATCCTGGCCTTTGGTCAGGCGATAGGGCAGGTGGCGCATGATCTCAGCAACGATACGCCCTGTGCCTTCCAATGGGCGACCGGAAAGGCGTCGCGTCTTGGCGCGTACGAGAGCCAGCGCCAATTGTCCCGCCAGAAATTCGTCATAGGCGAGCCTGCGTCGCGAAATACTTTCAAGCGCGATATCGGACGGGTTTTCCGGCAGATGAAGCGTGTTGAGCGATTGTTGGAAACCGGTGAAACGCTCCCGCGCCAGCAAGGGCGCATCGATCCATTCCGGCAGCGGTGGCACGCGGGTCAATGCTTCCTTGACGGCACGCGCCAGCGTCTTGGGCGACAGGCCCGCAGTCAGCGGATAGACGGGCTCTACCATCGGTAGATTGGCCGCATCTTCCAGGCTCGCAATATAGTCCGGATGAACCATGGAGGCGCGCCCGTTGAACCACTCCACCTTTCCGGAGACAATGACGGCCTCGCCTTCGGGCAGCATTTTTTGCAGCCATGGCAATTGTGCATGGAAGAAGGTCAGCGCGATTTCGCCGGTGTCGTCATGAGCGAAAACGCGATGCGGAACATTGCCGCGTCCGGGCGGCGCCGGCTGGTGCTGGTCGACGGTGACTTCCAGCGTGACGATTGCTCCCTCCGGCGCGTTGACGATGCCGGGACGGTTTCGCCGGTCGATCACGCTATGCGGCGCCAGAAATAGAAGCTGGCCGACTTTCGGCTCCGCGCCCGGTATGTCGGTGCCGAGCAATTTGCCAAGCAGGGCGGCGACCTTCGGGCCAATGCCGGAAAGCGAACGAACGGAGGCGAAAAATGGGTCAAGAACGGATGGACGCATGGCGGGAGCATTAACTGCTTCGTCCCGCCGTGCAAGGGCGATGCGCAATCTTTCTGTGCTCTTTTTGTTCCTGTTGGATAAACGGGTTCACGTTTGCGGCGCAGATGCTATATACCAGCAGCAATTTGGAACTGACTGGAGCTTACCGAGGATGACTGGCAGCACATTGGCGACGGAAAATCTGGATGTAAGACGCCGCAAGCTTCTGTTTCGCGCGTGGCATCGCGGTATGCGCGAGATGGATCTGATCCTTGGGCAATATGCGGATGAGTATATAGTCGGCTTCACCGATCCGCAGCTTGATGAATTCGAGCATATTCTCGAAGTGCTCGACCGCGATCTTCTCAAATGGGTGACGGGCGAAAGCCAGATCCCGGCAGATTACGACACGCCATTGTTTCGCGATATTGTCGCCTTCCGCGACCGCATAGAATTCTGAGTTCAAGGTTCCCATGCCCGTTTTCAGCAAACTAGGTCTCAAGTCCACCAGCGCGCTCGGGGCAAATCGTCATATCGTGATCGACGGCGTTGCCGACGGTTACGAGGCGTTCTGTCTCGCCCGGCTGGTGGAAGAGATCGGCGAACGCGGGCCGATCATGTATATCGTGCGCGACGGGCAGCGCATTGCCGATCTGGAACAGGTGTTGAGCTTCGTAGCGCCAGATATGCCGGTTCTGCATCTGCCTGCATGGGACTGCCTGCCTTATGATCGCGTGTCACCGGGGGCGGATGCGGCTGCGCGCAGGCTGACAGCGCTTGGCGCATTGGCCGCGCTAACGAAAGCGCCGCATCCAGCGATTATTCTGACGACTGCCAACGCCGTTCTGCAAAAACTGCCGCCGCAAGCGGCGATTGCCGAACAGGTGATTTCCGCGCGTCCCGGCAATCAGCTCGACATGAACGACCTGGCATCCCGGCTGGAGCGCAACGGTTTCGAACGTGTGTCGACCGTGCGCGATATCGGTGAATTTGCGGTGCGCGGCGGCATTCTCGATCTTTATGCGCCCGGCGCGGAAGAACCACTGCGACTGGATTTTTTCGGCGACACGCTGGAAACAATCCGCGCTTTCGATCCCGCTTCGCAGCGCACCACCGGGACCCGCAAGGAATTTGTCCTACAGCCGATGAGCGAAATCACGCTCTCGCCGGACATGATCAGCCGTTTCCGCAAGAATTACGTCGCTATGTTCGGTGCGCCGCAGCGCGACGACGCGCTTTATCAGGCGATCAGCGAAGGCCGTCGCTTTGCCGGCATGGAACACTGGCTGCCGCTGTTCTACGACACACTCGATACCGTATTCGACCATGCTGGCAATATGCCGGTGGTCTTTGACCATCTGGTCCACGAGGCGCTGACCGAACGCCACACCATGGTCGTCGACCATTACGAGGCGCGGCTGAGACAGGCGGAAGGCAAGGAGCCCGGAAGCGATGCCGTGCCCTACAAACCGGTCAAGCCGGAGACGCTTTATCTCACACCGTCAGAGGTTGAGAAGCACGCCGAAGCCGGTGGCATGCGCATTGACTTGACGCCATTCGGTGCGCCGGAGGTTACGGGGCGGACGATTGTTCATGCCGATGTGCACAAGGGCCGTAGCTTTGCCGAGGAGCGTGCCGCCACCGACGTGAATTTGTTCGAGGCTGTGGTGAAGCATATTGCCGAGCTGCGAGCTTCAGGCAAAAAGGTGCTGGTTGCTGCGTGGACGGAAGGCTCGCTCGACCGTCTTTTGCAGGTGCTCGACGAGCACGGATTGGAAAAGATCGAATCGGTCGACCGGCTTTCCACCGTCAAGGCGCTGTCACGCGATAAGGTGACGGCGGCGGTTCTGGCCGTCGAAAGTGGCTTCGATGCTGGCGATCTCGTCATCGTGGCTGAGCAGGATATTCTGGGCGACCGTCTTATCCGCCGTTCCAAGCGCCGCAAGCGCGATCAGGACTTTATCTCGGAAGTCGCCTCGCTGACCGCTGGCGACATCGTCGTCCATGTCGATCACGGTATCGGTCGCTTCATCGGCCTCAAGACGATCACGGCGGCAGGTGCGCCCCACGATTGCCTTGAAATCCATTATGCAGGCGACGACCGGCTATTCCTGCCGGTCGAAAATATCGAGCTTCTGTCGCGCTATGGTTCGGAAGGCTCCGATGCGGTTCTCGACAAGCTTGGCGGCGGCGCATGGCAGATGCGCAAGGCCAAGCTCAAGAAGCGCCTGCTTGAAATTGCCGGCCATCTGATCCAGATCGCCGCCGAACGCCAGATGCGCGGCGCACCTGTGATGACGCCGCCCGATGGTCTCTATGCCGAGTTTGCCGCTCGCTTCCCCTATGATGAAACTGATGACCAGCTAACGGCCATCGAATCCGTCGCGGACGATCTGGCTGCTGGCAAGCCGATGGATCGACTGATCTGCGGTGATGTCGGCTTCGGCAAGACGGAAGTGGCGCTGCGCGCTGCCTTTATTGCGGCGATGAGCGGTGTTCAGGTCGCGGTCGTCGTGCCGACGACGCTTCTGTCGCGCCAGCATTTCAAAACCTTCTCGAAGCGTTTCCATGGCCTGCCGATCAATGTTGCCCATGCCTCGCGCCTCGTTGGCGCAAAGGAACTTGCAGCGGCCAAGAAGGGGCTGGAGGAAGGAACCGTCGATATTGTTGTCGGCACCCATGCGCTGCTCGGCAGCTCGATCAAGTTCAAAAATCTCGGACTGCTCATCATTGATGAGGAGCAGCATTTTGGCGTCAAGCACAAGGAACGGCTGAAGGAACTGAAGTCGGATGTGCATGTGCTGACATTGTCAGCCACGCCGATCCCGCGCACCTTGCAGCTTGCGCTGACCGGTGTGCGCGAATTGTCGCTCATCACAACGCCGCCGGTTGATCGCATGGCGGTGCGGACCTTCGTTTCGCCGTTCGATCCGCTCGTGATCCGTGAAACGCTTTTGCGTGAACGTTATCGCGGCGGACAGAGTTTTTATGTCTGCCCGCGTATTTCGGACCTTGCAGACATTGAAGAGTTCCTGAAGGAACATGTGCCTGAACTGAAAGTGGCTGTAGCTCACGGCCAGATGGCGCCGGGCGTGCTGGATGACATCATGAACGCCTTCTATGACGGCCAGTACGATGTACTTCTATCCACGACGATCGTGGAATCCGGCCTTGATATTCCAACAGCCAACACGATGATCGTGCACCGCGCCGATATGTTCGGGCTGGCACAGCTCTATCAGCTGCGCGGTCGTGTCGGCCGTTCCAAGCAGCGTGCCTTCGCGCTGTTTACGTTGCCTGCTGGCAAGATGTTGACTCAGATGGCCGAGCGCCGCTTGAAAGTGTTGCAGTCGCTCGACACGCTGGGCGCTGGCTTCCAGCTTGCAAGCCACGACATGGATATTCGCGGTGCGGGCAATCTGCTTGGCGAAGAGCAGTCGGGCCACATCAAGGAAGTGGGTTTCGAGCTCTACCAGCAGATGTTGGAAGAGGCCGTGGCAACACTCAAGGGCACTGTCGAAGTGGAAGACAGCCAGTGGTCGCCGCAGATCGCGATTGGTACGGCGGTGATGATTCCGGAAGCCTATGTGCCCGACCTGCAACTGCGCCTTGGCCTTTATCGCCGTCTCGCCGACTTGGAAGAGCCGCAGGATATCGATGCTTTCGGTGCGGAACTCATCGACCGTTTTGGCCCGATGCCTGAAGAAGTGCAGCATCTGCTCAAGATCGTTTACATCAAGGCGCTCTGCCGCCGTGCGAATGTCGAAAAGCTGGACGCCGGACCGAAGGGCGTTGTCATCCAGTTCCGCAATGCGACGTTCAACAATCCGGTCGGATTGGTGAAGATGATCGGCGAGCAGGGCTCCATGGCCAAGATCAGGCCGGATCAAAGCATCGTCTTCATCCGCGACTGGCCGACACCGGAAAAGCGCCTCAACGGCTCGGCAGTCATCATGACGCAACTGGCAAAGATCGCGACGGTTTGAAGCTGTATATAAATTTCCGATACAGTTTGATTATTAGAAAAGGTGGCTAAATGTTTCTTGTAAACAAAAAGTGTTTATTATTTTTGTTTGCAATAATATTTTTTCCTACATCCTCTCATGGCTTTGGTGCCGAAAAAAGCAAAGCATACTATGGAGATCTGACGGAAAGGTCATGGACAGCCTTTGGCTGCTCATATTTGTTTGGAATTATTGGGTGGCCAGATATTAGTGAGAAATTTAATAAGTATGCTTATATCGCTGGAAAAGAATATATGGATGCAGAAAGTAAAAATCTGGTTTCTGGTTGGGACATTGAAATACCAAAGCCCGAAGATATTGTTATATTCTACGGAACTTTTAATCGCCCATTGCGAGGAATGTCAATAGATTTTGCTTTGGGCCAAGTTTCAGCGGATGCTGCATTTGAATTGTCTAGACTAATTATGAGGAATGATTGGAATAACTTCAATAATTCGCAATTGATCGAGGAAAATGCGAAAGCGGAATTAAGGACAATGAAGTGCGATTATGAAGCCATTGGGATGAAATATGAAGAGGCCAAGTCTCTTTTGGAATGAAAGCTTATGGCTTTAACTTGACCGATGCTGATAATCTGTTTGTAAACGGTTTTTACCTTTACCGGTCCTCGGCAATTCCCGGCTCGAAACCTTCCGCCGTCTGGCGAATAGCGTCGGCAAGGACATCTGCCGTCTGCGCGCCCATGACGGCATATTTCTGGTCAATAATGAAACACGGCACGCCGCGCACGCCGATGCGGTTGGCAGTGTCGATCTCCTCGCGAATTGTCGTCTTGTCGGCGTCGCTTTGCAGAAGCCGGGCGACGACTGCGGCGTCCATGCCGACGCTTGCCGCCGCATCGACCAGCACTTCATGGTCGCCGATGTCCTGTCCCTGCTCGAAATAGAGCGAGAACAGCATGCCGACCATCCTATCCTGGGTGTCGGGGGCGGCCTGCGCGGCCCAATGTATGAGCCGATGTGCATCAAGGGTGTTCGGCGCGCGCGCAATGGCATCGAAATCGAATACGATGCCGTTTTCCTCGCCAAGCTCGGTCAGCTGTTTGTGGATGTCATCGATCTTTCCGCCAGTGCCGAATTTCTCTCGCATATAGGCTTGGCGATCCTTGCCCTGTGGAGGCAGGGTGGGGTCCAGTTGGAAGGGGCGCCAGCGCACCTCCGCCTCAACGTCCGGCACCATTGCGAGAGCCGCTTCGAGGCGCTTGCGCCCCAGAAAGCACCATGGGCAGACGACGTCCGAAACGACATCGATAGTTATCTTTCTGGCGGCCATGGTTCGATCTCCGTGCAGGAACCGGAGGCTCGGCCTCCCGTTAAATACTCATCATATATTGGGTGGATGTAGGGCGAATTACACCGACGTTAAAGCCCGGTCATGGATTTGAGCGCCACCAGGTCGGCAGCTGATAGCCGTAAAGTGAGGTCTTCTGCGGGTGTTCGATACGATCCCAGCGCGCTACCCATTGATAGGGAAGGTAGTAAAGCGGAACGTAGTAGTCGCCAGAGATAAGCACGCGATCCAGCGCGCGAACCGCACTGACGAAATCCGCGCGGCTTCTTGAGGCCAGCAGCGCTTCAATCATCGCATCAACGGCTGGATCGGCCACTCCCGGATAGTTGAAGCTTCCCTGGACATCCCGCGAAGCCGCACCCCAGCGCATCCATTGTTCATTGCCGGGCGAAAGCGAGCCGGTCAGTGCGCCGAGTATCATGTCGTAGTCGAATGTCTGCAGGCGTTGCTGATATTGGGCGTCGTCAGCCGTACGGATTTCTGCCGTAATACCAAGCCGCGCAAGGTTGCGTTTGTAGGCGAGAGCGACCTTTTCTTCGTCGGGCGAGCGCGTCATGATTTCGAACGTCAGCGGCTTGCCGGAGGGATCAACTGCCAGGCCGCGCTCAAACCGGAAACCGGCTTCTGTCAGCAGATCATAGGCTTTCTTTGCTGGTATGCGATCATGGCCGCTGCCGTCCGTTACCGGCGGATGCCACGTACCATTCATGACATCTTCGCGGACAGCGTCGGGGAAAGGTGCAAGCAATTGCTTCTCGCGGTCGTCAGCCGGCTTACCCACGGAAGAAAGCTCCGATCCTTCCCAATAACTCTGCGTGCGGCGATATTGATCGGCAAAGAGATTGCGATTGGCCCATTCAAAATCGAACAGCAGTCCAAGAGCCTGTCGGACGCGACGGTCGGCGAAGATCGGGCGGCGCGTATTGAACACGAATCCCAGCAGATTGGCTGGGGTGCCTTTTTCAAAGTTGTCCTTGATAACCCGCCCCTGTTTGACCGCCGGGAAATCATAGAGCTTTTGCCAGCGCGTCGGGTTTGCTTCGATAAAGACATCGAGCAGCCCTTTCTTGAACGACTCGAACAGGGAAGTCTCGTTGCGATAATATTCGATCGTCAAAGTGTCGAAATTGTTGAGGCCGCGCTGTGACGGCAAATCCTTGCCCCAATAATCAGGGTTGCGTTTGTAGATGATATGCTGGCCGGGCTGCACGCCGGAAACAAGATACGGCCCGCTGCCGACAGGTGGTTTCAGGGATGAATTACCGAAGGTCTCTCGATCGATGGCGTGCTTTGGCAGCACGGGCATCGAAGACGCGACGAGCATCGGAAACTCCCGGTCCGACTTGTCGTTGAAGGTGAAGCGAACGGAGCGTTCTCCTGTCTTCTCGATCTTTTCGACACGGCTCATCCGGTTGTTGTAGGGAGGACGCCCCTTTTCCGTCAGGATGTCATAGGTGAAAAGCACGTCGTCCACGGTCACCGGTTGGCCGTCAGACCATTTCGCCTTCGGGTTCAGGGTGAATTCGACCCATTTGCGTTCGGGATCGACTGCAACCTTTTCAGCCAGCAGGCCGTAAAGGGTAAAGGGCTCATCCCGCGAGCGCTGCATGAGGGTTTCATAAACCAGATTTCCGAGGTCGACGTCCCCGAAAAGACCGCGCGCCGTGGTACGCATGCTTTTCAGCACAAATGGATTGAGGCTGTCGAAGGTGCCGACAACGCCCATTGTAAGCGTGCCGCCCTTCGGCGCGTCGGCATTCGCGTAAGGAAAATGGGTGAAGTCGGCTGGCAGAGCCACGTCTCCGTGCATGGACAGCGCATAGTCCGGCTGGGTTTGCGCGATTGCTTGCACCGGCATCGCGGCGACAGCCGCTCCGGTAAAGCTCGCAACAACCGCTTTGCGGAGATAGGCAATCAATCCGTTCAACTTCAATCGTCCATTGTAAACAAGTTTGATGGTCGGCGCAGGGAAGCGTCGATTCGGAACCGAAAACTAGCATGATCGTACATTAAGTGCGGAATTAGGGCGTGTCCGTCACGTGACAGTGGGAGCCAAAACAAAGATTTTGACGGATTCCGAGCACGGAATGTCGAAACTCATCTGGATTCATACCCATAGTCGTTGTAACACGGCTCCGGATTGGGCCCCGATCGGGCCTGAATGGGGGCTAAAACCCTCAAGGTCACGCTGTTGCCGCATTTTCAAACCAGTGACGGTCTATCGCTGACTTAAATACAGAACGGGAACTATAGATCAGAGTGTTGAAAGGAACCTGTTGATCATGTCCAGCACGAAGACAATCGCTGCCGCATCTGCCATTGCTGGCGCGTTCGCCCTGCTTGCCTCCGCGACGATGCCTGCATCGGCGCAGCAGCCGCCACAGGGCTGGTTCAAGGTTTGCTCGAAGCAGGAAGATAACGATATCTGCAACACGCAGAACATCGTCACCGCGGATTCCGGCCAGCTCCTGACCGCCGTCAACCTCATCGAGATCAAGGGCAAGATCAACCGCAAGATCTTTCAGGTGACCGTTCCTATCGGCCGTCTGATTCCTGCCGGTGTCGGCCTTCAGATCGACAACAACAAGCCGGTCAAGCTTGAATACGGCATCTGCTTCCCGGATCGCTGCATCGCCGAAGCTCCGCTGACCGACGATCTCATCAATGCGCTCAAGAAGGGCGGCAAGCTGACCCTGACTTCGGTCAACTATCAGAACAAGCCGAACCCGATTCCGGTTGCTCTCACCGGCTTCTCCGGCGCTCTGACCGGCCCGGCCCTCAAGCAGTCGGAACTGGAAGAACGCCAGAAGGAACTTCAGGACGCCGTCCAGAAGAAGCAGAAAGACTTTGAAGCCAAGATGAAGGCTGAACAGGACAAGGCAAAAGGCGCAGCCAACTAAGCTGCAGTCCGGTCTGTCATGACAAAGGGGCGCTTCGAGCGCCCCTTTTATTTTAAGGCGTCACTTTAAAACAGAACTCTATCTCAATTCGAATGCTGCGCTTTTACGCGATAGGAGCCGTTGTCCAGCCGGTCGAACATTTCTTCAATCTGCGGATGACGCAGGGGCTCGCCGCTCAGATCCGGCACGAGGTTCTGTTCCGATACGTAAGCGACATATTCGGATTCCGCGTTTTCAGCGAGCAGATGATAAAAGGGTTGATCGCGGTGCGGACGCGCTTCCTCGGGAATGGATTCATACCATTCTTCCGTATTCGCGAATTCCGGATCTACGTCGAAGATGACCCCACGGAAGGGGAACAGCCGGTGCTTGACGACCTGACCGATCTGAAATTTCGCGTGCTTTATCTGTGTCATACCCATGCAACATTATTTAGTTCGCTGCGCGACAAATTAAAGTCGGCGGGAACCGGCAATTCTGTCAGTTTGATGTCTCTGGTGATCGGAAAATCAGGTTAGCTGGGACGTTTTCCGTCGCCTCTGTGCGGAAGGCTCCGCAGTTTCGGAAGAAGATGCGAGAAACCGCTGCCGGGACGAAGCCCCTCACGCATGAAGAATGCGCGCAGCGGCGCGAAAGAGCGAAGCATTTCCAACCCCACGCCGCGCACGATCTGCGCCGGAAGCATGCCGGACAGGAGCGACCGATTGAGCGCATCGACGGAGCCGGTGCGGGCCAGAATATCCGGGCGTCTCGCACGGTCATAGGAACGCATGACCCGATCCGAACCGGGATCGACCGGGTCGCTTTCTATGGCCTTGACCAGCGTTTCCACGTCACGCGAACCCAGATTGAGGCCCTGTGCGCCAATCGGCGGAAACACGTGCGCGGCTTCGCCGATGAGAATCGTGCGTCTGGCTGCAAAGGCATGAGGCACGAGGCCGGAAAGCGGCCAGGCCTGCGGCTTTATTTCGAGTTCGATCTTGCCGAGCATGGATTGCATCATGTCCTCTATGCGCCTGGCGAGCGTCGCGTCATCAAGTGCAAGAAGCGCTTCGGCGCGACCGGGATTGACCACCCAGACAAGGCTCGAGCGTTTGCCTTTCAGGGGCACCTGCGTGAACGGGCCTTCCTCGGTGTGGAACTCCGTCGAAATGTTCTCATGATCGACATTGTGCGAAAAGGAAAGCACAACGGCTGTCTGCGGATAACTCCAGCGGCGTGTGCGAATGCCGGCCGCTTCGCGTGCCATCGAATTACGCCCGTCTGCCGCAACGACCAGCCGCGTATGCAGCGTGTCGCCGCCTGACAGCGTGACGGTCACGTGGTCGCCATTGTGACGATATTCGATAACGGGTGCATTGATACGCTGGATGTTCGGATTTCGTGCAACGGCTTTGGAGAGCTTTTCGTTCAAAACGGCGTTGGGGATGTTGTAGCCGAACGCGGCCTCATCGATTTCACCGGCGCGGAAAGTCACGACAGGGCTTCTCACAAGTCGCCGTGTCGCGTCGACAATGCGCATGGAGGCGAGGGCGGCGGCTTCCGGCTCGATATCCGGCCAGACGCCCAGTTCGTCCAGCAACCTGATGGCCGGCATCATGAGCGCGGTGGTGCGACGATCTCCCTTGTCGGTCTCAGGTCCCAGCAACACGGTGCGATAGCCTTTCGCGCCAAGTGCCAGCGCGGCCATCATCCCGGCAGGCCCGCTACCGCTGATGACAATGTCGGTGAGTGGCTTGTTCACAACAATATCGTTCATCGTGTTTCATCCCCGGCCCGACATTGCGGGCCTCGTGCATCGTCTGATGATTCCAGCCGCACTTAAACCGAAATACAGCCAAAAGGCCATTCTTCCGTGGGATTATGGCGGATTTGCCTCACGCCTTACTTGCTCTTTTGCGCTTATTCAGGGAAAGCTGCTGCAGGATCATGGCTTTTTCCCGAGGGACAAACGTTTCGATGATCATAAGTTTTGGGGATGTCAGTTTGTGTGGTGTACGCGTTCCCCGATAGATTAAATATGCTCGCCGCCTCGGGGAATGTCTTGGGCGGGATAAGCGCGGCGACAAACTGAAATGGCGGACGGCGTGAAAACCAAACTGACCGGAAAACTCAAAGCCAAGAAAGTCACCGCGCCGCAAGCCAAGGCGTTTTCGGTACATCTTCTTACGGCATCGGGTTCGTTTCTGGCATTCCTTTCCATCGTGGCGGCCAGCGACGGGCGCTACACGGCGATGTGGTGGTGGCTGGGGCTGGCGCTGTTCGTCGACGGCATCGACGGTCCTATCGCGCGCAAGCTCGAGGTCAAATACGTTCTTCCGAATTGGTCTGGCGAGCTTCTCGACAACATCATCGATTACGTCACCTATGTTCTGATACCGGCTTTCGCGCTCTATCAAAGCGGGTTCATGGGAACCTATCTGTCGTTCATATCCGGCGCAATCATCGTGGTTTCGAGCGCAATCTATTATGCCGATACGGGCATGAAGACGAAGGAGAACTTCTTCAAGGGCTTTCCGGTCGTCTGGAACATGGTTGTCTTTACGCTCTTCATCGTCAGGCCGGGCGAGTGGGTGGCATTCGCAACGGTCGTCGTATCGGCAATCCTGTCGTTTCTGCCGATCAACTTCCTGCATCCGGTGCGGGTCGTCCGCCTGCGTCCGCTCAATCTGACGGTTTTCCTGCTCTGGTGTGCCTTTGGCGCTGCAGCGCTCTATTATACTCTGGACGCCCCGTTGTGGGTCCGCGTCGGCATTTCCGTGACGGGGCTTTACATCTATTTCATCGGGGCGATCATGCAGCTTTTCCCGAGCCTGGGGCGTGAAGCCGCGCTTGCCAAGGCTCGAAGGGTTGTCGAAAAGAAGCAGAAGAGCGGAGAAGCACCATGATTAATGCTATTCGCGTCCATCAGACCGGTGGTCCGGAAGTCATGAAGTATGAACAGATCGAGATCGGCGAACCCGGTCCGGGCGAGGCGAAGGTGCGGCACGAAGCCGTCGGTCTCAACTTCATCGATGTCTATTTCCGCACGGGGCTTTACAAGGCCGCCCAGATGCCGTTCACGCCTGGAAACGAAGGCGCGGGCACGGTCGTGGCGGTTGGTCCGGGCGTGAGCGATGTTCGCGTTGGCGATCGCGTTGCCTATGTCGCCACACCGGGCTCCTATGCAGACGAGCGCATTTTGCCGGCCGACCGGCTGGTCAAGGTTCCGGATAATGTCGACCTGAAGACTGCCGCCTCCATGATGCTGAAAGGCATGACGGCGCAATATCTTCTGCGGCGCACATTCAGGGTCGAGCCGGGGCAGACGATCCTTTTCCATGCCGCTGCCGGCGGCGTTGGGCTGATTGCAGGGCAGTGGGCGAAACACCTCGGCGCCACCGTCATCGGTACGGCGGGATCGGAGGAAAAGATCGAGCTTGCCAGAAAGCACGGCTATGACCACGTCATCAATTACCGCACCGAAAACTTCGCCGAAAAGGTGAAGGAGCTGACGGGTGGAGCGGGCGTAGACGTGGTCTATGATTCCGTTGGCCGCGATACCTATATGGGTTCGCTGGATGTGTTGAAGCCGCTCGGCATGTTTGCCTGTTTCGGCCAGTCGTCCGGTGTCATTCCGCCGTTCGATCTGGGCATTCTGGCGCAGAAGGGGTCGCTTTTCGCTACGCGTCCGACCTTGTTCAATTATATCGCCAAGCGAACGGACCTGGAAAAGACCGCCGCCGAGCTTTTTGATGTGGTCGGAAGCGGCGCCGTCAAGATCGAGATCAACCAGACCTATGCGCTCAAGGATGCAGGCAAGGCGCATGAGGATCTGGAAGCCCGCAAGACGACCGGGACGACCATTCTGCTACCCTGAACGGATTGATGATTGCAGCGGTGTGCATATGTCCACCGCTGCTTGCTTTTGGGCTTTTCAAGAGCAGACTGGCTGGCTAAGGTCATTCAAAAATACAAACGGGGAACAATGACAGCGCCTTTAACCGACCGGCCTCTTCTGGATGTCCGCCGGCTCACGAAAGTATTTGGTCAGCTGCGGGCCTGTGATGGTGTCGACCTCACCATCGGGGAAGGTGAGATTCACGCGCTTCTGGGTGAAAACGGCGCCGGAAAATCCACCCTGGTCAAAATGCTGTTCGGCGCGCTGCAACCCCTTGAAGGCGAAATTTCCTGGAAGGGGAAGCCTGTTGCGATAGACGAACCCGCTGCCGCAAGAAAACTCGGCATTGGCATGGTTTTCCAGCATTTTTCGCTGTTTGATTCACTTACCGCCGCTGAAAACATCGCCTTGTCGCTGGACCGTTCGCTTCCTCTTTCAGAGGTTGCAAAACGCGCGCGTGAGGTTGGCAAGACTTATGGCCTTCCTGTGGACCCGCAGGCTCATGTCGGCGATCTGTCGGTTGGCGAGCGCCAGCGTATCGAGATTGTGCGCTGTCTCCTACAGGAACCCGATCTCATCATCCTCGATGAGCCGACATCGGTGCTGACGCCGCAGGAAGCCGACAAGCTGTTTGAAACACTGGAGCGCCTGAAAGCCGAAGGCAAGTCCATCCTCTACATCAGCCATCGTCTCGAGGAGGTGAAGCGCCTGTGTGACCGCGCGACCGTGTTGCGGCATGGGAAGGTCGTCGCCCATTGCGATCCACGCAAGGAAACCGCCGCATCGCTTGCCCGCATGATGGTTGGTAATGATATCAATGTCGTGGCGCGCACTCCCGTTGCGACGGCAAATGTCGGCAGCAATGCTCTTTTTGAAATCAGCTCTTTGTCACAGCCGCCACGCGGACCGTTTTCGACGGCATTGAAGGATATTTCTCTATCGGTTGCCGCTGGCGAGGTCGTTGGTATCGCGGGCGTTGCGGGCAACGGGCAGGGCGAATTTTTTGAAGCCGTTTCCGGTGAGGTGTTGCAGTCCAACGCCTCGAATGTGCGTATTCGCGGGACGGATGCAGGCAAGGCCGGTATCAGCGAGAGACGCATGATGGGGGCGGCCTTCGTTCCGGAAGAACGGCTTGGTCATGGTGCCGTGCCGACGATGATGTTGACCGACAATCTGCTCTTGTCCCGATACAGGACCGATGCAAAGGTGTTCCAGCGCGGCGGCAAACTCAAGTTGATCGCGGAAAGCGCGCTTCGCTCGGCTGCAAAACGCATCATCGAACGCATGGATGTGCGCAAGAGCGCCGAAAATCCACCTGCTTCAGCACTTTCTGGCGGAAATCTGCAGAAATTCATCATCGGGCGCGAGCTTGACCGTTCACCGTCTGTCATGGTGGTGAACCAGCCGACATGGGGCGTCGATGCCGGCGCCGCGGCGCATATCCGGCAGGCGCTCGTTGATCTTGCGCGCTCAGGTTCCGCTGTTCTCGTCATCAGCCAGGACCTTGATGAACTTCTCGAAATCAGCGACCGCATTGCCGTCATGAACCATGGCCAGCTTTCCGACCCCATGCCGATTGTGGATGTGACGCTGGAAAAGATCGGGCTTCTCATGGGCGGTATTTCCGGAGAGGCTGCGTGATGCGGATCGAACTCGTCAAACGCCAGCAGCCGTCGAAACTTTTCAGTGCGCTATCGCCATTGCTTGCGCTGTCGCTGACGCTGATTTTCGGCGGACTTGCTTTCGCGCTGATGGGCAAGGACCCGCTGCATGCGCTCTATGTGTTCTTTGTCGAGCCTTTGTTCGACATCTGGTCATGGCATGAATTGCTCGTGAAAGCCGCACCGCTGATCCTGATCGCGGTCGGCCTCTGCGTCTGTTTCCTGTCCAACAACTGGAATATCGGTGCCGAGGGGCAGTTCATCGCAGGTGCTATAGCAGGATCGATCCTGCCCGTCATGTTCCCCGATCTGCAGTCATGGGTGGTTCTGCCCTTGATGATGCTGATGGGCATGGCAGGCGGGATGGCTTACGCATCCATTCCCGCTTTGCTGAAAGTGCGCTTCAACACCAATGAAATCCTGACGAGCCTCATGCTTGTCTATGTCGCGCAGCTATTTCTCGACTGGCTTGTGCGCGGGCCGTGGCGAAACCCGGAAGGCTATAACTTCCCCGAAACCCGCCAGTTCAACGATAGCGCCATTCTGCCGGAAATCTGGAGCGCGTCCGGCCGCGCGCATTGGGGCTTCATCTTCGCGCTTGTCGCGGCGGTGGTCGTCTGGTTTCTGCTCAAGCACACGCTGAAAGGCTTTGAGGTCAAGGTTATAGGCCAAAGCCCGAGAGCAGGGCGCTTTGCAGGGTTCAGTGCGGGCAAGATGGTGTTCTTCGTCTTTGCGGTTTCGGGTGCTCTTGCCGGTCTTGCTGGCATTGCGGAAACTTCCGGCGCTATCGGCCAGCTTCGTCCGGTCATTTCGCCCGGCTATGGTTTTACGGCGATCATCGTCGCGTTTCTGGGGCGTCTCAATCCGCTCGGAGCTATAGCGGCCGGTCTGGTGCTGGCGCTTTCCTATCTTGGCGGCGAAGCTGCACAGGTTTCCATCGGCATTTCGGAAAAGTCCGCACGCGTGTTTCAGGGCATGATCCTGTTCTTCGTTCTCGCTTGCGATACGCTCATCCTCTATCGCATTCGCTTCATATCCGCAGCCCGAGCGGGAAAGGCCTGATCTCATGGATTTGACACAGGCTATTCTCCTCACGATTGCAACCGCAGCAACGCCGCTCCTGATCGCAGCGATCGGAGAACTGGTGGTGGAGCGCTCCGGCGTGCTCAACCTCGGTGTCGAAGGCATGATGCTGATGGGAGCGGTTTCCGGATTCGCCATCTCGCAGATGACCGGTTCGGCATGGCTGGGCTTGTTTGCCGCCGTTCTGGTGGGCGCTCTCTTTTCCGCCGTCTTCGGCTTCCTGACGCTCATACTCGTCACCAATCAGGTGGCAACCGGCCTCGCGCTTACCATTCTGGGCGTTGGCGCGTCGGCTCTGCTTGGCGAAAGTTTTGTCGGACTTCCGGGCGTTCGGCTGGAGGCCATTCATATCCCCTATCTGACCGATCTACCGCTTGTCGGGCGGTTCATCTTCGGGCAGGACCCGATCTTCTATATGTCCATCCTGCTGGTTATCGGCGTGGCGGGGTTTCTGTTCCGCACGCGCGCCGGGCTTACATTGCGCGCCATCGGCGACAGTCATGGCTCGGCCCATGCGCTCGGCGTGCATGTGGTGCGCACACGCTATCTGGCCGTGCTGTTCGGCGGTGCCTGTGCCGGACTTGCCGGCGCCCAATTGTCCCTCGTCTATGTGCCGCAATGGGTGGAAAACATGACTGCGGGTCGCGGCTGGATCGCGCTTGCCCTCGTGGTATTCGCTTCTTGGCGGCCGTGGCGGGTACTGATCGGCGCTTACCTCTTCGGCGCGGTGACCATCGGCCAGCTCCACGCGCAGGCGCTCGGCTTTGGCCTGCCGTCGCAGTTTCTGTCTGCGCTGCCTTATCTTGCGACGATTGTGGTGCTGGTCATCATCTCGCGCAACAAACGCCTGACGATGATGAATACGCCGGCTTCGCTCGGCAAGCCGTTTGTGCCGGACAGGTAAAGCGAACGGCTGAGGGGTAAACGGAGATCACTCCCAAGGATTTTCGTTTTGGTTAGTGGGTAAAAAACAAGGAGTGCAGGGAACATGAAAAAGACGCTTATGGCGATTGCCACCGCGACGAGCTTTATGCTCGGCGGCGCGGCGCATGCAGAAGAAAAACTGAAGGTCGGCTTCATCTATATCGGACCTCCGGGCGATTTCGGCTGGACCTATCAGCACGATCAGGCCCGCAAGGAGCTTATCGAAGCGCTCGGCGACAAGATCGAAACCACCTTTCTGGAAAACGTGCCGGAAGGTGCGGATGCCGAACGTTCGATCGAACGTCTGGCGCGTGCAGGCAGCAAGCTGATCTTTACGACGTCGTTCGGTTACATGGACCCGACGCTGAAGGTCGCCAAGAAGTTCCCGGATGTGAAGTTCGAGCACGCGACCGGCTACAAGACCGCCGACAACATGTCCGCCTACAATGCGCGCTTCTATGAAGGCCGTTATGTGCAGGGCGTGATCGCCGCCAAGATGTCAACCAAGGGTGTCGCCGGTTACATTGCTTCCGTACCGGTGCCGGAAGTCGTGCAGGGCATCAATGCATTCATGCTCGGCGCGCAGTCCATCAATCCGGATTTCAAGGTCAAGGTGATCTGGGCCAATTCCTGGTTCGATCCGGGCAAGGAAGCCGACGCGGCCAAGGCTTTGATCGATCAGGGCGTGGACATCATCACCCAGCACACCGATTCCACCGCTGCCATTCAGGTTGCGCATGATCGCGGCATCAAGGCGTTTGGTCAGGCTTCTGACATGATCAAGTTCGCGCCCGACACGCAGCTTACCGCTGTCGTGGACGAATGGGGGCCTTACTATATCGACCGTACCAAGGCCGTTCTCGACGGCAGCTGGAAGAGCCAGAATGTCTGGTGGGGCATGAAGGAAGGCCTCGTCAAGATGGCGCCATATACAAACATGCCGGACGACGTGAAGAAGCTGGCGGAAGAAACCGAAGCCAAAATCAAGTCGGGCGAATTGAAGCCTTTCACCGGCCCGATCAAAAAGCAGGACGGTTCCGTCTGGCTCAAGCAAGGTGAACAGGCCGACGACAAGACCCTGCTCGGCCTGAATTTCTACGTCGCCGGCGTGGACGACAAGCTCCCGCAGTAAGCGTTTCAACACGGAAATAGAGAAGGGCGCCAAAAGCGCCCTTTTTGTTTTCTTACAATTTATTGAGGTCGCCTATTAAAGCGATAGCTTAATTCCTTCGTGACTGTCGGTGAAGCCAAGCGACTGATAGAAGCGCAGTGCGTCGGAACGCGATTTGTCCGTCGTCAGCTGCACGAGGCCGCAGCCGCGTTCGCGGCATTGCTCGATTGCCCACTCGATCATCCGCCGACCGATCCCGCCGCCGCGAATATGGCTTGCAATCCGCACGCTTTCGATCTGTCCGCGCCACATGCCCATCCGCGAGAGACCGGGTATGAAGCTGATCTGCATGCAGCCGATGATCTCGCCTTCCTGTTCCACGACAGCCAGAAGCTGATTGCGGTCGGCATCGATGGCGGCAAAGGCGTTGCGATAGGAATCCCGCAAGGGGAGGCTCGCATCTTCGCGCTTTGCGCCCAGTGCATCGTCGGCCAGCATGGCGACAATCGCCGCCACGTCAGCCGCGACGGCCTTTCTGATCACTATGGCCGCTTCCGCCGTCATCAGACCGCGATGCCGTGCAGATCGTAAGCGTCGCTCGCTTCGATCTTCACCGTCACAATGTCGCCGACGCGAAGCGGGCGGCGCGACTGAATGTGGACGCTACCGTCGATTTCAGGAGCATCGTAGCGCGTGCGGCCCTTGCCGATTGTGCCATTTGCTTCATCGATAATGACCGGCAGGCGCTTGCCGACCTTCTTCTTGAGAAGGTTGGTCGAAATCTGCTGCTGCTTGGCCATGAAACGATGCCAGCGGGCTTCCTTGATTTCTTCGGGAACCTGCTCAAGTCCGAGGTCATTGGCCTTCGCGCCCTTGACCGGCTCATATTTGAAGCAGCCAGCGCGTTCGATCTTGGCTTCGTCGAGCCAATCGAGCAGCATCTGGAAGTCTTCTTCCGTTTCACCCGGATAGCCGACGATGAAGGTGGAACGAACGGCCAGATCCGGGCAGGTCTCACGCCAGGCCTGAATGCGGCGCGAGGTCTTTTCCTGATGAGCAGGACGGCGCATGTTCTTCAGCACCGCAGGCGAGGCGTGCTGGAAGGGAATATCCAGATAAGGCAGGATCTTGCCTTCGGCCATTAGCGGAATGACTTCATCGACATGCGGGTAGGGATAAACATAGTGCATGCGCACCCACACACCCATCTCGCCCAGCTCGCGCGAGAGATCAAGGAACTTGGTGCGAACCGCGCGGTCCTGCCACATCGCTTCCTGATACTTGATATCGAGGCCGTAGGCGCTCGTATCCTGCGAGATGACAAGGATTTCCTTCACGCCTGCATTGACCAGCTTTTCCGCTTCACGCAGTACCTGATCGATCGGGCGCGACACCAGATCACCGCGCAGGGCCGGAATGATGCAGAAGGAACAGCGGTTGGAGCAGCCTTCGGAAATTTTCAGATAGGCGTAATGGCGCGGGGTCAGCTTCACGCCCTGCGGCGGCACCAGATCGACAAACGGGTCGTGTGCGGGAGGGGCCGCTTCATGCACCGCGCTCATCACGCTTTCATAAGCCTGCGGGCCGGTGATGGCGAGCACGTTCGGGTGGCGCTGGCGGATAACTTCGGGCTCTGCGCCCAGGCAACCGGTCACAATCACCTTGCCGTTTTCGTTGAGGGCAAGGCCGATGGCATCCAGCGATTCATCGCGCGCGGAATCGAGAAAGCCGCAGGTATTGACGATCACCAGATCGGCGCCGTCGTGCTTGCGGGAGATTTCATAGCCTTCGGAGCGAAGGCTGGTGATGATGCGTTCGGAGTCGACAAGCGCCTTCGGGCAGCCAAGAGAAACGAAACTGACGCGCGGTGCGCTCATTGGGGAAACCTTGCAAATATCGGAAATTGCGCGCGCAATATCACGATAAAGGGGCAACGGTAAAGTTGAGATGACAAAAAAAGCCGGAGCGCAGGGCTCCGGCTTCCAATTGCAAAGCGGGGGTCGGCTTACTCAGCCTGGTCGGCTGGCGCCGCGTTGAGCTGGCCGTAACGCTCTTCACCGATCTTGGCGAGGAGGTCGAGCTGGGTTTCGAGGAAATCGATATGACCTTCCTCGTCAGCCAGAAGCTCATCGAAAAGCTGCTTTGAAACGTAGTCTCCCAGTTCGTCGCAGATTTCGCGGGATTTCTTGTACGAAGCGCGGGCGTCGTATTCACCTGCAAGATCGGCTTCCAGAACTTCCTTGACGTTCTGGCCGATGCGCAGCGGAGCAACGGTCTGCAGATTCGGATGACCTTCGAGGAAGATAATGCGGTCAATCAGCTTGTCAGCGTGATGCATTTCTTCAATCGACTCTTCACGTTCCTTCTTGGCAAGACGCGTGAAGCCCCAGTCGTTGAGGAGGCGGTAGTGCAGCCAATACTGGTTTACAGCGCCAAGCTCGAGGAAAAGTGCCTCGTTAAGCCGCTCGATGACCTTTGGTTCGCCTTTCATTCCATGAACTCCCGAATTTGTCGCGTAGAGAACGTACACGATCCATGAACTGGACCACGTTTTCGTCCATTTGGTTATGACGAAGATGATACTCTTCAGTCACCCTTATGATCGTTTCCACGACGTTTGGGAAGCAGCCGCAGCAACGGCCGCGCTTGGACATGATGTTATAGACGGTGCCAGGAACAATAAGCTGCCAGCAATCCTGATCGAGAAGCTCGATAACGACGGCTTCGATGTCCTTATCGGTAATAACGTTGCAGCTACACACTAGCATGAGGAACTATCTCCCATGCCAGAATAGCAGAAATCGGATGCGGGAAGCATCAAAAGGAGAGACTTTACCGGCTCACTCTGAACTTCAACTGTGTGGCTGCGCAGAAAAACTGACAGCTTTATTTCACTCGTGGCGCAAGGCCGAACTGAACCGGTCAATGGTTCCTCCAACTGCAAGGGTTAAAGGCCCGAACATTAAAGGCATTACTTAAGTAGGTTATAAAACCCACCTATTTAGGTCAGGTTATGGCCGCTAGAGCTCCGTTCTGTCAATTTTTATGTTTTTGAAATGTTCTAAAAATCAATAGCTTGGAATCATTCTAAATATGAGTTAACCACCCATCTTTAAAAGATAATTGGCGTTTGGCTGTCCCAGTGGCGGCGCTGAAATGGCGCCGCCGGGACGTTATGCGCTATTTCGCCGCACCTCTGTGGATGGGCGGATGCTCATGCATCAAGAACCCAGAACGGCGCTGAACCCTTCAAACTGCGGAGGGCCGAGATAGAGCGGCTTGTTTTCCCCGGCGTTGCGATGTGCATCGCGGAACTGTTCTGATTTGGTCCAGGCCACGAAATCCTCGCGATCGCGCCAGACGGTGTGCGAAGCATAAAGCGTGTAGCCTTCCTCTTCGTTGGTCGCCCCGCGAAGCAGGTGAAAGCTTTCGAAGCCGGGGAGCTCCGACAATCTGGAGTCACGGTTTTTCCAGACGGTCTCGAAATCGGCCTCGCTGCCGACGCGAACCTTGAAGCGATTCATGGCTATGAACATTGCTGATCCTTTTCCATCAGGTTTGGGACTGGCTATAGCGCATCCCGGAAAGTGCGAAGCGGAATGCTCTAACTATATAAGTTCCGGCGAGTGCAGCGGTAGGGGCTGCACCCGCCGCGTCACATCCCGGGATCAGAAGGCCGCCGCGGTCAGGTTGGTCGGCCTTAGCAGATGTGACGATCCTGAACGAGAGGCGAGAACGCCTCCCGAAGTTTTAGAACTGGAACTGGGTCGAGACGAGGAATGTGCGTCCGCGGCCAGAACCATAGGTGCTGAGGGCAGGGGTATATTCCTTGTCGGCAATGTTGAGCACCTGAAGCGAAAGATCGACCGTATCGGTGAACTTGTACTTCGCGAAGACGTCAACCAGCGTGTAGGGGTCGGTATCGTTCCCGCTGATGGTCCGTCCGCTTGAAACGTGCTGGACCCGCAGGCCGCTTTCGAGCTTGCGCTCGAAGAAGCGCGCACCGGCGGTAACCGTTACGACATCCTCAGGCAGATACTGGTTTGCGCCCATTCCGGCTGTCTGTTCGGGCAGTTCGGAGGTGGAGTGCGTATAAGCAATGCCGCCGAAGGCGAAACCAGCATCATAGCGCGCGTCGAGCTCGAAGCCTTTGACTGTCGAGGTGCCGTCGACGTTGATGAACTGGCTGTAATCGGATGCAGCCGTGATGTAGTCCTCGACGCGCATTGTGTAATAATTCGCCTTCAGGCGCAGACCACCTTCGGCGGTCAGGATGCCATCTCGGGCGATATTGACGCCGAATTCCCAGCCGCGCTGCTTTTCAGGGCGAAGATTGGGGTTGCCATGCATCATACCTGTTCCGGCATGCGCTATGCCACCAAGGAATGTTTCCTGCAGGCTCGGCGAACGCATGGAATGCGCATAGGTGATGTAAGGCTGCAACCAGTCGGTCAGGTTATAGGCAACGGTGACCTTGGGACTGAACTCGCTGTCGCTGTTCGAGATCGAGCTGTCTTCACTTTCGAGCTTGAAGTAGTCATAGCGAAGGCCGGTAACGACCTGCAGGGCCTGATACTTCCAGGTCGCTTCCGAAAACACCGCGCCGCGATTGGAGTTGGCGTCCGTCGGGTTGACCCCCGTCGAGGTGCCGCCCGCATTGTCGCGATTGATTTCAAAGCCGTTTTTCCACGCGACCGCCACGTCACCAAAGGTAAACCGCGACGTGTTCGAGGCGGTCATGCCGGTGGTTTCGGTCGAGACCTGCCGTCCCACGAAACTGCCGTTACCATCCACCCAGTTCTGCAATGTGCTGTTGTGGTAGAGGTTGACGTCGATGCCGATGAGATCGTTGTCGGACGGATTATAGTTATACTGCGCGAAGAACGTGCGGTTCTGCAGGAACATGTCGTAGATCGTATAGGTTCCCGGACGGTAGCCATTCGCATACGTTCCGTAGTGGTTGTTGTAGAGAACCCCGCCAAGCGTCAGCTTCTGGTCTTCGCCGAGGCCGAATTCAGCCTTGAACAGGCCGGAAGTCAGTTCTTCGCCGGTCTTCTCGACAGTCACGCCGTCGCCGTTCTTGTAGTCGTTGGAATCGTGACGGCTGATGGCCGCGACAAGCCCGATGGAATTGACGCGAGCCGCACCTGCCAGCATTTCGGAGAAACCGGTTCCATTGCTGCCCCAGGAGGCGCGTCCCAGAACGCCCTTGTCCTTGCCGTCGAGAATGACATCGTCCACGCCAAGCGTGCGGAAATTCACACTGCCTGCAAGCGCAGTACCGCCTTCGGTCGTTACAGCGCCGCGCGCCACATCGATTTCCGCAAGCAGGTTCGGATCAATATAGGCATAGCCCTGCGCATCATGCGCGGTGTTGCGATAGTTTTGCGGTACGCCATCGATCATCATGTTGACGCGACCGGAGCCTTCAAAACCCCGGATATTGACCGCGACGCCCGGATTGGAGGCATTTTGAAGCGTGAACACGCCTGCCGTGCCGCGCAGCACGTCGTCAAGTTTCGCGCCGCCAAAACGATTGATTTCTTCGCGGTCGACCCTGCCGACAGGTGCCGTAACGGAGGTCGGCGCCTGCGCGTCGGTCGCCCGGCGAATGGTGATCGTCTTCAGCGCAACGCCTGCCTCCTCTTCAGAGGCTTTCTGTTCCTGCGCAGATGCTTGTGACGCCATCGCCACCAGAATGACGGCAAGCCCTGTGCTCGCCAGAATTGACCGTTTGTGAACCCCACCAGTCGCCCGCATTTCCTATTTTCCTTCATGAGCCAGACGCGCTTCGTCAGCCCGGCGGGCGACGAAGAAATCCAAAAATTCAATTACTTATGACTTCCCCCACAAGAGAAGGCCGCGTGCTGGCTGGGAAGATGGCTTCTTCCGGGCTTGCGCTGAAAAAGCGAGATTTAAACTTGACTCGTTTAATCCAGTAATGCAGTGATTAATAAACATGACCATTGATGTCAACAAAACAAATTTGCTGTCATCACCGTGTGGAAAGTCGATGCTGAGGCGAGAAAATGAACAGGCGAATCCATATCGACATGCAGGTGCGGTTACCGCGCGGACCCGTTTCCGACAGAACTGCAAATCGCATTCCTGAAAGCCAGCTCAGCGGCGATTCAAACGGATCTGTCCCGGCTCAGATAAAACCCTGCTTCGGCAAGAGCGCGCTTGAGCCGCAACTGAAAACCTATGGCAGCCGCGAACTGTTCGACGGCTCCCGGGAAGTGGGCATAGAGCACGGCGGCTCGCTCTATCGCCTGAAGATCACCCGCCAAGGCAAGCTCATCCTAAACAAGTAGGCAACCATCAGATGACGATCCATACCAAGCCCTCCCCAGAGGAGATTCTCAAGGCACGGGCTGATAATCCGAAAATGCGCGAACGCGATTTTGCGCAGAGCCTTGATATCTCAGAAGCCGATTTTGTAGCAGCGCATTGCGGACAGCCCGAGACGGTGTCGATTTCGGCGCGGCGTATTCGCGCCGACGTTGAAACGCTGTTGAACCGCATTGGAGCTGTCGGTGAAATCATGGCGCTGACGCGCAATGAAAGCGTGGTCCATGAAAAGATCGGTCCCTTCGAAAAGACGATTTGGGGGCCGCACGCCTCGCTGGCGCTCGGCAAGGAAATCGATCTTCGCATTTTCCCGAAACATTGGGTTCACGGTTTCGCCGTTGCCAAGCAGGATGGTGAAGCAACGCGTCGCAGCCTGCAATTCTTCGACGCCACGGGCGAGGCAGTTTTCAAGATTCATCTGCGCCCGGCATCCGACGTTGAAGCCTATGAGGCGCTTGTCGCCGATTTGCTGCTGGACGATCAGTCACCTTCCATCGAGACCAGCGCTCTTGCGCCAAAGGGACCAAAGGCGGACATATCGCTTCTCGATCTCGACGCATTCCGCGAGCGTTGGGGTGCTCTTACCGACGTGCATCAGTTTGTCGGCCTGCTGAAGGATTTTGGCGTGGACCGCCATCAGGCCGTGCATCTTGCCGGTCATGATTTCGCGTGGCAGGTCGATACGTCGTCGGTTGAAGCCATGATGAACCACGCAGTGCAGGAAAAGCTCCCGATCATGTGCTTTGTCGGCAGCCGCGGCTGCATCCAGATCCACACGGGGCCGATCCATGAGATCAAGATGATGGGGCCGTGGCTGAACGTGCTTGACCCGACCTTCCATATGCATCTGCGCCTCGATCACATCGCTGACGTGTGGGTTGTGCGCAAGCCGACGAAGGACGGGCATGTGACCTCGCTCGAAGCTTATGACGCCAGGGGCGAATTGATCGTTCAGTTTTTCGGTGAGCGTCATGAAGGCGAAGCGGAACTGGCCGATTGGCGCATGATCGTGGAAAATCTTCCGCGTCTGCCGCAGTCGTCCGCTGCTTAGGGTGACGGCAATGTCGTTCATTTCCTCGCACTTCAGGTGCGGAGCCGCTCTGGTCGCCCTCGTATTGTCGCTGGCGACCGGTGCTGCGCGCGCCGAGACTGTCGATCGTTTCACCGATACGTCGCGCATCGTTTCCGTCGGCGGATCGCTGACGGAAATTGTTTTCGCCCTCGGCGCGGAAGATATGCTCGCCGGGCGTGACCAGACGAGCGTTTATCCCGATACGGTGAAGAAGCTGCCCGACATAGGATATATGCGCCAGCTCGCGCCCGAAGGGGTGCTTTCGGTCAATCCGACCGGCATTCTGCTCCTTGAAGGCAGCGGTCCGCAGGACACGCTCGATGTGCTGAAAAAAGCGTCCGTGCCGATGATCGTCGTACCGGAAGCCTTCACCGGCGAAAGCGTCGTCAGGAAAATCGAGATCGTGGGCAAGGCTCTCGGTCTGGAAGACAAGGCCGGGACGCTTGCTGCCGAAGTTTCGCGCGATATCGAAACGGCTGAAAAGGCTGCAACTGTCCACAGTTCGCGCAAGCGTGTGCTTTTCGTGCTGTCGGCTCCCGGCGGGCGCATGATGGCATCGGGCACTGGCACTGCGGCGGATGGCATGATCAAGCTTGCTGGTGGCGAAAACGTCATTTCCGAATATCACGGGTATAAGCAGCTCACCGATGAGGCCGTTGAGAAGGCCGCGCCCGACATGATCCTGATCATGGATACAGGCGCGGATGGGATGACGCCGGAAACGCTCATGAAAAACCCGGTTATCGCGGCGACACCGGCGGGTCGTAACGGCAACATCGTTTCGATGGAGGCGTCCTATCTGTTGGGTTTTGGGCCGCGAACCGGCGCTGCCATTCGTGACCTGTCGGCAAAACTCTATGGCGCTCCTGCGGGGCAGTAACAAGGTCGGGCTTGCGCGGTTCAAGCGCGAGCCCGATGCAAGGATTATTGGAAATGACGATCCAGGGTCGCGTGGCGCGCGAACAGCGTTTTGTAGCGCGTCATTCAGCAAACGATACAGATGGTGTGGTGGGTGATCGGGCAGCACGCGCGCGGCTCACCATACTGCTGCTTGCAGTTGCTCTATGCATGGCAGCATTGTTCAGCCTCACGGCTGGCGCTTCGGATGCATCCGTGCTCTCGGTTCTGCGCACATTGACCTCTGGTGCAGCCGAAGGCGCGGATGCATTTCGCCGCGATCATCTGATTATCATGGAAATCCGTTTGCCGCGTGTCGTCATGGGGATGCTGATAGGAGCGGGGCTCGCTGTTTCCGGTGCGGTGATGCAGGGCCTTTTCCGCAATCCGCTTGCCGATCCTGCGCTTGTCGGTGTGTCTGCCGGTGCAGGACTCGGCGCGGTAGCCATGATCGTTCTCGGCGGCACCGTTCTTGCGCCTGTCATCGCAATTCTCGGCGTCTATGCGCTGCCGCTGGCCGCATTTCTCGGTGGGCTGTGCAGCACTTTTCTGCTCTATCGTGTAGCGACGCGGAGGGGCAGAACCTCTGTTGCGACGATGCTGCTGGCAGGCATTGCACTGGGGGCGCTGGCAGGCGCGGCGACCGGTGGACTTATCTATCTGGCCGACGACCGCCAGCTACGCGACCTGACATTCTGGGGCCTTGGCTCGCTTGCGGGCTCCACCTGGGCGAAAATCGGCGCTGCGGGACCGGTCATCGCCATCATCCTGATTGTTTCGCCGCTTCTTGCGCGCGGCCTCAATGCGCTGGCTCTTGGAGAAGCTGCCGCTGGCCATCTCGGCATCAAGGTGCAGCGCATCAAGAACATCGCCATCGTCACGGTCGCTGCCGCCACCGGCGCGACGGTCGCGGTAGCTGGCGGGATCGGCTTTATCGGCATCGTTGTGCCGCATATGCTGCGCCTCAGCATAGGCCCGGATCACCGCTATCTCCTGCCGGCTTCCGCCTTGCTGGGTGCGACCCTTCTGCTTCTGGCGGACGCCGTAAGCCGCACGATTGTCGCTCCGGCGGAACTGCCGATCGGCATCATCACGGCGCTCTTCGGCGCGCCGTTCTTCCTCTGGATATTGCTGCGCCAGCGCGGCCTGCTTGATCTGTGAGGCTATCATGATCGAAACAAATTCATTGGGCGTAAGCCTCTCGGGCAAGATCATCATCAGCCACATCGCCTTTTCTGCGAAGCCGGGTGAGGTGACTGCAATCGTCGGGCCGAACGGTTCGGGCAAGTCCACGCTGTTGCGTGCGCTTTCGGGTGACATTGCATACACAGGGACTGCCTGTCTGGATGGCCGGTCCTTCGCCGAAATCAAGCCGTGGCAGATGGCGGCGCGCCGGGCAGTGCTGCCGCAGGCCAGTGCCCTGTCATTTCCTTTCACGGTTCGCGAGATCGTGAAGATCGGGCTCACCGGCGGCTATAGCGGCGTTTCTCGCGAGGAAGAAAAGCGGTTGCCCGATCTCGCCTTGCAGAAGGTCGATCTTGGCGGCTTCGGCGGGCGGCTTTATCAGGAGCTTTCCGGCGGAGAGCAGCAGCGCGTTCAGCTTGCCCGTGTCTTATGTCAGGTCTGGAACCCGGTCGTGGACGGGAAGGCGCGTTATCTGTTTCTGGACGAGCCGATTTCAAGCCTCGATATCCGGCATCAGATCATGGTGATGGAGATTGCGAAGGATTTTGCGGCAGCGGGCGGCGGGGTGATCGCGATCCTGCATGATCTCAACCTGACTGCCATGTTCGCCGACCGTATTGCGGTGATGAACAAGGGCAAGCTCGATGTTATGGGCACGCCACACGAAGCGTTGACCGACGAGCGGCTCGAACGTGTCTATGAATGCACATTGCGCGTGGGCGTTCCGCCGGAAAAGGGCGTACCTTTTGTCCTGCCGCAATCGGCTTATCGCGCAGCCGCAGAATAAAAAAGTCCGGCATAAAGCCGGACTTTTCGTTTCACACCTTGCAGGGAACTCTCAGCTCGCTACGCGCGCTTCTTCCATTTCGTCAAGACCGAGCAGATGCCGCACGTTCGGGCGCGCCTTGACGAGGTCGGCAATGCTGTACTTCATCAGTACGGCGAAGAACGCATTGAGCGCTTCGCGCAGCGCCGAATTCAAAGCGCAGCTGTCAACCAGCGGGCATTCCGTGGCATCATTTTCGAAGCACTCCGCCATGGCGAAGTTTTCTTCCGTCACCCGCACGACGTCGAACAGCGAAATGTCCTGCGCCGCACGTCCAAGCCGCACGCCGCCATTACGGCCGCGCACCGTTTCCACCAGCCCATGCTCGACGAGAGGCTGAAGAATCTTGAACAAAAACAGTTCAGAAACGCCGTAGGCGCGCGCAATTTCCGGAATGCGGCTAAGCTTGCCGTCATTGGCTGCGCAGTACATGAGCATACGAACGGCATAATTCGTCTGGCGGGTAAGACGCATCACTGTTCCTTTCAACACGTCTCGGAGCGTTGCACCTCCATGCAGAGGTAGATGATGCTCCAATCCTTGGGTTCGCAGTTCCAACCGAAAACGGTCCATCCCTGTTTCGGAACTGCTTCGAAATTCTGGTCTTGTCGCATTGGTAATCCGGAAAGGTTCAAGGCTCGATCGGATCATGCGCTAAAGAAGGGTATCTGTTTCTTAACCCACTTTAGAATCATTCTTAAAATATATGAAGTCTTTTCTCACCTTTAAAGGGGAAAAGTTGTTGCTGGCATCAATTAACTGCGAGTTCCTCCCGGACCCGCTGCAAACGTCTCACTGACAGACATCTATCCACTCTGCGCTGACCAGTTCAGCCATTTTGTGCGGAGCGATGCGCACGGCGCTATTGGTAGCCCCGGCCGCAGGCACGACTTCCTCGAAGCTCTTCAGCGACACATCGCAATAGACGGGCAGGGCGCTTGGCAGACCAAATGGGCACACGCCGCCGACCGGATGGCTGGTTTCAGCAAGGACAGTTTCCGCATCCAGCATGCGGGGCTTGGTTCCAAACTGATCCTTGAACTTGCGATTATCGATACGCGCATCACCACGAGTGACGATGAGAATGGTTTGGTCCTTGGCGGAAAAGGAAAGCGTCTTGGCGATCTGGCCCGGTTCCACGCCGTGCGCTTCGGCGGCGAGAACAACGGTGGCGGTGCTGGTCGGCAATTCGATCACTTCGATTTCAGGCGCTTTGGCGGCAAAAAAGGCCTTTACGGAATCCAGACTCATAGCTTCCCATCTTCTTATTCTGATTATTAAACTCAAGTTTAAGCCGCAATATGGCAAAGGACAAGTCCAGTCGTTTCCTTGCGGCGTTTTGGCATGGAATTACTATCAGATCGGCGTCGGGATCTGCAACAAAGTCCAAAGATGATGATGGGAAGCGCAACGGGACGTTCCATAACACGGCAACCAGCGGCTCCGTGTTATGGCTGGCTTGAGGCCCGTTTCAGAGATCGACCGGGCGACCGGAATCTTCTTCTTCCAGGGTCACCGCGACATTTGCGTTGGCGGACAGTCTTACCTTGTCGCCTTCGACGTCGGCAACGAAGCCGAGTTCGATATAATGGTGATGGTCGGCGTGGAGACCGGAATTATCGGTCTTTTTCAGCTTTATGCGATTATCTTCAATGTGGTCGACTGTGCCGACATGCACGCCATCGGCGCCGATGACTTCCATATTTTCGCGGATTTCGTGCTGCATGGGATTTCTCCGTGTTGGAATTCTGCCGAAATAACAGAGGCTGCCCGCTAGAACCTAGCGCGCATTCACGCCACGGCCATGGCGTCGATATCGAAAGTTGCGTTTTGAGCGGCGGATCGAGCTGTTGTCGCTGAAGCTTGCTGCTGTTTTATTCTCTGATGTTCAGAATGCTGGCAAATGAAACAGCGCACGTTGACGTGAAAAGAAAAACTGCTAAGAAGTCACTCGCTGAGCGATTGGTCGCAAATCAGGAGCTTGCTCCGATTTCTGCTTTTCTATTTTTGAGAAAGCATATCCAATCAATCACCTGGAGGGGTGGCCGAGCGGTTTAAGGCACCGGTCTTGAAAACCGGCGTGCAGGAGACTGTACCGTGGGTTCGAATCCCACCCCCTCCGCCACAAACTACTGAAATCATTATGCAAAATTTGTTGACGAAAATCGCCGATATAGAACGCCCTCTGCAACAAATTTGTTTACGCCTGCAACAATGACGCAACAATTTTCTTGTTGCAGGATGCTGTTTTCGAGCGTTTTCAGAATCATGATGTTTTTTGATGTGCTCATGTTGATTTGTCGTACCGTGATTGGATGTAGAAAGCCAATTTGAAGGGGTGCCGTCGGGAGGGCATTCCAACGCGAAAATTCTGGCCAACGATATTCACTGGTGAGACTGATGTGCTCCCGCGCTTGTCCCTTCAGGGCGAAGGCTTTAGACTTTGCGTATGGCGAAGGGGGCCAGAAAGGATAAGTTGCCCATGCGTCATGCCATTTCGATTATTTGCGTCGGCTTCCTCTATTCGAGTGCAGCATTGGCAGCACCTCTGGATTTTCAAGACAAGCTCCCTGCTGACGTGTTGGGAATGACGGTTAAACATGCCAAGGAGAGTGAGGGCCGCCTTATCGTATTCTATGGGGAAACAGTGGGGCGCGCCACCGTGACCATTGCCCCAGCCCTGGAGGCAGATACGATCAAGTCGTCTTCCGCAACCGAAATGGGAGTAACTCCTTCCGCACAACGATCCTTGATGCAGGCGATAGACCAGAACCTAGCAGGCGGCACAAAAGCTCTGGGAATTGGTTACGAAACGTCGCCGACCAAAATCAGTGCTCTCGATGTCGATGGAAAACAGGCCATTTGCGCCTTGATCGAACGCACACAGGCCAAAAGCAACATCGCTTCGGGGAAAAAACAGATGTTTCTGCTGGACCGTATCTGCACTTCGCAAATAGGTGCGGACACCGTTATGGTTTATGTCACAACACCGATAAACGAACAGATGCGGAAGAAAATCACCGAGGACCAACTGGGCTTCTCGGCCATTATCGTGAAGACTCTCTCGGAACGGTGAACAGCTAGACAAGGTTTCAATGAAAAGGCCCCCGAAGGGGCCTTGCACCCGACTCTTCGAGGGGGAGGAGAATTATCGGGTGCAATACTATTCACACATATCGGCGTGGACATCGCAAGTGACCGAAGCCACACCATCAACGCCGGGATGGAGATTTTAATAATGAAATCGTAGCTGCGCGATTTCCAAGCTCTGGTTACCCGAAGCACCACTGATACGGTAGACCATCCGGTCTTCCTGAGAAATTCTTCGTGACCACCAGCCTGTTAAATCACCTTTCAAGGGCTCCGGTTTTCCAGTGCCTTTGAAAGGCGTCCTCTGGCATTGTTTGATCAGCTCGTTAATCCGGTCTCGCACCTTTTCATTCGTACTGACCCAGTATTGATAGTCTTCCCAAGCTTGATCAGAAAAAATCAGCCTCACTCTACCAACCCGCGTTCTTCACCAGATCCAGCATCGAGCTGCGCAATAGATGCGCGCAAGCGGGCGGCGTTTTTGGGCGTCGACAAGAGGTGTAACGTCTCGTTGACCGCGTTCCATGTCTCCAAGGAAACAACGACAACCGACTCGCCCTTTTTGCGAGTTACTACAACTTCCTGTTGGTCATGAATCGCACGATCCATAACGCTCTTAAGCTGAGAACGCGCATCTGAGTACGTCATAATATCCATGGCCATTCTCCTTTCCTTGCTCTTATATGTACAATATTCCGTACAAGTAAAGGGGTGCCTCGGATTTTGTCCTACTCCATGGGGCATTTCCACCAGGCTAGCACAGCAGAATAGCATTCTACGCTACGATCCTGCTTGGCATCAGTGTGACGTCTCATGATAGAATGAAATTAATTAGCTTCTTGAATTATAGCAATCAATCATTTGATTTCACGTTATTTTATGAAGTCATGATCCGGCAATAAACGGGATTTTCCCGTGGGTTTCAGGTCATGCCGAACGCAGAACGGCGTTCTTTGGGGTGTTTCTGGACCTTCTGGAAACCAACAATGTGGACACGGGACAAAAATCGACGGAAAATGCGGTTTTGGAGCGGGAAGCCCGTCAATGAGAAATTGGGTGGGGTAGGCCGAGCCGCAGGGACCCAATTTGTCGTTTACTGGCTGAAGCGACCAATCCTATCGCACCCATGGAAAGACTTTGTCTTTCCCGGGATGCTCCCGGCGAGGGGAACTTAAAATCTCATTGATGGCGGCTGATAGTCGTGGTCGTCATCCGGTGTAACGGACATGTCCGTTACAATTTCCTGACCTCGTTCGCGCCAGTTGGCCAGATTTTGGAGGATTTGCTCATGTGAGAGGCCTTGGCAGTGCTCTCCGTAATGCTCGCGATAGGCTGCCAAGTCTGGGTCGAGCTTTTCCAGCCGTTCCATGTTTTCAGCGCTATAGCGACAGGCCTTTTCGAACATGGTCGCAATTTCATGATCGCGGTCAGAGAATTGAGGTTCAGATTTTCGTGTCGACACGAAATCACGTAGGAAGGCAACAAAATCGTCGCACAATCCTCGTAGCCGATCCCAGCCAAACTGGTGCGCCTCGATCCGTTTCACCGCCTGGATCTGGTCAAAGCGTCCACTTTGGCGTCGAGGTCCTTGAGCAACATCATTTGATGCTTCTGGCTCAGAATGATCTGTTCCAGTGCGTCCAGAATTTGCGCTATTGGCCCGCCTTCGGTCGGCTCCGGTTGTTCGAGTAGCTCCAACAATGGTTGAAGCTGCTCTACGCTCTTTCGACTCTGATGCGCTTCTCGCCAAGTTGCTTGAATGGCTTCCATTTGGGTTTGTTCTTGTTTCGCCATATTCAAAACCTTCCATTCTAACGGCCACAGAACGGCGCTTTTCTTTCAACAGACGATCAAGTGCGCCAACCTGAACGCCATCCTTCAGAACAAGAAAAACACCATCTTTCTGACCTTTCTGGATATGAATCCCACTCTCAGCGAGTGCTGCGCTAAACGCTTGCGGATTATCGGACCGCTCCCAGGCGCTACGGACAGTCGAAGTGAGTGTCGACATGTTTATTCCCGTGGCGCGTTCAATCTTCTGGCGCTTTGCAGGTGAGGCAGGCGATTTCGGTTTTCCAGGATTGACGCCGAACTGCATATCGAGCCAATTTGCAACATCTTCCCTGCCATTAGCGCGAAGCCATTTTACTGCGCTGACGTGGTGGCGACCCAATGTGGCGGGCTCGCCCATTTCGAATTCAACTATGCGCATCGCAGTTTCGAGGCGGATTTTTTCAAATCCAGACGGCAGAACCTGGCCATCATATCCAACCCGTCCGACCACCAAATGACCATGGGTGTTGCCCTTGCCGGATGCGCGATCTTTATCATGGATAACAAGTGCGGCCGGATGTTCATCAGCCTCAAAATGGCGAAGAACAATGTCTGCTACCTGTCGCAGTTCATCATCGGTCATATCGCGCCCTGGCGACAATGACAGATGAAGAAATGCGGCATCGGCACGGCTCGCATCACGAGCCAATTGCATGTCATCCATTGCCGAGCGAAGATCATGCGCAGCGCAATTGATAATCTCGACGCGCGCGCCCTGATCTTTCGTCAGATGAGCATGCAAATTGTTTGTATCCTTTGCCGTTCGACCGTGTCTGACAGCTTGGCCAATCATTGTTCCAGCACTTTCAAGATGGCAACGCGTAGCTCGCGAACTTCGGCAAACAAGGCCTTGATAATCTTGTTTTCTGGAATTTCTTTTTTCTCGTTCGCGACCTTTGCTATCTGGTTGACGTTTGAGCCGATTTTATTGACAGCGCCGATCAGTTTATTCCTGTCGACCTTGCTGGGATCGGGTAGCTTCATCTCATAGTCCGGGGCCGCAAGATTGGCGGCATTGAAGGCAGCCCGTCTGGCAAACGTCGTCGGACCTACGCCTGCAGCAATGGCTGCAGCGCGTAAGGCGTCAGATTCATCAGGGGTCATTCTGAACGCAATTATGCTGGTGGCTTTACGAGTCGATGATTTAGACATGTAGCGCCTCATCCTCCACGTAAACATGCTCGTACTGGAAATTTGAGGCGAGGCCGTAAATTTGAAAATCTCGCTCAAGCTTTTTGCGGAACGCTTCCACATGGGACCGAAGATCGTCTTGCACATCGTCAATAAAGCTATCGACAATCGCTTCGCGGACGGTACGTTTCATACATTCCACGTCGAACTGAACTTCACCCGAACAATGTTCATACGCCAGGGACGGCACCAATTCGTAGATATTGCGGAATAAATCATCAGCGACGTCATGCTCAATCTCGGAAAGAGAAAGAACATCGTCGATCTTCGAAAATGCCTGTTTCCGAAAGCTACGACCGATTTCAACTACATCGTCATTTGTTAGCATTGCGATCTCCAATTCTTGGCCCCGCAAGGGGCTGGGTTAGGGTTCCACAGGGAAGGGCTTTAGCCCTGTCCCTTGGCCAGCAAAATCGGGCGGTGCAACCGCCCGCTGCTGGCTTCCTGATAGAAATCATGAAGTGTTATACCGCCGGGAACAAATCCGATATTTTCGCCGGTGACTTCTGCTATTGTGGTGACATGAAAAAGCAGCCCACATTCGCAGACCTGTTGCTTAGCTTTCCGGTTAGTCCGGACGATCTGCCCGAGCGCAACAGAACACCAGGCAGAGAGTTCAACTGGATCGATGAAAACGACGATCCAGACTTCAAAGTTGATGATTTCAATATGGGATCAAATCATCGAATTCATCATACGGCAGGTTACCAAGAACAGGGGCAGTCGCGGTTGGCATCAAGTACGGTGCGCAATCGCCGAACGAAATAGGAGCCACAGTCCCGTTTTCAGAACGGCCCGTAAAGGCGCAGGCGATGCCATTTCGTGCATGGTTTTCGGCTTCGGGCATACAAACGCGTTCGACAACGATTTCGCGCTCATTTGAGGCTTTCTGACTGTTTTCCGATATTGGGCTGGTGCAGGCGGGAATGCCATCATTGTTGTCGAGGGATTCGCTGACGGTGTTGGACGATGGTGCCCACAACGTGGAAGCGTGGGAGGTCGCATTTCCTATTGATAGACCGTTACTTACATCGTCATATCCCATGGCGGGCTGTGTCAAAGTAGGCGATGGACCTGATATTGAGATCGGTAGAGCCATTGCATGGCGGCGCACGTTGTTGTGGGGACGATGAGAGGCTACGCCGGGTGCCTGTATGCTTTTTATCAATACACTATTTTTTACATTCCCGATGGCGGCAAATCTGTTTACCGATACGTCAGTTTGCACCTTTTTGTGGTTATCACTGTTTATCGACAGTTCCGGCCAATATTTATTGATTGTCGGACGGCTAACGCCGCTCTCACGAGCGACTGCTGACTTCGTGATAGCCTCGCCATTTTTGGTTAGCCTTTTAATCGCGATCACGATGGCATTTTGTACGCGTTCCGCGTTTTTACGGACCGAATATCGTCCACCGACAGATTGACGTTCTTTCAGGCTCTTTAGGCCTTCGACTTCATGCATGGCTGCGCCACGATTTTTCCTCGACCGTTGTAATACGTCGGGGTTCCAATGCGCGACCGCATATTCCGCAACCTTGGCGATGATCAGGTGGACGTTGTTGTTATCGGGATGAGCCGAACGGTTTTTATGCTTTTTATCAATACACCATTTTTTACATTCATTCGAATGCGAATTTGTGGCGGAAAGAAGCTCTTCAAGCTTTACATGAAGTCTGTCAACGATTGCTCCTAAGCGACGGTTTTTACGGTCAAAAACGAAATCCGTGTCAGCGGAGAAATGCCATTCATTCAACACGGCGTAGGCCATCTTCTGACAGACATTAAAAATCTGGTTGCTTTCTACGATGTCCAGACCCGACTGAACGGAAGCAGCTTTGCGTAATACCGTTTCGCGGTTGTGGTTCAGTTCGAGATATTCAGCATGTTCCGCGAGATCGGGGAAATGAGAATCCTGAGGACAAACCGTATGCCATTCGGGTGAGAGCGGACATTTCACTTGTTGCGATGTCGCTGGCGCACCCGCATCGGCTCCAGCTTCCAGCAGGGCATTGTTCAACCCAAAGTATACGGAATGGAAAAGATCAACTGGACCACGTTTCCAGCCTTCTTTCCCTGGTTCGTTCCAGATGGCTGCGCCCTTCGGTAACATCCAGATTGCATGTGGGCGGATAAAGCGACCATCTTCCAGTTTCAGGCCAACAAGAAAATGCGGCTCGCAAGCGACTTTGCCGTCATGTGCAAGCAGTCGATAAAATGAACGGCATTCTTCAACGGAATTCCAGACGCGGTCGGTATCAATTCGCAGGAAGCCAAGGAAGCGGCGGTTTCCCTCGACATATGGTTCGTCCAGTGAAAATATCTTCTGGCGTAACTTTTCAAGCGCGCCTTTGCACCAATTGCTTCGTAAATCATGCGCTCGCGGTACCGATGCCACGAACATTTTACCAGCCTCGGATTTCAAAGTTTCGGATCGCAAACCTTCTTCACGAACAGGTCCAACCTGATGGCCGGAGAGTTCCTTGAAGCCATGACGGCGATAGCCGAGTTCAAGGCGTTCCTTCACGAGTGCCTGCTGGTCTTTGTAGCGCTGCTTGAAGAATTCGGCGTTTTCGAAACGACGCGTCATGAACGCCGGCGACGTTCTCGGATCAGCTGGTTGGCGGTTAGTTGGGGATTTTTCAGCCGATGAAGTAGCTGTATGTGGGAGCCAAATTTGTTGACAGTTTAAGGCAGTATGTAGGGTATTGTCTGCTTGGAACGTATGTCCAAGCAGCGCGCTCACGGAAGCGTATTTGGGGTCTTTACAAAATCATGGCCGTTTAGCATCATATCAATACTCGTTTTAAAACCACTGCGTAGGGTTCCAGCCCGTTGACCGCAGTGGTTTTATTTTGTGGGTAGTTCAGTGACACTGTCAAATCCAGAAAATAATCCTCAATTCTCCCCTTGAATTACCGATATTGTTTCGTACCCGTAACAATATATCCATTGCGCCGACAGAATTCGAGGTGGCACGAGAGAGCAGCGCACATCCAATGCTCTAAAGAAGGTACTGCGATTGTGTGCATGATTATCAGCAAGTGGAATTTGGCTGAACTTGCGGCTACGAGTTACGCGGCAATTTTGTTGAGAGATGATCGCTGAGACATCGCGGATTGATAGCAAAGGGGCAAAACGGCCTCCATTGCGGGGGCAAGGAGACCGTTCGTGCGTGAAGAATGGGGTCTCTTATTCACGCAACCTGCAGTGAAACATAATTCTCACGGCTGAGAAAGAAGAGTTTGATCGAGGTGCCAGCTATCAATTTAAATAATTGATCGTAGCACTAGCCGTGTTCACAATTTCTGTTCCCGCAGCGCCACCTGATGATCCGGTCACGCCTATCGTGCTTGTGCCGTTAGCTCCTGTGCTGCCTGCCGTGCCTGCTTGTCCGAAGGCTCCGCCATTGCCGCCCTTGCCATCTGCGCCAGCGTTGAATCCTCCGGCAACGCCGTTTGCACCGGTGCCTGTTGATTGATTGTATCCTTGTCCTACGCCGCTAGTTGTTGGTGTTTGGGTTGTTTCAGATTTTGTTCTGAAGATTCGGCCGAATCGCCGTCTCATCTCCCGGCCAACGACTTGAATTGATCTGGCAGTCGACACGTTACATCTGGAGATCGTCGCCCAGGTATTGTTTGCGCAATTCCTTGGTAACGATAACCGACGTTCGACGTATCGACACAATCGACATTTTAACGAGCTTCTCCTGCACTCTTGACTATGGAACGAACTACTCGTGGCGTTAAATTATGCTTCTGCGCTAATTCTGCAACAGTCGCGTTCCGTTTTCGAAAGGCATTAGATATTTCCCGTCGCTCATTTGCCTTCACTTTAGGAGGACGGCCGAGTTGTTTCCCATTCAATCTGGCCGCCTCCATACCCGCTTTTGTTCGTTCACTAATCAACGCGCGTTCAAACTCAGCCAGTGCTGCAAGAATGTGAAATACCAGTCGCCCTCCGCTTGAACTGGTATCGATATTTTCAGTCAATGACTGGAACTCTATACCTCGTTTGCCGAGATTGTTAATGATTTCAACGAGGTTTACGAGCGACCTGCCCAAACGATCCAATCGCCATACGACAAGGATGTCGCCCTTTTTTAGGTTGGATAGTACTTTTTTTTAAGCCAGGCCTGTTTTTTACTTTCCCGGAAATTCCCTGATCGGTGAATACTCGTTCACAATTTGCTTTCTTGAGTGCATTGAACTGCAAATCAAGATGTTGGTCATCTGTCGATACGCGGGCGTAGCCGATTCGCCGACCAGCCTCCAGGCGGGAAGAATTAACTCTATAACTCGTATTTTGTGCTGGCATTTTGGATATTCTAAGCTTTGCCATGAATTTTAACGCCATTTCTAATACGATGAACAACTCCGCGAATTGACAGAAAAGGAACCTTTATGGTAGGGCCTAGAATAAGATTTGGAGGGGTAGATGAAAAGTACGTCTTTAGCAGTACATTCGGTCTATCGGCCAATAAATCGGGGCAATATCGGGGCAAAAAATGTTGCAAGAATCCGACGCAGGAAAAGGTTCCTTTCCGTCCTTTTCGCTTCATCGAAAGTTGTTATCGATCATCACGCTCAGCTGAGGTGATTGATTGTGTTGGATTATCTCGACATCGCCGACGAAGTGTTGCTGACCGAAATCACCGAGGCCATTGAGGATGATCGCATTCAGATTGCGGTTCAGGGCATCCATTCAGTCACAAACGCTGACCGTTTACTCTACGGTGAATGTCTTGCCCGTATGATAGACCGTGATGGTCAGGTGCGAAGCCCAGGCGAATTCGTTCCGGTGCTGGACATGTGGGGAAAAACACCAATCCTGGATCAACACATGTTAAAGCTCGTTCTTGATGAGCTTGACGCTGATCCACGTGCCATTCTTGGCTGCAATATCTCAACTGAGAATCTCATAGATACCAATTGGTCATCGATTTACAGCCAAATCGTTGCACGTCCACATTTGGCTAGTCGTCTCATTCTGGAAGTCACGGAAACACATCCAATTGGCAATTTTGTGACGACCAGTAAGTGTCTTGCGCAAGCCCGCAAACTCGGCTGTCGAATTGCCATTGACGACTTCGGTGTCGGCCAGATCACGCCATGGATGTTGCTGAGACTGGAAGTCGATATAGTCAAGATCGACGCGTCATTTGTGCGCGAAATCAAAGAATCCAAATTCGGTGGCAACAGCCTTCAATTCATGATCGGTCTGGCGAAATGCGCCACTCCGACAGTGATCGTCGAAGGTGTTGAAACCAACAATCATCTGATCGATGCCGTGATGGCGGGGGCTACACACGCCCAAGGCTTTCATTTGTCTCGACCAGCATTCATGCATTCAAACGAGCCTGTGTTCCGGGCTAATTCTGAGGGTAGGATATGTCATTAATTTCCAGAGATCTGGCGCGTGTACTGGGGTCAACCGCCGTTGCACTGGTTTTAGCAAGTTCTGCGGCAAGCGCTGCGGATCCTGACACCATCGCGGTGAATAACGGGGCTGCATTAAGCCATTCGGCTGGCACCGCCCTGGGCATTACGGGCAAGACCTATATTGCGCATAGTACGACAACAACAAGTCGTGCATGGGGTGTTTTAACATCCAAGAATACCTCCGGCGTCGCATCCGTATTAAATCTTTCAAATAGTACGGTTCAGACGACTGGCTCCAAAGCCCACGGAATTCAAGTTGGTGCAAATGGTGGCAGTGCAGACGGCAGTGATCATTCTGAAATCATTCTCGCAAACGGCGTAACCGTCACGACAAACGGAAATGATTCTTACGGTCTACATGCTATTGACGGCGGTACCATCACAGGGCCAGCGACCGTTATCACGAATGGTACAAATGCTTACGGCGCTTTTGCCGAATCGTTCTCGACAATCGATTTGACTGGTGGTTCGATCACCACCATTGGCAGCAAGGCCTATGGTCTGCTTGCAAGTAATGACATGAACACAGACGGCGGTATAATCACCACTACTGGCGTCGATATCTCTACGGATTCTGATTGGACATTCGGCGCTTACGCTAAAAACGGTGGCAATATTACGCTGGATGGTGGCTCAATAACGACCGGAGGGGAACGGTCCTACGGTATACTCTCCACCACTGGCGGCGTCGTTAATTCTAGCGCAACCATCAAAACCTCAGGCCTTAAAGCACACGGCGTTCAGGCTGGTGCATCCGATAGTGAACGAGGCGGTAGCGTTGTTCTCTCCGGTGGTTCGGTTGAAACGCTTGGTGATGAAGCTTATGGGCTTCACGCTTACGTCGACGGTTCCATTTCGGGAACGACGTCGATTACGACACATGGATTGAATGGTTTCGGCGCATTCGCTGAAAGCGATTCCAGCATTTCACTGACCGATACGACAATCGTGACTAACGGCGATTACGCTTACGGTCTGCTCGCAAATCGCGATGGCGGCACCACCGCTGGCGTCATTGACGTCACGAACACAAACATCACGACAAACGGTATTCATGCTTACGGCGCATTCGCCGATAACGGTGGCCAGATCACGCTGACGGGCGGTTCAATCACTACTGCGAATGAAAAAGGCAAGGGAACGCAGAATGGCGATGGGTCGCGCGGCTACGCCATCTTTTCGCAAGGTGACGGTTCCTTTGTCAGCGCCGATGGTACGACAATTCACACACTCGGCCAACGTGCCTATGGCGCTTATGCGTACAATGGCGGCGATGTTGACCTGAAAAACTTGTCGATCACGACCGAAGGTTTCATGGCCTATGGCGTCTATGCATCCGGTGCAGGATCTGTGCTGAATGCTGAGAACGTCAACATCACGACCTCCGGCGACGTTGGCGACGCCGCATGGGCCTATGCAGGCGGTGTTCTTAATCTGAACGGCGGTACATATAACGTTCTCGGCGAGCAGAATTCCAACTCCCCACACGAAAATGCCAATGGTCTTATTGCTGTTGGTGGTACGGCAACGACTGATGGCGGCGTGATCAACGCTCAGAACCTCGTGATTAATACCACGGGCGCTGACAGCTATGGTTTCCGTGCTGGTGCAGTAGTTGGCAACGACCAAACGTTTGGTACAATTGATCTGAAAAATACCACGATTACTGCCTCTGGTGAGAACGCCTATATCGGCCAGGTTCAGTATGGCAGCACTCTCACGGTCTCGGATTCAACGCTGAAATCCGAACGTGGGATCGGCATTGGACTGACTGACAGCGCCGATGTAACGTTAAACAATACGTCGATTATCTCCGGTAAGGAAACGTTCGAGTCTACATTCACGAAATCTGGTCAGACCCAGAACCTGAGCTTGGGCGATGGAACGAACGCAACGCAGAACAACGGAACCCTGCTGAAGGTAAATCGTGAAACAGCTGGCGGTGACGGTATCGTCAATCTGAATCTGCAAGCTGGATCGACATCGAGCGGCGATATCGTTGATACTGACGCTACGAAGACGACCGGTCTCACCAATGTCAAGGTTGAGCAAGGTGCGACCTATAATGGTAAGATCGAAGGCATCACTGATCTGGACGCCGAATCCGGCACCGAACTGACTTTCGAAGCTGGTACCGAGATCGCGGGCAACCTGACTGGTACGAACAGCACCTTCAATTTCGATCCTTCAGGTGCGAATATCGGCGGCGATGTCGAGTTGAATAACGCTTCCTCCACCCACGGCGGTAGCATCGACACCCCAATTACCGTTGGCGGCAGTGTCCTCGTTGATCCGACCTCCATTATGGGCGGCAATTGGGATATTGCTGGTGATCTAACCGCAAATGGTACGATTACGCCAGGTAATTCCATCGGTGTCGTCAAAGTTGGCGGCGACGCCACATTCGGTGCAAACTCTGTTTATGCGGTCGAAATCGCAGGCGACGGAACGAGCGACCGTATCGATGTGACCGGAAAGGCAATCCTGCAAGGTGGTACTGTCGAGGTTACTGCACTTGACGACAAGGTGAGCTACCAGGACGGTCAGACCTATACGATATTGACCGCAGGCGGCGGCGTTGACGGCCAGTTCTCTGAAGCCGTATCGAAGTCGATCTTCCTGACCGCTGAATTGCAGCACCTGGCAAACGAGGTCGATCTGACCGTGGGCCTGGTTGCCGACCCTGTCGATCCAGAGAACCCGCCAGTCGTATTCGAAAAGGTGGCTAAGACAAGCAATCAGGTCGCTACTGCTCGTGCACTTGATAGCTTGGAACAAAGCGGTTCATCGCTTGAGCTGTATAATTCTGTTCTCTTCCTGACGAATGAAGACGAAGCTCGTGACGCCTTCAAACAGCTGTCGGGCGATACGCATGCTTCGGTCAAGACGGGTCTGATCGACACCGCAAACCTGACTGCTGATGCCATCAATAATCGCCTGCGTTCGGCATTTGAAGGTGTAGCCGCCAAGGATGCTCCTGTTCTGTCCTTCGCTCAGTCGCCAAAAGGCAGTGCACCGCAGCCGTTCGATGCAGTTGAACCTGCTTCATACGATTATGGCGTCTGGGCTTCCGGTTTTGGTTCGTGGGTCGATCACGACGGAAACGCAAACACGGGCGGCTTGAAGTCAACCACGGGCGGCTTCCTGTCGGGTGTTGACGTCGGCTTTGCGTCCGGATGGCGTCTTGGCGTTGTCGGCGGCTACAGCCAGACCGATCTTGATGCCAAGGGACGCTATGCTTCGGCAACGAGCGACAACTGGCATCTGGGTGTCTATGGCGGCAACCAGTGGGGACCGATTGGTCTGCGCGCTGGCCTCGTCCATACCTGGCACAGCATCGACTCCTCGCGTTCTGTTGCCTACACTGGTTTCAACGACAGCCTCGATGCTGATTACGATGCCCGTACGTTCCAGGCATTCGGTGAACTTGGTTACCGTATCGACACGGCATCGGCATCGTTCGAGCCGTTCGCCAATCTGTCTCACGTTCGCTTGCATACGGATGGCTTCACCGAAAAGGGCGGCGCGGCAGCCTTGTCGGTTAACAGCGAAACGACAAGCACGACCTTCACCACGCTCGGCCTGCGTGCATCTGCTCCCCTCCAGTTTGGTGCCACCACCGCTAGTCTGAGGGGAACTCTCGGCTGGCGTCATGCTTATGGCGACATCACGCCGGAATCCACGCAGTACTTTGCAGGCAGCAATGCCTTCACAGTTGAAGGTGTCGCAATTGCCAAGGATGCGGCACTCGTTGAAGCTGGCTTTGATGTGGCGATCACTGAAGCATCGACCTTTGGTCTAAGCTATGTCGGTCAGTTTGGCAGCGACACGACCCAGAATGGCTTCAATGCGACTTTGAATGTGAAGTTCTAAAACAAAATTGGAAATCGCGACGTGCCCTCACACAGCATCGCGATTTCCATGATCAGGACTTTGGGTTGCTCCGGAGTCCTTACCTTGCCGTCCAGCCTTCGTGGTTGGGCGGCATTTTCAATTTAAAGTACACAAGCATTGTCATGTAAATTAGATCCCAATTTATTGGGATTTTTAAGGTGCAACCTCATGATTTCCGTAGACGTTTTCCAAAGAATACTTCATAAAATTGAGCATAAAAAAGTGGGCAAAGTCTTCGCTGCGGGCATTCAAATGCGAAGATCACATTAAGGGCAAATAGACGCCACGGTCGGCGTCGCGGGGTAGGAAACATGTCAAGATCGCGAAATTCTTCGCGCTGCGTTATCGCAGCGTCCATTTTTGTGTTGTCTTCAACTACGTTCATTTCATCGGCGTTAGCACAGAGTGTATTTCCAGGTGGTACGCTCACCATCTCAGGTGAACAGACGGTCACGGATGACTTCGATTTGGTAATGCCTGCAACTGTGCTTTTTGCGAACGGTGCAAATGGCGTTCTAAGTGGAAATATCGTCACGAATGGCCAATATGTGCAATTCAACACATTAGGTAACGGCCATATCACTGGGGGCATCCAAGGCGGAACGAGTTTCATCGATAAAGCTGGCTCGGGCACACTTACAATTGATGGTGAGATCAGCGGCGGCGGTACGGGAATCTACGTCCATGGGACGCTCGTTCTTAATCATGCCAACACATTTGGCGGAGGTTCAGGATCTGTCCTTATCGGTAATGGAACACTCGTGGCAGGCGATGATAGAGCTCTTTCAACCGCTCGCATTACAACACAGTTTTCTTCGGCCACGCTGTCGGCAAATAAAGACGTAACGTTGGCCAACAACTTCAGCCTGAGCGCTTCTAGCAATCTTACGGTGGATACTGCTGGACATGCGATTTCTTTGACGGGCAATATCCAGGCGAATTCTGGTGGAGGTGAAGCAGCGCGGCTCATTAAGACAGGTTTTGGGACGCTTATACTATCCGGAAATAACACTTATTCGGGCGGCACGGTTCTCAACCAGGGTACGCTTTCTGTTTCATCTGACAGCAATCTCGGTGACGTCAATGGAGGGCTTACCTTCGATGGCGGCGAGCTCAAATTTGACTCGGCCTTTGATTTGTCGACGTCGCGGACAATCAATCTGTCGGCAGGTGGTGGCACTATCGACACGGCAGGGAACGACAGCGTTATCAGAAGAGCAATATCAGGAAGTGGTGGCCTGACAGTGAAGGATAGCAGCGTTTCCGCGAATGGTACGCTGACCTTGGAGGGAATGAACGATTATACTGGCGTAACCACGATTGCCAACGGGGCAACATTAGCTTTATCCGGTCAAGGGCGCGTGAGCCAATCAAGTGGCGTTCAGGTTGATGGAACGTTCGACGTTTCTAATGCAAGTTCCGCGCAGATTAACGATCTTTCAGGCCACGGAAATGTCGCGCTCGGCAGCAATTACCTGCAGATCAATAATGCGGCTGGAACGTTTGGCGGTGTGATCTCTGGCGCTGGCGGTGTAAATATCGGTAGTGGCCAACAAGTTTTCACTGGTACCAATACCTATGCAGGCTCGACGGGCATCTCGGCTGGCGCAATCTTGCAAATCGGTGATGGCGGCACGGAGGGGTCGGTTGCTGGCAACATAGCCAATTATGGCACGTTGCGTTTCGACCGTTCCGACGACGTTGTCTATGGTGGCGAAATAACCGCAGGAGGCAGTTTCGAACAGATTGGCAGCGGCAAGCTTACCCTCACGGCCACGAACAGTACGAGCGGCAATGTACTGGTTGGCCTCGGCAGCACACTTCAGCTGGGCAACGGTGGCACGACAGGTCTTATCGGTGGCACCAATTACACGGGTACGATTACAAACCTTGGCACCTTGATCTATGATCGCTCCAACGCCGTTTCCTGGAAAGGCATCTATGCTGGCAACGGCGAAATAATCAAGGAAGGGGCCAATACCCTTACTTTGACCGGTGACAGTTCCGGGTATGCAGGCTCCACTTCTGTTAAGAGCGGCAAGCTGATCGTTGGAAACAACCTTGGCAACGGTAAGCTCGGCGGCAACGTGACGGTATTCGACGGCGCAACCCTTGGCGGATACGGCACACTCGGCTCCGGTGTAGGTTCTCTCGTAAGCATCCAATCCGGTGGCATTTTATCTCCTGGTAACTCGATTGGAACGTTGACGATCAATGGTGACCTGACACTGCAGGCTGGTTCCTATCTCATGACAGAGCTGGCAGGTGACGGAAGCGCCGATCTCGTCAATGTAACGGGTCGAGCCAATATCTCAGGTTCGCATCTCGTCATCACTGCGTTGGATCCTGAAACTAGTTATCAGGCCGGACAACATTACAACGTTCTAACCGCTGGAAACCTCATTAGTGGCCAGTTTGCTGACGTGATGTCCAGCTCCGCGTTCCTCAACTTCACACTCGATCCTGAGCAAAGTTCGACGGCATTTAACGTTGCTTTGAAGTCAACAGAAACTGAACCAGAGCCAAACAACCCTGATCCTGGTGAAAATCCAGGCGAAGGCGAAAACCCGAAGCCAGTTCCTTTGTTCACGACCGTTGCAGAAACGAAAAACGAGTTCGCAACGGCTCAGGCGCTGGATTCTCTCTCCCAGACCGGAAGTTCTCTAGCTCTTTACAACAGGCTGTTGATGCTTTCGGCCGATGAAGCTCGCGCTGCTTATAATAGTCTGTCAGGTGAAGCATACGCGTCAGCGAAAGGTGCACTGATCAACCAGTCGCAGTTCATTAACAGCGCGATCACCAATCGGCTTCTGCAGGCGAATGGCACGACGCCGACAGCCCCCGTGGCGACAATGAATTATGCGTCGGCCCCCAAGAAGTCTGAAGCCTTCGAGGCAGTGACGCCGCAAACGGACTCTCGAAATCTCTATACAGGATGGGGATACGCTTACGGAGCCTGGAGCGAACAGGATTCTACTAACAACAGTGGTCGCATGAAATCGTCGGTAGGCGGCCTTGTTACGGGTATCGACAGGCTTGTCTACGAAAACTGGCGTCTCGGCCTCCTTGCAGGATACAGCCATACGTCGTTTGATGTCGATGGCAGAGCTTCCTCCGGCAGCAGCGACAATTATACAATCGGCGCTTACACTGGAACCGAATGGGAGCTTGCAGGTGGCAATGCTCTTAGCTTCAGTTCCGGGCTTGCTTACACCTGGCATCAGATCGACATGAACAGATCTGTGGGATTCGTAGCCTTCAACGACAGCCTCGATGCAGATTATGATGCAGGTACGTTCCAGCTATTTGGTGAACTCGGATACAAAATACGGTTGCCAAAAGCCGTGATCGAACCCTATGCCAATCTGTTCTATGTCCGTTTGAAAACCGATGGTTTCAGCGAAAATGGTCAGACGGCGGCTGCGCTCTCTGTAGATTCCGGCACGACCGATACGACGTTCAGCACACTCGGATTCCGGGTTTCGACAGGTTTCGATCTCGGAACCATCCCGACGACCGCTCGCGCCGATCTTGGATGGCGACATGCAGCTGGTGACGTGAACCCCGTTTCAACGGCCAGCTTTGTTGGCTCGGACGCTTTCACTGTTGCTGGTGCGCCGATAGCCAAGGACACAGCTATCATCGAAGCCGGGTTGGATTTCGCACTCTCGAAGGATGCCACGTTGGGCGTTTCATACAGCGGCCAGTTCGGATCGGGCTCTCAGCGGAATGGTTTCAATGCGGCATTGAAGGTGAGTTTCTAATTCCCGATTGGAAATCGCAAATGATCCCTCAGTAAACAAACATTGCGATTTCCATGATAGGTCTTTGGGCACTCTGAAGACCTAGACTTGCCGCCCAGCCATAAAGGTTGGGCGGCATTTTCAACTTTATAAATGGCGTGTATTGTATGCAGTAATTAGGATATGCATTACCGGATGGTTGATCGACGTATCTTCTTAAGATTTCTAGAAACCGAGGTGAATATCTGGGTCTACAGTGCCATCGATCATTTTCATCGTTTCATTGAATTTGTCTTCTTCAGCTTCAGCAGGTGCAACAGGCTCTTGCGTTGGAAACAATCTGGCTCTCTGCTCTTCAGGCGTCGGATTCAGGTATCTCATCAAGACCGCAACTGTTTTGTGGCCTGATTGTCTCATTAAGGTCTTCAAATCAGCACCCCGTGAAGCCATTACCGAAAGCGCCTCGTGGCGGAGATCGTGAATGCGGAGGTCAGGAGACTTTGCATCGACAGTAATTTTTGAACGCCATGTATTTTTAGCCGTCCACTTGCTGAATCGAAAAACTAAACTGTCGTCAGGCTCTTTTTCGATGTGATCCAATAGTTTGTTGTATGAGCGATCAGAGATGGCGACATAACGTTTGCTGCCGTTCTTGCTGTCCGGAATAACAATGAAACCCTCCTGTTGCCGAACCCAACCGCACTTGATGGATAGAGCTTCTCCAAGGCGCATGCCCGTGTCTAAAAGAAGTGGAAACAGGACCTCCCATTGACGTCCAACCGGGCCTTTGATTTCTGCTATTGCCTTGGTGATCTTTGCCTCTTCTCCGGGCTTCAGCCGACGCTCACGATGCCCATGTGGTTGAGGAACGCCACGCTTGCGTTTTCGGAGGCTCGCAATAGGATTTGCGATATCAACCTCCTTTTCATGGATAAGCCATTCGTAAATGGCGGATACCGTATTCAAATTATTACGGATGGTTGAAGCAGCGCGACCTTCATTTTTTCGCGCATCGCGATATTCAGCGAAATCGCTGACGGCAAGCTCACGGATTTTCTTCTTCGCGAAATCCTGACGTGCCAGCATATTGAGCATAGCGACTTCCTGCGATGATCCTTTTTTCTCTGGTGTAACTTCGTCACGGTAGGTTTCTATCGCATCTTTGAGAGACTTATCCGGCCAGCCGAGAGGACCGAATTGTTTGGTCTCAAGACGCGGATCAGCCCAGGTTCCCAACTTCATGGCGGATTCAGTTGACTCCAACCACAATCTTGCATCAGACTTTTTAATGAAGGTCTGGCTGATGGATTTCGACTTAGCCGGGCCTTTGAAGGTATCCGGCAGTCGTGCCGTAGCTGTCCATCGTCCATTACGTTTTACAAGGCTCGACATCGCCGTTTTCGTCCATTATTGCAACAATCCTGCAACAATATGGATTTTGATACAAAAAATGTCAAGATAATCAATAATATCACACCGGTCTTGAAAACCGGCGTGCGAGAGATCGTACCGTGGGTTCGAATCCCACCCCCTCCGCCAGTCCCCACCCACGTTCCCCAGATCAAGCGTGCCGCCCGTGGTCGAGGCTGTACACACGTGTTGTTAAGTACAGGCATTTGTTGCGGTCAAGCACGCAATATCGGATCGGCAGCTTTGCGAAAGTGATCCGAAAATATTCACAATGTCCCATTGGTGTTGATGCCAATAAAAATCATGAACATTATCACTATGACCACCGCAAGTAACGCAATAGATTGGATAACGGAGAATGTTTCAAATTCCATATTCGTTAATCCTAAAATATAAATATCTTTCAATAATACCATGAAGCAAAGTATTGTGCCAGTAATTCATTTTACACTGTGGGAATGCTCATCGTGGGAGTAATAATTTCGTATTGCGAGACTATCTTCTCCCAGATGGTATCGTCCGTGGGCGGTCCGCGCTGTCATGTGCGAGTTCGTGGTTTCGATAGCTGACAAAGCCTGGAAACCGGCTTAAGGATGTGACGCAGCTGAAAACGCTCAGGAAGCTTCTTCTTCGATCGCGTTCTGCGCGACCTGTTCGATACCGCTATTCAATCGTTCGGCGGCAAGCAGCCCGAGCCATACGGCGATGAGGCACAATACGACTGAAAAACCGATATTGAAAAGCGCCTTGCCCGGCTGTCCAGTGCGGAGGAGGTCCATTGTCTGCAGGCTGAACGACGAAAAGGTGGTGAAGCCGCCGCACACGCCGATCATGAAGGCGATGCGCCAGATTTCGGGTACAGGAAAGCGGCCTTGTTCCAGCGTCAGCGCGCCGAAGAACGAGATTGCAAACGAGCCGATAATATTGATGACGATGGTGCCCCAGGGAAGTTGGCGGCTTATCGGCAGCATCAAAAGAGCCAGCCAATATCGCGCAACGCTTCCGACCGCTCCGCCGAGGGCCACAATGAGGGTTGCTTGCATTGTTTTGTGTCCATTCAATAATGGATAGAGGCTCACTCCCTGCATCTCGAAGCTTGATCAGATACTGCTTCGAGGGCGATTGCGGCGCGCTCTTCTCCTGTTTCAATTCAAGCAGGAGTCATCAGCCAGTTGCCGGCGGTTTCGGGAGAACCCCATTCCCATCACGTATGGCGAAAGCCATCGTGGATTTATAATGAAAAGTGAGGCTTCCCGTCAATCTGGCATGCGGGGTCCGCGAAGGCGCAATCAGTTAAGGGCACCGCTCTTCCGGCGTCCCAGCCGGCGTTTCGCGGCGTCGCTTGCCCGGTAAATGAATGAAGCTGGTGCCGGCAAAGTTCGCCGCATGAAGGCGACCTTCCGCAGATAGTTGTCGATTTTCCAGGTTGCCCATGTGCCGCCGCGGAAATAGGCAACGTCGCCCGCCCGCAAGGTGCGGGTGCCGCCGTCCATATCGGTGACGTGGACTTCGCCCTCAAGTATATAGACGGTCTCGTCCCAGCCGAAATACCAGCGGAAGGTGCCTGCGGTGCAATCCCAGATGGCGGTGTAGGCGGCTCCATCATTGCTTGCCGATTGCTCGCTGGAACGGGCCTGCGGATTGCCATCCAGCACCCAGTCAGGATTGATTGGCGCAGGTTTCAGTTCCATTTCCATCGCATTGTCGGAGACCACGGCCGGTCCTTTCGGCGCGACGAATACCCGTGGCATCGTCCGGGCTACAGCAAGGACGGTACTTGCAAGCATAAATTTCCAAGCCATGATTTCCCCCGATCGGCTCTGAACACCCCTTCAGATAACGGCTGATCGTCAGGAATAGGTTAAAAGCGCGGGAGAAATTGACGTCTTGGTGCAATTAATACGTTAGGCGAGGGCGTCAGAACGCCGGAATGGCGTTTGCGAACCATCCCGCGTCCGGATCGAGGTCAACCGATTTCGCGGGATACGGTCGGTGTATGATAATAAAGCGGGAAGATCAGACCGTAGGGAATGGTGACGACATCCGCCATCTGGTCGTCGGTCGGGCGATCATCGCCCAAGCTCTCCCCATCCGCAGAACCGGCGTCGACATCCAGTTCCGACAGCATGACGATGATCGTGCTCCAGAGCAGAAACGGAAGCAGGGCGATAGCGATATAGATATAGCTCGTGTCCATGATGTGATGGTGAGCTACGAAGTCTTCTCCATCAAGGAACAGACTTCTCAAGTTTGACGGCTTTGCAGTCGGATTTTGCTTTTGCCTCGGGTGCCACCGGAATTGCGCCGGTGGCGAAAATCATGCAGAGACTATTGCGTCATTGGGGGCGGGCAGTTCGAAAAGCCGGGCACCGTTTTCAGTACCCTTTTCCTCATAACCGATGATCCGGAACCATTTCACGATGTCCGAACGGTCGAGCCAGCTTCGCGAATGGACGGGCAAATCGCCTGCCAGCGCCTGAATCTGCCGGATATGCTGCTTGCAGAAGCGCACGGTGTTGCGGTTGAAGAACTCTTCCTTCGCCGCAAAGAGCGTGTCGGTAGCGCCGTCAGCCTCGTGCCACGCGATGATTGCCACCACCTTGTCGTTTTGCAGCAAGGCATGTGCACGGCCTTCCCGCAGGTTCATCATCAGGTTGTCATAGGCGGCTTTGGTATCCTTGCCCGCGGCAATGTATTCGATTGCCATGCGCCTCGAAAGGTCATGAAAAACGCTCTCAAGATCACCGACGGTCGCTGTGCGTGCCTTCATTTTTCTGACCTTCCTTCGTTTCACTCCCGTCGTGCGGAGACCACGACAGCACCATAATGGCCTCTTTCAGCCACCGCTTTCAACGTGAAAAGCCTGTGCCGGTTCCGGGCTGGCAACGTGAATTCTGCCTGCCGAAGCGGGCGGAGCGCGTTGCAGGGCAATATTCGGTGGGCAAGTCTTGCATTCACGTGATTGTGAAAATGGCGCATGAACCGGCTTCATCAAGCCGGTTTTTGGTCATCTGCGGGGCTTTCCCGAACGGGCCGAGTCCACGGTTTTATGGAGAACCGAGCATAGTTATGCACAACTAGGGTACAAGATATTTGAACTATTCTGGAGGTATGTGTATCCAGCGTGTATGTTTCTCGTCTGCGTATCGTGGAATTTTCTCGGAAACACCTCAAAAAGTCTTACCCACCAGATCGGCAGGAAACGACAATGACCGACCTCCCCGGATATCCGAGTCGTCGCAGTTTTCTGAAAGCCTCCGCAGCAAGTGTGATGCTTTCAGGGCTCGCTGTCTCAGCAAAAGCGGAACCGCAAACTCCCCCGGTTCCACTCGAACAATATGAACGCCAGTATTTCAATGAAGTCGAATGGGCTTTCGTTCTTGCCGCCACGGCAAGACTGATACCGTCCGAAGGCGACGGCCCCGGCGCCATCGAAGCCCGTGTTCCCGTATTCATCGATCTCCAGCTCGCCGGCGATTTCGGCCGTGCGGATGACTGGTACATGGTCGGTCCCCACGATCCGTCCGCAGATCCGACGCGCGGCTGGCAGACTCCGCTCAACCCGGCGCAGATTTACCGGCAGGGCATTCCCGCGTTCAACGCATGGTGCGAGCAGAAGTACGGCGCGGCTTTCTCCGCCCTGACTGCGGAACAGCAGGATGCGGCGCTGACCTCGCTCCAGAAAGGGGAGGTTGGCCTGCAGCCTGAACTGCGCGACTTCTTCACGCTTCTCTTGCAGAACACCAAGGAAGGCTATTTCGCCGATCCGATGTATGGCGGCAATCACGGCATGCAGGCGTGGAGCTATATCGGCTTCCCCGGTGCGCGCGGCAGCTACAAGGAATGGGTCGAACGCTACAACGTCCGCTACCCGCTGGGCCCGGTTTCGATCAAGGGCGAAAGGGCTTAACAATGGCACGTCAGGAAAAGAAAAAAGACGTGGTTGTGGTCGGCCTCGGCTGGACCGGAGCCATTCTGTCCATGGAACTGGCGCAGGAAGGGCTTGAGATCGTCGCGCTTGAGCGCGGGCATGACCAGAACACGGTCCCGGATTTCAAATATCCCAACATGATCGACGAGCTGAAATACGGCGTGCGCCTGAAGATGATGCAGCGCGCCAGCCAGCAGACCGTCACGATCCGCCGCAACGCCGACGAAGTTGCATTGCCGTATCGCAGCTTCGGCTCGTTTCTGCCCGGCAATGGCGTCGGCGGAGCAGGCACGCACTGGAACGGTCTCAACTGGCGTCCGCAGCCGGAAGAACTGCGCCTGCGCTCCTACGTAAAGGAACGCTGGGGCGAGCAGATCATTCCCGAAGACATGCTTCTCGGCGATTACCCGATCCACTATGACGAACTGGAGCCCTTCTTCGACCGTTTCGAGCGCGTCGCGGGCATTTCCGGCAAGGCGGGCAATCTCAAGGGAAAGGTCGTTGAAGGCGGCAATCCGTTCGAGGGCTGGCGTTCCAATGACTATCCGATGCCGCCGATGCACACGACCTGGGACGGACGGAAATTTGCCGACGCGGCCCAGGGCATGGGGTATCACCCGTTCCCATCGCCGGGCGGCATTGCCTCGACCGCCTATGTCAACGAATATGGCATGCAGATGGGGCCGTGCAATCACTGCGGCTTCTGCGAGCGTTTCGGCTGCTACCAGTATTCCAAGTCGTCGCCGCAGACGGCAATTCTGGATGCGCTGAAGCGTATGCCGAACTTCTCCTATCGCACGGAGTCGGAAGTTCTGCGCGTCGAGATGGCGCCGGACGGCAAGACCGCCACCGGCGTGACCTATTTCGATGAAGCGACGCAGGAGGAAGTCTTCCAGCCCGCCGATATCGTCATCCTTGCGTCCTTCTCGCTCAACAACGTGCATCTGGCGCTTCTGTCTGGCATCGGTCAGCCATACGATCCGGTAACGGGCGAGGGCGTCACCGGGCGCAACTATGCCTACCAGATGAATGGCGGCGTGACGCTCTTCTTCAAGGATGAAGAGTTCAATCCGTTCATCGGCACCGGCGCGAACGGCATGTGCATCGATGATTTCGGCGTCAACCAGATCGACTTCGGACGGGAAGGCTTCATCGGCGGTTCGTACTGGCGCGCGGGCCAGACCAACGGCCAGCCTATCCGCAGCATGTCGCTCCCATCCGGTACGCCGGCCTGGGGTGGCGCGTGGAAAAAGGCCATTGCCGAATGGTACGGCCATTCCATGTCGATCGGCAGCCACGGCTCGCATATGTCCTACCGGACAAACCATCTCGATCTGGACCCGACCTACAAGGACCGCCATGGCCGTCCGCTCATGCGCATGACCTTCAACTGGAATCCGAACGATATCCGGATGACCCAGTACATGAAGACCAAAATGGAAGCGCTGGCCAAGACGATGAATCCGGACCTGATGCAGTCGTCCTTCAAGAAGGAAGGCGCGCAATATGACGTGCGCCCATACCAGACGACGCACAATACGGGTGGCCATATCATGTCGGATAATCCGCGCGAGGGCGTGGTCAACCGCTATTCGCAGGCATGGGACAAGCACAATGTGTTCCTGACCGGCGCGGGTAATTTCGTGCAGAATACGCAGTACAATCCGACGGGGCTTCTCGGCGGGCTTGCCTATTCGACCGCGCATGCGATCCGCACGCAATACCTGTCCAATCCGCGTCCGCTGATCTGAGGAGAATGGTGATGAAAACTTTTCTTCGCATAATCGGCGCTCTCGTCGTCATTGGAATTGTCGCGCTGCTGGCCTTCATCTTCGTGCCGGTACAGCTGACGAAGCCGACGAAGGAACTTGCCGCGGACTGGAAGCCCGCCGAAGGGCAGGGCCAGTATGTCATGTACGCATCTGACTGCATGGCCTGTCACACGGCGGAAGGTGGCAAACCTTTTGCCGGTGGACGCCCGATTGCAAGCCCGATGGGCACGATCTGGACGACCAACATTACCCCGGACAAGGAAACCGGCATCGGAAACTGGACGCTCGACCAGTTCCGCGCCGCTCTCTATGACGGCATTCGTGCCGATGGCTCGCATCTCTATCCGGCAATGCCTTACGAGAATTATCGCAAGCTGACCGAGGAAGATGTCCGCGCGTTGTATGATTATTTCATGCATCAGGTGGAGCCGGTGAACAATGTCGTTCAGGAAACCAAGCTCGGCTTCCCGTTCAACATGCGTTTCGGCATTCGTGCATGGAACTGGCTGGCTCTCGGTCAGGAGGCGGGCTTCAAGGCCGCAGGCAAGTCGGAAGCGCAGGATCGCGGCCAGTATCTGGTCGAGGGCCCGGCTCACTGCGCCGCCTGCCACAGCCCGCGCAATCCGCTGATGGCGCAGAGCGGCACGCAGGCGGGCGACAAGGATTTCCTCACCGGCGGTGTCGTCGATGGCTGGAACGCACCGTCGCTGCGCGGCGCAAATTCCGCTCCGCAGAAGTGGTCGATCGAGGAACTGGCCACCTATCTCGCGACAGGCCGCAATTCCTACTCCACGGCCAATGGCGAAATGGGCCTCGCGGTCGAACATTCGCTGCAGCATCTCACCGATGCCGACAATTTGGCAATCGCTGCATTCCTGAAGGGAATTGACGGTGCTGCCGTTGAAGTGCCGCAGGACTTTGCCGTGAAGGCGTCCAAGGCGTTGCCAGCCGCTCCGGCTGATGCCGCCGGTGAAGCAACGACAAAGATGCTGACGGATGCTTCCCCGGATATGCCGCTTGGCGCGCGCCTCTACATCGACAACTGTGCTGCCTGCCATTTCGTGACGGGCAGGGGCGCGCCGGGAATCTTCCCTGAGCTTGCTGGTAATGATCTGGTGACAGGTTCGGAAACGAAGCCGCTGATCTCGATCATCCTGCACGGCGCCGAGGTTCCGTCCACGGCGAAGCGTCCGATGCGCCTGGTCATGCAGGGCTATGCCGACCGTCTGTCGGACGACGAAGTTGCCGAACTGGCCACCTTCGTTCGCTCCGCATGGGGCAACAGCGCAGGGGCGGTGAAGGCGGCGGATGTTGCCGCGGTCCGCAACAGCCAGACCCACTGACAATAGAACGCCGATCTGATTGGATCAGATCGGCGCTCTGTCTCTTTGTTTTGACGCGCATCTTTTCCGAAAACCGTTTCACACTTTTCGGGATGTTCTTTAGGTCGTAAACTCATAAAAGATGCCTTCGAACGGTCGTCTCATCCAAGTCGGCACCGCTGTAGATGTCGAAGTCGAGTTCCAATCCACGCAGTCCGATCGCGCAGGTTGTGGCTGGAGAAAGGCTTTGGCCCTCATTAAAGCCTGAGAGGAACAGGCCCACGAATATGTTTCCCCGGAAGCGTAAGGATAATGCTCTCCACGCCTTCAAATCCGTGCTCAAGGCGGCAAAGAGTGTGGCAACCTGCTTGTCGAGTTCGCCAGGACTTTCATCGGGTGCGGAAAGCATCCAGTAGCCGCTCCAAGCCACAATTTCTTTCCCTTTAGGTGTAGTCCAAGTGCCGCCTTTTTTCACGCCTTTCGTCGGCTGCACCCCAAGAATGCGTGATATCTCTTCTGGATCGAGATCGTCCCCGTGAAAGCGGAGGGATGCAGCAGTTCGGTGCACTTCAGCCATTAGTCCTCAAGCCTTTGTGTCTTATACACGAGCGCGATTCCAAGCAGCTCAAAATCACTTTCTCCTACGCACAGTTCATGATTCAAGGGCTTTTATTTGAAGGAGGCGATTTATGACCTGTCGGCGTTTTGATCTGACCGATTTCGAGTGGGCTATAATCCAGCCGCTACTGCCGAACAAGCCGCGTGGCGTGCCACGGGTTGATGACCGTCGAGTGATCAACGGCATCTTATGGCGGTTCCGGACAGGCTCGCCATGGGCAGACGTTCCGGATCAATATGGTCCGTATACCACTTGCTACAACCGGTTCGTGCGATGGCGCAAGGCGGGTGTCTGGGATCATGTTCTGGGCGAGATTTCCAAGGCTTTCGATGGCTGCATGGGACGTTCCCGTGGCGGCTTGACCACCAAAATCCACGCAGTTGTTGATGCCGATGGTCGACCGATCCGCCTCGTACTCACAGCCGGCCAAGCCCATGATGGCCGCGTGGCAGAACCATTGTTACAGACAATCTCCAAGGGGGCGATCCTGCTGGCGGACAAGGCCTACGATACCAACGCTATAAGAGCATTTGCAAAGAAACGGCAGGCATGGGCCAATATTCCTGCCAAGAGCAATCGGAAGGGAAGCTTCCCTTTCAGCCGATGGGTTTACCGACAGCGCAATCTCGTTGAACGTTTCTTCAGCAAACTCAAACAGTTCAGAGGCATCGCCACCCGTTACGACAAAAACCCGATGAACTTTCTCGCCGCTGTCAAATTGGCAGCAGCAAGAATTTGGATCAGATCGTTATGAGTCTACGGCCTAGAGAACGGCGGAACGAAAGTTCCGCCGTTTTGCCATTCAGGCTGCTTCGATGTCGCGCATGGGCGGGTTTCCATAGAAGCGGCTGTATTCCCGGCTGAACTGCGACGGGCTCTGATAGCCTACGCGATGGCCCGCCGTACCGGCATCCAGCCGCTCGACCAGCATCAGCCTGCGCGCTTCGTTGAGGCGAAGCTGTTTTTGATACTGAACCGGCGTCATCGCCGTGATCGCCTTGAAATGATGATGAAACGACGACGCGCTCATATTGACGTGCTCGGCGAGCTGTTCGATCCGCAGTGGCGCGGCAAAGTTCTGCCGAAGCCATGCGATGGCCCGCGCTATACGGTTGGCCTGGCTGTCGGCGGTTGCAATGTTGATCAGTCGCTCGCCGCCCGGACCTGTCAGAAGGCGATAGAGGATTTCCTCCTCGATCAGGGGCGCCATCACGGGAATGTCGTCGGGATTGTCGAGAAGGCGCAGCAGGCGCAAGACCGCATCCAGCAAACCCGCGGGCGCCGCATTGACGGTGATCCCCCATTGATCGCCATCGGTCATCATTCGTCTGCGAACATCGACACGTCCGATCAGGTCGGTCAGTTTCTCGCTGTCGATGGCGAGAGCGAGACACAGATGCGGCGCTTCCGGGCTCGCCTCGACCACCCGCCATGTGACCGGCAGGTCCAGCGACGTCACCAGATATTCGCCCTTGGTGTAGTTGATCGTTTCGGAACCGAGGCGCAGCGATTTTGCGCCTTGCAGCACCATGGCAAGGCAGGGACGATAGCTGCTGTGGCACGGTATGCTCGGCGTCGTCCGCCTGCTTATCCCCAGACCTTCGATTGGCGTACGGTATTCACCGTCCTTTGCGGTAAAACGCTCCGCAAGAGCGGCCAGCTCCTCATAGGTGTCGGTCAGTGACGTCATGGATGATCCGCTTCGGATAAGATGGAATACAGTAATTATCTATCAGGGAGGCATGTGTCGCAATCGTGAAGCAGGCAGTTTTGCAGGATCGTGCAAGAAGCTTGCAGGATCGGTCTACCGCTTCTATCCGCGTCTCCGGCATATTCCGACTGCTTCCCCAATCCAATAAATGGAGTCTATCATGGCCATAGCAAGAGGTTATGCTGCTACGGATGCAGATGAGCCGTTGGTTCCGTTCACGTTTGAACGGCGCGAACCCAACGCGGATGACGTGGTCATCTCGATCCAGTATTGCGGCGTTTGCCATTCCGACATCCATACCGTTCGCAATGAATGGAAGAATGCCGTTTATCCCATCGTTCCGGGGCATGAAATCGCAGGCGTCGTCACTGCCGTCGGCGATGCTGTCACCAAGTTCAAGGTGGGCGACAAGGTAGGCGTCGGCTGCTTCGTGGATTCCTGTGTCGGCTGCGCCACCCGCGACGTCGACAACGAGCAGTATCTTCCCGGCCTCGTCCAGACCTACAACACCTTCGATGCGGAAGGAAAGGGACGGACGCAGGGCGGATATTCGGACCATATCGTCGTCAAGGAAGGCTATGTCCTTTCCATGCCCGACAATCTTCCCCTCGATGCGGCAGCCCCACTGCTTTGTGCGGGCATTACGCTTTATTCGCCGCTGCGCCACTGGAATGCAGGGCCGGGCAAGCGGGTCGCGATCATCGGCATGGGCGGGCTCGGGCATATGGGTGTCAAGCTTGCCAATGCGATGGGCGCTCATGTAACCGTTCTGAGCCAGTCGCTTTCCAAGAAGGAAGACGGCCTCAAGCTCGGCGCTCATGAATATTATGCCACCAGCGACCAGGCCACCTTCGAGAAGCTGGCCGGAACCTTCGATCTCATCATCTGCACGGTGGGCGTCGCCATCGACTGGAATGCCTATCTGGCGTTGCTCAAGGTAAACGGCACGATGGTTGTTGTCGGTGCTCCGGAACATATGGTGCCGGTGCATGCCTTCTCGCTCATTCCCGGTCGCAGGTCCCTTGCCGGATCGATGATCGGCTCGATCAAGGAAACACAGGAAATGCTGGACTTCTGCGGCCAGCACAACATCGTTTCCGAAATCGAGAAGATCAATATTCAGGACGTCAACGAAGCCTATGAACGCGTTCTGAAGAGCGACGTGCGCTACCGCTTCGTCATCGACATGGCTTCGCTGGCAGCGTAGTCCCGAAAGCCTGCGCGGCGCTTCATAACGGCATCGCGCAGGCTCTATTCTGCTTTGGTTACATCATTATCCGCGCCGGAAATCGAGATCGTGGGTTCGGTGGAGCCACCGGCAAGGGACCACGTCACCTGATGGTTCGCGCCGCTGACGTCGAACTGCGAAGGTCCGTCCACCTTCACATTAACGATATTCTCCGCGCCTGAAACGGCAAGCGACGAAGGTTCCGCATCGTCCTTCAAGGTGGCGGTAACTTCATTATTGGACACTTCAACGACCAGATTTTGCGTTGCTCCGCCGGAAACCGTATTGTTCGTGCCGGAAATCGAAAGCTGCCGCGCCTTTTCAAAGGTCACGGTATGAGAAACGCCATGAATGGTGATGTGGCCGCAATCTCCCACGAGCTTGATTGTGTTTTCGGCGCCATAGATACCGACATCGCCAGACGTGCAGGTGATTTCCCTGCCGAGCCCCACGCCTTCGATCGTCTGTTCGCCGGCGAAGGACGATGCAGCCGCAAGTGTCGTCAGGCTGCCCGCAATCAATGCAATTTTCAACCCTGCGTCCTCCTCTTACCTATGGCCCGATGCGGCGAATATTAACTATAGCGCGTCTCTTCTGTATAGATGTGTCGTCAATCGCGCCTCTGCCAGCTCAATATGAGCATATTGCTTATCGCTTATTATCGACAGCTGATTTACACTTGGTCGCGCAACGGACGTGCGGCGGGGGGAACGCTACTTGGGACTCGACCAGAACACCTTGTTTTTTGCAGCAGGTATCTGCTCTCTGGCGGTCGCCCTTACGATCCTGAGCGTCTGGTACCAGAACTCGCACGACAGGTTCCTGTTGTGGGGTTGCCTCGGCATGATCCTGCTGGGGGCAGGGGCCGTGCTCTATTATGCAGGGCCTTGGCCGCTGGCTACCGCATCCGTTGTTGCCTTCAGCCTGGAAAGCATCGGCTTCGTATTGCTGATCCTCGGTTCGCGGCAGATTTCCGGCCGTGCGGTTCGCAGCCGCTTTCTGTTTCTTCTGGCGATTGCTGTCGTCTGCGCCACGGTCCTTCCCATTCTGGCAGGGCAGACCGGAACCGGAACGGCGATCTTCAATCTGACCTCGGCCCTGTTGCTCCTGCTGACGGCGAAGGAATATTTCCATGTCTACCGGGAAGCACCGGTGCCCGTCACGGGCATGATTGCTCTCTATGTCCTGACGGCGCTCACATTCTTCCTTTGCGGTGCGGTGATCCTGCACGAAAGGCAATGGGTGATGACTGCGATCCCCAGCAACTGGGCTGAAGACATCAATGCCTTGATGGCCATCATCGGGATCACGGGCATCGGCGCCCTGTCGCTGAATTTCACCCAGTCACGCATTGCGCGCCGCCATGCCAACGATGCACGCACCGACAGCCTGACCGGATTGCTGAACAGGCGTGCCCTTTACGATGTGCTGACCGACAATGAATTGCAGCTCGGGGATTCCGTCGTGATCTTCGATCTCGACGCATTCAAATCCATCAACGATACGCATGGCCACATTGTCGGCGATCAGGTGCTGGGGACCTTTTCCGACGTTCTGCGCAGTCATGCCAAAGGCGAGGCCCTGATTTCCCGCGTCGGCGGCGAGGAGTTCGTGCTGGTCCTGAGGCAGAAACAGAATAGCGAGGTTCTCGCTCTGGCCGAGGCGATCCGCAAAGCCTTTGCAGCGACAGTTTTTGAAGCTTTGGCCGGAGATTTTTCTACGACGACAAGCGCGGGCATTGCTTTCTGCACGCCGGGAGATGCTGATTTACAGACAGTTTTTCGCAGGGCGGACGCCGCGCTCTATCGCGCCAAGCATCTGGGCCGCAACAAGGTATGCACTGAGCTGCACAGCGTCGCTTGAGTTTTTCGCAGGAAAAAGGGCCTGACATCAGGCCCTTCTATTCGACAGTTCTTCGTTATGTGCCGAAGCGCTCTTCGCTGAGCGCCGCCGCCATCAGCGCTTTGGTATAGTCCTCGCGGGGATGATCGAAGACCTGTTCGGTATCGCCCTGTTCGACGATCTTTCCGTTCTTCATCACGATCACATAGTCCGCCACCGCGCGGACGACGGCCATATCGTGGCTGATGAAAAGATAGGAAAGCCCGTGATCTTTCTGCAGATCGCGCAGCAGCGTGACGATCTGCTTCTGCACAGAGCGGTCGAGCGCGCTTGTCGGCTCATCGAGAACGATCACGCGCGGTTTGAGGATCATCGTGCGCGCAATGGCGATGCGCTGGCGCTGGCCGCCTGAAAACTCGTGCGGGTAGCGGTTGCGCATGGCCGGATCGAGACCGACTTCCTTCAGCGCTTCCTGCGCACGGCGATCGCGTTCCTTTGCCGAAAGGTTAGGCTCGTGGATCAGAAGCCCTTCGGTGATGATGCGGCCGACAGTCATGCGCGGGCTGAGCGAACCGAACGGGTCCTGAAAGACCAGCTGCAATTCGCGGCGCTTCGGTCGCATGGCCTGAGCCTCGCGCGGCAGTTCCTGCCCGAGATAGGCGATGCGTCCTTCGGAATCGAGCAGGCGCAGGATGGCGCGTCCAAGCGTGGACTTGCCTGAACCGGATTCCCCGACGATGCCGATAGTCTGGCCTTGCTTCAGCGTCAGCGAAACATTGTTGACCGCCGTCAGATAGCTGGCGGCGCCCAGCCAAGGCTTGCTGATGAGAAAGTTGACCTTCACATTGTCGGCCCGGAGGAGCACCGGCGCTTCTGCCGGGGGCGGGGCCTTTTCGCCCTCCGGTTCGGCGTCGAGCAGCATTTTCGTATAAGGATGCTCCGGCGCGGTGAAAAGCTTCTCCGTATCGTTGGTTTCCACGACTTCGCCGGAACGCATCACATAGACCCGGTCGGCAAAGCGCCGCACGATGCCGAGATCGTGCGTGATGAAGACCACCGCCATGCCGAGCCTCTTTTGGAGGTCGGCCAGCAGGTCGAGAATCTGCGCCTGAATGGTGACGTCGAGCGCGGTCGTCGGCTCGTCTGCAATCAGGATGTCCGGCTCGTTGGCCAGCGCCATGGCGATCATGACGCGCTGACGCTGCCCGCCCGACAGTTCATAAGGATAGCTGTCGATACGGCGCTCCGGCTCCGGAATGCCGACCAGCTTCAGCAGTTCCAGAATGCGCGGGCGCGCATCCTTCTTGCTCAGCCCGCGATGATAGCGCAGCGGTTCAGCCAGCTGGTCGCCGATCCGGTAGAGCGGGTCGAGCGACGTCATCGGCTCCTGAAAGATCATCGTGATCCTGGCGCCGCGTATCCGGTTCAGCTGCTTGTCGGACATGCCGATAAGGTCCTGCCCGCGATAGAGCGCCTGTCCCGTCGCCCTGCCGTTATGGGCCAGAAGCCCCATCATGGCCATGGTCGTCTGGCTTTTGCCGGAACCGGATTCGCCCACGATGGCGATGGTTTCGCCGGCTTTCACGTCGAGGTCGATGCCGCGCACCGCCTGAACCGGCCCGTCATGTGTGTCGAAAGTGACTTTGAGGTCGCGCACACTCAGAATGGTTTCATTCGTCATCTCAGCGATCCTTCGGGTCAAGGCTGTCGCGCAGACCATCGCCAAGGAAGTTCAGCGCAAACAGGATGATGGTCAGGGTGGCGGCAGGCCAGATCAACAGCCAGCTTGCGCCGCGCATGTTCTGGGCGCCTTCGGAAATAAGCAGCCCCAGAGAGGTGAGGGGGTCCTGCACGGCGAGGCCGAGGAAGGAGAGAAGGCTTTCGAGAAGGATCGCCTTCGGCACCAGAAGCGTGACGAAGACGATCACCGGGCCGAGCGCATTGGGAATGATGTGGCGGGTGATAACGCCGCGTCGCGTCGCGCCAAGCGCTTCCGCCGCCTGAACGAACTCCTGCCGCTTGAGGCTCAAGGTCTGCCCGCGCACGATGCGCGCCATGTCCAGCCATTCCGTCGCGCCGATGGCGATGAAGATGATGAAGATGGATCGCCCGAAGAAGACGAGCATCAGGATCACGAAGAAGATGAAGGGCAGCGAATAGAGAATATCGACGAACCGCATCATGACATTATCGACGCGCCCGCCAAGATAACCGGAGATGGCGCCAAAGGACACGCCGAGGATCAGCGACATGGCGGAAGCCAAAAGGCCGATGGCAAGCGACATGCGCACGCCGACGAAAATGCGGGTCATCAGATCGCGGCCAAGATTATCGGTGCCAAGCAGGAAGTAGTTGCGGCTGACATTGAGCGTCAGCTTGCCCGAAAGTCCGTCCTGCGCCAGTTCGATCTTCGGATTGCTGAACAGGTCCGATCGCTCGAAATAACGCAGCACACGCTCGTCTGTCGGGCGCTGTGCCGTTACATTGACTACCAGCGCATTACCGGTCAGTTCGGGCTCCCCGGCGGCTTTCAGCCGGGCCCGGGCCAGCACCTGCTCGAGCCCCGGCATGATCGTGTCTGCGCGCGGATAGGCTTCGAGGCTCGGCATCACGCGCACGAACTGGGGATAAATCTTGTCATAGGGATGCGGGCTTATCATCGGCCCGAAAACGCCCACGAGGGCGAGCACAATGAGAACGATGGCGCTGGCGACAGCGGCCCTGTTCTTGCGCAGGCGCAGCCAGGCATCCTGCCAGAGCGAGCGGCTTGGCGCCTCGAGCCGGGCGGTTTCCGTCGGTACACTCAGATCAGTCATAACGAACCCTCGGATCAAGCCATGCATAAAGAAGATCGACGATCAGGTTGAAGACAACCACGAAAATCGAAATGACGACGACAGTGCCCATGACGAGCGTGTAATCGCGGCTGAGCGCGCCCTGCACAAAATAGCGCCCGATGCCGGGGATGCCGAAAATGGTTTCAACCACCACCGAGCCGGTGAGGAGGCCAGCCGCAGTGGGACCCAGATAGGAAACGGCGGGGAGCATGGCCGCGCGCAGCGCGTGAACGCCGACAACCACACGTGCCGGCAGCCCGTAGGCGCGGGCCGTGCGGACATGGTTGGCGCGCAGCGCCTCGATGGTCGCGCCCCGCACGAGACGGGCGATAACGCCCACCTGCGGCAATGCGAGCGTGAGGACTGGCAATATCCAGTAAGTGATATTGGCAGAGGACCAGCCGCCAGCCGGAACCCAGCCGAGTATGACACCGAAGAGCAGGCTGAGGAGGGGGGCCACCACGAAATTGGGCGTGGTGATGCCGAAAGTGGCGAGAGCGACCACGAAATAATCAATGGGTGAATTCTGCTTCAGCGCCGCAAGCGTGCCGAGGAAGGTTCCGATGATCGCGGCAAGGGTAAGGCCGAGCGTGCCGAGGATGATCGAGACAGGCAGGCCGGAAGCGAAGAGATCGTTCACCGAGAAGTCACGCCGGGTAAAGCTCGGTCCGAGATCGCCATGCAACAGATTGCCCAGATAAATCAGATACTGCTGCCAGAGCGGCGCATCCATATTATAGGCTTTCTTGAGGTTCTCCAGGATCAAAGGATCAATCGGCCGTTCAAGATCGAAAGGTCCGCCGGGCGCAAGCCGGATCAGGAAGAATGTCAGCGTGATGATGATGAAGATCGTGGGTATGGCACTACCCAATCGTCGGAGCGTATAGCTCAACATGTCCTTTGTCCCTTCTTTGCCGGACCGCCTGCAAACGATCCGGCAAATCCCACTAAAGGTTTGTTCTAATTTCAGTTTTTAACAGATAGCCAGCGCGTGCCGTGCGAATTCATGAGGTTGTTTTCGTAACCCTGAACGCGGTCGGCAACGAGAGCGGTGGACGAATAATACATCAGCGGCACGACGGCCCCCTCGCTGAGCAGAACCTTCTCTGCATCGGCCAGGATGTTCGCCCGGTCAGAGAGATTGGTCGTCGTTGCGGATTTCGCCATCAGCGCGTCGTAATCCTTGTTCGACCATTCGGCATAATTGAAGTAATTGCCGGTGGTAAAAAGCTCCAGGAACGAATTCGGATCGTTGTAATCGCCGATCCAGCCGTCGCGGGTGATGTCGAACATCCCCTTTTCCTGAAGGTAATTATAGAAGGTTGTTCCCTCGACCTCATCGAGGGTCGCCTTGATGCCGATATTGCCCAGCATATTGGCGATTGCCGCCATGGTGTTCTTGTGGTTTTCCGAGGTGTTGTAGCGCAGCGTTACCGAGAGGCTTCCCGGCTCGACACCGGCTTCCTTCAGCAATTCCTTGGCCTTGTCCTCACGGTCCAGCACGTCCTCGTTGGCGAAATCCAGTTTCGGGGCGTCCTTGACATAATTCACGATGCCGGGCGGCACCATCGAGCTGGCTGGCAGCATCACGCCACGCCAGACTTCTTCGGCGAGGAATTCCCGGTCGATAGCCATGGAAATGGCCCGGCGCACCCGCGGATCGCGCAGCTTGCTCGACGGCTCGCCCTTGATGTCGATATAATAGATGCCAAGATAGGGGGCGAGGCGGAACTGGCCGCCCAGGTTCTTCTTCACATAGTCCATCTGCTCGGCTGGAACATCGGAACAGATGTCGACTTCCTTCGCCTCGAAACGGCGCATGCAGCTTGCACGATCTTCAAACGGGATCCAGTTCACCGCATCGATCTTCACATTGGAAGCATCCCAGTAGTTGGGGTTCTTCTTCATGGAAATCTTGTCATTGGCATTAAAGCTGACAAGCGTGTAGGCACCATTGGTCACGAGATTGCCGGGCTGGGTGAATTTGTCGCCGAACTTTTCGACCGCTTTCTGGTTGAGCGGAAAACCGGTATTATGAGTAAGCAGCTCCAGAAAATATGGGGCAGGACTGTTCAGGGTTATCTGCAACGTCTTGTCGTCAAGCGCCTTCACCCCCAGCTGGTCAATCGGCATCTTGCCGGTTGCGACTTCCTTCGCGTTCTTGATGGCATAAAGGACGCTGGCATAACCGGCAGCGGTTTTGGGGTCCATGATGCGGCGGAAAGTAAATTCGAAATCGCCAGCGGTAACAGGATCGCCGTTCGACCATTTGGCGTTATCGCGCATGTGGAACGTATAGGTGAGGCCGTCTTCGGAAATGTCCCACGAGGAGGCCGCACCGGGAATAGACTCACCCTTATCGTTATGCGCCACCAAACCTTCATAAAGGTCGCGCAGGATGCGGTCTTCTGAAACGGTGGTCGTGTGTTGCTGGTCCAGCGTGGCGGGGTCGGTATCGTTGCCCCGGTTGAGCACTGTTTCTGCCGATGCGGCACCGCTGAGCGCCATCAGGCAAACGCCTGACATCAAAATTCCGCGAACCATGAAAAAAACTCCCATATGCATTTTACAAAATGTTTGCCCAGAAAAAGAGGGCCCTCCGGAACAGCCGGAAGAAAAAAGGGCCGCGCCTGTCAGCGCAGCCCGAGCTGAAAATTTATTGTTTGAACGAAAGCCAGCGCGTCTTGTGGCTGTCCATCAGGTTGTCATTCCAACCGTCGATCTTGTCCGAAACAAGCGCGCGCGACGAATAATATAGAATCGGGATATTGCTCATTTCATCGAGCTTGATCTGCTCGGCTTCGGCCAGAACCTTTGCACGGGCATTCAGGTCAAGAATTTTCTCGGCCTCGGCCATTTTCGCATCGTAATCGGCGTTCTTCACCTTGGAGTAGTTGAAGCTCACATTGCTCTGGCTGATGAACAGGAAGTTCTGCGGATCGTTATAGTCGCCGATCCAGCCTGCACGGGCGATGTCAAACGGACCGTCGTCGCGCATGAAGTTGAAGTAGGTCGCACCTTCGGTTTCGTTCAACGATGCCTTGACGCCGATATTGCCAAGCTGGTCGGCAATGGCGGCCATGGTGTTTTTGTTATTTTCCGAGGTGTTATAAAGCAGTTCGACCGAAAGCGTATTCGGTTCGACGCCGGCTTCCTTCAACAGTTCCTTGGCCTTGTCTTCGCGTTCCAGCATGTCGTCGGAATAGTTGAGCTTCGGCGCATCCTTCACATAATTGGCGATGCCCGGAGGAACCATGGAATAGCCCGGCAACATGGTGCCTTGCCAGACCTGATCGGCGATGAAGTCGCGGTCGATTGCCATGGAGATCGCCTGCCGGACGCGCGGGTCCTTCAGCTTGCTGTCCGCGGTCTTGCCCTTCACCGGCAAGTAGTAGACGCCCAGGTATGGCGCCATGCGGAATTCCTTGGAAAGGTTCTTCTTCACATAGTCCATCTGCTCGGCCGGAACGTCGGAGCAGATCTGCACTTCCTTCGCCTCAAAACGGCGCATGCAGCTCGCGCGATCCTCAAACGGTATCCAGTTGACGGTGTCGATCTTCACCTGATCCGCTTCGTAATAATGCGGGTTCTTCTTCATGACGATCTTGTCGTTTGGCGTGAAGCTTTCCAGCATATAGGCGCCGTTCGTGACCATCTTGCCGGGCGTGGTGAACTTGTCGCCATTGGCCTCGACGCTCTTCTGGTGCAGCGGGAAGCCGGTCTGGTGCGTCAGAAGTTCAAGGAAGTACGGAGCAGGGGAGTTCAACGTGATCTTGAGCGTATGATCATCGACGGCTTCGACGCCGAGCTGGTCGGTCGGCTTCTTGCCGCCGGTAATGTCTTCGGCGTTCTTGATGATGAACAGCATGCTGGCATAGCCGGCGGCTGTCTTGGGGTCCATCAGACGGCGGAAGGTGAACTGGAAATCCCCGGCTGTAACGGGATCGCCGTTCGACCATTTTGCGTCATCGCGCAGATGGAAGGTGTAGACCGTGCCATCTTCGGAAACATCCCAGGACTTCGCTACGCCCGGAACCGCTTCGCCATTTGCGTTCTGGATGGTCAGGCCGTCGTACAGGTCGCGCAGGACGTTGCCTTCAGCCACCGACGAGGTACGGTGATGGTCCAGCGTTGCCGGATCGGTGTCGTTGCCGCGATTGAGAACGACTTCAGCCGAAGCAACCCCTGCGAGCGCCAGAAGACACACACCTGTCAGTAGAAACTTACGATACATTTGAGAACCCCTCCTTTGAAATTTTTGAAATGTCCCGCATCTTATGGATAAGCTTGCCACTTGCAAGAGGACTTATCAACGCTTTGACTTAATTAACGTATTCACATTTTCTTTAGCGATTTCAGTGTCCGTTTTCTGGTACGGAGGGGTTCGTTTTCATCAAACTTACAAAGCTTGAATACAGCCGTATCTGCCCGAAAAACGCCCTAATTCCCGCGCTTTGCGACGTTTGAATGTCAGCTGAAACGACACTGAAACCGGCTTGATTCGCTAGAAGTTACATGCACGCTTTTGGCGCGCGGTCCTGTAACAATTTGCATCATGCCGTTCGTCTGTGACTGGGGGCAGCGCTCATATCCGCCGTCACGGCGTCGCAGCACATCATCGTGCGGATAGTTCCATAATACATATTATCTGATTGATGCTTATAACAGCAATATACAGA